>NZ_AZWO01000007.1 GCF_000514775.1 Salinispora pacifica CNR114 | reverse complement strand
AGTAGCTGGTAGGCGGCTCTGCGGTCGCCGCGCCGGAACAGCGCCTGGGCACGCACGGACTGGTTCGGTGAGTGGGTGCGTGCCGGCAGCGGCACATCGATCGCCTGGTCGAACAACGTGTCCGCGGCGGCCCGTCGACCTTGGAAGGCGGCGGAGAAGCCGAGCAGCATCAGCGTCCAGTGCAGCAGGGTGGGTGGGCCGTGGCTGCGGAACCGGTCGACGAGCGGGGTGAGCTGGGCCTCTCCGCGTGCGTACTGTCCCTGAAAGACCAACGCTACGCCGAGGTCGACCTCGACCTGCGCGGCGAGATCATCGGCGCCGAGCCGGCGCAGCTCGGCCAGCGCTGGCGGCGCCGTGTGTATCTGCGCGGCGTAGTCGTCGTGGACGTTGGCCCGCAGGTGCCGGGCTACCGGGTCGGCCGGTTCGCAGTGCTGCCGGACCAGGGCGTCGAACCCGGCTGGATCCTGACGGACGTGATAGCGGGACGCGGCAGCGATCAGGCCGGTCACGTCCCGCGGCCGGTCCTCGGGCGGTGCCTGTTCGAGGAGGCGTTGCGCCCACTGCCCGACTTCGTGCCGGTGCCGTCGGGCGGCCTCGGTGGCGATCGGCCGGAACAGGTCATGGGCGAGGCGGTAGTCGCCGCGGGCAAAGGCCCGGTCCACCGCTACGCGAAGGTTGGGCCACAGCTCGTCCAGCCGGGCGACCCCCTGGACTTCCGCCGGTCCGGTGAGCTGGTCGTGCAGCGAGGTCACCCGTTCCCGCACGTACCGGGTGTGCGCGGTCTGGGCGGGTGCGGCCGCCGGTCCCGCGGCGAGGTGTTCGGCGGCGAACTGGCGGATTGGTTCCAGCAACCTGAACTGCTGGCCGAACGGGCCGGGTTCGGCGGTAACCATCGAGCGCTGCACGAGGCGGTGCAGCACATCGTTGACGTCCAAGCCGCTGCCGGCGGCAACGGCCGCAGCTCCGGCCCGGTCGACGGGGCCGGAGCACACCGACAGCCGTTGTAGCAGGTCCTGTTCGGCCACGGTGAGCAGCCGGTAGGACCACTGGATCGTGGCGCGCATGGTGCGGTGCCGGTCCGCCCCGGTTCGCCGCCCGCCGACCAGTAGACCGAGCTGATCGTCGAGACGCTCGCGGATCTCCTGCGGGGTGTGACTGACGGTGTGGGCGGCGGCCAGCTCGATGGCGAGGGGAAGCCCGTCGAGGCAGCGGCAGATCTCCTCGATCACCTCCCGTACGGCATCCGTCGTGACCGCGGCGGTCAACGCGTGCGCACGTTCGGCGAACAGGTCGGCGCCGGCCCCCGCCGCAGGCAAGGGTGGCACGGCGAACAGCCGTTCGAGTCCGTGGCTGAGACCGAGCGGTTCCCGTGCGGTGGCCAGCACCCGCACCTGCGGACAGCCGTCGGCGACGGCCTGGGCCAGGCGGGCCGCGCCGTCCACGACGTGTTCGCAGTTGTCGAGCACGAGCAGCGCCCGGAGTGAGCCCAGAGCCAGCACAATGGACTCACTCAGCGATCGGCCTGGGCCCTCCTCCACGCGCACCGCCGCGGCGACGGCTTGGGGAACGTCCTGGTCGGTCGTGATCTCGGTCAGGTCGACCAGCCAGGCACCGTGCTCGAACCGGGCCCGTTGGGCGGCCGCGACGGCGAGCGCGGTCTTGCCGATGCCACCCGGCCCGACCAGGGTGACCACCGGGCTCTCGGCCAACGCCTGGCCGATACGGTCAAGGTCATCGTCGCGGCCGAGCAGTCGTACGGCGCGCCGGGGCAGCCGGTCGACCGGCTCGGACCGCTGCTCGCCGCCGATGCGGTGGTCCTGGCCGAGAATCGCCACCTCCAGGCGGCGCAGTCGCGGCCCGGGCTCCACACCCAGATGCTCGATCAGCCGTTGCCGGGCAGTGCGGTACGCGGCCAGCGCGTCGGCCTGCCGGCCCACCCGGTACAGCGCCGTCATCAGCAGTGCCCAGATGCCCTCCCGGAACGGATACCGCGCGCTCAGCTCGGTCAACGGCCCCACGGTCGCTGCGGCGTCCGCGTCCACCCGGGCGGCGAGATCGGCCTCGACGGCGCCGAGCCACCGCTCGACCAGGCCGTCCACGGCCGCAGCCAGGCCGGGCACCGGCACCCCGGCCAGCGGATCGCCGGTCCACTCGGCGAGCGCACCGGCGAGGTCGCCGGCCTCGACCCGCCGGCCGAACCGGATCACGTCGACCGCATCGGCGGGCACATCGAGACGGTACGCGGCACCCGAGCGCACAATCCTCGTGGCGCCCAGACCGCCCCGTAGCCGAGCGATGTACGACTGCAGGGTTCGGACGGCTGTCCGGGGTGGTTGCTCGCCCCACAGCAGATCGATCAGCCGCCAGTCCGGAACCGCCACGCCGGGCTGCAACGCCAGGGCCGCCAGCAGCGCACGGCACTTACCCGCCCCGATGTCGACGGCGGCGCCGTTCCCGTCCACCACCTCGACCCCACCGAGCAACCGTATGCGTACCGCCGGCCCTGCCATAGCCACTCCCGCGTCCGATACCCCGCCCCGACCCGCAGCTCAACATTTGCGCAACGCCTGCACAACGCCGGCCCAACGTCTACCCGGCACGATCGGTCCACCTCGATCGCGGGACGCAGGTCGCCGCCCGCCGCTCGAACCCGCCGCAGCCCGACCCGGGGTTGCCACGATACTGCTGGAGGAACGATGTCCGAACGGTCCGCTGCCCGCCTCGCCGGTGCCCTCTTCCTACTGGTCATCGCGGTCGTCCTGGCAAGTTCGGCTGCTGCCGGCAGCGGCGCCGGCATCGCGGAGCGGCTCGACGACATTGCCACAGACCCGTCCGGGCTACGGCTGAGCATCGTGCTGCTGGCCGTCGCCGGCACCGCCACGCTGGGCCTGGCCGCCATGCTGCACGCCATCACCCGGCGACAGGACCCGTCTCTGGCCGCCTTCGCCCTGGTCTGCCGGGCGGTGGAGTCGGGACTCTACGCGGTACAGATCCTCGGTGCCATGCTGCTCCTGTCGCTCAGCCGGCAACGTACGGACAGCGCCCGGGACCTGGGCGCGGCGACGGTCGACATCGCTGCGTGGAGCACGAACGTCGGCGCCTGCTTCTTCGCCGTCGGCAGTGCCGTGTTCGCCTACCTACTGCTGCGGTCCCGCGCGATCCCCCGACCGCTGGCCAGCCTCGGCCTGCTCGCATCGCTGCTGCTCGCCGTCAGCGTCCCCGTGCAAAGTGCCGCCGGCGCCGTCACCGCCGAAGGCGCCGGGATACTGCTGTGGCTGCCGATGCTCGCCTTCGAAGTCATTGCCGGTGGCTGGCTCCTCATCAAGGGCCTACGGTCCACGAACCCCGTCCGCTCACCTTTCGTTGGCGCGCAGGAGAGCGACGAAGTGAGAACAGCATGACCATGCAGCTCAACTCAATCATGATCGCAGGGGTTGGCCGAATTTGATTCGGTCCAGCCAGCGCCCCCCGGGAGGGGTGACTGGTGGATACTCCAGCGCGGGATCCACCCCAGTAACACTGGATTCAGTCTGCGCTTTAGCTTCACCACCGGCTCTCTGCAGATAGGCTGAGCAGGCCAGCCTCGCCAGATCTTGGAGGATGCAGCTATGCCCGTTCTGGTCGCGTTCTCGGTCACTCCACTCGGCGTCGGCGAAGACATCGGTGAACTTGTGGCTGAAGCCGTACGCGTGGTCCGCGAGTCGGGTCTACCGAACCACACTGATGCGATGTTCACCCTGATCGAGGGCGAAACCTGGGATCAGGTGTTCGAGGTGATCAAAAACGCGGTCGATGCGGTATCAGTGCGATCGCCGAGGGTCAGCACAGTAATCAAGATGGACTATCACCAATATAAATCAAGCGCCATAACGGCCAGGATGGAAGCCGTCGAACGATATCTTGCATCTGGTCACGAAGAAAAGTCCTCAGCTTGATGTGGAGCTTCCGACTCGACGCCGCACCCGTACCTTCTCGCAGCCGACGCAACACCGGCAGATTATTTCGTCGTGACCCGCCCGGTGCGGAATCCGCGCCGGGCAGGTCACGGGCGATCAGTACTGTGGAACGAAGTGGATACGGTAGCGGCCACGACCGGGCTGGCGCCGGGGACCGGAGCTGACCGGGGCCGGAGGCGATGGCGCCCGAGCACAGCCGCGAGCGCCCCGATGACGCCACCAACCACCGCGAGCAGGAACGCGGTGGTGCTGTCGGTCGCGTCCACCGCCTGGCCGCCGACGGCAGCTCCGGCGGCCAGGCCGACCGCCACCGCGCTGGACAGCCAGGCGAACCCCTCAGTCAGCGCGGCGCGGGGCACCAGTGATGCGGCCAGCGAACTTCCGGAGATCAGGATCGGCGACACGGCGACACCCGCGAGCACGACGCCGACGGCCAACACCGGCACGGTGTCCGCGAACACCATCGGCACGGCGACGACGCACAGCGCGGCGGCCGACCCCACGAGGCGTTGCAGGGACGTGATCCGGCCGATCGGCACCGACCCGTACACCAGCCCGGCGACGAGGCTGCCGACCGCAAACAGCGCGAGCAGCACGCCCGCGGCACCGGTGGCGCCGCGCTCGGAACTGAACGACACCACAGCGACGTCGACCGCACCGAGAAACACCCCGAGGCCGGCGTAGATGGTGAGCAGGACCCCCATGCCCCGGGCCCGGACCGCACTCGCCCGCCGTTGCTGAGGCGCCCGCGGTGGTTCGGTACGCCGCTGGACGGCGAGCGCAAGCGAGCCGAGCACGGTGAGCGCCAGGGAGCACAGCAGCCCGGCCGCCGGGAACCAGCCCACCGCCAAGGCGGTGACCAGCATCGGACCGGCCACGTAGACGACCTCGTCGAGGATGGATTCGAAAGCATACGCCGTCGGCAGCCGGGCCGAATCGACGAGTACCGTCCACCGGGCCCGGACCAACGGGCCGAGCGGCAGGGCCGACGCCCCCACGAGCACGGCGGAGCCGATCAACGTCCACGCCGGGGCCGATCGGCTGGCCAGGAGGACGAGCGCCACCATCCCGAAGGCGTGTACGAACACCGAGACGGCGATGACGATCCGCTGCCCGACCTGGTCGGCGGCCCGCCCCAACGCCGGGGCGGCAACCGCCTGCGCCAACGTGAGCGCCGCGGTGACCACGCCGGCGAGGCCGTACGAGTCGGATTGAATGGAGATCATGAGCAGGCAGCCGAGGCTGCGCATCGACATGGGCAGCCGACCGACGAAGCCGGCGGACACGAAGCGGACAGCACCCGGCGTGCCGAGCAGCTCGCGGTACGCGCGCAAAGCCACCTACCCTTTCCCCGGTCCAGGTCCAGATCGAGTCGACCAGAAAGATGATCAGCCAAATCCTACTGGCGCCCAGCTGCCACGGCGCGTCGCCAAGGTCGCCGTTGACGGCCTCCAGCAGGGTGAACCGGCCGCTCGCGACCGTAGCGAGCCAGGAGTGGCTGGGTGCCGCGAAGGCCACCTGCCCGGCGATGAACACGGCCGCCCGGACGGTCCAGCGACGCCGCAACTCGGCCGGCGAGCGGCGGCGCTGCGGTGGCGGCGCCGATGGCACGGTCTCCGCCGCCGGCGTCGCCACCAGGTCCGCAGATGCCCATTCCGCGCCTGAGGCTGCCGTCGGAGGCCTCGGCGGCGACGACCTGCTCCACCGGGATCGCTGCCGCCAGGCAGGCAGGGAAGATTGCCCACAGTGCTCCGATGACGACCGGCGTGGCCGCGAAGGCCAACCCGACGGCGACGACGGCGCTGGCAACCAGCGAGGAGGTCAGGGTTGCCGCGCGTCCGATCCGCCGTACGACTGCGTACAGGCGCAGCGGCAGCGCGGTGAGGATGACGAAACCGGGCAGAAATACCAGTGCCAACTGACCGACGGTGAGGCCAAAGCCCCGCTGTAGGTGCAGCAAGAGCAGCAGGGACACTCCGAACTCGACGGTAGCGGTGACCGCCACCACCACGAGCAGTGGGCGCAGCCGGCGGGTGACCTGTCGCAGGTCGGCCTGGGTGCGCGACCGCCCGCCGGTCTGCGTCGGGCTGGACAGGAGCAGCACCGCGGCCAGTAGGCAGGCGGCCCCGGCGGTGGCAAAGACCAGCTGGCACCGGTCGTTGTCGAGGAGTGTCAGCGCGATGAGGAAGCCGGTCCCGATGCCGGTCCCCTCGGCCGCCAACAGCCGACTGAAGACCGCCGCATCGTCGCGCAAGTGCTCACCGACGCGCGCTCGCGGCGCCACCCAGAACAGCCCGCCACCGATTCCGTTGCAGACAGCAGCGCCGAACGCCACGCCAAGGTTGTTTGCAAGCGCGTACCCGAAGAGTGAAAGCCCGAAGAGGATCGCACCGACCGCGGCCACCCGCGCCCGGTCGAAGCGATCGGCCAGGACCCCGGCGGCCGGCCGGCACAACACGGACAGCAGCGCCTCGGTCGCGGCCAGGACACTCACCCACGCCGAATTCGATTCGTGAAGTCGAACGACTCAACCTGCCTCCCGCCGACCGGCGTTAGACAGGTAGCGGATGCGGGTCAGGGGGCGGAGATGTCGGGTCAGGAGCAGTACGCGGGATTTCGGGAGTTCGTTCTGTCGCGGGGACAGGCTCTCTCCCGGGCCGCCTACCTACTGACCGGTGACCACCAGGCAGCCGAGGACCTCCTGCAGGAGGCCCTGGCCAGGACTGCGCGGCACTGGCGCCGAATCGAGCGGGACGGCCACCCCGAGGCCTACGTCCGGACGGCGATGGTGAACCAGCTCCGTTCGTGGTATCGACGGCGACGCCCAATCGAGCTACCAAGCGCCAGCGTGCCGGACCGGTCGGGCGGGGCCGATGTCGCCGACCACGTGACCCAACAGGCCGCGCTCGCTCGCCTCTTGGCGTGGCTCCCGCCCCGTCAACGGGCAGTGCTGTACCTGCGGTACTACGAAGATCTGTCGGAGGTCGACACCGCTCGACTACTGCGGTGTTCGGTGGGCACGGTCAAACGACACGCGCACGACGCACTCGTACGCCTCCGGAAGCAGCCTGCGCACCTGTTGGATTCGCACCCCTCATCGGAGGCGAGGAAATGACCGAGGACTTCCGTAGCGCCTACCGTACGCTCGCCGAAGAGGCCGGTAGCTACGCCGACCCGGAACGGGCGATCGCTGTCGCGCGTCGCCGCCGGCGAAACAGCGCCCTGGTGCTGCCGGCGGTGCTGACGGTCGCGATCACCATCGGCGCCGTCCTCGCGGTACGCCCAGATTCGGGCCCAGCACCCACGCAGCCCCTCGGACCCGGTGTCACCGCGTCAGCCCAAGCACCGGCGGCCGCAACGCCCCTACCCGCGACCGCGGTCGGTGCCGCCACATTGGTGTACGCGCCGTGTCGGGACTGCTCGACCCAGATCGTGCTGGCCACCGGCGCCCACCACCTCGTGCCCTCAGACGATGTCGGCATGACCGCGATCGGCGCATCGCTCTCCCCGGACGGCCGGTGGCTCAGCTACCCGGCAGGCCAAGACATGAAGATCCGCGACCTAACCGGCGACCACGTCTGGACGGTCGCTTCGTCCGGACCGCAGCGCCGGGTTGGCGTCTGGGCCTGGTCGGTGGACTCGTCCCGGATACTGCTCGGCGACTACCACGATGGACAGGACAACACGTACACGGTGCTGCAACTCGGCACCGGCACCCGCACAGCCGTGGACGTCGCCGAGGAGGACCTCATCGTCGGGCTACTGCCGACCGGTGAGGTGCTCACGACGCCGGACCTACTCGGCCCGAGCCGGCTACGTAGCACTCGAATCACCCTCACCGCCGGCACCGGGACGGCAGCACGCACGATTGACGTCGACGCGACCCGATGGCTCGACACCGCCGAGACGTTGGGGTGGCACGATGCCGTGCACCCCGCCGTTGACGGCGGATACTCGCTGGTCGTCGCCACCTATCCCGGCGAGGGGCCCGACCCCACGGCAGTGCTGCGGGTCAACGCCGCCGGAGAGATTACCGACCGCCAGGACATCCCGTCCCGGGACAACCGGTTCCAATACTGGTACGTGGTCGGATCGGATGGATCCGATGTCCTATTCGGCAAGGTGGAGACCCTGACAGGTCAGCAGGCAACCACGCTCATAGCCGTCCAGCCGGACGGACAGTTGCGGGAGGTCACCACGCTGCCCCAAGAGGCGGTCATCAGGGCACCCAGCACTCAAAAATGAATCCGTTCCCACACCTGACCGACGGCAATACGGGATGCACTTCTACTGGTGATTGCCCACTGCCAATCTTGGGGTATTATTGCTGGGTGACCGCACTTTCGCTAACTGAGGAACTGGCATTACTTGCCTTGTGCGAAGACGGCGCATTTCGTGGCCCACCAGAGTATCTTGATCTTGGCTTGGCAGCCGGGCTGCTGGCAGACCTGTCCGTCGCCGAAAAACTCGACCACGTCCAGGGCAACGTCGTGGTCAGGAGTGCGGAGCCAACCAGTAACCCTCTGAACGATGCGGCACTTCGCGAGGTCGAGCAAGACCGGAAACCTCGCGCCCCGCGGCATTGGGTTGTTCGCTTGACCAAGGATATCCAAACCCGCGTGATCGCTAAGCTGACACGAGATGAACAACTGATTCAAGCGAGCCGAAAGAGGTTTTCCCTACTTCCGGGTGGCCGATATCAAGTGACCACCCTGGGTGAATCCTCCTTGACCGAGGCTCGGCAAAGCCTCAGACTCGCAGCACTTGGCACCGGAAATGTCGATCAAAGAACTGGGAGCCTCTGTGCACTGGTCGGCGCGCTGGGCTGGGGCGCTGGCCTGGTTCCTGACTTACCCGCTCAAGACGTGGACCGCCAGTTCACCACTATGCGTCGTTCATTCTGGTCAGCCAGCGCACTGTCGGAACTGATCAGCGAGAAGCGTGCCGGGCCATGGGGCCCGACGGTTGCCAAGATCGCCACGAACCTAAATGATTAGCCAACCCAAAGCAGCTCACTTCCCGCCGGAAGGCCGCACGGCTGTCGCCGTGGAAGAACGACCAGGCGATCACCAGGTCGCACGCCGGGTCCCCGACTCCACAGCCGCCGAAGTCGATCACCGCACTCAACCGGCCGCCCTACACCAGCAGGTTGACGGCACTCATGTCGCCGTGATGCCAGACCGGTGAACCGGTCCAACTGCTCTCCTGAGCGGTCTTCCACACCTCCGTCGCGCCGGGCGCATCGATGACGTCAACGAGAGCGTCGATCGCTGTCCGCGCCGACTCGTCCCAATGGGAGGGGCTGGCGCCGCGGTAGAAGCTGTGCCGACCCGCCACCGGCCCGCCCGTTCCATCGACCGCGTAGCGGGCAGCCAGGAAGCGGCCAAGGTCCACCGCCAGCCCACAGGTCCGCTACCCGATCAACGGTCGCGTGATGACCAGGCAGCCACTCGTACACCGACCAAGGGCGCGGGAAGCACGAACCGGGCTCTCCGCGGCCGAGCGGCCGAGGAATGTCGACCGGTGGGTACCCGCTCAGCCTGGGCAGCCAGCAGTGCTCCTTCTTCACCTGCGCCGAGTACATCTCGGCGCTGCGCAGGCGAACCAGCCGGGAGGACCAGCCAGCGATGGCCTGGTTCGCTCAGTGCCGCAGCGGCGGGCTCAGGCCGACGCGGCCTCCAGGTTGCCGGCGAGGTATCTCAGCGCCGCGGCGGCGTCGGCACCATCACCGTGCGGACGGCGGAGGTCGTCGAGGAAGGCGGCAACGTCGGCGAGAGGCCACCAGAGCCGGTAGAGAGCGATCCCGGACGGCGACACGGTGCGACCGCTGATTCGGCGGTACCGGGAGCGCACCTGCGCGTCCACGCCCGCGGGCTCCTCCCGGAGCAATCCGGCGAACGCATCGGTAAGCATCCACACGTCCCGCTCCGGGGGCGCCAGCTGCACTGTGGCCCAGTCGATCAGCCAGGCTCCGGTGGGTGAACGCAGGATGTTGCCGGGATGCGGCTCACCGTGGGTGACCACCCAGTCGGACCCGGCACCGCGTACCTCGGCAACGAGCTGGTCGAACCTCTCCAGCCACTGCCGTACCCGCTCCTCGTGCAGGAGCAACAAATCCCGGGCAGCCGCGGCGTGCGGGCCACCGGTCCAGGGCCGACCCAGGTCAGCGAGGGCCGCGTTCAGCCCGTCCCTGCCGGGCAGCAGCAAGTCGGCGCGGGGCGCCAGATGAGCGACCGCGGGAGTGGCCCGGTGCACCTCGGCGATAAGCCCGGTCACCTCGGCGACCTCCTCGCGCCGATGGGGGCCGAACTGCCCGGCGACGCCGGCAATGGTCGGAAACACCGACAGGGCGTACCGGGACGACAGTCTCCACAACGGTGCCCCGTTCCCGGCCGGAACGGGCGCAAGCACGAATCCGAGTCCCGCGTCGCGGTGCAGGGTCAGGGCGGTCTCCTGGGAGCGGCTGAGCCGGCCGAACTCCTCATCCTGCCCGTCCGCCACAAAGCCGAGATCGTCGACCTTGACGAACCACTTCGAGCCGCGCTGATCGGTCGCTGACCAATGGTGACTGCCGAAGCCGACCGGAAGGTGAGTCAACGATTCGACGCGGATGCACCATCCTGCACGCAACGCCGCGCGTAGTTCTTCCTCAGCAAGGTTTTCTGGCCTGTCCCGCATGGGTGCCATCGTGACGGAAGCTGCGCACGCCAGCAGTGCCAGGTTCCGGCGTCGGGTGGGATGAGCCCCAGCGACATCGCCTTCACCACGGCCGCCGTACGGTCGGAAACGCCGAGCTTCGCGAACGCCCGCAGCAGTTGGTCTTGACTTTGGCGTACCGCATCCGAGTGAGCAGCCGGGTCGCGACCGTCGGTGACAGCACTGTCTCGCCACGCGCCGCCGCCCGGATGGCGCCGAGCAGGTCCTGTTTGGAGTCATGTGGTCGGAGGTGTGGTTGCCGCCTCTGACGTAGGCTTTTGTCCGCTACCGGAGCGTTGGGCCGCCTCCTGCTTTTCGCCCCCGTCTCGATGCGGCCGACGTAGCAGGATGCCGACGGCGATCGCCAGGGAGATCAACACCGCGCTACTGATCACCGATGTCACCGCCATCCCGGTGGTGAACGCCTCCCGAGCAGCGGCGAGCAGGGCATCGCCGAGCCCGCCGGGCAACTCGGCCGCCACACTGACCGCCCCACCCAGCGTCTCCGTCGCGACCTCCATCGACTCGGGCGGGGTCGTCACGGGCGCCGACCCGGTCAGGTCCTGGCGGTAGATGACACCGCCGATGCTCCCCAGCACCGCGATGCCCAGGGCGAGGCCGAGTTCGCTTCCGGTCTCGGAGATGGCCGACGCCGACCCGGCGCGTTCCTCGGGAGCCGCCCCGACGACCAGGTCCGTGCTCAGGGTCATCGCACCGGAGATGCCGAGGGATGCGGTTACCATGCCGACCACCAGCAAGGTGAACCCTACGGTCGAGCCGATTCCGGCCAGAGTGCCGAACCCCACCGCACCGAGCGCCAGGCCAGCCGCCAGCACTGCCGCACGCGGCAGGCGGCGGACGGCGAGCGGCGCCAGCATCGCCCCGGTGACGCCCACCAGCGTCCACGGCAGGGACCAGAGTCCGGCTCGTAGCGGGGACATACCGAGGACGAGTTGGAGGTACTGGCCCGCGAAGAACTGCACGCCCGCCATCGCGAATACTGCCAGGGTCTGCACGGCGACGGCCACCCCGAACGTACGGCGGGTGAACAGAGCCAGGTCGAGCAAAGGATCCCGCAGAGTCCGCTGCCGGCGAACGAAGATCCAGCCGAGACCGGCCCCCAGGGCCATGCACGCCCACGGCAGTAGACCGCTGGACCCCTCGGCGAACTGCTTGAACCCGAACACCACGGCCAGCATGGTGACCAGCGAGACAAGGGCGCTGAGCAGATCCGGGCGGCCGGCTCCGGGATCCGCCACCTCCGGAAGCAGCATCGGACCGATGACCAGCAGTAGCACCATCACCGGCACGCCGAGCAGGAACACCGACCCCCACCAGTAGGACTCAAGGAGAATCCCACCGACCAGCGGCCCGATCGCGGTCCCGGTGACAAAGCTGGTCATCCAGACACCGACCGCCACTCCGCGCTGCGCCGGGTTCTGAAACATGCTGCGGATCAACGACAGGGTTGAGGGCATCAGCGTGGCCCCGGCGACACCGAGTAGCGCCCGGGTGAGGATCAGCATCTCCGGGGTGGTGGAGAACGACGCCAGCAACGACGCGATGCCGAACCCGAACGCGCCGATCAACAAAAGTCGACGTCGGCCGATTCGGTCGCCAAGCGACCCCATCGTGATCAGGAATCCGGCGATGAGGAAACCGTAGACGTCAGTGATCCAGAGCAGCTCCGAACTGCTCGGCTTGAGCGCTTCACTGAGCGCCGGCACCGCCAGGTGCAGCACCGTGAGGTCCATCGCCACCAACAGCGTCGGCAGAGCCAGGGCAGCCAGACCCCACCACTCTCGCCGCCCCGCCCGCTGCGACTCCTGAGCCGTCATGACCCACCTTCCATTGATGTAACAGGGATTTGTCATCGATGTAGGACTCCGTCGATCACCACCACCGAACCTAGAAGTTAAAGAAGCCTTCAAGTCAAGGTGGCTGACCGGGCAAGGGCGGCCGCTGGTGCGCCGGTACGGCCGCGGGCATGCTCAGCACCGTGCGCGGTGCCGAGCGACAGCCGCGAACCGGCGCGCTGGTGGCCTTCGCGGGGTGGGGTCCTGGAGTAGGTTCGGTGCCTTGACGGTCGATGGCGGGGAGGGCCAGCGGGATGGACACCGGTACCGAGGAGCTACGGGACGCACATGACGTGTTGTCGGAGTGGTATGCGAAGAACCTGGTCGGGGTCCTGGAGAGCATGCCGGTCGAGCGGGCGATGCTCGACCTGTTCGCCGAGCTGACCTTGTCCCTGGGTACGGAGGTCGCGGACGTCGGTTGCGGTACCGGACGACTTCTTCCGTACCTCGCGGGTCGGGGCCTGTCGCCGTCTGGGGTGGACCTGTCGCCGGGAATGGTGGCGGTGGCGCGGCGGGAGCATCCGGGTTTCAGGTACGAGGTCGCCGATCTACGGGAACTACCGTTCGCCGACGCGTCGCTGGCCGGGGCGGTGTGCTGGTATTCGTTGATCTTCCTGGCACCGGACTCCCGGGCGAAGGCCTTCGCCGAGCTCGCCCGGGTCGTACGGTCGGGCGGCTACCTGGTGGCGGCGTTCAAGTGCGGCGACGGGACCGGGCATCGTAACGCTCCCGGTAGCCCCGTCGAGCGCCTCGGGGTCGACTTCGATCGGTACTGGCTCTCGGCCCGGGAGATGGAGGAGCGCTTCACCACCGCCGGATTCACCCTGGTGTTCCAGGGCATCGCCCCGCCCGAAGAGGCAGAGCCCGCATACGGGTACCTGCTGGTTCGCAGGAGCAGTTCCACGAACACGTAGGGCGCGGAGCCCAGGCCTCCGAACACCGCCTCCCCGCGAGGCCCCTTCCGGGTGGCGCGGAAGGGGCCTCGGCTGTGGGATCGGGCTCAGAGGTTCAACGTCCAGGTGTTGATGTAGCCGATGTCGTTGATCCAGGCGTCACGTACCCGCAGTAGCCAGGTGCCGTCCCCGGCCTCGTCGGACAGGTCGACCGCGTAGGTCTCGTTGATGTGGTCAACCCGGTCGAAGAAGTCCCAGTTCTTCAGCCGGTAGGCGGAGCCATCCGGAGCGACCAGGTCGATCTCCACGTCGCCGCGGAAGGTGTGCCGGATGTTCACCGCGACGGTCGAGGTGGCCGAGGCGGCCCGGCCACAGTCCGAGAGGGCGATCGAGCTGCTGACCATCCCCAGGTCTGGAATCGCGACGTCGGTGTCGTTGGTGCCGGTACAGCCCGACGGTGGAGGCGGGGACGGGGTGCCGTCGTCGACAAAGAGCAGCCGGTTCGGCGATCCGCTGCCCGGGTTGCCGACGACGCCGCTGGTCGCGTTCGCCACCAGGGTGTCCCGGACCTGCTGCGGGGTGTACGCGGGATTCTCGGCGAGCAGCAGCGCGGCGGCGCCGGCCACGTGTGGCGCGGCCATCGACGTACCGCTGGTCGTGGCGGTCGAGGTGTCGCTGCTGGCCCAGGCCGAGGTGATCGACGAGCCCGGCGCGAAGATGTCCAGACAGCTGCCGTGGTTCGAGAGGATGTAACGGGTGTCGGTGCTGTTGGTCCAGCCGACGGTGATCGCTGCCGGGGTCCGGGCCGGGGAGACGAGGCAGGCGTCGATGCCGTAGTTGCCCGCCGACACCGTGTACGTCACGCCGGAGTCGATCGAGTTGGTGACCGCGCCCTCGATGGCGCTGCTCGACAGCGGGAAGGTGAGACTCATGTTCGCCACGGCCGGCTGGACCGCGTTCGCGGTGATCCAGTCGACGCCGGCGACCACGCTCGCGACCGTGCCATAGCCGGCACAGTCGAGCGCCTTGACCGCGACCAGTTTGGTCGCCTTTGCCACGCCGTGCACGGTGCCGCCGACCGTGCCGGCGACATGCGTGCCGTGACCGTTGCAGTCGGTGTCGTTGTCGTCCACCGTGTTGGTGCCCCAGGTTGCCCGCCCACCGAAGTCGGTGTGCGTCGTACGGACACCAGTGTCGAGGATGTACGCCGTCACATCACCAGCCGTGTTCGGGTACGTGTACGAGCCGTCCTGCGGCCGGTACCGCTGGTCGATGCGGTCCAGACCCCAGGACGGTGGGTCCGGTTGGATGCCCGCGATCGACACGGTGTGGTTCTGTTCGACGTACGCCACCGCCGGGTCGGCGGCGACCCGGGCCGCCGCCGCGGAGCTGAGCCGCAGCTCACCACCCCGCACGGCCGTGGTGTACGTACGCGCCACCGTGCCACCGTGCCGGCTGCGTAGTCGGGTCAGCGACGACCCGACGGCTGACCGGCTGACCTCGCTGTCCTTGAAGACCACGAGGTAGCTTCCCGGTATGGCCGTGGCCCCACCGGCGTTGCGGACCGTACCGGCCGGCTCGGCGGCCTGAGCTTGGGCTTGGGCTTGGGCCGCGGTCGGGGTCGCGGTCGCGACCATGGCCAGGGCGACGACACCGACCAGGACGGATCTGCGGTGCTTACCCATCTCCTACCTCCCGGTGGACGGCCGGCGGCCGTCCACCCGTTCGTAGCGGTTAGCTCGTTCGCTGGTTCGACGTGGTGGACGCGGGGGTTCTCGTCCGGGTCAGCCGGCTCGGCGGAGACGGCCCAACATGCCGTCAAGATCACGCCTGAAAAACTCGTGCCGGAAGATGTGTCCGCCTCGCTCTTCGAGTCCCTCGTGGGGAATACCGGCCTGACTGAGAGCGGCGCGGAACTCGCGTTGTCCAGCGAGCACCTGGGTCTCGTTGATGACATCCCACCAGTCGACCGGCTCTGGTGAGGTGCCGGCAACCAGAAAGACACGTTTGTGGTGGAAGCTCGGAACGCGTTCCATGGGGTTGTCCGCGGTGACCCGAGCCTGGTCGAAGAACGGCGCGCCATAGATGGTGCCGCCACCCAGTTCCACCGCGGCGGAACTGAGGTTGGCCCAGTGCGCGACGAGGTGACCGTCGCGACGCAGGCTGGCGGGCCCGGAGTGGGAACTCACCGAGCAGAAGTGTCCGAAATACTTGGCGGCGTACTTCAGCGCGCCGAAGCCGCCCATCGAGAAGCCGGCCACCGCGCGTCCGTCGTACTCGGCGAAGGTGCGGAAGTTCGCATCGATCCACGGCACCAGCTGGTGAATATGAAAGTTTTCCCAGTTTCGCGGGCCCACGAAGGTGCTGACCGGGTTGCAGTACCAGCCAGCGGCGCCACCGTCGGGCATGACCACAATGATCTCCCGGCCGGCGGTCAGATTCATGATGTTCTCGTGCATGTGGAAGTGACGGAAGTCCTGCTGGCCACCGTGCAGCAGGTACAGCACGGGGTAGCGTTTGCCACTGGTGTGGTAGCCGTCGGGCAGCAGGACATTGACGGCAGGGTCCCATTCGATCTCGTTGGTGGCGAAGCGGAAGTACTGCAGCCGTCCGGTGTGGTTGTTGGGCGGGCTGACGATGCGGAGGCCGAACCCGTCACCGACGGCGTGCGCCGGATTCGGTATGAGGGCGGGGCCGCCGAACGCCCCGACGGCGGCTGCGGCTGCCGTGCCGGTGAGGAGGCGGCGGCGGCTCAGCGGGGTCGGCTGCGATTGCGGGGTCATGGTTGCTCCCTGCGGTAGGTGACTTACCTCTGGATTGGAGGACTGTGAGCTGGTGATGCCTGCTCAGGTAGGGGTGATCCAGGTGCCCTGGTCGGGGTGCCAGTGGATGGTGGCTTCTTGGAAGCGCTGGTACTTACCGTCACCTTCGTCGAGCTCATCGGTGCGGGGGTAGCCCAAAACGGCTTCGCTACCGGCGTCGTGGAAGGCGTCGTAGATGGCGCCGTGAACGGTGTGGGTTCCGGTCTCTGGTGACCAGAGAAACAGGCCGTGCTCGAAGAACTGGAAACGTCCGCGAGTGCCGTCGGGCGCTTGGGCGGCGTCCGCCTCGTCCATGGTGGGGAAGCCCCAGCGTCGCTCGGCATCGGTGGCCCAGAAGGCGGTGAGGATGTCGCCGTAGATCGCATGGGCGATGTCCGGTCGCCACAGGATGATTCCGTTTTGGAACTGCTGGAACCGCCCACCCAGCGAGGCGTCCTCTTCGGCACGGATCGGCCAACCGAGCGGGCCGCCCGGCCCGCCCATGCTGTGATACTTCACCCCGATCGTGCCGTACGGCTGGAACGCCTCCTCCCGCAGCGCTCGGGCGATCTCCTCCGCCTCGTCGTACCGCGACGGGAACGCGGAACGCTGCACGGCCTGAGCGAGTTGACCGGCGGTGCTGCCCTCCATCCCAGGCTCCATCTGCTGGGCCACCTCGAAGAACTTGTTCGCCGCGTAGTCGACGTCGAGACACTGGGCGGGCTGGCACCAGCCCTGGGAGGGGCGCTGCTGGAACACCCCGAGCGAGTCCCGGTCCCCGCAGTTCAGGTTGTTCATCCGGGACTCGACCCAGCCCGCCTCGAAGCCCGCCAGCATGACCTTGTCCGACACACCTCGGCGTTGGCCCACCTCATAGACCTTGCGGGTGACCACGATGTCCCGCTCTGGGGGGATGAAACAGAATGCCGAGACCGGGTCCGGCTCCGAGCTCTCAGGCCTCTGGGCCTGGGCCGGGCTGCTCAGGGCGATGACGGCGGTCAGGGTCGTCACCGCCAGCAACACCATCGTTGCCGGTCTCGTCGGAGATGAGCCGGTGCCGCGCATGGGAACCTCCTCTGCTCGGGCAAGTCGAACGGACCGCATCACTGCGGGTGGGGCTGGGTGCCACGACGGCAACGGCCGACGTTTTGGTCGCACCGGCCGACGTTCTGGCCGCAATGGCCGACGTTTCGGCTGGCCAGTGTCAGCTGGCCGAGTCGAACGACGCCTCGAGCCGCGGAAGGTAGTCGGCGATCGCCGGGGCCCAGCAGCCATAGTTGTGACCGCCGTTGCACGTGGGGGCCAAGGTGGAGCCGTCTTCGTAGTTGACGGTGTGGTGGGGGATACCGAGGTCGTTGAGGCGGTCCCCGACCGTCGCGGTGGCGATGGCGGTGAAATAGTCCACGGCGTCCTGGTCGCCGGTGTAGAGCGCGATGGTGGTGTCAGCCAACTTGGCGAGGTTGGCCGGTGCGGCCGGGTCGACCTCGTTCCAGATCCGGTCGGCGTTGAAGATGGGGTATGGCGAGCCGAAAATAGCGTCGCTGTCGACGTACGGGCCGTAGTCGGGGCATGGGCCGGTCGGAATAGAGCTGCATGGCAGGCCGGGAAGGTTTAGTTCCGTGGCCAGGACGACCGCGCGGATCTCCGCCATGCCGAAGTCGATCCCGCCGGACAACGAGGCGACGTGACCGAACAGGTCGGGGCGGGCCTGCGCGTAGTGCAGCGATCCGAAGCCGCCCATCGACAGACCGATGACGGCCCGGTGGTTCCGGTCGGTGCGGGTACGCAGGTTGGCGTCGATGAAGGGCACGACCTGTTCGGTGTGGAAGGTCTCCCAGTTGGCCGCGCCGAGGGCGGTGTCCTGCATGACCCAGTCGGCGTACCAACCCTTGAGCCCGCCGTTCGGAGCCACCGTGATCATCGAGTTTGAACGCAGGGCCGGGACGGCCGCCACGTCGTGCGGGCCGCCGGCCCCACCGTGCAGGAAGTACGCGACCGGCCAGCGCTTGTCGGGTTCGGTGGCGTAGTCGGCGGGAAGGAACACGCGGATCTGGTGTTGGCCGGACAACTGCGCGGTGGTCACGGTGAGAGTGAGGTCGGTGCTGGAGTGGGCCTCGGCGTCGACGACGGTCAGACCGTGGCCGTCGGTAAAGCTCGGAATCTGGACAGGTTGGGCCTGCGCCGCCGATCCGACGACAGCGACCGCCGCCACCACCGCGGCCACGGTGGCGGCGGCGGGAAGCCGCAGGAACGACCGGGTCCGGTCGGAGAACCGGGTTCTCATCGGGTGTGGTCCCTTCCTCGAGACGGTCACCGGCCTCGGTTGCTGGCAGTCGGCCACCAGCAACGCCGAGCGGTCGGTGGACGCGTCGATTCCTCGTTCGGGCACCCCTGATGGTGGTATTCGGGCAGGTGCGGAGGACAGGCCACAACACCGGCCATCCGTGACCGGCTATCCGTGACCGGGCCGGCACCCGCGACAACACCCGCCCTCGCCGACGAACCCGGTGCGGTTCAGACCGTGCCGACGAACTGGCTGACGTGGTAGGCGGTGGTCCTGCGGTCGGGTGTCCTGGTCCAGGTCGAGACCAGTAGGTGCAGGCCGTTGACGTGCCGGCTGGACCACGGGTGGATGAACCCGCCGTAGAGCCCGGGCTCCTGCCACGGGAAGATCTGCACCTTCTCCGCCGTCCAGGCCTGGTCCGGACCGGCAGCCGTACGGGTGACGATGCAACCGGTGACGCAGTTGAGGTACGACATCACCCAGGTGCCGTCGGCGAGCCGCCGGACCGATGGCTCCCCGAACGAGCCGGTCAGGATCGGCGTGCAGGGCCTGCCCCAGCCCCAGTCGCTGCCGTTCCAACCCCACCCCTCGTATGACTCGGGGTAGAAGAGCTGGTCCCAGAAGACCCGACGAAGCATCATCGGGCCGTCCTGGCGCCCCGGGCGCACGGAGAAGACGTACACCCAGTCGCCGTCGCGCTGCATCGTCCACATCTGGTACGGGTCGGTGTTCGTGCCGTCGTTCCACCACTTCAGCGGGGTACGGACGAACTCGTTGCCGTTGTCGCTGAAGGCCAGTCCGGCGTAGCGCGATCGCCAGTGGGGTCCGGGTTGCCCGGGTTCCTTCCAGTACTCGATGCTCATGTACGAGATCACCTGCCGGCCGGTCTCCGGGAAGCTGATGCCGTCGTTGGGGATGACGGTCACCTCCCAGAGGCCGTCGATGCCAATTCCCCGGTGGCCGTTGTGCATCAGCTCTGGGGCCCGTCCGTCGCCGGCGACTCCAGCCGCGCTGTCGAAGATCACACCATCGGGAGCACCCGGGTGGGCGTTGGAGCGCAGCATCACCGGCGAGCGCCAGTCGTTCGACAGCGGCGGGCCCTCCGGCCACGGGGTGTTGAAGGTGTCTCCGAAGAGGTATCCGATGGAACCGTTCTCCAACACGTAGGGGATGCCGAGGTCAGTCCCGGCGACCTGCCACCGGTGGTTGGTGTCCAGGTCGGCGCCAGTGAGGCGTTTCTTCCAGGAGGCGGCCCGGGCCGAGTCGGGGGCGAGCAGCCCACCGGCCGCGACAGCGGTGCCGACCAGGGCGACCCGACCAAGCAGGGTGCGACGATTGATAGTCATCATGGTATGGAAAACGGCAGCCACGACAGTGGTCAAGCGGGCATCGGGTGACCCAGAATCCTCCCGGTTACACAACAGCGAAATACTCACATCACTATTGACAGGCGTCATGACAGGTCGTCAAAATCACGACGCCGAAGCGCAACACCAGCATCACCGGTAGTCCGGCAGGAGCGTCGCATCATGACCAGAACTGCACCTCGGGCAGGACTCGCCGCGATTCTCGCGGTATGCCTGGTGGCCGCGGGCCTTGCCGTGAACGCGTCGCCCGCACAGGCCGCCCCCGTCTTCAAGGCCCCGTTTCCATGTGGTCAGCAGTGGACCTACAGCCACCACAGCAGTGAGGTCCGCCAGGCACTGGATTTCATCCGCGCCGACGGTGGCGCCACCGACGGCGCCCCCGTGCTCGCCTCCGCCGCCGGCACCGCCTACCGGCACTCGCAGTCGGGTGGCGCCGGCAACTACATCGTCATCGATCACGGTGGCGGGTGGCAGACCTACTACTTTCATCTCTCCGCGTTCTCGGTGGCAGATGGGACGGGCGTCACCCAGGGGCAGCAGATCGGGCTGACCGGCAACACCGGCAACTCCTTCGGCGCGCACATCCACTACGAGCAGCTCCACAACGGGGTGGGGCAGACCATCGCCATCAACGGCGGTTCACTGGCCCCGTATCCCGGCTCATACCACCAGCGCTACCTCACCAGCGACAACTGCGGTCGTCCCACCGAACCGGTCGCGGGGCGGGCGTTCGGGTTCGGGGGCGGTCAGCACCATGTGGCCGTCGGATCGACCGGGACTCTGCAGCACCTGTCCTGGTCGCCGGAGTCGGGGGTGGTGCAGGCGGACTGGGGCGGCGGATCGTTGACCGGAAAGGCGGTGGGGTACGCGCACGCCAACCAGCAGCACGTGTTCGCCCGGGGAAGCGACAACACGTTGCGACACTGGTGGTTCGCGCCGGGAATGGACGCCCCGGGAATGGATAGCTGGGACACGGAGGGACGGGTCCGTTCGAATCCCACCGGGTTCGCGTACGGCAATCAGCAGCATGTCTTCTACCGGAACCCGGACGGGCAGTTGGAGCATCGGTTCTACGACCTCGACACGGGTCAGGTCACGGGTGGGGTGTGGCCCGGTGGATCCTTCGTCGGGAACCCGTACGCGTTCGTGCACCGCGACCAGCAGCACATCTTCGGCCGCACCGCCTCCGGCGGACTGATCCACTGGTACTGGTGGCCGGGGATCAGCCCCAGTACCGACGACTGGGGTGTCACCTCGGGTGTGGCCTCAGACCCGACGGGGTTCTCCTACGGCGGAAACCAGCACCACGTGTTTTTCCGCAACAGTGACGGCGACCTCGCCCACCGGTTCTTCGACGATCCGTCGGGCACCTTCGGGGGCGATGTCTGGCCGGGCGGAGCCTTCGTCGGCAGCCCGCACGCCTTCGTGCACCGCGACCAGCAGCACATCTTCGGCCGCACCGCGTCGGGAGACCTGGTGCACTGGTACTGGTGGCCCGGAATCGACCCCGGCGTGGACAACTGGGGTGCGCGTGGAGTCGTGACCGGTGACCCGGCCGGCCTGTCCGCTCCCGGACAGCACCACGTGTTCTACCGGCTCGGCAACGGCACCCTCGAACATCGCTTCGTGAACGACGCCACCGGCCAGCTCGTCACCGACAACTGGGGCGGATCACTCGCCCCGTAGCCCGCCAGAAGGCGCCAAGACAAGCCCGACGCCGCTCCTGGAACGCCTGAACAAGGAGATCCGCGGACGCACCGACGCCCACCGACGCTCACGGCCGGGTATCCGGAGCCACCCCACTTGGCGGAGTCGGCGAGGACGAGGATCGTATCGACGTCAGGGGCCTGGTCGGCGTACCGCACGGCCGTCTGGGATAGTACCGACCCACGCGCTGTGACGCCGTCCGCTTGCCCTACCACCGACCGACAGCGAGCAGGCTGGATGCTGCATTCTGCGGGTAGGTGTGCGGGAGGAGTTGACCGTGAGTTCAGACGAGGTGAGTGCGGCCGACCCGCGTACCGGGACGGTCGCATCGATACTGGACGGTGCCACCGGCTGGGAACCCCTCGCCGGCGGGCTCGCCCACCACGTGCAGCGAGTCCGGCTCGCCGATGGCCGGCCAGCCGTGGTCAAGCAGACCCCGGCGTCCTCGCAGATCCCGCCCGGCATGTTCGCCCTGGAAGCCGCGGGGCTGCGCGCCCTCCGCGATCTCGGTGGCGTCCAGACCCCCGAGGTCTACGAGGTGACCGAGCACCACCTCGTCCTCGCCGCACTGGCTCCCCGCACCGACACCGACCGATACTGGGAAGAAGCCGGCCGTGCGATCGCCCGGCTGCACTCCGTCCAGGGCAGCGCCTTCGGCTGGCCCGAGGACGGCTGGCTCGGCCTACTCCCCCAGCACAACCAGCAGACCAGCGACGGCCATGAGTTCTTCGCCACCCACCGGCTACTGCGCTACGCGACCGAGCCGAAGGTCCAACAGGTCCTGGACCAGACCGACCTGACCCGGCTGGAACGCATCTGCGAACGGCTACCCGAACTGCTCCCACCCGCTCCCGCCGTGCTCACCCACGGCGACCTCTGGCGCAACAACCTCATCGCCACCGACCAGGGCACTCCCGTGCTCATCGACCCCGCGGTGCACTGGAACTGGGCCGAGGCCGACCTCAGCATGATCTACAGCGTCGACCGCCCGCCCGAGCCCTTCTTCGCCGCCTACGAGGAAGCCGCCGCTCCCCAACCGGGCTGGCGCGACCGCATGGACCTGCTCAACCTCCGCGAACAGCTGAGCGTCCTCGCCCACTTCGGCTCCGACCTCCCGGACTGGATCCGCGACACCAAAACCGTGCTGCGCAAATACAGCTGAGCGGTGGGCTGCGGCCGGCACCGGGCGCCGCGGCGGAAGCCAGAAGAAGCTAGCCGGCCCCCGGTCCGACACCGGAGGCTGGAGGAGTGCCGCGAACTGCCGTAGCTTGTCCTCATCGGGCAGGAGGCGCCATGTTTGCCGAGCACGTGCGGGACTTTGCAGCAACTGCCGTGATCTTCGGCTTCTTCGCTTCGAGCTGGTTCGGCTGGGCGCAGGAGGCGCCTCCGGGTAGGTGGCGCGGGCTCCTCACCGCCGGCTCGGTGACCGGCCTCCTCACCGCGATCGCCGGTGCTCTGCTGACCTGGCGGCTCTGGCACAACGACACCGCCTTCGACGAGGCCACCAGCCGCGCGTTCGGGGTCGTGGTCGCCATCGAGTTCGGGGCCGCCACTCTCGGGGCGGTCCTGCTCGCGCTCCGCGGCCGACGGGACCTGATCTCGATGTGGGTCGCCTTCGTCGTCGGTGTCCACCTCTTCCCGGTCGCCACACTGATCGGCTATCCGATGATCCACCTGGTCGCCGCTCTCATCACGGTCGTCTCGGTCGCCGCGATCCCGGTCGCCCGGGCCCGGGAGCTGTCGGTGAGCGCAGTCGTCGGTGCACCGACCGGGCTGGTCCTGCTCGCCGCCGCTCTCTTCTCCGCGGTCTCCGCGGCCATCCTCGGTTTCTGAATCCCAGCACCGCTGGACGGGCCCAATCTCGCTTGCCGCGGTCATGCGATTGTCCGCTACGTTGCCCAGGTGACTGTCGAGGTCCCCTACCGCCCGCTCCCCCCTCAACCAGTCGAACGTCCGGTACGCCCACGGCCCGGACTCGAGCGCGCAGCAGGGTGTACCCGCCGGCGAAACCATCGAGTTCGACTGGCGTGAAAGCCACGCCTGCCCTGGAACATCTCGCAGGTTCTGACAGCCCATGAGCGATGTTTTCCTTTGCCGGACGGCAACGGGGTTGTCCGCTGACTGCACCACGAGTGTTGCGGTCCCCCGCGCAGGCGCGATTCTCGTAGAGTGCCCGATGGAGAACCGAATCCAGGGAACGGGGAGATCCCATGAGTGACGTGGATGGCGCGTACGCCTCCGGCACGCCGTGCTGGTTCGACATGACGGTGCCCAGCCGGGACACCGCAATGGACTTCTACGGACCGGTGCTGGGCTGGACCTTCAAGGGCGACTTCTACACGATGTGCGAGGTTCGCGGAAAGCCGGTGGCGGCGATCGCCGAACCGCATCCGGGCGAGCCGGCGCCCGTCCAGTCGAACTGGACGATCTACCTCGCGACGGCGGACTGCGCGGCGGCGCTGCGACGGGTCACCGATGCCGGCGGCAAGGTGGTGAAGCCGCGGCAGGACGCCATGGTCGGCTGGCTGGCGATCGCCCAGGACACCACCGGTGGCGTATTCGCCCTGTGGCAGGGCCGTGAGCTGAGCGGGTCGCAGGTGGTTGACGAGGACGGAGCGCCCTGTTGGAGCGAGGTGACCAGCGCCGACCTGCCCGCCACCGTCGAGTTCTACCGGCGGGTCTTCGGCTACGACACCGAGCCCATCGAGGACGTGCCATACGTAACGCTCAACTCCGGTGGTCGCCCGGTTGCGGGAGTCTTCGCCGGCGCGGAGCAGCGCCCACACGAAGGGCACGCGGCATGGCTGGCGTATTTTCAGGTCCCCGACGCGGAGCGAGCCGCGGAGCAGGCGGTGTCGCACGGTGGTCGGGTGGTGACGGCTCCGCAGGATTCGCCGTACGGCCGTAACGTCGTCCTGGCCGATCCGTTCGGCGCCACCTTCGTGGCCATCGAACGCCGCGGGTAGCGACCGGGCCCGCAAAGAACTGGTCCGCTCGGCCGATAGGTCCTGACGGATCCCCGTTAGGATGCGACTACAGACTTCGTCGTCCTTCAATCAGCACGGTAGGGACTTGAACGCGAAAGGAACGGACACCTGGTGAGTCAACCCAAGGTAGGCACGATCGCGGGCTTCGACCTGACCGTCCAGAACGCGGACGGCATACGCGACTTCTACGCGGACGTGGCCGGCTGGAAGCCGGAGCCGCTCAGTATGGGCGACTACGACGACTACATGATGCTCGCACAGGACGGTAACCCGGTCGCTGGCATCTGCCATGCCAGGAACGGCAACGCCGACCTGCCGCCGCAGTGGATCACCTATATCGCGGTCAGCGACCTTTCCGCGAGCTTGGCGCGGGTGACCGAGAAGGGTGGCGAGGTGGTGCGGCAGCCCAACGGCACCGGTCCGGGCGGATTCGCGCTGATCAAGGACCCCGCCGGCGCGGTCGTCGCACTGATGCAGAACCCCCACCCAAGCTGAGCCACCCGGCCTCAGCTACCGGCCACCCCGCCAGAGGGCGCGCATCAGCCCACCGCCGGTTGGATTCAGGGGCGCACCGGCTGCCGCATGTTCGCCGGTGGGCGGGCCGAGCAGGACGCAACGGGTTAGCCGGACGGTCCACCGGTTCGTCGGTGGACCGTCCGGCGCGACCCAGCACCTGGGCCTACAGCCTCGGTGTCGGGATGATCAAGGATCCCCACGATCAACCCGAGAACTGCTCGACCAGGGCGCGGTTAACGCCGCTTCGCCCGCTGGGCGTCTTTGATGACCCGGGCTAGTCTCCGACCTGCGCGGCGCTGGGCCGCCGGATCCGCGCGGAGTTCTGCCCACGCGGCCTCCCGGCACAGCTGATTCCAGGCCCGCAGTCGTTGCTCGCTCAGCCTCCCGTCGGCGACGGCCGCGAGCACCTCGCAGCCGGGCTCGTTGGCATGACCGCAGTCGCCGAATCGACAGCCGAGCGCCAACTCCGCAAGGTCGTCGAATCCCGCGTCAACGGTGGCGACGTCGGCATGAACGCCGACCTCACGCATGCCCGGGGTGTCAATCAGGCAGCAACCGCCCTCCAGCGGGAAGAGCTGCCGGGCAGTGGTGGTGTGCCGGCCCTTCGCGTCCGAGCTGCGGACCTTTCCGGTGGCGCCCAGTTCCCGGCCGGCAAGGGCGTTGAGGAGGGTCGATTTTCCGGCCCCGGACTCGCCGACGAGCACCAGCGTGCGCTCCGCACACCGGCCGAGAAGGTCGGATATCCCGGTGGCTGTCGCCGCCGCGACAGAGATGATGTCGACACCGGGATGCTGCTGGAGCAGGCCGTCTTCGATGGCTGCGGTGGAGCTCACGAGGTCGGCCTTGGCGAGGATCACCAGGGGTACCGCTCCGGCGTCCCAGGCGAGCGAGGTGAAACGTTGCAGTCGGCCGTGGACTACCGGCCGGTCCAAGCCGCAGACGATGCCCACCACGTCCACGTTTGCGGCGATGAGCTGGCTCCCTCCGGTGGAGGGGTCGCGACGGCGGAGTAGCGAAGCCCGTGGCAGCAGGTCGAGGACGCGATCGTCATCGACGACGACCCAGTCACCGACCGCGAGCGCGGGTGCCGAGGACCGTACGGGGAAGTGGCGGGTGCCGCCCTCGGTGCTGATCAGGACGGCCGCACCGTCATGGCGGACGACGCGCCCCGGACGACCAGCACCGTGTGCGGCAAGCGCCGCCTGCCATCGGTGCGACCAGCCCAAGGCGGTGAGAGACGAGGATGATTCTGGGGTCGCCGATGGACCCCGGTGGGGAGAAGACAACTGAGGAACCCTCTGCGTGAAGGAGTGAGATCCGATCGGGTGAACCGACCGTCACCTGATGTCGCTCAGGCGCACGAAGCGTGGCGGTCTTCAGCAGTCACATGCATGAAAACGCCACCTCCTCCTTCAGCTCCCGCAGCCTCGCGGTGAGGCCCCGGACATTCTACGCCATCTGGTCCCCCTCGTCACGGCCGAAGGACGTCGGCGACGGGGAAGCACCCGGCCAACGGGTCGTCGTAGTGCCGCCAGGTGTCGCTGCCGTCGGCGAGTTCGTCATCGGTGAGCAGGCAACTGGTGAGGGTGTGGCACAGCGAGACGGGGTCGAGACCCAGGCCGACGAAGACCAGGTGTTGGTGGCGGTCGCCGTAGTAGGGGTCCCAGTCGAGTGCGGCGGCGAGCCGGCGGTGGTCGGACACGTCGTCCCAGCAGGAGTCGGGAAGAGCGACCAGCCAGTGGCCGAGGGAGCCGAGGCGGAGTCCACCCCCGGCGAAGTCCCAGGCGATCACCGTGTCGGGTTGACTGGCGAGCCAGAGGTGCCCGCGAGAGCGTACGACCTGGTCGTTGAGGTCCTCAAAAGCGTCGTGGATACGCCGCGGGTGGAACGGTCGACGGGCCCGAAAGACGACCGAGACGATGCCGCAGTCCGGGTGCGGCTCGTGCACCCCGAGGACGTACCCCTCTAGGCCCCGGGTGAGGATGCCGGGGGTCTCGGGCCGGTGCCGGAGGGTGCCGCGCAGCTGGCGGGTCAGCGCGGCGGCGTCGAGCTGATCACCGTTGACGGGGACCTGCGTCGCCCACGGCGCCATCCGCTCGAGCAGCACCGACAGGCGGCTGGTGCCGTAGGCGCCGGCTCGGGACCGACCCCAGAGGACGAGCGTGTCGGCGTACTCGATCTGTCGGACGATGACGTCGGCCAACGCCCGGTCGTCGTAGTCCGCCGCCGCGATGCCGAGGTGCTTCAGGTCGTCGGTGCTGACGAGCCCGTCGAGCAGATGTTCGGCATCGACGACGGTGACATAGGAATCGATCCGGATCAGGTCGGTGATCGGAGCGCCGTCAACGGGGCAGTGCGCGCAGGCGGCGGCGACCGCCTCGGGCTCGACCACCTCGGGCAGCATCAGCAGCAGATCCTGGTTGGGCTGCGCCCGGGCCAACCGGGCGAGGGCGGGCAGCACATCTTCCCGCAGCGTGCAGGGGACACATCCGTGTGCGAGCGTGATCCGCTCGTCCTCGAGTACGCCCGTGCTGTCGCGCACGACCCGTCGCACGGTACCGACGCTCAGGTCGGCGAGGTCGTGCTGGACCAACAGCAGGGTCGGATCCGCCACCAGCAGCGCGCGGGCGACGGCGTACGTCGCGGACGGCCAGAAGCCGCTGAGCACGGTCAGGGACGGCCGGGTGCCGGCCACCGCAGCGCCGGGGTCGGTGGGCGCGAGTGGAGACGTTGCCATCACAGTCCTCTCAACTCTTAATGAAAACGATTGTCAGTATAGGCCCACCGGATGCGCCGGGTGGCAGGGGTGCCAACATCCAGCCCACGGAGACCGATAGCATGAAACTTGTTCTCGTTAGCACCCCCAGGGGATCGCGCTTGTCCCGACGCGGCGCTGCCGCCGGCGCGAAGCCCAGCTTCGGCGACACCGGGTCGCACTCACACCGACGCACCCGACACCGATGAGTCCCCGACGACCCGACCGCCTGGTGCCGCACGAGAGCGACCTGACGGGTGCACCCTCCTCAGGAAGCGCGCCCGCTCCTCAGGAAAGGCTGCGGACACCTACCGTCACGGAATATTCAAGAAGGCCATAGCGAAGCCGACCAGCTTATCGCCGTCATAGATCAACCTTGGCCGGGCATAATCGGGCCAGACGTACGCCTCCGCGAGCCTCCGCCACGGACTCGACGAAGTGCTCCTGATCGGGCCGCACCGAGAGCGCACGAGCCGCCTCGAGGTTCTCTGGAGTGATCCGCTCCAACCGCATGCGGCGGAACCTGGCGGCCCGGAGGCAGAACCGGCGATCGGTTTCCCGGCAGCAGTGCGGCCTCACCCGGGCGCGAGAGGCGCACCCTGAATTCGCCGACCACAAAGGACAAAACAGTCCGTTCCGTTGCCCCTGCTACGGTGTGGGAGAAGTCACCCGTCGCGAGTCGAGAAGAGTTTGCCAGTGACCAACACCCCTTCGGGAACCATGCCATCGGCCACCAGACCGAACGGGTCACTCTCCTCGAAGATCGACACTACGATCGCGCACCCGGCCCGGATCTGGAACTACTGGCTTGGCGGCAAGGACAACTTCGAGGTGGATCGCGAGGTCGGCGACCACACGATCGCGGCCTACCCACAGATCATCGAACTGGCCCGCAATCAGCGATCCTTCCTGGTACGCGCGGTCACTCATCTGGCCAGGGAGACCGGCATCCGGCAGTTCCTGGACATCGGCACCGGCCTGCCGACAGCGAACAACACCCACGAGGTCGCCCAGTCGATCGCACCCGAGTCGCGCATCGTCTACGCCGACAACGACCCGCTGGTCCTGGTGCACGCGCGGGCGCTACTGACCAGCCACCCCAAAGGCGCCACCGACTACATCGACGCCGACCTGCGGGACCCAGATAAGATCCTCGCTGCCGCGGCCGAGACACTCGACTTCACCAAGCCGATCGCCATCACCATGCTCGGCATTGTGATCTTCCTGGCCGATGACGACGAGGCCTACGGAGTAGTCGACCGCCTGGTTGAGGCGCTTCCGTCGGGGAGTTACCTGGCGATGACACATACCACCAACGCCATCCACGGGGCCGCGACCGACGAGGCGGTCCGGATCTGGAACGAGGGCGGCTCAGATCCGATGGTGGTACGTAGTCTCGACGGCATCGACCGATTCTTCCGTGGCCTTGAGCTGATCGAGCCGGGCATCGTCTCACTGACCCGGTGGCGACCCGACGCCGACACCGCCACCGGGCCCGAGGTTGACGAGTTCTGCGGGGTGGGCCGCAAGCCGTGACCGGCAGGTAGGACACCACCGACGGCTGCCTCCGGCTCCCGGCGGCATGGCCGGCCGCACCGGCGGTTTGGCTCGTGGCGAGAGGGTCGTGGGCGTCATAGGTAACGGTCATGTGTCGACACCTGTCGTGCCGGGCTTTGGCGGTGTCACACTGCTCTGGATTGGTCACGGGGAGGGTGAGAAGCATTGGCTGCGGAGCACCAGGGCCGGCAGGAACTGCCGCCCCTCGACACCCTCGCCGACCGTCTGGAGTATCTATTCGAGACCATCCGTCCCACACCGGAGGAGCTTGGAAAGCCCGAGGAGTCCGGGCGGAAGTACACAAACAAGGAGATAGCCGACAAGATCAACGGACACCAGGCGGAGACGGGGGTGTCGATCAGCGCCGCCTACATCGGAGAGCTACGCCGGGGGGTGGCGCAAGATCCGCGCACCTCGCATGTTCGCGCCCTGGCTCGCGCCTTCGGCATCCACTCCGGATATTTTGTGGATGACGACGCGGCGCAACGGGTTCAGGAACAGATCCGACTCCTCAGCGAGCTGCGACGGATGGGCGTCAAGCAGGTGGCGCTGCGGCAGGTTCTCGCTGACACCGGCTTGTCCTCGGCTGACTCTCAGCTGGTGGAACAGATGGTCGCCCGCCTGCAGGCCCTCGGTGGTAGCCACCAGAATGGCCACTGACCGCCGTGCTGGCCCTGCTGTGGAGGCGTGCGGACCACCTTGGGAAGTCTCACGTGACACTGCGCCAACTACGGAAGCGCTGCAAACGGATGCTCTCCGAGTCAGCGCTGCCAGCGGCGTTCGATATGCCGAGTCTGTGCCGGTTCTTGGGAGAGCGCCGGGGACGACCTATCCACCTGGCCCCGATCAGCCTGCCAGTGCACACCGTGTGCGGCATGTGGGTACCGACGGCCACCTTCGACGCGGTCTTCTATGAGCAGGACACCTCGCCGATACACCAAATGTTGATCATCGGGCACGAGCTGGGTCACCTGCTCGCCGGACACCGGACCGCCGCCGTCCTGGACCCTGATGCCGCCAAGTTGCTCCTGCCGGACCTCGACCCCCGGACCGTGCAGCGCTTCCTCGGCCGGAGCACCTACGCCGCCGAGGAGGAGCGGGAGGCGGAGATGATCGGCTCGCTCCTGCTACGCCGGACCCGCGACGGTTCGGACCCGGCCGGGCCGGAGCCCCCCCGAGACGATCCCGAGGCTGACCTGTGCGACCGGCTACGGCAATCGCTAGAACACCCCGGCCGGTAGCAGTCGGTGGCTACCCTGCTCTACGGCCTCTGCGCCGGCGCTGGCTGGGCGACCTTCGCCTACACGCTGTCGCTGCTGCGTAGATACCCCGCGCCGGCGCGCCGCGCGCTCTGTATCTCGATCGGCGCCTTCGCCGTCGGCACCACCCTGACCATCCCATCGCTCGCCGCTGGTATTGAGGCCGGCTTGGGGCTACCAAATCTGGCCAAGGTACTCGCCCACGGCTGCGCCATGACCATCGCCGCCTCCGCCGAGCGCATGCTGCTGCACCTCGCGCTGCCCGCGGCGCAGGCGGCCGCCCGGGCCCGATGCTGGGTCTGGATCACGGCCGGCGCGTACCTCGTCATGGTCGCCCTGTATGCCCACACCCTCGGCTACGAACAGCCGGTTCGGTTGACCGTTGAGCACGCCACCGACCCGGCGGTCTCGGCATATCTGCTGATACTCCTGGCGACGGGCTTCTTCGCCTACTGCATCGCCATCGCCCGGCTGGGTTGGAAGTTCGCCCGCATCTGCGGCCGGCCCTGGCTCCGACGTGGCCTGCGCATCACCGCTGCCGGCGCCGCGGTTGCCGTGCTCTACGGTACAAACAAGATCATCTACCTGGTCGCCCACTGGAGCGGGCTACAGCCAACCGGCGAACGCGAAATCGCCGCGGTCCTGGTCACGATCAGCGCGCTACTCATGATGACCGGCCTGACCATGCCCGCCTGGGGCCCACTGATCCCCCTCCCCCGGTGCTCGGACGACCTGCGCGCCTACCGACGTCTCGGGCCACTGTGGCACGACCTCACCACGGCGCTGCCCGAGCTTGAGCTGGACCCACAACTCCGCCGGCCGCTCGTCGCCCTACGTGACCTCGACTACGCGCTGACCCGTCGCGTGGCCGAGATCCGCGACGCACGACTGGCGCTGCGCCCCTTCCTGGACGCCCGAGTAACCCAGGCCGCCGGTGCCCTCGCCGAGCAGGCGGGCCTCGATGGCGACGACCGGCTCGCCGCCATCGAGGCCGCCCAGTTGGCCTTCGGCCTACGCGCGCACCGAGCCGGCGTCACCGCCACCCAGCCGCAGCCAGCCGCGGCCCCGACCCGACCGGCCGACGGCTACGCCGGCGAGATCACCTGGCTCAGCCGCGTCGCGACCGCGTACCACCAGTCCCCGGTGGTGGCCGCCACCCTCGACGCCACCGAGCACCTCACCGCCACCGACCCCCGGCCGCAGCCCGTTGGAGGCCCACGCCCGTGAGAGACCGCCTCGTTCACCTGCACCGGATCCGCTCGCTCGACCCCGACGACGACCACCTGACGATCTACCAGACCATGCTGCGGTACGAGTTCCCGTGGGACATGAAGCTCGGACTCAACCTCGCCTTCAACCGCTCGTTCTCGATCCCGGAGATCGCCGCGGTTCACACCGCCACCGGTGAACTCACCGAACGCACCCAGCAGCGGATCGACGACACCGGCCTGCTCATGTACGAGATCATGCTCAACGGTTTCGAACAGCCCCGCGGGCGGGACGCTCTCCGCCGGATCAACCAGATCCACCGCTCCCACCGCATCAGCAACGACCACTACCGCTACGTCCTCGCCTGCCTGGTCGTGATCCCCACCCGCTGGCTGGAACGCTACGGTTGGCGCCGACCCTGCTGCCACGAGCGACGCGCGACCTGGCGGTTCTACCTCGAGTTGGGTCGCCGGATGGGAATCACCGAAATCCCCGACTCCTACCAGGCGGTCGAGGCCTGGTTCGACGAGTACGACCGGGCCCAACTGCGCCCCAACGACGACGCGGCCGCGATCGAGCGGGCCACCCGGATGCTGATGCTGAACCGGCTACCCGCTGTTCTCTCCCCGGTGGGCAACGCACTGGTCAGCGCCATCTACGACCCAGCCCTGCGCGCCGCAACCCGGGTGGCGAACCCACCCTGGCCGGCGCGGGTCGGACTACACCTGGCCCTCCGCGCCCGCGCGCACACGCAACGTTGGCTCGGGGGACCGCCGGCGGTCCCCCGGTTCGCCGACGGCATCAAGACCAAGTCCTACCCCCACGGGTACGACATCAGCCAGCTCGGACCCAGACCGCCCACCACGGCCGGCGACACGCCGGCTCCGAACTCGCACGACTGAGGTTTCCGGGCTCCCCGACGAGGCGTATGCCCCAGGGTGGCTCCGTGGACCCGCCGGTTAGCGTCCGCTGCGGCGAGTACCCGGACGGGACCGGCTGGAGAAGGCCGCCGCCCCGGACCGGGTCGCCCCGGACCTGGTCGGTGTGGAGCGGGTCGGTGCGGAGCGGGTCGGAGTCGACGCCGGTTTGCCGCCGCGCTGTCTCCGGCCACCGTGAGCGGGCCGCGCCTCCGGCTGTGGGCCACCAGGGGGCGGTACGGGCTGGGGGGTCAACCGGCGTTCGCCCGGGGCGATCTCGCGGAGCAGCGCGTCGCCCGGGCGCAGTCGCCTCGTGGTCGCGGTGATGCCAGCCTTGCGGGTCAACGCCCGCACCTCCGTCACCTGCGCGTCGGTCATCAGAGTCACGACGGTCCCGTCCGCACCAGCCCGAGCGGTACGGCCCGAGCGGTGCAGGTACGCCTTGTGCTCCACCGGCGGGTCGGCGTGTACGACCAGCGCCACGTCGTCGATGTGGATGCCCCGGGCGGCGATGTCGGTGGCGACCAGCGTGTGCGCCTCCCCGGTGGCGAATGCCCGCAAATTCCGGGTACGGGCGCCCTGGGCCAGGTTGCCATGTAGTTCGACCGCGCTGACCCCAGCAGCGGCCAGCCGTCGAGCCAGGGTTTTCGCACCCCGTTTGGTACGAGTGAACACGACGGTACGGTTCGACGTGGCGGTCAACTCGACCAACACGGCGAACCGGTCCTCGGCCTGAACGTGCAGCACGTGGTGGGTCATCGCGGTGACCGGCGACAGCGTTGAGTCGACGCTGTGCACGACTGGTTTGGTGAGGAACCGCCGCACCAGGACATCGACGCCGGAGTCCAGGGTTGCGGAGAACAGCAGCCGCTGCCCGCCGCGCGGGGTTCGTTCCAACAGCCGCCGTACGCTGGGCAGGAAGCCAAGATCGGCCATGTGGTCGGCCTCGTCCAAGACGGTGATCTCAACGGCGTCCAGGTGCGCGTGCCCGGCCTCGACGTGGTCGGTCAGCCGTCCCGGGCAGGCCACCAGGACATCGACCCCGGCCTGGAGCCCGGCGATCTGGGGCCGGGCGGCGACGCCACCGAAGATGGCCATCGTACGAAGCGACAGTGCCTGGGCGAGCGGCGCCATCACGCGGTCGATCTGGGTGGCCAACTCGCGGGTCGGCGCGAGGATCAACGCCCGGGGGCGGCCAGGGCGACGGCGCGTGGTGTTCGCGGCCAGGCGGGTCAGCACCGCCAGCACGAAGGCGTAGGTCTTGCCCGAACCAGTACGGCCCCGGCCGAGCACGTCCCGTCCGGCGAGCGCGTCCGGCAGGGTCGCGGCCTGGATGGGGAACGGCCGTTCCACCCCGGCCGCGGCCAGTTGGCGGTTGAGCGGGTCGGGGACGCCGAGGTCGGTGAAGGTCAGCGAGTCAGGCAGGGTGCGCTGGGACTCAGGCGAGGTGTTCTGGCGTGGGCGGCTTGCCGCCATGGAGGCTCCGAAGGTTGAAGGGGGGCCGTCCCGCCCGGCGCTGACCGTTTCGGTCGCGGCGTCTGACGTGGGCATCGAACCCGATCGTCCTGCTGGAAGGGCCTCGCGCCAAGTCTAGCCGACGCTGTTTCCGGAGCGCGTTACCCACCATGGGTCTGCCGTACATCGCCATCCGCACACTCCCAGCAGAGTGAATAGATCTCCCAACGGGTCTGTGGGGGTTCGATAGGCGCTGATATCGTGCCGCACGTGAATGATGGAGCGGCCCCCGGACGGGAATACTGGTCCGACGGTGAGCATACGCCTGACTCCGGCGGCCACGACCAGTACGGTCTGAGCACACAGCCGGTCTCGGGCGGTTTCGCCGCACCACCTCTTTCCGGTGACCTCGCCGCGCCAGCACCGCAGCGCCGAATCGTGCCGTCTCCACCCCCGCAGCGGGGGAAGCTGCTGCTCGGCGTGATCGTCGGGGTACTCGCTGGCGCGTTGGTGGCCGGGGCTGGCGCGTTCGTCCTCGGCCGAGCGACTGCCCCCGACAGCGCCCCGGCCGCCGCCCCGCAGTCGGACGCACCCGCCGAGGAACCGGCCGCGGCGCCGCCCGAAGAGCCGGCCGAGGAACCCACCAACGTCTTCGCCGCCACCAACCGCGCGACGTTCCCGGATGACCTGATCCCGTTGGCGGAGCCGTGGCTCGCCGACATGAGTAGCTGCGTCGCGAACACCGACGATGGCGGTCCACCCCTCGGCCCCGGCGAGCGCGCCCACGTGCTGTGCCGGGACGGCGGCATGTATCTCCACTTTGTCGCGTATGACTCGGCCGAGGGGCGAGCTGCCGACCTGAGCTTCCGGCAGCGAATCGCCCGCAGTTCGGCGAGCGACCGCCCGGATGCGGAGGAGCCCGGCGACAAACTGGGGGGCGTCACCGGCACGCCGGGCTTGTACGTCGAGTACACCACCCCGACCGGCGAGATCCCGGCTCTCTGCGGCATCTGGTGGAACCCCGACGGCACCGATACCGCTGTCTTTGTGGACGTACTCTGCGACAGCCTCGGTGGCAACTGGGACTCGCTGCGGTCCGTCTGGCAACGACACAGTTAGTCGCAGCCCAGTTCACCGTCGACAACCGATGCAGCGGGGCCGCGGCACCCAGGTTGAGACGCGCCAAAGTTCTTCAGTCCAGGTGTTGCACCATCCACCTCCTATCCGCGTTCAGGCACTGCACGCCGCGCCGGATGTGACTCCTTATCGTGCCGAATGGCTGCCCTCCGCCGGGTTACTCATCGACTGATACCCGCGTGAATGCGGCGACGTCGAAAAGCAAATTATTTTCTGGCCGCGTCCAGGTTGTGTGGAGCGAGCGTAACGCCCCATACCAGCTAACCTGACTAATCACGACTTATCATCAGGAGGCAGACATGCAGCTCTCGTACTCCCGCCGGGTGGCCGCCGGTGGCGTGCTCGCCGCGCTGACATTCGCCGGAGTCGGTGCGCTCAACGCGACCCCGGCGTACGCGGTGGCCACAGCCGAGGTCTCTGCGATCCATGGCATGCCGGGCATCCCGGTCGACGTGTACCTCAATGGGGAAAAGACGCTGGACAACTTCGCGCCCGGCGAGGTGGCGGGCCCACTGAGCCTGGCGGCGGGCGTGTACGACATCGCGCTGACCAAGCCGGGCGACCCGGTGGCCGACGCGTTTCTCACGGTTGCCGACGCGGAGGTGCTGGGCGGAACCAACATCAGCATGGCCGCCCACCTGGACGCGAGCGGCCAGCCGAAGCTCACCTCCTTCGTCAACGACACCTCGAAGGTGGACGCTGGCAAGTCCCGGCTGATCGCCCGGCACATCGCTGCCGCTCCGGCGATGGACGTACGGGCCGGCGGCACTTCGGTCTTCACCAACCTGACCAACTCGAACGAGGCCAAGGCCGATATGGAAGCCGGAACGATCCAGGCGGATGCGGTACTCGCCGGCACGGATACCGTCACGATCGGCCCCGCCGACCTGGAATTGACCGAGGGTACCGCGACGATCCTCTACGCGTTCGGCTCGGCGGATGCCGGCACCCTCGAGGTCGTGGCGCAGACCATCACCGGCTTGCACTCCACCCCGGCCGGGGTCCCCAGCGGCGACGGCGGCCTGGCCGACACCAAGGCAAACACCTGGTTGTACCTCCTGGCCGGTGCCGGCGCCCTCCTACTTGTCGGTGGAAGAGCTCGGATCGTCACCGCCCGGAGGAACAACCGGTGACGGTGCGCAATCGCGGAGGGCTGGCGGCAATGGCCGCCGGTGCCGCCGCCCTCACCGTCGCGGCGTTGGCCGCCGTTGCCGCTCGGCCGGCGGCGGATGTCGGCGCGGACGAGGTGGCCGCCCTCGCCAGCACCGCCCCCGCAGATGCCCGAACGTCGGTGCCGGTACCGGTACGCAGGGGTGCACTGCCGACCGGCGCCGAGGTTGTTCCGCCGGTCGGCCTGCGGATCCCGACAATCGGGGTGACCGCCACGGTGAACGCCGTCGGCATCAACCCACAGACCAGTGAGTTCGAGGTACCGCCCAGCGTGGACGAGGTCGGCTGGTACCGCTACGGCCCGGGGCTGGCGGCCCCAGCGGGGTCAGTGGTAATCGCCGGCCACGTGGACAGCTCCACCCAGGGCAAGGGCGCGTTCTTCCGGCTCCGGGAGTTGGACCAGGGGGACACCCTGACCGTGACCGGCAGCGACGGCCAAGACCGCGCCTACCGGGTGATCGCCCGGGAGGAGTACCAGAAGACCAGAATTCCGCTGGACCAGTACTTCGCCCGCGACGGCGACCAGCGCTTGACCCTCATCACCTGCGGCGGGCCTTTTGACGCCGACGCCCGCCGATACCGCGACAACCTCGTGGTCACCGCGGTGCCGGCCTGATCGACCGGGTCGGTTCGTCGACGACCGCGCGCAGCGCCGGATAGCGCTGACGGAGGCGACGTTCCAGTTGGCCGTGCAGGGTGCTGCGGGCGGCCGGGCAGCCGTTGCACGCACCGGCGAGCCGGACGGTGACCACGTCGTCCCGCGCCTCCACGAGGTCGATCCGACCGCCGTGCGCGGCGGCGAACTGTCCGACCGGCCCATCGAGGAGCTGCTGGGCCAGCGTACGCAGCACCGCCTCCCCGGCCCACGCACCGGAATCGGGTAGGACGTGCCAGCCGTCGGGTTCCCCGAGCGCGGCGTGTAGCGCGCCGCGTACCCGTGGCCCCTGGTCTATCCAGCTGCGCCGCGGGCCGAGGCGGGTGACCACGGCGGCGGGTTCCAGCCGGAGCTCGGCGAGGGTCCCGTCGGCCAGCAGCCCCGCCAGCGGTGGCGGGGCCGCGGCGACAACGCCGACCGAGTCGAGCAGGTCGGCGGGGATGACCCAGCGCAGCAGGTCCGGTTCGTCGGCGCAGCGCTGCGGGTGCAGGGGAACCATCCGAGTCACCCCACGAAGACGGCGGTGACGGTCCGGGCAAGGTAGGCCAGCAGCCAGGCTGTCACGGTGAGGTAGCCAAAGGCCACCAGCGGCCATCGCCAGGTGCCGGTCTCCCGCCGGATGACCCCGACGGTCGCCACACACTGGAGGGCGAAGGCGAAGTACACCAGCAGCGCGGCGATCGTCGGTGCGGTGAAGATCGGCTGACCGGCGCGCGGGCCGTCCGAGTAGGTCATGGCCCGCAGCGCGTCGCCCGGTTCTTCGGGGTCTTCGGCCGCCGCGACCTGGCCGAGGGTGGCGACGAAGGTCTCCCGGGCCGACTGGGCGGACAGCACACCGACATTGATCCGCCAGTCGAAGCCCAGGGGGTCGAAGACCGGCGCCACCAGCCGGCCGACCTCGGCGGCGTAGCTGTGGTCAACGACATGGGCCGACACCGCAGCCGAATCAGCGGTGTCGACGCCCGCCGCCTGCAGCTGCTCGGTCGAGTGCAGCGGTAGATTCAGCAGCAACCACAGCACCATCGTGGTGGCCACAATGATGGTCGAGCACTTGCGGAGGAACGAACTCGCCGCACCCCACACCGCCAGCAGAACCGCCCGGGGCGCGGGCAGCCGGTACGGCGGCATCTCCAGATAGAACGGTGTCGGCTGGCCACGACGGTCACCGAACTTCTTGAACGCCCACGCGGCCAGCATCGCCGAGACGGCACCGAGCAGGTACAGCCCGAACATGACCAGACCCTGCAGACCAAACGGACCGAACGTGGCGGTGGGGTCGACCAGCAGCCCGATCAGGACCACGTAGACGGGAAGCCGCGCGGCGCAGGTCATCAGTGGCGCCGCCATCATCGTGGCGATCCGGTCCCGAGCCGAGGGCAGGGTGCGGGTGGCCATTATGCCGGGGATCGCGCAGGCGAACGAGGACAGCAGCGCCACGAAGGCGCGTCCCTCCAGCCCGGCGCGGCCCATCACGCGGTCCATCAGAAACGCCGCGCGGGACATGTAGCCGACGCCCTCGAGGAGGGAGATCAGCAGAAACAGCAGCATGATCTGGGGAAGGAAGACCAGGACGCCGCCGACTCCGCCGATCAGGGCATCTCCGAGCAGGCCCGACAGCCACGGATTGGTGACGTGCACCGACACCCAGCCCGACAGTACGCCGAAGAACGCCTCGACCCCTCCCTGAAGCGGAGCGGCCAGGGTGAAGACCGTCTGGAAGAACAGCACCATCACGGCGAAGAAGACCACGGTACCCAAGATCGGGTGCAGCAGCACCGCGTCGAGCCGTCGGGTGTGGCCGTGCGGCTGGGCCGCCCGGTACCCGGCGTACGACAGGACGGACTCCACCCAGGCGTCCCGCTCACCCGGGTCCACCGGTGGTGGTATCACCGGTGTCGGCCAGTCTCTCCAGTCGAGCAGCTGTTCCCGCAGCTCAGCGAGACCGTGCCCCCGGTGGCCGACCACCGCGACCACCGGCACTCCCAGGGCTTGGCTCAGCGCGTCAACATTCACCGCGCCCTGGCGACGGAGCAACTCGTCGGTGAAGGTCAGTACCACGCAGCTGGGAAGGCCCCGGGCCAGCACCTGCGCGACGAATCCCAACGAGCGCCGCAGCGTCGTCGCGTCAACCACGATCAGCAACGCGTCCGGCGCCCGCATGCCGTTGCCGTCCAGAGCATCGACCAGAACCTGCTCGTCCAGACTGACCGGGTCCAGCCCGTACGAGCCGGGGAGATCTTCGACGGCGAACCTACGGTCGCCGACCCGGCAGGTCCCGGCGAAGCGGGACACGGTCACCCCGGGATAGTTTCCGGTCTTGGCGTTCAAGCCGGTGAGGGCGTTGAACACGCTCGTCTTTCCGGCGTTGGGGGCACCGACCAGGGCCACCTGCGGCAGCTGGGTCATCGGGGCCGCGGGCTGACCGCTCTCGTGGCAGGAGCTGCTCACCGGTCCACCGCGACCACGTTCACGCACGACGCCTGCGCCCGACGCAGGCAGATCTCGTAGTCCTTCACCAGGTAGATCAGGGGGTCGCGCAACGGTGCCCGGCGCAGCATTCGGACCTTCGCGCCCGGTGTGAAGCCGAGGTCGGCCAGGCGCCGCGCGACAGCTGGGGAACCGGGCACCGAGACGCTCACCACCTGTGCCGTGGCGCTCGGCGTCAGGTCGGCCAGCGTCCTTTCGCCGCACCGGGCCTCGCCCCGGGGCCGATCGCCGTGCCGGGCCTCGGCCCCGGGCCGTCCGTCGGTCCCCTGTTCGAACGTCCTGCTCGTCATGCACGCCCCCAGCCAGACTCACCTAAATTAGGTAAGGCTAACCTCAGGAAAACTCGCTGGGACGTGCCCTTCGGCCCCTGTTCGCGGGACAACCATAGGCCAGCAACCCGCACCCAAATCGATGATCACGGTTGGTGCAATCACGGCCCCGCCCGGGACCGACCGGCGGGCTCCCCGCCAAAGTTCCAGGCCGAGGAGCGCCACCCCGGTCCACGAACTCGCTCACGCGCTCCCGGACAACCGGCGCACCAGGCGCCACGAGCCCGGTAGCAGGCCCGCAGCGAGCAGTGCCTTGAGCAGGTCCCCCGGCAGGAACGCAACGAGGCCCAACAGGAGCGCGGTCCGCACGTCCATCCCGGCGGCGACCGTCAACCAGGGAACACCAACCGCATAGATCACCACGTTCCCGAACACCATCAGCCCGAACATGCGCCACGGCCGCCGGTCCGCCCCGGCCGAGGCCAGCCGGCCGACAACCGCCGCGGCCAACACGAAGCCCAGCAGGTAGCCCGCGGTCGCGGACGGCCAGCCGTGCGCCCCGTCGGCAAACCACGGCACCCCCAACACCCCCGCCACCAGGTAGAGCAGCATGCTCGCCACCCCACGGGCCGACCCAAGCGCGGTCCCGGCCAGGAGCACCGCGAAGGTCTGCCCGGTGACGGGGACCGGCGACCCGGGAATCGCCACCGACACCTGCGCAGCGGCACCGACGACAGCGGCCCCACCAACAACCAGGGCGACCTCCCGCGCCACGGAACCACCCCACGCGTCCGCCAACACGCCGACGCGTGGGCCGGCGGCCAGCACCAAACCGTCTGCCATTCCATCCTCCTGTTGTCCCTACCGACACCGGTGGCGTCCCTACAGATCGTGTGGATCCTCCCAGCACTGCCGCCGGCCCGGGCGTCCGCCCACGGGCGCGAGACCACATCGGAGCGCACCGGTGGTCAGGCTCCGACCGAAGGTGACCGGATCGACCAGTAAGCCGGCCGCGACGGTGCGCCGGGATGCCGGTCAGGTCAGCGACGCGCTCCTCAACCCGTCATGCGGCACGGTCAGGCTGATCACTCACGCCCGGGACGGTAGGCGACGAAAACACCGTCGACCCGGGCCATCCGGCCTGCTCGACCCCCACCCCCCACCACGCCCGAAATACGGGTGCGGCCAACCGGCAGAGTCGATACTGATATCGCCATGCCCAAGTTGAGCCGGCCCACCGTGGGGGTACATCAATCGTTCGTTGCCGCCATGGCCGAGTTCCGCGCCGAGGGACGCGGCAGCGCGGAAGACCGCAGCATGATCGGGTCCGAGCTGCGCGAATTCTCGCGTCACTGGTCAACTCCCGCCGGGTTCGCGAGCTACGTCGACTGGTTACGGAATCAGAGTCTTCAGGACTCCCCGCGCCCGGACGGGCACGTACCGTCGACCACGTTGTGGTGGACCCAGGACGACGCCTATTTCGGCCGCCTCGCGATCCGGCATCGCCTGACCCCGTACCTGCGGGACTTCGGCGGGCACATCGGCTATGACGTGCGACCAACCGCACGGCGACAGGGCCACGCGACCGCGATGCTGGCCGCCGCGCTATCCGTGGCGTACCACCTGGACATCACGTCCGCCCTGGTGACCTGCGACGTGGACAACGTCGCCTCCCGTAGGGTGATCGAGCGCAACGGCGGGATCTTCGCCGATCAACGCAGCGAGAAGCTTCGGTTTTGGGTTCCGACCGGCTGACCCGGCCGTACGGACGGCGGATCAGCGGCATCCGGGTCACTCTCCGCGGTAGCTCTCCCAGTGCGGAGCCGGGCCACGGTGCGGGGCGACCGGGCTGTTGTCGGGCATCAACTCACCGGTGTCATCGAACACGATCACGCCGTTACAGCGCAGACTCCAGCCCTGCTCCGGGTGAGACGCGATGATGCGGGCCGCCTCGTGGTCGACCGCGCTCGCGGCGGGACACGTCGGCTGGTGATTGCACGGGGTGTTGGCGTTGGGCCGGGCTCGGAGGGCGAGGTCGACGGTGTGCATGCCGGTTCTCCTCTCAACTGGGCGACTCAGCCGCGCTGGCACTCGGAACGGACGGGGTGGCCGCCTCCTACCAATTCGCTACGTCATCGCTGAACAGATGAGGCGGCCCACCCCCGGACTGATACACGCACGGCAGAATTCTGACGCACATATTGATAGATCATAAAAAATAGGGTACGTGGGGTAAGGCAGAATAAGCCTGATCACGAACTGAAGGATCAGTCCCAGGCTTCGCCCATCGCGGCGAGTTCGCCCGCGTACTCGATTCGATCACGCCAGGATTCCGGCCACGCGGCCATACCGAAGGCGGCACCGAGGAACGCGCCGGTCAGACAGGCGATGGAGTCGGAGTCGCCGGAGGTGGCGGCGGCGCGGGCAAGGGCGGACACCGGATCGTCGGCATGCCGGATCGCGCAGAACAGTGCCGTGGCCAGGGCCTCCTCGGCGATCCAGCCGGCGCCGGTGATCCGGCAGGCGTCCGCGCCGTCGTCGGCCGAGGCGAGCGCGAGATCGAGCCGATCCAGTACGTGCTGGCACTCGTCCCAGCCACGGGCGAGGTAGTCGGCGGGACTGGCGACGGCGGGCTGCTGCCACAGCGCACCCAACCACTCGGCCCGGTAGACGGTGCGCTGGTCGTGGGCGCGGGCTCGCAGCAGCGTGGGCAGGGATAGCAGCTCCGCGCCGTCGCGCAGTAGCCGCACGGCGTACGCGGTCAGCTCACTGGCGGCGAGCGCGGTGGGGTGCCCATGGGTCATCGCGGCCTGCAACTGCGCCACCCCGGCGAGGGTGTCCAGGTCGTAGCCGGCGACGAGCCCGACCGGCGCGACCCGCATGTTCGCGCCGCAGCCCTTCGAGCCGATCATCGTGGCTTGGGTCCACGGCTGGCCGAGGGCGAGGTTCCCGCAGGCACGCAGGCAGGTCATTCCCGGTGCGCGGTTGTTGTCGGGGCTGGCCGCCCACTGCACGAACCGCTCCCGAAACAACGGTTCCAACACCTCGGCCGTCGGCGTGGACGCACTCAACAGCGCCATCCCGACCGCCAGGGTCAGTTGAGTGTCATCGGTAACCGGCGCGGGGTCGCCCGCCAACTCGCGCGGGCCGTCGGGCCCATAGCGGGCATGGATGTCCGGGACCGTCATGAACTCGGTCGGTCCGCCCAAGGCGTCGCCGTAGGCCAACCCGAACAGACACCCGGACGCCGCATTCGGCGTGGTCGGCTCTCGCATATCGGGGGGATGGTAGCCCAACGGATGGCACTGCGGAGGTGCCAGACTGACGATAATCGGACCGGTACGCCAGCGAGGAGAGATCATGGACGACTGGAACGAAAAGATCATCAAAGAGTTCCGCGAAAACAACGGCCAGGTCGGCGGCCAGTTCGCGGGCTCGCCCCTCCTGCTCCTGCACACGGTGGGCGCCAGGAGCGGCCAGCCGCGCCTGAACCCGGTGATGTACCAGAAGCTAGATCATGGCTACGCCGTGTTCGCCTCCAAGGCCGGCGCCCCCAGCCACCCCGACTGGTACCACAACCTGCGGGCCCATCCGCAGGTCAAGGCGGAGATCGGCACGGACACGTTCGACCTGGTGGCCAGGGTCGCCGCGGGGGACGAGCGGGAGCGCATCTGGAGCGCCCAGAAGGAGGCCTTCCCGGGCTTCGCGGAGTACGAAGCCAAGACCGACCGGAAAATTCCCGTCGTGGTGCTGGAAGCCGCCTCGTAAACCGCGCCCGGGCTCCTTTGCTCCACGTCAGACCGACGGATAGGTTGCTGCCCATGGGCAGCATCCTCTCGGTCAACCTGGCGGTCCCGGAGCGCAGCACCGCGAAGCGGGTCGGGGTCACCGGCATCAACAAGCAGCCCGTCGACGGACCCGTGGCGGTCCGGGCTCCCGGGCCGAAAACCACCGGCCTGCACAGCGGCCTGGTCGGCGACCAGATCTTCGACATCGAGCACCACGGCGGCGACGACCAGGCCGTGTACGCGTACGCCCGGGAGGACTACGACTGGTGGGAGGCCCAACTTGGCCGGGTGCTGCCGGGCGGGATCTTCGGCGAGAACCTGACCACGGCCGGCGTTGACGTCAACGGTGCGGTGATCGGCGAGACCTGGCGCATCGGCGAGCAGCTCGAACTTCAGCCGACCTTTGGCCGCATGCCGTGCGCGACTTTCCAGGCCAAGATGGCGGAGCCGCAGTGGGTGAAGCGGTTCACCCGGGAAAATCGGCCGGGCGCCTACCTTCGGGTCGTCACGCCGGGAGAGGTGCAAGCCGGAGATCCGGTTTCGGTGCTCCACCGACCGGCCCATGGCGTAACAATCGCGGTGGCCTTCCACGCGTACCTGACCGAGCCGGAGTTGCTGCCCGCGCTGGCGGAGGTCGAGGGCCTCCCCGACGATCTCCGGCAAACGCTACGGGAACGTGCGCGGTGACGAGGTGACCTGATTCGGTTCGGGACAGTCGGCCTGATCGCGGTGGCCCTGCCGCCCTTTCCGGTGCTCCTCGCCCTGATCCTGCTCACCAGCACGCTGACCACCTGCTTCCTGCCGGCCGGCAAGAGCTGTGTGCCCCGGCTGGTGGAACGGTCCGGCCTGGTGCAGGCCAACTCACTGCTCGGGCTCTCGCACAATGTGGCGCTGGCCGTCGGGCCGGTTGTCGGTGCGGTGCTCATCCAGGCCGCCGGAGCGCGCGCCGCCTTCGCCCTGGACGCGGCCTCCTACCTACTCTCCGCCCTGGTGCTGTTCTTCCTGCCGCCGGTCGGCGGCGGTCCCGGTGCTGCCGGCCGTACCACGCGGTTCGTCGCGGACCTCACGGCCGGCCTGCGTTACGTGGCCGGGCACGCCGTTGCCCGGGCGGTGGCGCTCTCCCTCTTTCTCGGTGTCTTCTTCGCGGCTTGGGACAGCGTGGGACTGGTCTTCCTGATCAAGGATGACCACGGCGGCACCGATACCTGGGTCGGGGTGGCGACCGGCGGTTACGGACTGGCAATGGTGCTCGTGCCGTTGCTGCTCGCGCTGACCCGTTGGCAGCCGCCCGGCCCGCGGCTGCTGCTCATCGGCCTGTGCTGCTCGGCCCTGGGCCTCATCGCCGTGGGCGTCGCCGGCCAGCTGATCCTGATCGTGCTGCTCTACACGATCGCCGGTGCCGGCAACGGCCTGGAGAACATCGCCACCGACACCGCCATCGGCCAGAACGTGGACAGCGACAAGCTGGGCCGGGTCTTCGGCGCGATCTACGGCCCAGTCTTCCTCGCGGAGACCGCGGCCTACCTGATCAGCGGCCCCCTACTCGAGGCGACCTCGCCGGCCGGTGTGTTCCTCATCGCCGGCATCGGACTGCTTGGGGTGGCCGCTGTCGCCTGGTGGCTGCTCCGCCGGGCCGAAGGGCCGCCACCGTACCCGCGGCCCAGGCCGCCACGGCGCATCGACTCTCCGGCCGGAGTCGGCACTGCTCAATCCGGAGGGCCCAGCTCACCTCCGCCGCCGACGCCGCCCGAGACGGCGATACCCGCACGCTCGCCGGACCAGTCTTCAACCCCGATCCGGTAGCGAACGTGGGGCGACCCGCCCCGGTCCTGGCCCGGCCCGGCCAGGACCCCGCCGAGCTTCTCCACCGCCCGCCGAGAACGAAGATTTTCCGTACCGACAAGAAAGACAACAGTATCGACGAACTGGAAAGCATGATCCAGCATGAGCTGCTTGAGTTCCTTGTTGTAAAACCCGCCCCAGTGGGAACGCGCAAGGAAGGTCCAGCCTATTTCGACCTCGCGACGATCCACATCGTAGCCGTGATACCGCGATGAACCGATCAGGCGAGACGCCCTCTTGTCGATCACCGCAAACGCGCCGCCGGAGGCGAGCGCATCCGAGAAGAAGACGCGAAACACCTCCTCTCGGCACCGTTCCGGCTGCGGATGCTGTTCCCACAGCAGCGGGTCAGCGGCGACAGCGAACAGCTCATCGAAATCCGCCGGCCGGAGGGGCCTTACGGTGAGCAGTTCGCCGGTCAGGACGGGCTGGAGTTCAAACGACATCGCAAGGGCTCCAATCATGGACGGGACAACCCGTGGCCCCATTCACCCGGTGCGGCGAGTAGCCGGGGAAGGTCGGCGAGGCTCGGAATCCGGTGCACACCGACCGGCACCGGTACGGTCGACCTCGACGTCGCCGCGGCTGTTGATCGTGCACGATCAAGCCAGATTCCGACAAGTCCCGCGTCCCGAGCCGCCACCGCATCCGTGTCCAACTGGTCGCCCACGTAGGCGACAGCGTCCGGAGGCAACCCAAGTGCCTCGCAGCCGGCCAGGAACGCCGAGGGATCCGGCTTCGCCCGGGCAAGCCGGTCGGCACAGAGCAGCACTTCGAAGTGGTGACGCAGCCCCAGGGCGGTCAGTCTGCGCTCCTGATGCGCGGTGCTGGAGTTGGAGAGGATCCCGTGTCGGTACGGCAGCGCCGCGAGGGCGGCCGTGACGTCCGGGAACGCCGTCCACGCACGCTCGAACAGCGCGGTGTAGCGCCGGAGCCACGCGTCCGCCTCCACGTCGTCCAGCGTCCGCCCCAGGAACCCGTTAACCCGCTGCCGCTGACACTCCTCGTACGTGAGCTCCCCAGCAGCCAACCGACCGTAGGCGACCTCGGTCACCTGCTGCCAACGCTCAACCGACGCCGCTGACCCGGGTAGGCCCTCCGCCTGGAAGTGCCGCGACAGCGCCCGCCGATCCGAGCCAGTGAAGTCGAAAAGGGTGTCGTCAACGTCCCACAGCACCGCCTCGATCACGGCTTGAGGCTAGTCCCCTCCGCCACCCACCGGAGCGGGTCACGTCGCCGCCGTCGTACCCGGTAGCGGAGCCCGCAGCCGCGAACATCCCGCTCCCGCGATCGATCGCCGGGGCACACGCGGTTCCGGTACCGTCCGGGCCCACAAGGGTCGACCAGGGCAGTAGGTTGGGCTCCGGTACACCAGGCGCCGGTCAACGGGATAGCGAGGACAACGCCGCACATGAGCCCGTCATGATGTTCCGAATTCTCCTCGCCGTCGCCGGTCTGCTGCTACTCACCGTGGCCGCCGACCATCTCGTGCTCGGCGCGTCCCGGCTCGCCCACCGGCTACGGATCAGACCCGTCGTCGTCGGCGTCGTGGTGATCGGTCTGGGCACCTCGGCACCGGAGCTGTTGGTCTCCGGAGTAGCTGCGGCCCGCGGCGACACAAGCATCGCCCTGGGCAACATCGCGGGTTCCAACATTCTCAACCTGACCATGGTCCTCGGCGTCGCCGCACTGGTCGCCAAGGTCACCGTGAAGTCAACGGTGATCTACCGCGAGGCACGGCTCGCGGTCGGCGCTGTGCTGCTCTTCGGCCTCCTGGCCTGGACCGGACTGACAGCTGTGACCGGGGTGGTGCTGCTGGTCGCCGCCGCCGGTGCGCTGTGGCTGCTGATCCGGTGGGCGGGCGAGGACGAAGCCACCCCGCTGGCCCGGGACGTGGTGGAGCACGTGGAGGGCGAGGACGTCACCACGGTCGACCCGACGCCGGCGCAGCGGCAACCGCTGGCCCGGTGGGAGCCGGTCCGCACCGTACTCGGCCTCGTCGGGGTCCTGGCCGGGGCACAGCTGCTGGTCGTCAACGCCGCCGCCATCGCCACCGACCTGGGGGTTCCCCAGTTGATCATCGGGATGACCCTGGTCGCGGTGGGCACCTCGCTGCCGGAGCTGGTCACCACGATTCAAGCCCAACGACAGGGTGAGTCAGACCTGCTTGTGGGCAACCTCTTCGGCTCCAACCTGTTCAACAGCCTCGTCGGCGGCGCCGTGATCGCCCTGGCCGCCCCGAGCAGTGTCCCCGGCACCAGTGTCGCGCTCGTCCTGGTGATGGGCCTGGCCGCGGTGGCGGCCTGGATACTGCTCCGCCGGAGCTATACACTCACCCGCCCGGAAGGCTCGGTGCTGCTCGCGGCGTATGTGCTGACGATACCGCTGTTGTTGTCCACGTAGCCGGCGAGACCGCCACGCGCAGAAGCCCGGCTACCCAGCCGGCGTTGGACCGACTACGAGGTGGGTGCCGACACCTCGCGCAGGCGTCGGCGTAGGTACCGGTGCTCGGCGTCGGTCCCGCACAGCTCAAGCGCCCGATGGTAGGCGGCGGCCGCCTCGGCGTGTCGCCCCAGCCGGCGCAGCAGGTCAGCCCGGGTCGCCGGCAGCAGGTAGTAGTCGTTGAGCTCTCCGGTGGCGGCCAGGCGATCCACCAACGCCAGCCCAGCTCCGGGCCCGTCGGCCATCGCCACCGCCACCGCCCGGTTGAGCTCGACGACCGGGCTGGGTGCCAGGCGGGCGAGTTGCGCGTACAGGCCGGCGATCTGCGGCCAGTCGGTCGCCGCCGCCGCGGGCGCCTCGGCGTGGACCGCGGCGATCGCCGCCTGCACCTGGTAGGCACCGGGGCGGCGCCGCGCCAGTGCCTGCTCGAGCAGGACGACTGCTTCGGTGATCTGGGCCTGATCCCAGGCCGAACGGTCCTGGTCGGCCAGGGTGACCAGGTCGCCGTGCTGGTCAACCCGGGACGAACGGCGGGCGTCGTGCAGCAACATGAGCGCGAGAAGCCCGCGGGCTTCGGGCTCAGCCGGCATCAGGGTGGTCAGGAGGCGGGCCAGCCGGATCGCCTCGCCGGAGAGCGCAGCGGTCACGAGGTTCGTGCCGGCGGTCGCCGCGTAGCCCTCGTTGAACAGCAGGTAGAGCGCCGCGAGTACGGCCGACAGTCGCTCCGGTAGCAGCCGAGCCGGCGGGACGCGGAACGGGATCCCCGCATGGCGAATCTTGTTTTTCGCGCGGAACAACCGTTGCCCCATGGTGTGCTCCGACACCAGGAAAGCTCGGGCGATCTCCGCTGTCCGGAGCCCGGCGAGGTAGCGCAACATGAGTGCGACCTGCGCCGCACCGGTGAGCGCCGGGTGCGCGCAGGTGAACATCAGCTCAAGGCGTTCGTCGGGGAAGTAGCCGACCGGGGCCGGCTCTCCCAGCCGGGACACGTCGCGCAGCTTCCCGGCCTCCACGGCAGAGCGACGCAGCCGGTCCACCGCGCGATTACGGGCCGTGGTGGCGAGCCATCCCCCGGGGCGATCCGGTATCCCCTCCGTCGGCCAGCGGGTGAGCGCCGCGGCGAACGCGTCCTGGGCGCACTCCTCCGCCAGTTCCCAGTCTCCGGCGAGCCGGATCAGCATGCCGACGATCCGCCCCCAGTCGTCGGCGTAGGCGGCGGCGACCGCCGCGCTGACCCGGCCCGCCTCGATGTCGGTGCTCAGTCCTACTCCCAGAACGGCCGCAGTTCGACCACATTGCTACGCGCCATCGGGTGCTTTGACGCAACCTCCACCGCCTGGTCGAGGTCGGTGCAGTCGAGTACGTCGAAACCGGCGATCACATCCTTCGTCTCGGCGTACGGCCCATCGGTGAGCAGAACCTTGCCATCGCGGACGCGAACCGTCGTTGAGTCGCTTCCCGGACGGATCGCCTCGCCCAGCAGCCGTACGCCTCGGCCGTCCATCTCCTCGACCCAGGTGTCAACGTCCATCTCGTCCGGTGCGGCACCGACGGGACGGCCGAGGTCGCCCGCTCCCCCGTCGGCCGGCCGGTTGACACACACCAGCATCAGGTACTTCATCTGCCCACCTTCTTCGCCTCGTCAGCCAACCGCGTCGGGTGGCTGACCCCTACGACGAACGGCCCGCCCTGATTTCTACCGTGCGTCGCGACTTATTTCAGCCCGGGCAGTCGGGAGAGTCGCCGCCGGCGTTCGGCCGGTCTCGCTCACGAGCGCCCCCCGATGTACGCCGGCACGACCTGCTGCACTCCGGTTGTATCGGTGTTGATGAAGGTGGAGTCCCGGAACGACGGTGGCCGAGTGAGGCGTGGAGGTCGTCCCACCTGGGGACGGCTGAAAGGCCCCTCACCTGTCGTTTCTTGTCGGTTTTGGACCGGCGGCAGGGTTGGATGTCGTTTTAAGGGCGTTTCTCCGCATCTATGTGGGATAGCTGGTTGACACTAGCGTCTGTCCGATTGGCGATGCCTGCCGGGAGGTAAGAGTGATGCGGAGATTTTGCCAGCGGCCAGGCCGGAGCGCCGGCGCGGGTCGGGTGGGCCGGGCCATCGTCGGCTTGTTCTTTCTGGTGTTGGCGGTGACAGCCACGCAGGCCTTCACCGGCGCGTGGCCGGCGGCCGCACGGAACACGCCAGCACCGTCCGGCACCGCGTCGGACACCCTCCTGGCCTGGGGGGAAAATGATGACGGCGAGGTGGGCGACGGAACCACCACCAACCGCAGCACACCCGTCACCGTGAGCCTACCCGCGGGCACTGAGGTCACCGCCATCGCCGCCAGCGGCGACCACAGTCTGGCGCTGACCTCCACCGGCACCGTCCTCGCCTGGGGAGACAACTCCGACGGTCAGTTGGGCGACGGCACCACCACCAGCCGCAGCACACCCGTNGACGAGCCGTTGACCCATGCGGGGCGCGTGGGCGACGGCGATGGACAGCAGTTTGCGGCGGCCGGCCTTGCGTAGACCGGCCGGTCCACCGCAGCGCGACAGCAGCTCCAACACGGCCTTGTGGTGCACTTTCGGGCCGAGGACCCGTTCCAGCGCAGGGTGAATCTGTGTCAGCAGACCCCGGATCCGGTTGGACACCCGGGTGGCCTCGCCAGCGAGGTCGTCGTCGAAGCCGACCAGGACTTCCAACTCGGCGAGGGCCTCGTCGCCGGTGTCGACCCGCCGCAGGGTGTGGGGCAGAGTGCGGGCCGCGTCAGCGATGACGTAGGCGTCGCGGGCGTCGGTCTTCGCGCTACCGGGGTGCAGGTCAGCGATGCGTCGCATGGCCAGGCCGGGCAGGTAGGCCACCTGTTGACCGCACGCCCGGGCCACCGCGACTGGCAGGGCGCCGATCGAGGCGGGCTGGTCAACCACGACCAGCACCCGACCGTGGCGGGCCAGCTTGTCAAACAGCTGCCGCAGCCGGGCCTCGGTGTTCGGCAACGCCGCGTCATGCAGCCGTCTGCCGTCCGGGGCCAGCCCGACCGCGTGATGATTACCCTTACCGACGTCCAAGCCCAGGTAGACGCCGTATCCGTCGTGCACCGCACCCGCCTCCACGTATCGGATCGTGGCCTCGGCCGCAGTCAGGGCGTCGGACTGCCGGCAGTCACGTTACGAAGAGACCTACCCCAACACGGGTGGCCGTGTCCCTATCAGCGGTCCACCGACGCCACCCGACCCGGCGACAACACCCCCCGGATCATCCAAACGACAGGGGCAGAAAGTCATACCGGGCCGGGCAACCGAGGGTCCCCAGCTGGGGACGATCAACAAGGTAACGGGGGCGACCGGCGGCGGAGCCAGATGTCCCCTTGAGGGTGTTTCTCCGCATACATCAGTGACAGTTGGTAGAAAATTTGCTATGTCCTATTAGCGGTATTTGCCGGCGTGGAGGTAGGAACAATGGGGAGACCCTGTCGATGGGCAGGCGGTGGCGCGGGCCGGGCCATCACCGGCTGGCTCCTTCTGGTGTTGGCGGTGATGGTCACGCAGTTGGTCGCAGTGTGGCCCGCGGCCGCGCAGGACACGCCATCACTGTCCGTCGCGTCGGACACCGTCCTTGCCTGGGGCCAGAACAACCAGGGTGAGTTGGGCGATGGGACCAGCACCGACCGCACCGCGCCGGTGGCAGTCAACCTGCCTGCGGGAACCACCATCACGGCCATCTCCGCCGTCGGTGACTTTAGTCTGGCGTTCACCTCCACCGGCGGCGTCCTTGCCTGGGGGTCGAATTCGAGTGGTCAGCTGGGTGACGGGACCACCACCAACCGCACCACGCCGGTGGCCGTCAGCCTGCCTGTGGGCGCGGAGGTCACTGCCATCGTCGCCGGCGACGATCACAGTTTGGCGTTAACGTCCACCGGCGCCGTCCTTGCCTGGGGCCAGAACGACCAGGGTGAGTTGGGCGACGGGACCATGACCAACCGCACCACGCCGGTGGCCGTCAGCCTGCCTGTGGGCGCCGAGGTCACCGCCATCGCCGGCGGCAACAACCACAGTCTGGCGTTGACGTCCACCGGCACTATCCTCGCGTGGGGCTCTAATTTCGGGGGCCAGCTAGGCGACGGGACCATCATCGACCGCAGCACACCCGTCGACGTCAACCTGCCCGTAGGCGTCACCATCACAGCCATCGCCGCCCACGGCGACCACAGTTTGGCGTTGACATCCACCGGCGCCGTCCTTGCGTGGGGCGTCAATTCGAGTGGTCAGCTGGGTGACGGGACCACCACCAACCGCACCACGCCGGTGGCCGTCAGCCTGCCGGTGGGTGCCGAGGTCACTGCCATCGCCGGCGGCAGCGACCACAGTTTGGCGTTGACGTCCACCGGCGCCGTCCTTGCCTGGGGCCAGAATGACCAGGGTGAGTTGGGCGACGGGACCATGATCGACCGCACCACGCCGGTGGCCGTCAGCCTGCCCGCAGGCCCCACCGTCACCGCCATCGCCGGCGGCAACCACCACAGTCTGGCGGTCACCTCCACCGGCACCGTCCTCGCCTGGGGCGAAAACGTGTCCGGCCAGTTGGGCGACGGCACCACCACCAACAGCAGCACACCCGTCAACGTCGACCTACCGCCAGCGACCACCATCACCACTGTCGCCGCCGGCGATGCCCACAGCCTGGCCCTGACCGCACCACCGACATCCACCACCACCCTGCAGGTCACCCCAGCCAACCCGACAGCGGATNACCGGCACCGTCCTCGCCTGGGGAGACAACTCCGAGGGTCAGTTGGGCGACGGCACCAACACCAACCGCAGCACACCCGTCACCGTCAACCTGCCGCCGGGCACCGAGGTCACCGCCATCGCCGGCGGCGACGACCACAGCCTGGCGCTGACCTCCGCCGACACCGTCCTCGCCTGGGGCGAAAACAACGACGGCGAGTTGGGCGACGGAACCACCACCGACAGAAGCACACCCATCACCGTCAACCTGCCCGCCGGCGTCGCAGTCACCGCTATCGCCGCCCACGGCGACCACAACCTGGCGCTGACGTCCACCGATACCATGCTCGCCTGGGGTGCCAATTTCGGGGGGCAGTTGGGCGATGGGACCACCACCAGCAAGAGCACACCCGTCAACGTCAACCTGCCCGCCGGCGTCACCATCACGGCGATCGCCGCCGGCGACGAACACAGCCTGGCGCTGACCTCCACCGGCACCGTCCTCGCCTGGGGAGACAACTTCGACGGTCAGTTGGGCGACGGCACCAACACCAACCGCAGCACACCCGTCGACGTCAACCTGCCCACCGGCGTCACCGTCACCGCCATCACCGGTGGCAACCTCCACAGTCTGGCGGTCACCTCCACCGGCACCGTCCTCGCCTGGGGCGAAAACTCGAGTGGTCAGCTGGGCGACGGCACCACCACCAACAGCAGCACACCCGTCAACGTCGACCTACCGCCAGCGACCACCATCACCGCTGTCGCCGCCGGCGATGCCCACAGCCTGGCCCTGACCGCACCACCGACATCCACCACCACCCTGCAGGTCACCCCAGCCAACCCGACAGCGGATCAGGACACCACCCTCACCGCCACCGTCACCTGCAACATCGACACCCCCACCGGAACCATCACCTTCCGCACCAACACCACCACCCTCACCACCACACCCCTGACCACCACCACCACCAACACCACCACCCTCACCACCACACCCCTGACCACCACCACCACCGCCACCGCCACCCACACCACCACCCTCCCACCCGGCACCCACACCCTCACCGCCCACTACACCAGCACCAACACCTGCCCCAACAGCCAATCCACACCGGTAAACCTCACCATCACCCCACCACCCGACGAACCCGACCTACCCATCACCGGCCCCAACATCACCACCACCACCGGCGCCGCCGCCCTCTCCATCCTGGCCGGTGTCATCCTCAGCTACGCCGCGCGCCGACGCCCACCACACCGGGCCAGGTAGAACCAAGGTGCCACCAGCCCACATCGCCACCCGTCCGCCCCTGCCGGAGCCGATCGAGGCGTACGCCCGGTTCGGTAGCGTTTGTTGCGGTGTAGCGGTTTCACGGGTTGGTGGCAGGTGATGCAGGCGCCGGCCCAGGTCGCGAGGAGTCGTTGCAGCTCGCGGATGATCGTGTAAAGGGTCAGGCCGGCCAGCCGCCTTTGGGCCCAGGCGTGGTTCGGTGATGAACAGGTGCGCGACGGCGACCAGGGTGACGTGGCGGTGCCAGCCGGCCCAGGAGCGGCCTTCGAAGTGGTCCAGGCCGAGACCGGGCTCTAGTTCGCGGTAGTGCCCGGCCAGACGGACCCGCAGGACGACGAACTGGCAGCTCATCGTACCTTTGGAGCCTTGCCGCCAAGTGATCGTCTCCGTGGCCTCGGGTCCGGCGGCGCGAACGTGTTCGGTCAGGCTGACCGCGGTCTTGGGGTAGCGCGGTTCAGTGCGGGTCGGCGGTCGGCCCCGCCCGGACCACACCCGCTCGGCTGGCCGCACGTCTGGCTTGTGAGCGAGGCCATCGCCTTTGACCTGCATGATGTAGCCGATCCCGCGTTCGTCCAAGGCGCTGCGGAACTGGCTGTTGGGGCATCGAAGGCCGATCCACCGCTACCGTCTGCTCGGGCACTCCTCAATGGCCGTTGTCGCCTCAGGTTTCACGCTGATGCATTCCGGTATAGCTCACGATACTTGACGGTAATCACCGCAAGTAGGAATAGGTCGATGGCGAGCCCGACGAGCGCCCCGAACTGGTGGACGGTAAAGCTGAATACCTGACCGAACAGCAGGTCCACCAGGATTGCGAGCCTAAACAACCGGAAGGCGCCCACCTCGTCGCGAGGCAGCAGCAGCGCCCCGCGGATACTGAGCACCGCAGTGGCCAGCGCGGAAGCCGCGACCCCTAGCACCGCACCCCACTCCTGCTGGTTCGGTAGATCTCCAACGACTATTTCCACCCCGACCCGTGCCACGACGACGAGCGGCTCGCCGAGCAGGTAGACCACCACCAACCCGACCATCCACCGGCTTCTGACCACCCAGGCCATCGCCTGCCGGGTACGTCGTGCCCATGCTCGCCGGAGTGGGGCTAGGGATGGTTCTCGCCGGGGTACGGTCGCCAGCAGCCGAGCCACCGCCTCCGTCACGTCCGGACCACAGTCGCGGACCAGCCGCAGTACCGCGCTTCTACGCCGATCAGACAATCCCTTGTCGAGACCCCCGATTACCGTGTCGAGGGCGTTCGCCGTCCGTTCCGTGCGGGACAACCTGGTCCGTTCCCGGAGCGCCTGGGTGATGACCAGGAGGAGGGCGAATGCCGCGTAGATGATCCCGGCCGCCGGTGCGTAGAAGTAGTCGGCTTGGGCGGTGACGAACTTGCCGACCTCGTCGATAAAGAGCCCGAACCCGATTCCGCCGAAGATCGCGCCGACGAAGCGCGCCCTGCTGCCGAGGAACACCAGCACAACACCAAAGCCGACGGTCAACAACAGACCACCCCAGAGCACGTGCGCGATGCGTAGGCCTCCGGCGTTGAACTGCGGGAAGCCGGTCGCCTGAAGATATGCCCGAGTGAGCAGCACAGCCGCCACTCCGGAGAGGACGAATGTCAGAATGTCGGAGGGCGCCGACACGGCCTGCGGTGGCAATGACCGGTGAAACCTACGGTTGGGCATACCTCGAGATTAATATTCCAGCGGCACTTCCGTTGGCGGCGTTTGCGCAGCTAGGACCACAGATGCGGATAAGGCGTCAAGTACATGATCTTTGGTGACCGCTGCAAAAGCATGTCTGTATCTGGCCGTGGAATGCGGCTGTGACCTGCGGTTCGGGTCGCTAATCAGGATCATCCGGTTACGTAGCTGGACCGCCGACCGGCTGGCCGGGCTGGGCCGGGCTCGGGTGGCCATCACCGGCGGCAGGTCCGCTGCCGGGCAAGCGGGGTCAACGACGGCCGGCTGTCGATGATGACCGTCGGTTGGTCCCGCAGCGGGCGGTAGGCGCCGGCCCGCGCAACGTACACGGTGGTGGGACCGGTGGCGTTCAACCGCGCGGAACGGCGGCGTTGGCGGAACAGCCGGAACATGTGCGTACCCCCACCCTCGATGATGGCGAGATGGCCGACTCTCCGGCTGCGGCCGCCCCTACCCAGTCACGGGGAGGGCACACACGACACGTCACGAGAACCCTGGCCATCCGGGTAGCACATATGCTCGACTCACGTTCCCTGTCCGACACTCAGCGGAGGGTCATTTACCACACCATGCGTCAGGCCACGACACCCAGTTCCGACAGATCTCCACTGCGGTTGCCCTAACAGCAGTCAGCCGTACCAGCTTGCTAGCTGCTCGATACTTTCGCCGACAGGTTTACGACGCTGGGTATGTAAACGGGTACGCCGATGGCCTGACAGCGCCGGTCTACAAGGACCGCGGGCGCCGGCGACGACTCAAGGTCGTTCGATGATCCGCTGCGTGGCGCCCCCTGGGTGGCCCCACCGCGTTCCTAGACTCCGCCCGTTAGGTCGACCCGGTCATACGCTCGCCGTGCTCTGGCGGACCGGGCGGAACGGCCGTAGTGGCGCAGCATCTGCGGCGACTCCCAGCCCGCTACGGCCAAGAGGCGCCACCCTCGTCGAACCACCGGTGAGCGAACGTGTGACGCATTAAATGTGGATACAACTGGATGCCGAGTCGCTCACCCCGCCGAGTGAGTAGCTGGTAGATGCCATTGGCGGTCAGTGGCCCACGGTGGCCGAGCCACAGCGCTGGTGTGGCTACCTTGACGCGCTTGGCGCGGGAGCGAAGGTACCGGTCGGGTGCCCGCGCCACCTTGGCGTCGAACCTGACGGTTCGCTTCCGGTCGCCCTTGCCGGTAACGACAGCCTCACGCCCATACACGTCGACATCGTCGAGCTGAAGGTGTGCAAGCTCTCCCAGTCGACACCTGTAGCGGCGAGGAGCCGCAGAATCGCGACGTCCCACCGGCTTTCGAAATCACGGCTCCGTTCAGCGTCCTTGATAAGGGTGGCAAGCTGGTCAACGGTGAGTACCTGGGGTGGATTCTCATCCGACTTCGGCGCAGCGGGTACGGCTACCGTTTCGAACGGGTTGGGGCGATCTTCCTCGTTGGCGTACCAGGCAAAGTACTGCTGAAGGCACCGGCGGACGTTGTATACATAGCCCTTGCCATAGCCGTTGCAGCTGGGCGTGGTGCCGGGCTGGAGACGGTGCGGACAGGGTTAACCCGGCGCGAAGCCAGGCGAAGAACTCCCGAAGGTGGTCCCGGCCGACCTACTCCCAATCATGAACCATCGGTTGGGTCGCGAGTAGCCGCCCGGAGAACAGCACAGCAGCGTCTACGTACATGTCGACGGTGCGCATACCGAGGCCGTCGGACCGCATGGCGAGTGCCCACGAGTTGAGCCAGGCGCGATAGTGGCCAGGCTCAGGGCGAGGTGTCTCGGCGTGCTGGACAGGCATACGGATCACCATGCCCCGGGATGTTGGGAGCCCGGCATCCTCGCAACGTCGCCAAGCGAGTGGTTTCCAAGCATCGTTCGGTTCGCCTCCTCAGGAGGCTTACCGACCTTGTGCAGGTGGAGCCAGGTTTGAGCCCCCGGCCGGGATCGAACCGGCGACATCTCGCTTACAAGGCGAGTGCTCTGTCCAGCTGAGCTACAGGGGCGTGTTGCCGACGCCAGCATAGCGACTGACGTCCAGTTTTCCCGCGCGGCGGGCCCGGTCAGCACGACCTCCGTCGGCAGCAGGCCCGGACTGCCGTCGTTTCATGCCCGGCACTGCCCGCCTGACCGTTATGCGCATGGTCCCGGTCCCACCAGCTACTCCCGTTCTTGGCACGCGGAGAAAACCGATCTACCGTTCAGGAACGCGGTCGACGCCCGTCGCCCGTGGGCCGGGTCGCAGCTGCGGGCCGGTCCGCTCTTTCACTCGGATCGTCCGGCACGTTCCTGCCGGTGAAAGGAAGCACCCCCATGGCCACGGTTACCTATGCCAAGGCGTCCCGGATCTACCCGGGCACCGAGCGGCCCGCCGTCAACCAGCTCGACCTGGAGATCGGCGACGGCGAATTCCTGGTCCTGGTCGGCCCCTCCGGTTGTGGTAAGTCCACCAGCCTGCGCATGCTCGCCGGCCTCGAGGACGTTGACCAGGGTTCGATCTCCATCGACGGCCGGGACGTGACCCACCTGCCGCCGAAGTCCCGCGACATCGCGATGGTCTTCCAGAACTACGCCCTCTACCCGCACATGTCGGTGTACGAGAACATGGCGTTCGCCCTCAAGCTGCGCAAGACCCCGAAGGCGGAGATCGACCGGCGGGTCAAGGAGGCGGCGACGCTGCTCCAGCTGGAGGAGTACCTCGGCCGTAAGCCGAAGGCGCTCTCCGGCGGCCAGCGCCAGCGGGTGGCGATGGGGCGGGCGATCGTCCGTGAGCCGCAGGTCTTCCTGATGGACGAGCCCCTGTCGAACCTCGACGCCAAGCTTCGGGTGCAGACCCGTACGCAGATCGCGTCGCTGCAGTCCAAGCTCGGTGTGACCACGGTCTACGTCACCCACGACCAGGTCGAGGCGATGACGATGGGGCACCGGGTGGCGGTCCTGCTCGACGGCGAGCTCCAGCAGGTCGACACGCCGCGGGCGCTCTACGACACCCCGGCCAACGTCTTCGTTGCCGGCTTCATGGGCTCGCCGGCGATGAACATCAAGACCGTGCCGCTGACCGACAAGGGCGCCGAGTTCGCCGAGATGCACATCCCGCTGACCCGCGAGCAGGTCGAGGCGGCCCGCGCCGAGGGGGCCGGCGACCAGGTCGTGGTGGGCTTCCGTCCGGAGGACTGCGAGCTGGTCAGCCCGACCGAGGGCGGCCTGCCGGTCACCGTTGAGCTGGTCGAGGACCTCGGGTCGGACGCGAACATCTACGGTCACGCCGCGATGGAGGGCACCAACGAGCGGTTCGTGGTCCGCACTGACCGGCGCACCATGCCGAACATGGGCGGCACCGTGTTCGTCCGGCCGCAGCCCGGACGCAGCCACATCTTCAACTCGAAGACCGGCCTCCGGATCCCGTCCTGAGCTACGAATCCTGAGCTACGAGAAAAGGGGGCGGTCCGCTGATGCGGACCGCCCCCTTTTCGGGTGCGGAGTTCAGCCCTCGGCGGCCCGGCGGCGAGCCACCTCGGCCAGCGTCACCGCCGCCGCGACGCTGGCGTTCAGCGACTCGACGTCGGAGACCATCGGGATTCCAACGGTCAGGTCACAGGTCTGGCCTACCAGCCGAGACAGGCCGCGCCCCTCGGAGCCCACCACCACCACGAGCGGGCCAACGGCGGCTTCCAGGTGGTACAGGTCGGTCTCCCCGTCGGCGTCCAGGCCGACCACGAGGAAGCCGGCGTCCTTGCACGCCTTCAGTGCCCGGGTCAGGTTGGTGACCTGGGCGACCGGAACCCGCGCGGCGGCACCGGCGCTGGTCCGCCAGGCGGTCGCGGTGATCCCAGCGGCCCGCCGTTCGGGGACGAAGACTCCCTGCGCGCCGAACGCGGCGGCCGATCGGATCACCGCACCCAGGTTCCGCGGGTCGGTAACGCCGTCGAGCGCCACCAGCAGCGGGGCGGGCTGTTCCAGCGCCGCCGCCGTCAGCTCCTCGAACGGCTCGTACCGGAACGGCGGCACCTGCAGGCCCACGCCCTGGTGCAGCACGCCGCCGGTCATCCGGTCCAGCTCGGCGCGGCTGACCTCCAGCATCGCGATGCCCCGGTCCGCCGCGGTCCGGACGATCTCGCTGATCCGGTCGTCGGTGTTGAGTCCCTGCGCCACGTAGAGGGCGGTGGCCGGCACGTTCGCACGCAGTGACTCAAGGACGGGATTGCGGCCGACCAACAGCTCGGGAGCGTCCTTCGCCGGGTTCGTCCGACGACCGGGGGCGACCCGCGGGCCACCGCTGCGGCTCTCCGGCCGACCCCGGCCGCCGCTGGTGGGGACGCCCCGGCCGCTCTTGTTGGTGGGGACGCCCCGACCGCCACCCTTACCCCAGGTGGTGTCCTTCGTGCCGGGTTTACCGATCTTCGGGGCGCGTCCCTCCTCGGCCGCGCTCCGCCGCTCCTTCTCCTGCTTCCAGGCGGTGCGCTGGGGCAGCTTCTCGGTGCCCGAGTACGCCTTGTGCCACGGCCGCTCGTCGGCGGGCAGGGTTCGGCCCCGGCCGGCGAGGGCGTCCCGCCCCTTGCCGCCGGAGCCCTTCGGGGCGCCTGCCTTCGGGGTCAGCCGTCGGCTACGGCGCTGCGAGTTGCCGGCCATCAGTCCTGCTCTCCAATAGTCCAACGGGGGCCCTGGGGGGTGTCCTCGACCACCACACCGGCCTGCTTGAGCTGGTCGCGGATCGCGTCGGCGGCGGACCAGTCCTTGCGGCTGCGTGCCTGCGCCCGCTGTTCCAGGGCCAGCTGCACCAGCGAGTCGACCACGGCGCAGAGGTCGTCGGTGCCGCCGCCGGCACTCCAGGCAGGGTCGAGTGGGTCGACCCCGAGGATATCCAGCATCGCCCGCACCTGGCCGAGCGCGGTGCGGACGGTCACATCGTCGCCGCCGGTCAGCGCGGTGTTGCCGTCCCGAACCGTCTCGTGCAGCACGGCGAGCGCCGCGGAGGTGTTCAGGTCGTCGTCCATGGCGGCGGCGAACGCCGCGGGCACCACCGCGGGTTGGCCGGCGCCGACCCGCTCGGCGGAGCGCTGCACGAAGCCCTCGATCCGCCGGTACGCGACGGCTGCCTCCCGCAGCGCGTCCTCCGAGTAGTCGATCATCGACCGGTAGTGGGCGGCGGCGTAGTAGTAGCGCAGCTCCACCGGACGTACCCCGAGCGAGTCCACGTACGTCAGGTCGAGCGAGTTGCCGCAGGACTTGCCCATCTTCGCGCCGCCGATGTTGAGCAGGCCGTGATGCACCCAGTAGCGGGCGAACGGCAGGCCGGCGGCCTGTGACTGGGCGAGTTCGTTCTCGTGGTGCGGGAAGGTCAGGTCCAGCCCGCCGCCGTGGATGTCGAACTCGCTGCCGAGGTAGCGCCAGCACATCGCCGAGCACTCGATGTGCCAGCCGGGCCGGCCCCGACCCCACGGCGACGGCCAGTACGCGTCGGCGGGCTCGCCGGGCTTGGCGCCCTTCCAGAGGGCGAAGTCGCGCGGGTCATGTTTGCACCGGTCGGGGGCGTCGCCGGCGGGCTGCATGTCGCTCGGGGACTGGTTGGACAGCGCCCCGTACGCGGGCCAGGAGTGCACGTCGAAGTAGACGTCGCCGGAGCCGTCGGGGGCCGGGTAGGCGTGGCCGGCGTCGATCAGTTTCGTGATCAGCTGCTGCATCTCCGGGATGTGCCCGGTGGCCCGGGGCTCGTAGGTCGGGGGCAGCACGTTCAACGCTCGGTACGCGGCGGTCAGCTTCAGCTCGTTGGCGTAGGCGATCGACCAGTACGGTCGGTCCTGCTCCACCGCCTTGACCAGGATCTTGTCGTCGATATCGGTAAGATTGCGAATGAAGCGGACCTCGAACCCGCGCGCCAGCAGCCACCGCCGGAGCACGTCGTAGTTGACGCCGGAGCGAAGGTGCCCGATGTGCGGCGGCGCCTGGAGGGTGAGACCACACAGGTAGATCCCCACCTTGCCGGCTTCCCGCGGGACGAAGTCCCGCACCGAACGGGTGGCGGTGTCATACAGGCGTAGGGTCACCGGACAAGGGTATCCGTCCCCGCTTCCCCAGGCCGCCGGGAGCCGGGTCGTACGCTGCTGGCGTGGACACGACCCCCCGACGCAGCGACCCGCCGGCCCCGCGGGGTGGCGAGAGCGCACAGACGCTGGACCGGGGGTTGCGTTTGCTGCACCTGGTCGCCGACGCGCCCGGCGGGTTGACCGTCACCGAGCTGGCGGGCCAGCTGCGGATCGGGCGCGCCGCCGTGTACCGGTTGGTCGCGCCGTTGAGCGCGCACGCGCTGCTGCGCCGGGACACCGATGGCCGGCTCCGCCTCGGCGTGGGGGTGCTGAATCTGGCCCGGCGGGCCCAGCCGCTGCTGGCCGAGGGGGCGCTGCCGGCGCTGCGGCAACTCGCCGAGCAGACCGGCGCGACCGCGCACCTGACCGTGGTCGAGGGCGGTGAGGGCGTCGCGCTGGCGGTGGTCGAGCCGAGTTGGACCGCCCTGCACGTGGCGTACCGGACGGGGGCGCGGCATCCGCTGGAGCGCGGGGCGGCGGGGCGGGCGATTCTCGCCGGCCGAGCCGGCGTGGCCGAGCCGGTAAACACGGCTGGGGAGTTGCAGTCCGGGGCGCACGGGGTGGCCGCGGCCGTGTTGGGCGTGCCCGGACTGGAGGCGAGCGTCGGGGTGGTCTCCCTGACGCCGCTGGACACCGAGGTGGTCGGCGGCCAGGTCCGCACGGCCGCCGGCACCGTCGCCGACGCGCTGCGCTGAAACCGACGGGCCACCGACGGATGCGGCCGACGGGCCGCGCTGACAGTTGGCGCCGACGAGCGGTGCTGAAGCGGAAGGCCCGGCCGACCTGTCGGGTCGGCCGGGCCTTGTGCTCGGTCCGCCCTACGGCCGGCCGTGCGACTTGAGCGGGGTGGTTACCGCCGTGTACGCGTCGATGATGCCGTGCCCGTAGAAGCCGTTGAAGCTACGTCCACCGGCGCAGTACGCGTCGTAGGTCTCGTCGCGGCCCTCGTCGCGGTACTGCTGCAGCCGCGGGTTCGGGCACGCCTTCTCGGTGGCGGTGCGGTAGAGGTGCTGCTCGACCAGGTCCGGGGCCAGGCCGTAGCCGCCGCGGCCCTGCTTCTTCCCGTGCTTGCTGACGATCAGCGCGGCCACGCCCGAGGCGTGCGGCGATGCCATCGAGGTGCCCTGCAGGTAGCGGTAGTAGCCGCACTCACCGTTGCTCTTGCAGTCCTTGAAGACGAGCCCTTCGACGCTCGGATCGATGTTGCCGTCCGCGTCCACCAGGCCGTCTTCCTTGAGCACCTTCTCCGGGTAGGTGGAGAGGATCAGGTTGGGGTAGGTGCTGAAGGTGTCGGTGCCGAAACCGTCGCGGTACCAACCGCCGGGCGCGGCGATGCCGATCCGCTCGGTGCCGTAGTTGGAGTAGGCGGCCTTCTTGCCGGACGGGCCGACGGCGGAGACGCCGATCACGTGCGGCCCTTCGACCGGAAGGTCCCAGCAGCTGTCGTTGTCGATCTCACGCGGGTACGGCGGGGTGTCACCGAAGTCCGGGCTGGAGGTGTCGATCCGCGGGTCGCCCAGGTCCTCGTGGTTGTTGCCGAGGGAGCCGACCAGGGTGACGCCCTGTCGGTGGGCGAAGTTCAGCGCCCGCTTCATCGCCTTGATGATGGCCCGCTGCTCGGCCTGGTGTTCGGGCGAGTCGGCCGGGTTGGCGGTGCAGTTGTAGAGCCACGGGTCGACGTAGAAGGACATGTTCACCACGTCGAGCCCGGCCCGCCCGGCGTGCAGCAACGACTGCACCACCGGCTCCAGGAAGAAGTAGCCGGAGTCCTGGCCGCCCTTCAGCTCCACCAGCGAGACGTTCGGCGCGACACCGGAGAGGCCGAAGCCGTTGGCAGCGGCGCCGATGGTGCCCGCCACGTGGGTGCCGTGGCCGCCGTCATCGGTGCCGACCGGGTCGAGGCAGCTCGCCACCTCGCACTCGCCGTCGACCTCGGGCAGGTCCGGCGCGAAGTTGCGGGACAACGCCCAGTTGAAGTTCGGCGCGATGTCGGGGTGGCTGGCGTCGACGCCGGTGTCCAGCACGCCGACGGTGACGCGCTGGTCGCCGGGCTCCTTCTTCCGGGCCTTGTCGGCGCGGATCATGTCCAGGCCCCACAGCTTGTCGTCCAGCGGGTCCATCTTCTTGCCCTTGCCGCCGGACCCCTTGCCCTTGCCGGAGCCCTTTCCGTTGATGGCGGTCAGCAGCGCCTCCTGCTCAACCGGGTCCAGCTTCGGTTTACGGCCGATGGCTTTCTGCTCGACGGCACCGATCAGGGTGTCGGCCTCGGCGATCCGATCGGTGAAGTCCGCCTGGTCGCTGGTCACCTGGAACACGCCGACATCGTCGATCCGGGTTACGACGGCGCCCCCGGCTGCCTTGATCTCCGCCAGGGCCGCCTCGGCGCTGACGCCGTCCTCTGCGACCACAGTGAAGGTTTCGCTGCTGCTCGGTGCGGCGCCAGCGGGGACGCTGAGCCCCGTGACCGTCAACGCCAGGCCCGTCACGGTAGCGACGGCGCCAGCGGTGAAGCGTCTGCTCACATCGGATCCTCTCGTTGCGGGACGTGGCAGTCATCGAACAGCACCATCGGCATTTACACCAGGGGTCGTTCCGATTGCGCCCGAAGATCGCCTTCGTCCGCAAGAGCAGCCAGAACGGCAGGAAGATCCGTCAAAGTGGACAGCTCCGCGTCTGGCCGCACCCCCGGCGGGCAGGTTCGGCCATCGCGGTTGAGCCAGACTCCACGCAGCCCGGCGGTCTGCGCCCCGACCACGTCGTGGGCAATCGAATCGCCGACGTACACCACCTGCTCGGCCGGCACCCCGGCCGCCTGGACCACCGCCGCGTAGAACTCCGGTGCCGGCTTCTTCGGCAGCCCGTTGTCGTGCGCGTACACCTCGAAGGCGAACCTCCCGGCGAGCCCGCACCGCTCCGCGCGGCTGTTGCCGTTGGTGGCATAACCCACCGCCCACCTCTCCGCCAGGGCTACGAGGGCGGGCAGCACATCCGGGAAGGGGCGGGTCAGCGCGAACCGCCGGGCGAAGTAGTGCGCCAGCAGGTCATCCAGGTGCGCGTTGAGCCCGACCCGGGACAGCGAACGGGAGAGCGCCGTCCGTCGCAGCTCCGGCGTCGGCCAAGCAGGGTTCGCGGCGAAGGTTACGGACCAGTCGTGCTCCAGGTCAGCGAGCGAGACCGCAGCCGCCGCCGGGTCAAACCGGCGCATCTCGTCGAGGACGGCCAGCAGCCCGCCGGTCATCGCTGGGCGCAGGTCGAGCAGGGTTTCGTCCGCGTCGAACACCACCGTCCTCAGCATGGCGTCGAGCTTGCCAGGGTCAACCGCGGGTGGCGAGTGCCGGTTTCTGGTCCTGCTCCACCGTTGGGGTCTCGCGTGGCTCGTCGAGGCGGACCAGGGCCACCCCGGCGACGATCAGGGCCCCACCGGCGAGTTGGACCACGGTGGGCAGCTCGGCCAGCACCAGCCAGGCGATGAGCACGGCGAACATCACCTCGGTCAGGCCGACGAAGGAGGCCAGCCGGGCACCGAGGAGACGGGTCGAGACGACCCCGGTGAGGTATGCGAGCACGGCCGCCACCAGCACCAGCCCCGCCACCGGCACCAGCCAGCTGGTGCGCTGCCCGGCGAAGTCGACCGGGCCGGTGTACGCCCGCAGCGGCAACAGCCCGACCAGCCCGAGAAGGAGCAGCACGCCGGCGCCGACCGCCATTCCACCGGAGGCCAGCACCACCGACGGGAGGTTCGCGTCCATCCGGCCGGCGAGCACGAAGTACCCGGCCAGCCCGACGGCCGCGCCGAGCCCCCAGAGCACCCCCACCGGGTCGAGCCGCCCGGCCCCGGCGAGGTCGAGCACGAGGCCGAGCCCGGCCAGGGCGACGATCGACCCGGCGACGGTGAGCCGGCGGGGTCGTTGCCCGTGGGCCAGCCACATCCAGCCGACGACCACCACGACGGCCAGGTACTCCAGCATCAGCGCGACGCCGACCGGCAGATAGCGCACCGCGTTGAAGAAGCACACCTGGGCGAGGGCGACGCCGAGCAGCCCGAACGCGGTGATCGAGGCGGCGTTGCGCCGGAGCAGCGACCAGCGACCGCGCAGCGCCAGCACCGCGGGCGCCAGCAACACCAGGGCGGCGAGGCCGACCCGGACGACCACCGCCGCCTCGGCGGACCACCCGGCGTCGATCAACGAGCGGGCGAACGTCCCGGAGGTCGCGAAGGTCAGTGCCGAGAGCACCGCCAGCAGGAGGCCGGCGCTGCCGCGCGGGGGTTGACGCATGGGTTCTCCTTGGCAACAACACCATGTAATGGGCAAGATGCGCTTACGTCGATGACGGTAGCGTTACCAGGATAGGAGTCAAATTGCTTTTTGCCCATGACACCGAGCATTCATTGATCGCCGCCGCAGCCCTGGTGAACACCGACGGCAGCGCCGGCGACGGTCTGCCCGACACGACCGCGCTGGACAACTTCTTCATCGCCCACGCGTACAGCGGACGGCACGAGCACACCGACAGCGAGCTCCGGGCGGTACGCGAGCTGCGCCCCCGGCTGCGCCGCCTCTGGCACGGCGACACCGACGAGATCGTGTCCATCGTCAACGGGCTGCTCCGGGAGAACGCCGCCCTGCCCCAGCTCATCACGCACGACGACGAGCCGTACCACCTGCACGCGGTGCCCCGGGACGCGCCGCTGGCGACCCGGATGGCGGTGGAGGCCGCGATGGCGATGGCCGACCTCGTCCGCAGCGGCGAGCTGGGCCGGCTACGAAGCTGCGACCACCCCGGGTGCGGCAACGTTCTGGTCGACCTGTCGCGGAACCGATCCCGCCGCTTCTGCGACGCCGGCTGCGGCAACCGGGCCGCCGTCACCGCCTACCGCGCGCGCAAGACCGCCAGCCGGCCCTGACCGGCCGTGGTGCCGCGACCCCAGTTCTGACCGTTGCATTACGGAGCTCGGTAACCCCGGCCCCGACCGGGCATCCTGGACAGGCGCGGTCGCACGGGCGGCGCAGCGAGGAAGGCTGGTGGGGTGGAAGAGTGGGATCTGGTGGTCCTCGGTGGCGGCACCGCGGGGCTCGTGGCGGCCAAGACCGCCGGCCGGTTCGGTGCCCGGGTGCTGCTGGTCGAATCCGCCCGCACCGGTGGTGACTGCCTCTGGACCGGCTGCGTGCCCAGCAAGTCGCTGATCGCCGCCGCGCACGCCGCGCACGCCGTCCGCACCGCCGACCGGTACGGGGTGCAGGCCGGCCCGCCGAAGATCGACGACGCCGCCGTGCTCGCCCACGTACGGTCGGCGATCAGCCGGATCGAACCGGTGGACTCCCCCGCCGCTATCAGCGCGACGGGGGCGACGGTGGTGGCCGGCCGGGCGGAGTTCACCGGCCCGGCGACGCTGCGGATCACCGACGACGTGGGCACCCGACCGGCGCGATTCCGCTGGGCACTGATCGCCACCGGTGCCGCACCGGCCCTACCCACCGTGCCCGGCCTGGCCGAGGCCGACCCGCTGACCACCGACACGCTCTGGGACCTCACCGAGCTACCTCAGCGACTGGCGATCCTCGGTGGCGGCCCGATCGGCTGCGAGCTGGGCCAGGCCCTTGCCCGGCTCGGCGTCGAGGTCACCGTCGTGGAGGTGGCCGACCGGCTGCTGGGCAAGGAGGAGCCGGAGGCCGGCGCGCTGATCGCCGAGCGGCTGCGGGCCGAGGGGGTGACCGTGGTGACCGGGACCGCCGTCAACCGGGTCACCGCCGGCACGCTCCACCTCAGCAGCGGCGAGACGGTCGAGTTCGACCGGATCCTGGTCGCCACCGGACGCCGACCGCGCAGCACCGACCTGGGCCTGGCCGCCGCCGGCGTGCGCTGCGCCGAACCGGGGCACGTCATGATCGACGGCCTGATGCGGACCAGCAACCGGCGGATCTACGCCGCCGGTGACGTCACCGGCACCCTCCCGTTCACCCACGTCGCCGGGGTGCAGGGCGGGTACGCCGCCACCAACGCGCTGCTCGGGCTGCGCCGCCGCATCGACTACGCCGCCGTACCGTGGGTGACCTTCACCGACCCGGAGGTGGCGCGTGTCGGGGCGACCCTCGCCCAGGCCCGCCAGCGGCACGGCACCCGCGCCCGCGCGGAGCGGCTCTCCCACGACCACGTCGACCGGGCGATCACCGACGGTCGTACCGACGGATTCACCCAGCTGGTGAGCGGGCCGGGCGGCCGGCTCCTCGGCGCCACCGTCGTCTCGCCCCGGGCCGGTGAGTCGATCGCCGAGCTCGCCGCCGCGATCCGGCGTGGCGCGAAGGTACGCGACGTCGCCAGCACCGTGCACCCCTACCCGACGTACGCGGACGGGCCGTGGAACGCCAGTCTCGCCCAGCTTCGCGCCGACCTGACCGCGCCGCTGCCGGCCCGGGCGATGACCGCGCTCCGCACCCTGCGCCGCGCCCTGCACCCGATCCGGGGTGGGAACCGATGACCGACGAATCGGTCCAGCCCGCGGCGGCGTCCCGGCTCGTCCGGATCGTCGGCTCACCGTGGCCGAGGCTGGTCTTCCTGGTGGTGCTACTGGCCGGTGCGGCGACCCTGCTGGCCACCCAGGGCACCCCGGACGTGACAGTGTTGCGGGACCGGGTGGCCGCCACCGGGCCGTGGGCGCCGCTGCTGTACATCGCCGGGTATGCGCTGGGCACCGTGCTGCTGGTCCCCGGGGTGCTGCTCACCGCGGCCGCCGGGGCGCTGTTCGGAGTGGTCGGCGGGTCAGTGGTGGTGCTGCTGGGGGCGACCACCGGGGCGGTGGCGTCGTTCCTGCTCGGTCGGCTGCTGGGCCGCCCGGCCGTGGAGCGGCTCGTCGGCGGCCGGCTGCACCGCCTGGACCGGTTCCTGGCCCGCCGCGGGCTGATCGCGGTGATCGGGCTGCGCCTCGTGCCGCTGGTCCCGTTCGCGCTGCTCAACTACGGCTCCGGGGTGACCGCCGTGCGGCTGCGCGACTACGCCCTCGGCTCGGCGATCGGCATGACGCCGGGAATCGTCGCCTACACCGCGGTCGGTGGCTCGCTGACTCACCCCACCTCGCCGCAGTTCCTCGCCGCCGTGGCCGGTCTGGCCGCGCTGACCCTGGCCGGTGCGGCAGCGGCCCGCCGGGCTCGCCGCCGGGACTCCCGCCGGACGCCGACCGCCGAGGGCACCACCTGATGATCGACGCACGTCTGCGGCCGGTCCTCGCCAAGACCCTGGACCGGGTCGCCGCCGCCGTGGACCGGCCGTGGGTGACGCCCGGCCGGTTGACCGCCGCCGGCCTGACCCTGGGCCTGGCCGCGAGCGCCGCCGCGGCGGCCGGCTGGTGGTGGCCGGCGCTGGTCGCGTGGCTGGTGTCCCGGCTCGCCGACGGCCTCGACGGGCCCCTCGCCCGCCGCCGTGGCACCGCCTCCCCGTTGGGCGGCTTCCTCGACATCGTCGCGGACTTCACCGTGTACGGGGCGTTCGTCGCCGGGGTCGCCGTCGGCGTCGACGGGCCCGCCACCCCGTTCCTGGTCCTGCTGGTGACCTACTACGTCAACGGGGCGACGCTGCTCGCGTACTCGTCGATCGCCGAACGCGTCGGCCGGGAACGCGGTGACGAGCGGTCGCTGCACTTCCTCGGTGGACTGGCCGAGGGCGCCGAGACCATCGCCGTACACGCCCTGTTCTGCCTGCTGCCCGATCTCGCCGGGCAGCTCGCCTGGGGGTGGGCCGCCGTGGTGGCCATCACCGCCGGGCAACGCGTCGTGCACGCTGTCCGTACCCTGTCCGAGCCCGCCGGGAGGCCCACCCGATGAACCGACGATGGCGCGCGGTGGCGGCGCTGACCGCGGCCGGCCTACTCGCCGCCGGCTGCACCGCCGGCACCGGCGACGCCGACCCCGCCCCCCGCGACTTCGCCCAGGTGCTGCGGGAGGCCCGCGGGCAGACGGTCAACCTCTTCATGTACGGCGGCGACGACGGCGCCAACCGCTACCTCGACGAGGTCGTCGCCCCGGCCGCCCGCGAGCGCCTCGACGTCCGGATCAACCGGGTACCGATCACCGACACCGCCCTGGCGGTCAACAAGGTCCTCGGCGAGAAACAGGCCGGCCGCGGCTCGGGCGGGTCGGTGGATCTGGTGTGGATCAACGGGGAGAACTTCCGCACCGGCAAGCAGGCCGGGCTGTGGCAGTGCGGGCTGGTCGAGCTGTTGCCGAACATGCGCTACGTCGACTGGTCCGAGCCGACCGTCGCCAACGACTTCGGCACCCCGGTCGAGGGGTGCGAGGTGCCGTGGAGTCGCGCCCAGTTCGCGTTCAGCTACGACTCCGCCCGGGTCAGCGACCCGCCGACCAGCCTCGCCGGGCTACTGGACTGGATCCGCGCCCACCCGGGCCGGTTCACCTACCCGGCCCCGCCGGACTTCACCGGCTCGGTCTTCGTCCGGCACGCCCTCTACACCCAGGCCGGCGGGGTCGGCCAGATCCCGGACGACTTCGACCAGGCCGCCTACGACCGGCTCACCCCGCCACTGTGGCAGACCCTGCGCGAGCTGCGGCCCGCCCTGTGGCGCGCGGGTGAGACGTACCCGGCCAACGAGAAGGAGCTCAACGACCTGTACGCCAACGGGCAGGTCGACTTCACCATGACGTACGGGCCGGCGCAGGTGACCAGCCTGGTCGAAAGGGGACAGTTCCCGGCCACCACCCGTACCCTGCTGCTGGACGAGGGCACCATCGGCAACACCAACTATCTCGCCATACCGGCCAACGCCGCCAACCGCTCCGCCGCCCTCGCCCTGGCCGACCTGATGCTCTCCCCCGAGTTGCAGTACGAGAAGGCCCGCCCCGACGGGTGGGGCCAGTATCCGGCCGTGGACCTCGACACGCTCGACGTCGAGTGGCGGGACCGCTTCGCCGCCCTGCCCGCCTCGGCCCAGGTGCCGAGCTACGACCAGCTGTCGCGCAACAGTCAACCGGAGCTGCGGGCGGAGTGGCTGCCGCCGTTGGAGGAGGGCTGGCGGCGCGAGGTACTGCAACAGTGAACCACCGCCGCACCGGCCTCCTGCTGATCCTGCCGGCGCTGGCCACCGTGGTGCTGCTCTTCGGCGGCGGGCTCGGCTACGGGTTCGCACAGAGCCTCGGCCTGGCCGGGTTCACCGACACACCGGTCGGCCTGGCCGCCTACCAGCGGGTGACCGAGGGTCCGGCGTTCACCGACGGGCTGCTGCTGAGCCTCTGGATCTCCACCGTCGCCACCGGGCTCGCCGTCGCCATCGGGGTCGCCGCCGCCCTGGCCCTGCGCCGCACCGCCGCGGGCCGACGCACGGCCACCTTCCTGGCCCAGCTCGGGCTGCCGGTGCCGCACCTGATCGGCGCGGTCGCGATCGGGCTGCTGCTGGCCGACTCCGGCCTGCTGGCCCGCGTCGCCCGTACCGTCGGCGTCGCGCTGCCCGCCCTGGTCGCCGACCCGCACGCGGTCGCCGTGATCGCCGAGTACGTGTGGAAGGAGGCACCGTTCGTGCTGATCGTCGTCCTCGCCGCGCTCGGCGGGCCGGTCGCCGAGCACGAACGGATCGCCGCCACCCTCGGTGCCCGCCCCCGGCAGGTGCTGCGGCACGTGACCCTGCCCCTGCTCGCCCCGTCGATCCTGGCCGTGGCGGTGCTGATCTTCGCCTTCACCCTCGGCGCGTACGAGGTGCCCGCACTGCTCGGCCGGGCCTACCCGCAGCCGCTACCGGTCCTCGCCTACCAGCGGTTCACCGCCGCCGAACTCTCCGGCCGGGCCGAGGGCGTCGCCATCGCCCTGCTGATCGCGGTCATCGCCGTCGCGGCGGCACTCGCGTACACCGGGGCCAGCCGGCGGGCCGTCGGCCGGGTGACGGGAGCGCGGCGATGACGGAAGCGCGGCGACCCCGCCGGCCGCTCGGCGCGGCGCTGACCCGCCCCACGGTGCTGGTCCTCACCGGGCTCTGGGTGGCGGGGCCGCTGCTGCCGCTGGCCGTGCAGGCCTTCACCGACCAGTGGTTCTACCCCGACCTGTGGCCGAACCGCTGGTCGCTGGCCGGCTGGGAGCAGGCCCTCGGCCCGCAGTCCCGCCTCGCCGAGGCCGTCGCCACCTCCATCGGCATCGGCGCCGCCGTCGCCGTCCTCGCCACCGCCCTCGGAGCCGCCGCCGGACGCGCGCTGGCCTGGTACCGGCTGCCGGGAAGACGGCTGATCGAGCTGGTCCTGCTCGCCCCGGTACTGGTGCCCCCGTTCGCCGTCGCCATGGGCGCGCAGATCGTCTACCTGCGTGCCGGGCTCGCCGACTCGCTCACCGGCGTGATCCTGGCCCAGCTACCGGCGGCCACCGCGTACGCCACGCTGCTGATGTCCGGGGTGTGGGCCGGGGTCGACCCCGCCCTGGAGCGGCAGGCCCGCACCCTCGGCGCCGGGGCGTGGCGGGCGTTCCGCGAGGTCAGCCTCCCCCAGCTGCGCGGCGGCCTGCTCGTCGCCGCCATGTTCGCCTTCCTCATCTCCTGGAGCGACTATTTGTTGACCCTGCTCATCGGGGGCGGCGTCGTCACCACCGTGCCGCTGCTGCTCTTCGCCACCGCCGCCGGCAGTGGCAATCAGGCCGCCACCGCAGCCATCGCGCTGGTCGCCGTCGCCCCGCCCCTGCTGCTGACCGCCCTCGCCGCCCGGCGACTCGCCGGCCGAGACACCGCCCTACTCGGAGTCGGCCGATGACCACCGACATCACCATCGCCGACCTGGACCACACCTACCCGGGTGCCACCACGCCGACGCTGCGCCGGGTCACCCTGGAGGTGCCGGCGGGCACCCGTACCGCCGTCCTCGGGCCCTCCGGCAGCGGCAAGTCCACCCTCCTGTCGATCGTCGCCGGGCTGAGCACCCCCACCGGCGGCGACGTCCGGCTCGCCGGCCACAGTGTCCTGCGCCAGCCCCCGCACCGGCGCGACCTCGGCGTCGTCTTCCAACGCCCCCTGCTCTTCCCGCACCTCACCGTGGCCGAGAACGTCGCCTTCGGCCTGCGGATGCGCGGCACCGACCGCGCTGCCATCCAACGGCGGGTCGCCGAGCTGCTCGACGCCGTCGCGCTCCCGGGCTACGGCGAGCGGCGCAGCGGCGAACTCTCCGGCGGCCAGCAGCAGCGCGTCGCCCTCGCCCGCGCCCTGGCCGCCCGCCCCGGTGTCCTGCTACTCGACGAGCCGTTCAGCGCCCTCGACCCACAGCTACGCGGCGACATGCGGGCGCTCCTCACCGAGCTGCACCGGCGGGAGGGCAGCACCACCCTCTTCGTCACCCACGACCGCGACGAGGCCACCGACGTGGCCGACACGGTCACCGTGCTCCTCGGCGGCCGGGTCGCGCAGCACGCCCCGCCCGCCGACCTGTTTCGCCGGCCCGCGACCCTGGCCGTCGCCCGATTCCTGGGCGGCGCCGGCAACGCCATCCCCGGCACCGCTTCCGCCGGCCACTTCGACTGCCCCCTCGGCCGGCTCCGCCTCGACACCGACCACCGAGGAGCGGGCCTGCTCCTCATTCGCCCGGCAGCCATCGTGGTCGGCGACCAGCAGGGGGAGAACGTGGTGTCGGCGACCATCACCGCCGTCACCGACCGGGGCACCCACCTCGACATCCAGGCCACCAGCGCGGGAGTCACCCTGCAGCTCACCACCGGGCCGGCAGCACCGCTGCGCCCCGGCGACGACACCCACCTCTGGCTGCCCCCGGCCCACCTCAGCGTGGTCACCCCGTAGCCAGGACAGGCCGCGCCGCGCTGGCTACTCGCCGACGCGTAGCGCAGCCAGGAAAGACCGCCAGGAACCCCGGTCGATCGTCAGCGCCGGCCCCGCCGGATCCTTACTGTCCCGCACCCCCACCACACCCGGCAGGTTCGTCGCCACCTCAACACATTGGTCGTTGGAACCACTCCGGCTGCTCTTACGCCAGGTAGCACCCATCAGGCCCATGGCTCCGCGACCTCTCCGGTCATCTCGTGTCGCCATCTCCAACCGCCCTCCATGAACCGGTTGATCGACTCCAGTACCGCGCCACCAGCAAACCTCAGCCCGGCCAAAGGCTCTCACGCAGCGCAGCCGAACCCTTCGGCCGTAGCCGCGCGATCAGCACACTGTGAAGCACAACGCCTGTCCCGAACGCGGCGTCGCGGTGGCACGGTCGATTCAAGAAAGAGGGGCAGCGCCAAGTTGAATCCGCCCAGCGCCGGTCGGCAGCAGATCCTGGACGAGGGGTCCTAGCGTTGCAGCGAGACCAGGAAGGACCGCCAGGAACCCGGGTCGATCGTCAGCGCCGGCCCCGCCGGGTCCTTACTGTCCCGCAGCCCCACCACACCCGGCAGGTTCGTGGCCACTTCGACACAGTCGTTGGTCTGAGCACTGCGACTGCTCTTCCGCCAGGTAGCACCCGTCAAGTCCATGACTCCGTCACTTTCCTCACCAGTTCGATCGACTCCTGTGGAGGCAATGCCTCGCCAAGGGTAGCTTCCCAGACCCGTTGCAGCCGCCCGAGATCCGACGGCTGATCGACTTCCTGCCCACCCACCTGCGTCGCGAGGAACGCCAACTCCGTCTCCTCACGGAGGGTCGCGAGGATGAACGGCCCGCCCATCCCCGGATACTCCTGCCCTGACAGTGGCACGACATACAGCCGAACACGGGGATGCTCGGTCGCCACCCGGGCGAGGTGAGCAGTCTGGTCATACATGGTCTTACGGGTCCCGACCTGTCGACGCAGAGCGGCCTCGTCTACCACCGCCACCAGGCGCGGCTGCTCCTCGTCGTAGAGTATGCGCTGGCCTTCCATCCGCTCGTTGAGCCGCGCCTCCACCTCCGCTGCCTCAAGCAGGCCACCTGCCTCGAAGACGGCACGCGCGTACGCCTCGGTCTGGAGCAGACCGGGAACGTAGAGCGGTTCGAACCACCGCAGCACCCGCGCCTGCGAAACGATCTCGCCACCGCCGCGTAGCCAGGGTTGGGCACGATCCAGACTGACCAGGTTCGTCAGCATGCGGGTGAAGAGGCCGCCGGTGTCCAGCGCCTTGTCGAACTGCTCGAGATACTTGCTGGTCGGCGGCGCCTGCCCCAACTCCACCGCACTGACCATCGACGGCGAATAGTTGATGGCCCTGGCCAACTCCTCCTGACTCCAGCCCCGCCGAACCCGCGCCCGCCGCAACTCCGCCACCAAAAACGCCGCAGCGGTCATCTCTCCAGTCGCCATCTCCAACCGCCCTCCACGAACCGGTTGATCGACTCCAGTACCGCGCCACCCGCAACCCCAGCCCCACCCAAAGGCCCTCGCACAACACGGCCAAACCCTTCCGACCGTAGCCGCGCCATCAGCACACTGTGAAGCACGACGCTCGCTTCCATTTCCGAACGCAGCGTCGCGGTGGGTCGCCCGCTCCCCCGGCCGGGCGACCTCCACCGCCGGGGGCGTGACACTCACAGTGGATTCAAGAAGGGCAGCGCTATGTCTCGATCTATCCGAAGCTGGCTTCTCCACCCGTTCCGGTGGCCCCACAACCAACGCCCCATCCCGCTCGCACCCCGACACCACCCGGTCTGGCGCGGGCCCCGCCCCCGGTGCTCCTGCGGCCTACGCTGGCGAACCTGCCCGGACCGCCACACCACCGTGCCAACCGAACCCACCACCGCCGCGCCCCCACCGAACCGCCCCGCGTGGAACGCCCCCACCGTCGCCAACCCCCAGGTTGGCCGCGTCGGCTGGCTCACCCCCGCCCAAACCTGGCGCGCCAACGGCGGCAAATGGTGACCCCTCCCGCCGCCCGACCACACCTGCCACTACGCCCACTCTGGATCTGCCGTACCTGCGCCGCACCCTGGCCCTGCGCCACCGCCCGACTCACCCTGTGCCACGAGTACGCCAAGGACCTCGTCGCGCTCCGGATCTACCTCTGCAACCAACTCCACGACGCCGCAGCCGACCTGCACAAACTCCACCCACAGAAGGACCCAGATCCAAAGACCCTCTTCGACCGCTTCCTTGCCTGGACACCCCGAAGCAGCCCGACAGCGAATCCAGATCAGGATGACGGGGTTGGATAGCACCGCCACGGCGGGGCACCCGGTGAGTCGGCGGGTCACCGGAATGTCGGTGGGTGATGGTGGCATCGGTGGAAGCGAGCTTCTCGTGCTCATGACACCTCAGCGACCCCGGAGAGGTGGTCAGGAGCGCGGTTCCCGGCTCGCGAAACAGGATGCCAGCAACCGGTGGAGGTTTCATGGGAAAAGTGGTCTTGGATATGACGATGTCGGTAGATGGCTGCATCGCCGCCGCGGACGGTGGGCCCGCCGGGCTGCATGACTGGTTTTTCGCACCCTCGCCAGAGAGCCAGGCGATCGTCGAGGAGCTACAGCGCAACATGGGCGCGATGGTCATGGGGCGACGCACCTACGACCAGGGCGCCAGCCAGGACGGGTTCGTGGACAACCCGTTCCCGGTCGAGCACTTCGTCGTCTCGCACAGCACGCCGGAGCAGGTGGCCAAAGGGGATACCGTCTTCCATTTCATCCCGGACGTGGCCGAGGCCGTACGCCGTGCGCAGGCCGTTGCGGGGGAGCGTGAGGTCATCATCGGCGGCGGCGCCCAGCTCGCCCAGCAGTGCCTGGCCGCGGGGCTCGTTGACGAGATCCGGCTGGCGGTACGGCCCCTGGTGATCGGTGACGGGATAAAGCTGTTCGACGATACCGCCCTGCGGTTGGAGAACGTGGGTGTGATCGATACACCCCAGGCGACCCACCTGCGGTTCCAGATTCTGCGCTGAGCTGGTGCTCCCTGCGGCGCGGGGGCCGCGTCCCAGGGAGCACCAGGCGGCCAGGATGACGCCCGACTGCGCCACCGCCCGTGCCCCTGCCCTCGCCACCTCAGCCCCGACCCCTCGGTGCTTCAGTTGATGGCTTGCCGGGACTCCGCGTGATCTCAGCCGCTAGTTTGAGGAGGTTAAGCGCATCTGACGAGGAACCCTGGAGCGCCGAATGCCACACCTGACCATTGTTGTCGACGTTCGCGCCAAGCCGGACCAGGTGGAACCGCTCAAGGCCGAGCTCAGGAGGGTTGTCCCGATCATCCGACAGGAGAACGGGTGTATTAACTACTACCTCCACCAGGACAACAGCGACCCCACCCGTTTTCTCGTTTACGAGAACTGGGAGTCCCATGAACTCTGGCAGGTGCACATGAACCGCTCACATGTGCAAGATCATGGGAAAGCCACCGCCGACAAGATCGCTGAATGCACGCGGTACGAGATGACTCACATTGATTGAGTCCGGCGCCGTGGGTGTGGTGTTGGGGTGCGCCCCGACACCACACCCACTGTCAGTGGGCATCGGACTGTGACTGCGCAACCGATGCCGCGGGCTTGGTCGCCAAGACGATCCCTTGCAGGGGCTTGTCCCCGGCCTCGGGCTGCTTGACTATCGTGGACCACAGGTGAGAGCTAGCCTCACGCGACAATGTCACCACGTCGTCGGGATCCTGCCGATAGCAGTCCAGGTCGACGGACTTGCCTAGCGCCTCGTCATAGTGCACCCGCTCGTCACGCTCAGCCGAGGTTGGCCTTCTCGAGCGCGGCGCAGCAGGTGTCGACCATGAGAGCGGTGACGACATACGGGTCAACGTTGGCGTTGGGTCGCCGGTCCTCGATGTAGCCCTTCTTGTCGACCTCGACCTGCCATGGGATACGCACGGAGGCGCCGCGGTTGGAGACGCCGTAGCTGTACTCGTTCCACGGGGCGGTCTCGTGCGCGCCGGTCAGGCGGGACTCGACACCGGCGCCGTAGTTGCGGATGTGCTCCAGCGGCTTGTCGTCACGACCGAGGGACTCGCAGGCCTCGATGATCGCGTCGTAACCCTCGCGCATCGCCCGGGTCGAGAAGTTGGTGTGCGCGCCAGCGCCGTTCCAGTCGCCCTTGGCCGGCTTTGCATCCAGCGTGACGGTGATGCCCGCGTCCTCGGCGGTGCGGTGCAGCAGCCAGCGCGCGACCCAGAGCTGGTCGGCGACTTCCAGCGGGGACAGCGGGCCGACCTGGAACTCCCACTGGCCGGGCATGACCTCCGCGTTGATACCGGAGATCGACAGACCGGCAGCCAGGCAGTTGTCCAGGTGCTCCTCGACCACGGCACGGCCATGGATGTCACCGGCGCCGACGCCGCAGTAGTAGCTGCCCTGCGGGGCCGGGTATCCGCCGTCGGGGAAGCCCAGGGGGCGGTCGCCCTGGAAGAACGTGTACTCCTGCTCGATGCCGAACAGCGGCTCCTGGGCCGCGAACCGTTCGGCGATCGGGCGCAGCAGGGCACGGGTGTTGGAGCTGTGCGGCGTACCGTCGATATTGAGGACCTCACACAGCACCAGCAGGTTGTCGCCGCCGCGGATCGGGTCGGGATAGCTAGCGACCGGCTGGAGCACGCGGTCGGAGCTGTGTCCCTCAGCCTGGCTGGTGCTGGAACCGTCGAAGCCCCAGAGGCCCGGCTCGACGCCATCGGCGATGATCTTCGTCTTCGACCGCAGCTTCGCGACCGGCTCGGTGCCGTCGATCCAGATGTACTCAGCCTTGTAGACCATGTCTCTCTCTTCCTGTGAATGGGCGCTGGTTGGCCCGTAAAATGTGGACGGAAGCCGCAGGCCGCGGATCCGCCGGAACGAGGTGGCTGGCGTCGCCTAGCGCACGGGTGCCGGCGCCGAGGTGAGCAGCGCTACGACGCTGTCGTGCGCTCCCCGCTCGGCGTCGGAGAGCGGAGTACCTCCCCAGCGGTCCTGCACCTCCGGGGAGGCCCCCCGGTCCAGGAGGTACCGGACCACCTCGACGTGCCCCTCGGAAGCAGCCAGGTGAAGCGCCGTCCGCTTGTCGTAGTCCATGGAGTTCGGGTCCTTGCCCGTGGCCAACGAGATCCGGACGAGGTCCAGGTCTCCCTGGGTGGCCGCCCACAGCAACCGCAAGGTCGAGGCGACCTCTTCCTCGTTCTTCCCGCGCCGAGGATCACGCTTGCCGGAGACCTCGCCTGGGGCGAAGGAGTCGTACACGTGGAAGTTGAAGCGGCTCACCAACTCCTTGCAGAAGGCGACACCACGTACGGAGTTGCCCAACGCGTCGAGGCGCGGGGACCAGACGCAGATGCCCATCACGCCGGGAACCACGATCATGAGGCCGCCGGCGACGCCGCTCTTCGTGGGCAGGCCGATGACGAAGGCGAACTCGCCGGAGTAGTCGTACATCCCGCAGGAGGACATCAGCGACAGGCACTTGCGTACCGTGTCGGCCGAGAAGATCCTCTCGCCGGTCAGCGGGTTCACTCCCCCATTGGCCAGCGAGGCGGCCACGACCGAGAGCGACCGGGCGTCGATCTCGATCGAGCAGCACTGGAAGTAGAACTCCAGCGTCTCCATCAGGTCGGTGTTGGCAGGGAACGACTGGTGTTCGCGCATGAAGTAGCCGAGAGCGAAGTTGCGGTCAGCCGTCCGGCGCTCCGAGAGGTAGACGGCGTTGTTGAAGCCGATCGCCCCACCCCCGGCGAGCCGGCGCCAGGTCTCGGCAACGTGGTCGAAGCGGTCGGCCGTTTCCCAAGCGGGACGCACCAGGGAACAGCACATGATCGCCCCGGAGTTGATCATCGGGTTGTGCGGCAGCCCGTCGCTGTTGAGCGTCAACTCGTTGAACCCGCGGCCGCTCGGCTCCCGACCGACGTGCTGGTGCACGAGGTCGGCGCCGTGCTCCTCCAGCGTGAGGCAGTAGTTGATCGGCTTGCACATCGACTGGACGCAGAACATGTCGTCCGCGTCCCCGACCGCGAAACGCTGCCCGTCCACGGTGCAGAGAGCGACCGCGAACTTCTCCGGATCGACACGGCCCAGCTGCGGGATGTAGTCGGCGACATGCCCGCCGTCGACGCTCTTGAGGCCCTCGAAGACCGTCGTGATCTCAGCCTGGAGCGCGGCGAAGTCCGGGATGACGAAGTCCCCCAGGATCGCCCGCTCGACGACACCACCACCCTTCTTGCACAGGGCGATGAAATTGTCGAGGTCGATCCGGGAGTCTCCCCCGCCCTCCGCGGCCTGCCGCAGCTCGGCCCACACCTCGGAGACGCGAGGATCCGAGTCCGAAATGCCGGACTCCCGGAGGCGCGCGCTGAGCTCCGCCGTGGAGATCCTGCCCTCCGCGTCGAGGCTGAAGGACTTGTGGAGCTTGCCGTAGTGCCTGACCGCGAACTCGTCGGCCCTCGCCGTTCCACCGCCCACGATTCCGGCCGCCGGCTGGCCGGAATCGTGCAGCCGGGTACCGGACTTCTTCTTGGTCGCAGCCATGATGGGGTTCCTACTTCTCTCTGACCGGGGACGACAGACATATCGACGCGCCCGACCGCCAGCCGTTCGAGGCGGCTTGTCGTGTGGGTGCTTCGTACGAGGCGTGCTCCGGAAACGTCCTGACGGAGCGGTCTCGGAGACCATCTAAACATAGCACAGCTATGTTATGTATCCTGGAGGTGTGGCCAGGAGGAAAGATCCAGCGGTCCGTACCCAACTCATCGAGCGGGCAGCGCAGATGCTCCGCACCCGGGAGCCCATCACCCTCCGCTCGCTGGTGGCCGGCACGAGCGTGTCAACCATGGCCGTCTACACCCACTTCGGCGGGATGGACGGCATGTGGAAGGCCCTCCGGCAGGAGGGCTTCACCCGCCTCGCCACCCGCCTCGCCCAGGTAACCCCCTCGACGGACCCGGTCCGGGACCTGACCGCCCTCATCGCCGCCTACCTGGGCAACGCCCTCGACCACCCCGACCTGTACCGGGTCATGTTCGACGCCAACTTCGACCTGGAAGACGCCCAGGCTGCGGATGACACCCTGGAATACCTGGTCCAAGCCGCCGAACGAGGCCGCCGAGCCGGCCGCTACCGCGCCGACACCAACCCCCTCGAACTGGCCACCCAGAGCTGGGCCGTCGCCCACGGGCTGGTCTCCCTGGTCGCCACCGGCCCCCTACCCCGGCCGACCCTCGCCCACGGCCCCCTCCTGCTGACCGCACTCTTCACCGCCACCGGAGACGACCCCGACCGGTGTGCCCGGTCGGTGGAGAGCGGCTGGCAGCCGCGCCTGGCCGGCGAATGACCGATCAGGCGCACGCCCGCTTCAGGGAGTACGCCGTCCGCAGCGGGCCAGGGAGACGCGTAAGTATCACCGGCGAGGAGCCACGCTCCGGAGGGTTCTCGGCCGCAAAACAGCGCTGGGCGGGGGTTGACGGCTCTGCGGACCCTCCCGCTGGCCTTCTCGAGAAGCGCGGCAAAGCCGGCCGCGGTGAACGCGACCGGCTGGCGAGCGAGGTTCTGTTTCCCCGGGTGGAGACCCAGCCCGTTCGACGAAGACGCCGGCGAGCAAGGGTGGGCGCGAGCGGGCGGTGACAGTGGGTTTGGGATGGCAATCCCCGGTCCGGGTGCCCGACACGTCGTAACGCTGTCGGGCACCCGGGCGACGTCAGTTCTGCGTCAACACGCACACAGCCGAGCGGCCATGGGCAAAGACCAGGGTTCGTTGTGGACGACTCGGCAAACGATACCGATCGCGGTCAGCGAGGCGCGGCGAAGACCTGTGTCCAGTACGGTCCGTTGCTACTCGCGACGCCAACCCCGATCTCGGTGAAGGAGCAGTTCAGGATATTCGCCCGGTGGCCGGGGCTGTTCATCCACGCGGTCATCACGGCTTCGGGGGACTGCTGGTTCCAGGCGACGTTTTCCCCGTAGGTGCGCCACTGGTAGCCGACAGCGTTGATCCGGTCGCCGGGGCTACTGCCGTCGCTGCCCGTGTGCGACATCTTCTGGTGGTCGGCCTGGTCCTGGCTGTGCCGCTGGGCGGCGGTCATCAGCTTCTCGTCGATACTCAGTGCCGCACAGCCGGCCTTCGCGCGCTCGGCGTTGGCTAGCCGGACCACCTCGCTGGCCTCGGTGCTCACCCCGCCGTTGGAGGGTGGAGTGGTGGGTACCTGAGTGGGGCTGGGTGCGGTGGTGGGCACCCGAGTGGGGCTGGGTGCGGTGGTGGGCACCCGAGTGGGGCTGGGCGCGGTGGTGGTATGTGGCGGCTTGGAGCGGTGACTGCCCCTGTGGCGTTCCCGGTCGAAGCGGGACCTGGCGGAATGACGCGACGCCGAGGCTGACTTCCGGCGCGCGTCTTCCGACCGCGACTGTGAGGCGTTGCTCCACGCGGTGCTGGGACTGGTTGAGGACGACGTCACGCCCCCCTCATCCGACGTCGGATTCGTGGCCACAATGTCCTTGTGTGCGGAGGTGGGGACGGTGTTGCCACCGTCGGACAGTGCGGCGGCACCGGCTCCGAGGCTCACGACCAGCGTGGCAGCCGCCGCGGCCCCGATAAGCACGGGCCGCCGGTTCCGGTGGCCGGCCCGAGGGCCCTCGCTGGCGGATCTAGCGTCGGCCGGAGCGGCGCCAGCGACCGGCCGCGTGCTGGTCACTCCGTCTGCGTACCCAGCGGTCCGCCTGGTGGCCGTCTCCTCAGGCCGCCAACCGCCGGTGACCTCGGGTCCTCCGGTGGCACCAGCCGCGTGACGCCCACCTCCGGAGGGCTCGTCTCGCCAGCCCGTGGGCTGCCGGCGCCAGCCGCCCGCTGATTCCTGCTGCCAGCCGCCGGTGTGCTGCCAGGTGGGGGCGGCTTGCCCACCCCGCGAGGGCTGGTCATGGTACGAGCTACCCGCGGCTGCCCAGCCTTGTGGGGTCTCGGACTCCGCCCGCCAGTGCGCGGTCTGTTGCCGCCGGTCCCACTCGTCGGCAGGGCGGTCCCATTCGTCGACAGGGCGGTCCCATTCGTCGACAGGCTGGTCCCAGCCATCGGCCGCCGGTTCGGATCGCCGGCGATTATCATCCGGTTCCATCGATTCGCTCCAGCCGTACACGCCGGTAGCCTCCTCGGTTTAAAACTGCGGGGTCGAGGCGACGCTACGGGCCAGATATTTCCTGCGGCAACGTGCCTAAGAAATGACTAAGAAGGAGTTAAAGGAAGCGGTTCCCCGAGACGCGGGCACTGATGTGGGCCACTAACGTTTACCGCGTCGTGGCAAGGTTCCGGCGACGGTGGCCTGCTGACCGCACCAGGCCCGGCGTGGGCAGCGGCCATGACACGTACCCTCCCGCATTCGTCAACAGACAGCGGGCGACGCTACTTGCCGAACGCGCCAACGACACCGCCTAACAGTCGACTGAGACCAGACATCAAGCACAGTTGGGCACGCGTAGCTCCCGTTTCCGGCCCGATCCAGTTACACAGTAATAACTAAACGCTACCTACCGGCGCCGATATCCCCGCCTTACTGATCACGAACCGCACGCGCCAACCGACCAACACCCATTGGATGCGGCCCTCCGTGGTCAGGCGGGGGGACGGGCCACGATGACGTACTGGAACCAGGTCCTGGCGAGCTGACCGAAGTGCCGCGGCACCCCACACCGGTCAGGGGTGCGTCATCCGGAGCAGGTCGAGCGCCTCGTCGAGCTGCTCCCCGGTGAGCTTGCCGGACTCCAGGTGCCCCCGGGAGACCACCACCTCCCGGATCGGAACCTGCTTCGCGAGGGCCTCCTTCGCGATCGAAGCGGCCTCGTCGTACCCGAGATGCCGGTTCAGCGGGGTGACGATGGACGGCGAGCCCTCCGCGTACGCCAAACAGACCTCGACGTCCGCGACCAGGCCGACCACGCACCGGTCCGCCAACAGCCGCCCCGACGCGGCCAGCAATTTGATCGACTCCAGCAGGTTGCGGGCCATCACCGGGAGCATGACGTTCAACTCGAAGTCGCCCTGGGAACCGGCGAAAGCGACCGCCGCATCGTTACCGATCACCTGCGCACAGACCTGGCGGACCGCCTCGCAGACCACCGGGTTCACCTTGCCGGGCATGATCGACGAACCGGGCTGGAGATCCGGGATACGCAACTCCCGCAGCCCGGCGCGGGGGCCAGAGCCCATCCAACGGATGTCGTTGGCCATCTTGTAGAGACCAACCGCGATCGTCCGCAGCTGCCCGGAGGTCTCCACCAGCGCGTCCCGCGCGCCCTGCGCCTCGAAGTGGTTCCGCGCCTCGGTCAACGGCAGCCCCGTCGAGTCGCGCAGCCGCTCGACCACCCGCGCCGCGAAGCCCAGCGGAGTGTTGATGCCGGTGCCGACGGCGGTCCCACCCAACGGCAGCTCAGCCAGGCGGGGCAGGGCCGACTCCAGCCGCTCGATGCCGTAGCGGACCTGCGCGGCGTACCCGCCGAACTCCTGGCCGAGCGTGACCGGCGTGGCGTCCATCAGGTGGGTACGCCCCGCCTTGACCACATCCCCGAACTCGGTGGCCTTGCCCTCCAACGCCTCCGCCAGATGCACCAGGGAGGGCAACAGGTCCCGGGTCACGAACTCGGTGGCGGCCAGGTGGATCGAGGACGGGAAGACGTCGTTACTCGACTGGGACGCGTTCACGTCGTCGTTGGGGTGCACGTCGGCACCGAGCTCGCGACCGGCCAGGGTGGCGATCACCTCGTTGGTGTTCATGTTCGACGACGTGCCAGAACCGGTCTGGAAGACATCGACGGGGAACTGGTCGTCGTACCCGCTGTCGGCAACGTGCGCCGCGGCGGCGACGATCGCGGCGGCCACGTTCGCGTCGATCACCCCCAGCTCACCGTTGACCTCGGCCGCGGCTCCCTTGATCTGGGCCAGCGCCCGGATCTGGGCCGGCTCCATCCCCCGCCCGGAGATCGGGAAGTTCTGCACCGCGCGCTGGGTCTGCGCCCGCCACAGCGCCGCGGCCGGCACCTCCACCTCGCCCATCGAGTCGCGTTCGATCCGGTAGCCCGTCACCTCAGGTTTCGTCACCCCACCATCCTGCCGCGCACGACCGCCCCGCGCCGATATTCACCCCGAGCCGCTCAACCAAGCTCGGCCAACAGCCGCCGCACCTCGTGCCGCTCCGGCACATCGACCTGGTCGAGCAGGGCAAGCGCCTGGACCCAGTACGCTCGCGCCGCACGCACGTCCGTCGACCGCAGGCAGCGGGCCATGCCGTCCAGGGCCCGCGCCTGCTCGTACCGATGGTTGATCTTCTGGGCGTCCTGCAGCACCCGGCGGAAGAGATCCAACGCGCTTGGCCGGTCCCCCTGATCGGCGATCGCCCGAGCCAGCAGGTTGCGGGAGCCACACGCACCAACCCGGTCGCCGGACTTGTTGATCGCGATCAGCGCCTCCCGGTGCAGTCGCGCGGCTTCCCCGGGCCGCCCAGCCTCCCGCGCCAACACGCCAAACTCGTTGAGGACCTCGCCCTCGCCGTAGCTGTTGCCGACCCGCCGGGTAAGCCGTAGTGCCGCCTGGAGCAGCCGCCGGGCGGGCTCGATGTCCCCCATCCGGTGCCGGATCATGCCGGTGTGCGCGAACGCCCGGCCCAGTTCCCAAAGATCATCGAGCTCTCGGGCCAGCAGCATGTGCATCCGGATCGTGCGCAGGGCTTCCTCGTACCGGCCCCAGTAGGCGAGCGCGCAGCCCCTGTTGCTCGTCAGCTCAACAAGCGCACCCCGCCCGGTTCCAGCATCGGCGGACCTGATCGCCTCGTCGAAAAACTCCAAGCCGCGCCGGTAGTCGCCATAGTTGGAGTAGGCGATTCCGAGGTTCATCAGTGCGCTCACCACCTGTCGGCGCAGCCCGAGCCGGCGGCACACCTGGAGGCACCGCGACGTCAGGGTGATCGCCTCGGGGAACTGCGCCAGCCGATAGTGCGCCGAGGCCAGGTAGTTCAGGGTCAGCGCCACCGCAGCCTGATCGTCGAGACGCTCCGCCGCGCGGAGCCCCACGGTGTGCATTTCGATCAGCTCGCTGAAGTGGCCGCCTTGGTAGCTCGCCCACCAGCAGGCGCGGGCAAGCCGCCAACAGTGCTGGAGCAATCCCTCCGCCTCGGCGATTCGGGGCAGCACGGTCAACACCACGCGGTTGCTTTCGAACCAGGTCGTCCCCTGCGGTAGGCATGCCTCGACCAGGTCGGCCCGTGGCGGATCCGGCAGTACGAAGGCGGCCCGACTGGATGCTTCGAGCGAACGGGCGATCGCCGCCGCCACGTACAGGTGATGATCGAGGAGCCGTTCCAGGGCGGCGGAGCGCTCCGCCCTCCGGCCGGGCTCGGCCAACAGGCGGCGAGCGTACTCCTGGACCAGGTCGTGTAGGCGGAACCGGCCCGGCCTCGGCTCCTCGACCAGGTTCGCGTCGATCAACTCGTCGAGCAGGTCCCGGGTGTCGGGTAGGGCCAGCTCAGCCAACGCGGCGGCGACCGCGTTGTCGAAGTCGCAGGCCGGATGCACGCCGAGCAGCCGAAAGAGCCGCCGCGCGGGCGGTGAGACCTGCGCGTACGACAGGGCGAAGGCGCCGCCAACCGAACGCGGCCCGGCCGTGAACTCGGCCAACGGGTCACGGGCTCCGGCCAGCCGCTCGACAAGGTCAGCAATCTGCCAGCTCGGCCGGTGCGCCAACCGGGCACCCGCGAGTCGGATCGCCAACGGCAGGAAGCCGCAGCGACGAATCACCTCCGCCGCCGCCTCCGGTTCGGCGGCGACCCGCTCCGGACCGGCCACCCGCCCCAACATCGTGACGGCCTCGTCCAGATCGAGAACGGGCAGCGACACGGGGTGACCCGCGTCCAGCCCGGCCAACCGCCATCGACTGGTCACCAGGGTGAGGCAGGAACGCCCGGTCGGCAGCAGGGGTGCGACCTGATCGACGCTCGCCGCGTTGTCCAGCAACACCAGCGCCCGCCGGTCGGAGAGTTCGGTGCGCCACCGGGCGAGACGATCCTCCAGGTCCACCGGAACCTGCTCCGCCGGTATCCCGAGCTGCCGCAGCAATGTCGCCACCGCGGCGGCCGGGGTCAACGGGGTGCGGTCGCTGTGGCCATGCAGGTCGATGAAGAGCTGCGCGTCCGGGTAGCGGTCGGCGAGGCGGGTGGCGAGGTGCACCGCGAGGGTGGTCTTGCCGCTACCCGCCATCCCGTCGATCAGTTGAACCTGGGTGTCTCCCTCGTGGAACTGCTGGAACAGGTTCGCGACGATCTCCTGTCGGCCGGTGAAGTCGCTGATCGCCCTCGGTAGGCCCCGGACCGGGGCGGTGCTGCGCCGCGATCCAGTGGTGACCAGGTCCCCGGCCAGCACCCGCTGGTGCAGCTCCTGCAGCTCCACGCCGGGCTCGATGCCCAACTCGTCGGCGTAGTGCCGGCGCCCGTCCCGGTAGACGGCGAGGGCATCGGCCTGGCGACCGATGGCGGAGAGAGCCAGCATCAGTTGGCCCCGCAGGCGATCCCGCAGCGGGTGTCGCGCGACCGCCTCGGTCAGTTCGTCGATCAGGTCGACGGCGTTGCCGAGCCGCAGCTCGACGTCGACGCACTCCTCCAGCGCCGTCACCCGTTGCTCATCGAGCGTCTGCGCCCGGCCGCGTATGCTCCGCCCGGCGACGCCGCCCAGCGCCGGCCCCCGCCAAAGCGCGAGCGCGGTACGGAACCGCCGGCGGGCGTCAGCCAGTTGGTCAGCGGCGACCGCCGCCCGCGCGGCAACAACCTCGTCGCCGAACACCTCGGCGTCGAGGTCACCGGGCGCGGTACGGACGCCGTAGCCAACCGGGTCGGTGACGATGAGCTCCGGGGGTAACCCGAGGGTGACGAACCGGCGCCGCAGCCGGGACACACAGGTCTGCAGCTGGGCTCGGGCAGTAGCCGGTGGCTGCTCCTCCCAGACCGCGTCGACCAACTCCTCCGCTGGCACGATCCGACCAGCCTGCAGTAGCAGCATCGCGAGGATGGTCCGATCCCGACCCGCGGTAACGGTGGCCTCGCCACCGACCCGTAGCGGGCCCAGGATCCCAAACCGCATACTTCCGCCTCTGCCGTTCTTGCAACTTCCAGCAGGGTAGCTGTCGGCCTAAAACTGTTTTGGCTACAGCGATAGCGCGGTGAGAGTGGATCAAGAGAGGGGCGTCCGACAATCCAGGACGCGCAGTTGATGAAACATGTGACGGGGGCGGTGCGCCCGTTCCGCTGCAGCCGAGCGGGCGCACCGATGTCAGCGGCGGCCCACGGTGAGGACCGGCTTGGTCACCTCGGCGAAGAAGTCGTTGCCCTTGTCGTCGACCACGATGAAGGCCGGGAAGTCCTCCACCTCGATCCGCCAGACCGCCTCCATGCCGAGCTCGGCGTACTCAAGCACCTCGACGTGCTTGATGCAGTCCTGGGCCAACCGGGCCGCCGGGCCGCCGATCGAGCCGAGGTAGAAGCCGCCGTGCTCCTGGCAGGAGCGGGTGACCTGGGTGGAACGGTTGCCCTTGGCCAGCATCACCATCGAGCCGCCGGCGGCCTGGAACTTCTCCACGTACGCGTCCATCCGACCCGCCGTGGTCGGGCCGAACGAGCCGGAGGCATAGCCCTCGGGGGTCTTCGCCGGCCCGGCGTAGTAGACCGCGTGGTCCCGCAGGTAGGCCGGCATCGACTCGCCGGCATCCAGCCGCTCGGCGATCTTGGCATGGGCGATGTCCCGGGCGACGACCAGCGGACCACTCAGCGACAGCCGGGTCTTGACCGGGTACCTGCTCAACTCGGCGCGGATCTCGGCCATCGGCCGGTTGAGGTCGACCCGGATCACCTCCGACGACTCCAACTGGGACTCGGTCACGTCGGGCAGGTAGCGGGCCGGGTCCGTCTCCAGTCGCTCCAGCCACACCCCCGAGGGGGTGATCTTCGCGACCGCCTGCCGGTCCGCCGAGCAGGACACGGCGATCGCGACCGGGCACGACGCGCCGTGCCGGGGCAGCCGGACCACCCGCACGTCGTGACAGAAGTACCGGCCACCGAACTGCGCGCCGATGCCAAAGTCCCGGGTCAGCTCCAGCACCTCGGCCTCCAGCTCCAGGTCGCGGAAGCCGTGCGCGGTCAGCGAACCCGCGGTCGGCAGCCCGTCGAGGTACTTCGCCGAGGCCAGCTTGGCGGTCTTCAGCGCGTATTCGGCGCTGGTGCCGCCGATGACGACGGCCAGATGGTACGGCGGGCAGGCCGCCGTGCCGATCAACCGCAGCTTCTCCTCCAGGAACTGCATCATCCGAGTCGGATTCAGCAACGCCTTGGTCTCCTGGTACAGGTACGACTTGTTGGCCGAGCCGCCGCCCTTGGCCATGAAGAGGAACTTGTACGCGTCCGGCTGCCCGTCCGGGTCTTCGGCGTAGAGCTCCACCTGCGCCGGCAGGTTGCTGCCGGTGTTGCGCTCCTCCCACATGGTCAGTGGGGCGAGCTGCGAGTAACGCAGGTTCAGCCGGGTGTACGCCTGCCAGACCCCCCGGGAGATCGACTTTGCGTCCGCCCCGTCGGTGAGTACGTGCCGGCCCCGCTTGCCCAGCACGATCGCCGTACCGGTGTCCTGGCACATCGGAAGCACCCCACCGGCGGCGATGTTGGCGTTGCGCAGCAGGTCCAGCGCGACGAAGCGGTCGTTCGGCGAGGCCGCCGGGTCATCGATGATCGACCGTAGCTGCGCCAGGTGCGCGGGCCGCAGAAAATGCGCGATGTCGTGCATCGCCTCGGCGGTCAGCGCGGTGAGCACGGCCGGCTCCACAGTAAGGAAGCGGCGACCACCGGGGCCGTTGACGACGTCAACGCCCTCGTCGGTGATCAGGCGGTACTCCGTCTGGTCCGAACCGGTCGGCAGCAGGGGTGCGTACGAGAAGGAGGCGGCACTGCTCATGAGCGGAAAGCCTAGGGCAGAAGAGCCCTCCGGTCCCACCCGGCGGGTAGGTCCTGGGACAGCGCTCTCACCCCGCCGGGTCGGTCGACTGGAAGGAGACGTACCCGATCTGCCGGCCCTCGCCGATGACCATGCCGTTCGCTCCGACCGCGAGCGCGTTCGCCGCCGTCCGGAGGTTCGCCAGCTCAGCGCCGGTACCCGGATCGAGCGCGACGAGCCGGGACGGCTCCCGTTCGGCGAAGATCGCCGCGGCCGGGGTGAGCGACGCCCTCGGCTCCTCCTCAGCGGGACGGGTCCACCGGGTTTCGCCACCGCCCAGTTCGCGGACCGAGACCGAGCGCTGGTCGGCCCCGCGGACCAGGGCATGCCGATCGTCAACGGCGACGATCTTCGTGCCCACGTCGGTGACCAGCAGCAGCCGGCCGTCGTAGGCGTCGAGGACCGCCTGCTTGCCGTCCGGCGACACCCCGACCAGCACGCTGCGGGCGCCCAGCGGATCCCGGCGCTGGGCACAGCCGATGGCGTCGGCGGTGCCGAAGTTGACGCCCGCCCGCTGCCAGATCTCCTGCCCGGACAACGGGTCCCATCCAGAGACGGCGTAGCGACAGTTGCCCTCCTCGGAGCGGGCGGTGAGCCGCAGCATCCGGCCACCGACCACCGACAGCCGCTCGTCCCGGCCGGGCTCGATGTCGACCAGCACCCGTCCGGTCGCGGTGTCCAACACGTGCACGCGACCGTCGACCGGAAACCCGAGCAGCCCGGGTACCGGCTCCGGGCCGGAGACCCCGTTGTCGATCCGGACGGCCTCGATTCGACGGGTGTCGAGCAGCCCCGGGTTGTCGCCGAGCAGGCCACTTTGGACGCCCGGCAGATAGGCCGTCCACAGCGGCGTGTCCCCGCGCGGATCCCAGGCGTGCAACGTGCAGTCGGTGGGGGCCGGGCAGCGCGCGTCGATCAGCAGATTTTGCCAGGTCCAGACCGCGACCGCGGCATCATCCCGGCGCCGGGTCGCACCGGTGACCGGGTCGAGCACCTCGTAGCCCCGGGTGAGGAGCTTGCCCACCACGACGACGGCGTCCTGCCCCGCACCGGCGACCGCCGACCAGTCGGCCTTGCGCTTCCAGAGCGGGGTGCCGTCACCGAGCCGTACCGCCTCCACCCGGGTGCGCTGCTCGACCACGACGGCCTCGCCGGCGATGGTGACGCTGCGCGGGGTGCCACCGACGCGTTGCTGCCAGACCACGCCCGGCCCGCCGATCGGGGCACTGCGGTTGACCCAGTCCCACACGCCGGGGAACGGGTTCCAGACACCGCTCACCGAGAGCACGACGACCGTCACGAGCCCGAGCAGCAACCAACCAGGCTTACCAAGGCCGCGCCCCTTCACCACCGGGACACGGTAGCCGCCTGCCCGGACCGCCGCATCCCGCCGCGCCCGCACCCGGCGGGGCCAGCGTCCGCCAGAGCACCACCGTCGCGGTGATCGACGCCACCCCCGCCAGCGCCATCACGGTGCCGGGGGCGACCACCTCGCTCAACGCCCCGCCGGCCGCGGCGGCCAATCCCTGCCCCGCCATCATGCCGGTGCCCAGCAGCCCGAACGCCTGCCCCCGGCGGGCTTCCGGCACCGCGTCGAGAAACCGCCGGGCCAGCCCGAGGTGGTAGGCGAAACCGGCGGTCGCGACCGTGAGCAGCACCACCGCCGGCCACTGGCTCGGCTCGGCCACGAAAGCCAGCATCGGCACGCCGAGCAGCAGCGCCAGCCACGGAGTCAACGCCTCCCGGCGGGCGGGCCCGACGAACCGTCCTACCAGCAGGTCACCGAGGAGCATCCCGAAGGCGCCGGCCATCAGCAGCAGGCCGGCACTGGCCGCCGGGTCGAGCTGGGCCGCGTACGGCACGAGCACGCCATCGGCCCCGACCAGCAGCGAGCCGGGAATCCACTGTGCCAGGAGCAGGCTGCGTATCCGCCGGTCGGCGAGGAGTGTCCGGTTGACCCGCCAGGTCTCCCCGACGGCGTTTCCGGCGTCCGCCGCCCGGGGCGCTCGGGACGTCAGCCCGACCCGGGCCAGCAGGGCGGCGAGGAGGCAGGTGGCCGCCGTGAGCCAGAGCGCCCCGTACGGGCCGACCAGCCCGAGCAGCAGGCCACCGAGGGCGAACCCGGCCACCTGGGTACCCCCGGCCGCCACGGTGAGCACCGACCGCCCCAACACGTACGCGTCGCCGCGCAGTATCTCCGGCAGCAGCGCGCTGCGGGCGGCGCTGCTGACCGGGGCGAGGAGTCCGACGACCGCGACCAGGCCGAGCATGGCCGCCGGGGAGAGCACGCCGAGCGCGAGCACCACCACCATGGCGAGCCGGAGCAGGTCGTAGCCGACGATGAGCCGCCGCGGCGGCCACCGGTCGGCGAGGGCGAGCAGGAACACCCCGCCGACCGCGTGCGGCAGGAACCCGGTCACGTACGCCAACGCGGCGAGCAGCCCGGAGCCGGTGCGCTCGTAGATCAGCATGGACAGGGCGAGCATCTTCACCGTCTCGCCGATCACGAAGACGCTGTAGCCGCCGAAGAGCGCCCGGAACTCGGCGACGGCGAAGACGTCCCGGAAGGTGACGGGACGGGAGTCGGTAACGATCACCGAGCAAGTGTGGGGAGTGAACCGCCGACGACCTATCCTTTCGTTCACCAGCGAAAGGAGCAGCATGTGGATCGAGGTGACCTCGGCGGATGTGGCGGTGAGCCGCTACGCCATCTCGCCGCTCGGGGAGGCGGTGTCGGCGCTGCGGCTCTGCGCCGGGCAGAGCGAGGCCACCGGGCTGACCCCGTGGGTGACCCGGGCCCGCCCCGTCTTCGAGCAGCTGCGGCGAAGCGTGCCGGCGATCGACGCGCTGTTGGCGTTGCAGCGCCGGGACGCGTACAACGCGGACTTCTTCCAACCGCCGCCGGACGGCACGGCACGGGAGTTCGCCGACGAACTCGCCCTGGTCCGGTCTACTCCACTGGCGCGGGCCCGCGCCGAGTTGGCCCGCAACCTCGCCGGCCACCGCACCCCACCGGCGAACGCCCGTCGGATCTACGAGTCGCCGACGGTGGTGGACCAACTCGCCGACGGGATCGAAGCGGCCTGGGTCACGCTGGTCGAGCCGGACTGGCCGCGACTGCGGGCCGTCCTGGAGCGGGACCTGCTGCACCGGGCGGGGCGGCTGCTCGCGTACGGCTGGGGCGCGGCGGTCGCGGACCTGGACCCCCGGCTGCGCTGGGTGCCCGGCCCGGGCGTCGGCTATCTCGACATCGACGACCGGGACCCGCGGACGTACCCGCTGAGCGGGCGCGGGATGCTGTTCGTTCCCACCGTGTTCGGCTCCCTGATGTGCTACGTCGAGCAGCCCGGGCCGTACGCGATCGTCTACCGGGCCGCCGGGGTCGCCGAACTACTCGGACCCCCGGACCCGGCGCGGCCGGTGGACGCGCTGGACCGGCTGGTCGGTCGGGGCCGCGCCACGGTGCTGCGCGCCCTGACGGCCCCCGCGACGACCAGTCAGCTCGTCGCCCAACTCGGTCTGAGCCTGGGCGGCGTCGGCGACCATCTGGCGGTGCTGCGCGAGGCGGGCCTGGTGACCCGCGCCCGCGTCGGCCGGACGGTCCGCTACCGCCGCACCTCGCTGGGGGACGCGCTCGCCGAGAACGGCTGACCGGCCCCGGCGCCCTCCGCCGCCGGCGGTGACGTCGTCGGCAGCGCGGAGCGGAGCAGGGGCAGGACCCGGTGCGGGATCTGCTCGGCCAGGGCGATGATCGTCGAGGTTCGTCGGATGCTCTCGTGGGACACGATCTGGTCGATCACCCGTTGCAGGTCGGCGTTGGAACGGGCCACGATTCGGCAGAGCAGGTCACCGGAGCCGGTGATGGTGTGCGCCTCGAGCACCTCCGGGATCGCCGCCAGGTGGGCGACGACCGGATCGCGCCCGTGTCGTTGGCTGATCTCCAGGGTGACGAAGCTGGTCACCCCGAACCCGACGGCGGCCGGGGACACCGCGGGGCCGAACCCCTCGATCACCCCGCGGGCGACCAGCTTGTCCAGCCGCGCCTGCACGGTGCCCCGGGCCACCCCGAGGCGACGGGAGCACTCCAGCACTCCGATCCGCGGCTCCTCGGCGAAGAGCTCGATCAGGCCAACGTCGAGGCTGTCCAGCTGGACAGCATGACCAGGGTTCATAGGTAAGGACCCTACTGCTTGTACAAGCTGACCAGCCAGTTCAACAACAGTTGCCCAGTGACCGGAAGCACAGCGATATTCACGGGAAGAACCGGCACTGACGGAACCACGGCCGCGGCCCACCAGGCCGGCCGGTACGCGAGGGAGGGCCACCATGACCCAGGCGATCGACCGACCCCAGTCGAACGACGAGATCAACGCCGACCTGCTGGTCGGCGCCGTTGACCACGACATCAGCCGCGACCCGTTCCCGGTCCGGGGCCTGGACCACGTGCAGTTCCTGGTCGGCAACGCCAAACAGGCCGCGCACTACTACTCCACCGCGTTCGGCATGACCTGCGTGGCCTACCGGGGGCCGGAGCAGGGCTACCGGGATCACGCCCAGTACGTGCTGACCAGCGGTTCGGCCCGGTTCGTCCTCACCGGCGCGGTCCGACCGGACGCGCCCGGCGCCGAGCAGGTCGCCCGGCACAGCGACGGGGTCTGCGACATCGCGCTGGAGGTCCCCGACGTGGACGCGGCGCATGCGCACGCCGTGGCCCAGGGCGCGACCAGCCTGGCCGAGCCGCACGAGGTCAGCGACGAACACGGCTCGGTCCGGCTCGCCGCCATCGCCACCTACGGCGACACCCGCCACACCCTGCTGGACCGCTCCCGCTACCACGGTCCGTTCCTGCCCGGCTACGTCGCCCGCCGACCGATCGTCGACCGCCAGCCGATGATCGACGCCGGCGTCCAGCCGAAGCGCTTCTTCCAGGCGATCGACCACGTCGTCGGCAACGTCGAGCTGGGCCGGATGGACGAGTGGGTCGAGTTCTACCAGCGGGTGATGGGCTTCACCAACATGGCGGAGTTCGTCGGCGACGACATCGCCACCGACTACTCGGCGCTGATGAGCAAGGTGGTCGCCAACGGCACCCGGAAGGTGAAGTTCCCGCTCAACGAGCCGGCAGTCGCCCGGAAGAAGTCGCAGATCGACGAGTACCTGGACTTCTACCAGGGCCCCGGCGCCCAGCACATCGCGGTGGCCACCAACGACATCCTGGCCAGCGTGGACGCGATGCGTGCGGCGGGCGTGGACTTCCTGGAGACCCCGGATTCGTACTACGACGACCCGGAGCTACGGGCCCGGATCGGCGAGGTCCGGGTGCCGATCGAGGAGCTGAAGGCGCGCCGGATCCTGGTCGACCGGGACGAGGACGGCTACCTGCTCCAAATCTTCACCAACCCGGTGCAGGACCGCCCGACCGTCTTCTTCGAGCTGATCGAGCGACACGGCTCGCTCGGCTTCGGCAAGGGCAACTTCAAGGCGCTCTTCGAGGCCATCGAGCGGGAACAGGAGAAGCGCGGCAACCTGTGACGGTCGGAGTTGGCGGCCCGGTGGCCGCCAACCCCCGAACCGCCAACCGCCGTCGTTAAGGTGTCCAGGTGAGCGAGCAGAACGAGGTGGCGCGGTGAGCGTCGCACCCGGTTGGTACCTGGACCCCGCTGACCCGGGCACCCGGCGGTACTGGGACGGCGAGGGTTGGCTCGGTGCACCCATCCCGGCCGAGGCCACACCCCCGGCGGGCCCGCCGCCGCCCGAGCCCAAGCCCGAGCCGAAACCGGCAACCCGGCCCGACGAGCCCGGCCCACCCGCCGGCCAGCCGGGCGCCGTGGCGGGCCAGCCCGCCACGTCCGGGTCCGGCACCCCACCACCGGGCTACGGGCCCCCACCGGGCGCGCCATACCCGGGGACACCCGGCGGGCCATCACCGGGCGCGCCGTACCCGACCTGGCCCGGCCAGCAGCCCGAGCCTCGTCCGCACGGGCTGCCGCTGGCCGGGTTGGGGGCCCGGCTGGTAGCCCGCCTCATCGACATCGCGGTCGTCCTCGCGCTGAACGTGGTGGTGAACTTCTGGTTCGTGTGGCAGTACATCCAGCAGATGTCCCCGCCCATCGCCGAGGCCTGGCGCCGGGTCGTTGACCAGGACACCACCACCGAGCAGCTGCCGGCGGCGGGTGACCAGGCCGGCGGCCTCCAGATCGCGATTCTGTTGATCGCCACGGCGCTCTGGATGGCCTACGAGGTACCGTCGATGGCCAACCGCGGGCAGACCTTCGGCAAACGGGTGATGGGCCTGCAGGTGCTACCGGTGAGCGCCGTCGCCCCGCTGGGCTTCGGGCGGGCGCTGCGCCGCTGGAACACGCTCGGCCTGCCCACCCTGCTCTGGTTCTGCTGCGTCGGCTTCCTGCTACAGCTCATCGACTCCCTCTCCCCACTGTTCGACCGTCCGCTCCGGCAGGCCCTGCACGACAAGCGGGCGCAGACCGTGGTGGTTCAGCTACCCCGTACCCCCGTCCCGAACGACCGCCCCGCACCCCCGGGAGACACCGCATGACCGACACCGGACAACGCCGGCCAGCGCCCCGGCTCACCCGCGCCGACCTGGACGTCCTGCCCAGCTACGTGCCGGGGCGCAGCCCGGCCGACCTGGCCCGCGAGTTGGGCCTGCCCGAGGCGATCAAACTGGCCAGCAACGAGGTGCCGTACGGACCGCTGCCCGGGGTGGTGGCGGCGGTCACCGAAGCCGCCGCCGGCGCCCACCGGTACCCGGACATGGGCGTGGTGGCGCTGCGCGCGGCCCTCGCCGAGCAGTACGGGGTGGACGCCGAGCGGATCGCCACCGGCTGTGGCTCGGTGGCGCTCGCCGATCACCTGGTCCGGGCCACCTGCATGCCCGGTGACGAGTTGCTCTACTCCTGGCGCTCGTTCGAGGCGTACCCGATCATCGCGGCGACCAACGGGGCGACCAGCGTACGGGTCAGCAACGACGCCGGGCACGGGCACGACCTGACCGCGATGGCCGCCGCGATAACCGACCGCACCCGAATGGTCCTGGTCTGTAACCCGAACAATCCCACCGGCACCGCGGTACGCCGAGCCGAGTTGGAGCACTTCCTCGACCAGGTCCCGGACGACGTGCTGGTGGTCATCGACGAGGCCTACCGGGAGTTCGTCACCGACCCGGAGGTGCCGGACGGCCTCAGCTATCTGGACCGACCGAACGTGGCGGTGCTGCGGACCCTGTCGAAGGCCTGGGGCCTGGCCGGGCTGCGGATCGGCTTCCTGGTCGCCCAGCCGGAGGTGGCCGCGGCCATCCGAAAGGTGGTCACGCCCTTCTCCGCCAGCGCGGCCGCCCAGGCCGGCGCGCTGGCGGCCCTCGCCCAGGCCGACGAGGTGCGGCGGCGCTGCGCCCTGGTCGTGGCCGAGCGGGGCCGGGTCACCGAGGCGGTACGGAAGCTGGTCCCGGACGTACCGACCAGCCAGGCCAACTTCGTCTGGCTACCCCTGGGCGACCAGGCGGTGGAGTTCGGTCGGGCCTGCGAGTCGCGCGGCGTGATCGTCCGACCCTTCCCCGGCGACGGAGTCCGGGTCACCATCGGCACCCCGGCCGAGAACGACGCCTTCCTGGCCGCGGCCGAGGCCGCGCTCGGCTGAGCCACGGCGGTTTCTGCTCGCCGCGAGCTGACGGCCCGCTCAGGTCGCGGCGAGCAGAACCGGTCGCGAGGTGAGGAAGTAACGCTGATCGTCCGCCGCCGCGTCGACCGGGAGGCGGAGGCACTCCACCGCCAGGTAGCCATCGACCGCGTACGCGGTGCCGGGGGCCCACGAGGTGCTGTCGGTGCCGAGCGAAAGCTGGAACCGGGACCGCTGGACCCCACTGCCCGCATCAAACGTGATCAGGTTATTGCTGTCAGTGACCAGATGCACCCGGTCCGGCTCCACCGCGAGTACCCGAGCCCCGCCCATATCCTCGTGCCGCCACTGCTCGCTCCCGGTCCGCGGCTCGCGGGCCACCAAAGCACCGTCTCGTACGCCGACGGCGACGTCACCGGCGAGCCGGGTGTCGGGCGCGTCCAGCACCGGGGCCGCCACCGGCTCTCCCGAGCCGAAGAGCCAGCCCCGAGCCGCGTCGTCACCCGGTCCGACAGCCGTACGGAGGCCGGCGCAGCCGGATCGACCCGAGTGGCAGCCGAGCGGGGTGACGACCAGCGTCTCCCCGCCGCCCGGCGGGCTCCAGCGGGTAACGGCGCCGGTGACCGCGTCCCGGAAGTCGATGGTCGCCACCGAGCCGCAGGAGTCGACGCTCACCAGACCACCCGCCGTGGTGGTGCCGATCGCCTGCTGACACCCCGGCCGGACGTCGGATTGCCAGAGTCGCTGCCCATCGGCCAGGTTCCAACCGGCCAACGCATCCCCGCCGGCAGCGAGTACCACCGAGGTGTCGGCAGCCGAAGCGACGAAGAGCCCCGCCGGGTTCCACACGGTCTCCGCACCGGTTCGCCGGGACTCGGTGTCGTGCTCCGGCACCGGCCCCTCCGCCCGCCAGGCGACCTGGCCGGTACGCCCGTCCAACGCCACCACCTGGCCGTCCGACCACTGGGTCACCACGGTGTGGCCGCTCGCCACCACGCCCTCCAGCTGGGCGGGCCAGCGACGGAAGGACCAGTACGGGGTACTTCGATGCTTGAACTCGACCGGCTCGTCGGCGTAAACCTGGCGCTCGGCCGCGTACACCCGGATTCGGCCGTCCACCACCAGTGGCGCCACCGGCAGCCGCGCGACGAGGCCGGGGGACGGAGTCGCCGCCGTCGGGTATGCGCCGGCCGCCGCGGTGCTGACCTCGGCCGGGGCCAGCACCCGGTAAACCGTGGCCGCCACCGCCATCAGCACCACCACCACGACCACCGCCGCCACTGCGAACAGCCGGCGGCCTGTCGGGAAAACCATGCGCACCTCCGCCCGGAACCCTACCCAGCACGCGGCGCCCGGCTGCGGCGTGGTTGCCGGGCCGGCGCGGCCCGACCGGCGGCGGCGAGCTCGGCGAGATCGCGGCGCAGCGCACCGGCGACCGCCCGAGCGGCCAGCCCGCCGAGGAAGAACGCGACGATCCGGCCGCGGGTACCGGCGGGGATCGCCTCCTGGGTGACCGTGACCACCGTGTTGCGTTCGCCTCGGCACCGGGCCGGACGCAGCGCCCAGGTGGTCCGATAGTCCACCCCCCGGCCGGGTGAGGCGAGTACCAGCCGGTGTGGCGGCACGGCCTCGACCACGACGAACTCCTCAACCAGCGCCGCCCCGTCCGGCTGGGAGCGGACCTCCCGCCAGGCGGTGCCCGGGCCGAACTCGCCGTGGGTCAGGACCACCCGACCCGGGGCGGCGTGGGTGCGCATGGTCAGGTCGGTGAGCAGGCGCCACACGTCGTTCGGCTGCGCCTGGATAGACCGCATGACCGTCACCCGCGACATACCACCTCCCGTGGCGTCGACGGTACGCGCCGTGACCGCCGCGCGGGGTCCCGCCGCCGGCTATTGCTTGACAGCTGCCCCGCACGGCCCCCGCACCACTCAGCTCCCGAGCTCTCCGGCCCGGACCGCTCGGATGAACCTCGCCCATCCCGGAGCCCCCACCGCGAGGGCCGGACCAGATTTGTCCTTCGAGTCACGTACGGCCACCACGCCGAGCGCCTGGACCAGGTTGTCGGCCACCTCCACACAGAGCCCCTGGTCGTTGGAGCGGCTGCTGGATCGCCAGACCGCACCTGGGAAGTCGTTCATCCTTCACCCTCCTGTCGCCGTGCCGCCAACCGGCCGCGAGCCCGACCCGGGGAGCAGGCCCGTACCGCGTGGCGACGGATCCGGTCGATCAACGTGACAGGACGGGAGCCTGATCGGACGACCTGTGCGATCCGCCCGTACCGGTGGAGGTTTCTCGCTCGGTACGGGCGGACGTGGGCGCACCGGTGGTATCGCTCCGGCCGCGCGGCGCAACCGGGGTGGCGCCGACCGGACGGAAGGGGCTTCGCTGGTCAGCGGGGAGCGACGATGGTGCCGGTGACCTCGCCGAGGCCGACAGCCGTGCCGTCCGGGCCGGGCGCGGTGCCGGTGATGGTGATGGTGTCGCCGTCGGCCAGGAAAGTACGTTCGCTGCCACCGACCCGAACCGGCTCCGCCCCGCCCCAGGTCAGCTCCAGGAACGAACCGACCTGACCGCGCTCGGCGCCGGAGACGGTGCCGGAGGCGTAGAGGTCGCCGGTGCGCAGCGCGGCTCCGTTGACAGTCAAATGGGCCAGCTGCTGCGCCGGGGTCCAGTACATGGTGGCGAACGGCGGCTCACTCACCCGCTCACCGTTCCACTCCACCGACAGGCGCAGATCAAGCCCGAGATGGGGCTCGTCGCGCAGGTAGTCAGCGACCGGTGGATCCTGCTCCGGCGCCGGCACGAACGCCGCGCCGAGCGCCTCCAGCGGCGTCACCCAGGCCGCGACCGAGGTGGCGAAGGACTTACCGAGGAACGGTCCCAGGGGTTGGTACTCCCAGGCCTGGATGTCCCGGGCCGACCAGTCGTTGACCAGGACCACACCGAACACGTGGTCGGCGAAGTCACCGACCGGGACGCGGCTGCCCAGCGGACTGGGCACACCCACCACAAAGCCCACCTCCGCCTCGATGTCGAGGCGAACCGAGGGGCCGGTGACCGGACCCTGCGGGGTAGCCCGCTGCCCGCACGGCCGGACAATCGGGGTGCCGGAGACCACCACGGTGCCGGCCCGACCGTGGTAGCCGATCGGCAGGTGCTTCCAGTTGGGCAGCAACGGCGGCTGGCCCGGCCGGAAGATCTGACCGACGTTGCTGGCGTGCTGCTCTGAGGAGTAGAAGTCGACGTAGTCCGCCACGTCGAAGGGGAGCAGGAGCTCTACGCTCGACAGCGGCCGGAGCAGCGGCTCGACCGCCGTCCGGTGGGAGCTGTCGGTGAGCAGCTCGACTATCCGCTGCCGCACTACCGTCCACTGCGGACGACCGAGGGCCATGAAGTCGTTCAGCCGCGGACGGCTCAGCGTACCGGCGGCCAGCACCAGGCCGGCCTGCTCCGCGCCGCCGAGGTCCAGCAGGTGGGTGCCGACGCGTACGCCCACCCGCGGCTCGCCGTCGGCGGTGCGGAACACCCCGTACGGCAGGTTGTGCAGCCCGTACGGCGAGCCCTCCAGGCCGGTCACCCAGGTCATGCGTCGGTACCCCCGTTCACCAGCCCCAGCTGGATCAGATCGGTCAGTGGTTCCAGAATGCTGCACGAGCCGTAGCCGACCCAGAGCGGACGCGCCGCGTCCAGCCGCTGCTCGATCGGCGCGAGCAACGGCCGCGGGTCGGTGGCGCGAAGCAGCTCGGTGACCCGCTCCACCTCGGCGCCCCCGGCCGCGACGAGCGCGGCGGCGAGTACGTTCGCGAAGCCGTGGTGGGTGAAGCCGGTCTCCCGGTCCAGGTGTCGCACCGCGTGGTGCAGCCCGGCGGTCAGCTTGAACGGCAGCCCCCGCTGCTGACATCCGTGGATCACCGCGGCCAGCTCGGCGGGGGTGGGAAAGAGCTCGGCGGCGAGCCCGCCGGTCCGGAACTTCGCGGCCACTGACAGCCCGGCGGCGCGGGCCTCAACGAGCCGGTCCAGCGCCTCCATCAAGCCGAAGGTCAGCGGAATCTCGGCGTAGACGGTGCGGCCGGCGAGCTGCTCCGCCACCGGGAAAAGCCTGGCCAGGCCCGGCTGCGGGTCCGCGCCGCGGGCGGCGACGGCGACCTCGACCTGCTGGATCGTGACGCCGGTGGGCACTGCGGCGAGGGCAGCCGGGAGGCCGGCTGTTCCGGTGTCTCCGATCAGCCCGACCACGAGCTCCTCGGCTGGATCGACCAGGGCATGCAGCTCCCGATTAAGCACTGTGGAGGCGGGGACCAGGAGCGGGCCGACGAGCTCGGCATACCAGGACGAGCGGTGCTGCCGGTGCGCCGGAACGGCGTCGGGCAGCGACGCACTGCCGGGCGGGAAGACGGCGGCGTCGTCGACGAGGCCGGCGAGGAGTCGGGGCAGCTTCGTTGACACGAGACAACAATCTACGGGACGCTAAAGGAGCGGACAATAGCGTCCGATTTTCGGACACCCTGGATGATCTGCTCGGGGAGGGCGAGATGCCGTTCTACCGCCGCGTCGGCGAGGTGCCGCGCAAGCGCCACACCCAGTTCCGTCAGCCCGACGGCCGCCTCTACGCCGAGGAGTTGGTGGGCCAGGAAGGCTTCTCCGACGACTCCTCGCTGCTCTACCACCGGCACGCGCCGACCGCGATCGCGGCCGCCGAGGAGTTCACCCCACCGGCGGTCACCTGCCTGCCGAACCTCCCACTCAAGCCCCGCCACCTGCGCACCCACCAACTCGACCGGCCCGGCGCCGACCCGGTGCTCGGCCGGCGCCACCTGCTCGGCAACGACGACGTCCGGATCGCGTACGTGCTGGCCGACCAGCCCTCCCCGCTGTTCCGCGACGCCACCGGTGACCACTGCCTCTACGTCGAATCCGGCACCCTGCGGGTCGAGTCCCCCTTCGGCCCCCTCGACGTCGTCGCCGGCGACTACGTGATCATCCCGACCTCGACCATCCACCGGCTCGTACCCACCGGCACCGAGCCCGTCCGGCTGCTGGCGGTCGAGGCGGCCGGCCACATCGGCCCACCCAAGCGCTACCTGTCGGTGCGCGGTCAGTTCCTGGAACACTCGCCGTACTGCGAGCGGGACGTCCGCGGACCGGACACACCGCTGCTCGTTGCCGGCGAGAACGTCGAGGTTCTGGTCCGGCACCGACGCGGCTGGACCCGGCACGTCTACGCCAATCACCCGTTCGACGTGGTCGGCTGGGACGGGCACCTCTACCCGTGGGCCTTCTCCATCCACGACTTTGAGCCGATCACCGGCCGGGTCCACCAGCCCCCGCCGGTGCACCAGACATTCCAGGGCCCGAACTTCGTGATCTGCTCGTTCGTCCCCCGCAAGGTGGACTACCACCCCGACGCGATCCCGGTGCCGTACAACCACCACAACGTCGACTCCGACGAGGTGCTCTTCTACACCGGGGGCAACTACGAGGCGCGGCGCGGCTCCGGCATCGGCCAGGGGTCGATCTCCCTACACCCGTCGGGCTTCACCCACGGGCCGCAGCCCGGCGCCGCCGAACGGTCGATCGGCGTTGACTACTTCGACGAGCTCGCCGTCATGGTCGACACCTTCCGCCCGCTGGAGCTCTGCGACGCCGCCGCCGCCTGCGAAGACGACGCGTACGCCTGGACCTGGGCGCGGCGCGGGTAGCCCTCAGCGCACCGAACGGGCGAGCGCGGTAACGACGGCGAAGGCCGCCACCGCGATCGCCAGGACCAGCGGCCAGACCGTGCCGACGAGGGTGTAGAGCAGGAGCAGCACCGGCGCCGCGGCAGTCGCATATCCGGCCAGCGCCAACGGCCGGTCGGAGCGCAGCAGCTCCGGCAGGATCGTGCGGGCCACCCCGGGCAGCTTCGCCGCGTACCGCCACACCAGCAGCCCGGCACCGAGGGCGGCCGCCGCCGCGACAGCCCGGGACAGCCCCGGGCTGCCCACCGCGAAGCAGGCGATCACCACCGCGGCGACCATGGACCAACCGGCACCAAACACTACGAGCTGACGAAGGCCGACCGAGATCGTCCGCACCGAATTGATCCGACCAGGGCTGATCGCCGCCGCCTCGGCGAGGTGCTCCAGCGCCTCACTCCACCGGCGCTGCTCCAGCCGCAGCACCCCGATGTCGTGCCGCGCCTCGGCGAGCTGCGGGTCGAGCCGCAGCGCCTCGGTGTACGCCCGCTCGGCCAAGTCGTACAGCTGCAGGTTCGCCGCGACCAACCCGAGCGCCAGGTGCCCCGCCGGCTCCTGTGGGGCCAACTCCACCCCCCGCCACGCCGCGTTCAACGCGGGCTGACCATTACGGGACCCAGCCAGGATCGCCGCGCCGTTGCGCTGGGCGTACGCGTCCGCCGGCCCCAGCGCGAGAATCCGATCCGCGGTCCGGGCCGCCTCCCCGTGGTCGGCCAGGTCGGCCAGGGCCATCCCCCGGGCGACCAGGGCGGAGACCGAGTCCGGCGCGACCGCCAACGCGTTGTCGGCGGCGGTGAGCGCGTCGGCGGGCCGCCCCGCCGCGAGCTGCACCCGGGAGAGCTCGGTCGACACCGCCGCGTGGGCGGGATCAAGGGCTAGGGCGAACCCCAACTCGGTGATGGCCTCGTCGTAGCGGCCGAGCTCGGCGAGGAGCTGGGCCCGCTGCAGGTACCCGTCGGCGGCGGAGCGGTCAGAGGTGGGTTCGCTGGACATCGCTGCGAGCCTAAGCGGCCGGGGCTGCGTAAACCAAGGCCACCGCGATGCCGGTCAGACCCTCGTCCCGGCCGGGAAAGCCGAGCCCGTCGGTGGTGGCGGCGGAGACACTCACCGGGGCGCCCACCGCCGCCGAGAGCACCTGCTGCGCCTCGGCCCGACGCGGCCCGATCTTGGGGCGGTTCCCGATCACCTGCACCGAAACGTTGCCGATCGTGTAGCCGGCCGCGCGCACCCGGCGGGCGCTCTCGCCGAGCAGGGCCGCACCGGAGGCACCGGACCACTCCGGCTGCCCCACCCCGAAGTTGGCGCCGAGATCGCCCAGGTCGGCGGCGGAGAGCAACGCGTTGCACGCGGCGTGGGCGGCGACATCCGCATCCGAATGCCCGGCCAGGCCGTCCTGCCCGGGCCAGTGCAGGCCGGCGACCCAACAAGGCCGGCCGGATTCGAAAGCGTGCATGTCAACGCCGATGGCAACCCGCGGAACGATCACCATCCGAGGGTACGTGTCAGCGGTCAGTCGCCAGCAGGTGCTCGGCCAACGCCAGGTCGAACGGGCGGGTGACCTTCAGGGCGTATTCGGAGCCGGGTACGCAGACCACCGGCACCCCGAGCTTCTCGACCAGGCCGGCATCGTCGGTGAGCGGGTCGGTGGCGGCGGCGTGCGCGGTGGTCAGCACCGCCCGCCGGAACCCCTGCGGCGTCTGCACCGCCCGCAGCGCGGAGCGATCGACCGTGCCGAGGACCTCCTCGCTGACGCCGACCTCTTTGATGGTGTCGACCACCGGCAGCACCGGGATCACCGCGTCGTGACCGGAGCGGACCGCCGCGGCGACCGACTCGACCAGCCCGGGCGGGGTGAGCGCTCGGGCCGCGTCGTGCACCAGCACGATCTCCGGGCCGGCAGGGACCGCGGCGAGCGCGGCAGCGACCGAGGCCTGCCGTTGCGCTCCGCCCGACACCACGGTGACCGGCGCCACCGGGGCCAACAGTTCGCGGACCGCGACGAGATCGGGCGCCGGAGCGGCCACCACCACGGTGTGCACCGATGCGGCGGCGGCGAGCCGGCGGACCGCGTGCACCAGTAGCGGCTCCCCACCGAGCAGCCGAAGCGCCTTCGGCCGGCCAGGGCCCAGTCGTACGCCGGCACCGGCCGCAGGCACGAGGACCGCGACGTCACCGCGCGGATCGAGCTGCGCGGTCACGTCGCGGTCCTCGGTGATTTACTCATGGCAGATCGGGTACGACGATCAGGTGCGGATCAGGCTTCGGTCAGCACCTTGTCGAGCAACGTCTCCGCCTCGTCCTTGGTGCTCTTTTCGGCCAGTGCGACCTCGCCGACGAGAATGTCGCGGGCCTTGGCGAGCATGCGCTTCTCGCCTGCGGACAGCCCCCGCTCCCGCTCCCGCCGCCACAGGTCGCGAACGACCTCGGCCACCTTCAGCGGATTACCGGAGGCCAACTTCTCAAGATTTGCCTTGTAACGCCGTGACCAGTTGGTCGGCTCCTCGGTGTGCGGAGCCCGGAGAACGTCGAAGACCTTGCCGAGGCCCTCTTCGCCGACCACCTCGCGCACACCCACGATCTCGGCATTCTCCGCAGGAACCCGGACCGTGAGGTCACCCTGCGCGACCCTGAGAACGAGGTACTGCTTCTCCTCGCCCTTAATGACCCGAGTCTCGATTGCCTCGATGAGTGCGGCCCCGTGGTGGGGGTAAACAACGGTCTCGCCGACACTGAAAACCATAGGTTCGAAACCCCTTTCGCTGTGTCTAGGGTAACACGCTCAGACACCGGTGTCTCACCGCTGCCCTGACCGTTGGCGCAGCTCAGGGGCCCTGTGAGAGGGATTTCTTCAGCTTGACAGGCCGTCAGACCGAAGTATTGAACACGCTCCGTGACGGCACTATGCCACCACGGCTGAGGGGCGGAACCCGGATCCAAGGCGATGCGCTCGACTCATGGTAGCCCGCACCCGGGCGCTCGCCCATGCCTGGCGGGAGCGGTCCCGGTACGGCAGGCTGAACAAGAGCCCGCCTCAGGCTCGCCAAAAATCCAGGGGGTTCGATGGGCAGGCCCGCCGCGGACGACGACTCCGGACTGCCAGACCTGCCACCCGAATGGGGCCGGGTGGTCGTACCGGACAACGCCGCAGAGCTCTCGGCCGAGGCCGAACAGCTCCGCCGGGAACTGAACCGGCCGGCCCGATCTCGTTCGATACTGCCGGCGCTGCTGACACTTTTAATCGCCATGGTCACCGTGTTGGCCGGGCTGAACGCGACCCTCTGGGCCCAACCCGCCCCCACCCCACCGGCGTCAACCCCGGCCACCCCCGCGGACCTGATCGGGCGAACCCTGCCCGCGTTCGACCTGGTGGACAACGGTAAACCGGTGCCGCTGCGGGGCCTGCTGCCCGCCGTGATCGTCCTCACCGACGCGTGCGCCTGCCCGGCCGAGGTGGCCAACACCGTCGCCGTCGCGCCACCCCGGGTCACCGTGATCATCGTCAACCCCGCCCCCGCCGTACGCGAGTCGCCCCCCGCTCCGGAGACCGCCCTGCACGCGCTCGACGACCCGGCCGACGGGTTACGCGCTTTCCTTCGCCTGCCGCCCCGGGCCGGCGTGGCCAGCGCGCTGCTCGTGGACCGCTCCGGGACGGTACGGAAGGTGCTCCCCGAGCTCCGCTCCACCGCCGACTACGAACCCGAGCTAGCCCGCCTCGCCAGCTGACCGTTCGAGGAGGCCCGCGTACAGGGTCAGGCCCGGGCCGAAGGCCAACATCACCACCCGTCGCGCCGGCACGACCGATCGGTGTAGTCGGTCCAGCACCAACAGCACCGTCGGCGACGAACAGTTGCCCCGCTCGGCCAACGTCTCCCGGGACGCCGCCAGGGCGGACGACGGCAGGGCGAGTTCCCGCTCCACCACGTTGAGGATGCGGGGGCCGCCCGGGTGCACCGCCCAGCCGTCCACCTCCGACCGCCGCAGGTCATGCTGGGCGAGCAAGCCGTCCACCAGCGCCCGTACCTGCGTCGAGAGCACCTGCGGCACCTTCGGCGACAGCCCCATCCGGAACCCGGTGTCGGTGACATCCCAGGTCATGTGATCGGCGGTGGAGGTGTCGGTCACCGAGGTGACCGCCCGCACCGCGTACCCGGGACCACCGGGCACGACCACGGCGGCCACCGCGGCGTCGGAGAAGAGCGCGTGCGAGACGATCTGCTGGGTGTCCACCCGGGCGGTGGCGGGCTGAATGTGCAGGCTGGTCAGCTCCGCGCAGAGCAGCATGGCGGGTTGGTCTCGGGCGGTCACGAAGTCGCTCGCCACGCCCAGCCCCGGCAACGCGGCATAACAGCCCATGTGACCGACGAAGACCCGCTGCGTGCCCGGTGCCATGCCGAGATCCCGGGCGAGGAGAATGTCCAGCCCCGGGGTTGCGTATCCGGTGCAGGAACAGACCACGAAGAGCCCGACGTCACCGGCGGCCAGACCGGCGGCGGTGAGCGCCCGCCCAACCGCCTCCTTGCCCAGTGGCAGCGCCTCCACCTGATAGCGCCGCATCCGCCGCTCGGTCGACCAGTCGGAGACATCCTCCAGCACCGGATTGACCGCGGCCTGCCGGCGATTCACCCCCGAGTTGGCGAAGATGCGTTCGGCCAGCGCCCGGGTGGTTCCGGAGTAGTGCCGGGCGAAGAAGCCCTCCCACAACTCACCCTGCTCGGCCGACGGCGGATGCGCCGTACCGATCCCCGCGATCACCGGCACGGCCATGATGCCCACCCTTCGTTCTGATCTCCCAGCACCTTCACCAACGAGGAGCCGACCCGTCGCGGTCCGGGTCGCCACCGAGCACGGCGATGCCGAGCCAGTCCGCGCAGACGTCGGAGGTGGCCGGGTGCAGCGAACCGCAACGCGCATCCCGGTAGAGCCGCTCCAACGGATGCCCCCGCCGAGTGGCCCCGGTGCCGGCCGCCTCCAGCACCGAGGCCGCCACGTCGGCCGCGGTGGCGCCCGCCAGCAACTTCGCCCGCCAGACCCAACGGTTCGTCTCGGCGTCACCCGGCGCCTCGTCCACCCGCCGGGCCGCCTCCGCCACCACCAGGTCCGCCGCGGCCACCGCCGCGTCGGCGCGACCGAGCCGGGCCCGGACCGCCGGCAGACCGCCGAGCTCACGGGCGTTCAGGTGCTCGGCCGCGGCGTCGATCGCGGCCCGCGCGACCCCGACGTACACCGCGGCGTAACTCGCGACCAGCCAGTGCGGCATCAACTGCGCCACTACCAGAGCCAGCCCCTCGACCCCGCCAAGCAGCCGGTCTGCCGGCACCGTCACCTCCAGGTGCAGGTCGTGGGAGGAGGTGGACCGCATGCCCAGCGAGTCCCAGGTCTCCTCGACGGCCAGCCCGTCCCCGGCCGGCACGAGAAACTGGGAGACCACCGACGGGTCAGCCGCGCTACGGGCGGCCACCAGATAGCCGTCGGCGTGGCCGGCACCGGAGCAGAAGGTCTTGCTCCCCTTGATCCGCCAGCCGCCGGCGACCGGCTCGTACACCGTGCTGAGCTGCGAGAGCCGGGCCCCCGCCCCGCGTTCGCTCATCGCCACCGCGTACCAGGAGCCATCCGCCGCCGCCCGCAGCAGCCGGTCCCGCGCCGCCAACGCCTCGTCTGGCAGGCCGAGCGTCTCGGCCAACTCCTCGGTCACCGCGCCCAGCGCGCCGGTGACCGAGGCATGCATGTTGAACACCAGCGCGGTCGCGCCGTTTCCCCGGGCCAACTCGGTCGCGACTGCCGCGTACTCCCCGAAGGCGGCGCCGAGGCCGCCAAGCTCCCGCGGCACCAGCAGACCGAACAGGCCCGCCTCCCGGAGGTCTCGGAAATCGTCGACCGGGAAGATGCCGTCCCGGTCGTGGTCGGCCGCCCGAGCGGCGAATCGCGGCGCCAACCGGCGCGCCACCTGCACAGCCTGCGTCATGCGACCGTTCCCTCCTCAGATCCGTCCATCCGCTTCTGATCGCGCTCGCGCCGGCCCCAGCCCTGGTAGAGCACCGCAGTTGACCAGGTCGGCACGATGCGTGGGGGCACCCCGCCCGCACCCCGTGCCCGCCGGGCCAGCCAGCCGAGCACCCGAATCAGCTGCGGTCGAATCCCGCGTAGCCGCAGGTCGACGCCGTACCGGGCACATTCGGCGACCAGTGCGCGGGCGTCCACGAACAACCGTGGGTCGTGGATCCCGCGCGGAACCGTGGGCAGCCGCTCGCCGATGTGGACGGCGAGCAGGCGGCTCAGCGCGGTGTCGTTGAGCGTGTCGAGGACGAGTAGCCCGCCCGGTCGGAGTAGCCGGCAGGCCTCGGCCACCACCGTTCGCCAGTCGGGAACGTGCTCCAACAGCTCGCCCGCGGCCACCACGTCGGCGCAGCCGGAGGTGAGCGGCACGGCGGTCGCGTCGGCGTTGAGCACCGCCACGCCGTGCCCGGCGGCCTGGCGCAGCGCCGAACCGGTGAGGTCGACCCCGACGTGTCGATAGCCCTTGCCGGCGAGGTGTGGGGCGAGCAGCCCGGCACCACAGCCGAGGTCGACCAGGAGGGCGCCGGGACGCGACGCCGCCGGCACCAACGCCGCCCGGGACTCGGCCAGCCAGTGCAACATGGCGAACGCGCCGTCCGGCCGCCACCACTCCCCGGCCAGGTCGTCGTACTGGCGCGGATCATTGCGCGGCAGGGTGCGGCCAGCCTCTGGCATGGACCGAGCGTGGCACGACTGCCCGGTAACGACCAGACTTCCCTCATGACCTCCTCAGTGCTACGGCGTGTCGCGCGGGTGCTGACCCGGCCGGACCGAGCCGGGCGCACAGCCGGTGGCTCGGGAGCGACCCGCAACCGGTCGGTGGCGGCCCTGCTCCGGGCGAGTCATCCCGAGCCAGCAGCCGCGGTCACCACCGTGGCCGGCCTGCTCGCCTGGGGTGTCGGGCACCGGCTGACGGGGGTGGTCGTCGTGGTGCTCACCGTGGCTGCCAGTCAACTCGCCGTCGGGTGGACCAACGACGCGCTCGACGCGAAGCGGGACACCGTGGTCGGGCGGCCTGACAAGCCGGTCGCCGCCGGTCTGGTCAGCCGACGCACGACCGCCGTTGCCGCCGCCGCGGCCACGCTCGCCACCCCGGTGCTCGCGCTGACGACGAACCGGGCCGCCGCGGCCGTAGCCACCGCCGGGCTGATCTCCGCGCTGCTCTACAACTGGCCGCTGAAGTCCTCGCCGCTGTCGGTCCTGCCCTACACGGCCTCCTTCGGGTCGTTGCCGGCCTTCATCGTGCTGGCGCTGCCGGGCGCTGGAGCGCCACCGGTCTGGCTGGTCGTCGCCGCGGCCCTACTCGGCGCCGGCGCGCACTTCGCGAACGTGCTGCCCGACCTCGACGACGACGCCCGCACCGGCGTCCGCGGGCTGCCCCACCGGCTCGGCCCGGGCGGCAGCCGGACCGCCGCCATCGGGCTCCTGCTCGCGGCGACCGCCACCCTGGTCTTCGGGCCGCCCGGACCACCGTCGCCGGTCGGGCTCGCCACGGCGGCCGCCGCCGTCCTGATACCACCGCTACTCTGGTACGGCGAGCGCGTCACCAATCGCGCCACGACCCGATCGACGGCCGCCTTCCGAGCAGTCTTAGCAATCGCCATCATCGATGTAATTCTGCTTTTGACCAGCGGACCATTGATTTGAGCGCCCTCACAGCGGTGGCATCCCCGGGTCGGCGTGCGGAACTGGATCAGTCCCAACTACCCTGGAGCGCGGTCTGCACGGGCATGGCCACCGTGTCCGGCGTACGACCGGGCCCGATCATGACGAGGAGGACCGACGTGACGCGCTCGATCAGGGGTTCCCGCCGGTCGGCCCTGCTACTGGCCGGGTTGGCGACGAGCGGGCTACTGCTCTCTGGATGCAGCGCCGGTCAGGTCGCCGAGACCGCCGAAACCGTACCGTCGATTCAGGGTGTCAACGTCGCGAGTAAGAGCGGCGACTTCGCTGTTCGTAGCCTGCTGATCGCCTACCCGGGGGTAGACGGCTACCAGGCCGGTGACGACGCGAACCTGGACGTGGTCCTCTACAACGACTCACCGAACCAGGTCACGGTGACCGTCACCACCGAGGGCGCCCAGAACGTCGTCCGCAGCGACCCCAACGCCCCGGTCGGGGAAAGCCCGGCAACGACGGCCACCGAGACTGCGTCACCCGCTGGCATGCCGGCCCAGATCGTGGTGCCGCCGCTGAGTTTTGCACAGCTCAACTCGGAGGCGGCAACGGTGCTGCGGCTGATCGGGCTGGACAAGCCGCTGCGCGTCGGCGAGGCCATCTTCGTGACCTTCGACTTCGGTGGCACCACGATCCGGGCTGCGGCGCCGGTCGCCGTGCCGCTCACCCCGGCCGCTCCCCCGGAGCCGATCATCGAGCGCCACACCGGCTTCGAGGAGCTGGAAGACGGGCACGGCGGTCCGGGTGGCGCCGGGCACTGATCGTCGACGCGACGGTTAACGTCCTGGGATGACCACCTCCCGCTCCGGCCGCGCCGGCACGACCGGCGCCCGCGCCGCCCGCGCACCCCGCCCCGCCTACGAGTGCGACGCCTGCGGCCACCAACCGCCGAAGTGGGTCGGCCGCTGCCCGGAGTGCGGCGAGTGGGGCTCGGTCGTCGAGTGCACGCTGACCGGCCCGACGGTCTCCGGCCGGGTGGTCAGTTCCCGGCTGCCGGCCGAGCCGGCGCGGCCGATCGCCACCATCAGCGCCGCGCCGGCGCGCGCCCGCCCAACCGGTGTCAGCGAGCTTGACCGGGTACTCGGCGGCGGCCTGGTTCCGGGCGCGGTCGTGTTGCTCGCCGGCGAGCCGGGGGTCGGCAAGTCGACCCTGCTCCTCGACGTGGCGCAGCAGTGGGCCGCCGGCGGTGCCAACCCATCGCTCGTGGTCAGTGGTGAGGAGTCGGTCAGCCAGGTCCGGTTGCGCGCCGAACGGATGGGCACCCTGCACGAGCAGCTCTATCTGGCGGCCGAGAGCGACCTCGCCGCGGTGCTCGGGCACCTGGACGCGGTCAAGCCGGGGCTGCTGGTGCTGGACTCGGTGCAGACGATCTCGACCACCGGCAGCGAAGGGGTACCCGGCGGGGTGACCCAGGTCCGCGCGGTCACCGCGGCCCTGGTGGCGGTGGCCAAGGAGCGGGGCATCGCGACGCTGCTGGTGGGGCACGTCACCAAGGAGGGCCAGGTGGCCGGTCCACGGGTGCTGGAGCACCTGGTTGACGTGGTCCTGCACTTCGAAGGGGACAAACACTCGTCCCTGCGGTTGGTGCGGGGGGTGAAGAACCGGTTCGGCGCGGCCGACGAGGTCGGCTGCTTCGAGATGCACGAGGGCGGCATCAGCAGCCTGGCCGACCCGTCCGGGCTCTTTCGCACCCGCTACTCGGAGCCGGTCCCCGGCACCTGTGTCACGGTGGCGATGGAGGGGCGACGTGCGCTGGTCACCGAGGTGCAGGCGCTGATCGGGGCGACGGTGGCCGGTTCGCCCCGACGAACGGTCTCCGGGCTCGACTCAGCCCGACTCGCGATGGTCCTGGCGGTGCTCCAACGCCGCACCGAGCGGCTGACCCTGCACGATCGGGAGGTCTTCGCGGCCACTGTTGGCGGCATCCGGGTCGTCGAGCCCGCCGCCGACCTGGCGGTCGCCCTGGCGGTCGCCTCCGGCGGGCTCAACCTCGCGATCACCCCGCACCTGGTGGCGATCGGGGAGGTCGGGCTCACCGGTGAGGTACGCCGGGTGGGGGCGGTGCCGCGCCGACTGGCCGAGGCGGCCCGACTCGGCTTCCGGCTCGCGCTCGTACCACCGGGCTGCGGTCCGGAGAGCACCGGTGTCCGCGCCGAACAGCTACAGGTGATCGAGGTCAGTGATGTCCGGGCCGCGCTCCAAGCCGTCGCGCGGGCATCTGCCGAATAACCTTCAGCCCGTTTTATACTGAAAGTTTCCCAATAAAAAGCCATTAAACGGTTGAATCGGGAATTTCAGGCAGCACGACACATCACAGTAACCGCGACAGCACCCACCGCAGAGCAGTCCGTAGACTGTCCCCGTGCCGACCGACCGCGACACCACCAAGCCTGCCGGCGCGACACCGCACGCCCGCACCGGTGCCGTGGGTTCGACCGCCCGTCCGATCAGCGTGCACGTGACCGGAGGCGCGGCCAGTGACCCACTGCGCGCCAACCTGGCCCTGATGGCACCGGGCACCGCCCTCCGGGATGGGCTGGAGCGAATCCTCCGTGGACGCACCGGCGCCCTGATCGTCCTGGGCTGTGACCGGGTCGTCGAGAGCCTCTGCACCGGCGGCTTCCCGCTCGACGTGGAGTTCTCCGCCACCCGCGTCCGCGAGCTGTGCAAAATGGATGGCGCCGTGGTGCTCTCCAGCGACGGTAGCCGGATCGTCCGGGCGGCGGTGCATCTGATGCCCGATCCCGCGATCCCGACCGAGGAGTCCGGCACCCGGCACCGCACCGCCGAGCGGGTTGCCCGTCAGACCGGCTACCCGGTCATCTCGGTGAGCCAGTCCATGCGGATCATCAGCCTCTACGTCAACGGCCAGCGACACGTGCTGGACGACTCGGCCGCCATCCTCTCCCGGGCCAACCAGGCACTCGCCACGCTCGAACGGTACAAGCTGCGCCTGGACGAGGTCTCCGGCACCCTCTCCGCCCTGGAGATAGAGGACCTGGTCACCGTCCGGGACGCGGTCGCCGTCGTCCAACGACTCGAGATGGTCCGTCGGATCGCCGACGAGATCGCCGGATACGTGGTGGAGCTGGGCACCGACGGCCGGCTCCTCGCGCTGCAACTCGACGAGCTGATGGCCGGTGTGGACGCCGACCGCACCCTGGTCATCCGGGACTACCTGCCCACCGGCCGCAAGTCCCGCACCCTCGACGAAGCTCTGGTCGAGCTGGACCTGCTGACCGCGACCGAGTTGATCGACCTGGTCGCGGTCAGCCGAGCGATCGGCTACCCGGCCGCCGCCGACGCACTCGACGCCGCGCTCAGCCCTCGCGGGTTCCGGCTACTGGCCAAGGTACCGCGGCTGCCGGTGGCGATCGTCGACCGCCTGGTGGGGCACTTCGGCAGCCTTCAGCGGCTGCTCGGCGCAACTGTGGAGGACCTGCAGGCCGTCGAGGGCGTCGGCGACGCCCGGGCCAGGGGCGTCCGAGAAGGACTCTCCCGGCTCGCCGAGGCCTCGATCCTGGAACGCTACGTCTGACCACCCCCGCCGGCGATACGGCTTGCGTCAGCCGGTGACCTTGAGCTCCACGGGCTCGCTGTGCTTCGTGCCGACCCGGGCGAACACCTGGTAGGTGCCGGGCGGCGCTTCCGGGCCGGTGGCGACCCCACCCTGACAGCGGCTGTCGTCGTTGCCGTTCCAGGTGATCCGATAGGACCGCTCAAAATTTGGGGTGAACGACTGGACGTCCGAGCCCTCACCGGTGCCACAGCTGTCGGAGGACCAGATCGTCGCCGCCCCCGACTTGAGGAACAGCTCCTGTTTGTCCGCGCCGACATCCCGGCTACAGGTCCGGTCCGAAACATTTTTGATCTTCAATTGCAGGTCAACGGCATCGCCCTTGCCCACGGACGCCGGCTGGGCCACAGCGGTCACGCTGATATCGGCATCGGTGCAGGCGCCGTCATCGATACTCGGGGGCGCCGGAGGCGGGTCCGCCGCCTCGGACGGCTCGGACGACTCGGAGTTGGGCGGCTCCTCCCCACCGGCGTCGCCCGAGTCGTCCGGGGGGTCCGCCGGCCCGACCGGGGGTTCGGAGGCGGCTGGGGAGTCACCGGAGGACTGCCCCTGCCCGCTGGCATTCTTGTTGGCTGACTCGTCCGAGTTACCCCACGAGGAGTAGAAAACCACAACCAAGAAGAGAAACACCGCTCCGAGCACAACGGCGCGACGCCGCCAGTAAACGGCGGGGGGCAAGGGGCCGACCGTCAGACGCATGATGCTCTACCGTAGCGGTGCCACGCGCGGCAACCGACAGCGACGCGCCGAGCCCGCCCAGCCGATGAAAGCTTTTCTCCACTTACGACGATCCAGGCAGCCGAGGGTGCGGGCGGGAAAACCGAACGTGGTCACAGATACACCTTGCGCTGGTACACAGCATGGGCACCGGCAACCCGGTCCAGGAACAGCAGACCCGCACAGTGGTCGATCTCGTGTTGCAGGGCCCGCGCCTCGAACGCGTTGGTGACCAACCGAACCGTCGCTCCGGACCCGGGCAGGGCCCCCTCGACCACCAGGTGACCGGCGCGTTTGACATCACCGGTCAGATCCGGCACGGACATGCACCCCTCCCGTCCAGCCTTCCATCGGCTGGCCTCCACCACGACCGCGTTGCACAGCACAAACGCACCGTGCCCGATGCCGGCCTTCGGATGGCCGGTGACATCCACCGCGAAGACCCGGGCACCGACCCCGATCTGCGGGGCGGCCAGACCGACGCAGCCCGGAGCGACGCGCATCGTGGCGACCAGATCGGCGGCGAGGCGTACCGTCTGCTCCGCCGTCGGATCCACCTCGCCGCCGGCCCGGCTGAGCACCGCCGCCGGGGCGGACACCACCGGTCGCACCTGGCCCGGGGGGCCCAGCACGTCCAGCGTCCAGTCGCCGAGGCCGGCGCGCTCCTCGCGGTTCACAACAGGTCCGGGTCGGCCGGCCGGAGGGTTACCTCCACCCCGAGGTCGGCGGCGGTCGCCGCCAACCGGGCCGTCACCTGCGCGGCCACGTCCGGCGGCAGGTCGACCTCGGCGAGGACGACGTAGAGCGCGCCAGCGAGGCGGGTACTCAGGTCCGTGACGTTGCCGCCCGCCTCCGCGAGCACCCGGGTCATGGCGGCGACGATGCCCATCCGATCAGCGCCATGCACCGCCAGCACATACGGCGCGCCGCTCGACGTCTGCTCCGCGTCGGGCACCACCGCGCGTACCGTCGCCAGGAGTTGACCGTCGGCGGCGAGCGGCGCCAGCGCGGCCTCGGCCTCGGCGGCGGCCGGGCCCACGCAGATCAACGTCATCGCGAAATGCCCCCGGAGCCGGGTCATCGTGCTGTCGGTGAGGTTCGCACCGAGGCGGGCGAGTACTTCGGCGACATCGGCCACGATGCCGGGTCGATCCCGGCCGATGACGGTGATGGCAAGCTCACTCATCCCCGGATTCTCCCCGACCAGGCCCAGAGCGCCACCCAGATACTGCCCGGTTGCCCACTCGTCGGGACTGGTCAGCGGGGCTGGCCACCGCGGGCACGCGCGTCCCGCGCGTGAAATGATCGACCGACGATGACTGAAGCGACCTTCACCACCCGGGTCAGCCGGTGGTACACGCAGCATGCCCGGGATCTGCCCTGGCGGCGTCCCGAGGTTGGCGCCTGGGCCATCCTCGTCAGTGAGGTGATGCTCCAGCAGACCCCGGTCGCCCGAGTGCTGCCCGCGTGGACAGACTGGATGGCACGCTGGCCCGCCCCGGCCGACCTGGCGGCGGAGCCGCCAGCGGAGGCGATCCGGATGTGGGGGCGGCTCGGCTATCCACGACGGGCGGTCCGACTGCGTGAGGCCGCGGTGGCGATCGTGGAGCGGCACGACGGACAGGTGCCGAATCGGCTGGAGCAGTTGCTGGCTCTACCAGGAGTTGGCACGTACACGGCGCGGGCCGTGGCCGCGTTCGCGTACGGGCAGCGGCACCCGGTCGTGGACACCAACGTACGGCGGGTGATCTCTCGGGCGGTCGCAGGTGAACCGGACGCCGGCCCCGCCACCCGCCCGGCCGACCTGGTCGCCGCCGAGGAGCTACTGCCGGCGGAGCCGGACGCCGCCGCGCTGGCCAGTGCGGCCTTCATGGAGCTGGGGGCGGTGGTCTGCACGGCCCGGTCGCCGCGGTGCGGGAGCTGCCCGGTCGCCTCGATCTGCGCCTGGCGGGCCTCCGGGGAGCCGGCGCCGACCGGCCCCACCCGACGTCCGCAACGGTATGCGGGCACCGACCGCCAGGTCCGTGGGCTGCTGCTCGGCGTGCTCCGGGAGGCAACCGCCCCGGTGCCCCGGCAGCGCCTGGACCAGGTGTGGGCCGACGAAGCCCAGCGGTTTCGGGCGTTGGCCGGCCTGGTCAACGACGGCCTCGTGGAGCAGGTCAACGAGGTGTCCTTCCGGCTGGCCGGGGACGGACCGCCGATCCTCGTCCACTGAGCACGAGATCGGCCCGATGGCGATCGCCATCGGGCCGATCTCGTCGGTTGGACCTGCCGGCCTACGCCGCGTCGTCCGCCCCCGTGGCGGCACCACCGAGGTCGGCTGGGACCGCGTCCGGCAGTTCGGCCGGTTTGTCGGTGCCGCGGAAGGTGAGGGTGGAGGAATCGATATCGGTCGGATCACCTTCGCAGTCAACGATGACGATCTGGCCGGGGTTGAGCTCGTTGAACAGGATCCGCTCGGAGAGGTTGTCCTCGATGTCGCGCTGGATCGTACGGCGTAGCGGCCGGGCACCGAGAACGGGGTCGAAGCCCTTCGTAGCGAGGTACTGCTTGGCGTTGTCGGTGAGCTCCAGCCCCATGTCCTTGTTGCGCAGCTGGGTCTCGATCCGACCGATCATGATATCGACGATCGAGAGGATCTCCCGGTGGCGTAGCTGGTGGAAGACGATGGTGTCGTCGATCCGGTTGAGGAACTCCGGCCGGAAGTGCTGCTTGAGCTCGTCGTTGACCTTCTGCTTCATCCGGTCGTAGTTCGAGTCGGAGTCGTCAGAGGCCTGGAAGCCCAGCGAGACCGCCTTGGCGACATCGCGGGTACCGAGGTTGGTCGTCAGGATGATGACCGTGTTCTTGAAGTCCACGATCCGGCCCTGACCGTCGGTGAGCCGCCCGTCCTCGAGGATCTGCAGCAGCGTGTTGAACACATCCGGGTGGGCCTTCTCGATCTCGTCGAAGAGGACCACGCTGAACGGCCGCCGACGGACCTTCTCGGTCAGCTGCCCGCCCTCGTCGTAGCCAACGTAGCCGGGAGGCGCGCCGACGAGCCGGGACACCGTGTACCGGTCGTGGAACTCGGACATGTCCAGCTGGATCAACGCGTCCTCGCTGCCGAAGAGGAACTCCGCGAGGGCCTTGGACAGCTCGGTCTTACCGACCCCGGACGGGCCGGCGAAGATGAACGAGCCGGACGGACGCTTCGGGTCCTTCAGACCGGCCCGGGTGCGGCGGATCGCCTTCGACACCGCCTTGACCGCGTCCTCCTGGCCGATGACCCGCTTGTGTAGCTCGTCTTCCATCCGCAGCAGCCGGGAGGTCTCCTCCTCGGTCAGCTTGTAGACCGGGATACCCGTCCAGTTACCGAGCACCTCGGCGATCTGCTCGTCGTCGACCTCGGTGACGACATCCAGGTCGCCGGCCTTCCACTCCTTCTCCCGCTGCGCCTTCTGACCCAGCAGCTGCTTCTCGGTGTCCCGCAGCTGCGCGGCCCGTTCGAAGTCCTGCGCGTCGATCGCGGACTCCTTGTCCCGACGCACCTGCGCGATCCGCTCATCGAAGTCCCGCAGGTCTGGCGGCGCGGTCATCCGCCGGATCCGCATCCGCGCGCCCGCCTCATCAATCAGATCGATCGCCTTATCCGGCAGGAATCGATCCGAGATGTACCGGTCGGCGAGGGTCGCCGCCGCCACCAGGGCCGCATCCGTGATCGACACCCGGTGGTGCGCCTCGTAGCGGTCCCGCAGCCCCTTCAGGATCTCAATGGTGTGCGGCAACGACGGCTCACCAACCTGGATGGGCTGGAACCGGCGCTCCAGCGCGGCATCCTTCTCCAGGTGTTTGCGGTACTCATCCAGCGTCGTCGCGCCGATGGTCTGCAACTCACCCCGCGCCAGCATCGGCTTCAGAATGCTCGCCGCGTCGATCGCACCCTCGGCGGCACCCGCACCCACCAGCGTGTGAATCTCGTCAATGAACAGGATGATGTCACCACGGGTGCGGATCTCCTTGAGGACCTTCTTCAACCGCTCCTCGAAGTCACCCCGGTACCGTGAACCCGCCACCAGAGCACCCAGGTCAAGGGTGTACAGCTGCTTGTCCTTCAGCGTCTCGGGCACCTCGCCCTTGACGATCCGCTGCGACAGGCCCTCCACCACGGCGGTCTTACCCACACCCGGCTCACCGATGAGCACCGGATTGTTCTTCGTCCGCCGGGACAGCACCTGCATGACCCGCTCGATCTCTTTTTCCCGACCGATCACCGGGTCGAGCTTGCCCTCCCGGGCCGCCTGCGTCAGATTGCGACCGAACTGGTCCAACACCAGGCTCGTCGAGGGAGCGGCCTCACCCGGCGCCGTCCCCGCCGCTGCCGGCTCCTTGCCCTGATAGCCCGACAACAGCTGGATCACCTGCTGACGGACCCGGTTCAGGTCCGCCCCCAACTTCACCAGCACCTGCGCCGCCACGCCCTCACCCTCACGGATCAGGCCCAGCAGAATGTGCTCGGTGCCGATGTAGTTGTGCCCGAGCTGCAGCGCCTCCCGCAGCGAGAGCTCCAGCACCTTCTTGGCCCGCGGGGTGAACGGAATATGACCACTCGGCGCCTGCTGGCCCTGCCCGATGATCTCCTCGACCTGCTGACGCACGCCCTCCAGAGAGATCCCCAGGCTCTCCAGCGCCTTGGCGGCCACGCCCTCACCCTCATGGATCAGGCCCAGCAGAATGTGCTCAGTACCAATGTAATTGTGGTTGAGCATCCGGGCCTCTTCCTGGGCCAGGACAACAACCCGACGCGCTCGGTCGGTGAACCGCTCGAACATGCCCTCGTGCTCCTCACATACCGTGCGCCTCGATGATCTAGATCGTGGCGGGGCCGCTGCGTGAACGCCCGGGACGGGCGTCCGTGCCTTTTAACTCTATCGCCGCGCGCCGACTCCGCTGGGGTCCTGCCTCCCCCGGCGGCGCCGGATACGCGCTGTTTTGCCCAACCGTCCGCGCTCAGCAGGTGTTCCGGTAGCAGCGCTGCTACGCGCAGAGCGAAATTCGGCCGCCGCCGGATCGCCCCCACGACACGTCGGAAACCGCCACCGACCCAGAAACAGCCCACCCGGCGCACCGCCACGACGACACCGCCGGCGCCACCAGCGGTAGCGTCACCCCGCCCCGGCGGCCACCGGGCCGAGACACAGCAACGCCGGCCCGGAGTCTGTGCTCCGGGCCGGCGTCCGCCAGATACCGGTCAGTGGCCGGCGCGAGCGTGGTACTCGTCCACGATCTCCTGCGGGATGCGACCCCGGTCGGAAATCTCCTTGCCGGCCTTCTTGGCCCAGGCCCGGATCGCCTTGTTCTGCTCACGATCGGCGGTGGCACCGCCCCGGCCTCGGGCAGCCCGGCCACCCACGACCACGCCACCCCGGCCCACCTTCGTGCCGTTGGCGACGTACGCGGCGAATACCTCCCGCAATTTCTCGGCGTTGACGCTCGACAGGTCGATCTCGTACTGAACGCCGTCGAGGGCGAACTTGACGGTCTCGTCAGCGTCCCCGCCATCCAGGTCATCGACCAGCTTATGAATGATCTGCTTGGCCACGTCCCACATTCCTTTCCAGCAGGGTGCAGCGGTTCTGCGAATCCCGCAAGAGCACAATAACCCGGACGACGCTCCGCGCGTCAATAGGATCCGGTTACGAGTCGGGTGACCCGCCCGTCACTCCGGTCGGACCAGCGGGAAGAGGATGGTTTCCCGAATTCCCAGGCCGGTCAGCGCCATGAGGAGCCGGTCGATTCCCATTCCCATACCACCAGACGGTGGCATTCCGTACTCCAGGGCCCGGAGAAAGTCCTCGTCGAGCTGCATCGCCTCGTCGTCGCCCCGCGCCGCGAGCCGCGCCTGGGCCACCAAGCGTTCCCGCTGAACCACCGGATCCACCAACTCCGAGTAGCCCGTACCCAGCTCGAAGCCGAGCACGTAGAGGTCCCACTTCTCGGTCAGGCCCGGCTCGCTACGGTGTGCCCGCACCAACGGGCTGGTCTCCTCGGGATAGTCCCGCACGAAGGTGGGTGCCAGCAGACCCGGGACGACCAACTCCTCGAACAGTTCCTCGGCCAGCTTGCCCGGACCCCACTTCGGGTCGACCGCCAAGTCCACCTTGTCGGCGTACTCGACCAGGCGGGCCCGCTCCGTGCGTACCGTGACCTCCTCTCCGAGCGCTTCGGAAAGGGAACCGAACAACGTCACGGAACGCCACTCACCGCCGAGGTCGAACTCGCGACCGTCCGCGTGGGTCACCACCGTCGATCCGCCGACCGCGAGCGCCGCCCGCTGGATCAGATGACGGGTCAACTCACCGATCGTGTCGTAGTCGCCATACGCCTGGTAAGCCTCGAGCATCGCGAACTCCGGCGAGTGCGACGAGTCAACGCCCTCATTGCGGAAGTTACGGTTGATCTCAAAGACGTGATCTACGCCACCAACGAGCGCGCGCTTGAGAAATAGTTCCGGAGCGATTCGTAGATAGAGGTCAGTGTTGAGAGCATTGCTGTGGGTCACGAATGGGCGAGCGGCCGCACCGCCGTGCAGCAGCTGGAGCATCGGGGTCTCCACCTCAAGGAAACCGCGCTCGTGCAGGGACTCCCGCAGGCTTCGCACCGCGGTCGCCCGGGTACGAACCATCTGCCGGGCCTGCGGGCGAACGATGAGGTCGACGTAGCGCTGCCGGACCCGGGCCTCCTCGCTGAGCGGCTTGTGCGCCACCGGCAGCGGACGAAGAGCCTTCGCGGTGACCGCCCACCCCTGTGCCAGCACCGACAACTCACCCCGCCGGCTGGTGATCACCTCACCGGTCACCCCGACGAGGTCACCGAGGTCCACCAGTTGCTTCCAGTCCGCGAGCCGCTGCGCGCCGACCCGGTCCAGGGAGAGCATGGCCTGCAGCTCGGTCCCGTCGCCGTCGCGGAGCGTGGCGAAACAGAGCTTGCCGGTGTTCCGCACAAAGATCACCCGGCCGGTGACCGACACCTGGTCCCCGGTGGCCGTGTCGGTGGGCAGGTCGGCGTAGCTCTGGCGAATCTCGGCGAGCGTGCTGGTCCGCGGATAGCCGAGCGGATACGGCTCGATCCCCTCGGCGAGCATCCGATCCCGCTTCTCCCGGCGGACCTTCATCTGCTCCGGAAGATCGTCGGCGGGGTCAACTGGTACGGCGTTCTGCTCGATCACGGCGCGCTTCCTCAGGCAGGGAATTCGGGCGGGGTCAGCCCCCGAGCGTACTCAAGGGCTCTCGCGGGGGACATCGGATAGCCGGCCGCCATGACCGAACCCACGCCCACTCCCGCGACAGAGGGGCGATGACGACCGATTACGACCGTAGTACCCGGAATTACTCGGGTTGACGACCGGCCGTACCGCTCGGAGGTACCGGCTCAAACGTTGCGGTCGTAGACCATTCGGAGCCCGATCAGGGTGATCATCGGCTCGTGGTGAGTGATCGTCCGGCACTCCTGCATCACCAACGGGGCCAGCCCTCCGGTGGCGATCACCGCCTTGACCGTACCCAGCTCCTCCACCATCCGCTCAACGATCCGATCCACCTGCCCGGCGAAGCCGAAGTAGAGGCCGGCCTGCAGACATTCGACCGTGTTCTTGCCGATCACCGAACGCGGCCGGGCGGCCTCGACCTTGCGCAGCTGCGCGGCGCGGGCCGCGAGCGCGTCAAACGAGATCTCGATACCGGGGGCGAACGCCCCGCCCAGGAACTCGCCCCGCCCGCTGATCACGTCGAAGTTGGTGGTGGTGCCGAAGTCGACGACGATCGACGGGCCGCCGTAGAGGTTGTACGTCGCGAGCGTGTTGACCACCCGGTCGGCGCCGACCTCCTTGGGGTTGTCGATGGCGAGCTGCACCCCGGTCCGCACCCCGGGCTCGACGATCATGTGCGGCACGTGGGCGTAGTAGCGGTCCAGCATCGTACGCACCGACCGGAGCGCAGCGGGCACCGTCGAGCAGGCGGCCACTCCACTGATCTCCACATCGGCACCGGAGAGCAGACCCCGGAACATCAACCCCAACTCGTCCGCGGTAGACCGCGGATCAGTGTTGATCCGCCAGGAGTGCACCAGTTTGTCGCCATCGAAGGTCGCCAGCACGGTGTTGGTGTTTCCGATGTCGATGCAGAGCAGCACACCGACAGCCTAGACAACAGCCAACGCGGGCCCCCTCACCCCGTCCGTAGGTCCAGCGCGACGTCCAGAATCGACGACGAGTGGGTGAGCGCGCCGACCGACAGGAAGTCCACCCCGGTCGCCGCCACCTCGGCCGCCACCGCCAGCGTCAGCCCCCCGGTCGCCTCCAACTCGGCCCGCTCCCCGACCGCCCGCACCACCTCGCGCAGCAGCTCCACCCCCATGTTGTCGACCAGCAGGAAGTCGGCGCCCGCCGCCACCGCCTCCACCGCCTCGGCCAGGGTGTCCACCTCCACCTGCACCCCCACGTCCGGGAAGGCCGCCCGGACCCGCCGGTACGCCGCGGCCACCCCACCGGCCGCCAGCTTGTGGTTGTCCTTCACCATCGCCACGTCGTGCAGGCCCATCCGCTTGTTGGTGCCGCCGCCGGCGCGGACCGCGTACTTCTCCAGCGCCCGCAGGCCCGGGGTGGTCTTCCGGGTGTCCAACACCATCGCCTTCGTGCCGGCCAACGCGTCGGCCCAGGCCCGGGTGTGGGTGGCGACGCCGGACATCCGGGAAAGCAGGTTCAGCGCGGTGCGCTCGGCGGTGAGCAGCAGCCGGGTCGGTCCGGTCACCGTGGCCAGCACATCGCCACGGACCACCCGCTGCCCGTCCTGGGCGACGAGCGACACCGCCACCGTACGGCCAGCTCCGGTCACCTCGCCCACCAGCTCGAACACCGCCGCGGCCACCGACAACCCGGCGACCACCCCGTCGGCACGCGCGACCAGGTCCGCCGTGTCAACCTGGCTGTCGGGGATTGTGGCGACGCTGGTCACGTCGAGAAACTCCGGCCCCAGGTCCTCCAGGAGCGCGTCGATGATCACCCGCCGTACGCGCTCCGGGTCCAGCCCGGCCGCCCGCAGCAAGCCCTCGGTCTCTCCAGTCACCTGTCCTCCCCACGCTCGGTGGCCCCGAACCCCTGCCACCTTCGCAGCAGCCGGCCCTGTGGATCAATGGTGCCGACCAGGTGGCCCCGCCACCGCTCGTCGGCCATCGGAAAGTCCTCCCGCCAGTGGCAACCCCGGGTCTCCTGCCGCGCGGTGGCGGCCGCCACCAGCACGGTCGCCACCGTCAGCAGGTTCGTCGCCTCCCAGTCCGCGGTGCGGGGAACTCCCGCGGCGTCGCTTAGCGTAGCCAGGGCAGCCGCCGTGTCGGCCAGGGTCGCCGCCGACCGCAGCACGCCCGCGCCCCGCGTCATCGCCCGTTGCAGGTCGGGAACGCCGGCGACGGGAAGCACCCGACCCGCACCCCCCACCCAGGCACCGGTCGAGGCCGGGCGCAGCTGCTCCGGCAGGCCGGTCGCCAGTTCCTCGGCGATCCGGCGGGAGAAGACCAACCCCTCCAGCAGCGAGTTGCTGGCCAGCCGGTTCGCGCCGTGCACACCGGTGCAGGCGACCTCACCGCAGGCGTACAGGCCGGGAATGGAGGTACGGCCGTACAGGTCGGTACGGACGCCGCCGGAGGCGTAGTGTGCCGCCGGGGCCACCGGAATCAGGTCGGTCGCCGGATCGACGCCGATGGCCAGGCAGGACGCCACAATGGTGGGAAAACGGCGGGCAAGAAAGTCACCGCCGAGGTGTCGGGCGTCGAGGTAGACATGGTCCGAGCCGGTGGCCAGCAGCACCCGGTGGATGCCCTTCGCGACGACATCCCGGGGGGCCAACTCCGCCAATTCGTGCTGCCCGACCATGAACCGCCTGCCATCGGAGTCCACCAACTGGGCGCCCTCGCCCCGCAGCGCCTCGGAGACCAACGGCTGCTGGGCGTGCCGGGCCCCGTCCACCCGGGCGGACGGTGGGACGATCAGCGCGGTCGGATGGAACTGGACGAACTCCACATCGGTGACGGCGGCCCCGGCCCGCAGCGCGAGGGCCACCCCGTCGCCGGTGGAGACCGCGGGATTGGTGGTAACCCCGAAGACCTGCCCCATCCCCCCGGTCGCGAGCACCACCGCGCGCCCCAGGATCGCCCCGACGCCGTCCTCGCTGCCCTCACCCAACACATGCAGAGTCACCCCACAGGCGGGGCCGAGCCCGTCCGGACCGTCGCCGGCGGCCCGGAGCAGGTCCAGCACCAGGGCGTGCTCGACGAGCCGGATCCAAGGATCCCGGCGTACGGCAGCGTGTAGCGCCCGCTGTACCTCCGCACCGGTGGCGTCGCCACCCGCGTGCACGATCCGGTCCGCTCGGTGCCCGCCCTCCCGGGTGAGCATGAGCGAGCCGTCCGGGTGGCGATCGAACTCCGCGCCGATCCGCATCAACTCCCGCAGCCGGGTCGGCCCCTCCTCGACGAGGACCCGGACCGCCGCCGGATCGCTGAGGCCAACCCCGGCGATCTCGGTGTCCGAGGCGTGGGCCGCGGGGGTGTCGTGCGGATCGAGCACCGCGGCGATGCCGCCCTGCGCCCAGCGCGTCGAGCCCTCCTCGATGTCAACCTTGGAGACCACCGTGACGTGCAGGCCCGCCTCCCGCAGGTGGAGCGCGGCGGTCAGCCCGGCGACACCAGAGCCGACGACGATCACGTCAGTCGTCTCCACCCACCCGGGCGCGGGCGCCGCCAGCAGACGGGGCAGGGCCGGCCAGTCACCGGTCGGTAGGTCCATCCCCACAGTCAACCCGAACAACGCACGTGGGAGGCGGCGGGGGCGAGACGAGTGGTTTGGGCAACGCCGTACCCGACCGGGCCGATCCGCACGCCGACGAGGCCGAAGGAGAGTGCCGCAAGCTCCTCGTCACCGGTTCCGGACCGGCAACCCCGCCGGACCGGCGCTCCGCAGCGACCCGGTCACCCGGCGGTCGCTGAGCCACAGGTAGCAGCGGACTCCTCGATCGCCGACCTCCCACCGGCCGGCGCTGGGTGGACGGACCACCACATCGACCCGCAGCCGTAGCGTCGGGTCGTCGGGCACCTCGGTGAAGCGTGCGATCTCGCTGCGGCAGCCAGCGTAGAGCGGCGCCCAGTCCGCGTCCGCGGTGGGGTACGGGCGCTTTGGCGCCCGCCACACCCCGACGAACTCCGCGTCGTGTCGGCTGCGGCAGTCCACGGGGCGCAGCGCCTCCACCCCCCCACCGCCCCGATCCGGACCGCTCTGCTGGCAACCGAGCCGCAACGGTGACCCGGCGGCGAGCCCGCCGCGCAGACTGCCGGTGCGGAGCACCACCCCGGCGTCCACCTCTGCGGTGGTCACCTCGGTGAGGTCGCAGCGGTACCAACGGGAACCAGCGGCCCAGCCCGAAGGGGACGGGACAGCCACCCAGAGCCGCAGCCGCCCGGTCCGCCAGTCGGCCCCCACGTACGTGCTGGTGCGGGTGTCACAGTCGACGAACGCGACCCACAGGTCAGCCGAGCCGGCGGCCGGTGGGCCAGACTGCCCCGTCGGGAAGGTGCCCACGTGCACGGTCTCGACCCGGTGCGGGACCGAGCACTCCACTGGTTGGTACGCCGCCAGGGTCACCTGGGTGGTGGCGTCGGCCACCTGGCACACCCCCGTTTCGGGAGTGAACGGACCGGCCGCGGGCAGCGCCCCCCAGTCGTCGGTCAGGTCGCCGTCGGTCGGCCCGGCACAACCCGCCAGCAGCGCCACCACCGTCGCCGCGCACCACGCCCGCACACCGCCGACCGCCCGCGCACCCTTCCCGACCCGATGCCCCACGCCGCCTCCCAGAGTCGACGCCCCGTCTGCTGACGAGTCCACCCAGGGTAGCCAAAGATGCCCGGCGAGTAACAGAGCCTCGTGGCGTGGCTCCGGTGGCCGGGCGCGCCACTCGGTCAGGCCAGCGAGTCCGCCAACGGGTTGGGGACCGGCGCCCCCGCCGTCCCGGGCGCCGCCGTGGCCGCGTCCGCGGTGAGGTCCACAATCCGGTTGCTCGAATCGACGTGCACGATCCGCGGCTGGTAGGTACGCGCCTGCGCGTCCTCCAGCTGTCCGTAGGCGATGAGGATGACCAGGTCACCCGGGTGGACCAGGTGGGCGGCGGCGCCGTTGATACCGATCACGCCGCTGCCTCGCTGCCCCGGGATCACATAGGTCTCCAACCGGGCGCCGTTGGTGACGTCCACGATCGCCACCTGCTCGCCCGGGAGCAGGTCGGCGGCGTCCAGCAGATCCTGGTCCACCGTGACCGAGCCGACGTAGTGCAGGTCGGCCTGGGTGACCGTGGCCCGGTGAATCTTCGACTTGAGCATGGTGCGCAGCATCGGGCGCCTCTCGGGAGATGGGTCAGAAACGTGGATCGAGCTGGACCGATACGTTGTCGATCAGGCGGGTGGCGCCGACCCAGGCGGCGGCGAGCAGCCGCGCCGGACCCGCAATCGGCCCCGGCTCCAGCTCCGGGTCGGTGAGTACCAGGTAATCCAGTTCGACACCGGGCGGACCGGAGTCGAACGCGGCGTGCGCGGCGGCCAGCACCCCGCCCGCGTCCGCACCGCCGGCAGCGGCTGCCACCCCCGCCCGCAACGCCCCCGGCAGGCTCAGCGCAGCCGTCCGCCCCTCGGGTGACAGGTAGCGGTTCCGGCTGGACAGGGCCAACCCGTCCGGCTCCCGGACCGTCGACACGCCGATGATCTCCACCGGCACCTCCAGGTCGCGCACCATCCGGCGGATCAGGGTCAGCTGTTGGTAGTCCTTCTCACCGAAGAACGCCCGGTCCGGCCGGGTGAGCTGAAGCAGCTTCAGCACCACGGTCAGCACCCCGTGGAAGAAGCCCGGCCGGCTCTGCCCCTCCAACTCCTCGCCGAGCTGGCCCGGGTTGACCCAGACCCGGGGTTGGCCCTGCGGGTACAGCTCCGGCACAAACGGCGCGAAGACGACCGCGGCGCCAGCCCGGCGGCAGATCTCCAGATCCGCGTCGAGGGTGCGGGGATACCGGTCGAAGTCCTCGTCCGGCCCGAACTGGAGCGGATTCACAAAAATCGTGACCACGACGTTGTCGGCCTGCTCCTGGGCCACCCGCAACAGGGTCTCGTGCCCGGCGTGCAGGGCGCCCATGGTCATGACGACACCCACGGTGCCGGTCAGCGCCTCCCGCGCTGCCGCCAGGTCGGCACGGGTGTGTACCAGCTTGGTCACGCAGCCACCTCCCGATCCCGCCCACTCAACACCTCCAGCACCGGCTGCGCCACCGTGGGACGCAGCCGGCCGGCCGCGATCACGCGGTCCGCCGTCCGTCGAGCCAACGCCAGGTAGGGGCCCACCGATTCCGGCGCGGTCGCCGCGAGCTGGGTCAGGTGCCGCTCGACGGTGCCGGCGTCGCCCCGGGCTACGGGTCCGGTCAGCGCATCGTCCCCGAGCCGCAACGCGTTGTCCAAGGCGGCCCGCAACAGCGGAGCGAGCACCCGCTCCGGCTCGGTCACCCCGCCGTCCCGCAGCCGGTCGGCCGCCTCGTTGACGAGGGTGATCAGGTGATTGGCGCCGTGCACGAGGGCGGCGTGGTAGAGCGCTCGGTCCGACTCGGCGACCCACTCCGGTACGCCGTCGAGGTCGGCGACGAGCCGGGTGGCGAACGGACGCAGCTGCGCCGGTGCGGTCAACCCGTACGAGATGCCGGGCAGTCGGGTGAGATCGTCCGGCGTACCGGTGAAGGTCATCGCGGGGTGCAGGGCAAGCGGGCTGGCACCGGCCCCGACGACCGGCGCCAGTACCGCCAGGCCGTGCGCGCCGGAGGTGTGTGCGACCACCTGCCCCGGACGCAACGCCCCGGTCTCGGCGAGGCCGGCGACGACCTCCGCGAGCGCGTCATCCGGCACCGCCACCAGCAGGAGGTCGGTGGCAGCGCGGGCTACCGAGTCGGCCGGCCGCCGCGGCACGTCGGCCAGGAGCAGCGCCATCCGGGCACGCGAGGCGGCAGAGCCGCCGGTCGCGGCCACCACCCGGTGGCCGGCAGCGGCGAGAGCGGCGGCCAGGACAGCACCGACCCGGCCGACACCGATCACGCCGACGGTCAGGGAACGGGGGGTGAGAGCATCAACCGACTGATCGACGGGACGCGGAGACAGCGCAGCACTCATAACGATGATCCAGTCCTCGGAGGGGTACCGGTCGCTGGCAAGTATGCGTCGCGGCGCCGCAGCCGGGACAGGGAGGTGTGAAAACGTTCACCACCGGTGGCCCGGGCAGACCCGCTCGCCACCGAAGGCTACGAGCGGGGCCGCTCCACCACCGGGCGGCTGGACCGAAGGAGGAGCTGATGTCGATCCGCTGGCGGGACGCGATGGAGCAGGCGCTGTACGGGCCGGACGGCTTCTTCGTCTCCGGTGCCGGCCCGGCCGACCACTTCCGTACCAGCGTGCACGCCTCCCCGGCGTTCGCGGCGGCCCTGCACCGGCTGATCGCCACCGTTGACGCCGCCCTGGACCACCCAGACCCACTCGCGGTGGTCGATGTCGGAGCGGGGCGGGGCGAGCTACTGCGCACCCTCCACGCCAGCATCGCCGGGTCCAACGACACGTCCCTCGCGCACCGGCTACGCCTCACCGCCGTCGAACGGGCCCCGCGCCCCACAGACCTACCCACGGAGATCACCTGGACCCACGAGATCCCCGCCGGTGTCACCGGCCTCCTCCTGGCCACCGAATGGCTCGACAACGTCCCGCTGGACCTGGCCGTGGCCACCCCGGCAGGCTGGCGGTACCTCCTGGTCGACCCCGCCACCGGCGAGGAGACGGACGGCAGCCCAGTCAGCCCGGAAGACGCCGACTGGTTGGCCCGGTGGTGGTCGCCGCCCGCCGCCGACGACCCGGGCATCCGCGCCGAGATCGGCCGAACCCGCGACGACGCCTGGACGGACGCCGTCGGGCGGCTCGACCGAGGGCTGGCGGTCACCGTGGACTACGGGCACCTCCGGCGAACCCGACCGGCCGCCGGTACCCTGACCGGCTACCGGAACGGGCGGCAGGTCCGACCGGTACCCGACGGATCGTGCGATGTCACCGCGCACCTCGCGGTGGACTCGGTCGCCGCCGCCGGTGCGCGGGTCGCGCAGCTCCCGTACACCCTGGTGGCACAGCGGACGGCCCTGCGGGCGCTCGGTGCCGACGGGCGCCGTCCACCGCTGGCGCGGGCCAGCACCGACCCCGCGGGATACCTCCGGGCCCTCTCCGCGGCGTCGGCGGTGGCCGAGCTGATCGACCCGGCGGGCCTCGGCGGGCACTGGTGGCTCCTCCAGCCGGCCGGCGTCGCCCTCGACCCGCTCGTGGCACCATGACAGGCATGACCACGGACGCCGATCTCCGCGAACTGACCGTCGGCACCGGCGCCGGTGGGGAACAACTCGGCACCGACATGGTGCTCAACATCGGTCCGCAGCACCCCTCGACGCACGGCGTACTCCGGCTGCGGCTGGTGCTCGACGGCGAACGGGTGGTGAGCGCCGAACCAATCGTCGGCTACATGCACCGGGGCGCGGAGAAGCTGTTCGAGGTCCGCGACTACCGGCAGATCATCGTGCTGGCCAACCGGCACGACTGGCTCTCCGCGTTCGCCAACGAACTCGGCGTGGTGCTCGCCGTGGAGCGGTTGCTGGGGATGGAGGTTCCGGAGCGGGCCACCTGGCTCCGGATGGCGCTCGCCGAGCTGAACCGGATCCTCAACCACCTGATGTTCCTCGGCTCGTACCCGCTGGAGATCGGGGCGATCACCCCGATGTTCTACGCCTTTCGGGAACGGGAGACCCTCCAGGCGGTGCTCGAGGAGGTCTCCGGCGGGCGGATCCACTACATGTTCAACCGGGTCGGTGGGCTCAAGGAGGAGGTGCCGGCCGGCTGGACCGGGCGGGCCCGGGCGGCCATCGGCGAGGTCCGGCGGAGCCTGCCCGACCTGGACAACCTGATCCGGCGCAACGAGATCTTCCTGGCCCGTACCGTCGGCGTGGGGGTGCTCCCGGCAGCCCAGGCCGCCGCGTTCGGCGCCTCCGGACCGGTCGCCCGCGCCTCCGGCCTCGACCTCGACCTACGCCGGGACGAGCCCTACCTCGCGTACGACCAGCTCGACGTGCCGGTGGTGACCCGCACCGCCGGTGACTGCCACTCCCGCTTCGAGGTGCTGCTCGACCAGGTGTACGTCTCGCTCGACCTCGCCGAGCAGTGCCTGGACCGGGTGGACCGGCTCACCGGCCCGATCAACACCCGGCTACCGAAGGTGCTCAAAGCGCCCGAGGGGCACACCTACGCCTGGACCGAGAACCCGCTCGGCATCAACGGGTACTACCTGGTGTCCCGGGGTGAGAAGACGCCGTGGCGGCTCAAGCTGCGCACCGCGTCGTACGCCAACGTGCAGGCGCTGGCCACCCTCCTACCCGGTTGCCTGGTGCCGGACCTGGTCGCCATCCTCGGCTCGATGTTCTTCGTGGTCGGCGACATCGACAAGTGAGTGGGCCGGCTGCGCTCGTTCGGCGTTGCCGCAGCTGTCAACGCCACCGGTTGTCCCCGCGGCCGTACTGACCCGGCTCGGGCTGGCGCTGCGGCCCGGGCTGCCACCGAGGCTCCGCCTGCCGCTGCGGCTCCGGCTGCCACCGGGGCTCGGGCTGGTGCTGCGGCTCCGGCTGGTGCTGTGGCTCGGGGGGCCGTTGCCGGGGTGGCCCCCACTCGGCGGACGACGGGGGCAACGCGGATCGTCCCGCCGGTTCGGACCACCCGCCCCGCCCGGCGTCGGCCCGGTCGCGGCCGGGCTCGTCCCGACGGACCGCGGCCCACCGCTGGTCCACCCGGTATTCGGCACCGCCCCGATCCGTGCGCACCTGCGCCCGCTGCTCGCCCAGCCGCAGCTCGCGCCCCCGCTCGTCCTCGCGGACGGCCGCCCAGCGGTTTCCGGCCCGCAACTGCGACCAGTACTCGCCCTCCGCGTCGCCGCCCGCCACAAGCTCCCCGCCATGCTGGTCAACGCCGCCGCGGTCAGACCGCTCGCCGTCCCAGCCCCGGCCGTCGGGCTGGTTGGCCCAGCCTTGGTCATCCCACTGCGCTCCAGCCCGGGCAGCCTCCGGTGGCTCGCCCTGCCCCCGAGCGTCACGCGCCCAACCGCCCCGCTCCGACCACGACCGGTCAGCGGAGCCGTCGACGCCAGCCATCCGGACCTCATCCTGGGCGGCCGGCCAGGGGCGGCGCTCCCGGTCCCGGGTCCCGGCCTCGCCCCCAGGCCAGGGGCGGCGCTCCCGGTCTTCGGCCCACGACGGTGCGTCCGGACCGGACGGCCATCCTCGGTCGTAGTCGCCGGCGGGGTTCCGGGCGCCATCGACCACGGTGTGCCGGGTGACGTGCACCGTCTCGGTATGTCGCACCACGCCGCGCAGGGGGGCGGCGTGCCGGCCCTCCGGCTCCGGTGACTCGGCGCCACCGGCGGTGTCGCCATAGGTGCCGGCGGCCCGCTCGGTGGGCTGGCCAGCGAAGCGGTCGTCGGCCCCATGCTCTCCGGTCGACGGCCGGAAGGCCGCGTAGGCCCCGGCCGCCCCGGCCGCGGAGTGGCCGCCGCCCGGGAAGTGACCCGGAGGCTGGGACTCACCGGCGCGGTTCCGGTCGCCCTCGTGCTCATCCCAGCGATCGGCGACCGGAACGGCTGCCCGCCCGGCCGGCGCGTCAACCGGGGCCCGTACCCGCTGCGCACCGCCGGGCCCGGCCGGCGCGGCGGCACCAGCGTCAAGCCGGCGGCCCAGCGCCACAACCGCCTCCTGGGTGCGCTGGGTCTGGTCGAGTGCCTGATTGCCCCGTTGGGCCGCAGCCACGATCTCACCGTGCAGCTCATGGCGAAGCCGCTCGATCTCGCCCCGCAACTCCCCGACCCGGGCACCGCCGTCGGGGCGCAGCGCGATCGAGAGGCCGATCAGCACCACCGCCAGGAGGGCCAGTACGGCGGCGATCCGTAGCGGGCCGTTGCTGTCGGCGACGAGCACCAGCAGCGCCGCCACCGGAGCGCACGCCACACCGGCCCGGAACAGTGCCGTGGACAACCGGGGGTTACGCGGGTCATCGGTCACGGCCGGGACTGGCATGGCTGTGCAGCCTACCGAGAGTTGTCCCGCGTGGGAACGGCAGCGCAACTCGCCCTGCCCACTCCGGGGCTAGCCGGCGGTGAGGGCTCCGTCGGAGGAGAACACCAGACCGACGCTGACCTCGCCGGTCCGCAGCGCGTTCTTCGTCTGCGGTCCGCCGGCATCGAGCGAGCTGAACGACCCGGCCCGGAAGTCGTAGACCTCGACCAGCCCGACCTGGCACTTCGGCCGCTGCGGGCACTCCGGCGGACCGGCCAGAACGGTCTCCTGGCCAGAACACTTCTCGGCCAGCTCGGAGAGCGTCCGCACACCGTGCTGGTCGGCGAAGGCACGCGTGACGGCGAAGGCGTTCTGGTTCTGGGCCGCGGCCGGCGCACCGAGGGCCAGGTTGGCCTCCGCGCTGAGCGCCTTCAGCGCGGCGACCGTCTCGTCCAGGTTCGGCGAGGAGACCGGCTCGGCGCCCTCGCCGTTCGCCTTGGTGTTGAGAAACTCCGCCAGGGTGGCCGCGTACTCGGGGAAGACCTGGATCTCGCCCTTCTCCAGGGCGGGCTCGTAGAGTTCCCGGCTGCCGATCTGCTGCACCTCGACCTGGTAGCCGGCGGCGACCAGCACGATCTTGTACAGCTCGGCGAGGGTCTCGCTCTCGCTGAAGTTGGCGGCTCCGACCCTGATCGTGCCGCCGGGCCCCGCCGCGATGCCGGTGGTGAGGTCATGGGCGCTGGCGAACTCGGCCGCCGCGACTGCGGGCGTCTTGCGGTCCTCGTTCACGGCCTTGTTGAGCTGGATCAGCTTCGGCGTGTCCAGTGCGGCGGAGACCTGATCCAGGGCGGCGATGAGCGGCGGGGTCGCGGCGTCGGCGTTGACCACGGGGATGATGTTGTCGCTGTTCTGCAGCGACTTGTCGTCGGTCAGCACGACCAGCTCGTCGCCGGCCACCGGGGCGCAGCCCGCCCCCGTCGCCGCTGTTTCGGGCGCGTCCGTGCCCGACGAACCGGCCTGGCCACAGCCGGTCAAGAGCCCGGCGGTGGTCAGGACGCCGACAGCGCCGATCCCCAAACGTGTGCGTGCGTGCATCTCTGCCCGCCTTCCGTGTCCCGGCACGGCTCCTGCGCCGGCCGCGTGTCCGACGGGCGATCGATGCCCGTGCTCCCACCCAACATCCTCGCGCCGGGGTACGACAAACTCCGGTCATACTTCGTCACCGGATCGTCACCGACACGCTGCCGGCGCCTGACTCCGTTCCGGAGTCAGGCGCCGCTGACCGCGTCGGCCGCGCGCCGCCCCGCCCGCCGGCCGCGGCTGCGCAGCGGTCGCGGGGTGACCAGCCGCTCAACCAGCGCCAACACCAGCTCCACCAGCATCGCGAGCCCCGCCACCAGCAGCCCGCCGGCGAGGATCTGCCCGCCGCCGGCGGCGATGTCCAGGCCGAACCCGGCCCGGATGATCTGCCCCAAGCCGCCGCCGTTGACGAAGGAGGCCAGCGCGGCGGTGGCCACAACCTGCACCGCCGCGGTGCGAAAACCCGCCGCCAGGTACGGCACGGCGAGCGGCAGCTCGACCCGACGCAGTAACTGCCAGCTGGAGAAGCCCATCCCCCGGGCCGCGTCCCGCGCCTCCGGATCCACCGCACGCACCCCGGTGTACGCGTTGGCCAGCAACGGTGGGATCGCGAAGACCGCCAGCGCCACCACCACCGGGGGCCGACCAAAACCCAGGAAGGTCAACGGCAGGATGGTGAGCAGGGCCAGCGTCGGCATGGCCAGCGTCAGGTTGGCTACCAGCACGACCAACCCGCCGCCGCGCCCGGTGTGCCCGAGCCAGAGCCCGATCGGCCACGCGACCAGGCAGCCCAGGAGCACCGCCGCCGCGGAGATGGCGAGATGTTCGCCGGTCCGGTCCAGGATGCCGCCCGGATTGGTCCAGTTCAGCGGGTCGTTGAGCCAGACCAACGCCGCCTCGATCGGCCCCGTCGCCACGGTCATGCCGCGCTCCGGCGACGCAGCCAGGGGGTGAGCAGCCACCCGGCACCGGCCAGGGCGAGATCGAACACCAGGGCGAGCAGGACGCAGAGCAGCGTACCGGTCATGATCTGTGCTTTATAGAAGTTGTTCTGGAAGCCGGCAAAGATCAACTGACCGAGTCCGCCCTGCCCCACGACCACCCCCACGGTGACCAGCGCCACCGTCGAGACCGTCGCCAACCGCAGCCCGGTGAGGATGCCCGGCAGGGCCAGCGGCAGATCAATCCGGAACAACCGCCCCCAGCGGCCGTACCCCATGCCCTCCGCCGCCTCCCGCACCTCGGGCGGTACCTGGGTGAGACCGGCCAGCGCGTTGCGGACGATCACCAACAGCGCGTAGAGCACCACCACGGTGAGCACGGTCACCACCCCGATCCCCAGGTACGGCGCGAGAAAGGCAAACAACGCCAGCGACGGGATGGTGTAGAGCACACCGGTGACCGCCAGGATGGGCCCGGCCAGCGCGCGGAACCAGTACGCGGCCACGGCCAGCGGCACCGCGATCAACACCGCAATGAGCACCGCCCGCAGGGTAAGCGAGGTGTGCTCGCGCAGCGCGGCGAGGATCGTGTCAGAGTTGTCCCGCACGTACTGCCAGGAGAACCACGGGTTACCCGGGTCGGCCCGGTAGCTCAGGCGGAAGGACATGTGTGGACGTTACCCCGCGGGGATCCGCTGCCAACGAGGCACGTGCGGCCTCGATCTTCCTTGACGAGATCGGCAAACGCTACCCGGACGGCACCGAGGCGGTCCGCGAACTGACCCTGGAGATCGCCGCCGGCGAACTCGTGGTGCTGATCGGCCCCTCCGGCTGCGGCAAGTCGACCGTGCTCCGGATGGTGAACCGCCTGATCGAGCCGACCGACGGCCGAATCCTCCTCGGAGGGGAAGACGTCACCCGGGTGGACCCGGTACGGCTGCGCCGCCGCATCGGCTACGTGATCCAGAACGTCGGCCTCTTCCCGCACCAGACCATCAACACGAACGTCGCCACCGTGCCGCAGCTACTCGGCTGGCCCCGGGAACGTCGCCGGCAACGGGTCACCGAGCTGTTGGAGCTGGTCGGCCTGGACCCGGCCCAGTTCGGCGCCCGCTACCCGCACGAGCTCTCCGGCGGTCAGCGGCAGCGGGTGGGCGTGGCGAGGGCACTCGCCGCGGACCCGGTGGTCCTGCTGATGGACGAGCCCTTCTCCGCGGTCGACCCGATCGTCCGGACCCGGCTCCAGGAGGAGTTCCTGCGGTTGCAGGCCGAGGTTCGCAAGACCATCGTGCTGGTGACACACGACCTCGACGAGGCGGTTCGGCTGGGCGACCGGATCGCGGTGCTCTCCGAGGGTGGCCGCCTGGAGCAGTTCGACACCCCGGCCGCCGTGCTTGGCGCACCGGCCACCCCGTTCGTCCGGGAATTCGTCGGTGCCGACCGGGGTATCCGACGCCTGGCCGTCACCCCGGTCACCCGAGAGACGGTCGAGCCGGTATCCGCCACCCCGATCTCCGCCGAGCTCCCCACGGTGCCACTCGGGTCGTCGGCGTACGACGCGCTGGGGGTCCTGTTGACCACCATGGCGGACCGGGTGGTGGTGACCGACCAGGAGCAACCCGTGGGGGTCCTCACCCGATCCCGCCTGCTCGGCCTGGGCCACGCCGACGACCAGCGCCGGCCACCCGCCCCCAACGGGGCAGCTACCTCCGCAGATAGTCGATGAAGGCCGCCCGCAGCACCGGCGCCAACTCCTCGTAGCCGTGGCCGGTCAGCTCCCGCCACAACGCCACCGCCTCGTCGATGGTCGGACCGACCGAGTTCGGCGCGCCATCCAGGGCAGCGGCCTCGTCGGCATTCGGCAGGTGCCGCAGAACTGACCAGAAAAACCGCACATCACGGCGCTCCCGCGCCACCGCGAACGCCTGCTTGCGCAGCTCCTCGGTGGAGAGTGCGTCCAACTCCTCGAACGACCGGCCGGCGGGGAAGGTCGAAGGTGTGTCGGTCATGCGGCTGAGCCTAGCCGGCACGCTCCCCGCCGACCTGCGAGACGCGGGGTCAGCGGCGGCTGGGGTCCCAGTGCCGTCCGGTCCCCCAGTCCGGGAGATCCCACTGATTGGTTGGGCGCTCGGCGGGCGGAGGCGGCAGCGTCGCGGCCCAGTCCGTGAGCGGCTCGGGACGGGGCATGCTCCAACCGGCATGCAGCTGCTCGTCCGCGCCGGGGCTGTCGGCAACCGCCTCCCGGGCGTCCCGCGCGCCCCCGTACGCCTCGACCATCCGGGTCACCACCAGCCCCACCCCGAGCGCTACCGCCCCGACGGCCCAGCGACTCGCCGCCAGGCCGCTCGCCTGCAGGTCCGTGCGGACGAGCGTGATCAACGAAACGGCGAGCAGGGTGCCGAGGATGCCACCTCGGCGGCCGAAGGCACTGGTGCCGCCGAGCAGCGCCGTCCCCACCGCCAGGACGGTCCAGTCCAGCCCCGACCCCACCGCGACCGGACCAGCGGCGGGAGTCCCCAGTAGGGAGCCGGCCAGCACGGCCAGGACGCTGGAGGCGACCAGCGCCCCGCCGGCCACCACCGGGCCCAGCGCCCCCTGCCGGCGGGCCGGATCGGTAACCGGTCGAAACCGGCCGATCAGCCGACGGATCGGCCGTACCGCGCCGAACAGCCCGCCGAGCACGGCGAGCGCTGCGAACCCGGCGAACAGGTAGAGCGCGTCGCTCGTCGGGTCGTAGCTACCCTGCGGCAGGACCGGGTCACCTCGCCGCTCGATGTACCCGACCAGCGCCGCGCCAGCGGCGAGGCTGGCCGCCCAGGCGGGGACGTGCAGCACCGTCACCACGAACGCCAAAAGCAGCCCGCCGAGCGCCCCGGCGGCGATCGCCGGGCCGAGGGCGGCCACCGCACCCCGGTCCCCCTGCTCCGCCATGTGCAGCGCCGCCGCGACGGCCGCCGGACCGATCGCCAGATTCACCGTCGCGGTACGCAGGCTCAGCCCGGCGGCGAGGGCCAACAACCCGAGGACGGCTCCAGCAACGAGCAGCGACCGCAGGCCGTCGCCCCGCAGCGTCTCCGGGTTTTCTCGCCAGAGCAGGTACCCGATCCCGACCGCGCACACCAGGAGCAGGAGTTCCCAGACGAGGTGCACGCCGAGCCGGTCCCCACCGGACTCAACCTGGTCCGGATCCGGGTCGGGGACGACGGTGTTGGCGCGGGGGGAGGTCTCCGAGCTTCCTCGCCCCGATTCGTCGTACCCCATGCAGCCGCCCTCCACCTGGCCGTCCGTCCCGGGTCCAAACGCGCGGAGCAGTCCGGGGCGGCCGATACGCTCCGGTGGCAGGCACCGTACCCGCGCGGGAAGCACGGCGGAAGCCCATGCTCAGCGCTGGCCGGCGCGGCCTCCCCGGTCGCCGGGCTCGCGGTCCTGGTCGTCCTCCTGCTCGGGAACCCGGCAGGAGCGCTCCAACCAGAGCGCGGCGGCCACCAGTGCCAGGGCGGCGAGCAGGCTACTCCCAGCCACGTTCCGGTCGCTCGCCGCGGCCTCGGTGCGCTCCACGAACAGCCACCCGGTCAGGCCCGCGTAGAAGCCGGCGAAGATCGCGCCCACCAGCGCGGACGCCTTGGCCAGCACCACGAAGCGGGCAACCAACAGCGGGTTCACCGGCTCCTTCCCCGGCCGGCGCGCAATCCGGGCCCGGGTGTTCACCGCGACGTACGCCTCCAGCACGGCGAGCCCGGCCAGGGTGATCACCGGCAGCCAGGGCAGGTCGCCGGGGAGATAGTCGTAGTAGAGAAAGCTGATCAGCAGCCACGCCACCCCGGCGGCGGCGAGGCCAGCGACCACCAGTGTGGAGATCCGGGTAGGGCCCATCCGGCCGGGACCCGCGCCGTCCGGAGGTGATGACCTCGCCTGCATCATGCCCGCCGGCTCCGTTGCCTCATGCCGTTGACTCTAGCCCCACTTCGGGGCAGGGACGCAGCTCCAACGCGTCCGCACCGACCGACGCCGAGTTCAGCAGGTCGGTCAGCCAGCCGTGGCCCGGCAGCCGCCCGTACGGTTGCAGGTCGAGCCAGGGCCGCAGGACGAAGGCGCGCAGGTGGGCGCGGGGGTGCGGCAGCGTCAGTTCGGGATCGTCCCGGAGCACCGGCGTGCCGTCCTGCGCCCAGACCGCGATGACGTCGACGTCGAGGGTGCGGGGCCCGAAACGCCGGGCCGGATCGCGCTCCCGGCCGGCCGCACGCTCGGCCGCCCGGGCCCGCGCCAGCCAGTCCTCCGGCGCCGCTGTGGGATCTACGGCCAGCACCACGGCGTTCAGATACGCGGGCTGGTCGCGGTCGCCCCAGGGCGGAGTCTCGTAGACGCCGGAGACCAGGAGCACGGACTCACCCAGCGCGGTGACCGCCGACTGCAGGTGGTCGGCGCGATCGCCGAGGTTACTGCCGAGCGAGAGCAGGGCCCGGGTCACGAGGCGGACCTGGTCATGGTGACAGCCACGTCGGTGAAGCTACCCGAGATCGGGGCCTGCGGCTTGTGCACCGTCACCGTGGCGGTACGGACCCGGGCATCGGCCAGGCAGACCGTGAGCAGCCGGTCGGCGAGGGTCTCGATCAGGTTGACCGGCTCCCCGGCCACCACCGTCGCCAGCCGCTCGGCCAACTCGCCGTAGTGGACGGTGTCGGTCACCTCGTCCGAACGGGCGGCCGGGGCGAGGTCCAGCTCCAGCCGCGCGTCCACGACGAAGTCCTGCCCGTGCTCCCGCTCGAAGTCGTACACCCCGTGCCGGCCGTGCACCCGCAGGCCGGTCAGCTCGATCCGGTCGGTCATCGCTGCTCTCCTTCGGCCCGGGCACCGCCGGTGGTGGCCGGACCGGACGATCCGGTGGCGGCCGGACCGGACGATCCGGTGGCGGCCAGCCGGGGCGATCCCGTGGCTCGCCAGACGGCCAGCGCGTCCGCGGTGGCCCGGACGTCGTGCACCCGCACTCCCCAGGCGCCGGCCGCGACCGCGAGCACGCTGGTGGCGACGGTGGCGACCTCCCGGCTCTCGGTCGGCCGCGGCGCGCCGTCAACGGCGAGCAGCGCGCCCAGGTGGGCCTTGCGGCTGGCGGCGAAGAGCAGCGGGTAGCCGAGCGCCAGCAGCTCCGGCAGCCGGGCACTCAGCTGCCAGTTGTGGGCGGCGGTCTTGGCGAAGCCGAGCCCCGGGTCGATGACGATACGGTCGGCCGCCACCCCGGCGGCGAGGGCCGCCTCGACCCGCTGCGCCAGCTCGGCCTTGACGTCGGCGACGACGTCGCCGTAGCGCGCCAGCTCCCGCATCTCGCGGGAGTGCCCACGCCAGTGCATGAGCACCCAGGGGCAGCCGGCGTCCCGGACCACCCGGGCCATGTCCGGGTCGGCGAGCCCACCGGAGACATCGTTGACCACCTGCGCCCCGGCGGCGAGCGCCAGCTCGGCAACCCGGGCCCGGGTGGTGTCGATGCTGACCGGCACGCCGGCGGCGGCCAGCTCGCGGATCACCGGCCGGACCCGGTCCGCCTCGGTTTCGGCGGCCACCCGATCCGCCCCGGGTCGGGTGGACTCGCCGCCCACGTCCACCAGGTGGGCACCGTCGCCGCGTAGCCGCACGCCGTGTGCGATGGCGGCATCGAGATCGGCGTAGCGTCCGCCGTCGGAGAAGGAGTCCGGCGTGACGTTCAGGATGCCCATCACCACCGGGGACGCGGCCCGCACCAGATCGGTCACAAGGAGACCGTACCGGTCCTCGTTGGCGCTCCCGCGCCACCCGGCCCGAGGGGGCTGACATGCGGTTCGGTGCAGGTGTGGGGTCGGACGACAGAGTCGGATCGGGGTCATTCTTCGTGGCTTGTCGCAGACAGTGGGTGGCCGTACGCTTTGGGAATTGCCGAGCATCGAGATGGCGAAGCCTGGAGGGAGGGCCGAAGCGGGAAAATCCGCCCAGGACCCACCCGCTCGTGGTGGGCGACGACCGCGGCGGCCTAGCCGCAACGTGAGCACCGTTCCCGCCAGGCATGCCTACTGCACCGCCGCGGCGCCGCCGGCCGCGAAATGGGGAGGTTTCCAGTGATCGCCATCGAGCTGACGGAGGCGGCGTCGTCCGCCGCCCACGCTCTCACCGCCCTGAGCTCGACACCGCTCGCCGAGCCCGCGCCCACCGGCATCGCCACCGACAACATCGTCGCCTTCTTCGCCAGCAAGATCGCCCCGATCCTGCTGGCCGTGCTGGGCGTCATCTTCATCGGGCGCGCGAGCCGGGGCGAGATCTCCAAGGTGTTGACGAGCTCAGCCATCGCGATCGTCGGCCTGGCCTTCATCGCCGGGGCCGCCACCCTCTTCTTCGTCGGCGACTACCTGATCGCCCTGATCTTCGAATAGGCGCGGGGCACGATCATGCGGCTGCGCACCGACGACGACATCTACCGGGCTCGTCTGGTCTACCTCGGCCCCCCCGGCTACACCCTCCCGGTCCACCTCCCGTACGCCCAGTACGGGCTCTTCATGCTGCTTGTTCCCCTCTACATGTTCGTCCACTGGTTGTTCACGCTGCAGGTCGAGCTCTTCCCGGCGTGGGAGATCGCCCTCGCGATCGTGACCACCTCGTTCGTCTTCCGGTACGTCGACCCGGACCGGCCCGCGCGCATGGTGATCCACACCGCGCTGACCGACTGGCGACGCACCCGGGAGCCGGCCGCCGAGCAACGCGACCCCCGCCTGGTCGGCAGTCGGATCAGGATCCGAGAGGAACTGGCATGACCGGGCAGTGCAACGACGCGGGTGAGGCGGTCGCATGAGTTCCCACTACGCGCCGGGATCCCCGGCCGGGCAGCCGGCCGCGACCCCAGGTGACGCGACGCAGCCTGTTGGCTACGTCGCGGAGCTCGATGAGGCCTGGCCCGACCCGGCCCGGGCCACCTCCCCGGGCCACAGTGGGGTCGGTGTCTTCCCGGCGCCCCGCCCACTACACCAGCGGACGCCCACCGAGCCGGCGCCGGCCGCCGGCACCGACATCGACTCCCCCTTCCTCGACCTGTTCGGCGCGACCCGCCCGGCCCGGTCCACGTCGGTCGGATCAGCGGCGCGCGAACAGCCGCAGCCGCAGCCGCAGCCGCAGCCGCAGCCGACCATCCCACAGCAGTTCGTCGCCGCGGATCCACTCGCCGCACCGGCCGCTCCCGCCGCACCGACTGAGGTGGAGCGGTCGCCCGCCGGGTCGGCCCGGCGCGCCACCCGAGTACCGCACCAGGTCGGCGAGCGACTCGCCCGGACAGAGACCGAGGAGGCGGCCCCAACGGCAGCCGAGGTGACGCCGCGGCCAGCCGAGGTGACACCCCGCCGTCGCCTCGCCGAGCGGTCGGAGCCGGACGCCCGAGAGGTACCCCCGTCCGATCAACGCTCCACCGACCAGCGGGATCGCGCCACCAAAGGCGGCCGGCGGGATCGCGCCACCAAAACCGACCGGCGGGATCGCGCCACCAAACCGGCGCGAATCCGGCCACCGAAGATCAATTTCAGGGACCGGGACCCGTCGGTGGAGCTGGCCATCACCGAAATCGCCGGCCACCTGACCTTCACCCCCAACACGGTCACCGCCTGGTACTGGCTACCCGAGGTGCGCTGGGCCTTCCGCCCCGACGCCGAGCGGGAGGCGCTACTCGCGGCGATCTCCGAGCAGTACGCCGGGCTGGCCGGCTTCCGCCTGCATCTGCGACGTACCACCCGCCCCTTCCCGGCCGACGAATGGGCCCGCACCATCGACACCCACACCCGGGCACCGCTACCCGACGTCCCGGGGACACCGAGCTGGGCAGATCATCTGGTCGCCGCGCAACGGCACCTGCTCTCGGTCAACCACGCCGAGGGGCAGACGTACCTGGGGGTGACCTTCGCCCGACGCTCCCTGGGTGACTCGCTGGTGGAGCGGGTACGACGCAGCTTCGGTCGCGGCGTCGCCGAGGGCGAACGACGCAAGCTCAGCCGCACCGTCGAGCAGTTCGACGAGGTGCTGGGCGCCTTCGGAATGCGCGGACGCCGGGTCACCACACCGGAACTGGAGTGGCTCCTCTACCGCTCGGTGGCGCTCTGCATGGCCCCACCCGGACGGCTCTCCCCGGTCACCAACGGGCACTGGGAACGCGGCGACCTACTCGCCCTGACCGAACAGGTGGAGCGCTACCGCACCCCGTACGGTTCCACGGTCAAGCTGGTCAACCGGATGACCGGGGAGGAGGGGCACGTCGCCGTCCTCGCCGTGGGCCGGATGGAGCCGCTGGAGATCCCCGAACGACACGAGCCCTGGCTGCACTTTCACGAGCGGCTGCCCTGGCCGATGGAGCTGTCCAGCCGGGTCGACATCCTCGGCTCCGGCGACTCCTTCCGCAACCTGGAGCACCGGCTGCGGATGATCCGCTCCCAGCAGCTCGACTACGCCGAGCACGGCATCGACGCCCCACCCGAATTGGAGCGCCTCGCGGAGCGGGCCCTGGTCATCGGCGACGAGATGACCACCGGGCTGCCGGTCGAATCGGCCCGCGCGCACGGCTGGCACCGACTCGCCGTCGGCGGTCGGACCCGAGAGGAGTGCCTGGAACGCGCCCGTCGGCTGATCCAGCTCTACTCCCGAGAGCTGCGGGTATCGCTCCAGCACCCGAAGAACCAGGACTGGCTGGCCCGCGAGTTCATCCCCGGGGAGCCGATCGCCAACACCGGCTACGTCCGCCGGATGCCGGTCAACCTCTTCGCCGCCGCGCTCCCGCAGGCCGCCTCGACCGTCGGCGACCGCCGGGGCGACCTGATCGGGCGTACCGCCGGCACCTGCCGTCGCCCGGTCTTCCTCGACCTGCACTTCCCGATGGAGGTCCGGGAACGCTCGGGGCTCGGGGTCTTCGTGGCCGAGCCCGGCGGCGGCAAGTCCACCCTGCTCGGTGCCCTCGGCTACCTCGCCGCCCGCCGCGGGGTGCAGGTAACGCTGCTCGACCCCTCCGGCCCGCTCGCCCGGCTCTGCGCCATGCCGGAGCTGGCCCCGTACGCGCGGGTACTGAACCTGACCGGTTCCGAGCCCGGCACCCTCGCCCCGTACTCGCTGATCCCCACGCCGCTACGCAGTGAGTTCAACGCCGGTGACGCGGGCGAGCGGGAGTTCGAGATCGCCGTCTCCAACGCCCGGGCCGAGCGCCGGATGCTGGTCCAGGACATCTGCATGATGCTGGTGCCGCCACAGGTCGCGCGGGAGGCCTCCACCGCCACGCTCTTCCGGCACGCCGTACGCCAGGTCCCGGCGGAGGAGACAGCCACCCTGGACGATGTGGTCGCCACCCTGGGCAAGCTCGACGACGACGCCGGCCGGGAGCTGGCCAACCTCCTGCTGGACACCGCCGAGATGCCGCTGGCCATGCTCTTCTTCGGTCGCCCCCCGGAGGGGCTACTCGGGCCGGACGCCACCCTCACCGTGATCACGATGGCCGGCCTCCGCCTCCCCGACCTCAAGATCGAACGAGAGTACTGGTCGGCGGAGGAGGCCCTCGCCCTGCCCATGCTGCACACCGCACACCGGCTCGCCGTCCGCCGCTGCTACGGCGGCTCGATGTCGTCGCGCAAGCTGGTCGGGCTGGATGAGGCGCACTTCATGGAGGGCTGGCGGTCGGGGCGGTCGTTCCTGGTGCGGCTCGCTCGGGACTCCCGCAAGTGGAACCTGGCCGCGCTGGTCGCCTCGCAGAACCCGAAGGACATCCTCGGCCTCGACGTACAGAACCTGGTCTCCACGGTCTTCGTCGGGCGGATCGCCGAGGACGAGGAGATCGCCTCCGAGGCGCTGCGCCTGCTGCGGGTCCCAGTCAACGACGGGTACGAGGCCACCCTCGCCTCCCTCTCCGCCGCCGACAGCACCTCAGCCGCCCGTCTCGGCTACCGCGAGTTCGTCATGCGCGACGTTGACGGGCGGGTGCAGAAGGTCCGCGTCGACGTCTCGTACGTCGATGGGCTGCTCGACCACCTCGACACCACACCCGCGGCGGTCGCTGCCGCAGCGGGCGTACTGCCCGTCGTAGCCGAGCTGGAGGCGTGAGATGGCCGGGGCCCGGGCTCGGACGGTGGCGCTGTTGCTGGCCCTCGGCGTCCTCGCCGGGGCCACGGTCAGCTGGCCGGGGGTCGGCGCGGCGGCGGCACCGGAGCTGTCCGCGCAGGCCCCAGCCAGCCCCTGCACCGTCGAGCAGTGGCAGGCCGACTTCCGCTCCTGTGTGTCCCGGCTCGGCGAGGTCGCCGAGGATGAGGTCACCTGCCGCAACGCCCCGACGCCGACGGCGCCGGACTCCGGCCTCGCCGGCTGGTTCGCGGCCCGCCCGGACTCCGCGAAGGAGCCCGGCCCGAAAGGGTTCTACAGCGACTACGGCTACGCCGGATACGGCTACACCACCTACGACATCGACACCGGCTGCGCCACCGCCGTGCTGCACCCGGACTACAAGTTCACCAACACGGTCGCCAACGGCGAATTCATGATCGCCACCGCGATCATCGGTGCCTCGAACGCGCTGCGGGAGCGGGCCTGGGATCCGCGGTCGATGTGGGGCTGGGCTGATCCGCTGGTGGAGCAGGCGACCACGGCGGTCTACCAGAAGGTGTTCAGCGTCTTCGGGATCGTCACCCTCTGCGTGGTCGGGCTCTATCTGCTCTGGCGTTCCCGCCAGTCGGACATGAGCAACGCCATGACGACCGCCGGCTGGGCCCTGCTCGTGATGGTGGCGGTGACCGCGCTGGCCGCCTGGCCGGTGAAGTCCGCCAACGTCGCCGACGGCACCCTGGTCACCACGCTGGGGGTGGTCCACGACGCGGTCGGACCAACCACCAGGGACGCCCCGCCGGACCAGTGCCCGGTCCCGAATCCGGAGGCCTGTGTCGACAAGCGCCCGCCGGCGGTGCGGGCGAGCGACACGGCCACCGAAACGATGCTCTACCGCAACTGGCTGCGCGGGGTGCTGGGCTCGGCCGACAGTGAGACCGCGCAGAAGTACGGGCCGGCGCTCTACGACGCGAAGTCCTTCTCCTGGGATGAGGTGGAGAGGCTCCGGTCGAACCCCTCGACACGGGAGCTGACGGTCAAGCTGAAGCAACAGCAGTGGGCGCGGGTCGCCCAGCAGATCAAGCAGGAGGATCCGGAGGCGTACGAGTACCTGCAGGGGATCCGGGACATGGACCGGGTCGGCGCCGGCTTCATCGCGGTGCTCGCCGCGCTGCTCTTCGCGATGTTTGATCTCACCGCGTCAGTGCTGGTGCTGCTCGGCTTCCTGCTCTTCCGCTGGGCGGTGATCGCCGCGCCGATCCTCGGCACCGTCGGCCTGCTCCGGCCGGCGAGCGCCGGGCTGCGCCGGCTGGGTAACGCCGTGGTGGCGGCGGTCTTCAACATCGCCATCTTCGGCACCGGCGCCGCGATCTACCTCTTCGCCGTGGACCTCATCATGAGCACGCCGACCCTGCCCGGCTGGCTCCAGGTGGTGCTGGTCTGGCTCTGCGGCGTGGTCGGTTGGCTGCTGCTGCGCCCCTACCGGCGGGTCACCCAACTCGGCGGCAAGGGTGGAGGCGAGTCGGGCGGCTCGGCTGGCTCCTGGCACCGCCGGTTCTTCCGGGACATGCGCACGGCGTCCCGCCTCGACGCGGAGCCCCGCGGGGCCGGCGAGCCGAGCTCGGGTCGCCGCGGCGCGGTGGTGGCGACGCAGAGCAGGCTCCGGCCGGAGGCCCGGCACGAGGAGCTGGCGCCCGTGGCCGAGGGTGGGGCCCGGCCGGAGCGCCGCGAGCGGCCGGACGGGGCGCCGACGTCCGGGGAGCGCAGTTCCCCGGACCACACCACTGCCGCACCGCGGCAACGGCGGACGCCGGCCAGCTGGACCGAGCCGGAGGGCCCGCGGGAGAGCCCCTCCTTCGTCATCTACCGACCCGGTGCGACGAAACCCGCGCCGGAACGGAGCACCCCCCGGGTCCGCTCCGAGGCCCGGTGATCGCGGTGCGGCGGGCCGGCGAACAGCTCCTCACCCGGGTGCTCCGGTCCCGGGTGGGGATTGCCCTGGCGCTCGCCGTGGTGGTGGTGGGCATCATCGGCACCACCCGGCTGGTCGTCGGGGCGGCGGAGCCGGGGAGCGGCCTCAGCAACCGCCCGGAGCAGCCAATCACCACGGTGCACCCGACGACCGGCGACGACGGGCTGCTCAACACGCGCTCCCCCACGCCGGTGACCCGGCCCGGGGAGGCGACACCGGAGCAGGTCGCTGACCAGTTCGTCACCGCCTGGCGGGGGCAGCCCGGGATGACCGCCGAGCGCTGGCACGCCGAGCTGCGCCCCCTGACCACCCCAACGTTGGCCGAGCAGCTCGCCGACGTGGACCCGGCCGATGTCCCGACCGGCGAGGTGGCGGGCGCCACGACGGTCACGGCCCGGTCGGACGCGGTCGTCGAAGCACGGGTGCCCTTCAACACCGGGCGGCTCCGGCTGGAGCTGGTGGCGCCGGACGGTCGGTGGCGGGTGGACGCGGTGGATTGGGAGCAGGAATGAGCAGCGCAGCCGAGCCGAAACGCCGTCCGCTGCGCGTCGGGGCGCTGGCCTTCGCGCTCACCGCAACGCTGACCCTGCTCTGCTGCGCCGGCGGTGCTGGCGCCTTCTTCCTCACCGAGCTCGGCGGCGATGACCGGCTCCGGCTCACCAACCAGGAGTGCACCGACGACTTCCGGGTCGAGGTCACCGGGGCGATGCCGCAGATGTCGCAGTACGGTGAGCTCCAGCTCCGCAACGCCGCCAGGATCATCCAGGTCGGGCAGGAGCTGCAGGTGCCGCCCCGCGGTTGGGTGATCGCCGTGGCGACCGCCATGCAGGAGTCCCGGCTGCGTAATCTCGCCAACCCCACGGTCCCCGGGTCGGAGCAGCTCCCCAACGAGGGCGTCGGCTCGGACCACGACTCGGTGGGCCTGTTCCAGCAGCGGGCGGGCTGGGGCTCGGTCAAGGAGCGAATGACGCCGGAGTACGCGGCCCGCAAGTTCTACGAGAAGCTGGTGGAGGTCCCCGGTTGGCAGCAGCTGCCGCTGACCCGGGCGGCGCAGGCCGTGCAGGTCAGCGCCTTCCCGGACGCCTACGCGAAGCATCAGGCGCTGGCGTCAGAGATCGTCAACTCACTGGCTGGCGGCGCGGCCCGGACCGTGCCGGTCAACGGCGGGCACGCCTGCGACGCCGCCGAGGATGGCCGGATCTCCGCCTCCGGCTGGACCGCCCCGATCCCCGGTGATGTCGGCTCCGGCTTCCGCACCCAGGATCGGCCGGCGCACCACGGGGTGGATATCGCCGCGCCGAAGGGCTACCCGCTCCGCGCCGCCGCCAGCGGGCGGGTCCTGGTCGCCCGCTGCGATCCGGACCGGGCCGGGGAGCTGAGCTGCGACGTGGACGGCTGGCCGGGCAAGGGCGGCTGCGGCTGGTTCGTCGACATCGAACACCCCGACAAGATCATCACCCGCTACTGCCACCTGGTGGAGAAACCCGAGGTCAGCGCGGGTCAGACGGTGCGCGCCGGGGAGCAGATCGGGAAGATCGGTAACAGCGGCAACTCCTCCGGCCCGCACCTGCACTTCGAGGTGCACACCAACGGCGACCGGAGCAGCGACGGCGCGATCGACCCGGTGCGCTTCATGCGGGAGCAGGGCGCGCCGCTGCGAAGCGTGGAGTGAGGCACCTACGGCGATGACAGACCCCCTCCCCGACCCCTTCCTGGAGCAGCCGGACTGGGCGCCGCTGCCGCCCCGACCGATCGCGGTGCTGCCGGCCTCCGGTCGGGTCGAGCTGCGTGGGCGTCGGGTGCGGGTCGGCCAACCCGGGCTGGGCTGGCGCGGCGACCTCCGCGCGGACGACCGCGTGGTGCAGGGCAGCCGCACCTACGTGCCGGTCATCGCCGAGCACGAGTGGTACCGCGCCGAGGCCGATCAGGTCGAGGTCTTCGCCCCCCTCGTTCCGGTCGACCGAGTCTGGGTGGAGACGGTTGGGCTGCGATCGGAGCAACCGCCCGCGGAGGCGGACCGGCTGGTCTCCCTGGACGCGCCCACCCATCGGGCGCCGACGCCGGTCTTCGAGGCCGACGCCGTCGCCGGCCGACGGGTCGTGCACGTGGTGGGCTCGGTCGAGCACCGGGACCTACGCGCGGTCACCGAGACCTACTCCAGCGCCGAGGGCGACATCTGCGTCCGGGTCACCCCCGAGGTCGAGTGGTACCGGTGGGCCTGGGGCGGGCAGACCCCGACCACGCTAGAGGTCCCCGTCCACCTGCTCTGGATCGAGTAGGGTCAGTCACTCCGCGCGCCGGCACAGACCCGCCAGTCCTCGCCCAGCCGGGTGGTGAAGCGCCACGGCTGTCGGTCGCTGTAGGCCACGCCGTCAACATGGGCGGAGATCACCAGCTCCAGCTCGACGACCGCCTCGTCCCCGTCCCGTTGGACCGCGAGGCTCCCCCAGCTGACGGAGATGGGCACCGCGAAGCGCGCCTCCCGCGCGGCCAGGTCCTCGCGCAGCGCCTGCAGCTCCGCGACAGACGCGCCCTCGGCACAGAGGAACAGGTCGGCGAGGGTGTCGTCTTGGTCGACAAAAGACGCCGCGAGATAGCTACTCACGACCACATCGGGTGCGCTGCGGTCGGGGGTGGTGGCCCGGGCGTAGAGGACGTAGCCACCGACGATCCCGCCCAGCACGAGCGCCGCCAGCACGGCGGCGGTCACGGTGAGGATGGTGCGCAGTCGTCGCCGCGGCGGCGGGACCGGGGCCCCCGCTCCTGGCGCGGGCGCCGAGGGTGGGGCCGCCAGCTGCTCCGAGGGAGGCCGCTGCGCCGGTAGGCGGGACACCTGGGAACCGGCGGGGGGCTGCACTGATTCCACCCCCTGAGGCTAACGGCTGCCGCTCGCAGACCCAATGCCCAGATTAAGCGGATCGTGACGGCTTCCTCTCCACCGGTGACACCGGCAACAACACCGGCGCAGCACCGCGGTGCCTCCGCCGGAAGCAGGTCATCCTGCGCTACGGTCTTCGCGCGGGGTGGGTCGCCGACCTCGCGAAAAGGGGGTGGACGGGTGGGTCCGAGGAGGCGGGCGAACCGGGCCGCCGCCCTACACCGGCAGGCTGCCGCCACCGCGCTCGCCGCCGCCGACGTCCTCGACGACATCCGCCCCTCTCCCGCCGACCATGCCCGCCAGTACGAGCTCGCCGACCGGCTGCGGAGCGCCGCCGGTCAGCTCGCCCCCGGCTGGGCGGGAGCCGCGCTGGAGACCCTGCCGGCGGAGACCGTCGCCGGGGAGGGGCCGCCGCGCTTCGTCCGGGTCGGCACCGCCGCCCCCCTCGACGAGGCGCGCTTCCCCGCACTGGTCCCGCTGATCGGCACCGGGAACCTGACGATCGACGCCGACGCCGGAGATCCGCGGGCGGCGGGCCTGGTCCGGGCCGTCCTGTTCCGACTGCTGGCGGCCACACCGGCCGGGGCGCTGCTGGTCCGGGCGGTCGACGGTACGGGTACCGCGCTGGCCCCGTTCGCGGCGCTCGCCGATGCCGGCCTCCTGCCGCCCCCGGCTACGGACCTCGCCGGCCTGCGGACGGTGCTGGCGGAGGCAGAGCGGTGGATGGCCCCGGTCGCCGACGGCCGGCGCCGGCACGACCGGACCCTGCTCCTGGTCATCGCCGCGCTGCCCGAGTCCACCGATCACACCGACCTGACCCGTCTGGCCGCGCTCGCCGAACAGGGCAGCGCGAGCGGGCTGCACCTGGTGGTGGCGGGGTGGCCGGCTGGCCCTGCTCCGCTGCCACGCGCCGCCTCGCTGACGATCCGCAGTGCGTACGCGCTGCTCACTGGCCCTCCCGGCACGGACTTCGGGACGCCGGAGGCGGATCCGTCGGGCGGCTTGAACTCGCCGGTCTTTCTCGAGCCGGATCCCCCGGCGAACCTCGTGGACGAGGTCTGCCGGCGCCTCGCCGAGCAGGTGGAGGAGGGCTCGCGGCTGGCCCTGGCCGAGCTGCTTCCGGAGCCGGGCGAGCCGGTGTGGACAGCGAGTTCCCGCGATGGGATGGCGACGACGGTGGGGGACGCCGGGGGGCGGCCGGTCTCCCTGGGTTTCTCCGAGCTGACGCCGCACTGGTTGGTGAGTGGCCGTTCCGAAACCAGCCGATCGACGTTCCTCGCCACCGCTCTGCTCGGCCTGACCGCCCGCTACGGCCCCGAGGAGCTCGTCGTCTACCTGGCCGACCTCGGCGCCGGGGAGTCCTTCGCCGAGTTCCTCCAGACCGAACGCGACCGCTCCTGGATTCCGCAGGTCCGTGCCGCCGCCATCACCGCGGACCGGGAGTATGTGCTGGATCTGTTCGACCTCCTGGCCACCGAGGTCCGCCGCCGCGCGGAGGCCGGCGCCCGAGCCGGCGGGCAGCGCTACCAGGAGCTGCGGCAGCACCGGGAGCTGCCGCGGATCGTCGCCGTGGTGGACGGTCTACCGCGACTGCTCACCGGCCGGGACCGGATCGCCACCGAGGCCCGGGCCCTGCTCGAGGCCGTGGCGCGCACCGGCCGGTCGTACGGCGTGCATCTGCTCCTGGCCGGGGAGGGGGACCTGGGCCTTCGGGCGCGCAGTGACCGGGATCCGCTGCTCGGGCAGTTCCCGGTGCGGGTGGCGCTTCCCGGTGGGGGCGCGGTGTTGGCCTCGACCAACGACTCGGCGGCCGGGCTGGCGGTGGGGAGCGCGGTGGTCAACACCGCTGGTGGTCTCGGGGGGCCGCGTGGCGCCATCCGGGGACATGAACGGGTGGTCCGCTTCCCCGATCCGCTGGAGCACGGCGAGGTGGTGGCGGGCCTGCGGCACCGGCTCTGGGAGGCCCGCCCGGAGCGGAGCGCCCCACCAGTCGTCTTCGCCGGTTATGCCCAGCCGCAGCTCCGCAACGATCCCCGGTACCGGGCGGCGGTGGCCGGCGGGGCAACCGGGCCGGTGGCGCTGCTGGGCCGTGCGGTGGATGTGACCCGCTCGACGGTGGCGGTGCCGCTCGGCCCCGCCCCGGGGCGCAATCTGGCGGTGCTCGGCACCGGTACGGCGGCCGCTGGCCTGCTGGTCACCGCGGCCCGCGGTCTCGCCGCCCACCACCGGCCAGGTTCCGCCCGGTTCGTGGTGGTGCCTTCCGCGGATGAAACGGGGCCACTCGCCGCGGCACTCGCCGCCGAGTTGGCCACCCAACACCCGGTCGCGGTGGTGGATTCGGCTGATCTGCCGGCCGCCCTCGACTCCGCCGAGCCGGCCTACCTGGTCGTTTTCGACCTGGACGGGCCGGGTGCCGGGCGGGTGCCGCCGGACCGGCTCGCCACCCTGCTCCGGGAGGGGCCGCCAGCCGGTCGTCACCTGCTCGGCCGGTGGGGCACCGTACCCGCGTTCGCGTCCCTACTCGAACCAGGAGACGAGTTGGCCAAGCTCGCCACAGTCGCCGTCGTGGACATACCGGGCGTCCAGCTCGGGGCGCTCTTCGGCCGCCCGGTGGAGTGGCGTCCTCGACCGGACCGGGCGCTGCTCTGGGATGGGCACAGCGAGCAGGGCGTCGTCCTGGTTCCGTTCGCCACGAATCCGGTCCTGACGTGAGCCGGATACCCATCCAGGATCGGGACCCGGATCGGCAGCATCCCCCGGCTGCCCCGCCGCCGCCGATCCACGTACCGCAGCCGGTCCCTCCGCCGAGTACGGCCCATCAGCCGCTTCCCGACCCCACGCCGACCGAGGCGACCCACGAGTCCGAGCCGGACCATGCTCCCGAGCCGACCCACGAGCCCGCGGCGGCCGAGGCGGCATGGGCCGAGTACCTCGCGGCGACCCGGCAGCTCGACGAGGTACGCCGCGGTGCGGCCACCGCCGCGGGCGAGCAGGCCCGCGCGGTCGCGGCTGCCCGGGAGGAGCTGGCGACGGTCCGGGCTCGGCTGGCTGGGCAGGAGGCGCGGCTGCGCGAGGCCGGCGTACCGCCGATCTCGCTGGCGCCGACGCCACCGGAGCTCTCGGCGGCGAACCGGTCGATGGCGAGTGGGCCGGCGCCGGTGCTGGCCGCGCTGCGGGGGGCGGCCGACCGGGTGGAGTCGGCGGACGCCGCACTGGCCGCCCGCGGGCTGGTCAACCTGGCCGGCTGGCCCGTCGTCGCCCGTAACCTGCTCTGCTACGCCCCGCTGGCCCTGCTGATGCCGCTGGTCCAGCTGGTCCTGCTCGCCGTCACCGGCCCCAGCACGGTGAGCGCCGCCGCGCTGATCGTCGGGCTGGCGACGCCGGCGGCGGCGTTCGCAGCGGGCTGGTGGTGGGTGGGGCGCCTCGCCGTGCCGGACGTGGGCGGGCAGCCGGACCGCACTCCCCGGCTCGGGGCGTTGGTCTGCCTGGTCCCGGCGGTTCTGGCCAGTACGGTGCTCCTGCTCGCCCTGCTGGGCTGAGTTCGGCGGAGGCGTAGCGGTGTCCCGGGTGGCTGGTGAGCCGCCGGGCGGGCGAGGTCAGCGCGAGTTGATCAGGGCCATCGCCTCGGCGCGGGTCCTCGCATCCGCCTGCAGGCTGCCGCGTACGGCGGAGGTGATCGTGCGGGCCCCCGACTTCTGGATGCCGCGCATCGCCATGCACATGTGTTCGCACTCCAGGACGACGATCACGCCACGCGGCTGGAGCTGCGCCATCAGCAGGTCGGCGACCTGCGCGGTGAGCCGCTCCTGCACCTGGGGGCGACGCGCGAAGACCTCTACCAGCCGGGCCAGCTTGGACAGACCGGTGATCCGGCCGTCCGTGCCGGGGACGTACCCGATGTGCGCGCTGCCCCGAAACGGCAGTAGGTGGTGCTCGCAGAGACTCATCACATCGATGTCCCGGACCAGCACCAGCTCGTCGTGGCTGGCCTCGAAGGTGGTGCTGAGCACCTGCGCCGGGTCGACCCGGAGCCCGGCGAACAACTCGGCGTAGGCCCGGGCGACCCGGGCCGGGGTCTGCTGGAGCCCGTCGCGGTCCGGGTCTTCGCCGACCGCGATCAGGATCTCGCGGACCGCCTTCTCCAGCCGGATCAGGTCAACGCTCTCCTCGACCGGACGGCCGGCGAGCCGACCGCTGACCAGCCGAGCGGCGACATGGTCCAAGTCGCCGTCGGGTTCGGTGGCGGAGGCGGCCAACCCCGGCGGGAGGTTGGCCGCCTGGTCCCCCTGCACGGGGTTGGCCGCCTCGTCGCTGTTCAGTGCGAGCCGTCCGAGTTGTTCGAGGCGGCGCCGCTGATGGAGGCGGTGTCGGCCGAGCCCTGCGCCTTGAGCGCCTCGTTCTCGGCGGGCGTGCGCACCGGCGGCTCGGTGGAGGGCTGACGCTTGCCGAACCCGTTGTACGGAGCCATCGGCGGGCGCTTCGCCACCCGGTCGCAGATGCGGGCCATGTCGGCCGTCGAGAGGGTCTCCTTCTCCATCAGCTCGAGCACGATGTTGTCCAGGACATCGCGGTACTCGACCAGGATCTCCCAGGCCTCGTCGTGGGCCAGTTCGATCAGGGCCCGCATCTCGGCGTCGATCTCGGCGGCGACGGCGTCGGAGTAGCCCCGCTCGTTGCCCATGTTGCGACCGAGGAACGGCTCGTCACCGCTGCTGCCGTACTTGAGCGCACCGAGCTTGGAGCTCATCCCGTACTGGGTGATCATCGCACGGGCCAGCTGGGTGGCCTTCTCGATGTCGTTACCGGCGCCGGTGGTCGGCTCGTGGAACACCAGCTCCTCGGCGGCCCGACCACCCAGCGCGTAGGCCAGGGTGTCGACCATCTCGGCCCGGGTCTGGGTGTACTTGTCCTCGGTCGGCAGGACCAGGGTGTGCCCCAGGGACCGGCCGCGGGACAGGATCGTCACCTTGTGCACCGGAGCCGCGTGCGGCAGCGCCCAGGCGACCAGCGCGTGCCCACCCTCGTGGTACGCCGTGATCTTCTTTTCGTTGTCACTCATCACCCGGGTACGGCGCTGGGGGCCGGCGATCACCCGGTCGATGGACTCTTCCAACGACTCGTCGGTGATCGCCCGCTTGTCCCGGCGGGCGGTGAGCAGCGCCGCCTCGTTGATCACGTTGGCCAGGTCGGCACCGCTGAAGCCGGGGGTACGCCGCGCCACCGCGTCGAGATCAACGTCGGGGGTGAACGGCTTGCCCTTGGCGTGCACCCGCAGGATCGCCTTGCGGCCCTCCATGTCCGGCGCGTCCACCGGGATCTGCCGGTCGAAGCGGCCCGGCCGCAGCAGCGCCGGGTCGAGGATGTCCGGCCGGTTGGTGGCGGCGATCAGGATGACGCCGCCCTTGGTGTCGAAGCCGTCCATCTCGACGAGGAGCTGGTTCAGGGTCTGCTCCCGCTCGTCGTGACCGCCGCCCATTCCGGCACCCCGGTGCCGACCGACCGCGTCGATCTCGTCCACGAAGACGATCGCCGGTGCGTTCGTCTTGGCCTGCTCGAAGAGGTCCCGGACCCGGCTGGCGCCGACACCGACGAACATCTCGACGAAGTCCGAGCCGGAGATGGAGTAGAAGGGCACCCCGGCCTCGCCGGCGACCGCGCGGGCCAGCAGCGTCTTACCGGTGCCGGGCGGGCCGAAGAGCAGCACACCCTTCGGGATCTTGGCGCCGAGCGCCTGGTACTTCGCCGGGTTCTGCAGGAAGTCCTTGATCTCGTGCAGCTCCTCGACGGCCTCCTCGGAGCCCGCCACATCGGCGAAGGTCGTCTTCGGCGTGTCCTTGGTGATCATCTTGGCCTTGGACTTGCCGAAGTTGAGCACCCGGGAGCCGCCGCCCTGCATCTGCGACATGAAGAACAGCAGCAGGGCCACCAGCAGCAGGATGGGAAGCAGGCTGATCAGCAGGGTCATCCAGACGCTGTCGCGGGAGACGTCCGCGTCGACGGTGCCGGTGATGCGGTCGTTCGCCTCGGCGTCGCGGACGTCGTTCCAGATCTGGTCGCCGACCTCGTACGGGAACTGCGCCTCGATCCGGTCGGTGGTGGTATCACCGAACTTGGCCGGCGCGGCCAGCTTCAGCTGGAGCGTCTGCTCCTTGTCGGCGAAGACGGCCTCCTCAATGCCACCCTTGTCGAGCTGCTCCAGCGCAACGGAGGTTTCCACCTGGTGGTAGTCGGGCTCATTGAAGGCCACGTTGTATAGCAAAAAGGCGCCGAGGCCGACCAGGAGGACCCAGACCAACGGTCGGCGGAAGAAACGCGTACGTTCCATACTATTGTCGAGCGCCGAGACGCTCGCATCCTCCTGATCGACGTCCGGACCGTCTGAATAGTGTCGCCGCCAGCGCGGCGGCTGAGCCGCCGTGCGGGCCGGTCTGACCCCGGGGCACCACATCGCGCCACGGTCACTCGACGGTACACCGTTCGTGCCGGATGCGAGCATGCCAGCCCCAGCACTTACGCGTAGGGCGAACCGGTTCCCGCCAGCGGGACGCGAGCTCCGCACCCGGCCACCCAACCGCCCGGTCTCGCGGTTACGGAGGTCAGGCCTGGAGATTACCTCCACCCCACCGGACCCAACCCTAGTCCGTCCGGCTGAGAGTCCGCTGAGCGTCGAAGCAAGCGCTCCTACCGGGCATAGACCTCGGGTCGGAGTACGCCGACGAAGGGCAACTCCCGGTAGCGCTCACCGAAGTCGAGCCCGTAGCCGACGACGAACTCGGTCGGGATGTCGAAGCCGACGTACTTGACCGCGACCGGCACCTTCACCGCCTCCGGCTTGCGGAACAGCGCGACCACCTCGACGCTCGCCGCCGAGCGGGACTCCAGATAGCGCAGGAGCCAGGAGAGGGTCAGCCCGGAGTCGACGATGTCCTCCACCACGACCACGTGCCGGCCGGCGATGTCCCGGTCCAGGTCCTTGAGGATCCGCACCACACCGGAGGAGGTGGTGCCCTGCCCATACGAGGAGATCGCCATGAACTCCAGCTCCGCCGGGGGGCCCTGCCGGCCCAGCGCCCGGGCGAAGTCGGCCATGAACATCACCGCGCCCTTGAGGACGCAGACGAGCAGCAGCCCGTCCTCGACGTCGGCGTAGTCCGCCGATATCTGCTTGGCCAACTCCGCGGTCTTGTCGCGGATCTGCGCCTCCGAAATGATCACGTGGTCGATATCGGCGTCGTACCAGGAGCCGTCAGCCATGACTCCTAGCCTGCCGTACGCACGATGGTCTCCGTCGGCGGGGCCGCTCCTTTTATCCGACCCAGGCCGGGTTTCTCCGCAAAGACCAGCAAACGGGACCGATCGCCCCCCACTGACCAGGAAGACCTCCTCCGGTCACACCTGCGCGTCCGAGTTGACGGCGGCGAGCCGACCCGCCCGGCGGAGCACCCGTAGCCCACCCGGCAGGTGTGCCGCCCCCTGCCCACGCCAGTCGATGACCAGGGCCTCCAACGCGCCCACGTGCCGGTGTGACAGGGCGGCGGGGCGAGCCCCCAACTCCCGGGCCCAGGCATGCAACACCCGCCCCCGGATCGCCGGCGCCAGCTCCGCGAGCCCGGCCACGCGGAGCCCGCCATCGGGGTGCCGCACCGCGTCCAGCGCGATGCCGGCCTGTTCGTCCAGCGCCGCCGTGTCGACGGCGACCAGCCGGGCGGTACGGGCCAGGTTGTCCAGCACCGCCGGCCCGAGTGCCCGCACCAGCACCGGCAGCACCTCGGCCCGCACCCGAGCGCGGGCGTACGCCGGGTCGGCGTTGTGCGGGTCCACCCAGGGTTCGAGCCCCAACGCCGTACAGGCCGCCCGGGTCTGCTCCCGACTCACCTCCAGCAACGGACGCAGCAGCAGCGCCGCGCCGAGCCGCCGCCGAGCCGGCATCCCGGCCAGCCCGCGCGGGCCGGCACCGCGCGCCAACGCCAGCAGCACCGTCTCCGCCTGGTCGTCGCGGGTGTGTCCGGTCAGCAGCGCCGCCGCCCCAAGCCCATCGGCCACCTCGGTCAACGCTCGGTAGCGGGCTGCCCGGGCAGCGGCCTCCGGGCCACCGGGCTGGCCGGACACGTCAACCCGGACTGCCGCAACAGGGGCGAGGCCGATCGCCCGGGCCCAGGCGGCCACCGCCGCCGCCCGCCGCGCGGAGCCCTCCTGCAGGCCGTGGTCAACGGTGACCAGACCGGCGGACCGCCCAAGTCGGGGCGCCACGAAGGCGGTCGCGGCGGCGAGTGCGAGCGAGTCGGCTCCCCCGGAACAGGCCACCAGGACCGGCCCCGGACCGGGTAGCTCGGTCAGCGCGTGCCGGATCGCCCGGCGGATCGCGGCGACCGGTGGGGCGAGTGCGGCCACGGGTCGGGTCAGTCGCCGGCCGGAAGCGGACCGGCGGGCCCGTGCACCCGGGCCACCCAGGCGTCCGGGTCGCTGAGCTCGGCGAGCCGGGGCAGGGTCAGCGGTGAGGCGAAGACCCGGTTGAAGCCCGCCATGCCGACCCGTTCGACAACACCGTGCACGAACCGCCGCCCTTCGGCGTACTGGCGCAGCTTGACCTCCACCCCAAGCAGCCGACGCAACGTCTTCTCCACCGGGTTGCCCGACTCCCGACGGCGGTTGAACGACGCCCGGATCCGCTCCACGCTCGGGATCACCTGCGGCCCCACGCCGTCCATCACGAACTCGGCGTGCCCCTCGAGCAACGTCATCAACGCGGTGAGCCGGTCCAGCACCGCCTTCTGCGCCGGGGTCTGGACGATGTCCAGGACGCTGGTGCGACCGGTCGGCTCCCGTACCGCGTCGGCGAGGAGGGCGACGCCGCGACGCAGCCGCTCGACCAGGGGGTCGGCGCCGCTGCTGGAGGCATCCACGAACGCCTGCACCTCGCCGAGAAAGTACGCCCGTAGCCACGGCACCGCGGTGAACTGGGTGCGGTGGGTGACCTCGTGCAGACAGACCCAGAGCCGAAAGTCGCGGGGATCGGCCGCCAGCTTCCGCTCCGCCTCTACGATGTTCGGCGCGATCAGCAGTAGCTGGCCCGGTTCGCCGGAGAAGACCTCGTACTGGCCGAGGACCCGGCCGGAGAGGTACGCCAGCACCGTGCCGGCCTGCACGCCGGTGATCCGCGAACCGATCGCCTCGGTCAACACACCGGGCTGTTTGTCTCCTGCCAGGCGACCGACCAGGGGGCCAATGACCTCGCGCAGACCGGCGATGTTGGTCGCCGCCCAGTCTCGCCGGTCCACCACCTGCACCGGCGGGTGCGACACCTGCGATCGGAGCCCGGTGAAGTCGCCGACGTGCTCGGCCGCCTCGTCGGTCAGCCGTCGCAGCTCACCGACCACCTCCGTGGCCTCGACATAGGAGACGCGCGGGCCCGTCTTGCCGAGCGTCCCCGCGGTCGCTGCGGCCAGATCCCAGTCCACGAACTGCGCCATGGGCCCACCGTACCCGCGCGGCCGTCCGCCGGCCGGGCCACGACCCGTCCCGGCCGGTCCCCAATCCCCACCGCGCCCCCACCTCCACGTCGGAGCGCAGAAGCTGAGCTCAGCGGCAGCCGCAGGCGGCGAGGGCCGCGGCGATCCGGTCCAACGTCATCCGGGCCGCCGTCAGCCCGTCGCCGGGCGCCTGGTCGGTGAGCACCGCGAAGGTGAGCAGGCGCCCGTCGGCGGTGGTCACCAAGCCGGCGATCGCGTGCACTCCGGTCAACGTGCCGGTCTTGGCACGGACCATTCCGGCACCGGCCTGCGCCGCGACATCGGTGTAGCGGTCGGTGAGGGTGCCCGACCAGGCGGCGACCGGCAGGCCGCCGAAGAGCGTCGCCAGCTCCGGACGGCTCCCGTCGGCGGCGAGCCGCATCAGGTCGGTCAGCAGCGCCGGACTGATCCGGTTGGCACGGGACAGGCCGCTGCCGTCGGCGAGCGTGAGCGCGTCAACCGGCAGCCCCAGCTCCCCCGCCACCGCCTCCATCGACTCCCCCGCACCGGAGAACGACGCCGGCTGCCCCCGGGCCAGGGCCACCTGCCGGGCCAGCGCCTCGGCCACCACGTTGTCGCTGTCAGCGATCATGATGTCGACCAGTCGCACCATCGGCAGCGACTGCACCACGCCCAGCTCGCCACCCGGCGTACCCGCCGTCGCATCCGCTCCGGCCTCGGGTGCCCGGCCCCGCTCGACCGCGTCCGTCGACACGCCCAGCAGCCGGGCGAACGCCTCGCCGGCGTGCAGGTCCGGCTCCGGCACCCGTTCGGCGGCGTGGGTGCCGTTGTCGTGGTCCCGCTTCGCCTGCTCCAGGTCACCGCGGGCGCCGTCGGTCATCAGCGCGGTGATCGCTGAGCCGTACCCGCCGGTGGGAATGTCGTCGTCCCAGCCGGGCGCGTGCACCGGCCCGGAGTACAGCGACGAGTCGACCACGACCCGTGACGGGGTGACGTCGCCGAGCGCGGCCTTCACCTGCGCGGCCAGCTCATCAAGGCGCGCCGCGCCCGGATAGAAGCCGGTGCCGTCCACGGCAAGCGTCGGGTCACCCCCGCCGATGAGCACGACCTCACCAGGAGCAGCCCCGGCGACAGCCCGGGTGGGGATCCGGTGCCCCGAGCCGCGCGCGGTCAACACGGTCGCGGCGGTGACCAGCTTGGTCACCGAGGCGGGTACGGTGCCGTCGGCAGCACCCCGGTCATACAGAACCGACCCGGTCGCGACATCCGCGACCGAGACGTTCACCCGGTCGCCCAACGCGGCGGAGCTGACCAGCGGGTCGAGCGCGGCGCGCACCCCGGCGGCGGCGGGTTCGAGCGCGTTCACGTCGGCCATGGCCAACACCGCCGGCGGCGGCTCCGCGACGATGTCGCCGGCGCGCCACTGGGCCGCCGGGCCCGACCGCGTCACGGTGACCCCGACCGCGGCCAGCGCGAGGAGCAGCACCGCGGCCAGCACGGCCGGCAACAGCCAACGCCGGGGCCGGGGCCGACCGGTCGAGGTCGAGTCGGACGGCACGGGGACGTGAGTGCCGCCGTCGCCCGCGGGCTCGCGCGGTGCGCCACCCGGGTGCGGAGCGGGTTCATCGGATCCTCCGGGGGCCGAGGGACCGGCGGCATCGCCGCCGTTGTCAGAAGCCACCGCTGGCTGTTCGGCCGGGCTTGGTCCATCCGACGGCGCTCCCGGCGGCGACCCGACGGGAGGCCGCTTATCAGGGTGGGCATCAGGCACCGGCACCCGCCCGACCGCGCCGCCGCGAGCAGATTCGCCGGTCTCCCGTCCAGCACTCTGCTCCGGACGGTAGTGTGAATCTTCCCTCCCCACGGCCCCCTCCTCGCCCCGCGGAACCTGCTTGGGTGACACTACTTCGGTCCGAAGACTATGCGGCCACCGGACCGTCAGGCGGGAGTTCCGCCTGTCCGGCGACGGATACCGCCGGTCATTGCCAGCGTGGGCAGACGAGGAGCGTGCAGATGGATTTCGACGTCACGGTTGAGATCCCGAAGGGTCACCGCAACAAGTACGAGGTTGACCACGTGACCGGTCGGATCCGACTGGACCGTACCCTCTTCACCTCCACGCAGTACCCCGCCGACTATGGCTTCATCGAGGGCACCCTGGGCGAGGACGGCGACCCGCTGGACGCCCTGGTGCTGGTCCCGGAGCCGACCTTCCCGGGCTGCCTGATCCGGTGCCGCACCATTGGCATGTTCCGGATGACCGACGAGAAGGGTGGCGACGACAAGGTTCTCTGCGTCCCGTACGAGGACCCGCGTCAGGAGCACCTCCGCGACATCCACCATCTCGGCGAGTTCGACCGCCTGGAGATCCAGCACTTCTTCGAGGTGTACAAGGACCTCGAGCCCGGCAAGTCCGTCGAGGGCGCCACCTGGGTGGGCCGGCAGGAGGCCGAGGAGGAGATCGTCGCGTCGATCCGGCGCGGCCGGGAGGCCGCGGAGCACGGCGACTCCGCGCACTGACCGACACACCGACACACCGGCGGGCCCGGGGGGCGCTCAACCGAGCGGCCCTCGGGCCTGTTCGTACCGGTTGAACCACCCGGCGACCGAGACCACCGGGGCGGCGTTGACCGGCTCGGCGCGCTTCGGCCCGTCGTCGCCGGTGGCACTCGTCGCCTCCGGCGGCCACGTCTGACCTCGGCTCGCCAGCTGCCGCCGCCAGGACCGAGGGCGCCGGGTACACCATCGGGGCCGCGGGAGCCGGTAATCTCCGAACGTTATGACTAGATGGGTCGAACGCGAGGGATCAAGGACGTGACCGGGGTACGGCGTGGTAACAGGTCCGCCACCCGGCGGGGGGCCGCCGGGCGGGTGTTGCGCTCGCTGACGTCGGTCGCCCTCGTCGTACCGGTCGCCGCCGTCGTGCCGGCCAGCACCGCCCTCCCCAGCCCGGGGCAGGTCGCCACCGTGGGCCCCGGCCACTCGGCCAGCAGGGCCCTGGTGGAGCTGACCGGGAGCTCCGCCGACCAGGTTCGCGACGACCAGTGGCAGCTGGACATGTTGCGCGCCAGTACGGCGTGGCGCCACTCGACCGGGGCCGGGGTGGTGGTGGCGGTCATCGACTCCGGTGTGGATGGCGCGCATCCGGACCTGGCTGGACGGGTGCTACCCGGTCTCGACCTGGTCGGGTCGTCGCGCACCGCCGACCCGGATCCGGTGGGCCACGGTACGACTGTGGCCGGGTTGATCGCGGGTCGCCACGACGGCAGCAGCGGAGTGGTGGGCCTCGCGCCCGACGCCCGGATCCTGCCGGTACGGGTCCTGGACGCGGAGAACCGTTACGACGACGCGTTGATCGTGGCGAACGGTGTACGGTGGGCGGTTGACAATGGCGCCCGGGTGATCAATCTGTCGCTCGGTGGCAGCAACACCAGCCCGGCCCTGGCCGCCGCGCTGGACTACGCGTTCGCCCGGGACGTGGTGGTCGTCGCCTGCACCGGCAACGAGACCGCCGCGAACTCCAGCACGGTCTGGTACCCGGCCCGGGAGCCGGGGGTGGTCGCGGTCTCCGGGCTGGACCGGGAGGGTGAGAAGCTCTGGTCCGGCGCGATCACCGGCCGGGAGACGGTGCTCACCGCGCCCGCGACCGGTCTGGTGGGCGCGCGGCCGCCGGACGGGTACTGGCGGGTTCAGGGCACCAGCTTCGGCGCGCCACTGGTCTCGGCCACCGCCGCGCTGATTCGCGCCCGCTACCCAGAGATGCCCGCCGGCGACGTGATCAATCGAATGCTGCGCACCGCTTCGGACATCGGCCCCGCCGGACGGGACGACAGCTTCGGGTACGGGCTGGTCGACCCGGTCGCGGCGCTGACCGCCGAGGTGGAGCCGGTCGGGCTCAACCCGCTGGACGACCAGTCCTCGCCGGGGGTGGTCGGCTTCGGTCCGGCGCCGACCACAGCCGGCGCGGCTACCGATGGCGCCGGGCTCGAATTCCTCCCGGCCGTCCCGTCGGCGTCGTGGAAGCCGTGGTCGATGGGAGCTGGCGGGGGCGACTCCACGTCGGAACGGCCGTGGTCCGGGCTGGCGTTTCCGGTCGCGCTGTTCGCCGGGGGTGGGCGGCGCGCTCGCTCCTTCCCACCACCGCCGGTTCCGCCGGTGGGGACGCCGCGCCGGGCCGGTCCGCCGCGCCGGAATGGCCGCTGGCGATCCGGGTAGACGGGGGCCATGTGCGCGCCCGGCCCCGGCTCGGCCGCCCGGCCATCGTGGCGCCACCGCCGCCTGCACCCCGACAACGGGCTGGGGTTGCGGCTGACCCTAGCCGTTGTCTCCGCGTTCCTGGTGTTGGTGCCGTTCCTGCTCGCGCTGCTGGTACTGGCGTCCTGGCCGCCGTTACGGCGGCTGGATCGGGCGGTGACCGAGGCGCTCGTCGACTACGGCCTGCGGCATCCGGAATGGGCCAGGGCACTGAACGTGTGGACCGAGGTCTTCGCGCCGATGCCGCTACGGTTGGCCGCGCTGGTGGTGGTTGGCTGGCTGGCCCGGCGTCGGGCCCGACAGCTGGCGCTCTGGGTCGTCGTCACCATGACTGTCGGCGGGCTGCTGAGCCCGCTGCTCAAGTTGCTCGTCGGGCGACCCCGGCCGGAGTTCCCGAAGCCGCTGGCCCAGGCGGTCGGGCTCGCCTTTCCGTCCGGGCACGCGCTGAACGCGGCGCTCGCCGCCGGCGTGCTGCTGGTGGTCTTCCGACCCCGACCGGGCCGCTCCGCGAAGCGGTACGCGGTCTGGGCAGCCGCGCTTCTCCTCGCCGTGGTGACCGGGTTCAGCCGGGTGGCGCTGGGCGTGCACTGGAGCAGCGACGTGGTTGCCGGGTGGCTGCTGGGTACCGCCGTGGTGGCCGCGACCGCCGCGGTCTTCACGGTCTGGCGGGCTACCCCACCGCAGCGTCGTTGACGCGCTCAGGTGCACTCACCGGTGCTGACGCCGCGCACACGTTCGGCTCCGGCCAGGGCGACCGAGTGGGCCTCGGCCGCGGTCACCGCGAAGCCGGTGTTCGGGTCGTCGGCCGCTGCCGCGAAGATCACCCCGAGTACTAGGCCGTTCGTGGAGACCAACGGGCCGCCGGAGTTCCCGCTCTGCACCAGGGCCCGGATCGTGTAGACCTCCCGGGTCACGTTCCCGCTTGAGTAGATGTCCGGGCCGGTGATCTCGTCCACCTCCCGGACCCGGGCGGACTGTGCGTTGTACGGGCCGTCGAGCGGGAAGCCGAGCACGATCGCGTCCGCGCCGCTGACCTCGTTGCCGGCGGCGAAGCGCATCGACGGGCCGGGCAGGCCCGGGACGTGCAGGACTGCCAGATCCCGGTCCGGGTCGTACACCACCACCTGAGCGTTGTACCGTTCGCCGCCGAGCTCGACGACGGTGGAGCGGGTTCCGGCAACCACGTGCGCGTTGGTCATCACTCGGTCGTCGGCGTAGACGAAGCCGGAGCCCTCCAGGCGGCGGGAGCAGCTCGGGGCGGAGCCGAGCACCTTGACCACGGACTTTTCACTGTTGGCGACCACCTGTGAACCGGCGAGGGCAGGGTCGGGCGGGGCGACCTGCCGGGCGCGGGTGGGCGCCAGACCACCGAAGACATCCGGGAAGCCGTTGGTGTCGACGGTCTCCCGCAGCGCGGTGGAGAGCTCCTGCGCCTGGTCGGGCAGGACCCGGTCGACCACGGTGAGTAACGCGCTGTTGCGAACCGCGGAGGCCAGCCAGGGCAGCGACGACGAGCCCAGTGGGACCGCGACCAGCCAGGCGACGAGGAGCACGGCGAAGAGCGAGACGAAGGCGCCGCCGATATCGTCCGCCTGCCGCCCGAGGTCACTGCTGATGGTGCGGCGCAGATGCGTACCGATCCAGCCGGCGAGCGCCTGCCCCACCACCGCCAGCCCAAAGATCGCCACCAGGGAGACCAGCACCCGGGTGCCGCTGTCCAGGAACTGCTGTGCGAGCCGGGGGCCGAGCTGTAGGCCGGCCAGCGCTCCGAGAAAGAACCCGGAGAACGACAGCACGCCGGTGACGAAGCCCTGGCGGTAACCACTGATCGCAAACACGAGCATGAGCAGGAGCAGTACGAGATCCACGACGGACACGGGTCCAGCCTACGGGGCGCGGGCCCACGGGGCCGCTGCTGCCGCTACGCAAGGTCACGGGAGTCAGCGCAGAGCGCTCTCGTCCGCCTCATCAGTCCCGGCGGAGGGCGCCGGGTCGGCGGCCACCGGGGGAAGGTCCAGCACCCGCTCCCGGCGCCATGGGCGGGCCCAGCCCCCCATGTCGAGCAGGGTGGAGAGCACCGCTGCGGTGAAGCCCCACACCAGCATGCCGCGGGCGGAGAAGGCCGGGCCGATCCAGCCGCTCGGGTGGCGTACGCGCAGCCGATTCTCCGGGTCAACCAGTTCGGTGATCGGCATCCGGGCCACGTGCGCCACCTCGGCCGGCTCCCGGGGGTGCACCGGGTGGGGGGCGTGCCACCAGCCCAGCACCGGGGTCACCACGAAGTCGCTGACCGGAATCCACAACTTCGGCAGTTCGGCGAGGACGGTGACGGTTCTCGGATCGAGATCAACCTCCTCGTTCGCCTCGCGGAGCGCGGTCGCGGAGGCGTCCGCGTCCTCCGGGTCGGCGGCACCACCGGGAAAGGCGGGCTGCCCCGCGTGGTTGCGCAGGGTGGCGGCTCGCTGAAGGACCAGCACGTCCGGCCCGGCGCCGGGGTCCTCGCCGAGCAGCACCAGCACGGCGCTCTCCCGCCCGCCGCTGCTCGGGGTGGCCAGCCGGGTGAAGTCCTCCGTCCGGGCGCTGCCCAACCGGGTCAGCAGCGGGTCGAGCCAGGATGGCGGCTGACTCATCCCACCACCGCCGTACTCCGGCAGCGGGCGAGCGGCAGGCGTCTCATTCCGGCACCGCCACGCCCAGGTGTACCCGGACCAGCTCGGCGAGGCGGGCGTCGTCGAGCGCCCCGGAGACATCGACGTGCCGGATCCGGCTGTTCGCATCAACGAGGACGGTCATCGGAATGGCCTTGCGCCCCAACGACCGCTGCAGCGCCTCGCCCTGGTCGATCAGGCTGGGGAAGCGGACCCCGAAGTCCTCGCCGATCGACTGGGCGCCGCTGCGGGTGTCCCGCATGTTCACCCCAACGACCGTAAGCTGCCCTTCGGCCCGCTCACTGAGCCGCTGGAACGCCGGCAGCTCGGCTCGGCAGGGGGCACACCACGAGGCCCAGAGGTTGATCACGGCTGGGCCCCTGATCTGGTGCAGATCGACCGGGGCGCCACCGGTGAAGCAGGCCAGCGTCAGCTCCGGCAGGGGCGTGCCGGCGGCGGCCGGGGTGGCGGAGGCCGTGCCGGCGACGGTCGGGGTGGCCGGCGGGGCGCTGGGCCGGTCGGTGGTCAGACCGGAGCAGTCCGCGAACGGGGACGGCCGGCTCTGCGCCGCCTCGTCCCGGGTGCGGGGGGCGTTCTCCGGCCCGGCGTCGGTGCAGCCGGCCACCGCCAGCAACGCCGGGACGAGCAGGGCGACGAGCCGCTTCCTCACGGCGCCTCCACCGCCCCGTCCTGGGCCGGCACCAGCTCCGGATCAACGCCGGCGGCCACCGCGAGTTCTCGGGCCCGGGGGCCCTTGAGCAGCCGCGCGGCCACCGCCGGATCGGTCGGCCCGATCCCGTACGACGGGCAGAGCTTCGTCAGGGTGCAGGCGCCGCACGCCGGCTTTCGGGCCAGGCAGACCCGGCGCCCGTGGAAAATGATCCGGTGCGACAGCATCGTCCAGTCGCGCTTCGGATAGAGCGCCCCGATCGCGTGCTCGATCTTGACCGGGTCGGTCTCGGTGGTCAGCCCCCACCCCCGTACGAGTCGGTTGAAGTGCGTGTCGACGGTGATTCCCGGCACGTTGAAGGCGTTGCCGAGAATGACGTTCGCCGTCTTACGGCCGATACCGGCCAGGGACACCAGGTCGGTCAGCTTCCCGGGAACCTGACCGTCGTGTCGTTCGACCAGCCCCTGGCCCAACCGGATCAGGGAATCGGCCTTGTTGCGGTAGAAGCCGGTGGAGCGGATCAGCTCCTCCAACTCGGCCCGGTCGGCGCCGGCGTAGTCGGCCGCCTGCGGGTAGCGGGCGAACAACTTCGGGGTGACCTCGTTGACCCGCTTGTCCGTGCACTGGGCGGAGAGGATCGTCGCGACCGCCAACTCCAGCGGGTTGGAGTGGTCGAGTTCGCAGTGCGCGTCCGGGTGGGTGTCGGCCAGCACCCGCCCGATCCGCCGGGCGCGGCGGGTCCGACCGAGGTCGGTCTCCCTGAGGCTGATGGTCACGCCGGCCAGCCTACGTCGCCGGCCGGCGGTCCCCATTCGTACCCGCGCGATGGAGCCGACCGCCGACCCCCAACCCGGCTACGGCGGGCTGACCTGTCCCAGGTGATCGAAGACCGCACCGGTCTCCGGGAAGTCCGCGGCACTGAGCTCGCGCACCAGCCCCAACCCCCGGTTATCTGGGTCCGTTGCCGGCAGCCCCGACTCGCTCAGGTAAGTCGAGGCGAACGACCCACCGGCCCAGGTGCCGTCGGGCTGCAGCGAAACCTTGAGCACGCCGCCCCAGCCGAGCTTGCCGCTGCGGTTGAACGTGTTGCCGCCGCCGGCGAAGTTGCCCAGGCTGTACGCGATCAGCCGACCCTGGTAGAACTCCATGCCGCGCAGGACGTGCGGGCCGTGCCCGACGATCAGATCCGCGCCGGCGTCAATCATGGCCCTGGCGAACCGGACCGGGTCGCCCCGGTTCTCCCCCAGGTACTGCTCGGTGCCCGGTTTGACCTGGGTCTTGTCGGCCCCCTCCGCGCCCATGTGTACCTGCACCACCACCAGATCCGCCTGCGCGGCGGCCTTGGTGACGACCTGTTCCGCCGCCGGGATGTCGGTCAGCGGGTTCGACCACGCGTACGACGAGAAGCCCGCCACCGCCACCTGGACGCCGCGTACGTCGATGAGGGTGATCTGATCGGGTGCTCCGGTGTGCGCGAGTTCGTACTGTTCAAGTGCCTGCCGGGTGTTCTCCAGGCCCTTCGGGCCGAAGTCGTTCCCGTGGTTGTTGGCCAGGTTGAGCAGGTCGAACCCGCCATCGCGCAGGTGCGCCGCGTACTCCGGTGGGGCCCGGAACTGGTAGCAGTTGGTGGAGTCGCCGCACTTGCCGGTCCCGGTGTCGACGGTGAGCGGCTCCTCCAGGTTGCCCATCACCAGGTCGGCATCGAGCTCCGGGCGCACCTCGTCGAAGAAACCCTCGCCATCGTTGGGGGGCAGCCGGTCCGGGGCGTTACCCAGGAGAATGTCGCCGGTGGCGCTGAGGGAGACCACCGCTGCCTCGGTCGGGGAGGCGGAGGGGGCACCGTCGTCGGGGCCGGACTGCCAGACCCCGCCGGACCTGACCGCATCGGAGTCGACCGCGCCGCAACCGGCGACAACCAGCACGGCGAGCAACGCGCCGGCCGACCAAAGCCGACGTCGGGTCGCGAATGTGAATGTTTTGGGGTGGGCGCGCATCGCCCGAGACACTACCGGGCCCGCGCCCTGCCGACGAGGCCGATTCGGCCACTGCTCAGCGTCAACACCTGATCGGGTTCCTGGTGGGGTCACTCAACCGGCTGACCGCTGCGACCACGGCCGCACCGGGCGGGCGCCACCGGCCAGGACCGCCCGGTGCACCGCCCGGGCCAGCGGTGCGCCCCAGGTGGAGCGGGGGCCACCGTACGGCGCCTCGGGCCCCTCGGTCGGGCAGCAGACGGCGACCGCGTCGGTCGGGGTGCCGGTACCGGGCACGCCCAGTTCGGCGATGGCCTGTGCCTTCGCCTCCGTAGCGGTCGCCACGGCGTTGATCAGGGCGGCGGGACCGAGCCGGGCCGGCACGTACACCACGATGTTGACGGTGCCGACCGGATGACCGTCCGCGCCGGGCACGGCCGGGGCAGGCACGGCCGGGGCAGGCACGGCCGGGGCAGGCACGGCCGGGGCGCACTCGGGTGGGGCGGCGGCCCAGATCGGAACACCGAGCCCGACGGTCGCCCAGACCCGTACCCCGGTGTCGGTTCGGGCCACCACCTCCGCGACGTCCACCCCGGTCAGCAGCCCCACTCCAGAACTGTCGAGGCCGAACCCCGCGGCCAGTTCGGCCAGGTGTTCGATGGGGTCGTCCCGGTCGTACGACATCGGGACGGTCGCGTTGATCACCCAACTCCGTACGCCCAGCCCGCCGCCGAGCGCCGCTGAACTCGCGCTGAGTAACGGCCGCTCAGCTCGCCAGACCAGCACCGGAAGGTTCCGCCCGTCCTCGCGACGGGTACACAGTGACGGTTCGTTCAGCACGGGGCGACCCTACGGCGCGATCCTGCACCCGGCACATCTCACCTGCTGCAGCGCGGTAACGTAACGTCAACGACGGCCGGCAGGTTACGCTCAACGCTCACGTTTCCCGGGGTGCACCTCGGAATATCCGCGCACGTGCGCCTAGACTGACCGAGCGCGAGGGAGAGCGGACGGCGGACCCGCCGACGGACGGCACGCGCAGGCGGAGGTGCGCGATGGACGAGGTACTGGCCCGGAGTGGGATCTTCCAGGGGGTCGACCCGGAGGCTGCCGAGGCGTTGGCCAAGGAGATGGAGACGATCGAGGTCCGCAAGGGCGATGTCGTCTTCAACGAGGGCGAGCCCGGTGACAGTCTGTACATCCTCCTCTCCGGCAAGATCAAGGTCGGGCGCCGGGCGGCCGACGGGCGCCAGAACCTGATCGCGGTCATGGGCCCTTCGGACATGGTCGGCGAGCTGTCGCTCTTTGACCCGGGGCCCCGGACGGCGACGGCGACGGCGGTGACCGACACCCGCCTGGTGCGGCTCCGTAAGCAGGCGCTGCGCCCCTGGCTGAACAACCGGCCGGAGATCGCTGAGCAGTTGCTGCGGGTGCTCGCCCGTCGGCTGCGCCGGACCAACGACTCGCTGGCCGACCTGATCTTCACCGACGTGCCCGGTCGGGTCGCGAAGAACCTGCTCCAGCTGGCGGGGCGCTTCGGCACCCGGGACGGTGGGGTGCTGCGGGTGACCCACGACCTGACCCAGGAGGAGATCGCCCAGCTCGTCGGCGCCTCCCGGGAGACGGTCAACAAGGCTCTCGCCGACTTCGCCTCACGGGGCTGGCTGCGCCTGGACGGCAAGAGCATCATCATCCTCGACCCGGAGCGCCTGGCTCGCCGCGCCCGCGTCTGATCGCTCCCACCCACCCGTCGATCCGGAATCCACGGGGGATGGTGTTCACCGCTGCAACGGCGGCCGGTTCGCCGGCCGCCGTTTTGCTCGCCCAAAAAAGTCAGGCTTGACTGTTTGTTTTGGGGGCGGCACGCTGAGGCCGTGTCCGGCACATCGACCCGCGTCCCCCAACAGGAACGCAGCCGCGCCACTCAGGCCCGACTGCTTGAGGCCACCGTGGCGTGCCTGGTCGAGCATGGCTGGTCCGGCACCACGACGACCGTCATAGCGAACCGGGCCGGGGTGTCCCGGGGCGCCCAGCTACACCACTACCCCACCAAGGCAGCCCTGGTCACCGCCGCGGTCGCACACCTCGCCGAGCGGCGCGCGGAGGAGTTGCGTGTCGAGGCGAAGGCCCTGCCCGCCGGCCCACAGCGGTTGGACCGGGTGGTGGACCTACTCGCCGCGGCCTTCACCGGGCCGCTCTTCATCGCCGCCCTGGAGCTGTGGGTCGCCGCCCGCACCGACCACGAGCTACGGACTGCGCTGGTGCCGCTGGAGGCCCGACTCGGCCGGGAGATGCACCGACTGACCGTCGCCCTGCTCGAGGTTGACGAGCGCCAACCCGGCGTACGGGAGGCGGTGCAGGCCACCCTCGACCTGCTCCGCGGCCTCGGCGTGGCGAACCTGCTCAACGACGACTCCGCCCGGCGCACCGCACTGCTCACCGCCTGGAAACGCCAACTCACCGAGCTCCTCACCCCCTGACCCGTCCCGCACCACCGCCGACTCCCCCGGAGGCACCATGGTCAACCTGACGGACCTGCTGACCGATCTCGCCGCCGAGTCAGCCGAACTGGACGCGCTCGTGGCACCGCTCTCGACCGCCGAGTGGGCCCGCGCCACGCCCGCGCCCGGCTGGACGATCGGCCACCAGATCGCGCACCTGGCCTGGACCGATCACGCCGCGCAGCTCGCCGCGACGGACGCCGACGCGTTCTACGCCTCCGTCACCACCGCAGCCGACCCGGCCCGGCTGGTGGACGCGGGAGCGGAGGAGTTCCTCGCCCCACCGGCCGAGCTGCTGCCCCGCTGGCGCTCGGGCCGGGCGGCGCTCGCCGCCGCCCTCGCGGCCACCCCGGCCGGCGAGAAGCTCCCCTGGTACGGCACCAGGATGTCCCCCGCGTCGATGGCCACCGCGCGGATCATGGAAACCTGGGCACACGGCACGGATGTGGCCGATGCGCTCGGGGCCACCCGGCCGCCCACAGCGCGGCTGCGGCACATCGCGCATCTCGGCTTCCGGACGCTGCCGCACTCCTTCGCCGCACACGGTCGCCCGCTGCCGACCACACCGGTCCGAATCGAACTGACCGCACCGCCGACCAGCGCCGACACCGCCGGCGCGACCTGGGCCCACGGTCCCGCGGACGCCCCCGACCGGGTGACCGGACCGGCACTGGACTTCTGCCTACTGGTGACCCAACGCCGACACCGCGCCGATCTCGCCCTCACCGCCACCGGGCCGGTCGCCGAGGCCTGGCTGGACGTGGCCCAGGCCTTCGCCGGCCCGCCCGGCGCTGGTCGGGCACCAAAAGCGCAGGCGACGACGTGAGCACCGGCGACGGCACCAGCCCCGGCGCCGCCGACAGCACGAACACCCAGCTGCGGGTCGGCAACGCCTCCGGCTTCTACGGCGACCGCTTCTCCGCCTGGCAGGAGATGCTCGACGGTGGCGAGCTGGACGTGCTCACCGGGGACTACCTCGCCGAGTTGACCCTGCTCATCCTGGGTCGGGACCGGATGCGCGACGCCGACCTCGGCTACGCGCGGACGTTCCTGCGCCAACTCGAAGGAACCCTCGGCACCGCGCGGGAACGCGGCGTCCGGATCGTCACCAACGCGGGTGGGCTGAACCCCGCCGGGCTGGCCACCGCCGTCCGCTCCCTCGCCCACCGGCTCGGGCTCGACCTCAGGGTCGGGTACGTCGACGGCGACTCCCTTCCCCGACCGGACGCGCTGACCGCGAACGCGTACCTCGGGGCGTTCGGTATCGCCGCCGTACTCGACGCCGGCGCCGACGTGGTGGTCACCGGGCGGGTCACCGACGCCTCCCTGGTGGTCGGGCCGGCGATCGCCCGGTTCGGCTGGGACCGCGACGACCTGGACGCCCTCGCCGGCGCGACGGTCGCCGGACATCTACTCGAATGCGGCGCCCAGGTGACCGGCGGCAACTTCAGCTTCTTCACCGAGCTGCCAGACGGTGGGCACCGGCCCGGCTTTCCCCTCGCCGAGCTGCACGCCGATGGCTCGTCGGTGCTCACGAAGCACCCGGGCACCGGGGGCGCGGTCACCGTCGAGACGGTCACCGCCCAACTCCTGTACGAGGTGGGCGCGCCGGCCTACCTCGGGCCGGATGTGGTCACCCACCTGGACTCGGTACGCCTCGCCCCGGACGGGCCGGACCGGGTCCGGGTGTCCGGGGTCCGGGGGACACCCCCACCGGAGACGCTCAAGGTCGGTGTCAACAACCTCGGCGGCTTCCGCAACTCGATGACCTTCGTGCTCTGCGGGCTGGACATCCCGGCGAAGGCGGCCCTGGTCCGCGGGCAGCTGGAGGAGACAGTCGGCAAGGACGGGCTGGAGTTCGTCCTCGCCCGCACCGACCACCCCGACACCGCGGACACCGAGGCGGCGAGCGCCCTGCTCCACGTCCACCTACGGGACGGGGACAAGGCGCGGGCCGGTCGGGCCTTCTCCGCCGCGGCGGTGGAGCTGGCGCTGGCCTCGTACCCGGGATGCACCCTGACCACGCTGCCCGGCGACGCGACTCCGTACGGGGTCTTCACCGCCGACACGGTTGCGCAGGACGGCGTCGAGCACGTGGCGGTCCTGCCCGACGGCACCCGCGTACCGATCTCCCCGCCACCGCGAACGCAGCCAGCCCCGTCCTCGACCGGGGCACCGGCTTCCGGCGTGGGCCGCACGGCGTACCCGACCGGGTCGCCGGTGTCCAGCCCGGTCGGCACGACGCACCCGGACCGACGCCGACCCCTTGGGGTGTTGGTCGGAGCGCGGTCGGGGGACAAAGGGGGCGATGCCAACCTGGGGGTCTGGGCTCGAACCGACGCCAGCTGGGAGTGGCTGCGGGGATGGCTGACCGTGGAGCGCCTCGCCGAATTGCTGCCGGAGACCGCCCCGCTGACCGTCGAGCGGTACGAGCTACCGAACCTGCGGGCGGTCAACTTCATGATCCGGGGGCTGCTCGGGCCGGGGGTAGCGGCCACGACCCGCTTCGATCCGCAGGCGAAGGCGCTGGGGGAGCTACTCCGCTCCCGCCTGGTTCAGATTCCGGCCGAGTTGGTCCCGGAGGGGGCATCATGACGATCCTCGACACCCCGGAACGTCGGCAGCTCCGTGAGCTGACCCGGGCGTTCATGGACAAAGAGGTGCTACCACACTTCGATGACTGGGAGCGGGCCGGCGAGGTCCCCCGAGAGCTACACGCCACCGCCGCCAAGGTCGGTCTGCTCGGCATCGGCTTCCCCGAGGAGGTCGGCGGCAGCGGCGGCGACCTGCTGGACTCGGTCGTCGTCACCGAGGAGATCATCCGGTCGGGCGGCTCCTCCGGGCTGGTGGCGGCGCTCTTCACGCACGGGATCGCTCTGCCGCATCTGGTGGCCGCCAGCGACCACGGCGGCGCGGGGACCGCGTCGGACGGCGGCACCGACCTGATCGCGCGCTACGTTCGACCGACCCTCGCCGGGGCGATGATCGGCGCACTGGCGGTCACCGAGCCCGGGGGCGGATCGGACGTGGCCGGGCTGCGCACGACGGCCCGCCGGGACGGTGACCACTACCTGGTGAACGGGGCCAAGGCGTACATCACCAGCGGGCACCGGGCCGACTTCGTGACCACCGCGGTGCGTACCGGCGGGCCGGGCGCGGAGGGCGTCTCCCTGCTGGTGATCGAGAAGGGTGCCCCGGGCTTCACCGTCGGCCGACGGATGGAGAAGCTCGGCTGGCACTGCTCGGACACCGCCGAGCTCTCCTTCGCCGATGTCCGGGTGCCGGTGACGAATCTGGTCGGCGCGGAGAACACCGGCTTCCTCGCCATCATGCAGAACTTCGCCGCCGAGCGGGTCTCCCTGGCCACCCAGGCGTACGCGACGGCGCAGCGCTGCGTGGAGCTGGCCCTGGGCTGGTGCCGGGACCGGGAGACCTTCGGCCGCCCGCTGGCGAGCCGGCAGCTCGTCCGGCACCGGCTCGCCGAGATGCACACCCGCGCCGAGTCGGCCCGCGCCCACGTGCTCGACGTGGCGGCCCGGGTCGCCGCCGGGGAGATGGTGATGACCGAGGTGGCGATGGCCAAGAACACCGCCGTCGCCGCCTGCGCCGAGGTGGTCGACGCGGCGTTGCAGCTGCATGGCGGCTTCGGCTACCTGCGCGACTCCGAGGTGGAGCGGCACTACCGCGACCAGCGCATCCTCGGCATCGGCGGCGGTGCCACCGAGATCATGAACGAGATCATCGCGAAGGGCATGGGGCTGTGACCACACTCGACAGCGTGATCGATCCCGCTGCGGCGACGTTCCGGGAGAACCGGGAGGCGCTGCTGGCTCGGTTGACCGAACTGGACTCCGCGCTGGACCAGGCGCGCGACGGTGGCGGCGAGAAGTACCGCGCCCGACAGCACAAGCGCGGCAAGTTGCTCGCCCGCGAGCGTGTCGAGCTGCTGCTCGACCCGGACGCCCCGTTCCTGGAGCTGTCACCGGTCGCCGCGTACGGCACGGACTTCCCGGTCGGTGCCAGCGTGGTCACCGGTATCGGCCCGGTCGAGGGCGTCGAGTGCATGATCATTGCCAGCGATCCAACGGTACGCGGCGGCGCGGTCAACCCGTGGTCGCTGGCGAAGAGCCGGCGGGCCGGGGAGATCGCCCTGGCCAACCGGCTGCCGATGATCAACCTGGTCGAGTCGGCCGGGGCGGACCTCCCCACCCAGGCGGAGATCTTCATCCCGGGTGGGCGGGTGTTCCGCGACCTGACCCGGCTTTCGGCGGAGCGGATCCCCACGGTCGCTGTGGTCTTCGGTAACGCCACGGCCGGCGGCGCGTACGTGCCGGGAATGTCCGATCACGTAATCATGATTCGGGACCGGTCGCAGGTCTACCTGGCCGGTCCGCCGCTGGTGAAGATGGCAACCGGCGAGGACGCCGACGACGAGTCGCTGGGCGGCGCGGCCATGCACGCCACCACCTCCGGGCTGGCCGACTACCTGGCCGAGGACGAACGCGACGCCATCCGGCTGGCCCGGCAGTGCGTACGTCGGCTCAACTGGCGCAAGGCGGGACCCGCACCCCGTACGGCCGCACCCCGGCCGCCCCGATACGACCCGGAGGAGCTGCTCGGCATCGCCAGCGCCGACCTGAAGGTGCCGTTCGACCCACGCGAGATCATCGCCCGGGTGCTGGACGGCAGCGAGTTCGACGAGTTCAAGCCGACCTACGGCACCGCGCTGGTCACCGGCTGGGGCGAGCTACACGGCTACCCGGTGGGGGTGCTCGCCAACGCCCGGGGGGTGCTGTTCAACGCGGAGGCGCAGAAGGCGGCCCAGTTCATCCAGCTCGCCAACGCCGCCGACACCCCGTTGATCTTCCTCCAGAACACCACCGGCTACATGGTCGGCACCGAGTACGAGCAGCGCGGCATCATCAAACACGGCGCCCTCATGATCAACGCAGTGTCGAACTCGACGGTGCCGCACCTGACGGTGAACCTCGGCGCCTCCTACGGCGCCGGCAACTACGGCATGTGCGGCCGGGCGTACGAGCCGAGGTTCCTGTTCACCTGGCCGAACGCGAAGTCGGCGGTGATGGGCCCGACCCAGCTCGCCGGAGTGCTCTCCATCGTCGCCCGGCAGGCCGCCGCCGCGAGGGGCCGGGAGTACGACGAGGATTCCGACGCCGCCATGCGGACGATGGTCGAGCAGCAGATCGAGTCCCAGTCCGGGGCGCTCTTCCTCTCCGGCCGGCTCTACGACGACGGCGTGATCGACCCACGGGACACCCGTACCGTCCTCGGGCTCTGCCTGTCGGCGATCCACACCGCACCGGTGCGGGGCGCCGACGGCTTCGGTGTCTTCCGAATGTGACAGCCACACAGCACAGTCAGGCCGGATCCGTAGACGCGAACGAAGGAGACGCAGCGCGGATGATCAGCAGACTTCTGGTCGCCAACCGGGGCGAGATCGCCCGCCGGATCTTCACCACCTGCCGGGCACTCGGGATCGAGACGGTCGCCGTGCACTCCGACGCGGACGCCGAGGCGCCCTTCGTCGCCGAGGCCGACCACGCCGTCCGGCTGCCCGGGAACACACCCGCCGAGACGTACCTGCGGATCGATCTCGTTTTGGCCGCGGCCCGGCGCGCCGGCGCCGACGCCGTCCATCCGGGCTACGGCTTCCTCGCCGAGAACGCCGAGTTCGCCACGGCGGTCACCGACGCGGGGCTGGCCTGGATCGGGCCACCGGCCAAGGCGATCGCCGCGATGGGGGACAAGTTGGCGGCCAAGACGCTGCTCGCCGAGGCCGGTGTCCCCATGCTGCCCAGCTGGACCGACGCCGACCAGGTCAACGGCTTCCCGGTGCTGGTGAAGGCCGCCGCCGGAGGCGGTGGGCGGGGCATGCGGGTGGTCCACGCCGCCGACGGTCTCGCCGACGCCATCGCCAGCGCCCGCCGCGAGGCGGCCTCCGCGTTCGGCGACGGCACCGTCTTCTCCGAGCGGTACGTCGAACGCGGCCGGCACGTCGAGGTGCAGATCCTGGGCGACCAGTTCGGGACGGTGGTGGCCCTGGGGGCGCGGGACTGCTCGATCCAACGCCGACATCAGAAGATCGTCGAGGAGGCGCCGGGCGTACTCGCGCCCGAGATACGCCAGCGGCTCCACGCGGCGGCGGTGGCTGCCGGCCGGGCGGTCGACTACCTCGGTGCGGGCACCGTCGAATTCCTGCTCGCCTCGGACGGGGAGATCTACTTCCTGGAGATGAACACCCGCCTGCAGGTGGAGCATCCGGTGACCGAGCTGACCACCGGCCTCGATCTGGTCCGGCTGCAGCTACTCGTCGCCGAGGGCAACCCGGTGCCGATCGACACGACCCCACCGGCAACCGGGCACGCGATCGAGGTACGCCTCTGCGCCGAGGAGCCCGCGCACGGGTACCGGCCAGCGACGGGCACCCTGCACCGGTTCGCGGTCCCCGGCGTGTCGGCCGAGTTCGGGCCGCTGACCGGGGCCGGCCTGCGACTGGACTCCGGCGTCACGGACGGCTCGGTGGTGGGCGTCCACTACGACTCGATGCTCGCGAAGGTGATGGCCTGGGCACCAACCCGGGGCGAGGCGGCCCGCGCGCTGGCCGGCGCGCTGGCCCGGGCCGAGCTGCACGGGGTCGCCACCAACCGCGATCAGCTGGTCCGCATCCTGCGCAGCCCGGACTTCGCCGCCGTCGACATCGACACCGGCTTCCTGGATCGGCACCCCGAGGTGCTCGCGCCGCTGGTCTCCGCCGGGGAGTTGCCCGTGGTCGCGGTAGCGGCGGCGCTCGCCTCGGCCGCCGACCGCCGGGCCGCCGCCCCGGTGCTGGCCGGGCTCCCCTCGGGTTGGCGCAACGTGCCCGCCTTCGCACAGGTCACCCGCTACGCGAGCGCGGACGGCGACGAGATCGAGGTGCGCTACCGCCTGGACCGCCGCGGCGCGCTCGTCGAGTGGACGGTGCACGGCGGTCCGCCCGCCGCCGGTACCGCCGCCCCGCCCGGGCCGGACGCATCGCCGCCCGGACCGAACGCGTCCCCGCCCGAGCCAGCCGCAGCGCCGGCCCTCACCCTGGTCGAGGCGCACCCGGACCGGGTGCTGCTGGAGGTCGCCGGGGTACGCCGGACCTACCGCGTACACCGGGTGGGCGCGGAGGTCTTCGTGGACGGCCCGGACGGGGCGGTGAGCCTGACCGAGCTGCCCCGCTTCCCGCTACCCGGCGCGGAGTTGGCGGCCGGGTCGCTGCTCGCGCCGCTGCCCGGCACGGTGACCCGGGTGCAGGTCGAGCTCGGCCAGCGGGTCGCCGCCGGTGACCTGCTGCTGACCCTGGAAGCGATGAAGCTGGAACACCCCGTGCTCGCCCCCACCGACGGCGTCGTCGCCGAGCTACCGGTGTCCGCCGGTGGCCAGGTCGAGACCGGCGCCGTACTGGCCGTGGTCAACCCCGACGAGGAGACACAGTCATGAACTTCGACCCCACCCCCGAGCAGGAGCAGCTCCGCGACGCCGTGCGGGCGCTGGGCAAGCAGTACGGCCACCGGTACTTCGTCGAGAAGGCCAAGGCCGGCGAACGCACCACCGAACTGTGGAACGAAGCCGGCGGGTTGGGCTACCTCGGCGTGAACATCCCCACCGAGTACGGCGGCGGGGGCGGCGGCATCACCGAACTCGCGATCGTCTGCGAGGAGTTGGCCGCCTCCGGTTGCCCGCTGCTGCTACTGGTGGTCTCCCCCGCCATCGTCGCGACGATCATCAACCGCCACGGCACCGAGGAGCAGCGCAAACGCCACCTGCCCGGCATCGCCGACGGCTCCCAGCGGATCGCCTTCGCGATCACCGAGCCGGAGGCCGGGTCGAACTTCCACCGACTTGGCACGGTAGCCCGCCGGGACGGCGACGACTGGTTGGTCTCCGGCCGCAAGTGCTACATCTCCGGCGTCGACCAGGCGGGGCACGTGCTGGTGGTGGCGCGGACCGAGGACGCCACGACCGGCAAACTGAAGCCGGCACTGTTCCTCGTACCGACGGACGCGGCGGGGTTGACCTTCTCCAAGCTGGACATGGAGATCCTCTCGCCGGAGGACCAGTTCCTGCTCTACCTCGACGACGTACGGGTGCCGGCGGCGGCGTTGGTCGGCGAGTCACTGGACGCCGGCCTGCCGGCGCTCTTCTCCGGACTGAACCCGGAGCGGATCACGATCGGCGCGATGAGCGTCGGCTCCGGCCGGTACGCGCTCGAACGCGCCTCGGAGTACACGGCGACCCGGAAGGTGTGGGGTGGGCGGTCGATCGGCTCCCACCAGGGGGTATCGCATCCCATGGCCCACGCGGCGGTGCAGGTGGAGCTGGCCCGGCTGATGGTCCAGAAGGCGGCGGTGCTCTACGACGCCGGGCGGGATCTGGAGGCGGGGGTCGCCGGCAACATGGCGAAGTACGCCTCCGGGGATGCGGCGGCGCTGGCCGTGGACACGGCGATCCAGGCCCACGGCGGGGCCGGCATGACCACCGAGTACGGGGTGGCGACGCTGCTCGGAGCTTCCCGGGCCGGACGGATCGCCCCGGTCACCCGGGAGATGATCCTGAATTTCGTGGCCCAGCACGTCCTCGGCCAGGAGAAGTCGTACTGACCTGGGGTCACGCTACGACGACCGGGTCCATCTGGCGGCCGTAGCCGACGCGGCGAGCGGGCCGCCAGGTGTCCTGGCGGCCCGCTCCACCGATCAGTGGAACTCCACGCCGTACTCGGCCAACACCTCTCCGATCGGCTGGTAGCAGGAGCAACCGTCGGTCGGGAACAGGCACCGCAGGACGGCACCCGAGGTCACGCCGAGCGCGGTGGTACCGGCGAAGAGCGGACCGCCGCTGTCGTCGCCGCCGATCAGCTCCCGCACGCGACCGACAGCCGGGCCAACACACCGGCCGGATCGTGCACAATGCGGTGCCCGTCCCCGACGATCCGGCGGGTGCCCGCGTCGACCGGGTCGGTGTCTGCCCAGCTCACCGGCGCGACGCCGACCTCCACCACCAACCCCGACGGACGTCGTACGCGGACCTCCCGGAGCGGGCCCCACTCGGCCAGTCGGACCACCTCGCCGCCGAGCAGACCGGTCCACACTTCCACCGCGGAATAACGGGCCTGGTCCGTCAGAACCACGATGTCGACGTCGGAGTCCATCCGGGCGGCCCCGCGCGCCCACGAGCCGACCACCACCACCCCGCGCACCTCCGCACGCCCGGTCGCCCACCCGACGACCACGCCGAGAACCGAACGAACCTCCCGCGAACGCGCCTGGGTCACCACGGGACGGAGTCTAAATATCCCTCCATCCCATCGCCTCCACAGCGCGTTGCCGACCGGCGCGTTTGGGCCTCAGCCCAGGCGGCGACGCCGGTCCCATGACCGGGCGGGCCGAGCAGGCCAGCGCCGAGGATCCCGAGGGCGCCCGCTGGTCAAGGCCAGTATCGCTGCCAGCACCGGGCGCGTTTACACTGGACCGCTGTCCCGGAACCGTTGTGTGGGTTGGCGATCCGCTGCGTCGGCCATCATGCTCATTGTTTGCTCGCTACCCAGTCGAGATTGATGTGCGACAGAATCTGGGGGCTTCGTCCCGTGCCGAACCGAGACCTTGAACAATACTGCGAGGAGCAGGTGCAGCGCCTCGTGCGCGAGGTGGGGATCCCTCGTCCGTTCGCCCTCAGCGTCTTCCTCGACCAGTTCGCCGAGTGGCGTGGGCGTCGCATCGAACTTTGGCCTTTCGACCATATTCCGAGAGGAATGTGCGGATTGTGGCTTGGCTTCCCCGACCACGATGTCATCGCCTACTCAAGAGCTACGCCATTACATAGCGAACACATCATTTTGCACGAAGTGGGGCATATGCTATGCGACCACAAGGGAACCGCGAGTGTCGGCGATGACCTGGTCCGCCTCCTTCCCAACCTGAACCCGGCGCTGATCAGCAAGGTTCTGGGCAGGACCTCCTACTCCGACATCGAAGAACAGGAGGCCGAACTGATCGCCACGCTCATCGCCAAAAGGGCAGCGGGCGGCCGACCCCACAGACCCTCATCATCGACCCCTGGGTTAGCCCCGGAGCTTGACCGCCTGCGGTCCACGTTCGAGGAGTGATCATGGCGGTACAACGAGCCATCATGATCATTGCTGGAGTCGCCTCGATCACGGCAGGGCTGTGGAAGATCCGAGCCGTACGGCGGCAGCCGGATTCACCCAGCGTCAGGGCGTTGTGCCTGGGGCTGCTTGCCTTCGGCTTGGCGTCCCTGGTTATGGCGCCGCCACACAGGATCATCATCAGCGAGTTGCTGACCGTACCCAACATCGGGCGCCTGCTCGGCAACCTCCTGACGTTGGCTGCCGCTGGGGCGATGCAGATCATGATGCTGCACCTGGTGCATCCGGCAGAGCGTGCCCGACCACGCGTCCGAGCCCGGCTGATTGTGCTGGTCGGCATCGCGGTGATCATGACGACGCTGTTGTTGACAGCGGACACCGAGAACGAAATCAATTTCGTCAAGCGGTACGCGACCTACACCCCGATCGTGATTTACCAACTGCTGTACCCCAGTTTCCTGGCCGTGGCGGTCGTGGACCTCATCCATCTGTCGATCCGGTACTCCCGGCACGTCACCTCGACGTTGAAGACCGGGCTGCGGATGGTCGCCGCCGGCGGCGTGATCTTCGCCTTCCACACCAGCTACAAGCTGAGCCTGATCGTCGCGCCGTGGGCTGGCTGGACCGTGCCGGGTGACGAGTCAGCCATCGCAACGACCCTGGCGGCCAGCGGCGGAGTGCTGGTTGCTGGTGGCACCACCCTGCCGGTCTGGGGGCCCCGCGTGATGCTGCCGTGGCGGTGGCAACGCCAATACCGGGCGTACCGTCGACTTGAGCCGTTGTGGCGCCAGTTGTCCACGGCGATTCCCGAAGTCGTGCTCTCCCCGGTCGGTGTTTCCCGGCCCTGGAACGTCGAGATTCGCCTCTACCGCCGAGTCATCGAGATTCGCGACGCCCAGCTACTCCTGGAGCCACTCGCCGACCAGGAGGCGGTCGCCAAGGCGGCGGCCGACGCGCGCCACCGGGGCCTGACCGGGGACCACGCGCAGGCATACGTCGATGCGGTCACACTGGTCACCGCCCTGGCCCATTGGCAGAGCGACAAAGCTGGCAGCCCACCGACGAATCTGCCCGAGAAAGCTACGGGCGATGCCAGTCTGACCAGGGATGTTCGATACCTCGAGCTGGTTGCCAGGGCATTTCTTCCCCTGGCACGCTCGGCACCGGCGCGCACTCGCAGTCCCGCCGGGCCGCATCGCAGCCTCGGCGCGGGCTGAAAGTCGCCGCACGAGGGTGTCGGCGGCCCTCCGGGGTGCCCTCGATGCGGTGGCCGAGGAGCTACTAGGCGGCCTACCGGCAGGGATGGCCCGGCTAGCGCCGGACCATCCGCTCGATTCTGCCGGTTGTGGTCGACTCAGAATGAGCTGGTTACCGTCTCCAACTTCTTACCCGTCACGTGGTGCGATTGGGTAAGCACAGGGTCATGCGACGCACGCCCCTGGTGACATCCCACTTGGCAGCTTCTCCATCACCCGCGCAGTGAAGTTCACCCCGGCCACCATGGTGTAGGTCCCGGTTCCCTTGAAGTCCAGGGTCCTGGTCGAGGAGTTCAGCGAAAACCCGGAGGGGAGGGTCGCTCCCTTTCCTGTGGTCGTGACAAAGTAGTTGTAGAGATCCAAGAACTGTACCTGGTCCCGGCTGATCCGGGGCTCACCCACGAACGGCCCACTAAGGCTGGTGTTGAGTGCCAGGGTGCCGGAGTAGGTGGTGGGCGTTAGCGATGCAACGACGTAGCGAGTTTGTCCGGCGGGCACGGTGACAGCCTGTGACGGCGCCGTATGGGTTTCCCGTACCGCGCTGGTTTGCGTATTCGCGTTTTGGTAGGAAATTGTTACTGATTGCTCAATACCGATGTTTGCCACCTCAGATAGTTTAAAGCTGCCCGACACCTTGTTCGTCGTCGATACGCCAGTGGTGACGGTGGTCGACACGGTGTTTGTGTAGTCTCTTCTGAACGAGTTACTCTTCATAGTCTGGGTTATTGAGGTGTGGTTGGCTAGCGTTGCGCATCCCAGGTAGTACGGCGTGCCCGTGACCACCTTAGGTGTTCCCACAGGAACTGCCGCGCTTTCTTGCGCACGGATGCTCAAGGTGTGGACGGGAAGGAAGCCGAGCGGCACGTAGGTGCTCGAGTGACTTTCGATTAGTGAGTTGAGATCGGTGACCGTTGCCGCCTGTGCGGGAGAGGCCGCCATCAGCACCGCGGCGGCGGTGCCGACCGACACCGTGATGAGCATTCTCTTCAGTCTCATGTCACACACCTTCTTCGGTATGGGCCCTTACCCCTCGATTGAGGGATAGACGCTGGGCATCAGGGTGGGGTGCAACCTTGCTGACCCGTTGGCCCTCCTTCGGGATCAATATGCAACAACCCCTGTCGGGTCAAGGGTTGTTATCGTGCGGGGTCGACGCGAGTAAAGTAGGTGGCGGTGGCCGTGATACATCCGCATCCGGTTTCTTGGAACTAGCACTCGAGCCGCAGCCGGATCTGCGTCGCATGTGCTGGTGGCGCGCTTGTTGGTGCAGACTGGCCTGCGAAACGCCAACATGACCACCAGTTGACGTGGTTACGGTTCGCCTGCAAATTGAACGGATTGCCAAGAAGCGTCAAGTATCTGTAGCACAGTCTGCGGCTAGCGAATACGGGCTCTAGCGTGCGGTCGGCAACCGGACACTGGGAGCTATTCGGCGAGGGTGACATGGCGTCACAGGAGGTTGAGGTTCGCTCGACCATTGGGCACCTCTTGCATGCAGGTGACCATACGCGAGATGACCTCCGCTCGCAGCTTCGGATTTATTTGGTAAAGAAAACTATCTCGTGACATTCACGCTTGTAACTACAGGTCAGAGTGAATGCCGGCGACACTCTACGGCCGACACTCGGGAGGGATTTCTTGAGCAAAACTTAAGCTTGGGATGACCGGCGACCCACCTCATGCCTGAGCACGGCCGGCTTGCCCAACAGCACACCCAGCCACAACCACCGCACCTCCGCCCACCCCCACACCAACGCCTGGTGGCGGCCACGGCCACCTCCACCCCGCGATCGGCACAGTCGACGAGTCCGCCACGGGTGGACTGGGCGGAGTAGAAGGCCATCCTTCGAGGCGCCGGCGTCTCAGCTGACACGGCAGGCCGCGACGGCCATGGAGGCGGGGCCCTACGGACCCAGCCAACCCCTCCCCACCCCGGGAATCTGGCGACTGCCACCGATGGTCCCGTACGCCACGGATTCAGACGAGGACGTGGCTTCATGACCGACCCGCAACAGCAGAGCGTGTCTCACCGATTCCTACACGTGGAATCCAGCTTCTTGCATGCCCTACAGCCGGCCCTAAGGCCCTGAACTAACGTCCAGGCCTTCGCGTATCCACAAGATCTTTGTCGCTGTGGGCCGCGTCCTGGTCGGCGCGGGGTGGCTGGACAACAGTCATGGGTCGAGCACGGTCACGAACCCTACTGTGGCGGTAGTGGTCCTAGCTAGACGTCGCGGCTCTGGGGCGGGTTCGGCTCTAATCCCTCTGCCATCCGGACCGACTCAATGACCTGGGTGATGGCTTCGACGCCACGGGGGGACAGTCCGCTGAGCCGGGTGGCGATGCGTTCGAGACCACTGTTCTTGATCTTGAGCAGTAGCTCCAACTCGCTGGCGATGGCCCGAGATTTCTCGTCGTCAAAGAAGTAGGCCGGCGGGACGTCGAAGAAGCTGGCGAGCGCCTCAAGATGCTTCTTCGTGGGGTTGTCACGCTCGTTGTTGCGCAGGTACCACAGGTAGGAGCCGGAAATTTTCAGACCCTCGCCGCCCCTGCGGCAGATCTCCGCAGCGACCTCGTCGTTGGTGTAGGGCTTGCCATCGGGACGCCTGACAACGTCGAACAGCCTATTGATCTTGGAGGCCAGGTTCCACTCCGCGTCGGTAGCCAGTCCGGTGTCGTCCTGCCCCTGAGGCGGCTCGTTCGCGGTCATCAGAACCCCCAGGAATTATGACTGTCGTGAGAGTTTCGAGAAAGAAGCTCTCACAGTGGTTGACAAGCGGTGCTGGTGACAGTCTAGGGTGGGGGACAGCCGCCCTTCAACTGGCGTGACAGCCCGATCGTAGGGCGGCTGACTCAAATGAGTCGCAACGGGGGGCGCGGGGATGTCGACGAGGGACGCAGGGCCGGGGGGAGCCCTCCCTCGTCGACACCCCCGTCATGCGGCAGTCCGGTGATTCCAGTCCGGGTTGAGCCCGGCGGGATGCGCCTTTTCGGGATCAGGGCGGGCATTCTGTGCTACCAGTACCGAGGCGCGACTCAACCTTTGGTATAGCTGCGGCGTTATCAGGACATGGAGCGGCCGTCGAGCTTTCCGGACTTCGAGGACTTCGTACGCGGCAGTGGCCGGCGCCTCCTCCGGTTCGCCATCTTGATGTGTGGCGACCCATCGCACGCCGAAGCTGTCCTACAGACAGTCCTGGAGCAGACCTATCCGCGGTGGAACCGGTTGCGCGACGGCGATCCCGAGCGCTACGTACGCCGCGCGATCGCCAACCGGGTCATCAGCCGATGGCGGTCACCTGGGTCCGCCGACGCGTTGCGGAGGTGCCGGGCAGCAGAGGCACTCGGCTGCTCGGTTGGAGCGGTCAAGAGTCAGCAGGAGCCGCGCCCCTGACCCGAGGGAAGTCACCAACCGCCCCATCGGCAGCCCTTCGAGGAGGCCGGGTTCGAGGCCCTCGCCAGGACGGCTTGTGGCCTGTCGCCCCAGGCCAGGGCGACAGGCCACAAGGTGTCCGGTCGAAGGGCGGCGGTCAGGAACTCTTGGGGAGTTCCTCGGGCCACCGCTGGCGGTCGACGTTGGTCTCCCACTCGGCCACCGGGCCCGACCCCCCAGCACGGGCCGCGGCCCGGTCGACGATCGGGACGTCCGCCCCGCCCACCAGCTGATGCGTTCCGCGCCCCTGCTCCGTCTTCGCGGCCAGCACGTAGGTCGTGCCGGGCCGCAGCAGGGGCTCGCCGTCGACCCGCCAGGTGTCCTTGCCGAGGGTTCCACCCAGCTGGACCACCCGCAGCGTCTTGACTGGCTCGCCCTTGAGGGTCTGGTCCACGGTGACGTCGTAGACGGTGTAGGGCGTGCCGTCGCGTTCCTGCACCTCGGCGATACGGTCCACTGTCGCGACGACGACGTAGTCGGCGAAACCCGCTACCTTCGTCTCATCCTTCACGTCAAACGCGTAGGACGAGTGCACCGAATGTGTCTCACCGGCGCGCAGCGAGTCGTAGGCCAACCACCCGCCGGAGGCCACCGCAACGGCGGCGGCACCTGCGACCAGCGGTCGAACAAGGCGGTGGTTCATGCTCAGGACCCCCATACGCTGTGATACGAGTTGATGTCCCACGACTGCAGGTTGTTGCTCATGTTCGGGTTGTAGCACGCCGGGCATGAGTCCATCACCGCAATCTCCGGCCCGTGGCCGAGCTTCAGGGAGTGCCCGAACTCGTGGGTCATGACCGCATGCTTCTGCGATTCGTTGTATCCGTCCATGTAGTGTGTGTTCAGTTTGATGTCATCCGCGCCCACGCTGAAGCCTGAAGGTCGCCAGCGTTTCCGGGAACAGATCTGTTTCGGCCAGTTGCAGCCGGGCGACAAACTACCCTTCTTCGCCGCCCTCTGCGAGCACTACGAGGTCGGCAACACCGTCATCCGCGCCACCGTGCTCCTCCTCAAGACAGAAGGGTTGATCGACGGCCGGCAGAGCAAGGGCGCACACGTGGCGAACCCACTTCCCCAGTAGTCCACACGCCGATCCAGCCGACTGCATCTGCTCTGGATGCCGATCATGACAATAACCGCGAAGCCGACAGCACCACGGCCAGCCTCACCGCCGGCGGCGTCCAACAGACGTCGCACGATCTCCCATGATGATCCGCACGTGGCTCGCAGCACGCGATGCCGGCGGGCCCGTTCCCACCACATGCCGGCAGAAACGGGCCCTCCAAGCCCAACGCAATCAAGCCGCTATCCGACGCAACCGGGCACGTTGATGCAGTTGTTTGGCTGATTCTTGACTACGACGGTACCCGTGGCCGTGTTCAGGTTAACCGTTCCCGAGTTGACGATGCCTCCGCCGTTGCTGGTGGCGATGTTCTTGATGACCTTCGTGTTGGTGAGCGTGACCGTGGCGTCGACGCCGACGTTGAAGATTCCGCCACCAAGTGGTGCCTGATTAGCCGTGATGTGGGTGTTCCGCACGTTGAGTGTGGAGGCGAATACGCTCGCGGAATTGACGATTCCTCCACCGTTCAGAGTACCGACGTTGTGCGCGATTGTGCTGTCCTCGACGGTGGCCACGGTCGCAGCGTTGAAGCCTCGGAGGGTGAGGCCGCCCCCCTGAAAGGTGCCGGTGTTGTTGATGGCCGTGACGTGGCGTAGGGCCAGCATGCCCCCCTCCGCGAAGACCGCGCCGCCGTTGCTGGCTCTGTTACCGGTGATGGCGGTGTTGGTGATGGTGACGTTCGCGTTGAAGCCGCCGGCACCTCCACCAGCCTCGCCGGCTCGGTTACCGCTGATAGTGCTGCCCGTCACGACCGTGGTGCCGCCGGGGAAACTACCGACACCACCACCGAGCCCGCCCACGAGGGCGTTGGCCATGTTTGTGGTGACAGAGGAATTCTTGATGGCGAGTTGACCGGTGTTTCCGATGCCTCCGGCGGCGGTTGCCGCAGTGTTACGGCTGACGGTGGAGTGTTTGACGGTGGTGGTGCCGTTGTTGGCGATACCGCCGCTACTTCCGCTGCCGTCGCTGCCAGCGATGTTGCGGGTGACGGTGCTGTGGTTGGTGGTCAACGCCCCTCCGGTGTTGACCAGGATTCCTCCGCCGTCGCCGTCGGTCTGTCCACCGGTGATTTTCAGGTGGTTGAGGGTGAGGTGGCCGCCGGTGTCGACGGTGATGATGCGGAACTGCTCGACGTCGGCGGCGCGCTCAATGGTGGTGTGTCTACCGCCGTTGAAGGTGATGGGGGCGGTGATGGCGGGTAGGCCGGCACCATCGTCGATGTTGGCGGCGAGGAGATAGGTGCACTTCTTGGCGAGTTCGAGCACGGCGCCGCCGCGGGCGTTGGCCAGGGTGATCGCGGCGATGAGTTTGTCCGCGTCACAGGGGATCGGAATGCCCTTCGGCTTCGACTCCTTCTTCCCCCTGCCCGTGCCGGGCTCACCCTTGCCGGACTCTCCCCCGCGACGGCGTTCGTCGGCGGAGGTGAGCGGGCGTCCGACCGCGTCCGCGGCCGGGACGGCGACACCCATGGTGGTGAGAGCCAGGCCGGTCACCGCGGCCAGCCCCGCAGCCCACCACCGCCACCGTGACCCCGGCCAGCCCTCGTCGGGGCAGGCCGGTTCGTACCCCCGGGTACGGTCCTGATGGTTCATCGCGATCTCGGTGTCCTTCCCCGTGAACGGCGAGGAACTTCGCCGCCCCGAGGGCAGACCGGGTGGTGTTCCTCGGCTACCGGAAGGCGGTAGCAACCATCCCGAGCTAAACCCAAAGTTAGCCTCACAAAGGCGCTAACATGACTTATCCCCTCCAAAACGTGACATAACCCCTCAATTTACATACCTGGCTATCCGACCTGCCGGAGCTCGTGGGTGTCCGGGACAGCGTGCCTCGCGGCTAGTGAGGCAGTTCTCTCACGGCAGGCGGTACGAGATCGGGTGCGCCCCAGCCGTCGGGGACGGACAGCCCGGCCTTCCGCCGCGCCAGGACGGCGGCGCCGACCTGTGCCGCCTGGGCACCGAAGGCGGAGCGCAGCACCGGGGGCGGGGTCCGCCAGGCGAGGGCGTCACGCATCGCCTCGCGCACCGGGTCGAGGAAGGACGCGCCCGCCTCGGCCAGCCCACCTCCCAACACGACCCGGGCCGGGTCGAGAGCCAGGGTGAGGGTGGCCAGGGCGATCCCCAACGCCCGGGTCGCGTCGTCCCAGACGACGCGGGCGTCCGGATCGGTACCCACCGCGTCGGCAATGGCTTGGCTGTCCCACCCCGACCCACCGACACGCCGGGCATAGCGGCGGGCCATCCCGCCGGCCGAGGCGTACACCTCCAGGCATCCCCGCTGCCCGCAACTGCACGGCTCCCCGCCCGGGTAGACCGGCATATGGCCGACTTCACCGGACGCGCGGGTCGCGCCGGCCAGCGGGACGCCGTCGACCACCACCGCCGCGGCGATGCCGGTACCCAGGGGCAGCAGCAGGAAGTTGTCCAACCCGACGGCCACACCCGCCGTGGCCTCCGCGACGCCGGCTGCCCGGGCGTCGTGCCCGATCGCCACGGGCAGTCCGAGGTCGCCGCTGATGAGGTCGCGCAGTGGCACATCACGGAGGCGGAGGTTGGCCGCGTACCGCACCACTCCGTCCCGCTCGTCCACGAGGCCGGGCGTCACCACGCCGATCGCGGCGGGTTCACTGCCGAGGGAGAGCGCGTGCTCGCGCAGGTGGCGGCACAGGGATCGGATCGCCAGGACGGGGTCGTCGTCCGCCTGCGACGGCGCGGTCAGTGAGCTCAGGAAGCGGCCGTCCTCGCCGACCACGGCCGCCTTGATGGTCGTCCCGCCGACATCGACGGCGAGGACACAGTGGCCCTCGGGCTGGGTCACGCCGCTCACCCGAGCACCACGGCGAGGTCCGTGTCGAAGTCACGGTCCAGGGGAAACATGGGCCGCTCCACGTTCTGGTACGGCAGTCGCGCGAGGTCCTGATCGACGCCGCCCGGGGTCAGGGCGAGCAGCCAGTCACCGGCGGCGGAGAAGAGTTCCGGCTCCAGATAGCCGATCTTCACCACGACCACGTCCACCTCGTCGACGCGGACCCCCAGCCGGGCGTACGACGCCAACAGCCGGTACTGCATCCGGCGGGACGTGACGAAGACGCTGAGCCCGCCGACCCGTACGCTGACGCAGCGCCCACCGTCGGGGTCGTCAGCGACCGCCTCCAGGATCCCGTCGAGTTCCAGCGGGCCCGGCGGCCGGGAGTCGATCCGCCCGCCGACCACCACCCGGACCGGTGAGCCGACCGGTTCGTCGGCGACCAGCGCCACCGCCTGCGGATCGACCAGCGAGGCGAAGACGGCACGACACGAGCCGTCCCGGATCTCGGGGCGGGCCAGCATCCGGTCGAGAGCGAAGGTGACATCGTCGGCGCCGCCGGCACCCGGGTTGTCCCCGGAGTCGCTGATGAGAAACGGCCGCTTCGCCGGATCGGCGACGGCGGCCAGGGCGGTGTCGAGACACTCGTCCAACGAGCCGGTGGGAGCGACGAAGGTGAACTCGTCCCGGGCCGCCCAGAAGTGTTCGCCGAGCTCGCGGGCTGCCTCGGCGGTGCCGGTGGCGTCGGTGCCGGTGACGACGACCGCGCCCTGACAGCGTGCCTGGTCGGCCCAGGCGAACCCGACCCAGATCGCCGCGTCGATCACGCCGTCCCGGGCCTCGATCTCGGGGATCCGCGCGTACAGCCCCCGGGCCGGGTCCTCCCGGGTGCTGGTCATCTCACCGGGCAGCAGGATCGGCACGTGGACCAGCGCCTTGTGCGGACGCTGCTGGCGGCGCAGCGCCGCGACGAGGTTGCGCGCGGCCCGCTCCCGGGTCTCCCACACGTCGACGTGCGGGGCGGTGCGGTAGCAGGTGAGCAGGTCACAGGCGGCGAAGAGCACCGATGAGACGTTGCCGTGCAGATCCATCGCCGCCGACAGGTACGGCTCGGGCCCGATCACCGACCGGATGGCGGTGACCAGGTCGCCCTCCGCGTCGGTACGGCCAACCACGCTCATGGCACCGTGGATGTCCAGCAGCATGCCGTCCACGGGCCCGGCCGCGGCGAGCTTCTCCACGATCTCCGCTGCCCATTCCTCGTACGCTGCGGCGTCCACCACGCCGCCGGGCAGGGCCCGGGCGTGCACGAGTGGGATCCACTCGACGTCGGCGGCCCACGGCTGCGGCGGCGAGAGCCAGCCGTACCGCGACAGCAGCGCCGCCTCCCGGGTCACCTCGAAGTCGTCGGCGGTGCTCAGGTGCGGGGAGAATGTACTGGATTCGATGTGGATGCCGCCGATGGCGACACGGAGGGGACGAGGCACAGGTGTTGGCTCCTCAGGTGGGTCGTACGTCGACTGTCTTGCGCAGCAGGTGCCCGAGGCCGATGAGGGCCGCGTCTGAGCCCGCGTCGCTGGCTTCGATAGTCAGGGACTGGGTCATGGACGGTAGGCAGCGTTCGTAGAGCATGCTGCGGGTCGCCGCCACGTAGACGTCGAGGCTGGACAGCGCACCGCCGATGACGACGGCGTCGGGGTTGAGGAAGTTGACCAGACCGGAGAGCGCCACGCCCAACAGTCCACCGGCGTGGCGCACCATGGTAACCACGGTCGGGTCGGCGTCGCCGGCCGCCGTGATGATCTCCCGGATGGTGGCCGCCGAGGAACCTTGCTCCGCCAGCTGGCGGGCCAGGGCGGCACCGCTGGCGACGGTCTCCAGGCAGCCCTGGCTGCCGCAGGAGCAGTGCCGCTCGCCGCTGTCGGCTACCCGTACGTGGGTGACGTCGCCGCTGAGTCCGCGCCCGCCACGGTGGATCTGTCCGCCGCTGACCAGGCAGGCACCGATGCCGGTGCCGGCCTTGACGTAGATCATGTCGCCGACTTCCTGACGCCGGGTGACGTACTCACCCATCGCCGCCGCCTTGGCGTCGTTCTCGACGATCACCGGTACCTGCAAGTGGTCGGTGAGGTGGGCGCCGGCGTCGACGCCGCTCCAGCCGGGCATCCGGGCCGGGCCTACCAACCGCCCTTTCGGGAACCCCACCGGGCCCGGGAGGGCGACGCCGACCCCGAGCAGCGCCTGACCAGGGGTGGTCGACGCCAGGAGGCGGGTGAAGGTGGCTCCCACGACGGCGAAGACCTCCTCGGGCCCGACGGCGATGTCAATCTCCACCTCCTCGGTGGTGCGCAGTTCGCCGCCGGGCGTACACAAGCCCACCCTGGCATGCCTGCCGCCGAGTTCCGCGACACCCAGAACTCCCTTGGTCTCTCGCAGGCGCAGGATCCGGGGGGGTCGACCACCGGTGGAGCGGCCCATGCCCTCCTCGGCGAGAACACCCTCCTCCAACAGCCGGCGCACCACGGCGGTAACGGTTGACGGAGCGACCTGCAAGGCCTCGACGAGGTCGGCGCGGGACGTGGCCGCACCTCTGGAGAGCAGGTCGAGGGTCTGATCGCGCAGCGTGGCGGAGATCGGTGGCTCCAAAGTTGCCTCTCCCTTGGTCGGATGGTTCTCAAGCGCCCGCCCCGGTCGTGTCGCAGCTCGAAGTCGGGGGTGGACTCCGGCCGCCCAGGCGAGGAAAACGGTCAATGCTTCGGGCGACTTCGATCGTACACCGGCAAAACTTAGTGAATGAAGTGGGTAATTTTCGTTGACGTACCACTTCCACCTGGATACATTCTTCGCGTTGATCGCCGAGGCAGCGCCTGGCGGGGTACCCGGCCAAGGCGCCGACACCCGGTGACGTAGGGGCACGTGCACATCACACGAGGAGACTCATGACGAGCAGATTTCCGGGCCGCGCCCTGCGTGGCGCGGTGGCGGCAGCCGCCACGATCGCCCTCGGGGCAGGTCTGGTCGGCTGCGGTGACAACAGCGGATCGTCCAAGGACGGCGGTAGTCAGGGCAAGGACACCGTGACAGTCGCCTTCCGGACCCCCAACTGGATCCTGCCGATCTCAGCGCCCGGCTTCACCCAGGGGGAGAACGCCATCTTCGGCCAGGCGCTCTACCGCTCCCTCTACCAGTACCGGCTGGACGGCACGGCGCAGTACAACATCGACCCGGAACGCTCGATGGCCGAGCCACCGCAGGTGAGCGACGACGGCCGAACGCTGACGATCACGTTGAAGGACAACTCCTGGTCCGATGGCACGCCCATCACCACCAGGGACATCCAGTTCTGGTACGACCTGGTCACGGCGAACAAGGACAAGTGGGCGTCCTACCGGGCCGGCGGCTTCCCCGACAATGTCGACGAGTGGTCGATCAAGGATGAGAAGACCTTCTCGATCACCACCACGGAGGTCTACAACACCGCGTGGTTCGTCGACAACCAGCTCAACCGCATCACGCCCCTGCCCCAGCACGCCTGGGACAAGGACTCCGCGACCGCCGACGTGAGCGACCTCGCCAGCAGCCCGGAGGGCGCCAAGAAGGTCTTCGACTTCCTCATCGCCGCCTCGAAGGACCCGAAGACGTACGACTCCAACGAGTTGTGGCAGGTCACCAGCGGCGCGTGGAAGCTGGAGAAGTACGTGCCCAACGGTGAGGTCACCCTCGCCGCCGAGCCGAACTACTCCGGCACGGACAAGCCGAAGCTGTCCAAGGTCGTGTTGCGGCCGTTCACCAGCGATGACGCCGAATTCAACGTGCTCCGCGCCGGCGACATCGACTACGGGTACGTGCCAGCGGCCAACATGTCCCAGACGAGCTACCTCGAGTCCAAGGGATACACGGTCTCACCGTGGTACGGCTGGTCGATCACCTACCTCCAGCTCAACTACAACAACCCGAAATCCGGCGTGCTGTTCGAGCAGCCCTACCTTCGGCAGTCGCTGCAGATGCTCATCGACCAGCCGACAATCAGCAAGGTGATCTGGTCGGACACGGCCGCGCCGACCTGCGGCCCGGTACCGGCCAAACCCGGCACCAACACCGACACCGCCGGGTGCGTGTACTCCTTCGATCCGGCCAAGGCCAAGGAACTGCTGGAGAGCCACGGCTGGAAGGTAACCCCGGACGGGCAGACCACCTGCCAGTCGCCGGGCACCGGCCCGAACCAGTGCGGCGAGGGGATCGCCGCCGGCACCCCGCTCGAGTTCACGGTGACCAGCCAGACCGGGTTCGCCGCCACGACCAAGATGTTCGCCGAGATCAAGTCACAGATGGCCAAGCTCGGTATCCAGCTGACGATCAAAGAGGTGCCCGACTCGGTCGCGGTAACGCCAACCTGTGAGCCGACCGAGGCGAGCTGCTCCTGGGACATGTCCTTCTTCGGCTCGCAGGGCAGCTGGTACTACCCGGCCTTCGCCAGCGGCGAGCGGCTCTTCGCCACCGACGCCCCGGTGAACCTGGGCAGCTACAGCAACCCGGAGGCGGACAAGCTCATCGAGGCCACCCAGTTCGCCGGCGACGAGAGCGCACTCACGGCGTACAACGACTTCCTGGCCAAGGACCTGCCCGTGCTGTGGATGCCGAACCCGGTGTACCAGGTCTCGGCGTACCGCTCCGGCCTGCAGGGCGTCGAACCGCAGGACCCGATGAACCTCATGTACTTCCAGGACTGGTCCTGGAAGTAGCCCGCTGATCGTCCCGGCTCCGGCGACGCGCCGTGCGTCGTCGGGGCCCCGACCAGGGAGAGGAAGCCGCACAGTGGCCCGGTACCTCATCGCACGGCTGGGACAGGCTCTCATCGTCATCGTGCTCGTCACGGTGATCGCGTTCCTCATCTTGCACCTGCTGCCCGGGGGCGCCGCACGAGCCACCCTCGGCAAGGAGGCGACGCTGGAGCAGCTGGCGGCGTTCAACCACGAGATGGGCTACGACCGGCCGTTGATCCAGCAGTACGGCATGTACGTGCAACGCCTGTTGCAGGGCGATCTCGGCTACTCCTACCAGCTCAACCAGTCTGTCCTCGAGGCAATCGAACAGCGGCTACCCAAAACGATGGTGCTGTCGCTGCTGTCGACCCTGCTCGCCGTCGTGTTGGCGATCCCACTCGGCGTGCTCCAGGCGATCCGCCGCAACCGCTGGCCCGACTACGCCATCACCGCGCTGTCGCTGCTGGCGTACGCCACACCCATCTTCTTTCTCGGCCTCATGATGATCATCGTCTTCTCGCAGGTCTGGCCGATCCTGCCTCCGGAGGCGCCGCAGGGGTTCACGGTGGCCGAGTTGCTCGCCGATCCAGCCGGGCTGGTCCTGCCCACGGCCACCCTCGCCATCGTCACCATCGCGGTCTACGCGCGGTACGTCCGGTCATCGATGATCGACAACCTGAACGAGAACTACGTGCGCACCGCCCGCAGCAAGGGGCTCTCCGAACGACGGGTCGTGCTGCGGCACACCCTGCGCAACGGGCTGTTCCCGGTCATCACGCTGCTCGGGATGTACCTGCCCGCGCTGTTCAGCGGAGCGCTGGTCGTCGAGTCGCTGTTCAACTTCCCCGGCATGGGCCAGTTGTTCTGGCAGGCGGCGCTGAAGCGTGACTTCCCGATCCTGCTCGGGGTCACCGTCATCATCTCGATCGCCACCGTCGTCGGCGCGCTCGTCGCCGACCTGCTCTACGCCGCCGTTGACCCCCGAGTCCGACTCCGTGGGAGCGCCACATGAGCACGCTGTCCGAAGCGGTCGGCCCGGCCGAGCCAACCGACACGCCACCGCGTGGCCTCTGGCGGCAGGGGCTGACCGTCTTCTGCGAGAACCGACTTGCCCTGGTGGGACTGGGCCTGTTCGTCCTGCTGGCCGGGGTTAGCTTCCTCGGACCGCTGGTCTACCAGACCGACCAGGTGCACACGGACCTCGCCTCCGTTCACCTGGCCCCGGGAGAGCAGGGACATCTGCTCGGCACCGACGGGGTCGGCTACGACCAGTTGGGGCGGCTGATGCTCGGCGGCCAGACCTCCATCATCGTCGGACTGGCCGCCGGGGTCCTCGCCACCATCGTCGGCACGCTCCTCGGTGCCATCGCCGGCTTCTTCGGCGGTTGGGTGGACGCCGCGGTGATGCGCGTTGTCGACGCGATGATGTCGATCCCCTCGTTGTTCCTGTTCATGCTGCTCGCCGCCATCGTCACGCCGAGCGCACCGATGCTCATCCTCATCATCGGCGCCTTCGCCTGGCTGGGCCCGGCCCGGCTCGTGCGGGGTGAGGCACTGACGCTGCGCTCCCGTGAGTACGTCCAGGCGATGCGCGGGATGGGCGGCACGGGCGGCCGTGCGGTCCGCCGACACATCATCCCCAACGCCATCGGCACGGTTATCGTCAACGCCACCTTCCAGGTCGCCGACGCCATCCTCTACGTCGCCTACCTGTCCTTCCTCGGCCTCGGCATCCCCCCACCGGCGGCGAACTGGGGTGGCATGCTCTCCGACGGTCTCGCGGACACCTACAGCGGCCACTGGTGGCTCTTGTACCCGCCCGGGATCGCCATCATCCTCATCGTCCTCGCCTTCAACTTCATCGGTGACGGACTCCGGGACGCCTTCGAGGTTCGCCTCCGGCGACGCTAGCAGGAGCAGAGAATGAGCGAATCGATCGGTCTAACCGCCCGGCACTCCGCGCCGGCCGGGCACGCGGCAGCCGGCCGGCCCCTGCTGGAGCTACGGGACCTCGACACCGACATCGCGCTGCGCCGTGGCACGGTACACGCCCTCGACGGCATCAGTCTCGACGTCGCGCCCGGGCAGACCCTCGGCGTCGTGGGCGAGTCCGGCAGCGGCAAGACGATGACCGCACTGTCGATCATGGGCCTACTTCCGCCCGGCGGTCGCGTCACCGGTGGGCAGATTCTGTTCGAGGGACGGGATCTGCGATCGTTGCCAACCGATGAGGTACGCCGGATCCGAGGTGTCCGGATGGGCATGGTCTTCCAGGACCCGCTCACCTCGCTCAACCCCACCATCCGCATCGGTGCCCAGGTCGCCGAACCGCTGCGCGTACACAAGCGGGTCGGCCGGGCGGAGGCCAGGGACCGGGCCATCGAGATCCTGCGCCGGGTCGGGATGCCGCGGCCGGAACGGATCGTCGACAACTATCCGCACGAGTTGTCCGGCGGTATGCGGCAACGGGTCGCCATCGCCATGGCCCTGGTCTGCTCACCAAGCCTGCTGATCGCTGACGAACCGACCACTGCACTCGACGTCACCACCCAGCGGCAGATCCTCGAACTCATCGACGACCTCCGGGAAGAGTTCGGGATGGCCGTCATCCTGGTCACCCACGATCTCGGGGTGATCGCCGGTCGGGCGGACCGGGTAGCCGTCATGTACGCCGGACGGGTCGTGGAGACCGCGGCTACCGAGCAGTTGTTTCACGCGCCCCGACACCGCTACACCGAGGCCCTGATGCGGGCGCTACCCGAATCGGCCATCCGGGACAGCGGCGGACACGACCGGCTGATCAGCATCCCGGGACTGCCACCGGACCTGTCCGGCCCCCTGACCGGATGCCGGTTCGCGGCGCGGTGTTCGTATGTCAGCGACGATTGTCGGACCACTGACCCGTCCCTGACCCCGGGTGCGCACCAGCACGCGTGTCTGCACCCGGTACCCACGCCCGCCGGGGCGGTCACCGGGCCGGTCCCGGCACGGGTCGAACCGGCGGCGGAGCCGGCACGGGTCGAACCCGCGGCGGCGCCGGCACGGGTCGAACCCGCGGCGGCGCCGGTCACGGCCGCGCCGGCCGAAGTCACGGAACTGCCTGTCCTGTCGGTGCAGAACCTGGTCAAGAACTACCCGGTGCACGGCCGTGGGCTGCTGCGCCGGACAGCCGGGCAGGTAAGCGCGGTGGCCGACGTCTCCTTCGCGGTCAGGCCCGGGGAGACCTTCGGGCTCGTCGGTGAATCCGGCTGCGGCAAGTCCACTGTGGGACGACTCTCCGTCGGCCTGGAACGACCCTCCGCCGGGCAGATCGTGTTGGATGGTACGGATCTCACCGACCTCACCGGCCGGGAACGACGCCGGATGCACCGACAGGTCCAACTCATGTTCCAGGACAGCTACGCCGCAATGAACCCCCGGATGCGGGTTGACGCCATCCTCGCCGAACCACTCGAGATCCAGAAGGTGGGTGACAGTTCGGCCCGGCAGGCACGGATCGCCACCCTCCTCGACCAGGTGGGGTTGTCCCGGCGCGCGCTGGAACGCTACCCCCACGAGTTCTCCGGCGGTCAGCTGCAGCGGATCGGACTGGCCCGGTCGCTGGCGTTGCACCCCCGGCTGATCGTCGGCGATGAGCCGGTGAGCGCGCTGGACGTGTCGATCCAGGCGCAGGTGCTCAACCTGATGCGGGACCTGCAGCGCGAACTCGGTCTGGCGTACATCTTCATCAGCCATGATCTGTCCGTGGTCGACTACATGGCGGACCGGATCGGGGTGATGTACCTCGGCAAGCTCGTCGAGATCGGGCCCGCCCGGGAAGTGGTGCGGGCTGCCCGGCACCCGTACACGCAGGCACTCGTCGACGCGGTCCCGTCCATCACGCCGGATCGGGCAGCCACTCGCGACGGCACGACCATCCGGGGCGAGCTTCCCAGCGCCCTCGACCCACCCACCGGGTGCCGGTTCCGTACGCGCTGCCCCCGCGCTGCGGACATCTGCACGACGGAGCCCCCGCTGGCTGGCGGCCTGCACCAAGTGGCCTGCCACCTGCCGCTACGCCCGGAGCCGACCGGCACGCCCACCCAGGTCCAGGCCGTCGGATGACCACGGTGGAGATCTGCGTCAGTGATGTGCCGACCGCACTGGTGGCCGAGGCTGCCGGGGCCGACCGGCTGGAGCTCTGCGCCGACCTCGGCCAGGGCGGCACCACGCCCAGCCTGGGGACGGTTGACGTCGCCCTGCGTACGCTGCGTACGGCCGATTTACGCGTCATGATCAGGCCCCGGGGTGGCGACTTCCGGGTCGGCGAGATCGAGCAGCAGGTGATGCTCGCCGACATCGCGGCCCTCCGCGCCCTGCCCAACCCACACGGGATCACGGTCGGGGTGGTGGTCGGCGCGCTCACCCCCGACAACAACCTCGACCTGGCCGTGCTGCGTCGTCTGATCGAGGCGGCGGGGCCGTTGCCGGTGACCGTACACAAGGCCTTCGACGAGGTCGACGACCAGCTCGCGGCGATCGACGAGGTCATCGACCTCGGGGCGGACGCCGTGCTCACCTCGGGCGCGGCGACCACCGCGCTGACCGGCGCCGCCCGGATCGCCGTACTGCGGCAGCGGGCCGGCGATCGGCTTCGGGTGATCGCCGCCGGCGGTATCCGCTCGCACAACGTCCGGCAGGTACTGGCCGAAACCGGGGTACGGGAGGTGCACCTACGCGCGCCCGTCCGGCGCGACGGACGCGAGGCGACCGACGGCGATGAGGTGAGCCGCCTCGTCACCGCCGCGCGCGGGGAACGGATGCGCTGATGGCCTGCTCCAGCTCATAGCTGTCGCTGACTGGGGCGCAGCTCGGGTGCCCTCCGACGTTACGGACACACGAGGGGCCCGCTCCCACCGGGTTACGGCAGGAACGGGCCCCCTCCGAGCCCAACGTGAGCAGGCCGCTATCCGGCGCAGCCGGGCACGTTGACGCAGTTGTTCGGCCGATTCTTGACGACGACCGTACCGGTGGCCGGGTTCAGGTTCACCGTACCGAACGCGTTGAGGATGCCCCCGCCGTTACCGGTGGCGATATTCTTGACAATCTTCGTGTTGAACAACGTGACGGTGGCCACCCCGCCTACTCCGATGTTGAATATCCCACCCCCCGATACGCTCTGGTTGGTCGTGATGAAGGTGTCTCGGACAACTACCGTGGAGTCGAAGGACAGGGCCGAGTTGACGATCCCGCCACCGTTCGCGCCCGGCGCGACATTACCCGCGATCTTGCTGTCTTCGACGGTGACCACAGCTGCCTCGGTGAGGGCCTGGATACTGAGGCCGCCACCCTGAAGGGCGGCGGTGTTGTCGGTGGCGGTGACCCGCCGCACGGTCAGCATTCCCCCTTCGGCGAAGACCCCACCGCCGTTGCTGCCGGTGTTGTTGGTGATGGTGGAGTCGGTGAGGGTGACCGTCGCGTTGAAGCTACCGACTCCTCCGCCGGCGTCACCGGTGCGGTTACCGCTGATGGTGCTGCCGGTTACGAGGGTCGTGCTACCAGGTGAACCGCCGATACCTCCGCCGAAGCTGAGAGCGTTGTTGACCGTGTTCGCGGTGACGGAAGACTTTTCGACGGTGAGCAGACCGTCATTGTCGACTCCGCCACCCGTGCTTTCCGCGATGTTACGACTGATCGTGGAGTGCTTGGTGGTGGTGATGCCGTCGTTGGCGATACCACCGCCCCTGCTGCTGGCGATATTGCGGGTGACGGCGCTGTCCTTGACGGTCAACGCTCCACCGGCGTTGACGAGCACTCCCCCACCGTCGCCGTCCGCCTGCCCACCGGTGATCTTCAGGTGATTGAGGGTGAGGTCACCGCCGACATCGACGGCGATGATCCGAAAGTCGTCAACGGCGGCGGCACGCGTGATGACGGTGTGTTTGCCGCCGTTCAGGGTGATGGGGGTGGTAATCGCGGGCAGGCCGGCACCGTCGATGTTGGCGGTGAGGGTGTAGGTGCACTTCTCGGCGAGGTCGAGCACGGCTCCGCCGCGAGCGTTGGCGAGGGTGATCGCGGCGATCAGCTTGTCCGCATCACAGGGCACCGGGATCCCCTCGGGCTTCTTCCCCTTCCGCCCCTTGCCGGACTTGCCCTTGTCGGGCTCGTCCCCGCTGTGACGGTCGTCGACGGAGGGTTGCTCGTTGACGGAGGCGAGGGGACGTCCGACCGCGTCAGCGGCCGGGGCGGCGAGACCGACCGTGGTGAGAGCCAGTCCGGTCACCCCGGCCAGCCCCACAGTCCATCGCCACCGCACCCCCGCACGCCCCTGGTCGGGGCGCACCGGTTTGGGTCCGGGTGTGTGGTCCTGATGGTTCATCGCAATCCTGGTGTCCTTCCCCCGTGAACGGCGAGAAGCTTCGCCGCCCGGGGCAGACCGGGCTGGCGCTCCTCGGCTACCAGAAGGCGGTAGCAACCACCACGAGCAAAACGGACTTAAGCCCCAAACAGTACATAATGCGAGTAATGCCCACTAAAGGGATGAAACACCCGTCCAGGCAGCCCGCCGCCTCGTCACCGTCGCGCGCGGTGAACGGATGCGCTGATCGCCCGGTCCAGCTCATGCAGGTCGTCGATGACGGCGTCGGCGAGGGCCAGCTCCGCTGGGGCGTGGGTGGTGGCGAGCGCCACGACCACGGCCCCGGCCGCTTTGCCGGCGGCGACTCCGGCGGGGGAATCCTCCACGACAACGCAGGATGCGGCGGCAACATCGAGTTGCCGGGCGGCCAGCAGATACCCCTCGGGATCGGGCTTGCCGTGGCGGACATCCTCCGCCGCCACGAAGATCGATGGCGTTCGCAGACCGGCGCCCCGCATCCGGGCGGTCATGAGGCGGCGGGACCCGGACGTGACGACGGCCCACCTGCCATCGGTAATCATGGTCAGCGCGGTGGTGGCGCCGGGGATCGGGCGCACCAGGTGGGCGTACGAGAGCTCAAGGTCGGCCAGCTCCCGCAGGACCGACGCGACCGCCTCGGGCGGAAAGAACTCCGGCACCACATCCTCGTCGCGCCGGCCGTGGCAGACCCGCAGGATGGCGTCCGCCTCGACGCCGTAACGGGCGGCAACCGTACGCCAACTGGTGGTGACCGCCTCGGTCGAGTCCACGAGGGTGCCGTCGATGTCGAAGAGAACCGACCGATCCATGTTCACCTGGCCTTCATTCGTCGTCGGCGACCCAGCGGCCAGGGTCGCAACGCGGCACTCAGCGCACGAGGGTCGGGGCGGCGAGCGCGTCCAGCCCGCGCCCGGCCACACAGCGGTACGTCCGCTCCGCCTCCCCGGGGGGCAGCACCTCCAGTTTCCACCCCTCGGTGTGGGTGAGGCCGGCGGCGAGCTTGAAGGTGGTCTCGTTGCACACTCGACGAACCGTCGGGTCGACGCTGATGTCGGGGTAGCGGACCCCGGGTGCCGCCTCGGACAGCTCGCCCTCGGCGTAGCTCTCCCAGGTGTGCTCACCCGAGCAGGGCACCTGCTCCGCGGGGGTCCCTGACCCGCGGCCCCAGATCGGACCGAAACACTCCAGCTCGTCTCCGCACCGGGCGCCGGAGGGTAGCTCCGCGGCCCGGGCGCAGGCGGGCCGGAGGGCGGGATCGGGGGTCCGGCCCACGCTCGAGGTCGGTCGCGACGCGTCCAGGCCGCCATCCAGCCCAATCCGATCCGGCCCAACACCGACCAGCCCGACGCCGGCCGCGAAGAGGGCGGCCACTCCCGCGCCGCCGAGGAACCAGGGCCGCCGACGCCGGGCGGTGGAGGAGGGAAGGGTCGGGTGTACGTCCTCGACCGGCGCGCGGGGCGCCGGGTAGGTCGGCCGGCCGTCCGCGGCCACTCCGGAATGCCCGCTCGGGGCCGTCCCGGGGTGCCCGCCGGCGCCCGGCTCGGCAGGGGTGCTGGCGGCGGTCCCGCCAACCGGCAGCGCGGCCAGCAGGTCCCGCAGCTCGGCGGCGGACGGTCGCGCCGCCGGGTCGTTCGACATGCCAGCCCGAAGGATGTCGACCAGCTCCTCCGGCACCCCGGGCAGGCCGGGTACCGGCTGCTGGAACATCTCCAGCACCGTCACCAGGCTGGGGTTACGCTCGGACCGCCAACGCGGCGGCCGACCGTGCATCACCGCGTAGAGGGTGGCGCAGAGGGCGTAGACATCCACTGCCGGCGACGGTGGGCTGTGGTTGAACATCTCCGGTGGCGCGTACGCCGGGGTGAGCACCTCCAGGGCGACTGTCGCGTCCCGCAGCTCGGCGACGACGGCCAGCCCGAAGTCGGCCAGCACCGCCGGGTTGAAGTGGGAGTGGAGAATGTTGGCCGGCTTGATGTCCCGGTGCAGCACCCCGGCCGCGTGGGAGTGGGCGATCGCGTCGGCGATCTTGACTCCGAGGTCCTGGGCCTCCAGCGGGCCGAGCGGCGAGGTACGCATCCGTTCGGCGAACGACCCGTCGCAGAGCTCCATGATCAGGTATGGGTGCTGGTCCACGGTGACGCCGACGTCGAAGAGGTCCACCACGTGCGGGTGTGACGACATCCGACCGGCCGCCCGTGCCTCCCGGAGGAACCGGGCCTGATCCCGCTCACTGTCCAGGGTGCGGTTTTCTACCTTGACCGCCACCTCACGGGCCACCGAGATCTGGGTGGCTTTGTAGATCGTCGCGTAACCGCCCCGGGCAAAAACCCGCAGATCGGTCAGCCCGGGCACAAGGGGCGTTGGTAGCGCGCCAGGCGAGGTCTCGGTCACGACTTGAAAATACCGAATCAGGTGGGCTGCTCAGCGAACCGCGTCAGCGGTGGACGCCGGACCAGCCGGGTCGGCCGAGGGCGAGACGGCGCCGCCCGGTGCCGCAGCGCCCGGGCCACGGCGATCCCACCACAGGCCCGCAGCGGTCGCCAACGCGCCCAACGCCTCCCAGGCGGCCACCCCGAAGAACCGGCCCGGAGCGGCATCCGCCAGCACCAGGACGCTGAAAACGGTGAACGTGAGGAGTCGGAACCCGACCGTGAACCGGTAGAAGGCCCGCCACTCAGTCGCCGCGGCGAGCAGGTAGTAGACCCCCATGTTGAACGACGCCATCGAGGAGGCCGTCAGGAAGGTAGCGGTGTAGTCACCCGATGCCCGGGACTCCAGCACCTCGAAGCCGAGCAGCCGCAGCAGCGCCTCCGGCCAGATCAGCCCAACCGCGCCCACAAGCAACGCGAGCAAGCCAAAGATCGCAACTGTCCAGCCGGCAGCGGAACGCGGCAGCTTCATCAGACCCCTTCCGTCCGGCACGCCCACCTCCCGGATCGTGCGCGGCCCCCACGCTATCGACCATCCACCCTGTACCGCATCACCGGAACTGCCAAAATCTGCCACCGGTGCTGCCGCCGACGGCCAGATCAGTCAGCCGCCGCCAACCGGCTGAGGAGGTCGTCCGCGGCCCGCCGCTCGCTCCGCTGCTCGGTCGCGTACGCCAGGCGTACCGCCTCCTGGGCGCTGGCCCGCGCCGCCACCGACTCGCCGGTGGCGGCGAACGCCCTCGCCAACACGACGGCGGCGATCACCTGGCTGCGCACATCCTCCGCCGGGACGGAACGGGCCCGCCGCGCCCAGTCCAGCGCCTGCTCGGCCTGCCCGTGGGCGAGCAGGGCGGAGGCGTACTGGGCCAGCGTCAGGCGACGGGAGAAGAGCAACGCCGGCGTGGTCTGCGCGGCGGTCGCCACCGGGGCGAGCAGGCCGACCGCGGCGGCGGGATCGCCGGCCGCCAGCCGGGCGGTGGCCAGCAGCACCCGCGGCGCCACCTGCGCCGGCGCCCACGGGTTGTACGGCTCGACGGCGGTCAGCACCGCCCGCGCCTCCCGCTCGGCCAGGTCGTGGTCGCCCGAGTCCAACGCCACGAACCCCCGCAGCGTGCCAGCCATGCCGGTCAACAGTGGATGCGAGGTACGGCGCGCGTACCCCTTCGCATCGGTGAGCAGATCCGCGGCGTGCTCCGGCTCGCCCAGGCCGCGCGCGATGACCCCGCGCACCACCAACGCGAAGCCGCGCCCCCACTCGTCGGCGGCGGCGTCAAAGTCCCGGTACGCCCGCCGGGCGGCCCGGTCGGCCTCAGCCAGATCACCCAGCTCGGCGGTGGCGAACGCCTCCACCGCCCGCAGCGTGCCGACCGCCCACTGCTCGCCGACCCGCTCGCCGAACGGCAGGAACGCCCGGGCGAGGCGGCCGGCCTCGTGCAGCCGGCCGGCGAGCAGCCGGGCGAAGGCGGTGGTGCCCCGCAGCCAGGCCCGCCCGTACGGATCCTTCAGCTCGGCGAACAACCGCGCGGCTCGACCGAGCACCGCGTCCGTACCGGCGAAGTCGCCCCGGGTGGTGGTCACCCAGGCCAGGTTCTGCAACGACCACGCCTGCCCACGGCGGTCCTGCACCGCGAGACTGGTCTGGTACGACGCCGCGAGCCGGCTGCTGGCCTGCCCCAGCCGGCCGGCGATGAAGTCGGCCATCCCGAGCTGCCGCATCGCCGCCGCACGCAGCGTCGGCAACTCGTGGGCGGAGGCGACCTGCAACGCCTCCTGCCAGGAGCTCACCGCCCGATCCGGGTCGCCCATCGTCTGCTGCGCCTGCCCGGCCAGGAGCAGCGCACTCGCCCGGGTGGCCGCCTCGTCCCCGGCGTTGGCGGCGATCTTCTCCGCGTTCGCGAGCGCGTCGGCCGCCTGGCCGATCTGGAGCAGCGCGCGCGCGTGCACCACCCGGTCGGCCGCCGGGACCCCGTCCGGAGCCAGCTCGCTGGCGCGTTCGGCGTACTCCACCGCCAGCAGCGGCTCTCCGACGTACATCGACCGGCGGGCGGCGTGGCCCAACGCGGCGACCCCGACCGGGACCACGGCCCGCGCCGGTGCGTCCGGCCGCAGTCCGACCGCGTCGGCGAGCGCGGTCGCCCGCTCCACGTGCCCGGCCACGAAGTCGTCCCGGGCCGCCTCGGTGAACCCACCGGAGGCGGGGGTGCCGGTCGGTGGATCGGCCGCCGCCCAGCGGGCGAGTGCCGCGTGCCGTTCGGCCAACTCGGCCTTGCTGACCCCGGCGTAGGCCGCCTCCCGCATCAGCGGGGTGGCGAACGTGTGGCCGGACCGCGCGCGGTGCAACATCCGGCGTTGCAACAACTCCTCGACCGCGCGTTCCAGCTCCACGGCGGCCACCGCCGCCGGCCAGCCGTCCCGACCGCTCCGCTGCTCCCGCAACGCCTCCAGCGCCCCCGCCGGGACGGTGTCGCCGACCACCGCCGCGTCCCGCAGCACCGAACGGGCGTCCGGCGGCAACGCGTCGATTCGCGCGGCGAGCACGGCCGCGAGGTCACGGGAGAGAAGGTGGCTGCCGAGCGAGCCCGGCGCGAGCTGCCAGTCCTCGTCGGTCCCGGCGGTCAGCGCGCCCCGCTCCATCAACAGGGTGACCAGCTCAGCCAGGTAGAACGGGTTACCCTGCGCGGTGGCGAGCAGGCGATCGGCGTCGACCTGGGGCAACCGGCCGTCACCGAGGTAGCTGGTGAGCAGCCGTGCGGCATCCGCGCCACGCAGCGGCGGCAGCGCATGGACCTCGGCGTCGGCCACCCGGGTCAGGGCACCCGCCGTGCGGACCAGCTCCGGCCGGCCCAGCAGCAGCACCAGCACCGGGCCGACGAGCCGGGACAGGGTCTCGCCGAGCGCCTGGGTGCTCTCGGTGGTCGCGTCGTGCAGATCGTCTACCACGACCACCAACGGCGCCTCCGCGGCGAGGGCGCTGAGCAGGTCGGCGACGGCGTTCGGCACCGCGTCGCCATCGGCGGACTGACTCGCCGAGCGCCACTCGCCCTGGTCGGTGGGGCCGCTGGGCAGCTCCGCGTACCCGAGCAGGGCCAGCAACTGCTCGGTGGCGACCGGCGCGGAATCACCACCGGTACGGCCGAGGCGCTGGCCCAGCCGACGCAGTCGCTCCTCGACCGCCGGTCGGGTGAGCGCGGTGGCCGAGTCGGTGGGCAGGCCGACCGCGGCGCGGACCAGGTCCGCCAGGGGAGCGAGCCGGCGCCGTTCACCGAACGCGACGCAGCGCACGGAGAGCACCCGCGCGCCGGTGTACGCCGCGAACCGGCCGGCGCCCACGTCGTAGCCGGCGGCGAGCCGCTCCACCTCGGCGGCGAAGCGGGACTTGCCGATGCCGGCCTCGGCGGTCATCAGCAGTACCCGGGGCTCACCGCGGTCGACCACCTCGGCGAGCCGGCCCGCCACCCGCCCGATCTCGGTCTCCCGGCCGACGAAGGGCGCCTCGTCCCCAAGCCCGGACCGGGTGCCGGTGGCGTCCAGCAGGCCAAGCAGCTCGTACGCTGCGACCGGCTCGCGCTTGCCCTTCAGCCGCAGCGGGCGCAGCGCCCGCCAGGAGGCGATGTGCCGGGTGGCAGCGGCGGTCCGGTCCCCGGCGTAGACCGCGCCGACCGCCGCCGCGTCGGCGAGCCGGGCGGCGGTGTTGACCGTGTCTCCGATGACCGTGTACTCAAGGGCCGCCTGGATCCCGGCGATCACACCCCCCGTGTTGAGCCCGACCCGCAGCCCCAGTGGCCCGCCGCCACCACGTTCGTCGTCGAGGACCCGGCGCACCGCCCGCTGCATCGACAGCGCCGCCCGAACGGCCCGCTCGGCGTCGTCCTCGTGCGCCACCGGCGCACCGAAGACCGCCATGATGCCGTCCCCGGTCAGCTTGTCGACGTGCCCGCCAAAGGTCTTGACCGCACCGGCCAGCGCCGCGAGCACCCGGTCGGTGACGGCGCCGACCCGCTCCGGGTCGAGATCCTCCGACCAGGAGGTGAAGTCGGACAGGTCACCGAAGAGCACGGTGACCACGCGGCGTTCGGTGGCGGGCAGCGTCGCCGCAGCCGGCAGCGCGGCGCCGCAGTTGTGGCAGAACCGGGCACCGGGTACCGCGACGGTTCCGCACACCGGGCAGGTCACGTCTACTCCAACTCCGCATCGGTGGCGCCGGATTCCCGGCCCAGGTACGCCAACTGTGCCTGGACCGACCATTGGGCGGCCCACCACAGTGACCGGTCGACATCGGCGTAGACGACCGCCACCACCTCGGCGGCGGTGCGGGCACCGGCTTCGAGCGCGGCCCGGACCTGGTCGAGGCGGGCCCGCCGATGGGCCAGGTAGAACTCCGCCGCGGCGCCGCAGTCCGCCAGCGCCGGGCCGTGACCGGGCAGGGCCGGGATTCCGGCGTACGTCGCGAGCAGCTCCAAACTGTCCAGGTAGTCCCCGAGGTGCCCGTCCGGGTGGGCGACCACGGCGGTGCCCTGACCGAGGATGGTGTCACCGGTGAGAAGCACCTGCTCGTCGCCGTACGTCGCGAGGAAGCAGACCGAGTCCGCGGTGTGCCCGGGAGTGCTTAGCAGGCGGATCTCCAGCGGGTCGCCGCCGAGGTCGCCGGCGGCCTCAGTCAGCGGCGTACCGCCGATGGTGTGTGCCGGATCCGCGGCGCGCACGGGCGCACCACCGAGCAGGGCGTGCAGGCGTGCCGAGCCTTCGGTGTGATCGGGGTGCCCATGGGTGATCAGCACCTGCCCGATCGGCCCCCGGGCGGCGATCCCGGCCAGGTGCGTCTCGTCTGCCGGCCCGGGATCGATCACCACCGCCGGTTGCTCGGGGGCGGCGCGGAGCACCCAGGTGTTGGTTCCCGTCAACGTCATCGGCCCGGGGTTCGGGGCCCGCAACAGCGTGACCCACCCCGGCAGCGCACCCGCGAGAGCTGTCGCCGGCGCCGTGAAGTGCCCGCTCATGGCTGCGATCGTACGACCACCGGCACCGACCCCCGCGATCTTGCACCTCCAACCTCCGCTTCGTACCCGTTCAGGGGCTTTGACCGGCAGGACGTGCAAGATCGCGGCAGGGGGCTAGGCCGTGACCTCGACGATGACCTCAACCTCGACGGGTGCGTCCAGGGGGAGCTCCGCCACGCCGACCGCGCTCCTCGCATGCCGACCGGCCTCGCCGAAGACAGTGCCGAAGAAATCGGAGGCACCGTTGATGACGCCGGGCTGGCCGGTGAAGCCCGGGGCACTCGCCACGAAGCCGGTCACCTTGACGATCTTGACGATCTGCTCCAGCCCGACCAACGAGTTGATCGCCGCGAGCGCGTTCAGCGCGCACCGCTGGGCCAGCTCCTTGGCCTGGTCGGCAGAGACGTCGGCGCCGACCTTTCCGGTGGCGAGCAGCTTGCCCTCGGCCATCGGTAGCTGGCCGGAGACGTAGACGTGCTGCCCGGACCGCACCGCCGGCAGGTAGCTGGCGACCGGGGGCACCATCTCGGGCAACTCGTGCCCCAGCTCGACGAGTTTCGCGTACGGCCCGGTCATGCCTTGGGCCGCTTCAGGTAGGCGACGAGTTGCTCCGGGTTCGGGCCGGGAACCACGGACACCAGTTCCCAGCCGTCCTCGCCCCAGTTGTCGAGGATCTGCTTGGTCGCATGGACCAGCAGCGGGACCGTGGAGTATTCCCACTTCTGCATCGCTGGAAGGCTCTCTTTCCTGGAGTGCGGTTCTTTCCAGGACACAGCCTACGGTCCGACGGCGGGCTGGGGCGCGGGACGTTGCTCGGCCACCACCTCCCCGCACGGGCCGGCGTGGTCATAGGGCCGTGGGCAGCGGGACCGGTCCAGCAGCGGCAGGTCACAGAAGACCCGGTGCCGGTTGTTCTGGTCGTCCGCCGTGGAGACGGTGGTCTCCCCGGCGTCAACCGCACCGAGGAAGCTCAACGAGGTGGCGATCGTGCCCGCCAGCGCGACAGCAGCGGCGTGGTCGGCGACCCGGACCGGAAGATGCACCACGTAGCCCGGCTCCTCCTCGTCCCGGGGCGGCAGGGCAGGCTGGTCCGGGACACCGCCGGGGGCGGCCAGCCGGATCGCGGCCGGGAGTTGGGTCCGGGGGGTGTTCTCCACGTCGTGCATGCCCTGCCTCCGGCGGTTTGTACCTGATCGTGCCCACGCCGCTCGGCCGGGCCCACGGCCCGATCCCGGCATCATCGGAACGTAGGCTGCTGTTCGACGGCCGCCAACAGGACGCGCGGCATTCCGACCGCCAAGTCACATATGCGACACCCGATCCGGCGGAATGTGGACAACATCCGGAGTCGACGGGTCCTGGACAGAACCCGGCGTCCTGTCAACGGCCGGGCCAACCGCTACCCTTCCGGTCGTAAACGGCGGCCTACCGCCACCCGTCGCCTCGCCGAGCCGACGCAGTCCCACCCCCCGGGGGAGCGATGTCCCAGCCAGCCAGCGACGACCCGACGAATCAGCCCGACCACCCGACCGCGCCGGCCACCCCCGCCGCGCCAGCACCGAATCCGTCGGCATACCCCGCACCGGCCACCCCCTATCCTCCGAACCAGCAGAGTCCGGCGCCCCGCCGCCGACGCGGATTCCTGATCGCGTCGATCGCCCTCGCGGTGACCCTGATGCTCTGCGTCGGCGGCGGGGTCGCCGCATTCCTGGTGCTGCGCCCCACGGAGGAGGGCCCGGGCGCCGAGGAGCCCAAGGTCGCCGTGGAGGAGTTCCTCACCGCCGTCTACAAGGACCGGGACGCGGCCCAGGCGTCGAGCCTGGTCTGCTCGGCCGCCCGGGACCAGGACAAGATCTCCGCGAAGGTCACCGAGGTGGAGAAGTACGTGGCCGACTATGAAAAGCCGCACTTCCGGTGGAACCCCCCGAATATTGACGAGGAGACCGAGGACCGGGCCGTCCTCACCACCACAGTCATCATGAGTACCGCCGACGAGCAGGCCGCCGAACTACCCCTGCGCCTCACCGTGATCAAGACGACGGGTTGGCGGGTCTGTGAGGTCGCCGGAGGGTGACACCTGGTTAGGCTCGACGGGTGGGAGCAGCACAGCAACCGGCCGAGCCGGCCGGCATCGAGTGGCCGGCCCGCCTCCACGTGGTGACCGGCAAGGGCGGCACCGGCAAGACCAGCGTCGCCGCCGCCCTCGCCCTCGCCCTCGCCACCGGGGGCCGGCGCACCCTGCTGGTCGAGGTCGAGGGACGGCAGGGCATCGCCCAGCTCTTCGGCAGCGACCCGTTCCCCTACGTCGAACGGCACCTGACCGACGCCGCGGGCGGCGGCGAGGTGCGGGCTCTCGCCGTGGACGCGGAGGAGGCCCTGCTCGAGTACCTGGACATGTTCTACAAACTCGGCGGCGCCGGCCGGGCCCTCCGCAAGCTGGGCGCCATCGACTTCGCCACCACCATCGCCCCGGGGCTGCGCGACGTGTTGCTGACCGGCAAGGTGAAGGAGGCCACCACCCGCACGCTGGGTCAGCGGCGGGTGTATGACGCGGTGATACTGGACGCCCCGCCGACCGGACGGATCGCGCGGTTCCTCAATGTCACCGCCGAGACCGCACGGTTGGCCCGGGTAGGGCCGATCAAGACCCAGAGCGAGGGGGTCGCCGCGCTGCTGCGCTCCCCGATGACCGCCGTGCACGTGGTGACGCTCCTTGAGGAGATGCCGGTCCAGGAGACCGCGGACGCCATCGCCGACTTCGCCGCGCTGGGCTTCCCGGTCGGGCGGATCATCGTCAACGCCACCCGCCCGCCGGCACCGGTCAACGCCGCGATCACCGCGGCGGAGCTCACCGCCGGGCTACTCGCCGCCGGGTTGCCCGCCGACGAGGCGACCGTCTCCGGGCTGGCGACCGAGGCGCGTGACCAGTCGGTCCGCCGCGACCTGGAGGATTCGCTCCGGACCGACCTGGCCGAGTTGGGCCTGCCGCTGGTCGAGCTGCCGCTGCTGCCCGACGGGGTGGACCGGGCGGGTCTGGATCGGCTGGCCGCGGCGCTCGTCCGAGCGGCTTGAGGCACTCCTCCGGTCGGCTCGGGAGCGTTGTTGAACCGGGCCCGATACGCTCGTTTGGTGCCTTCCGACGACGCGGCGCCGCCGCTGGACGTTGACCGGATTCTCGCCGATCCCGGCGTACGGATCGTGGTCTGCTGCGGGGCGGGTGGGGTGGGCAAGACGACCACCGCCGCCGCGCTCGCGCTCCGGGCCGCGGAGGAGCACGGTCGCCGCACGGTGGTGCTCACCATCGACCCGGCGCACCGGCTGGCCCAGTCACTGGGGCTGACCGAGCTGAACAACACTCCGCGCCAGGTCAAGGGGATCGACGTCGAGGCCAGCGGCGGTGAGCTGCACGCCATGATGCTCGACATGAAACGCACCTTCGACGACGTGGTGCTCCAGCACACCGATCCGGCGAGGGCCGCGGAGATCTTCGCGAACCCGTTCTACGCGGCCATGAGCTCCACCTTCGCCGGCACCCAGGAGTACATGGCGATGGAGAAGCTCGGGCAGTTGCACGCCCGGGGCGAGTGGGACCTGATCGTGGTGGACACTCCGCCCTCCCGCTCGGCGTTGGACTTCCTCGACGCACCGGCTCGCCTCGCCCGCTTCCTGGACGGCCGGATGCTGCGGCTGCTGCTCGCCCCGGCCCGCTCGGGCGGACGGAGCATGTTCAGCTTCGTCACCGCCGGGTTCGGCATGTTCTCGAAGGTTGTCCAGAAGTTGTTGGGCGCCCAGTTGTTGAGTGACCTGTCCGGCTTTGTGGCCGCCCTCGATTCGATGTTCGGCGGCTTCCGCCAACGAGCGGAGCAGACCTACCGCATCCTGCAGGCCCAGGAGACGGCGTTCCTCCTGGTCGCCGCGCCGGAGCCGGACGCGGTCCGGGAGGCCGCGTACTTCGCGGGCCGGCTGCGGGCCGACCGGATGCCGCTCGCCGGGTTGGTGCTCAACCGGGTGCACCGCCCGGCGGCCCCGGAGCTCGACCCCGACGAGAGCTTGGCCGCCGCTGATCGGCTGGTCAGGCTGGGCGGCCACGACGGCACGGTGCACGTGCTGCGGGCCCATGCCGCCCTTGCCCACCAGGCGGTACGCGAACAGCGGGTGGCTGCCCGGTTCACCGCGGCGTTCCCGACCGTGCCGGTGGCCTCGGTAACCGCGCAGCCCGCCGATGTCCACGACATCGACGGGCTACGGACGATCGGTTCGCTGGCCGGCCAGGGGTGATCCGTAGCCGGCCGGGGCGCCAGGGGTCTCGTCAGCCCGGCCGCGGGCGGCCAAGAAAGACTCGTCAGCCGACCGTGGCGGCCAGGACCTTGTCCCGGTCGGCCTTCTCCTTGGCGTTCTTCTTCATCGCGGCCTCGAACGTCTTGCGCCAGCTGGCGACCTGCGGATGGCGGCGCAGCAACGCCCGCCGTTCCCGTTCGGTCATGCCGCCCCACACGCCGAACTCGATCCGGTTGTCCAGCGCGTCGGCCAGGCACTCGTACCGGACTGGGCAGCTTCGGCAGATCCGCTTCGCCACGTTCTGTTCGGCGCCCTGTACGAACAACGCGTCCGGGTCCCCGTTCTGACATGCCGCCAGCGACGGCCAGTCAGTGATCATGCCCATCTGTACACGTCCCCCCTTGCAGTACTACCGACCCCATCGCGGACCAGCCGGCTGTTTCCCCCGATCGCCCGCCGACCTCCCCCAAGGCGGCACGGACGACCTGTGGCGCTGTCGCCGCTCCCATCATGCTCTGTAGCTGCCTGATTACGCAACGTTGTCGGCAAAATCCATTATTCCGGACACTCCCGGCTTACCGGGCCTGCTGCCGCCCGCATACCCCACCGGGGTCCACGAAAACGCTGGACGCCCATCCCGCGCCCTGAGGAGACTCGGCGACGCCTGGTCCGCAACCGCCTACCGGGGGTCGTGCGTTTAGCACAACGAGGAGGGCGTGCGCAGGAAATGGGGAAAAGCCGCCCCGCGCCGCTCGCCACCGGTTCGCTACCCTGTCGAGGTGACCTGGATGCGGAAACGTGATCATAATGTGCTGACCAACGCCGCATCGCTGCTCGTCTGTGGCCTACTCGCCGGAGTGGTGGTCGCCGCGGCGGCCTTCCCCGCGGTGGCACTGTCCGGGCTGGCCGCGAAGGCCGGCGCCGAAACCTTCGACGCCCTCCCCACCGAGTTGGCCATCGGCACCGGGCCCCAGATAAGCCACCTGCTCGCCGCCGACGGCAAGACACCGGTGGCCACGATGTACGACGAGAACCGCCGCGACATCGCCAAAATCGATGACATCGCGCCGGCCATGCAGAAGGCGATCCTCGCCGCTGAGGACCACGACTTCTACGAACACAACGGAGTCGACCTCAACGGCGTCGCCCGAGCCTTCATCAACAACAGCCAGGAAGGCGCCCACCAGCAGGGCGCCTCCACGCTGACGATGCAGTACGTCCGGCTCGCCATCGCGTACTCGGCGAGCCACCCCGCCGACGTGGTCGCGGCCACCGAGGACACCACCGCCCGCAAGCTGCGCGAGATGCGCTACGCCGTGCAGATCGAGAAGGAGTTCTCCAAGGACGAGATCCTGCGGCGCTACCTCAACATCGCCTCGTTCGGCAACGGCGCCTACGGCATCCACGCCGCCAGTCAGGTCTACTTCGCCAAGCCGCCGAGCAAGCTCACCACCGCCGAGGCGGCGCTCCTCGCCGGCCTGGTCAAGGCCCCCAGCACGTTGGACCCGACCACTCCCAGCGGCTACCCGAGCGCGGTGGCTCGGCGCGACTACGTCCTCGACAACATGGTGAAGATCAACGCCATCAGCGCGGAGGAGGCCGAGGAGGCCAAGGCCAGCAAGCCGAAGATCGTCGGCAAGCGGGCGCCGAACGGCTGCGTTGACACCAACACGCAGGAGTGGGGATTCTTCTGCGACTACTTCTACCGCTGGTGGATGAAGCAGGAGGCGTTCGGCTCCACCTCGTACGACCGGGAACGGCTGCTCAAGAGCGGCGGCTTCGAAATCATCACCACACTGGAGCCCCAGGTCCAGAAGGCCGCCGATGAGGCGGCACGGAAGAACCTCCCCGCCACCAGTAAGGCCGCGCGGATGCTCGCCGTGGTCGAGCCCGGCACCGGCCGGGTGCGCGCCCTCTCCGCCAACCGCGACTACCAGCTTGACGATCCGGACAACCCGGAGAACAAGCCCCACAGCAACCCGACGAAACGCGAAACCGGGGCGCTCGGCAACTATCCCAACACCGTCAACCCGCTCCTCACCGGCGGTGACGGCATCACCGGCTACCAGGCCGGCTCCACCTTCAAGATCTTCACCTTGGTGGCCGCGCTGGAGAAGGGCATCCCGCTCAGCCACACCATCAACGCCGAATACCAGTTCCGGTCCGAATACATCATCGAGAGGAACAGCCCCGCCGCCTGCGACGGCACCCACTTCTACTGCCCGAAGAACGCAAACCCCAGCATGGTCGGCGTGCACAACATGTGGAGCGCGTTCGGAAGGTCGGTGAACACCTACTTCGTCCCCCTCCAGCAGCAGGTGGGCGCGGAGAAGGTGGTCGAGGCCGCCAAGAAGCTCGGCATCACCTTCCGCACCCAGGAGGACCTCAATCAGGAGAAGGGCGCCCACCAGTGGGGCGCCTTCACCCTCGGCGTCTCCCAGACCACGCCGCTGGAGCTGGCCAACGCGTACGCCACCCTCGGTGCCGACGGTCTTTACTGCGAGCCGATCCCGGTACAGGAGATCCGCGACCCGGCCGGCAACAAGCTCGACATCGCCAACCCCCGCTGCGAACAGCGGATCAGCACCGAGGTGGCCCGCGCCGCCGTGGACGCCGCCCGCTGCCCCGTCGGAGACCGCTCGTCCACGACGAAGTGCGCCGGCGCGACCGCCCCCAACGTGCGGGGCATCGTCAACGCCCCGGTCGCCGGCAAGTCCGGCACCACCGACAAGGACAAGACCGCCTCCCTGGTCGCGATGACCAAGCAGTACTCGGTCGCTGGCATCATGGCCGACCCGGACTGGCCACAGACCACCCAGCGAATGGGTCACAACGTGGCCACGGGCATCAACCCGCCGGTGTACGAGACGCTGCGCGACGCGATGAAGGGCAAGCCCAGGGTCGACTTCACCCCACCGGAGAACAAGCTCCGCTACGGAGACCAGCGGTCGATCCCGAATGTCAAGTGCGTCAGCGTGGAGAAGGCGAAGTCCCGCATCACCGGGGCCGGATTCGCGGTGGTCGTCTCGACGAACCGGGTCGAGTCGAGCTGCCCGGCCGGCACCGCTGCCGGGACCAGCCCAACCGGCCGTACCGCCAAGGGCAGCGTCGTCACCATCAAGGTCAGCTCCGGCCCGGCCCCCAAGCCCACCAAGCCCACCGCGCAGCCCGAGCCGACCGGCGGCAGACCAACGGAACGCCCCGCCGACTAGTGGGTCGCTGAGACGTCGAAGGGGCGGCCACCCCGGTCGGGGTGGCCGCCCCTTCGCGTACCCGGAGCCAGCTTCAGCTGGCGAGCTGCCGGCGTACCTCAGCGGCGACCCGGCCACCGGCGGCCTGGCCGGCCACCGCGGCCTGGGCGGCCTTCATCGCCGGGCCCATCTGCCCCATGCCGGTGAAACCACCCGTGGTCAGGGCGGTCCGGACCACCTCCGCCAGCTCGTCGTCGGAGAGCTGACTCGGCAGGTAGCGCTCCAGCACCACGCCCTCAGCGGCCTCCTTCGCGGCCTGCTCGTCGCGGCCCGCCTCGGCGAAGGCGGCAGCCGCCTCCCGGCGCTTCTTCGCCTCCTTGGCCAGGAGGGCCAGCACCTCGTCATCACCGAGCTCCCGCTTGGCCTGACCGGCGACCTCGGCCGCGCCGACGGCTGCCAGCGCCATCCTGAGCGTGGAGGTGGTCATCTCGTCACGCGCCTTCAGCGCGGCCCGCATGTCCGTGGTCAGGCGGTCCTTCAAGGTACCCATGGACGGTCAAACTACTCTGTCAGCCATGGGAAAGCGCACACTATTCCGCTTCGCCGCCGGCACCGCCGTCGTGGGTGCGGCCACCCTGGCGTACGCATCGCTGATCGAGCGCAACATGTTCACCCTCCGGAGGTACGAGGTGCCGGTGTTGCCGGCCGACGCGGAGCCGCTGCGCATCCTGCACCTGTCCGACCTGCACATGATGCCCGGCCAGCGGCGCAAGCAGGAGTGGGTGGCGTCGCTGGCCGGGCTGGACCCGGACCTGGTCCTGGTGACCGGCGACAACATGGCCAGCCCCGACGCGGTGCCCGGGGTCCTGTGCGCGCTGCAGCCGCTCCTCGACCACCCGGGCGCCTTCGTCTTCGGCTCCAACGACTACACCGGCCCGGTCTGGAAGAACCCGTTCACCTACTTCCTGCCCGACCGCGACTACACCGAGGGCGTGACCCTGCCCTACGACGAACTGCGAGACATCTTCACCGGTGCCGGCTGGGCCGACCTGAGCAACGCCCGCACCACGCTCAAGGCCGGCGGGCGGCTGGTGGAGCTGGTCGGGGTGGACGACCCACACATCGAGCAGGACGACTACGCGTCCGTTGCCGGCCCGGTCTCGCCCTCGGCCGACCTCTCGATCGCCCTCAGCCACTCCCCGGAGCCGGCCGTGCTGGACCAGATGGCCGCCGACGGGTTCAGCCTGCTACTCGCCGGCCACACCCATGGCGGTCAGGTCTGCATACCGGGGGTCGGAGCCCTGGTGACGAACTGCGGGCTGCACCGCTCGATGGCCAAGGGCCTGCACCGCTGGCCCGGCTCGGACGCCTGGCTACACGTCTCGGCCGGCCTTGGCACCCATCCGACCGCGCCGGTCCGCTTCGCCTGCCCGCCCGAGGCGAGCATCCTGACCCTGATCCCCCGCTGAGCCGGCGAAGCCACGGGGATACCGAATTTGACCCTCGGATCGGGTGGGCTAGTATTTGTCGGCACGCCTCGGGGTGTGGCGCAGCTTGGTAGCGCGCTTCGTTCGGGACGAAGAGGTCGTCGGTTCGAATCCGGCCACCCCGACCAGTTCAGGGGCACATCCAATTGATGGATGTGCCCCTGCTGCATACTGGCGCTGGTCCAGCCGATCCGGGAGTTCCTTCGGGACGATGCAGTCCCTGTGCTCCCGCCTGCTGTCGATCTTCAGCCGGCGTCGAACTTCGTGGCGGTACCTCCCGACCACATCAGGGCGGCTGGCACGATCGGTGTCAGGCCAGACGGGAGCCGGGCGATCACCCGGTCACGGATATCACGGCTCACCGCATCGAGGTCTTCGGCACGGCCTGCGACGAGTTGATCCGGGAGAACAGTCACCGGGGCACACGCTCCGGAACGGTCCGCGCCCTACCTGGCGGTCAGCCTCGCCGGTCTGACCGCACGGCGTCTCCGACTGCCGTTGCGGTCGGAGACGCCGGTGACCTGCCAGGAACAACTCGTCTTCGAGCGCTACTCCCGGCAGGGCCGTTGGAGCGCTGGCAACTGTCGTCCGGGCACTCGGCGTCAAACACAGCGGACCGACGATGATGCGGTATCGGGTCACCGGAAGGCGCCTCGGTCCTCGTCGGAAGGGTGGAGCCAAGCCTCGCCTGGCCCGGACGACAGCGCGCTACCTGGACTCCGCCGACCGGAAAGCCGCGACCGCCTGTCGGGTCTCCTCCGCAATCAGATCCATGTTGATCGCCGCTGCTGCGACGGCACCGCCAGCCGCGGCAGCACCCACCTGGGCGGCCAGGTCTGAGACGTTGCCGGCGACCCACACGCCGGCGGCCTCGGTGCGCCCGAACGGGTCCGCCGGAACGTACTCACCCACCCCGCTGGGATGGTCGACCGACTGCAGCCCGAGCCCCGCCAGGAACCCGGCCCGCGCCACCAGCCGCGGTGCGACCGACAGAGCGTCCCGGCGCACCACCGTGCCGTCGTCCAGACGCACCCCGACTAGCCGATCGTCGGCGACCTCCACCGCCGCCACAGTGCCGGTCACCACCCGAATGCCCCGGGCGGCGAGTTGCTCGGCCTGCTCCGCGTCCGGGCCAGCGCTGTGATGAGTGAAGTACGTGACGTCTCCGCTCAGCTGCCGGAAGAGCAGCGCCTGGTGTACCGACATCGGCCCGGTGGCCAGTACGCCGATGGCCTGGTCCCGAACCTCCCAGCCATGGCAGTACGGACAGTGGAGTACGTCGCGTCCCCACCGTTCCCGCAGTCCTGGGATCTCCGGCAGCAGATCGACCAATCCGGTCGTCACTAGTAGCCGGCGGGCCCGCACGGACTTGCCGTCGACCAGGGTGACCGTGAACCCGTCACCCTCGCGTGCCGCGTCGGCAACCTCGCCGTTGACCACGTGGCCCCCGTACCCACGCACCTCGGCCCGACCGCGCTCCAACAACTCGGTCGGCGACACCCCCTCACGCGCCAGCAACCCATGCACGCCCAGAGCGTTCGGGGCGTTACGGGGGGCGCCTGAGTCGATCACCGCCACCGAACGGCGGGACCGAGCAAGCATCAATGCCCCGTTCAGGCCAGCGGCGCCGCCGCCGACGACCACCACGTCGTAGCTGTTCTCCAGTTGATCGGTCATCCTGACCACCTCCCAGGGGCAACCATGCGCGGGCCACGACCATCTAGCAAACTGAGTTGCTGTTTCGGCAAATGAACCGCCCGCTCCGACCGACGTTCCGACAACGCTCACGCCGCTTCGTAGGCCGGCCCGCGTGCGCCGCGCGACCCGACAGACCAGCAAGCCTGGTCCGTGTCCGACCGACCGCCGTGGCACGTGTTCCCGAAACGGCGGCCCGGATTCGCCGATCTGGCGGGGTCGGATACGGGCCGCGGCAACTCGCTCCTCGAGCCTCCCCGCCTTGCCTATCCACGACATCTACCCCGGAGCGGATGAAGTTCATTAATCATGCGTCATTTGACATAAGTAACTTTGCTGAAATAGCGAAGGATCTTGACTCCCTCACCCTGCATCCGCAGGGTTGTCCGGGAAGGGGGATCAGAATGATCGATCAGCTGGAGAACAGCTACGACGTGGTGGTCGTCGGCGGCGGCGTCGCCGGCCTCAGCGGGGCGCTGACGCTCGCACGGGTCCGCCGTTCGGTGGCGGTGATCGACTCAGGTACCCCTCGCAGCGCCCCGGTCCAGCGGATGCACGGGCTGTTGGCCCGCGACGGGATGTCGCCGGCCGAGTTGCTGGCGCGCGGTCGGGCCGAGGTGCGTGGGTACGGGGGCCACGTGGTTGACGGCGAGGTCACAGCTGCGACACGTGACGGTGAGCGATTCACCGTCACGCTGGCCGACGGCCGGTCGGTGCGGGCCCGTCGGTTGCTCGTGGCCAGCGGGGTGACCGACCTGCTGCCGGAGATCCCAGGACTGCGGGAACGGTGGGGACGCGACGTGTTCCACTGTCCGTACCACCACGGCTGGGAGGTTCGGGACCAGGCCATCGGCGTGCTCGGCACGGGCCCGATGGCGGCGCACCTGGCGCTGATGTTTCGACGACTGAGCAAGGACGTCACGTACTTCACTCACCTGTCGGATGGCCCGGATTCGGAGCAGGCTGAGCAGCTCACCGCCGGGGGTGTGCGGCTCGTGGTCGGCACCGTGGCGGCGCTGGAGGTCGCCGACGACCGACTCGTCGGGGTGCGGTTGACCGATGGCACCGTGGTCGGTCTGGACGCCTTGGCGATCGCGCCGCGGGTGGTCCCACGGGCCGAGCTACTCGCAGGGTTCGGACTGCGACCAGTCGACCATCCGATCATCACCGGCGAGCAGATCCCGGCGGATCCGACGGGACGCACCGAGGTCCCGGGGGTGTGGGCCGCCGGCAACATCATCGACCTGGCCCACCCCGTCGGCGCTGCGGCAAGTGGCGCCCACACGGGGGCGGGGATCAACGCCGACCTCATCGCGGAGGAGATCCAGCAGGCGGTCGCAGCCACCCGGGCGGGGTCGTAGCTGCGGTCTCGGGCTCGATCAGCGGTGGAATCCGACCCAGCCGATAGCGCACCTCCTGCCTCCTAGCTCGTGTGGCGCTGATCACGGCGGGTATTCCGACCGAGGAGTTGCACCGAGAACGTTCGTTCTCTAAAGTTCTTTCCAGCGCGAGAGAACGAACGTTCTCCAACCTTGGGAGGTCGTCATGCCGTACATCACCGTCGGAACCGAGAACAGCACCAACATCGACGTGTACTACGAGGACCACGGTCAGGGACAGCCGGTGGTACTCATCCACGGCTACCCCCTGGACGGGCACTCGTGGGAGAAGCAGTCCGCGGCCCTACTCAAGGCCGGCTACCGGGTGATCACCTACGACCGGCGGGGCTTCGGNCAGTCCAGCCAACCCACCGTCGGCTACGACTACGACACCTTCGCCGGCGACCTGAACGCGGTCCTGGAGACCCTGGACCTCACCGACGTGGTCCTGGTCGGCTTCTCCATGGGCAGCGGNGAGGTCGCCCGCTACCTCGGCCGCTACGGCTCCNCCCGCATCGCCAAGGCCGCGTTCCTGGCCTCACTGCAGCCGTTCCTGCTGCAGACCGACGACAACCCCACCGGCGTACCCCAGGACGTCTTCGACGGCATC
>NZ_AZWO01000052.1 GCF_000514775.1 Salinispora pacifica CNR114 | reverse complement strand
AGCAGGTCGAGGGCTGGCAGGACATGCCCCTGACCGAAGCCGCCCAGAAGGTCCAGGTGTCGGCCTACCCGTTCCACTACGCCCAGTGGGAAACCCAGGCCGCCGACCTCGTCGCCGAGCACTGGACCAGCTGACCCCACCCGCACCACCCACAACAAACCCCCACAGACCTGACCCACACAAGGGGGAAAGAAACTGTTGGCCGGCACCCGAACCGGGTGCCGGCCAACAGTCGTCTCCGGATGTCCTGGAGTCTAACTACTGCCCTCTGCGCCCATCGATGCACTCGCGGAGAAGGTCGGCATGGCCAAGGTGGCGGGCGTACTCCTCGACCAGGTGGACCAGGACTTCCCGTAGCTCCACATCGCCTTCCCCCCGGGCGTCCAGCTCCGTTCGGGCGACGAACTCGTCGGCAGCATCGCACTGCCGTTGCCATTCCTGGAATGTTGCCTCGACGTCGGAATCCGTGGGCATCGGAAAGGTGAACTCTTCGCTGTGCACCCCGTTGGGGCGGAAGGGGCGAGGACCGCTGTCGCCCTGCATCACCCGCTGAAACCACCCGTGCTCGACCGCGGCCAGGTGCCGAACGAGCCCCAGCAGCGTCAGCTCCGACGGAGGCACCACAGGGCTCGCAAGCTGCTCCGGTGTCAGCCCCGCACATTTGAGCCGCAGCGTCTGCCGCTGAAAATCCAGGTAGCGGAGGAGCACGTCCCGCTCGCCGTGGACGGTGCCCTGGTCCCGCGGGTCCTGCGCGGGCGGGACGAACATGTTCTGCCAGCCGAAGCCCTTGCCCTCCCACTGATCTGTCATGAATGGAGTCTGCTCGACCGACCAGGGGCCGGGTAACAGCGCCTGCCAGGCCGTCCGGAGTGGCCAGGCCCGGGATGCCGAGCGCTCGCTTTCGGCTCGACGTGATCGCGGGCCCCACCTGGGTCACCGTCCGGAGACCGCGCGCTCGATGAGGGTCGCGGCGCCGGGCCCGGAGAGCTCGTCGGGCGCAACCGGCCGACCGGAGACCGCGAGCAGGAGAGCGAGAGTCGTGCCCCGCACCTCAGGGCCAACTCCGCTGTCGACGGCAGCGTCCGAGCTGACCAGTCGCAGCCCACTCGCGCGCTCCTTGCCACCGCCCAGCTGCGCCGTCGTCCGTAGTTGGAAGGTGAGTGCCGCCGCCACTTGCTCGACCGGGTACTCACCGCTGAGCCCAACTGCCCGTCGGATGTCCTCGCCGTGGACGAACGCCTCGACGAGACGGGTGACGATCGCGGCCGGTGGGGTGCTCGTGCGGGTCACGACCGCGCGGAGGGCGGCGAGGGTGTCCAACGGGTCCGTGCGCCGTTCGCGGGCGAGACCCACCGCGTTCTGGCGGTCGAAGTCGAAACGGGCGGTGATCATGTCTCGAACGAAGCGGACCCGCGTCGTCTTCGCGGTGTCGACCAGGTGGGCCACGACGTCGTGGACGTCCCACCCGGGGCAGGCAGTCGGGGTAGCCCACTGCTCGGGCCCCAGGGTCTCCAGGCTACGCACGAGGGCCGCGCGCTCGTGGTGAACGACAGTCCACACCGCGGCATGCCGGCTGTTCATGCCGCCATCCAAGCAGCAGGGACTGACACTGCGGGGTGGGCGCGCGGTTCTGGCGGCCGGCGAAGCTGAGGCGTGCGCGCCGGCCACCCCGGCCGTGGGGATGGCCGGCGGGGTGTCAGCGCCCCACGGTCACCTGCTCGCCGACGGCAACGACCTGATCCGGGGTCATGAAACGCGGCGCCTGCAGGTTGAACGCCGAGCCGTCGGCCAGTGGGACCTGGAGAAACCAGATCTCGTCGGCCCGGACGAGGTGGGCCGCCCGGTCGTTGACCTCGACCCTACCCACCTCCTGGGCTCCCACAACGGTGCCCAGGAGGTCCGACGAGGCCTCCCCGACCACCTGCACTGACATCGTGGCGTCCGAGTTCTCGTCCTTCAGGGTGAGGATCGTGTCTCCCTTGAAGGCGAACACGTCCCAGCCCGCCGGCGCGAGGTGGACCTGCAACGGCACCTCCTGTGGCCGCTCGACAACCGTGTCCGCGAGGGCCAGGACGGCTGCCCCGGTGCCGAACCGGCCCTGGCCGGTGACCCGCACCCACTGGCCCGGCTCCCGCTCCCAGCTCACGGACACATATTTGGACCCGTTCTGCGGACGATTTTCCGACAACTCGCCGGGTTGGCCGTGCACGGTCACCGGTCTGGTGCTCCCGAGCGACTCGGGTCGCCGGTCATAGACGCTCAGGTAGACATCGCTCTCCCCAGCCGTATCCTGGTGCACCGCGAGGAACCGGCTGTCGTGGAGGCTGAACGACGGGGCTTTCAGCCCGGCCGGCATCGGATCGAGGGCGAGCGGGAAGACCGGCATCTGGAACGCGACGAGGGTGACGGCGGTCGGCGTTCGGTCCGGCGACTGCTCGGCGGAGTTCACACCGCCGACCACCACCGAAACCACGAAGAGCGCACTGGCCGCTATGACAGTCATGGCCAGTACCCGGGCCCGCTGAATGCCGTGCTGGCGGTGCAGTCCCGCCCGCCGCTGCCGGGGTTCGGTCGCCGCCCCGGCGATCTCGGTCAGCAGCCGGTGGCGGGCAGAGTTCAGCACGCTCTCGGTGGCAGGCGCCGAATCGGGACCGTGTTGCTGGAGCAGAGTGATCTCGTTCATGCGCGTTCCTCGCTGGTGATAGTGACGCTGAGGGCCGCACGAGTCACCCGTCGCGCCCGGTTCAGGCGGGAGCGAACGGTGCCGACGGGGATGTCCAGCACCGCCGCGATCTCGTTGTACGACAGCTCCGCCCACGCGGACAGGAGCAGGACGTCCCGGTCGCCCCGCTTGAGTGCGGCCAGCGCGGCGGCCAGGTCCCGGCGCAGTGCCTGGGCCTCCAGCCGCCCGAGCGCATCGTCGGTGGCGTACGCCTCGCCACTGGGATCCGCTGGGACCCGGGCCAGGGCCCGGTACCGCCGCTTCTCCTGACGCGCGTGTCGGCGCAGCACGTTGGTGGCGATGCCGAACAGCCAGGGGCGTACGTCGACGTGCAGCTTCCGGTACGTCGCTCGTCGGCGGAACGCGATCAGGAACGTCTCGGCCAACAGGTCGTCGGCGTCCGACCCGATCCGCCGGGCCAGATACCGGTGTACGGCGCTGGCGTGCCGGTCGAACAGCGGCCCGAACCGCTCCGCCACCAGCAGGGACTGCTTGATCAGCACCTCGTCGGGGGGCTGGTCGATCGGGGAGCCGTCCGGCACCTCGTCGGGGGCATGGTCGGCCGGGGGGCCGTCGGCGGGCGACGATCTGCCAGCCGCAGGGCTCCCCGGTTCACGTTGACGGGCTTGCAACCCTGGTTTGGTGGTCACACTTCCTCATGCCCGGTCGCCGTCCTGGGGTTCACGCCGCCCGCGTCTCACTCGCCGCCGTTGGTGGCGTGCCTCAGGGTCGCCGACGGACACGCCGGGGTGAGGCTCTCATCAGGTACTGGACCAAAACTTGCGTCTCAAGCCGCTCGAGGTTGCAAGGTGAGCCTCATGGACATGAACAAGCTGTACCCAATCGGCAATGTCGCCCGGCGGACCGGCCTGAGCATCAGCGCCGTCCGGTACTACGCGGACGTCGGTGTCGTCACGCCCTCCGCCAGCAACCCGGCCGGCCACCGCCTGTACGACGTGTCGGCCATCGCTCGGCTGGAACTGGTCCGGACGCTACGGGAGCTCGGTGCCGGCCTGGACGAAATCCGGCGGGTGCTGGCCGGTGAGGCGACGTTGCGCGAGTTGGCCGCCACCCACCTGGCCCTGTTGGAGCGACAGGAGGCGGGGCTGCGCAGGCGGCGCGCGGTGCTGTCGACGATCCTCAGACAGGACTCCACGGCCGAGCAGGTACTGCTGATGCACAAGCTGGTTGGATTGTCGGACGAGGAGCGCCACCAGTTGATCGACGAGTTCTGGACCGAGGTCTGCACCGGTTGGGAGCCGCCGGAACGAATGACTGAGTGGTGGCGGGCGGCGCGGCCGGAACTGCCCGACTATCCCGCCACGGCCCAGTTGGAGGCGTGGATCGAGTTGGCTGAGCTGGTCCAGGACAACGAGGCGCGGCAGGCCGTACGCCGTCAGCTGTACGAGGCATGCACCACCGGGGCCGGGCCACTGATGACCTCGTCGCCGATGCTGGACAGCCTGGAAGCGGCCACGCCGATCAGTCAGGCCGCGATGGACGCGTCGCGAGAGCAGGTGCCACCGGACTCGCCGCGGGGGCGGGAGATCGCCGACCAATGGATCGGGTGGTTGTCCGGTGTCTTCGCAACGCCGGACAGCCCCGAGTCACCGGATACTCCCGAGTTCCGGATCCAGGCGGCTGACCACATGCTGGCGGGCGCGGAGTGGGACCGCACGCCTCCGCAGCCGGAGGGACCGTATGACCGATACATGGCACTGGTCGAGACCGTGAACAACGCGCCGCAGGAGCAGTTCCCGTGGGAGTGGCTAGCCGCGGCGCTGCGCGCATCCGCCCTGCCGCACTGACGCTGCACGGCCCGGGGTCGTGCCGGTATTCAGCCGGAGTTGCCGGCGAGGCTGATCCAGTGGCTGGCTGCGTGTTACTCGCTCAGAACAAGACGGTGGCCAGGGTGCCCACCGGGCGGAAGCCGCAGCGCTCATAGACCCGCCGGGCGGCTTGGTTGAAGTCGTTGACGTAGAGGCTCACCGTGGGCGCGAAGCGGTGCAGCGCGTCGCGGACGACGGCGGCCATCGCCGCAGCGGCGATCCCCCGACCCCGCCACTCGGGGGCCACCCAGACCCCCTGCACCTGGGCGGTGCGCCGGGTCACCACCGCCAGCTCGGCCTTGAAGACGACCTCGCCGTCGACGAAGCGGACGTAGGCCCGACCGGACCGAACCAGGTCCTGGACCCGACGGTAGTAGCCGCGCCCGGCGTCCTCGGACAGCGGCGAGACACCGACCTCCTCGGTGTACATGGCCACGGCGGCCGGGAAGAGCCGGTCCACCTCGCCGCGGCGGACGTGGCGCACCTGTGGGTCCGGGGCCACCGCGGGCACGGTGTCGGTGGCGAGCAACGGCTGGTTGGGGCGGACGTCGCGGGCCGGGCCCCAGGTCGAGGCGAGCCGCTCCCAGAGGCCGAGCACCGCGTCCGCCCGGCCGACGATCGACGAGCAGAGCCGCTCCTGCCCGGCGAGTAGGTCGGCGTAGGCGGCGATGGCCGGCTCGGTCGCGAGCACCGGGGTGAGGTTGCCGCCCAGCCAGCAGACGGATTCCAGACTTCGACGGGGGCCGTAGCCGAGGACGCGTCCCTCGGACCGCCACCAGCCGAGCCCGCGCGCGGCGACCCGCTCGGCGACCTGTGCGCCCGCGTACGGGTCGAGGTCGAGCAGTTGCTCGACTGCGCGACGCTCCGAATCCCCGAGTTGCCGTACCGGCGTCGTCAGCACGGTTCTCAGCCTGCCAGATCGGCGGAGTCGGTGTTGGCCGACCGGCCCACCCGGTGCTCGACTGCTGGAACTCCGACTCAATCGTCGCATGACTAGTCGTCAACACATTGGCGATATATCGTCGATGCATTGAGGAAGTGCGATGAGGAGGTCCGATGGGGTTTCACCGACGGATGCACGCACCGCCCGAGCTCCGAATGCGGGGCTTCGGCTTCCCGCCCTACCCGCCCGGCGGGCCGCACGGCCATCGCGGACCCTGGCGTGGTGGCCGTGGTCGCCGGCCGAACGTCCGCAACGCCGTGCTGGCCCTGCTGACCGAGCGACCGATGCACGGCTACGAGATGATTCAGGAGATCGACTCCCGCACCGGCGGGGCGTGGCGACCGAGCCCCGGTTCGGTCTACCCGACCCTCCAACTCCTCGAAGACGAAGGGGTCATCGTCTCCATCGCGGAAGGCGGCGGTCGCAAACGGTTCACCCTCACCCCGCAGGGCGAGCCGGAGGCCGCCGAGTCAGCCCGCACGCCGCCCTGGGCCGAGGTCGCCGACACCACGGTGGCCAACTGGCACCAGGTCCGGGAGGCCGGCACGCAGGTGATGTACGCCCTCCGGCAGGTCCTGACGACCGGCACCGACGACCAGCGGGAACGGGCCGCCCAGGTGCTCGGCGAGACCCGCCGCAAGCTGTACGCGATCCTCGCCGAGTCGGAGTAGACGCACCAGACTGGCCGGTAGTCACCTCGATGAGCATGGACCAAGACCGATCGCTGGTCCCGGCGATCCGGGTCCGGCGCGACAGAGCCACGCCGGACCCGAAGGGGTGTCAGCCGCTCGGCTGCTGGATCTTGGCGAGGGTCAGGACATCTCCACGCAACCCCCAGCCGCCATCAACCACCTCGTCAACGAGGACCATGGTGTTGTCCCGTACGGCATCTCCAAACACATCGACGTAGAGGTCGGTGACCTTGGCAACCAGGGTCTCCTTCTGTTTGGCTGAAAGCGTGCCGGCGGGGACCTTCAGATTGGCGAATGGCACTTCCTACTCCTAGGGTTCTCGTTACCCGGTCAGCGGCTGCTTCCGGGGGTCAACAGGTCAGCCAGGCCGATGCGGCCAAGGAACTCGGCCCGGATCCGGTCGGCCACCGTCGAAACGATGTCGCTGCCGTCGCGGCTCGGATCGATGTGGGTGCGGAAGGGCCGGGTGCCGGCGGGCCGGTCGACGATGCCGGTGATCGCCCGAGCCACTTCGGCGACATCGGTGTCCGGCGGCATCAGTGCGCTGAGCCTGGGGGCGAGATCGGCGATGTCGTTGCCGTACCTCTGGTCGTAGGCGGCGCTACGGGCGGTGTCGGCCGGACCGCCGGCATGAGCAAAGTGGTTGGTGCCGCCGGGGAACGCGCCGGGGACGACGATCGCCGTCTCGACACCGAACCGGATGATCTCGGCCGCGTAGCTGACCGCCAGGGCGTCCATCGCCGCTTTCGCGGCGAAGTAGGGGCCGACGAACGGCGGTGTCCCGCCGCGGGTGCTCGACGAGCCGACCCACACCAGCAGGCCCGAGCCCTGCTCGCGGAGGTGCGGAAGGGCCGCCCGATTCACCCGCTGGGCGCCCAGCACGTTCACGTCGTACAGGTCGGCCAGTTGCTCCGGTGTGAATGCCTCGGCCGGACCGACAACCATGTGACCGGCGTTGTGCACCACCACATCGAGCCCGCCCGCGGCGGTGACAACACGGGCGACCGCGGTGTCGACCGACTCCGGCGAGGTCACGTCGAGCTCCACCGCCCGTAGCCGCACACCGCGGTCGGCTGCGTACTGGTGGAGTTGTGCCACGGCCTCGACGTTACGGCTGGCCGTCGCACGGACTCCCGCATAGACGGTGTGCCCAGCGTCGGCGAGGGCACGCACGGTGAGTGCACCGATACCGCTGGAAGCTCCGGTGACCAGGATCCTGTTTTCCATTGTCACTGCTCCTAGACGATGCCGCCGTTGGCCCGAATGACCTGGCCGTTGATCCAGTGACCGGGCCCGGCCAGGAAGGCGACGACCTCGGCCGCGTCCTCCGGAGTGCCGAGGCGCTCCAGCGGTGGCTGGGCCGCCAGGCGGGCGATCGTGGCCTCGTCCTTGCCCTGAAGAAACAGTTCGGTCGCAGTCGGGCCGGGCGCGACCGCGTTGACGGTGATGTTCCGACCGCGCAGTTCCCGAGCCAGGATCAGCGTCAACGCCTCCACGGCACCCTTACTCGCGCTGTAGGCCCCGTACTCGGGGAAGGCCAGCCCGACGACGGAACTGGAAAAGGTGATCACCGCACCACCGTCGCGAACCCGCCGGGCGGCCTGCTGCGCCACCACGAACGTGCCACGGATGTTCGTCCGGTGCATGTCGTCGAGCTCGGCCAGATCAAGATCGGCAATCGGGGACAGGCGCATCCGCGCTGCCGCGTGCACGACCACGTCGACTCCGCCGAACCTGTTCTCGGCCGTATCGAATACGGCATCCACCGCCTGCTCGTCAGCCACGTCCACGCCGACAGCGACCGCGGCTCCACCGCTCGCGGTAATCTCCTCGACGACCGTATCCGCGGCGTCCCGGTTTGCCGTGTAGCCAACGACGACGGCGAACCCGTCCTCGGCCAGCCGCACGGCGGCCCGGCTTCCGATACCGCCCGAACCTCCGGTCACGAGGGCCACGCGGGCACCGACCGCCTCACCCGTGCTAGTTGCCATGTCCGTTCCTCTTTCTCTCCACCCACGAGCCGGGGCCGAGGGTCGGGGAGACCGGTCAGCGCCGGCCCGTCGCGTACGTCCTCTACCGTGCTCTAGCACGCGAAACGGAACCAGGTGCCCGTTACCCGGGGGTTGCCGTCCCCTGGCTAACCCCCGGGTGCAGGGTCAGACTGAACAGGTGAACACTGCTGAACTGGGCGTCTTCCTGCGGACCCGGCGGGCGCGGATCACCCCTGCCGAGGTGGGTTTGCCGGCCGGGCCCCGTCGGCGGGTGCCCGGACTGCGCCGCGACGAGGTCGCCCACCTCGCTGGTGCGTCAGTGGACTACTACGTCGAGCTCGAACGCGGTCGCGGCGCGCAGCCGTCGCCCCAGATGCTTGCCGCGCTGGCGCGGGCGTTGCGGCTGGACGCCGACGAACGCGACTACCTGTTCCACCTCGCGGGCCGACCGGCTCCAGCCACCGGTGGCGGGACCGAACACGTGCCACCGGCGCTGCTCGCGCTGCTGGACCGGCTGGACACCACACCGGCGCAGATCATCACCGACCTGCACGAGACCGTCGTGCAAAATCCGCTCGCGGTGGCGCTCCTGGGACGCCAGCCCGCCGCCACCGGCCCGGCCGCCAGCCTCGTCTACCGCTGGTTCACCGATCCACGTAGCCGATCCATCTACCCGCCCGAGGACCATCCGCATCATTCCAGGGTCCTCGTCGCGGATCTGCGGGCCGCGGTCGCCCGCCGCCATCACGACCAGCGGGCCACCGACATGGTCACCCGCCTCCGGCGAAGCAGTCCCGACTTTGCCGCCCTCTGGGACACCGGCGACGTGGCCGTCCGCCGGGGTGAACGCAAACGTATCGTCCATCCCACCCTGGGTGTGATCGACGTGAACTGCCAGAACCTGCTCAGCGAGGATGGTCGGCAACGCCTGTTGTTCTTCACCGCGCCGGCCGGCAGTCCCGCCGTCGAGCAGCTGCGACTGCTCGCCGTCATCGGTGTCCAGGACCTCGTCGGGGGTGTTCCCGACCTCGTCGGGCACCCGCCCGCGCCCGCCGACACCTGAGAGCCCTCCGCCCCGAAGGGCCGATCAGTGCACGGTCACGGTGGCACCGCCGGCCAGGCTCCGCAGCTCCTCGGGGAGCTCGGCGCCCATCTCCTCGGCGAGGCGGAGCGCCTCCTCGATGAGGGTCTCCACGATCTGACCCTCCGGGACGGTCTTGATGACCTGGCCCTTGACGAAGATCTGGCCCTTGCCGTTGCCGGATGCCACCCCCAGGTCTGCCTCCCGGGCCTCACCGGGGCCGTTGACGACGCAGCCCATCACGGCGACCCGCAGCGGCACCGGCAGCCCCTCCAGGCCGGCGGTGACCTCCTCGGCGAGCTTGTACACGTCGACCTGGGCCCGGCCGCAGGACGGGCAGGAAACGATCTCCAGACCGCGCTCGCGCAGGCCGAGTGACTCCAGGATCGCGGCGCCGACCTTGATCTCCTCCACCGGTGGGGCGGAGAGCGACACCCGGATCGTGTCCCCGATCCCCTCGGCGAGCAGCGCGCCGAAAGCCACCGCCGACTTGATCGTGCCCTGGAACGCCGGCCCGGCCTCGGTGACTCCGAGGTGCAGCGGGTAGTCGCACGCCTCGGCGAGCTGTCGGTAGGCCCGGACCATCACCACCGGGTCGTTGTGCTTCACCGAGATCTTGATGTCCCGGAAGCCGTGCTCCTCGAAGAGCGAGCACTCCCACAGCGCCGACTCGACCAGCGCCTCCGCGGTCGCCTTACCGTGCTTGGCCAGCAGCCGCTTGTCCAGCGAGCCGGCGTTCACGCCGATCCGAATCGGTACGCCCGCGTCGCCGGCGGCCTTCGCGATCTCCTTGACCTTGTCGTCGAACTGCCGGATGTTGCCCGGGTTCACCCGCACCGCCGCGCAGCCCGCCTCGATCGCGGCGAAGACGTACCGGGGTTGGAAGTGGATGTCGGCGATCACCGGGAGCTGCGACTTGCGGGCGATCGCCGGCAGCGCCTCGACGTCGTCCTGGCTGGGTACGGCGACCCGGACGATCTGGCAGCCGGCGGCGGTCAGCTCGGCGATCTGCTGGAGCGTGGCGTTCACGTCGGCGGTGAGCGTGGTGGTCATCGACTGCACCGACACCGGTGCGCCCCCACCGACCGGCACCGAACCGACCATGATCTTGCGGCTCGTGCGACGGGGCGCGAGCGGCGGCGGCGGTACAGCGGGGATACCGAGACTGACAGCGGTCACTTCAGGCACTCACCTTGTGAAGAGCGTGATCGGGTTGACGACGTCCGCGGTGACGGTCAGCAGCATGAACGCGCCGCCGATCAGGATCACCGCGTACGTCACGGGCATCAGCTTGAGATAGTCGACCCGGCCGGGGTCGGGGCGGCGCAGCCCGACGTAGACCCAGGAGCGGGCCCGCTCGAACCAGGCGATGGCGATGTGGCCGCCGTCCAGGGGCAGCAGCGGCAGCAGGTTGAACACGCCGATGAAGAAGTTCAGCGAGACGAAGAGCATGAAGAAGAGCAGCCAGGCGTCGTTCTCCACCGCCTCGCCGCCGATCCGGCTCGCGCCGACCACGCTGATCGGGGTGTCCACGTCCCGCTCGCCACCGGTGATCGCCGTCCAGAGCGCCGGGACCTTCTGCGGGATCTGCTTCATCGCCTCGTACGTGTTCACCGCCATGGTGCCGGTGAACTCGGCGGTGCCGCCGATGGCGCCGATCGGACCGTACTCGATCCGGCTGGGGGTGCTGGGGATGAGCCCGACGCCGAGCGCGGCGACCGGCCCGACGGTGCCCTCCGGGTCGTCCAGCGGCGGGCGTTGGGTCTGCCCGAGCGTCACGGTGGTGCTGCCCGGCTGGTCGTCTCGCAGATACTCGACCTGCGCCGGCTGCCCCGGCTGCTGGGCACGCAGGGCGACGAGCAGGTCACCGTAGTTCGTGACGGGGGTGCCGTTGACCGCGGTGATCTCGTCGCCGTCGCGCAGCTCGCCCTGCGCGGCCGGGCTGGCCGGGTCGGCGTCGGTGCAGGCCCGGGCCTCGTTCTCCGGGACGACGCAGTTGGCGAGTTGGATGACCGCCGGCTCCTGCCGGACCTGCGCCAGGGTGCTCGGGAAGTTCGGGTTGGGCAGACCGGCGGTGATCGCGATGATCCAGAGCGCGATCAGGGCCAGCGCGAAGTGCGTGATCGAGCCGGCGGACATCACGATCGTCCGCTTCCAGACCGGGAACCGCCACATCGCCCGCGGCTGGTCGGCCGGGTCGACGTCGTCGTCCTGCGGGGTCATCCCGACGATCTTGCAGAAGCCGCCGAGCGGGATGCCCTTGAGGCCGTACTCCGTCTCGCCCCGCCTGAACGACCAGAGGGTCGGCCCGAAGCCGACGAAGTAGCGGGTCACCTTCATGCCGAAGGCCTTCGCCGTCAGCAGGTGCCCCGCTTCGTGCAGACTCACCGAGATCAGGATGGCGAGGGCGAAGAGCGTCACCCCGAGCAGGTAGGCCATCAAGCTCCTTCCACTGACTTCTCGATGATTGTCTGCGCGTGCCCGCGCGCCCACGACTCGGCCGCGAGCACGTCCTCGACGGTACCTGGTTCGCCGAAGTCAGGAGCCTCGGCCAGCACCTGCTCCAGGGTGTCGACGATGCCGAGGAAGGGCAGCCGTCCGGCGACGAACGCCGCCACGCACTCCTCGTTGGCCGCGTTGTAGATCGCCGGTCGGCAGCACCCGGCCTCGCCGGCTGCCTTGGCGAGCGCGACCGCCGGGAACGCCTCGTCATCCAGCGGCGTGAACTCCCAGGTGTGGCTGGTTGTCCAGTCAACGGCGGGGGAGGCGTCGGCGACCCGGTCCGGCCAGCCGAGGCCGAGCGCGATCGGCAGCCGCATGTCCGGCGGGCTGGCCTGGGCGATGGTGGAGCCGTCCACGAACTCGACCATCGAGTGAATCACCGAGGTCGGGTGGACCAGCACGGTGATGTCGGCGTATGGCACGTCGAAGAGCTCGTGCGCCTCGATCACCTCCAGCGCCTTGTTGACCATCGTGGCGGAGTTGATCGTGACGACCGGCCCCATGTTCCAGGTCGGGTGGGCGAGCGCCTGCTCCGGGGTGACCTGGGTCAACTCGTCGCGCCGCCGCCCCCGGAACGGGCCGCCGCTGGCGGTGACCAGCAACCGGCGTACCTCGGGGCGGGACCCGGAGCGCAGACACTGGGCGAGCGCGGTGTGCTCGGAGTCGACCGGGACGATCTGCCCCGGCCGGGTCATCGCGGCCCGTACCAGGGGGCCGCCGGCGACCAGCGACTCCTTGTTGGCCAGGGCGAGGGTCCGCCCGGCGCGCAGCGCGGCCAGGGTCGGCGCGAGCCCGAGCGAGCCGACCACCCCGTTGAGCACCACGTCGCCACGCCACTGGGCCAGCTCCGTCATCGCGTCCGGCCCGGCGATGATCTTCGGCAGCTTGACCTCGCCCCGGTCCCAGCCGCGGCGGCTCGCCTCCGCGTAGAAGGCGAGCTGGAGATCCTGCGCGGCGGACGCGCGCGCCACGCCGACCGCCTCCACACCGAGCTCCAGGGCCTGCGCGGCGAGCAACCCGACGTTACCGCCGCCGGCGCCGAGCGCCACCACCCGGAACCGGTCCGGGTTACGGCGCACGATGTCGATGGCCTGGGTGCCGATCGAACCGGTGGAGCCGAGCAGCACGACGTCGCGGGGAGAAGTCACCCCGCCATTGTTCCCCAGCCGGTGAAGCGCCCGCCGGGAGCCTCAGCCGATCCGCCGAAAGCCGGTGCCGGCACCCCGCCGACACCGGCCAACCGCAGCTCAGAGCTGGTGGTCGCGCTCACCAGCCGGGACGGCGGCGACGAACCGGGCCCAGGCCGCCGAGCCGAAGCTCAGCGCCGGACCCGGCCGGTCCTTGCTGTCCCGTACGCCGACAACGCCGTCTCGTACGCCGATAGCGCTACTCCGTGCGCCGGCCGGGGCGGCGAACGCCGCCACCTCGACGCAGTCACCCTCGCCACCGGACCGGGACGACTTACGCCACACACCGTCACGCCTCATCGGTCATCTCCCTCGCAATCGCCGCGATCAACTCACGGGACTCGGCGACACCCCGCGTTCGCTCGCTGAGCGAACGCCAGGCGTCCTCGTAGATCTGGATCTCGTGGGGCTTGTCAAGGTAGACCGCCCCGCACGGCCCGTCCGTGTAGATGGTGGTCGGCTCCGGCTCCCGCACGTCGGTCGGAAACTCCAGCATGGTGAAGGTGCCCACCTGCGCCCAGCGGAACACCCCGGCGCTCAGCGGCAGCACCCGGAGGCCGACGTTGTGCCGCTCCCCGGTGACGAGCAGTGCCTCGAGTTGGCGCACCATCGCCGACCGGTCGCGCAGCGGCCGTCGTAGCACCGCCTCGTTCAGGACCACCTCAAGCTGGGGTGCCCGGGGGATCGCCCGCGTCAACAACCGCTGCCGGTGCAGGCGGACCTCCACCTTCGCCTGACGCTCCGCCGCGCTGAGCTGCGGATGATCGGTGGCGATCACCTCGGTCATGTACTCCACGGTCTGCAACAGCCCAGGAACCAGGTCCACCTCGTACTTTCGGATCCGGGTCGCGGCGGCTTCCAGGCCGACGTACAGCTTGAACCAGTCCTTGATCGCCGAGCCGTAACTGTGCCACCAGCCGTGCGCCTTGGTCTCCCGGGCCAGCGCCCGCATCGTCTCGATCGTCTCCCGGGCCGCCCCGTAGACCCGGCACATGGCCTCCACATCGTTGGGGTGCATGGGGACCTGGCCGGTCTCGTACCGCCAGATCCGGGGCGCCGACCACTCCAGTTCCTTCGCGGCGGCCGACACCGTGACGTACGCGTTTTCTCGAAGCTCTCTCAGATATCTCCCGAGTTGCCTACGCGGAACGGTGCTCCCCGAGTCGTCCACGCCATCTCCTTTACTGTCGTCGCGTTAGGCACCTCATCCCCTGGTCCGCATCCTCCCGCGAGACATTGCATCAAGCCAGGGTTGCAATAAATCTTGTCTGGGACTGGCCAAATATTGTTCGGTCGCCCCGGGGCGGGCGCCACCCTCCACCTCATCCAGGCGCCCGCCCCGGCCTCGACAGCAACCAGCGGGAGCACCCAGGGAGACCATCGGCGATGGTTCGGTCGCGGGCCCGAAGGCGACCCAGTGATGATCTACCCGAGCGAGGACCGGCTGCGCTGCCACCACACCGACGCGCCACCCGCCGGGTCCTCCCCTGCCCACCACACTCAGCAACCAGGAAGATGCGGTTGACCTGGCCATGGCGCTCCGCGACTCCCTCGCCCAAGCAATTTGGCGTGGAGCAATAGAACTCGCTATCGCAACATAATCGACAATGCCCACACATCGCCTACCGAGGCCGCACCCCGCGTTGGTTGCTCCGGACCTGGCGCCACCGGCAGGAATGTCGGTGGCGCCGGGCAATCCTGCGCCATGGAAGGCGCCCCGGAAACAACACCCACCCGAAAGCTGAGTTGTTATTTGTGTCGTACTGGTTAATGCTTACGGCACAGTCAGCTCTCGATTGACCAGCCCGTGTCACCGGAGGTGCCCACCATGACCCGACGCCTCTTCGTCGTCCTGGCCTTCCTCGCCGCCGCCATCCTCGTCTCGCCCGCAGCACCCGCGGCGGCTCGCGCCTGCAAATTCGGCTACGAGTGCTACACGACCTTCTACTCCAACCCGTCACACACCACCGTGGTGGGCAGCCTCCACGAGGACTGCCAGGGCGAGCCCACGATGGTCGGCACCCGCAGCGGCTTCAAGACGTTCCAGGAGTACCCCTGCCCACGCTGACCCCGCGCGGACGGAGGAGCTGATCTCAGCTCAGTAGAAGACCGTGCGGGCCAAATCGTCGGGGGCCGAGCTCGCCTCGGCGACCAGTTCCCCGGCAGCGGACCAGATGCCCGAGCGGCCGGACGTTCGGGCGAAGCCGCCACCGGTCGGACCGGCGAAAGCCGCCGTGGCAACCCAGATGCCGTGGTCCGCGGCGACCCGACGGGCCCGCTCGCCGTGCAGCTCGGCCTCGTCCTCGGCGTGGACGACTCCGGCCACGTAACCGTCGATCCCGAGCGCGGCCGTCTGCGCGGCATGCTCCGGGACGCCGGTGTCGCGGCAGACGGCGAGCCCCAGCCGCCACCCATCCACGTCGAGCACGGCCGGCTCGCCGGGGACGAAGTGGAGAGCCTCCCGCCCGTGCAGGTGGACCTTCCGGTAGGCCACCCGCGCGCCCTCCCCGTCCACCGCCAACACGCCGATACCCGGTCCCGGCACCGGGGCGCCGACGAGTGCGAGCGCCCCGGTGTCGGCACAGGCGTTGACGATGGGGGTCAGCCGTTCATCGGTGGGGGCGACCGGCAGCGCGTCCAGTTCGTAGCCGGTCAGCGACAGCTCGGGAAACACCACCACCCGCGCGTCCGCCGCCCGGACGGCCGCCGCGTGCGCCGCCGCGTTGGCCAGCACGTCGTACGCGATGCATCGCGGCTGTGCCACCGCGATGCGCAACGGCCGCCCCATCACGTCTCCCCCCTTTGCCTCGCCTAGCTCTTGCGGGTGAGCGCGGCGAGTGCGCCCTGGATCGCGGCCTCCACCCCTTCCTTCCCCAGGCCGAGGCCGGTGAGCACACCGTCGCCGTCCTCCTGCTCAAGCAGGGCGAGCAGGATGTGCTCGGTACCGAGGTAATTGTGGCCGAGGCGAAGCCCCTCCCGGAAGGTGAGCTCCAGCACCTTCTTGCCTCGTGCGTCGTACGGGATCAGGTCCGGGACCTGCTCGACGCGCGGCGGCAGGGTCGCCGCGACCGCCTCCCGGAGCCGGTCCAGGGACACCCCGCGCGCCTTGATCAGTTGCGGGGCGAGCGCGTCCGGGTCGACCAGCAGACCCAACGCCAGGTGCGCCGGACCGATCTCGACGTTTCCGGCGGCCCGCGCCTCCTCCTGGGAGGCGACGACGGCGTTGCGGGCCCGGGTGGTGAACCGGCTGAAGCCGCCATCCGACTCCAGCGCCGCGGCCGTCGCCACCTTCGCCGCGGAGCGCTTCTGGGCCGCCTGTTTGCTGACGCCCATGCTGCGGCCGATGTCGGTCCACGAGGCGCCCGAGCGTCGGGCCTGGTCAACGAAGTGACCGATCAGATGGTCGGCCACCTCGCCGAGGTGTTCGCCGGCCAGGACCGCGTCGGCGAGTTGGTCCAGTGCGTCGGTGCGCCCCTGCTTGATGTAGTCGATCAGCTCGTCGAGGCGTACCGGGTGGGTCATCATCAATGGTTCAGCCATGCGTCAACCATAGGTTGACGCATGGCCGCCCGTCAACCTGTGATTGACGACCCGTGGAGTCAGCCCTTGGGGGCGTCCCACACCACGCTCGGCGGCCCACCCCACCCACCAGCCGCTCATCCGCCTGCTCTGGACAGGGCACCCCGACCGAGTGGCTCCGTCAGCCACCGGGCTGACGGAGCCACCTGAACCGAGGCTCGGGTGGGCAAACGGCAGGACCCGCTCGGATGCCCACAGAGGATGGAGCTACCAGCCACCACCGCTCGAATACGACCGTCGCCCGGTGTCCCGCCGGTCAATCTTCTTCACCGGCGGCGGGACGTAGGTGCCGTCGGCGACACGTCCCTCCGGACCGTAGACACGGAGCATCATACTGAAGTCTCCCCTGGGAATAGGCAGCCAGTTGGCCTTGCTCACCCCGCGCGGAGGGGTTGGTGTCGCATAGATGGTAATAGACCCGTCCCTGTTTCTCTCGAGACCCGGTGTATAACTGGCCACAACCCACTTGTCCTTCGGGTTAGGGACCAGACTTATCGTACCCGACAGATATGAGGTAACCGACCAGAACTGCTCCGCCTGAGGAATTTGATCCCTTTCGAAAGTGATGGTATATCCGCCGGAAGCACCATTAAGCCGTCGACCGTTTTTGTCAAGAAACACGTCGTAGTACGCCGAACGCTCGATGTCGTTGCAGTACTGACAGAATTGGGTTATCGAGGACCGGTCAAGATAGTTGCGCCCCCAGAAGCCGATGTTACGGAAGTTGATCCAGTTATTCCTGTCGGTGTTCGTAAGATAGTTACGGATGATCGCAGAGTGCGCGTCCTGCGTCGCCCGCGCGAACACCCTTCCGAACCCGCCCCTGTTGAACAACCTGTCGAACCTCTCCGACAAGATTCTGTTCTCTCCAGTAAGCGGTGGAGTTCTGATGCTCTTTACCGCTCGCTGCAGCTCGTTCAGAAAACGAATCGGATTAGTCGCGATCAAGGTATCCGCGTCACGCTTGAACGAACGACCATAGAGGAAAACGGGGACGATCAGGGTTTCCCTCAACGAACCCCTCAGGTATGCCGACAGCGGGCCCATGCGCAGCGATCGCCGAAACTCCTCGGCAATCGAGATCTGATTCTCCCCGTCCGAGGAGAACTTGTCAGTCCGAATGAGCAAGCTTGCACTCGTCACAGGAAGTGGCACCCTAGTGACGTGCGGAGGGAGTTCCCCTCTCCAGCCTGGCGCCGTGAAGGCGTACGTGCCGCCAGTATCCGTCGAGATGTTCGTGTTGATGATGTTCCCGTAGACATCCAATACGAGGACACCGTAGGAAGCAGTCGTTTCCGGTATCACCAGAACGGCTGGCTCGCGGCGCACGCCAATGACCGCAGACGTGTACAACGTGTCATCATTGGGCGCCACCACGCCATGCCACACCGTGGACATCCGGTCCGGCCCAAAAAGAATGTTGGGCAACAGGAAGCGCTGTTGTTCGTGGGTAAACCATCGAGGATAGAACTTTGTGACATACCGGCGCGTGACGTCATAGATTTCCGCCACCCGCTCATCGACTACCGGATTCTTCGCGGAGACCGACGTCGCCGAAACGGGCGACATTGTGGCACTGAGCAAAACCCCGGACACGGATAGAGAGACAGCGAGAATGTGGAGTGCACGACGCGCCACGCCCGTTCTTTTAACCATAGATCCCCCCGTTTCGCCGATAGTCGGGGTCAGCATCTGAGTACATGAACACGGCGAGCCGTGATGCTGAGCCCAGACGATTCAGAACATCTCTCATATTCTGGCAGCCCCGGTTGTCTCGGTGGCGCGCATCGCGCTCCGCGTCACCCAAGAGGCGGAGACCGCGAGGTTGGAAGCGCCGGCGCCGGAGGGGGCCTACTAGGCTAGGCGACGTACACCGGCTCGATGAACCGATCACGGTCCACACTCGAGCACGGCGCCGCCCTGCGACGTGACATGCAGCTACGTCGGATCACACCAGGCCCCAGCCGACAACGCCCCCACCATCGGCTCCCGCAGCCACCACCCATCGTGCACGAGCATGCGACTCAGCCAGATGATGAATCATCAGAACGCCACACCTGGTAGTCCGGAGAGCTCGCCAGCAGGTCCAGCTCAGCCCAGGACCTGCTGGCGGGACTCGGCGCCCAACCAGTGATCTGGCAGTAGATTGCCCGTGTAGATGTCTCGTGTATAGAGTCCCGGGACGTGGACAACACGACAACCCTCCTCGGCTTCCTCGGCACCGGTGCGAGCTACGGCTACGACCTGAAAAACAGGTATGACCGCTGGTTCGGGTTGAAGAAGCCACTGGCGTTCGGGCAGGTGTACACGACCTTGACCCGGCTGATGCGCAACGGCTGGATCGTCGCGGTCGGCGCCGAGGCCGGCGCCGGCCCCGACCGCAAGCGCTACGGGATCACCCCCGCGGGCCGCGCCCGGGTCGCGGAGTGGATCTTCACTCCCGAGGTGCCGTCGGAGACCCTGCAGAGCGACCTCTTCGCTAAGACAATCATCGCGCTGCTCCTCGGCGACGACGCCGGCCGACTGCTGGACCTGCAACGAAGCCGGCACATGGCGCGCATGCGGGAGCTGACCAACGAGAAGCGGGGAGCGGGCCTCGCCGTCGTCCTCGCCTGCGACCACGCCCTGTTCCACATCGAGGCGGACCTGCGCTGGATCGACCTGACCGCCGCCCGCCTCACCCAGCTACAAGCCGAGGTAAAGAAGTGAACACGGTAGAGACCATCGGTATGTCGGCGCGCGCCCCCGTGGACGGGTCGGCTCCGCTCCTCTCGGCGCGGGGGCTGCGGCTCGCGTTCGGGCTGACCGAAGCCCTACGCGGCGTCGACCTGGACTGCCACGCCGGCGAAATCATCGCCGTCACCGGCCCCTCCGGGTCCGGCAAATCAACCCTCCTCCACGTACTCGCCGGGGTCCTGGTCCCGGACGAGGGCACCGTGGACTACGACACGATTCGCCTCACCGACCTCGACGAGGCGGGACGGTCGCGGCTCCGCCTGGAAAAATTCGGATTCGTCTTTCAGTACGGGCAGCTCCTACCCGACCTGACCGCAGCGGACAACGTGACGATTCCCCTCCTGCTCGCCGGCGTCACACGCCGCGAAGCCCGCCGCCGGGCTGACGCCTGGCTCGACCGGCTCGGTCTGGGCGAGTGCTCCCGAAAGCTGCCGGCACAACTCTCCGGCGGGCAGGCGCAGCGGGTCGCCGTCGCCCGCGCCCTGGCCACCAAGCCGACCCTGCTCTTCGCCGACGAGCCGACCGGGTCGCTGGACTCACTCGCCGCCGAGACGGTGATGCTCGCCCTCACCGAGGCGGCCCGCGACGCCAACGCCGCCGTCATCCTCACCACCCACGACCCACGTACGGCCGCCTACGCCGACCGGGAAGTCGTCGTCCGCGATGGCCAGACCACGGTCGGAGGGGCGTACGGATGAGGCTGTTCACCCTGACCCGAATCGTCACGGCGGAGGGCCGCGGGGCGTACGGGCGGCTGATCGGCATGGCCGGCGGCATCGCGGTCGGGGTCGCCCTACTGTTGTTGCTCCTTGGCGCCTACGACGGAGTCACCTCCCGCTCCGAACGCCTCAGTTGGCCCTCCCTGTCCCACGGAGAGTGGTCCACCCAGGTCCAGAACCCGGCCGCCGCCGCGCCAACCGACGAGTCCGTGCTCGCGGCGACCAACCTGGAGCACTTCGACGGAGACGAGATCATCCGGGTCGACATCGTCGCGACGCCGGACTCAACCGTGGTCGTACCCGGAGTCGGGCGCCCCCCGGCGGCCGGCACCTACCACGCCTCCCCCGCGTTGATCGCCCTCATCGAGGCGAACCCCACCGACATCCTCGGTTCCCGGTACGGCACCCCGGTCGGCGTCATTGACGAGGCGGGCCTGGCGGGCCCGGACTCGCTGGTTGTCGTAACCGGGACGACGACCGAGAACCTACGGCCATCGATAGCTGGCGTGGCGGGAACCGTCTTCCTCCGCGGAGGGGTCTGGTCGGTCACGGAGTTCCGCGGGGTTTCCTATCCCAGCAGCAACTACCGCGCCATCACCATCATCGGCGCCATCGCGGTTCTGCTCCCCGTCCTGATCCTGGTCGGGATCGTCACCCGCCTCGGCGCGGCCACCCGCGCCGAACGCTTCGCCGCCCTACGCCTCATCGGCGCCACCCCCCGCCGGGTCGCCGCCATCGCCGCCACCGAGACCGGGGTGACCAGCCTCGTGGGCGCCCTGGCCGGGGTGGCCCTGGCATGGCTGCTCATCCCGGTCGCCGCCCTGGTCGAGATGGAAGACGGCCAGTTCTTCCGCGCCGACCTGACCGTGCCGCCGAGCACCGTGCTCATCGTCGTCGCGGGTGTCGTGGCCGGCTGCACCGCCGTCGCCGGATGGCGCACCAGCCGGTCCAGAATCGGTCCCCTCGGTGGCAGCCGCGAGCGCACCGAGCGCCGCCCCACCGCCCTCGGCGTGGTACCGCTGATCGCCGGTGTGGTGGTGCTGCTGGGCGCCACGACCGCCGCCCTGCGGCACACCCCGCTCCCCCGTACCGACCAGATCCTTATCGCCGGCTTCCTTCTGCTCGTGGTCGGGCTGATCGCCGCCGGGCCGGTGCTCACCTACTGGATCGCTCGGATCGCGGCCCGCCGCGCGCACCGCACCGCCTGGGTGATCGCGATGAACCGCATCCAACAGCACCCGCGGGCCACCTTCCGCGCGGTCAGCGGCCTGGTCGCCGCCGTCTTCCTGGTATCGGTCTTCTCCGCCGGGATCACCACTGTCGCCGAGGAATCGCCCACCGAGGACGCCGACTATCTCTCGCCCTCCATCCTGGTCGCCTGGCTCCACCCGCCTTCGCCGGACGGTGCCAGCGCCGCGGCGTCCGAGATCACCGCGGTGACCGCCGCGACAGCCCGGGTCGCCCGCACCGACGGGGTCACCGCGACCGCGATCGGCTCCTCCCACCCCGAGGGTGGAGCCGTCTTCACCGCCGCTGACGCCGCCCGCGTCGGCCTGTCCAATCCCCACGGCGCCAGCCACATCCAGGTCAGCGACAGCAGCGCCTTCGGCGACGGCTCGCTGGTCACCCGCCCGGCGACCGCATCGGGTCCCACGCCGGGGCTTCTGCTCGTCGCCACCGACGGTACGACGCGCTCGGTCGAACGTGCCCGCACCGCCGTCCTCGGCAGCGAACTGCGCCTGCTATCACCACCCATGACCCGGGCCGACCACGAAAGCGCCCGGTGGCAAACCTGGGCCGACCGCTACGCCAACCTCGGCCACCTGGCCGTGCTCGTGGCCACCCTGATCTCCGCGGTCTCCCTCGCCGTCTCCAGCATCGCCGCCATCCTGGACCGGAGACGGGTACTCGGCCTGCTCCGCCTCATGGGAATGCCCGTATCGACGGTGCGTCGCGTCATCGTCGCCGAAGCAGCCCTGCCGCTCGCCACGGTCTTCGCACTCTGCGTCGGGCTCGGAATCCTCACCGCCTGGTGCATCGTCGCCGGCCTCACCGAAGGCGAGCGAACGATCAACTGGCTGCCGCCGTCCTACTACCTGATCCTCGCCACGAGCCTCGCGCTCGCCGCGACCACGGTGGTCGCCACCTTCCGTACGGCGCGCACGAGCACCACCATCGAAGCGACCCGGATCGGATAGCTGTCCACTGTCGGCCCGACCGGCCGGTAGGCAGACCTCCATCACTATTGGTGGTCGGGCATGGACGGAGCGCCACCATCCGGCTAGCCTGAGGCCGAGCGGGCGGGACAACATCGACTTCTGCGAGGTGACGATCACCATGACAGAAACTGCCTCGACCACTACGCCAGGGATCTCCTCGACTACCACGTCAGGGCCTGCCTCCGGCGAGGTCACCGACGCCGAGTTTCCCCTCGAACGTGGATGCCCCTTCAGCACACCCACCGAATACGAACAGATCAGGGAACACTCCCCGCTCGCCAAGGTCCGCCTGACGACCGGCCGCGAAGCATGGTGGATCGCCGGGCACGAGCTGGGACGCGCCGTCCTGGCCGACCGGCGATTCTCCTCCGATCGCCGCCGGGACAACTTCCCGTTCGTCAGCACCGACCCGGAGACCAGAAAGCAGTTGCAGGACCAACCCACCTCCATGATCGGCATGGATGGCGCCGAGCACGCCCAGGCGCGGCGAGCCCTGATGGGCGAGTTCACCGTCCGGCGGATGGCCGGGCTGCGGCCACGGATCCAGCAGATCGTCGACCAGCACATCGACGAGATGCTGTCTTCTGATCAACGCACCGCCGATCTGGTCGAAGCGCTGTCGCTGCCGGTGCCGTCACTGGTCATCTGCGAGCTACTCGGCGTCCCCTACGCCGACCACGACTTCTTCCAGGCGCGCAGCGGCCCCCTGATCCGGCACACCACACCAACGGAGGTCCGGCTCCGCATCCAGAAGGAACTGAACACCTACCTCGGCGCACTGATCGACCGCAAGGTCACCGACCCCACCGACGACCTACTCAGCCGGCAGATCGCCAAACACCATGCGGCCGGCACCTTCGATCGCACGAGCCTGGTCAGTATGGCCTTCCTCCTGCTCATCGCCGGCCACGAGACCACCGCGAACATGATCTCTCTCGGCGTCGTGGGACTGCTCCAACACCCCGACCAGCTAGCCATGATCAAAGAGGACCCGGAAAAGACACCGCCCGCTGTCGAGGAGCTACTGCGCTACTTCACCATCGCCGACACGGTCACCGCCCGGGTCGCCACCGAGGATGTACAGCTCGGCGACACCACCATCAACGCCGGCGACGGAGTCGTCATCTCCGGGCTGGCCGCCGACCACGACCCCACGGTCTTCACCGACCCAGACCGGCTCGACCTCGAACGCGGCGCGCGCCACCACGTCGCCTTCGGCTTCGGCCCGCACCAGTGCATCGGCCAAACCCTGGCCCGCATGGAGCTGCAAATCGTCTTCGACACCCTGTTCCGCCGCATCCCCACCCTCCGCCTGGCCGCACCGCTCGACGACATCCCGTTCAAATCCGACGCGTTCGTCTACGGCGCCGAAAGACTCCCCGTCGCCTGGTAACGGAGGACCACATGCGAATCGAGGCGGACACCGACGTCTGCATCGGGGCCGGCCAGTGCGTACTGACCGACCCGACCGTGTTCGACCAGCACGACGACGGCATCGTCATGCTCATCACCAAACACCCCGAAGGCGGAGCCGCCCACCGCGCCCGCGAAGCCGTCGAACTCTGCCCGTCAGGCGCGCTCTCCCTGATCGAAGAACCGGGCGACAGCTAACAGAAGCTCTGTTTGCCTGCCCATCTCCACTGCGTTGGTGGAGCTGTCCCGCCGGGGTCGACCAGGCTCCTACCTTGCGCCTGCGCATCGACCAGATCCGCGAAGGACGCCTTAACCTCAGTCCTTCATTCGAGCGTCGCTTCATAGCTGTCGTTCGATGAGGTGGTGATCTGGGCGTTTAGCGCTGTTTGTGGGGGGCTGAGGGCCCGACGTGGGGTCGGGTTCCTCCGTGATCACTGGCCGGTACGTGGGTCGCGGGGTCAGCCGGTGGGCCGGGGCAGTTCACGAGGGTCGCGTCGATGTCCAGGACCAGGCCGTCCACCGGCTGGCCGGCCACCATCGGCTACGGCAGGTCATCGCGAACCTCGGCGTGCTGGGCCCAGGCGATCTCACGGGCGTGAGCGCGGGCGGATCGCAGTTCGGCCAGTATCTTGTCGTCGAGTTATGCCAACAGCCGCCATGCGGTCGGGTCGGACGCCACCGGCCCGAACAGGGACCTGTTGATCTCGTAGTACTGCCAGGTCAGCGATGGCCTCACCGCCGTCGGCGAGCATCACGGCAAGATCGACGGCGATCCGGCCCGGATCATGCCCACGCTGCCGCTGCCGCAGACCCGCAAGGGTGTTGCGGACGCACTGGTCAGACCGGTCGTATCAGCGAGATCAGCAAGCAGCCGGGCACCGGCATGAACGACCACACCCCGCCCACCCCCGGTCGCCATGATCTTCGGACGTGTTGCGGTAGCCTTCACCCAGCAAGTGCCTTCCGTGACGGGAACATCGGACTCAGCAAGTCCTATTTTGCCTGACCAGAAGGCACTTCTTCGTTCCCGATCCACTCCTTGGGCAGCCCTTAACGATGGGCCGAGGCTAACGGATCGGAGACGTGCGTTCTCCGACCCTACTGACCAATGACCTCCGAGTGGATCACCTCATAGAGTTCGGGATCCATAGTCAGCATCCCGCGATTGTCGACTCCGAACGCGCCACGCCTGTAGCATTCGGTGAATACGGAGATCATTTGCTCAACATCGTTGAACTCGATTTCCGTCGGTGCTTCAGATAGAACCCCGGCAACCTTCGGCCGATCCCCCGACGCCCACACCGCCGCATAGAAATCGCCACTAGCGCCACCAATTAGCGGAATCCAGTCCACACCGAGAACAGGGTCACGAGGGTACGCCTCTCTGAGGACAACAGCCTCAGAGAGTGACAGGGGGCGTATCCAGGAATAAGGTTCGCGTCATCCTGGGTCTGTCCATCTAGGTACTCAACACCGTTGCACCAGCCAAACCACGCGACCACGTCGTCGGGGACCGAGCCGCCAAGTGCCGACTCAACCCGTGCCGCTGAAATTCCTGGTGAAAGCGCTGGAACGATCGGGCGCCCCAGTTCGGCAAGCTGCGCCACCAGGAGCTCCAAAGATCTCAACAACATCCGAACGATCCCCTCACTTACCGCACCCGCACATTATACTGGTCGCCATTACCGATCCCGTTATCTCTGAGGAATGGCCATAGCGAGTCTCGCCCATGCGCGGAGTTCTGCCTTCCAGGAATGAGGCTCAATATAGCCCCAGCTCCACCCTCCTGCGTCGACGCAAAAGGATACTCCTCCCAGGAGCCGTTACTGGCAATTGACCGGGGCCTCGGTCTACCAGCCTGCGCGGCATTCCTGTTCGCCCTAATATTGGCCCGACCTGTCAGTCTCGTGACTATCGCGCTCTTGCCAGCCGCCATCGCCTTCTGGAAATTAGCAGCTACTCCAGGATACATAGCCGAATCGATCTCATGCACAGGAAGAGCAGTCGCTTCACCTACGGAATCAACTGCGAAAACCCGGGGACAGCTTGTGTTGTGTACGAGGACCGGTGCGGCCCCCGCCAGCACATAGTACGTGTGGCGTTGCTACGGCGGCTGCGGAGATGTCACGGGGTCGATCTTGGTGGTGAGCTGGGCTTTCGCTCAACCGCTCGTTGGCGGTTCATCGTTTGTGGGCGGTTTTGACAGCAGTCGTGACAGCAACGTGGGGGCACGTCGGGCTGCGCGGGGCGACGGGCTGGGGTGTCTACTCGGTCGGTCGTCTGGTGGTGTTGACGGGCTTCTTCTTCTGTGCGCGGCGGTTGACGGCGGTGATGCGGCGGTGTAGGCGGGTGGAGCCGGCGTCGATGGCGGTGGTGTCGATGCGGCGTAGGACGGCGCGGGCGGCGTCGAGGTTGCCGGCTCTGGCGTGGCCTTCGGCGAGCCAGGTGTGGTAGAGGGCGACTTCGCGGGCGTGGTCGTGGTTGTAGCCGGCGAGTGCTCGGGTAAGCAGGGGCTCGGCGGCGGCTGGGATGCCGAGTTCGATGAGGCAGCGGGCGGCCATGACGTCGATCTCGGTCTGGTTGAGCCAGTAGACCCATTCGGGTTCGGCGTTGCCGTCGCAGTGTTGGTCGTAGGCGTCGTTGACGGCGTCGAGGGCGCGGCGGGTGGTGTCAGTGTCGCGGAGGCGGGCGGCGGCCCAGGCGAGGCGTTCCAGCAGCAGCGCCCGCACGAGCGGGGTGGCGTGCGGGGTGCCGGTGACGGCGGACCGGGCGATGAGCAGGGCGTCGTCGCGTTTGCCGATGTTGGTGATCTGGTAGGCGAGGCTGGACAGCAGTTGCGCGCCCAGCGCCCGGTCGCCGGCTGTGTCGGCGGCGGTGATGCCGGATAGGTAGAGGCGTTGGGCGTCGGAGTAGTGGCCGGCGTCGCTGGCGACCCAGCCGGCGAGTTGGGCCAGTTCACCGATCACGGTGTACAGCCGTCTACCGGAGGCGTCGGTGTAGGAGGCGGTGTGGGCGAGGTGTTCGGCTTGGTCGAGTTCGGCGCGGATGACGGGAAGCAGGGTGCGGCTGCCGACCGTGTCGTCCAGGTGGCGGAGTTCGATCACCCGGGCTTCCAACGTTCCGATCAGGCTTGCGCCGATGCGGCGGCCCGCGCGTAGGCAGCCGGTGGCGGGTGGGCTATCCAGGAGCCATTCGTGGGTGCGGCGGACCGGGTCGGCTGGGGTGCCGATCGGTACACCGAGGGCATGTTCGTAGCGTTCAACGATATCGGGAGTGGCCTGACGGCGGCCCGTCTCGACAAGGCTGAGGTAAGGCTTGCTGAAGTGGGTGAGCGCGGCCATACCGGCGAGGCTGTGTCCGGCGGCCTCGCGGGCGGCTCGCAGATGGGCGCCGAGGTCGGCGGGGGTGTCTGTAGACGGGGGAAAACCCGCGCCTGCTTCCAGCCGTTCCGGCCCCGCGCGCTCGTCGGCAACACCGGACCGCCGAGCAATATTGCAGGCCAATCTAACGGTCGAGGCCATAACGATCCCTTCACCAACCACCCAGAGCTGGCGGGGTCCGGGGATCGACGCCACACTGCTACGCAGCGCGCCGCCGAACAGCCAGCCAGTCAAGGCCGACCACATCATCACATCCATGCATCCACATGCATTCGACGTGCTTGACGGCAACCGTGACGGCAACCCAAGTCGACGGCGGCAACCTTCGACACCCTCCGCCAACTCGGCAACACGGAGCGTCTGCTACGTCTGACGACACCCTTCCATCCCAGAGAGAACGGGAGGCCCCGCCGAGAAATGCAACGAGAACCGACGATGCCGTCGACAGACTTAGGCCACCGTACACGATTGTCGGAAATTAGGCTCGAAGGGCCAGAACGCGTCCTACCAGAAACGTAGCCTGACTCTTTCAGAGCACCTTTGGCGTTACGCCGCACGCCGGCAAGCTCCTAATTCTGGGATCACAATCCTCCCCAGCGACAGGGCGGCACGCCCGCCTGCAGCGCCTTAGTGAGCTCTGAGGAGCGCGTCTCCCGTAGCGCATACTTTATGGACGATGAACCGAGATCTCTTTCGTCATGCTACTCAATGATCTCCATCATCCGAAACCCGAATACCCAACGCTTGCAGGAACTCCGCAACTCCTGACGCCACAACCCGCCATGCCCCGGATTCGGTCATATAGACAATCTCAGGATCCTCATGACTGTTCCGGTAGTCGAGCGCGAACGGTCGCTCCGGGCCAAGATCGCCTATAAGCACAAAGCTGTCGGCACGCAGGTCCCCCGGGCGCACTGACGAGTCTGGATCCCCCAGATACCACGACAACAAGTCCTCCTCCAAGGCAAGCAGGCCGTCGGTCTGCTCGGCCATACCCCGAAGGCTGTAGAAACCCGGAGAATCCGGGTCCTCGCCAAAGAGGTGCCGCAGCCTTCCGAGGTCATGATTCTGCCGCCACCCGTTACCTTGTTGATCGTCCCCAGCTGGGGACCCTCGGTTGCCCGGCCCGGTATGACTTTCTGCCCCTGTCGTTTGGATGATCCGGGGGGTGTTGTCGCCGGGTCGGGTGGCGTCGGTGGACCGCTGATAGGGACACGGCCACCCGTGTTGGGGTAGGTCTCTTCGTAACGTGACTGCCGGCAGTCCGACGCCCTGACTGCGGCCGAGGCCACGATCCGATACGTGGAGGCGGGTGCGGTGCACGACGGATACGGCGTCTACCTGGGCTTGGACGTCGGTAAGGGTAATCATCACGCGGTCGGGCTGGCCCCGGACGGCAGACGGCTGCATGACGCGGCGTTGCCGAACACCGAGGCCCGGCTGCGGCAGCTGTTTGACAAGCTGGCCCGCCACGGTCGGGTGCTGGTCGTGGTTGACCAGCCCGCCTCGATCGGCGCCCTGCCAGTCGCGGTGGCCCGGGCGTGCGGTCAACAGGTGGCCTACCTGCCCGGCCTGGCCATGCGACGCATCGCTGACCTGCACCCCGGTAGCGCGAAGACCGACGCCCGCGACGCCTACGTCATCGCTGACGCGGCCCGCACTCTGCCCCACACCCTGCGGCGGGTCGACACCGGCGACGAGGCCCTCGCCGAGTTGGAAGTCCTGGTCGGCTTCGACGACGACCTCGCTGGCGAGGCCACCCGGGTGTCCAACCGGATCCGGGGTCTGCTGACACAGATTCACCCTGCGCTGGAACGGGTCCTCGGCCCGAAAGTGCACCACAAGGCCGTGTTGGAGCTGCTGTCGCGCTGCGGTGGACCGGCCGGTCTACGCAAGGCCGGCCGCCGCAAACTGCTGTCCATCGCCGTCGCCCACGCGCCCCGCATGGGTCAACGGCTCGTC
>NZ_AZWO01000051.1 GCF_000514775.1 Salinispora pacifica CNR114 | reverse complement strand
GGGGGACACGCACGGCGCCGGGTCCAGATGTAACGACCGGCCGGCCACCGTCATTCCCGGCGACCCACACCCGGTGTCACCCGCCCACGCGGGGCACCTCCACGGCCGTACGCAGGGTGTAACGCCCCGACGGCGGCCGGGATTCCGCCACCACCGCGCCCCCGACCACACCCCAAACCGGGACAAACCAGATTTTCATTGCCTAACCAAACGCACAGCCACAAAACGGATAGCCGCTATCGGAGCCGCTATCGGTGGCTAACGGTGGAGTCGGCGTCATAGCGGGGTCCGATGTTGTGTGCCCGCAGGCGCCAACCCCGCAGTTCGTCGTGCCACAGCTCCGTCCAGTGGCAATTACGCAGCGAGTCGATCGTACGCAGCACGGCGGGCTCCCAGCCAAGTAGCTGACCGATGCCCTGCCGGGCGGCACCAGCATGGGTGGCGACCACCACCGTCCCACCGGCGGCGGTATCGGCGGCCTCCTGGAACGCGACACCCAGCCGCTTACCGACGTCGTCCAGGGTCTCGATGCCGGCTCCTGGGTCTGGGTCACCAGCTCGCCAACGGGCGTACTCGTCCGGGTACTGTTCGGCCGCCTCGGTGAGCCGCAGCCCCTGCCAGGGCCCGAAGTGCCGTTCCCGCAGCCGTACGTCGGCGTGGACCGGCAGCCCCGTCAGGGCGGCCAGAGCGGCGGCCGTGTCCGTTGCCCGCTGGAGGTCACTAGCGAAGATCGCGTCGGGGTGGAACCCGGCGAGCAGCCGGGCGGCAGCTCGGGCCTGCTCCCTACCGAGGTCGTTCAGACCGACGTCGGTCTGCCCCTGCACGCGGCCGCTGGCGTTCCAGTCGGTGTTGCCGTGTCGCCAGACGATCAGCCGAGTCATTCGGCGGCGCCGGGCTCGGCGGCGGCGAGGTCGCGGTCAACAAAGGGAATCTGCGGGCAGTCCTTCCAGAGCCGGTCCAACGCGTAGAACTCGCGCTCCTCGGTGTGCTGGACGTGCACGACGATATCCACGTAGTCGAGCAACACCCAACGACCGCCTCGCTCCCCCTCGCGCCGGACCGGCTTGGCCTTCTCCGGCAGCTGGAGCAGACGCTCCTCGATTGCGTCAACGATGGCGAGCACCTGACGCTCATTTGGGGCGGCGGCGAGCAGGAAGGCGTCGGTGATGGCGAGCTGATCACCCACATCAATGATGACGATGTCCTGCGCCCTCTTGTCGGCGGCGGCCTGGGCGGCGGCGGTCGCCAGCTCGTGTGCGCGTTCGGAAACTGTCACCGTTCTCCTTCGATCATGCGTGCGACCCCTTAAGCGTCTCACATGAAAGCGCGACCCGGCCGGTCGGTTACGGCGCATTCGGGCAGAAAGGGCCGCAGGCCAGGACGAATCACTGCTGGTAGAGCCGCCGCTTTGCGATGTACTGCACCACACCGTCGGGCACCAGGTACCACAACGGCTGGCCGCGGGAGACCCGGACACGGCAGTCGGTGGAGGAGATCGCCATCGCGGGTACCTGCACCAGGCTCACCGTGTCGGCGGGCAGGTGCGCGTCGGACAACCTGAAGCCGGGCCGGGTCACGCCGATGAAGTGGGCCAACCCGAAGGCCTCGTCCAGGTCCTTCCAGGAAAGGATCTTTTCCAGGGCGTCCGCGCCGGTGATGAAGAAGAGCTGCACCTTGGCGCCGTACACGGCCCGCAGGTCACGCAGCGTGTCGATGGTGTAGGTGGGGCCACCACGGTCGATGTCGACCCGACTGACCTGGAAGCGAGGGTTGGAGGCGGTGGCGATGACCGTCATCAGGTATCGGTCCTCGGCCGGGCTGACCGGCTCGTCCTCCTTCTGCCACGGCTGCCCGGTGGGGACGAAGATCACCTCGTCCAGCCCGAACCGGTCGGCCACCTCGCTCGCTGCGACCAGGTGCCCGTGGTGGATCGGGTCAAACGTGCCGCCCATGATCCCCACCCGCCGGATGTCTTCCTCCACCCCGCGATCTTAGGCCGACCGCGCAGCCAGCACCGGCACCGCCCCGGCTTTCCGCCCGCCCGAGGCCAACACGGCCCCGCCTCCCCGCCGCCTGAGGGCCGAAGCGGCCCGGTCCCCGCGCCGCCCGAGACCGAAGCGAACCCGACGGAAGTGGGGATGCTCCCCGTCGGTCAGGACTGCGCCCACACGGCCGGACCGCACTCCTCAGGCGTCCACCGCCGCGACGGCGGTCCGGGCGATCAGCGCCCGGCGCATGTCGTCGTCCGCGTCGATCAACGTCCGACGAAGGCCCCGGGTGAGATCCTCCCGGGTGAGCAGCGCCGCGACGCCCTCCCGGGTGCTCTGCGCGACCGCATAGCGCGGAAACGCCCGCTCCGCGATCCGCTCCGCCGCCCACGGGGTACGCAACCGCGAGGCAGCCGGCATGTCGGCAAGGTACCGCCCCACGTATGGGGCGGTCAGCGTCGCCTGCTCCGGCTGCCAGAAACCCTTCGCGGTAGCCGCGACCAGGCGGTTGGAGCATTCCGTGTCCGCCACAATGATCTCCCAGGCAGCCTGCTTGGCCGCCGGGTCGGGCAGGGCCGCGCGACAACGGGCGGCCCGCTCGGCCCCGGTGGCGCTCGGGTCGGCTGCCGCCTCGGCGGCGATCTCCGCCGCACCGGCCCCACCCAGCGCCACCAGCCGCCCCAGCACCGACCACCGCAGCTCCGCGTCGATCGCGAGCCCCGGCGGCCTGACCTGGCCGGCAAGCCAACCGGCCAGCCGGTCGACGTCGTCGGTCGCGGCGATCCACCCCCGAGCCGCGGCCAGCTGCAGCGAACCACCGGGCGGCGCGGTGGCGAGTAGCTGCCCGGCGGCGACGGCGACCTGGGCCAGGGCCGCCTCGCGGGCGCGGGGGGCGAGGTAGCGGTTGATCAGCGATCGACTGATCGCCACCACATCCTCGACGATCACCACCTCGGTCTCGGCCGGCAGCGCGGTGGTGATCAGCCGCACCAGCTCCGTGACCGGCCGCTCCCCGTCAGTGACGGCATCCAGCTCAGCTCCCCAGAGCAGCGCCCGCGCGAGCGAGTCGGTCAGGCGGGGCAACAACAGCGGTACCGCGTCCGCCGAGGCCGGATCCAGTCGGATCTTGGCGTAGGTCAGGTCGCCGGCGTTCGGCAGCAGCAGCTGGGCGGCCACCTGCCCGGCCAGGTCCGTGAGCACCGTGCGACCGCCGTCGACGGAAGGTTCAAGATCCGCCAGACGGTGCTGCACGGTGCCGTCAGCGGCGTACCGGGCGACGCCGACCCGGTGCGGGCGCAGCGCCGGGTGGGACTCCGGCCCGCTCTGCACCAGGGCCACCTCGGTGTAGCGACCATCGGCTCCGAGCGAGACCTCCGCCCGCAGCGTGTTGACCTGCGCGGTCCGCAGCCAGCACCGGGCCCAGCCGGTCAGGTCACGCCCGCTGACCTCGGTCAGGCTGGCCAGCAGGTCCGCCAGGGTGGCGTTGCCGAACCGGTGCTCGGTGAAGTACGCGTTGAGCCCGGCCAGGAAGTCGTCGTCGCCGAGCCAGGCCACGAGCTGGCGCAGCACCGCGGCGCCCTTCGCGTACGAGATGCCGTCGAAGTTGAGCAGTCCCTGGGCGGCATCGGTCACCTCCGCCGGGGCGACCGGGTGGGTGGATGGGCGCTGGTCGGCCGCGTACCCCCAGATCTTGCGCCGCATCGCGAAGGTCGTCCAGCCGCGTTCGAAGCGGGTGGCCTCCACGATCACCCGGGTGGCCAGGTACTCGGCGAACGACTCGTTCAGCCACAGGTCGTCCCACCACCGCATGGTGACCAGGTCCCCGAACCACATGTGCGCCATCTCGTGCGCGATGGTGCTGGCCCGCCACTCGCGCTCGCTCTCGGTGACCGCGGACCGGAAGACGTAGTCATCCCGGATGGTCACCAGCCCCGGATTCTCCATCGCCCCCGCGTTGAACTCCGGTACGAACGCCTGGTCGTACTTGCCGAACGGGTACCGCTGCGCGAAGAGCTGGTGATACCGGTCCAGGCACTGCTTCGTGATCGTGAGAATCTCACCGATCTCCGAATCCAGGTACGTCCCGAGCGACCGGCGACACCAGACGCCGAGCGGAATGCCGTCATGCTCGTCCCGGTGGACGTACCAGGGCCCGGCGATCAACGAGACCAGGTACGTGGCCAGCGGTTCGGTCGGGGCGAACTCCCACCGGCCTGGACGCGGCGAGGCAGCCAGTACGCCGTTCGCGGCGACGGTCCAGTGCTCGGGCGCGGTCACCGCGAGGGTGACCGGGGCCTTGAGGTCGGGTTGGTCGAAGGCGGCGAAGATGCGCTGCGCCTGGTCGAGGAAGGACATGGCGTACAGGTAGGTCTCCCCGTCGGCCGGGTCGACAAAGCGGTGCATCCCCTCACCGGTATTGGTGTACCCCATCTCCGCCTCGACCGTCAGCGTGTTCCGCTCGGCGAGGCCGGTCAGCGGCAGCCGGTTGTCGACCAGCAGGGCGGGGTCAAGGTCGGTGTCGTTGATTCGGACCGAGCGCAGCGCCTGCGGTTGACATTCGACGAACGTCCGCGAACCGGGAGTCGCCCGAAACCGGATGGTGGCCTGCGAACGAAACCCTTCGTCGCCGGTCACGTCGAGGTCCACCTGATAGGACTCGACAGAAATCACAGCGGCGCGCGCGGTCGCCTCTACGCGGGTAAGGCTCGGCATCCGCTTATCCTGCCCGATGGAACAATACGAATTGCCCCCCAACCCACGGCACTGGAGGAATGCACCATGACGACGCACCCCAAAGGCGACTTCGATGTCTCGCGGGCCGTCTGGCAGCGAGCCGAGGGCGACACTTCCGAGGCCGCCGTCGAGGTCGCGTTCGTCGACGACCTGATCGGCATGCGGAACTCCGCCGAGCCGGACGGGCCGGTACTCGTGTTCACCCAGGCCGAGTGGGACGCCTTCGTCGCCGGCGCCCAGGACGGCGAGTTCGACCTGGACTGATTCGGCTGGACCGCCTCGGCCCGGATCGGCGGTCCGGGTCGGGGCGGTGCGTCCGGCCCTTCGCCCGCCTCGGCTCCGGCCGGCCACCGGTGTGATCCACCGTTTGGCTGCGGAGTCCGCTGGTGGGACCGGACAATGATGGACTGTCGGGTCGGGGGCGAGCCCGCGCCACGGCGCCAAGGCCGCGGATCGACGGAGGTGCAGGCATGGCAGAGCACGCACGAGCGCGGTCGCGAACCGGGCTCCAGGTCGCGGCCCTCGCCGTGGCGGGACTCCTCCTCCTACTGGGAGTGCTCGGGTTCGTGCCCGGGATCACCACCGACTATGCCGAGTTGCGGTTCGCCGGGCCAGACTCCGAAGCGAAGCTGTTCGGCCTGTTCCAGGTCTCTTTCCTGCACAACATCCTGCTCCTGGGCTCCGGCCTCGCCGGCCTGCTGCTGGCCCGCCGGGTAGGCGGGGCACGGGTCTTCCTCACCGTGGGTGGTGCGCTCACCCTCGCCCTGTGGATCTATGGGCTCGTGATCGACCGATCCAGCGCAGCGAACGTGATCCCGGTGAACGACGCCGACAATTTTCTACACCTCGGGCTCGGCTTCGCGATGCTCGTGCTCGGCCTGCTTCTGTCCAACCAGAAAGGCACCGGGGGTCGACTCGACACTCCCCTGGACCGGCCCTGACCCACCCATCGGCCCGACTGCCCGCCCGCCAGACCAACCTGGCCCTCGCCCGGGGCAGTCGCCCGCCACGAAACGTGGCCCTCGCCGGGTGGTTGCCCGGGCGATCAGCCGGCGTGGTCGGTCACTCCGCGTCGTCGCCGACCGGCTCGCCGGAGTCGACCTCATCGGCTGGGCGCTGCCGCCGGGCCTTGCGGGCCGCCAGCCGCTCGGCGGCCGACGGCCGCTCCGACTTCTCCGCCAGCCGCTGGTCACCACCGCGTATCCCGGGGACGAACTCGGTGTACAGCGTCGGCTGCCAGTCGAACTCGCGTTCGCCGATTCGGACCAGGTCGCCCGCCTGCGCACCGGCCTTGCCGAGCTTCTCCTCGACGCCGAGCCGGGCCAGTCGGTCAGCCAGGTAGCCGACCGCCTCCTCATTGTCGAAGTTTGTCTGCCGGACCCACCGCTCCGGACGGGTACCCCGCACCACCCAGGCACCGCCCGGCACAGCCTCCACGGTGAAGCCCACGTCGTCGACCGCCTTGGGCCGGATCACGATCCGGGCGGGCTCCGCCGGCGGTGCGGACGCACGCGCCGCCGTCACCAGTTCGCCCATGGCGTACCTCAGTTCCTTGAGCCCGGCCCGGGTGGCCGCCGAAACCTCGAAGACCCGGAAGCCACGGGCCTCCAGCTCCGGCCGGACCATCTCGGCCAGGTCCCGCCCGTCCGGCACGTCGACCTTGTTGAGCGCGACCAGGCGCGGCCGATCAACCAGACCGCCGTACGCGGCCAGCTCCGCCTCGAGGGCGTCGATGTCGGCCACCGGGTCGCGCTCCGTCTCCAGGGCCGCGGTGTCGACGACGTGCACCAGCACCGCACAGCGCTCGATATGCCGGAGAAACTCCAGGCCGAGCCCCTTGCCGGTGGCCGCGCCCGGAATCAGGCCGGGTACGTCCGCGACGGTGAAGGTGTGGTTGTCCGCCCGGACCACGCCGAGGTTCGGTACCAGGGTGGTGAACGGGTAGTCAGCGATCTTCGGCTTCGCGGCGGACATCACCGAGATCAGCGATGACTTACCCGCGGACGGATAGCCGACCAGACCGACGTCGGCGACGCTCTTCAGCTCCAGCACCACGTCCATCTGGTCGCCGGGCTCGCCCAGCTCGGCGAAGCCCGGCGCCTTGCGGCGGGCGTTGGCCAGCGAGGCGTTACCCCGGCCACCACGGCCACCGCGGGCCGCCTCGAAGGTTGTCCCGGCACCTACCAGATCGGCGAGAACCGTACCGTCGGCGTTCTGCACGACAGTGCCGTTGGGAACCTTGAGGACCAGGTCGGCGCCGTTCGCGCCGTCCCGGTTCGAGCCGGCCCCGCCCCGGCCGTTGGCGGCCTTGACGTGCGGGCGGAAGTGGAAGTCGAGCAGCGTGTGCACCTGCGGATCAACCACCAGTGAGACGCTGCCGCCGTGCCCGCCGTTACCCCCGTCCGGACCACCGAACGGCTTGAACTTCTCCCGGTGGACCGAGACACAGCCGTGCCCGCCGTCGCCGGCCTGCAGGTGTAGGACGACCCGGTCAACGAACGTCGTCACGCCACCAATCCTTCCAGCGGGGGTTGAACTGAGCACAAGAAAAGCCGAAGCGGGCCGGGACACCAGGTCCGCGGCCCGCTTCGCCGGAGCTACTGCTGCGGAACGATGCTGACAGTCTTGCGACCGCGCTTGGTACCGAACTGGACCGAACCGGCGGCCAGCGCGAAGAGCGTGTCGTCCCCGCCCCGACCGACCAGGTCACCCGGGTGGAACTTGGTGCCACGCTGGCGGATGATGATCTCGCCCGCGCTGACGAGCTGACCACCGAAGCGCTTCACGCCGAGCCGCTGGGCCGCAGACTCACGACCGTTACGCGAGCTGGACGCACCCTTTTTGTGAGCCATTGGAGGACGACCTACTTCCCGCTGGAGATGCCGGTCACCTTCACCTGGGTCAACGGCTGACGGTGACCCTGGCGCTTGTGGTAGCCGGTCTTGTTCTTGAACTTGTGGATCCGGATCTTCGGGCCCTTGGTGTGCGCGGCGATCTCACCGGACACCTCGACCTTGGCAAGCTTCGCCGCGTCGGTCACCAGGTCGTCACCGTCGACGAGGAGCACCGCGGCAAGCTGCACCGCGTCACCGGGGGCACCGGCGAGCTTCTCGACCTCGATCACGTCGCCCTCGGCGACCTTGTACTGCTTGCCGCCGGTCTTGACGATCGCGTACATCGGAGGCGGACTCCCTGTCGTTGAGGCTGCTGGCGGTCGTTCCCACGGCGGCTCGCCGGATGACACAAGGCACGGCGGCGCGGGCACGCGGGAGGTCGGCACACCAAAGTGCGCCGCCGGCAAGCGTACGCCATGGTCCGGAGCTCCCCCAAACCGGCCGGCCAAAACGCCCAACCCTACCCGGCAGGAGGGTCCGCCGACCGGACCCGCGGGGCGGGTTCCGGTCGGCGTGGCACCGCCGTCAGGGGCGGGTACGGCGTCGCGCACCGCTCCGGCGGGAGCGCCGCCGGCCCGCGGTTTCGAGCTCCTCGCCGTCCTCGCCGCCCACCGCGTCCGGGTCGTCGGGCGCCGCGAGCCGCGCCATGTCGCCGCTCTGGCTCGCCACCGCGCTCGGGGCAGCCGGTGTTTCCACCTCATAGCGGGACAGGTCATAGCCCATCGTGTCGTAGTAGTCAGCCCCGGACGTCGGGGAGGTGGCCTCCGGGGTGGTGGTACCAGCGCCCCGCGACTCCTCGCTCTCGGACCCGGTCCGCTCGGCGGCGGAGGTCCCCTTCCGCGCCCGCCGGCGGGACGACCCGCCCGACTCGGCCGGCGCCACCGCCTTGACCTTCTCTCCGCTGCCGCCCGTACGTGGCTTCTCCGGCACCGGCTCGGTGTGCAGGATCAACCCACGACCCTTGCAGCACTCACAGGTCTCGCTGAACGCCTCCAGCAGACCGGCACCGATCCGCTTCCGGGTCATCTGCACCAGACCAAGCGAGGTGATCTCCGTCACCTGATGCTTGGTGCGGTCCCGCCCCAGGCACTCGGTCAACCGACGCAGCACCAACTCCCGGTTCGACTCCAGGACCATGTCGATGAAGTCGATGACCACGATGCCGCCGATGTCCCGCAGCCGCAGCTGCCGGACGATCTCCTCGGCGGCTTCCAGGTTGTTCCGGGTAACCGTCTCCTCCAGGTTCCCGCCGGCACCGGTGTACTTGCCGGTGTTCACGTCCACCACGGTCATCGCCTCAGTACGGTCGATCACCAGGTGCCCCCCGGAGGGGAGGAAGACCTTGCGGTCCAGGCCCTTCAGGATCTGCTCGTCGATCCGGTACTCGGTGAAGACGTCCACGGTGCCCACGTGCCGGCGCAGCCGGGCGACCAGGTCCGGCGAGACGTGCGACAGGTACGACTCAACCAGGTCGTACGCGCTCTCACCCTCAATCACCAGCTCCCGGAAGTCCTCGTTGAAGAGGTCCCGGACAACCCGGATGACCAGATCTGGCTCCTCGTAGAGCAACACCGGCGCACCGCCTCGGCCCGCCTTCGCCTGGATGTCCTCCCACTGCGCCTGCAACCGCTTGACATCCCGCGCCAGCTCGTCCTCGGTGGCCCCCTCGGCGGCGGTACGGACGATCACGCCCGCTCCCTCCGGAACCAGCTTCTTCAGCGCGTCCCGCAGGCGCTTGCGCTCGTTGTCCGGCAGCTTGCGGCTGATCCCGGAGGCGTTGCCGCCCGGCACGTAGACGAGGTGCCGGCCGGAGAGCGCCACATGGCTGGTCAGCCGCGCGCCCTTGTGTCCGATCGGATCCTTGGTGACCTGCACCAGGACCGAATCACCGGACTTGAGGGCCTGCTCAATCGAGCGGGCTCGCCCTTCCAGCCCGGTGGCGTCCCAGTTGACCTCACCCGCGTACAGCACGGCGTTGCGGCCGCGCCCGATGTCGACGAACGCCGCCTCCATGCTGGGCAGAACGTTCTGCACCTTGCCCAGATAGACATTGCCGGCCATGGTGACCGCTGAGTTACGGGTGACGTAGTGCTCGACCAGCACCCCGTCCTCCAGTACGGCGATCTGCGTCCGGTCGCCCCGCTGCCGGACCGCCATCACCCGGTCCACCGCCTCCCGGCGGGCCAGGAACTCAGCCTCGCTGAGGATCGGCGGCCGGGTCCGGCGCTGCTCGCGGCCGTCCCGGCGGCGCTGGCGCTTGGCCTCCAGCCTGGTCGAGCCGGAGACGCCCTGCACCTCGTCAACGGTGCGACGCGGCTCCCGGATCTTGACGACCGTGGGCACCCCGTCCTCTGCGGCGGCCTCCACGTCTCCGGCACCACGCCGGCGCCGACGGCGGCGGCGCCGGGTCAGCCCGTCGCCTCCTCCGGCGTCGGCCTCGGCCTCGTCGTCTTCCTCGGCCTCCGGCTCCACCGCCTCGGTCTGGGCAACGGCCTCCTCCTCGGCCTCCTGCTCCTCAACCTCGTCGGCGCCCCCCTTACCCCGGCCACGCCCGCGACGACCCCGCCGACGGCGGCGCCGGCCACCGAGGATGTCGTCCTCGTCCTCGCCCTCGGGGACCTCCCCGGCCTCCTCGACCTCCTCGGCCTCCCCGGCCTCCTCGGTCTTCCGGTCCGCCCCAGGCTCGACGGCCTCGGCCTCCGCGGTCGACTCGCCGTTGCGGCGGCCCCGCCGGCGGCGCCGCGACGTCTCGACCGGCTCCTCCGCGGCCGGCTCGGCGGCGGCCGGTGTCTCGGCGGCCCGGGCCGGCACCGACTCCTCGGGCAACGGAGCCATGAACAGCACTGTTGGGGCGGAGAGCCGGGCACGTCGACCACGAGCCGGGCGCTCCGGCTCGACCGGGTCGGCTACCGCCACCCCGGGCGGCACCTCCCCCACCGCCGCACCGCCGGGTGGAGCCGACTCAGCCGGCTCCTCCTCAGGCGCGGCAACCGGTTCGGGCGCGGTTGACTCAACCGGAGCACCGGTCGGCTCGACGGGAGCATTCGGCTCAGCGGGAGCAATCGGGTCAACCGGAGCAGCGGCCTCAGCCGGGGTGGCGGTCGGCTCGACCGGCGCGGGGACGGTCTTCTTGCGGCGGGTCCGCGTCGCCTTCACCGGCGGCGCGGTCTCCGCCGCCGCCTCCTCCTGCGCGCCGGGGGCTGGCACCGGCTCCGCCGGCGCCTTGGCCGTCGTCGCCTTCCGACGACGACGCGTCGCCTTCGTCGGTGACTCACCCTCGCCCGCGATCGGGGCAAGCACCTCGGCCTGGGGTGCCTCGCCCGCCCCCGGTACGGCGCCGCTACCCGCCTCGATCGGCGCCTCGCTCTGTTCCGGCCGGTTGACCGGGGTCACCCGTTTCCGGCTGACCCGCTTGCGCACCCGGGCCGCCGGCTCGGCCGCGCCGGCACCCACCGCCTCGCTCGTCGTTGGGCCGACCGACGACGGTGTGTCCCCGGCGGGTTCCCGGGCAGCCCGGTCGCCCTTCTCCGACGTGGTGTTCGCGGCGGCGGCACCGTCGCCAACACGGTGTTCGGCGGTCTCGCCATCCGGGTGGAAACCGGTGCGTTCGCCGCCCTCGGGCTCGTTCTCGAGCATGGACGTCTCCAGTTCTGGCTACCCCGGGCGCGGGTGAGCGCTGCCACGCAGGGTCGCCGCAAAAGGTGTTTCCGCCAGTCGCGATCGGCGCGACCGGCGAAGTCTGCCTAGCCAGACACCGACCGTCGGTCAGCGTCCACCGATAACTGCCCCGTCGCGGCCCGCGTCCAACGGATCCGCGATCGCACCCTGCGCGGTCAGCGTGCCCTGAGCCAGCCGGGTCACCCGCGGCGACACCGGCGGCTCCAGGTCGGCCACCACGCGGAGGCCGGAAAGGACGTCATCAGGTCGAACGGCGGGAGTGACCTGCCGCACGACCAGCTCGAGTATCGCACACGGTACTGCCACGGCCTCGGAAGGTGTCTCATCCGACATGATCACATTGATATCGATGACAGCTGCCCGGGCGTCAAAAGTCCGCCGGCCCTGCTTGGTCATCCGCTCGACGAAGACCTCGTCCGCAGCGGTGAAGGCGGCCACCGCCGCGCGCAGCACATCCGGGTCCACCTCCGGCAACTCGATCCGCCAATGCGCCGCCTCGATCCGGTCGACCAGGCTGCCGTCGGTCGCCACCACCGCATCCAGCACGTCGAGTCCGGGCGAGAGGGCCGCGTCAAGCGCCGCCCGCAACGCCGCCGGGTCGACCGACTCCCGCAACCCGATTTCCAGGTACTCGGCCTCGCTCGCCACACCGGTCGGCGCGGCGCTGGCATAGGAGATCTTCGGGTGCGGGGTGAAGCCCTGGGAGTACGCCATCGGTACGCCGGCCCGACGCAGCGCCCGCTCGAAGGCGCGCGCGAAGTCTCGGTGCGAGGTGAACCGCAGTGGCCCCCGCTTGGCGTACCGGAGGCGAATCCGCTGGACGACCGGCGCCTGTCCGCCCTCCGGCTGTCGTTTCCTACTGATCGTTGCGCTCCTCGGTTTCAGGCCGACGACGGTCGCCGGTACCCGGGACCTACTGCTACTGCTGGGCGTCGCTGGGGACCCGCAGCCCGTTGACCGGGGTCAACGGGAGCAGTTTCCTACCCGTCGGGCCGATCTGAATCTCGGTGTCCATGGCCGGGCAGACACCGCAGTCGAAGCACGGCGTCCACCGACAGTCGTCCTGCTCGTACTCGCCCAGGGCGTCCTGCCAGTCCTGCCAGAGCCAGTCCTTGTCCAGGCCCGAGTCCAGGTGATCCCAGGGTAGGACCTCCAGCTCGTCGCGCTCCCGGGTGGTGTACCAGTCGAGGTCGACGCCGAAGTCGGGCAGCACCTCCGCGGCGGCCTCCACCCAACGCTGATACGAGAAGTGCTCGCTCCAGCCGTCGAACCGGCCACCGTTCTCCCAGACCCGCCGGATCACCGCGCCGACCCGGCGGTCACCGCGGGAGAGGAGGCCCTCAATCAGCGACGGCTCGCCGTCGTGGTAGCGGAAGCCGATCGCCCGGCCCAGCGAGCGATCCGCGTTGACGGCCTGTTTGAGCAGCCGCAGCCGATTGTCGATGACCTCCGGCCGGGCCATCGCGGCCCACTGGAACGGGGTGTGCGGCTTCGGCACGAACCCGCCGATGGAGACTGTGCAGCGGATGTCCCGGCTGCCGGTCGCCGCACGGCCGGCCCGGATCACCTCGTGCGCCATCGCCGCGATCTCAAGGACGTCCTCGTCGGTCTCGGTCGGCAGGCCGCACATGAAGTAGAGCTTCACCTGCCGCCAGCCGTTGGTGTAGGCGGTGACCACGGTCCGGATGAGGTCTTCCTTCGACACCATCTTGTTGATCACCTTGCGGATCCGCTCCGACCCGCCCTCCGGGGCGAAGGTCAGCCCGGTCCGCCGGCCGTTGCGGGCCAACTCCTGCGCCAGGTCGATGTTGAACGCGTCCACCCGGGTGGAGGGCAGCGAGAGCGACACGTTGGTGCCCTCGTACTGCTGGGCCAGGCCGGAGCACATGTCGCCGATCTCCGAGTGGTCGGCCGAGGAGAGCGAGAGCAGGCCCACCTCGTGGAAGCCGGAGAACTCCAGCCCCTCCCGCACCATCTGCCCCACCGTGGTGATCGAGCGTTCCCGCACCGGGCGGGTGATCATGCCGGCCTGGCAGAACCGGCAGCCCCGGGTGCAGCCCCGGAAGATCTCCACCGCGTACCGCTCGTGGACCGTCTCCGCCAGCGGCACGAGCGGCTTCTTCGGGTACGGCCACGCGTCCAGGTCCATCGTCGTGCGCTTGTGCACCCGAAACGGCACGTCCGGGCGGTTCGGCACGACCCGCTGAATTCGACCGTCAGGCAGGTAGTCCACGTCGTAGAAGCGCGGCACGTAGACGCTCTCGGTGCGGGCCAGCCGCAGCAGCAGCTCGTCCCGGCCGCCGGGAGAGCCCTCGGCCTTCCACTCCCGAACGATCGTGGTGATCTCCAGGACCGCCTCCTCGCCGTCACCGAGCACCGCGGCGTCAACAAAGGCGGCGATCGGTTCCGGGTTGAACGCAGCGTGCCCACCGGCTACGACCACCGGATCGGCGTCGCCGCGGTCGGCGGCCAGGAGCGGAATTCCCGCCAAGTCAATCGCGGTGAGCAGGTTCGTGTAGCCCAGCTCGGTGGCGAAGGAGACGCCGAAGACATCGAAGTCCCGCACCGGACGGTGCGCGTCAATGGTGAACTGCGGCACCTGGTGGGCGCGCATCAGTCGCTCCAGGTCCGGCCAGACCGCGTACGTCCGCTCCGCGAGCACGTCGGGCTGCTCGTTGAGTACCTCGTACAGGATCTGCACACCCTGGTTGGGCAGGCCGACCTCGTACGCGTCGGGGTACATCAGGGCCCAGCGCACGGCGGCCGTGTCCCAGTCCTTGGCCACCGCCCCCAACTCACCGCCGACGTACTGGATGGGCTTGGCGACCTGGGGCAGCAACGGCTCCAGCCGGGGCCACACGGAGTTGGCCACGGCGCTGCGCGGCGTGGTGGACGGGGCACTCATGATGCCCAAGGGTACGCGCAACGACGACGAGCCCAACGGCGGCGGCTCACGGACCCGGGTAGGTCGGTACTAGCCTCGGGTCGCCGAGAGGAGATTGACACGATGCCGGAGCCGACCAACGCCGAACCGGACGGCCCGACCCGTACCCAGAGGTTCCCCGCCGACGGGAGCACCCAACCACCGGCTCCCGCCGGGAGCGGGTCCGCTGCCGCGCCGCTGCCACGCCGCCGGTCCCGGGCGGAGTCGAGCGAGCCCGCCGCGGCGGAAGGGCGCCCGGAGGCACCGGAGGACCAGACCCCGGTTGATCCGTGGGCCGGCACCGACACCACCGGGTGGGACCTGCTCTCCATCGAGCTGCCGTCGACCCCACCGGCCCCGTCCGCCCCGTCGGCCCCGTTCCCTCCGCCGGCCCCACCGGCCCCGTCCGCCCCGTTCCCTTCGTCAGCCCCGCGACAGCCACCCTCCGCCGGCCCGGCGGCTGCCGCGTCGCCGCCGGCCGGGTACGCGGCCGTCCCCTCGGCCGCACCGGCTCCCACCGATGCTCCCGCCCCAGCTCACCACAGTCACCCGACCCCACCGCCCGCCGGCTTCGCCAGTCCACCAGCACCCGGTCGGCCGACGTCGAAGCCAACCGGCGCGGCACCGAGCCGCAACCGCCGGAAGTGGCCGTGGGCGCTGCTGTTCGTCATCGCGTGCTGCTGCGGCGGCCCGGCCTACTGGGCGACACCGGTGCTCAACCAGTTCCCGGCGCACGCCGCCCTCCCGACCGAGTTCGGGGACCTGCACCTACGCGAGGACCACCACAGCAGACAGACCACGGCGGAGTTGGCGCGGCAGGTCGACGAGGCACACTGGACGGCCAGCGATACCTTCGCCGGCATATACCGCACCGGCGCCGGCAAGAAGGTGACGGTCTTCGGCGGCACCGGCCTCTGGCTCGCGCCGAAGTCAGCAGCGGAAGCCGAGATGGAGCGGCTCACCGGCCAGTACGCGCTCGGCCCGGCACAGGTCATCGGGACCGGGGTCCGCAGCCGGCACGGACGCTGCGCTCTTGGTCACGAGGACGGTACCGACGTCGTGGTCTGCACCTCCGTTGACCACAGCAGCATCGCCACCGCCGTCTTCACCCGGCTCTCGGTGGCAGACAGCGCCACCCTGCTCGGCGCCCTACGGAAGCAGATCGTCGTCCAGCCGGACTGACCCCTCCGGCGTCCGTTCCCGCGACTCGGTCGCCCGGCTGGGTCAATTAGCCGGGGCCCCCGCTCCCCCAGCATCGGTTCAGACCGGGCCCGATTCCCCGTCCACCGGCGGACGGCCACGTGCCGGCGCGTACCGCGGGACATACTCCTGACCGGTGAGCTTCTGAATCTCGCTCATCACCTCATCGGTCATGACCCGCAGCGAGCTGCGGTCGTCCGACCGCCCGGTGAAGTCCAACGGCTTGCCGAACCGGACGGTGATCCGCCCGGTGAAGGGGCGCGGCACCCGAGCACCGATCGGCTGCACCTTGTCGGTGCCGATCATGCCGACCGGGATGATCGGCACACCCGCCGACACCGCGAGCCGGACCGCGCCGGTGCGTCCACGGTAGAGCCGCCCGTCCGGGGAGCGGGTCCCCTCCGGGTAGACGACGACGAGGTCACCGGCGCGGAGCGCGGGGATAGCCGCGTCAAAGGCCGACAGCGCCGCGCGACCGCCGCCCCGTTCGACCGGGATGGCACCGAGACCGGTGAGCACGAACTTGGAGAACCGCCCCTTCAGCCCGGCGCCCCTGAAGTACTCGGACTTGGCCCAGAAGGCCAGGTGCCGGGGGACCGTCGTGCCGAGGAAGAGCTCGTCGGCGACCGAGAGGTGATTGCCAGCGAAGATCGCACCGCCGGTCTCCGGCACGTACTCCAGCCCTTCCACGGTCGGACGGAAGCCCAACCGAAGCGCGGGCGCCAAGGTGAGCTTGCCGATGGTGTAGAGCAGCGGCACTGGTCCTCCGGCTGGTCGAATGCGGGCACAGGGGCGGTGTCACCGTAGCGGACCCCCACCAGACACCCCGCGCGAGGTGCGGCGGGTCCGCTGACCGAGTGACCAACTTTAAGATCAACTTGGCGGGGTGGGGTGCGGAGGGGCACGCCCGGGCCGCCGGCTACGGCCCGAGCCCTTCCGCACCCTGCCTAAACCTGACGGACGGTTACCGCGACCTGCTCACCGTCGCCCACCTCACCGGTGAACCCGGACAGCCCGGGGATGAGCTCCACCGAGTCGGCGAGCACCTCCCGAGCCACCACCTCGTGGTACGTGGAGACCGCCGCCCACACCTGCTCGGATGCGGCGAGCGCGACCACGATCCGGTCCGAGACATCCAGGTCGGCGTCCCGGCGGGCCTGCTGCACCACCCGGATCACATCCCGGGCCAGACCTTCGGCGGCCAGCTCCGGGGTGACCTCGGTGTCCAGGACGACCACGCCCTCACCGCCGGGCAGCGGCGCCGACTGCTCGGCGTCGGCGGCGACCAGCCGCAGCTCGTACTCGCCCTCGGCGAGGGTGACCCCGGCGGCGACCGGTGCGCCGTTGACCAGCTCCCACTCACCGGCCTTGACCGCCCTGATCACCTGCTGGACCGCCTTACCGACCCGCGGGCCAAGGGCCCGGGGCACCACTGTCAACACCTGCTCGCAGTAGCTACCCAACTCGTCGGTGAACTCGACCCGCTTCACGTTGACCTCGTCGGCGACCAGGTCGGCGAAGGGCCGCAGCGTGGCGGCGGCCGGCGTGGCGACGGTCAGCACCGACAGCGGCAGCCGTACCCGCAGACCCCGCGCCTTGCGCAGGGACAACGCCGCCGAGGCGACCCCCCGCACGGCGTCCATCGCGGCGACCAGGTCGTGGTCGGCGGGGAACTCCGCCGCCGCCGGCCAGTCCGTCAGGTGCACCGAACGCTCACCGGTCAGGCCCCGCCAGATCTCCTCGGCCGTCAGCGGCGCCAGCGGTGCGACCACACGACAGAGCGTCTCCAACACCGTCCACAAGGTGTCGAAGGCGTCCTCGTCGCCGGACCAGAATCGATCCCGCGAACGGCGTACGTACCAGTTGGTCAACGCGTCCAGGTAGGACCGAACGGTGGCGCAGGCACCGGAGATGTCGTACCCGTCCAGCTGCGCCTGCACCGTCGAGACCAACTCGTTCGTCTTCGCCAGCACGTACCGGTCGAGCAGGTGCGCCGAGGCGGTGCTCCGCCGCGCCTCACGCCCGTCGGCGTTGGCGTAGAGCGAGAAGAAGTACCAGACGTTCCAGAGCGGCAGCAGCACCTGCCGGACCGCATCCCGGATGCCGGCCTCGTGCACCGCCATGTCACCACCGCGCAGCACCGGGGAGGACATCAGCATCCAGCGCATCGCGTCCGAACCGTAGGTATCAAAGATGTGATAAACGTCCGGGTAGTTACGCAGGCTCTTGGACATCTTGCGCCCATCCGACCCGAGCAGGATGCCGTGACTCAGGCAGTTACGGAACGCGGGCCGGTCAAACAGCGCCGTGGCGAGCACGTGCATCGTGTAGAACCAGCCGCGGGTCTGCCCGATGTACTCGACGATGAAGTCACCCGGGTAGTGGGACTCGAACCAGTCGGCGTTCTCGAACGGGTAGTGCACCTGGGCGAACGGCATCGCACCGGACTCGAACCAGCAGTCCAGCACCTCCGGGACCCGACGCATCACGGACTTCCCGGTCGGGTCGTCCGGGTTGGGGCGGACCAGCTCATCCACCGCGGGCCGGTGCAGGTCGGTCAGGCGTACGCCGAAGTCCCGCTCCAACTCCGCGAGGGAGCCGTAGACATCCACCCGCGGATAGGCCGGGTCGTCGGATCTCCACACCGGGATCGGCGAGCCCCAGAACCGGTTCCGGCTGATCGACCAGTCCCGGGCGTTGGCCAGCCACTTGCCGAACGAGCCGTCCTTGATGTGCCCCGGAGTCCAGTTGATCTGCTGGTTGAGCTCGACCATCCGATCCTTGAACCGGGTCACCGCGACGAACCAGGACGACACCGCCTTGTAGACCAGTGGGGTGTCGCAGCGCCAACAATGTGGGTACGCGTGGGTGTAGGTGTCCTGCCGGAGCACCACGCCCCGTTCCTTCAGCTCCCGGATCACCGGCTTGTTGACGTCGAAGACCTGCTCCCCCTGGTACGGCGGGACCAGCGTGGTAAACCGGGTACGGTCGTCCACCGTGACCACAGTGGGTATGCCGGCGGCGTTACAGGTGTTCTGGTCGTCCTCGCCGAACGCCGGCGCCAGGTGCACGATCCCGGTGCCGTCCTCGGTGGTCACGAAATCCGCGCCGAGCACCTGGTACGCGTGCTCCCCCGCCGGCTCGACCAGGAAGTCGTACAGCGGGGTGTATCGGCGCCCGACCAGGTCCCGGCCGTACACGGTGCCGACCTGCCGGTACCCCTCCAGCTCCTTGGCGTATGCGGCGAGCCGGGCGGCGCCCACCACGTAGCGCTGCCCGTCCCGCTCCAGCACCGCGTACTCGATGTCCGGGCCGACGGCGAGCGCCAGGTTGGACGGCAGCGTCCACGGCGTGGTGGTCCAGACCCCCAACGCGACGGCGCCGCGCAGCAGCTCCGGCGCGCCCTCGTCGGGGGTGAGCGTCAACCACACGCTGAGCGTCGGGTCGTGCCGGTCCCGGTAGACATCATCCATCCGGGTCTCGGTGTTCGACAGCGGCGTCTCGCACCGCCAGCAGTACGCGAGCACCCGGAAGCCCTCGTAGACCAGGCCCTTGTCGTGCAGGCTCTTGAAGGCCCACAGGACGCTCTCCATGTAGTCCAGGTCCAGCGTCTTGTAGTCACTGGCGAAGTCCACCCACCGGGCCTGCCGGGTGACGTAACGCTCCCAGTCCTGGGTGAACTCCAGCACCGAGCTCCGGCAGGCCTCGTTGAACCGGTCCACTCCCAGGTCGAGGATCTCCGCCTTGCTGGTGATGCCGAGCTGTTTCTCGGCGACCACCTCGGCGGGCAGGCCGTGGCAGTCCCAGCCGAACCGACGCTCCACCCGCCGGCCACGCATGGTCTGGTAGCGCGGCACCACGTCCTTGACGTAGCCGGTGAAGAGGTGGCCATAGTGCGGCAGGCCGTTGGCGAACGGCGGGCCGTCGTAGAAGACGTACTCGTTGTCGGCGGGGGCGCCGTCGGCGACGACGCCGTCCGCGGATCGGCGGGAGGCCGGCCGGGCCTCGACGGAGGCCTCAAAGGTCTTGTCGGCCGTCCAGTGCTCCAGGACCCGGCGCTCGATCGCGGGCAGGTCCGGGCTCGCGGGGACTCCGGTCGCGGTCGGGTCATGCAACGGATAGGCCATCGGAGGGTCGCGCTCCTTCGCAGCTCACACTTCGTGGGTCTGCGAGGACGAACCCGTTCCGGACGCCGTCGGCGTGCCGGGGCCGGGCCCGCGGTACCACCCCGCTTGACGATCAGGATCGACCGCCCGCTCGTTGGCCGGCTGTGACGGGCCGGACCCGTCCGGTTCTACTCGGGCGCGGCGGCCCTTTCTTCCGGAGGCTCACCGGTGATAGCCGGGTCGTCGCCGTGGTCGCCAACCCTACCCGACCCCGGGCAGAGATCGCCGCCGACTTCCACCGCCGGACCGGCCGATCACGAAGCTCCGACCAGCTCCATGATCGGCCGGCGTGATCACCGCGGAGCGGGAAGCGTCGTGCTCCAGAGCGAGTTACCGGTGCGGTCCCGCAGGTGGACCGTGCAGGCACCGCTGTCGGCGTCGATACGCACCTCGCCGAAGTGCTGGAAACCCGCCGCGGGGCTGGTGTTCGCGCTGGGCGGCGCGTTGACGAAGACCGCCTGCGGGCCGAACGTGCCGTCCAGCTGGTTGGGGCCGAAAGCGCCGGCGTGCGCCGGACCGGAGACGAACTCCCAGAACGGCGTGAAGTCGCCGATCGCCGCCCGGGCGGGGTCGTAGTGGTGGGCGGCGGTGTAGTGGACATCGGCGGTGAGGAAGAAAATGCCGGTCACCCCGGCGCGATGGGCCGCCCGGAGCACCTCGGCCAGCTCCAACTCCCGGCCCGCCGGCGCCCCCGGGTCGCCCTGCGCCACACCCTCCTGGGCCGACCCGTCTGGCACCACCAGCCCGAGCGGCAGGTCAGCGGCGATCACCTTCCACGTCGCCCGGGAGCGGGTCAGCTCGCGGATCAGCCACTCCCGCTGCTCCCGGCCGAGCAGCCCCCGGTCCGGGTCCGGGTAGTTGTTCCCGTCGTTCGGGTCCTTGTGCGTACGCATGTCCAGCACGAAGACGTCCAACAACGGCCCGTACGGCAACCGCCGGTAGCGGGGGCCCCGGATCGGGGTGGGCAACCACTCGTCGAACGCCTGCCGGGCACGGGCGGCGAGCACGTCGACCCGCTTCTCCGTGTACCGGTCATCGGTGAGCACCTCACCCGGGTACCAGTTATTCGTCACCTCGTGGTCGTCCCACTGGTTGATCTGCGGCACCTCGGCCACGAACGCCCGCAGGTGCTCGTCGAGCAGGTTGTACGCGTACTGCCCCCGGAACTCCGCCAGGGTCTCGGCGACCTTGCTCTTCTCCGGGGTGACGAGGTTCCGCCAGACCCGCCCGTCCGGCAGCGACACCGTCTCGGTCAGCGGGTTGTCGGCGTACACCGTGTCACCGCCACAGAGGAAGAAGTCGGGTTCGGCGGCGCGCATGGCGGCGAAGATGGACATGCCGCCGAAGTCGGGGGCGATGCCCCAGCCCTGCCCCGCGATGTCTGCGGTCCAGACAAACCGGATGTCGCGCCGCGAGCCTGGACCGGGGGCGGTCCGCAGGGAGCCGGTCAGCGGCTCACTGCACAACCCGGGCCGGTCCAGGCTCTCCGCCCGAACCCGGTAGTACCAGCGCTCACCGGCCGGCAACCCGCGCAGTCGTACCTTGCCGGTGAAGTCCCCGGTCGGGTCCAGGACCGGCCCACGCAGCCGCCGGGCGTCCCGCAGGTCCGGCCGACGGCCCACCTCCACCAGCATCCGGCCGGGCCGATCAGCCCGGGTCCACACCACCGCCGACTCGGCGGAGAAGTCGCCGCTCTGCACCCCGTGCGTCAGAACGGGACGACCGGCTGGGCGCCAACCCGCGGCGGCGGGCCCGGCGGCGCCGCCGACACCTCCCAGGAGCGCTCCGCCAGCGGCTCCCGCGCCCACGGCAAGGCCGGTCCGCAGGAGCGTACGTCGATCGAACTCGGTCATGGTTCCTCCCGGGTCGGGGACTTACCCCGCCGGTCTACCGAACCGACATGACCTTTCCCCGCGGCCCAGATGGCCACCCCGGGAACACCCGATGACGACCGCGCCGCGGGCGCGACACCACCCTGCCGTGGGCGCGACCCTACCGTCGGCGCGCGCGACAACACCTCAGCCGCGGTCCTCAGACCAGTTCCGGGAACCAGAGCCCGATCTCGCGCTTCGCGCTGTCGACGGAGTCGGAGGCGTGCACGAGGTTCTCCCGGTTCGACAACGACAGGTCACCCCGGATGGTGCCGGCCGCGGCCCGCCGGCCATCGGTGACGCCGATCATGCCACGTACCACCTCGATGACCTGATCGCCCGAGAGCACCAGCGCGACCAGCGGGCCGCTGGTCATGAAGGTCTTCAGCGGCGGGTAGAAGGGCTTGCCGACGTGCTCGGCGTAGTGCTGATCGGCGAAGTCCTCATCCAGCGTCCGCTGCACCATCGCGTCGAGCCGCAGGCCCTTACCCTCGAATCGGGAGATAATCTCGCCGACCAGCCCGCGGCGGACCGCGTCGGGCTTGATCAATACGAGCGTACGCTCCTCGGGACTGCTGCTGGACACGCTGTTCCTCCTGTACACCGAAGGCGACCGGGCTGGGTACGGTCAGCGTATCGGCCCGGTCTCGGCGCCGGCGCGGCGGTCGGTCCTTCCCCCGGCGGGCGAGCCGGCCTAGCCTGACCCCTACCCCCTCCAGGAGGTCCACAGTGGCGAATGGCGGTAGCCGCCCGATCGCGCCGGTCCGCAAGCTGGTCGGCGCGGCGCTGGGCACGGTGGCTACGTTCGTGGTCTTGTTCGGCCTGGGCATGCCGAGTTGGTCGATCGTGGCGCTCGGCGGCGCCATCCTGGTGCTGGCGGTCGCCCTCGCCACAGTTCGCGCCGGCGGCCGCACCTGGGTCATCGGTGAAGGGGCCGTACACACCGTCTCCGAGCCACCAACCCAATACGCGTTCGGCCGCTGCGAGCTGCAGCTCTTCATCGACGCACCGGGGCTACCACCCCGTTCCAAAAAGATCATCGAACCGCGGGTGCCGGTCGCCAAGTGGCCGGCGCCGGGCCAGACCCTACCGATCCGGGTGGCGCTCGACGACCAGCGGCACGTTCGCGTTCTCTGGGACGAGGTGCTCACCCACGCCGAAGCCGCGCGGGTCAGCGGGGCGGACCTGCCCCCACACTATCCGGACCCAGACCTACCGGCAGAAGAGCTACTGATCCAGCAGGAGGCACCGCCGTGGGCCGGCCGGGCAGTCGACGACGAGTTCCGGGACCCGTACGGCGACCCGGTCCCGCCGCCGCCCGAACCCAGCACGGTCGTCGTACACCAGGTCCCTGGTGGCCCGACAGTTCTGGACGGGGAACTGGTCAACCCGCCCGCCCCGGGCGACCTACCGCGGCGCGCCGCGCCGAGCCCTCGACCTCCGGCCGAACAACGATTCGACCCATCGACCGGGGCGACACCGTTCCCGGCGGCGCCATTCGAGACCTCGTCCACCGCCACGCCGGCTCGCCCGACCCCCGAAGGGCCCGGACCGATGGCCGAGGGGTTCCGGGTTCCGGCCCCAGCAGACCCGATCGACCTGCCCCTGGACGACCCGATGCCGCCGTACGCCGAGGAACCGGTGATCCCGGACCTGGACGAGGCGATCTTCGGGGAGCCCGCCGGTGACCCGCCGATCGCCGGGGTGGGGTTCACTTTGCTCGTCACCAACCTGACGCGGTCGCTCACCTTCTACCAGGACCTCGGCTTCACCGAAGTTGACCAGGGCTCCGGGAACGCGGTGCTCGCCTCCGGGGCGACCCGCCTGGTGCTCCGGGAGGCCACCGAGGCCGTCCCCATCAGCCGTCGGCTCGTACATGTCAACCTTGAGGTTGACGACATCGAGGAGGCCTACACGCGGCTGCGCGAATCCGGCGTCCGCTTCACCTATCCGCCACGGGTCGTCAACCGTGGGTCGAAGCTGGAGGTGTGGGCGGCCGCCTTCCGCGACCCGGACGGGCACGGCATCGCCCTCACCCAGTGGCGGGAACGCGCCGAGGCCTGAGTGGGCCGGTCAGCCCAGGATCACCCGCCGCACGTGCAGGGCGTACGCCCACACCAACGCGAAGATGACCCCGAGCACCAGCAGCGACCAGTGCAACGCGCCGGCGAGCAGCAACGCGCCCTGCAGAACGACCCCCGCCGACCAGGCCCAGGCACGACGGATCATTCCGGCCAGCAGCACCGCCACCACCGCCAGCGTCACCACAGCGGCGATCGCGGCAGCACTCAGCCCGCCGCCGACCACCCGGATCGGCTGGATGGCCAGCACCAGGACCAGGGCCTCAAGGCTCAGGAGCCCGGCACCGAGACCGGCCACCGCCCGCTGCGGATTACGCAACCCGGAGCGGCGCGGCGGAGACGCCGAGCCCGGCGACAGCTCGCCCGCCGGTCCCGAACCCGGCGACAGCCCGGCCGCCGGTCCTGAACCCTTCGGCAGCCCGGCCGCCGGTCCTGAGCCGGCCGGACGCCCGGCGGCGGTCATCGCTTCAGCAGCCGGCGGGCGTCGGCCACGGTCACCACCGAACCGGTGACGAGTACGCCGATCCCGGCCAGCTCACCGGGGACATCCTGCTCGGCCAGCGCCACCGCCGCCTCGATGGCGTCCGGCATCTGCTCCGCCACCACCACCCGGTCCGGGCCGAAAACGTCGGCGGCGAGCGTCGCCAGCTCCCGGGTGGGCATCGCCCGCGGCGAGCTGTTTCGGGTGACCACCAGCTGGTCAACCACCGGCTCCAGCAGTTCGAGCAGGCCGAATGCGTCCTTGTCACCGAGGACACCGAGGACGGCGACCAGTTTGCTGAACGCGAACTCCTCCTGCAGCGCGGTGACCGTGGCCGCCATGCCCTGCGGGTTGTGCGCGCCGTCGAGCAGCACGGTCGGGGCGGTGCGGACCCGCTCCAACCGCCCCGGCGAGCTCACCGCGGCGAACCCCTCCCGGACCGTCTCGACATCCAGCTGGCGGCGCGCACCCGCCCCGAGGAACGCCTCCACGGCCGCGAGCGCCACGGCGGCGTTCTGCGCCTGGTGGGCACCGTGCAACGGGACGAAGAGCTCCTTGTACTGCCCGCCGAGCCCCTGCAGGGTGAGCACCTGGCCACCGACCGCGACGGCCCGACGCAACACCCCAAACTCGGCGCCTTCTCGGGCGATCGTCGCGCCGACCTCGGCGCAGCGCTCGAGCACCGGACGCGCTGCCTCCTCCTCCTGCCCGGCCGAGATCACCGTCGCGCCCTTGTGGATGATGCCCGCCTTGTGGAGCGCGATGTCGGAGATCGTGTCGCCGAGCCACTCGGTGTGATCGAGCCCGATCGGAGTCAACACCGTGACACCGGCCTGCAGGACGTTGGTCGAGTCCTCCGCGCCACCGAGGCCCACCTCGACGACGGCGACATCCACCGGCGCGTCGGCAAAGGTGGCGAAGGCCAGCGCCGTGGTCAGGTCGAAGTAGGTCAGGGGCTCCGCGGATCTTTGGTCAACGAGTTGGGCCAGCGGCGCCACCTCGCGGTAGGTGGCGACGAACCGCTGTTCGTCCACCGGCTCGTCGTCCAGGCTGATCCGCTCGCGGACGGTCTCCAGGTGTGGGCTGGTGTATCGCCCGGTGTGCAGCCCGAACGCCCGCAACAGCGAGTCGATCATGCGAGCTGTCGAGGTCTTACCGTTGGTGCCGGTGAGGTGGATCGACGGGTACGCCCGCTGTGGGCTCCCGAGCAGATCCAGCAGCATCTCGATCCGGTCCAGCTCGAAGGCCATCCGGGTGAACCCGCGAGTGGCGAGTTCCGCCTCGACGGCGGCGAAGTCAGTCTGCTCGCTCATGAGGGGAGGGCCTCCAAAGCCGTGTCGATGCGCACCAGGTCGGCCTCGGCGGCGGCGAGCCGGTCGCGGATCTTCTGCACCACCGGCTCGGGTGCCTTCCCCACGAACGCCGGGTTGTCGAGCTTGGTCCGGGCCTGTCCGACCTCCTTCGCCGCCGCCACCCGGTCCTTGGTCAACCGCGCCCGCTCGGCCGACACGTCGATCGACCCGCGGGTGTCCAGCGCGACACCCACCTCACCGGGCAGGGTCAGAACGGCGCTGGCCTGGAAGTCCGTCCCTGCCACGTCGAGGCGCACCAGCGACCGGATCAGCGGTTCGTGCCCAGCGATACCGGCGCCGGCCAATCCGTCGAGCCGGGCCACGACCCGCTGGGTCGGACGCAGCCCCTGGTCGGAACGGAACCGCCGGATCTCGGTGACCACCCGCTGGAGCGCGGCGATCTCCGTCTCCGCGGCGGCGTCAACCAACGCCCGGTCGGCGGCCGGCCAGGCTGCCGTCATGACCGTCTCACCGCCGGTCAAGGCGATCCACAACTCGTCGGTGAGGAACGGGATGATCGGGTGCAGCAGCCGCAGCAGTTGGTCCAGCACCTGCCCGAGGACGCGCCGAGTGACATCCGCGGCCGGACCACCGGCAGCCAGGAGTGGCTTGGTCAGCTCCACGTACCAGTCGCAGACCTCATCCCACGCGAAGTGGTACAGCAGGTCGCAAACCTTTGCGAACTCGTACGCCTCGAACTGCTCGTCCGCCTCCACGGTGACACGCGCGAGCCGGGAGAGAATCCAGCGGTCGACTGTTGACAGTTCCGTCGCCGGCGGTAGCGCCCCCCGGGTGTGCGCGCCGTTCAACAGGGCGAACCGAGTCGCGTTCCAGAGCTTGTTGCAGAAGTTACGGGAGCCCTGGCACCACTCTTCGCTGACGGCGACGTCCCCGCCGGGGTTCGCACCACGGGCCAGGGTGAACCGGGTGGCATCGGCGCCGTACCGATCAACCCAGTCCAGCGGATCAACCACGTTGCCGAACGACTTCGACATCTTCTTGCCGTGCTCGTCGCGGACCATGCCGTGCAGCGCGACCACGTCGAAGGGCTGTCGGCCGTCCATCGCGTAGAGGCCGAACATCATCATCCGGGCGACCCAGAAGAAGAGGATGTCGTAGCCGGTGACCAGGACGCTCGTCGGGTAGAACTTGGCCAGTTCCGGAGTCTGCTCCGGCCAGCCGAGGGTGGAGAACGGCCACAGCCCGCTGGAGAACCAGGTGTCCAGCACATCCTCGTCCTGGCGCCAGCCGTCGCCGGTCGGCGGCGTCTCGTCCGGACCAACGCAGACGACCTCACCGGCCGGGCCGTACCAGACCGGGATGCGGTGCCCCCACCACAGCTGGCGGGAGATGCACCAGTCGTGCATGTTGTCGACCCAGGCGAAGTACCGCTTGGCCAGCTCCGCCGGCTCAATCCGCACCCGTCCGTCCCGCACCGCGTCACCAGCCGCCTTGGCCAACGGGGAGGTGTTGATGAACCACTGCAACGACAGGCGGGGCTCCACCGTCGTACGGCAGCGTGAGCAGTGACCGACCGCATGCGAGTACGGGCGCTTCTCGGCCACGATCCGGCCCTGTTCCCGCAGGGCGGCGACGATGGCGGGACGCGCCTCGTACCGGTCCAGGCCGGCGAACGGCCCGGGCGCGGTGATGACCCCCCGCTCATCCATGATCGTGTGGGACGGCAGGTCGTGCCGCTGGCCGATCTCGAAGTCGTTCGGGTCGTGCGCCGGGGTCACCTTCACCATGCCGGTGCCGAAGGTCGGGTCAACATGCTCGTCCCCGACGATCGGAATGCGCCGGCCGGTCAGCGGCAGCTCGACCTCGGTGCCGATCAGGTGCTGGTAGCGCTCGTCCTCGGGATGCACCGCGACGGCGGTGTCACCGAGCATCGTCTCCGCCCGGGTGGTGGCCACCACGACCTCGTCGCTGTATCGGATCGACACCAGCTCACCGTCGTCGTCCGTGTGCTCCACCTCGATGTCCGACAGCGCGGTGAGGCAGCGCGGGCACCAGTTGATGATCCGCTCGGCCCGATAGATCAACCCGTCCTCGTACAGCGCCTTGAACATGGTTTGGACGGCCCGCGACAGGCCCGCGTCCATGGTGAACCGCTCCCGCTCCCAGTCGACGGAGTCGCCGAGCCGGCGCATCTGCCCAAGAATCGCGCCCCCGGACTCGGCCTTCCACTGCCAGACCCGCTCCACGAACGCCTCGCGGCCGAGGTCATGCCGGGACAGGCCCTGCTCGCCCAGCTGCCGCTCCACGACGTTCTGGGTGGCGATACCGGCGTGATCCATCCCGGGCAGCCAGAGCGTCTCGTAGCCCTGCATGCGCTTCCGCCGGATCAGAGCGTCCTGCATCGTGTGGTCCAGCGCGTGCCCCATGTGCAGCGAGCCGGTGACGTTCGGTGGCGGGATAACGATGGTGTACGGGGGTTTGTCGCTCTCCGCCGACGCGCGGAAGTGTCCGCCGGCTACCCACTGCTCGTACCGTCGCTGCTCCACCTCGCCCGGCAGGTACTGGCCGGCAAGGGTCGGGGCGTCGGGGCGTTGGGCGTCCAGTCTCTCGGTCACTCCTGGAAGTCTACGGAGAGCTTCCGCGGACCCTACGTGCGCCACCAGGGCTTCGCGTACGGTGTCGGTTATGTCCAACGGGCACCTCAGTGAACGCGCCGTCAACGAGGCTCCCGAGCCAGTCAACCTGACCGACGAGCCGATCCGACTCGACGGCGAGGACCCGGCTCCGAAGCCCAAGCAAACCGGCATCCGAGCTCGTCGCCGCCGGGTGGCCTGGCTGCTGGCGGCAGCCGTGGGGCTCGCTGGCGCGGGAACCTTCGGCGCTGTGGGCTGGCGCGTCTTCCAGCAGCAGGACACCACGGTAGCCAGCCCAGCGCAGGTGGCCGGGTTGACTCGGGACGACAGCGAGCCGGCCCGCAGCACGGCCGACTATCTCCGGAACGGGTTCGCGGCCGGCATCGAGTTGGACCAGAGCTTCGGCACCGTCTACCGGGATCCGACGGACGAACGCCGGCCGGTGCTCGTCTTCGGCGGCACCACGCTGCTCTGGCAGCCCGAACGCGACCTGGACAGTCTGTTCGGGCTGATGGCCGACGAAACTGGTCAGGTCAGTGGCCTGCGGAGCCTCTCCCCAGGCCCCCTTGGTGGGGTGCTGAAGTGTGGCACCACCAGCGGCACGGGTGGCGATTTCGCTGTGTGCGGCTGGGCGGACCATGGAAGCGTGGTGATGGGCCTGTTTCCGGATCATCCGGTAGAAGACGCCGCTGACCTGTTCCGGAAGATGCGCAACGAGATGCAGACCCGCTGATCGGAGGAAGCGGTGATGGCGGTGTTGTCTTCCGGGTGGTGTGCCCGGCGGGAAAAGCGTTGAGGGCCGACCCGGGTAGGGTCGGCCCTCAACAAAAGTTTTGCCCGGCGGTGTCCTACTCTCCCACACCCTCCCGAGTGCAGTACCATCGGCGCTGGAGGGCTTAGCTTCCGGGTTCGGAATGTAACCGGGCGTTTCCCCTCCGCCATGACCGCCGTAACACTTATCGACATATCAAACACACCCAACACCACAGGCAATGTTTGCTTGCCAAGAGATACACAGTGGACGCGTAGCAACTTAGTAGTCAAGTCCTCGGCCTATTAGTACCGGTCAACTGAACCCGTTACCGAGCTTACATTTCCGGCCTATCAACCCAGTCGTCT
>NZ_AZWO01000050.1 GCF_000514775.1 Salinispora pacifica CNR114 | reverse complement strand
GGTGACCGTCGCGAGGGTGGTTACCGGGGTGGTGACCGTGATGGCTTCCGCGGCGGTGACCGCCGCGAGGGCGGTTACCGTGATGGTGAGCGCCGTGGTGGTGACCGTGGTGGCTTCCGCGGCGGTGAGCGTCGTGAGGGTGACTACCGGGGCCGCGACCGCCGTGCGGAGCGTGGGCCTGAGCCTGACGCCCCGGTAGGACCTGAGCTCCCTGAGGAGATCGTCGCCACGGACCTGGACAAAGACGTCCGTGCCGAACTGCTCGCCCTAGCAAAGCCGACCGCCGAGAAGGTGGCCCGACACCTGGTTGCGGTCGGTCAGCTGATCGACGAGGACCCAGCTGAGGCACTGGCGCATGCCCTTGCAGCCCGGCGGCTCGCCGCCCGTATCGCTGCCGTCCGTGAGGCGGTTGGCCTGGCCGCGTACCACGCCGGTGAATGGCAGACGGCGGTCGCCGAACTGCGGACGTACCACCGGATGACCGGCCTGCAGAGTCACCTTGCGGTGCTCGCTGATTGTGAGCGGGCGCTCGGCCGCCCGGAGCGGGCGGTCGACCTGTACCGGGGGGCAGACCGGAAGGAGTTGGACCGCGCGGTCGCTGGGGAACTGCTGATCGTTGCTGCTGGCGCACGGGGCGACCTGGGCCAGAAGGACGCGGCGGTGGCGATGCTCCAGGTGCCGGAACTGACCGGGGAGGCGGCGGAGCCGTGGACGGTGCGGCTGCGATACGCCTACGCGGATGCGCTGCTCGCGGTTGGCCGGCGTGAGGAGGCCCGAGAGTGGTTCTCCCGTGCTGCGGAGGTCGACACTGACGGAGCGACCGACGCGGCTGAGCGCCTGTTGGAGCTCGACGGGGTAATGATCGAAGGCGACGAGGAGGACGACGTCGAGGACGTCGCCGCTGGCCCGGGTGCCCTCGGCGCGGGGTCGGAACAGCCAGATGCTGAATCCGTTGACGGGGACGCGCCCGATGCTGAGTCCACCGGGGCCCGTGACGGTGCTGACGACGCCTTGGAAGAGGGTGCTGACGACACCCCGGAGTCCGGTACCGGTGACCCGAGCGGTCTCAGTACGCAACGGCCCGGTGGCGACCCGGAAAGCCCGGTTGACGGAGATGAGGCGGGTACCGGGAAGTGACGCGGACCGGCGGAAGGCGGCTGGTTGACGGGTACGCCCTGGTCATCTTCGACCTGGACGGGGTGATCTACCTGGTCGACCAGCCGATCCCCGGGGCGATCGAGGCGGTGCGTAAGCTGCATGCCGAAGACCGAGCGGTCGCGTACGCCACGAACAACGCCTCTCGCCGGTCCAGTGAGGTGGCCGACCTGCTTACCGGTATGGGCATCGCCGCTCGCCCGGAGGAGGTGCTGACCTCCGCGGCGGCCACCGCTCAGTTGCTCCGAGAACGGCATCCGGCGGGGACGCGGATCCTGGTTGTGGGGGCGGAGGCGTTGCGTGCCGAGATCCGCGCTGCCGGGCTTACCCCGGTCGCGCGGGCCGAGGATGATCCGGCCGCGGTGGTTCAGGGGTACGGCCCGCAGGTCGGCTGGGCTGACCTGGCTGAGGCAACGGCGGCGATTCGGGGCGGGGCGACCTGGGTTGCTACCAACACCGACCGCACGCTGCCCAGCAAGCGGGGCCCACTACCTGGCAACGGTGCCTTGGTCGCCGCGGTGCGGATCGCGCTCGGTCGAGACCCAGACCTGGTCGTGGGTAAGCCAGCGCCGGAGCTTTTCGTCGCCGCCTCCCGGCGGGCCGGCGGGGGGCGTGCCCTGGTCGTCGGCGACCGCCTGGACACCGACATCGAGGGCGCGGTCCGAGCGGGGCTGGACAGCTTGTTTGTGCTGACTGGGGTTAGCGACGTGGCCGAGTTGCTGGCGATGGGACCAGAGCATCGACCGACCTTTGTGTCAGCGGACCTGGCGGGGCTTTTCGAGCCGGCCGCGGTGGTGCGGGTGCCGGGTCCGGCGGAGACCGATGGGTGGTCCGCGGTGGTTCGTGACGGCCAGCTGGAGCTGTCTGGTGCGGGACGCCCGCTGGATGCGCTACCGGCGCTCTGCGCGGCGGCGTGGTCCACCGGGCGGTCATCCCCGGTGCGGGCGGCCTCCTCGGCGGCTGAGCGGGTGCTGGCGACGTTCGACCTCTCGTCCGGCTGAACAGCTCCAGTACCGAGGCGCGGTGAAGTGGGCCGGTTTCAGCTCGTTCCAAGCAGTTTGCGAAGTTTTATCAGGTCGAACGGGCTGGCCTTGACCGATACCCGTCTGGATGCCACCGCGCGGGTGATGTCCAGCTCCCCGCGGACCAGGGCGAGGAGGTCCTCGCTGGTGGTGCTCAGGGCGATCTTGGCCTTCGGGTCGTCACCGTCAGCGAGGTCGATCAGCTGGCCGTCGGTGAGGCGGCCGTGGAATGCGGTGTCCAGGTCGGTTATGCGGCAGGCCAGCGTCCGGTCCAAGCCGACGTGCTCGCGCACCGTCTCGGCGTTGCCGTTCAGCCGTGCGGTGAGGTCCCGCAACGCCTGCCGGCACTCGTCAACGCTAGCCACATCGCCTCCACGACTCGCCACACCCATTCTCCGGCACCGTACCGCACGGGTGGCCTGGCCACGCCGGTAGCGTGAGGACCGCACATCCCCTCTCGCGGAAGGACTCAGGCATGCAGGACGCGTGGCGTTCCTACCTTGCGTTGGCCATGGGCCTGACGGAGGCGCCTCGGCAGAAGGCCCAGGAGACGGCGCGGCGGCTGGTCGGCGCTGGCGGCGCTACCGCGGTCCAGCTTCAGGCGTTTGCCGAGGAACTGGTCTCCACCAGCGCGGCCAACCGGGAAGCGCTGGCCAAGCTGGTCCGGTTCGAGTTCGAACGGGGGCTCGGCGCTGTTGGCCTCGCCACCGCCGATGAGGTGACCGAGCTGACCCGGCGGGTGCGCGAGCTGGAGCGGCAGCTCCGGGAGGCATCAACCGGATCAGCGACGACGCTCCCCGTCAGCGACACCGTGGCGGACGTGAACACAGATCACCCGACGGACCTGGATGCAGCTCATCCGGTCGCGTCAGGTGGTGCTGCGGAACCGGCGGTGTCGCCGCTGACTGCTCCGGCTGGCGCGGCAGCGGACCCTTCGTCCGGACGCACCATGACCGCCGCCAGCCCGGCGAAGAAGACAGTCGCGAAGAAGACAGTCGCGAAGAAAGCGGTCGTGAAGAAAGCGGTCGCGAAGCAGACAGTCGCCAAGCAGACGGTCGCGAAGCGGGCAGTGGCACAGAAGGCGCCGGGTAAGCAGCAGCCGGGCGGCCCGGAGTGAGCGCCGTCCACCGCTGGTCGCGCTCCGCTGCAGGGCGGCCGTGACCGCCCTGCCCCGCCCCGGCCCGGCGCCGGGCGTTTCGCCAGGTGCGGGACCGGGGGCACCGCGACCAGCGCCCCCGGCCGAGCTCACCGCCGAGGAAGCCGAGAGCCAGGCGGTGGCGCCGAACCGGGCGGTTGACGCCGCCGTGCAGGCGATGGTCAACGCCGCCGGACTACCCCTGGCGGAGCAGATCGCGCAGTACGAGGCGGCATACGAAACGCTGCGGGAAACCCTCGCCAGCATTGACCAGTCCTAAGAGCCGGAGAAACAGGTATGGCACGTCGTACCCGGTTGGACGCCGAACTCGTCCGCCGCGGCCTGGCCCGCTCGCGTGAGCAGGCCGCCGCCCTGGTGGAGGCTGGCCGCGTTCAGCTACGCGGGGTCCCCGCCCGTAAGGTTGCCGCGCTGGTCAACCCCGCCGATCCGCTGCTGGTCACCGGAGCGGATCCGGTTTCGGAGTACGTCTCGCGGGGCGGGCACAAGTTGGCCGGCGCCCTGGCCTCCTTCGGCCCGGGTGGGATGACCGCCGCAGGGCGGCGCTGCCTCGACGCCGGTGCTTCCACGGGTGGGTTCACCGACGTGCTGCTGCGCGCCGGCGCGGCCGAGGTGGTGGCGGTTGATGTCGGGTACGGGCAACTTGCCTGGCCACTGCGCAACGACGAGCGGGTACGCGTCTTCGAGCGGACCAACGTGCGCACCCTCACGCCAACGGCCATCGATGGGCCGGTCGACCTCACCGTCGCCGACCTGTCGTTCATCTCCCTGCGGCTGGTGTTGCCGGCCCTAGCAGCCTGTACCCGACCGGACGGTGATCTGGCGTTGATGGTGAAACCGCAGTTCGAGGTGGGGCGCGATCGGGTCGGCGCCGGGGGCGTGGTGCGTGATCCAGCGTTGCGGGCCGAGGCGGTGCTGGAAGTGGCGGTTGCGGCGGCCCAGCTCGGGTGGGGTCTTGCCGATGTTTGTGCCAGTCCGTTGCCGGGGCCCAGCGGGAACGTCGAGTTCTTCGTATGGTTACGCCGGGACGCGCCTGCGGCTGATCCGGAGCGGGTGCGGGCGGTGGTGACGGCCGGGGCCACCGGCGGTCGGTCCGGCACGGCGACGGAGGAGGTAGCGGGGTGAGCGGTCGGGTGAGCCGGGTGGCGTGCGGGGCCGACAACGGGCCTCGGACGGTATGGCGGGCGTGGTGAGCCGGACCGCGCTGCTGGTGACGCACACCGGGAGGCGGCGCAGCACCGAACACGCACGGGCGGTGGCCGGGGATTTGATCGCGGCCGGCTTCGTTATTCGCGTTCTCGCCGAGGAGGCCGAGGATCTTGACCTTCCCGGGGCGGTTCCGGTGACTGGTCCGGAAGCCGCGGAGGGTGCTGAGATCGTCTTCGCGTTGGGTGGGGACGGTACGTTTCTGCGGGCCGCCGAGCTGGCCCGGCCGGCGAAGGTGCCACTACTCGGGATCAACCTCGGTAAGGTCGGCTTTCTCGCCGAGGCTGAGATCGACCACCTGGACTCGGTGGTCCGGGACGTGGTGCGTCGTAGCTACACGGTGGATGAACGGCTCACCCTGGACGTGACCGCCGAGTTCGAAGGTGGACCGACGATCGAGTCCTGGGCGTTGAACGAGATCAGCGTCGAGAAGGGGGAGCGGGCCCAGATGCTCGAGCTCCTCGTTGACGTGGACGGGCGGCCGCTGTCCCGCTATGGCTGCGACGGAGTCGTCTGCGCCACGCCCACCGGCTCCACGGCCTACGCGTTCTCCGGCGGTGGCCCGGTCGTGTGGCCCGAGGTGGAGGCGCTGTTGTTGGTGCCGATCAGCGCGCACGCGCTCTTCAGCCGGCCGTTGGTCACCGCGCCCACGTCCACCCTCGTCATCACCGTAGACCCCTTTACCAGCCTCGCGGTGCTCTGCTGTGACGGACGGCGGGTGTACGACCTTCCGCCGGGCGCACGGGTGACGGTGCGGCGCGGGGCCCTGCCGGTGCGGATCGTGCAGCTGACGGCCCGGCCGTTCACCGACCGGCTGGTGGCCAAGTTCGATCTGCCGGTGCAGGGCTGGCGGGGCAGCCGACACTGAGCTGGCCACGGCCGGTGCCCGCGGCTGTCGACTGGTCAAGCGTCGGGCACCGCGTCTACTGTCGGGTGCTGTGCTGGAAGAGCTACGCATCACCGGACTGGGTGTCATCGAGGACACGACGCTGCCGTTGACCGGCGGAATGAACGTGATCACTGGTGAGACCGGTGCGGGTAAGACCATGGTGGTGACCGGTCTCGGTCTGCTCTTTGGCGGGCGCGCCGACGCCGGGCGGGTGCGGGCCGAGCCGGGCCGCGCGGTGGTCGAGGGTCGACTGCGGCTGGCCGGAAGGGTGGCCGAGACGGTATCTGCTCGGATCATTGACGCAGGCGGTGACCCGGATGAGGACGGTTCGGTGTTGCTCAGCCGCACTGTCACCACAGAGGGCCGTTCTCGTGCCCATCTCGGCGGCCGGAGCATGCCGGTGTCGATGCTCGCCGAGGTGGGTGAACAGGCGCTCGCGGTGCACGGTCAGTCCGACCAACTGCGGTTGTTGCGCCCGGCCGAGCAGCGCGCCGCGCTCGATCGGTTCGCCGGTCCGGAGCACGAGAAGCTGCTCGACGCGCTGCGCGAGGTGTATACCCGGTGGCGGTCGGTGGTGGACGACCTGGCCAGCCGGCGTCGAAACGCGCGGGAGCGGAATCGGGAGGCCGACCTGCTGCGCCTCGGTCTCGACGAGATCACCCGGGTTGATCCGCAGCCGGGGGAGGACGACGAGCTCAAGGCGGAGGCGCAGCGGTTGGAGCACGCCGAGGGGCTGCGGACGGCGGCGCGGCTGGCCCAGCAGTGCGTGGCCGGGGGAATGGAGGCCGCCGAGGACACCCCGGATGTCACGACGCTCCTCGGCACCGCCCGCCGTACCTTGGACGGGCAGTCCGGCACCGACCCCGCGCTGGGGGAACTGGCGACGCGCTTGGAGGAGGCGGCGACCCTGATCGCGGATGTCTCCGCGGAGTTGTCGACGTACCTTGCGGGGCTCGACGCTGATCCGGCGCGGCTGCAGGCGGTCTACGAGCGGCGGGTCGCGTTGCGGGCGCTGACCCGCAAGTACGCCGACGACACCGACGGGGTGATCGCCTGGGCTGAGCGGGCGCGGGCCCAACTGTCCGATCTAGATTCCTCGGACGAGCTGCTCGACGAGTTGGACCGGGAGGTGTCCCGGCTGGCTGGCGAGGTGGCCGAGTTGGCGGGTCGGGTGTCGGTGGCGCGACGGGAGGCAGCGACCCGGTTTGCAGCGCAGGTCACCACGGAGCTGGCGGGGTTGGCCATGCCGCACTCTCGGGTCGAGGTGGGGGTGCTGCCCCGCCCGGTGGGGAAGTCCGAACCGGGCCTTTCGGTCAACGGTGCCGAGGTCGGGATCGGGCCAGACGGCGGCGATGAGGTGGAGCTGCGCCTGTTGGCCCATCCGGGCGCGCCGGCCCTGCCGCTGCAGCGGGGTGCCTCCGGTGGTGAGCTGTCCCGGGTGATGCTCGCCATCGAGGTGGTCTTCGCCGGTTCGGGCGGTCCGCCCACGCTGGTCTTCGACGAGGTTGACGCCGGGGTTGGTGGCCAGGCCGCGGTGGAGATCGGCCGTCGGCTGGCCCGGCTGGCTCGCAGCCACCAGGTGCTCGTCGTCACCCATCTGCCCCAGGTCGCTGCGTTCGCCGACCGGCATCTGGTGGTGGCGAAGGACACCGGCGGTGCGGTGACGACCAGCGGGGTGCGGGTGGTTGAGGACACGGAACGGGCGCGGGAACTCGCCCGTATGCTTGCTGGGTTGCCGGATTCGGATCTGGGAATCGCGCACGCTGAGGAGTTGCTGGCTGTTGCCGCGCGGGAGCGGCGGGCGTAACCGCGGGTCGGTAGCACCACCGGCACGCCGCTCCACGCCGTAGTGTGCTTGTCTGGACTGGCGGCCCGCGCAGGCATGTCGCGTGAAGGTCGCCCGCCTCACATGCCAGGATGGTCACGATGCGTCTACCCATGTTGCGCTGGACCCGACCCGCTGAGCCGGGCCGGGCCAGCGGTACTGCCCGCCTGGACCGTCGGACCAAGCGGCTGGTTGGCCGGCTTCGTCCCGGTGACATCGCGGTGATCGATCACGTTGACCTGGACCGCGTCGCCGCCGATTCGCTGGTCGCGGTTGGCGTCGGTGCGGTCCTCAACGCCAAGCCGTCGGTTTCGGGCCGCTATCCCAATCTCGGCCCGGAAGTGCTGATCGAGGCCGGTATTCCGCTCCTGGACGACCTAGGCGAGGGCGTCTTTGAACGGATCCAGGAGGGCGACACCGTCCGAATCGATGGCAATACGGTCTATCTGGGCGAAGAGCCGGTGGCCCACGGTGATCTGCAGGATGCGGAGACCATCGGGAAGGCGATGGCCGATGCTCGGGAAGGGCTTTCGGTCCAGCTGGAGGCGTTCGCGGCGAACACCATGGTCTACCTGAAGCAGGAGCGGGATCTGCTGCTGTACGGGGTGGGCGTTCCGGACATCCGCACCGAAATTCAGGGCCGGCACTGCCTGATCGTGGTGCGCGGCTACGACTACAAGGCCGACCTGGATGTGCTGCGCCCGTATATCCGGGAGTTCAAGCCGGTGCTCATCGGCGTGGACGGCGGGGCGGACGCCCTGGTCGAGGCCGGCTATCCACCCGATTTGATCATTGGTGACATGGATTCGGTGACCGATGACGTGCTGCGGTGCGGCGCTGAGGTCGTGGTGCACGCCTACCCGGACGGGCGGGCGCCCGGGCTGGCCCGGGTCAATGGCCTCGGCGTCCCGGCGGTCACCTTTCCCGCCGCAGCCACCAGCGAGGACCTGGCGATGCTGCTCGCCGACGAGAAGGGCGCCTCACTCCTGGTGGCGGTCGGCACGCACGCCACGCTCGTCGAGTTCCTGGACAAGGGGCGGGGCGGGATGGCGTCGACCTTCCTCACCCGGCTCAAGGTTGGTGGCAAGCTGGTTGACGCCAAAGGCGTGAGTCGGCTCTACCGGCAGAGCATCTCCGGGTCCTCGCTGCTGCTGCTGGTGCTGTCCGCGATTGCCGCGATGGCCTCGGCCGTGGCGGTCTCCACCGTCGGTAAGGCGTACCTGGGTGTGGTCTCCGAGTGGTGGAACAATTTTGTGTTCCAGCTGGAACGGCTTTTCTGACGCCGGTCCACCCGACAAAGAGGCTGCAGGTGTGATCAACTTCCGGTACCACGTGGTGTCCCTGACCGCGGTTTTCCTGGCGCTGGCGATCGGCCTGGTGGTTGGTACCACCGCGCTCAACGGGCCGGTGGCGGACGCTCTCAATGACAACGTCAATGAGCTGCGGAAAGACAACCAGGTGTGGCGTCAGGCGGTCAACAACCTCGAGGAGGAGTTGACCCGTGAGGATGACTTCGCCGCCGAGTTGGCCGGGGTGGTCCTGCCAGGCCGGCTCACCGGCAAGCGGGTGCTGGTGCTCAGTCTGCCGACGGGGCGTAAGCACACCGACGGCGTGGTCAACATGCTTCAGCTCGGCAACGCCGACGTGGTCGGCCGGGTTGACCTGCAGGACAAGTTCATCAATCCGGAGAACAACAACGACCTGCTGGAACTGGCTGTCACCGCCGCCCGCCCCACCAACGCGCCGACCACCAACCTGCCCGGCAATGGGCATGGTGTGGAGACCTCCAGCGCGCTGCTGGCCACGGTGCTGCTGGACGGGGTGCCGGAGGCGACGCCGATCAGTGAGGCCGACCGGCGGGCCGTGCTGGCGGCGTACACCAACGCCAACTACCTCACCACCTCCGAGCGGCTCACCCAGTCGGCAGAGGCGGTCGTGGTGGTCAGTGGCCCGCCGTACACGGACAAGGACTCCTCGAAGAAGGACGAGTCGGTAGTCAAGATCACTGAGCAGTTTGATCGGACCGGTACGACCGTGGTCGGCGGCACCGGCTCGGAAGGCGGGAACCTGGTGGCCTTCGTCCGGGGCGACGCGGTGCTGGCTGGAGAAATTTCCACAGTCGACAACGCCAACACGGTCCAGGGGCAACTGGTCACCGCGCTCGCCCTGGCGCAGCAGGTCAACGAGGACAGGGCGGGTCACTACGGTGTCGGTGACAACGCCGGGTCGTTGGTTCCCACCCTGCCCCAGGGATCGTGACGATCAACATCGGGTTCTGCCCCGCCAAACTGGAAGGAGTCGGCGTGAGTGAGCGTGCCGAGCAACACGTCGCGGGCAACAGCCAAGCGGATCGTCCGCTCGCCGCGGGGCACGAGGTGACGGCGTGAGGTGGTTCGGTCGTCTCGTCGTCGCCGGCGCCGGCGCCGCCGTCGCCCGCTACGCGTTGCGTGCGGTACGGACCTCACCGGCGGGACCAGCGTTGGAACGGACGAACTTTCGGGGCCGGCCGGTGACCCTGGCAGCCGGCCCCGCGCTCGCTACCAGTGCCGCGGTCGCCGGTGCCGCCGGCGCACCGGGTCCCGCTGCCAGCGGAGCCGCCCTGGTCGCCGGCCTCGGCGCCGGGGCGGTGGGGCTCTACGACGACGTGGTCGGCGCGCGGCCGGAGCAGAGGTCCGCCAAGGGCTTCACCGGGCACCTCGCTGGGCTGCGCGAGGGTCGGATCACCGCCGGCCTGGTCAAGGTCGTCGGCGTGGGCGCGGCGGGGCTCGCCGCCGCCGCGCTGCTCGCCGGTGACCCGGCTGTCGCCCGACACCCGCGCCGGCAGCGGCAGGGCGCGGTCGGCCGGGGCATGGACGTCCTCCTCGGTGCGGGCGTGATCGCCGGCACGGCCAACCTGGTCAACCTGCTCGACCTGCGGCCCGGCCGGGCGGTGAAATCCGGGCTGCTGCTCGGCGCGCCGTTGGCAGCAGGCCCACACGGCGGGATCGTCGCCGGTGCTGCCGGCGCCGCCGCCGGGCTGCTCCCCGCTGACCTCGACGAGGAGGTGATGCTCGGCGACAGTGGCGCCAACGCGCTCGGTGCGCTGCTCGGCGTCACGCTTGCGGCGCGCACCGGCCCGGCCGGCCGGGCCGGTCTGCTCGCTGTCCTGGCCGGGCTCACCGCCGCCAGCGAGCGGATCAGCTTCACCCAGGTCATCCAGCAGACCCCGGGGCTGCGCGAGCTGGACGCGCTGGGCCGCCGCGCCGACTGACCGACGTGACGAACCCGGCCCCGTACGCCGCCGCCGGCCGAGTAGCCGGGGCCGCCGCGCTGATCGCCGTACTCACCGTGGTCAGTCGGCTCGCCGGCCTCGGTCGTACTGCCGTGTTCGCCTGGACGCTCGCTCCCACCGATCTTGGTGGCACGTATGTGGTGGCGAACGCCGCCCCGAACGTGATCTTCGAGATGGTCGCCGGTGGTGCCCTCGCCAGCCTGGTGGTGCCACTGCTGGCCGCTCCGGTAGCGGCGGCGGACCGGGAGGCGGTTGCCCGGACCACGGGAGCGCTGCTCACCTGGGTTCTCACCCTGCTGGTGCCACTCGCGTTGGCGGTGGCGCTGCTGGCCGGCCCGATCGTGGGGCTGCTGGGCGGTGGACTCGACCCGGCCCAGCAGGCCAGCGGTGAGCGGATGCTGCGGGTGTTCGCCCCGCAACTGCCGCTGTACGGGGTCGGCATCGTGCTCACCGGGGTGCTCCAGGCGCACCGCCGGTTCGCCTGGCCGGTGATCGCCCCACTGCTGTCCAGCCTTACCGTCATCGCGGTCTACCTGGGCTTCACCGCCGCCGAGGGGCGGTTGGCCAGCGTGGCGGGGGTCAGTCGTGGCGGGGAACTGCTGCTGTCGTTGGGCACGACCGCCGGAGTGGCGGTGCTGTCCCTGTCGCTGCTGATCCCGTTCCGCCGGCTGGGATACGCCCCGGTGCTGGGCTTCCGTTTCCCCACCGACGCCCGTACCCGGGTCGGTGGACTCGCGGTGGCCGGTGCGGTGACGGTGACCGCGCAGCAGGTGGCGCTCGTGGTGAGCCTGAACCAGGTCTCCTACGGTGCGGTCAGCAACCTCGGTGCGTTCCAGCTCGCCCAGACGGTCTACCTGCTGCCGTGGGCGGTGCTGGCGGTGCCGCTGGCGGTGGCCGCCTATCCGAGCCTGGCCGCCGCCGGGTCCGTCGGCGACGAGGCGGCCTACCGGGCGACGCTGGCCCCGACCGCCCGCGGAGTGCTGCTGTTGAGCTGCCTCGGTGCGGCCGTCCTGGTCGGTACGGCCGTGCCGGTTGGGTACTTCTTCTTCGTCGGTGAGGCGGCCGCGACCGCCGCTGCCGGGATCGCCGGCTTCGCGCCCGGCCTGATTGGCTACGGGCTCTTTGCCGTGCTGAGCCGTGCCCTCTACGCGCGGGGGCAGACGCGGGCGGCCGCCAGCGCGATCGCCGTTGGTTTTCTCGTGGTGCCCGGTGCGGCGCTACTACTCAGTGCCGTGCTGCCGCTGCGGGACCGGGTTCCGGCGGTCACCCTGGCAAATTCGGTGGGGATGGCCGTGCTCGGTGCCCTGCTGGTGCTCGCCGTCCGACTCACCGCCGGCGCCACCGCGCTCGCCGGAATCCGCCGCGCCGGGGCAGCCGGCCTGGTCGGCGGAGGGCTGGCGGCGCTGGTGGGTTGGGCGGTGGCGCGGTGGCTGCTGGCGGCCACCGACGGCACCCCGAACGCGCCGGTGGCCCTCGTACAGGGCATGCTGTCCGGTGTCGCGGTCGGTGTCGTGTTCCTCGCGGTGGTCTGGGTACTGGACCGGCCGGACGTACGACCACTGCTCGCCGGAGCGCTGCGAAAGCTCGGGCTGACCCGCGGGAGGCGGTCGGCCACCCCGGCCGGCGGGCAGCGGAAGGATGGTGTCCCCCCGGAGCGGGGCGACGGGAAGGAGACGGTGTCCCGGTGACGGAACCGACCCCGCGGACCGGCCGGGGCGGCACGGTCGCCCTGCTGCTCGCCTCCAGCACCGGCGGTGTGGGACAGCACGTCCGGTCGTTGACCACCGGGCTGGTCAGCGCGGGCATCGCGGTGCTGGTCTGTGGCCCGGCCGCGACCGAAGAGCAGTTCAATTTCACCGACGCCGGTGCCCGCTTCCGGGCGGTGGAGATCCCAGCCAGCCCGACCCCCACCGACCTGCGGGCGGTGACCGCGTTTCGCCGGGCCCTGGCCGCCGAACCGGTCGCGGTGGTGCACGCGCACGGGCTGCGTGCCGGACTGGTCGCCGTCGTCGCCCGGCCGACTGTCCCGCTGGTGGTCACCTGGCACAACGCCGTGCTCAGCGGCGGCCTGCGCGGCCGCGTGTCACGTCTGGTCGAGCGGCTTGTTGCCCGTGGCGCTCAGGTGACCCTCGGTGCGTCCGCCGACCTGGTCGCACGAGCCACCGCGTTGGGTGCGCCGGACGCCCGGTTCGCCCCGGTGGCCGCGCCGCCGCTGCCCGCGCCGCACCGCCGCCGCGACGCGGTCCGCGCCGAGTTCGGCGTCGGTGGCGACCAGCCGCTGATCCTGTCGGTTGGCCGACTGCATCCCCAGAAACGGTACGACGTACTGGTTGACGCCGCTGCCCGGTGGCGGACCCGCGATCCCGTGCCGGCGGTGGTGATCGCCGGCAGCGGACCCGCGTACCTGCAACTGGCCGCCCGGATCTCTGCTGCTCGCGCGCCGGTGACCCTGCTCGGTCACCGTACTGATGTGGCCGACCTGCTAGCCGGCGCCGACATCGCCGTGGTCACCAGTGACTGGGAGGCCCGGCAGCTGTTCGCGCAGGAGGCGATGCGGGTCGGCGTGCCGCTGGTGGCGACCGCGGTCGGCGGGTTGCCGGAGTTGGTCGATGACGCGGCCATTCTGGTGCCGCCGGGTGATGTCGACGCGGTTGACACCGCCGTCGGTGCTCTCCTGGGTGACCCGGCCCGCCGGGCCGAACTGGGCCAGCGGGCCCGCGGGCAGGCGGACACCTGGCCGACCGAGGCGGAGACCTGCGCCCAACTCGGCGCCCTCTACGCCGAACTGTCCCCGGGCATAGCCGGCCCCACCCGCCCGGACCCCGACGCACCGCCGACAGGACAGCGGTAATGCTGCGCCGACTCACCCCCGCCCTGCTGACGCTACTCGTCGTGGCGCTCGGTGTCGCCGCGCTGGCCGCCCGGCCGGCGGCCCGTCCCCCGGAGCGGACCGCCGATTTCGTGGTCCTGGCCGGGGTCGCCGGGCTGCGGTGGGAAGACGTGGACGCGCAGACGACACCGACGCTGTGGCGGTTGGCGCAGGAGGGCTCGATCGGGTCGTTGGCGGTGCGCTCCGCCCAGCGGCCCACCTGCCCGGTGGACGGCTGGCTCACCCTTGGGGCGGGCAGCTTCGCCGCCTGGCCCGGCGAGCGGCCGGAGGGAACCTGCCCGCCCACCGACGTCGTCGTGGAGCGACCGGACGGAATCGGTGCGAACCTGCCGGACCAGGAGGGTGCCGTCCTACCGAACCAGGAACGGCTCTCCTGGGGGGCCGTGCCGGGCTCGCTGTCGGAGTCGGTGCGTTGTTCGGTTGCGGTGGGCCCGGGTGCGGCGGTGGCCGCTGCCCGGCCGTTTGGCCGGGTGGACCGGTACGCGCCGGAACTGCCGGCGGACCCGACCGACCTCCTGCGCTCGTGCGTGCTCAGTATCGTCGATCTTGGTGCCGTCGATGGTACGGATCCGGCGGACCGGGCCGCTGCGGCCCGCGCGGCCGACGCGCGGCTGGCCCGGGTGCTGGCTGCCCGCCCGCCCCGCTCCCTGGTCATCGTCGCCGGAGTGGCGGACACCGAGGAGCCGTCCCGACTGCACGTCGCCGTCGCCGATGGCGACGGCTGGGAACGCGGCTGGCTGACCTCCCCGACCACGGACCGCCCGGGCTACCTGCAACTGGTTGACCTCGCACCGACCGCGCTGACCGCCCTGGGTCGCCCCCTGCCAGAGCATTCGTTTCTGGGGCGGCCCGCCGAATCCGTCGCTGGTCGGCCCGCCGACCTCGCCACCGCGATCGCCGGGCCGGTGGACGCCGACCGGGAGGCCGCAGCCCAGCGCCGTGTCGCCGGCTGGTTCTTCGGGCTACTCGCCGCCGTGCAGGTGCTCCTCGGGGTGGCCGTGCTACCGCTGCTGCGCCGGGCCCGACGACACGCCGGCCCCTACGGTCCCCAGCCGGTGTCCCGGCGGATCGTCGCCGTGATGGAGTTGCTGCTCGTCGCGGCTGCGCTTGCCCTGCCGGCCGCACTCCTGACAGACCTGGTCCCGTGGTGGCGGGTCGGGCACCCCGGGTGGTGCTTCGCCGGGGTCACCGTCGCGCTGATCGTCGCCGCGACGGCGCTTGTCCGGTTCCTGCCCGGCTATGGGAGCACCCTCGGGCCGCTGGGCGCAGTGGCGTTTCTGGCTACACTGACGGTCGGCGCCGACGTGTTGACCGGCGCTCACCTGCAGCTCAACGGTGTCGTGGGCTACTCCGCGGTGGATGGGGGCCGCTTCGTCGGCCTGGGCACGGTGGGACTTGGGGTGCTGCTGGCCGGGGTGCTGCTCCTGGCCGGCTGGCTCGCCCAGCGAGTTCGTCGCTCCCGGCGACCGGTGGTGATCGTGGTCGTCGGTGGGGCCGCCGTCGTGCTGGTCGGCAGCCCCTACCTCGGTGCCGACTCCACCGGCGCGGTCGCGTTGACCGCCGGGGTGAGCCTCGCCGCGGCGATCAGCGCCAGTGGTTGGTTGACGCTTACCCGCCTGGCCTGGGCGACGATGGCCGGGCTGGCGGTGACGGTGGGCTTCGCCCTGGTCGACCTCGACCGCCCGACCGGCGAGCGAGGCGACCTGGGTCGGTTCCTGGCCGCGGTCGGCGACGGGACCGGGGGGCTGGTTGTGCACCGGGTCAGCTCCGCCAACCTGAAGATGTTCTTTGACAGCCCGTTGACGGTGCTGACCCTGGCCGGTGCGCTCCTGGTGTGGTTCGCCCTGCTGCAGCCGTGGGGCGGCCTGAGGCGGCTGTTCGGCATCTACCCGGCGGTTCGGGGAGCGATGACCGGCACCGCGGTCGCGGCGGTGCTCGGCGGACTGCTGGGCGGGGTGGCGCTGGACGTCGCCGGCGCGGCGGTCGCGGTGGTGGTGCCGATGGCGGCCCTCGCCGCGCTGCGGGTACTGGACCACTCCACCGACCGGACCAGTCCGACGGCCGGCGGGGACGGCGGCCCCGCGGGCGCGATCGGCGCCAGCGGCGGGCCAGCTGGAGGCCGGCGCTCTGATGACATCGGTGCCGAAGCCGGCCCGGCTGGCTCGCCACCGAATGACGTCGCTTCCGCCGACCACCCGGGACCGTCGGCGGACGGCGACGCCGGTGCGGCGGCGGTGGACCGAAGGGCGGCCGGCCCGACCGCCGGCAAGATCCCGACGGCTCGTACATCAGACGAGGTCACGTCGGTCTGATCCGGTACCGGTAGGCGATGCCACCGGCGGGTGCGCCGGGCGGCGGGACCAGGTGGGGTGTTAGCGTGGAATCCCGTGGATCGCGTGATCACTCTGCTGATCGGCACGGCGGTCTGCACGACCGCGACAGACGACACGGGAGCAGGCCTTGGCCCCTTCAGTACAGACGACCAGGCACATTTTCGTCACCGGGGGCGTGGCCTCCTCGTTGGGCAAGGGCCTGACCGCCTCCAGCCTCGGCAGCCTGCTCACCGCGCGTGGCTTGCGTGTGGTGATGCAGAAGCTCGACCCCTACCTCAACGTGGATCCGGGGACGATGAATCCGTTCCAGCACGGTGAGGTCTTCATCACCGAGGACGGCGCCGAGACCGATCTCGATGTTGGGCACTACGAGCGGTTCCTCGACCGGGACCTGTCCGGGAAGGCCAACGTCACCACCGGGCAGATCTACTCGGACGTGATCGCCAAGGAGCGGCGCGGCGAGTACCTGGGGGACACCGTCCAGGTCATCCCGCACATCACCAACGAGATCAAGTCACGGGTGCTCGGGATGGCCGAACCAGACGGCGAGGGCCAGGTGCCGGACGTCGTCATCACCGAGGTCGGCGGAACCGTCGGCGACATCGAGTCGCTGCCGTTCCTGGAGGCGATCCGGCAGATCCGCCACGATCTGGGCCGGGACAACTGTTTCTACCTGCACGTCTCGCTGGTGCCCTACCTGGCGCCGTCGGGCGAGCTGAAGACCAAGCCCACCCAGCACTCGGTCGCGCAGCTGCGCAGCATCGGCATCCAGCCGGACGCACTGGTACTGCGCTGCGACCGGGAGATCCCGGACAAGGTCAAGCAGAAGCTGGCCCTCTACTGCGACGTTGACCTGGAGGCGGTCACCGCCGCCGCGGACGCACCCAGCATCTACGACATCCCGAAGGTGCTGCACCGGGAGGGCCTTGACGCGTACGTGGTGCGTCGGCTCGGCCTCTCCTTCCGGGACGTGGCCTGGGCGCGCTGGGACGACCTGCTGGAGCGGGTGCACCAGCCCCGGCACACGATCACCGTCGCGCTCGTGGGCAAGTACGTTGACCTGCCCGACGCGTACCTGTCGGTGAGTGAGGCGATCCGTGCCGCCGGCTTCGGGCACCGGGCCCGGGTACGGCTGAAGTGGGTGCCCAGCGACGAGTGTGTCACCTCGGCCGGTGCCGCGGCCGCCCTGGCCGGCGTTGACGGCGTCGTCATCCCGGGCGGGTTCGGCGTCCGCGGTATCGAGGGCAAGGTCGGTGCCGCCCGGCACGCCCGGGAGAACGGCGTTCCGCTGCTCGGCCTCTGCCTCGGCCTCCAGTGCATGACCATTGAGGTGGCCCGCCACCTCGCCGGGCTGGACGGTGCGAACTCGCTGGAGTTCGACGGGGAGGCCACCCACCCGGTCATCGCCACCATGGCCGACCAGGAGGACATCGTCGCGGGCCGGGGCGACCTCGGTGGCACCATGCGGCTCGGGGCCTGGCCAGCTGTGCTCACCGAGGGGTCGATCGTCGCCGAGGCGTACGGCAGCACCGAGGTCAGCGAGCGGCACCGGCACCGGTACGAGGTGAACAACGCCTACCGTGACCTGCTCACCAAGGCGGGCCTGCACATCTCGGGGACCTCGCCGGACGGCCGGCTGGTCGAGTTCGTCGAACTCGACCGCGAACTGCACCCGTTCTTCGTGGCCACCCAGGCACACCCGGAACTGAAGAGCCGTCCGACCCGCCCGCACCCGCTGTTCGCCTCCTTCGTGGCGGCGGCGCTCGCGTACTCGCAGGCTGATCAGCTCCCGGTCGACCTGGACGGTACGGCGACGACGGCAGCCAGCAACGGCGGGGCCTCCACGGCGCGGGCGACTTCGACCCCGTGAGCACGGTAGGTCACCGTTACCAGGTGCGTTCGCGCGTCGAGCGGTACCGGGGTCGGATCTTCGACGTGGTCACCGACGAGGTGACCATGCCCGGTGGCGGCACCGCCCAGCGGGACTGCGCCCGACACCCCGGCGCGGTATCGGTGGTGGCCCTGGACGAGGCCGGTCGGGTGGTGCTGATCCGGCAGTATCGGCACCCGGTCGGCCGGCATCTGTGGGAGCTGCCGGCCGGCCTGCTGGACATCGCGGGCGAGGACCCGGCCGCCGCCGCCGGCCGGGAACTGGCCGAGGAGGCTGACCTGAACGCCGGTCGGCTCGACGTCCTGGTCGATGTGCACAGCTCACCCGGGTTCACCAATGAACTGGTCCGGGTGTTCCTGGCCCGCGACCTCACCGAGGTGCCGGTCGGCCGGCGACACGGCCGGTCCGAGGAAGAAGCCGATCTTCAGATCGTCCGGGTCGCCCTGGACGAGGCGGTGGAGAAGGTTTTGGCTGGGGGGATCACCAACGCCGCGACGGTGGCCGGGCTGCTCGCCGCCGCCCGCGCCCGGGACGCGGGCTGGACGACGCTGCGCCCGGCCGGGACACCGCTGCCGAGCTGAACACCATTCAGGTGAAGGGGGGCCGCTCACGGCCCCCCTTCACATACGGTGAAACCGGGTCAGTCGCGCAGCGGTCGGCCCTGGCCGTCAACGCCACCCTTGACCAGGATCAGGACGCCGTCAACGATGCCCCAGATGCCGCCCAGGCCGCACGTCACCAGGGTGACGACGAGCTGGAGTACGCCGATCTTGGTGTGGCCCATGTAGAACCGGCCGATGCCGAGGCCTGCGAGCAGGATCTGCAGAATGCCCGCGACGATCTTACTTTTGTCGGACACCCCCATCGGGTGGCCGGGCTGGTTAAGAGGAGTAGTCATGAGGCGACACAGTAGTGATCCACAGTCAGCCGTCTGAACGGGGGATCAACAAGTCTGGCGAGAAAGCGGCGAATCTGGTCTCAACGGCGGAGTAGGCCGCCGAGCGCCGGGCGGGGACGACCAAGACCCGCTTGACACATCGTCAGCGGGAGTGCTGACCACATGTCACAGTGCTGGCTCCCGGACGGTCGACTCCGGCCTAGACTGCCGCCGGCGGGGCCTGAGCACTGCGGCAACGGAGCCGCTGTGGCGCCGAGTAGCCGGGGCGAGCAGCCCCGGAGAAGGGGGTCTGCATCGTGAAGGTCGGCATCCCACGTGAGATCAAGAATCACGAGTACCGAGTGGCGATCACACCCGCGGGCGTCAACGAGTTCGTCCGCGCCGGCCATCAGGTCCTCGTCGAGTCCGGCGCCGGCGTCGGCTCCAGCACCAGCGACGAGGACTTCGCCGCCGCCGGCGCCACGATCCTCCCCACCGCGGACGCGGTGTGGGAGACCGCCGAGCTGGTACTGAAGGTCAAGGAGCCGGTCGCGGAGGAGTACCACCGGATGCAGCCGGGCCAGGTCCTCTTCACCTACCTGCACCTGGCCGCCTCCAAGGAGTGCACCGACGCGCTGCTGGACCGCGGAGTCACCGCCATCGCGTACGAGACCGTCGAACTCCCCGACCAGTCGCTGCCCCTGCTCGCCCCGATGTCCGAGGTAGCCGGGCGGCTCGCCCCGCAGGTCGGCGCCTACCACCTACAGGCCCAGGGCGGTGGACGTGGCGTACTGATGGGCGGCGTCTCCGGTGTGTACGCCGCGAAGACCGTGGTGATCGGTGCCGGCGTCTCCGGGATGAACGCCGCCGCCATCGCGCTCGGCCTCCAGGCCGAGGTGCTGCTGCTGGACAAGAACGTGGCCCGGCTGCGTCAGGCCGACGCGATCTACCGAGGGCACCTGCAGACGGTCGCCTCCAACGCGTACGAGATCGAACGGGCGGTGGTGGACGCGGACCTGGTCATCGGCGCGGTGCTGGTGCCCGGCGCCAAGGCACCGACCCTGATCCCCAACGAGCTGATCGCCCGGATGAAACCGGGCAGCCTGCTGGTCGACATCTCCATCGATCAGGGGGGCTGCTTCGAGGACTCGCATCCCACCACCCACGCCGAACCGACGTACCCGGTGCACAACTCCGTCTTCTACTGCGTGGCGAACATGCCCGGGGCGGTGCCACACACCAGCACCTACGCGCTGACCAACGTGACCCTGCCGTACGCCCTGGAACTGGCCAACTTCGGTTGGCGGGAGGCACTGCGTCGGGATCCCGCCCTCGCGCTGGGCCTGAACACCCACGATGGTCAGGTTGTCTACGGCCCGGTCGCCGACGCGCACGGTATGGCCACCCTGCCGTTGGTCGAGGTGCTGGCCTGACCGGCGGCGAGGCAACCATGGCGGCCGAGGCCGGACCAACTCCCGCGCCGGCCCTACGCCGCGCCGTCCGCGGCTACCTGGACCACCTCGCCGTTGAGCGGGGACTCGCGGCGAACACCCTCGCCTCGTACCGGCGGGACCTGGCCCGCTACCTCGACACCCTCGCGTCGAGCGGGGTGACCGACCTGGCGTCGGTCGCCCCGGGCCAGGTGGAAGCCCACCTGGCCCGGCTGCGCGTCGGGGACGAGGAACGCCCGCCCCTCGCGGCGTCCTCCGCGGCCCGGGCCGTCAGCGCCGTACGCGGTCTGCACCGCTTCGCGCTGCGCGAGGGCCTGACCGGGGCCGACCCGAGCCGTGCGGTCCGCCCACCCGCACCGCCCCGCCGGTTGCCCCGGGCGCTGCCGGTTGACGACGTGATCCGGCTGCTGGACGCTGCCGCCGGTCCGGTCTCCGCCGCCGGTCCAGAGGCGCCGCTCGGGCTGCGTGACCGGGCGCTGCTGGAGTTCCTGTACGGCACCGGCGCGCGGATCTCCGAGGCGGTCGGCGCCGCCGTTGACGACCTCGACACCGACACCGGCGCGGTACTGCTGCGGGGCAAGGGCGGGCGGAACCGACTGGTCCCGATCGGCGGGTACGCCGTGGCCGCGCTGCATGCCTACCTGGTGCGCGTCCGCCCCGGCCTCGCCGCCGCCGGCCGAGGCACCCCGGCGGTCTTCCTCAACTCCCGCGGCGGCCCGTTGTCCCGGCAGGGCGCCTGGGCCATCCTGCGCGGTGCCGCCCGGCGCGCCGGCCTGCCGGACATCGGGCCGCAGGCGGTCTCCCCGCACACACTGCGGCACTCCTACGCCACCCACCTGCTCGACGGTGGCGCCGACGTGCGCGTGGTGCAGGAACTTCTCGGCCACGCCTCGGTCACCACCACCCAGGTCTACACGCTGGTTACCGTCGAACGGCTACGGGAGGTGTACGCGACCGCCCACCCGCGGGCGCTCGGTTGATGGGTGTGACACGCCGGACCGGTGCTGAGCGGCCTGCTCGCCGGTGGCGTACAGTCGGGTTCGGCGCGGACCTGGCGGAAGTGACGCGGCCAGGATTCGCGACGGCGTCGCGAAGGACGTCGGTCGGCTCCGACGCCGGTGTGGTCGTCGGGAGGGGGCAACGAAGACATGGTTGGCGACGGTGGCCGTGCCGAGACCTGGACGTCGGAGCTCCGCGAGCAGCAGTCCACACTCGGCAATGACCTGGGCCCGGCAGATCCGGCCGCGTACACCACGCGGAAGCCGATCCCCGAACCGATGCCGACCGATCGGCACGGCCCCGCCCGCATCATCGCGATGGCGAACCAGAAGGGCGGTGTCGGCAAGACCACCACGACCATCAACCTGGGCGCCGCGCTGGCCGAGTACGGCCGCCGGGTGCTGCTGGTCGACTTCGACCCGCAGGGCGCCCTCTCGGTCGGTCTGGGAGTCAACCCGCACAACCTCGACCTGTCGGTCTACAACCTCCTCATGCAGGACGACGTTACCTGCGACGATGTGCTGATCAAGACCGACGTGGCGGGCCTGCACCTGCTTCCGGCCAATATTGACCTCTCCGCTGCCGAGATCCAACTGGTCAACGAGGTCGCCCGGGAGATGGCGCTGGCGCGGGTGCTGAAGAGCATCCGCAAGGAATACGACTTCATCCTGATTGACTGCCAGCCCTCCCTGGGTCTACTGGCGATCAACGCGCTGACCGTTTCCCACGGTGTGCTCATCCCGTTGGAGTGCGAGTTCTTCAGCCTCCGCGGCGTGGCCCTGCTGCTGGACACAATCGACAAGGTGCGCGAGCGACTCAACTTCGACCTGGAGCTCGAAGGCATCCTCGCCACCATGTACGACAGCCGCACCACCCACTGTCGCCAGGTGCTGCAGCGGGTGGTCGAGGCCTTTGGCGACAAGGTCTACCAGACGGTGATCACCAAGACCGTGAAGTTCCCCGAGTCCACCGTCGCCGGGGCACCGATCACCACCCTCGACCCGGCCTCCTCCGGCGCGCGTAACTATCGGCAACTCGCCCGTGAGGTGATCGCCGCCCAGGCGGAGCGGTAGCCCGGAGGCCAGGCGGAGCGGTAGACCGGGAGTGGGGCGCCCAGGTGGTGGACTACGGTTTGCCGGTGACCGCACCGCCCCTCGACCAGCCCACAACCCCCGCCGGGGCCAGCACCACCGCCAGCGGCGGGGAGGAGACCAGCGGCTTCACCGTCCGGCTCGCCAACTTCACCGGCCCGTTCGACCTGCTGCTGCAACTGATCAGCAAACACAAGCTGGACGTCACCGAGGTGGCGTTACACCAGGTCACCGACGAGTTCATCGCCTACCTGCGGGCGATGGGTGAGCACTGGGACCTGGATGAGACCAGCGAGTTCCTACTCGTCGCCGCCACCCTGCTCGACCTCAAGGCGGCCCGGTTGCTACCCGCTGCCGAGGTCGAGGACGAGGCGGACCTGGCCCTGCTGGAAGCCCGAGATCTGCTCTTCGCGCGGCTGCTGCAGTACAAGGCGTACAAGGAGGCGGCGGCGCACATCGCGGCGCTCGAGGAGATCGGCGGACGGCGGTACCCACGGGCGGTGACGCTGGAGCCACGGTATGCGCAGGCCCTGCCCGACCTGGTGTTCGGCATCGGCCCGCAGCGGCTACGGGACCTGGCTGTCCGGGTGTTCACCCCGAAACCGCCACCCGAGGTGTCCATCGCGCACGTGCACCAGGTCCGGGTCAGCGTCCGGGAGCACGCCGAGATCATCGCCGAGCGGTTACGACGGGCCGGTACGGCCACGTTCACCGGGCTCTGTGCGGACTGCGAGGCACTTCTGGAGGTGGTGGCCCGCTTCCTCGCCCTGCTGGAACTCTACCGGGAAGGGCTGGTCGCCTTCGCCCAGGAAGAGGCCCTGGAAGAGCTGACCGTACGCTGGACCGGCCCCGTCGACGGCGGAGGTGACCTGGATATCGACGAGTATGCGGGGACGCTCCCCACCGCCGGGTCCGACGGGGCTGGGCGGGCCGACTCCACGCTGGTCGATTCGGGACCGGCCGACTCCGGGCCGGTCGATTCGGGGGCAGCCAACTCCGGGCCGGTCGACTCCGGGTCCGGAGAGGCAACGCCACACCCGGCGACCAGGTCGTACCCGACAGGGTCGGTGCCACCCGGCGGAAGGCCGGCTACGACAGAGGACGAGCGAGATGGGTGACGAGGAACACGGGGACTCCCTGGCCGACCAGGCCGCCGCGTGGATCCCGCCATGGGAACGCCACCGCGAGACACCGGCCAAACCGGTCGAGGAGGCACAAGCCGCCACCGCTACGAGCGGGGGAGAACCCAACCCCGAACCACTCGGTGTCGCCGAGAGTGGCCACACCGTCGCCGTACCCGGAGAATCGGCTGGTGCTGGTGCTGGTGCTGGTGCTGGTGCTGGTGCTGGTGCTGGTGCTGGTGCTGGTGCTGGTGCTGGCCGGGAATCTGCACCCGACCGGGAACGGTCCCATCAACGGGGGCCGGCGCCACCCCCCGCGTCGGTGCTCGACGACGCCGAGCTACACGGCGCCCTGGAAGCGATCCTCCTGGTCGTGGACGAGCCGGTCGCCGAGACGACCCTCGCCGACGTGCTGGAGCAGCCACTCGAACGGATCCGGACGATGCTGCACGCCATCTCCACCGACTACACCACCCGCGGGCACGGCTTCGAACTGCGCCGAGCGGCCGGCGGGTGGCGGCTGTACACCCGGCCGGAGTACGCCGGGTACGTGGAGCGCTTCGTCCTCGACGGCCAGACCGTACGGCTGACCCAGGCCGCGCTGGAGACCCTGGCCGTGGTCTCCTACAAACAGCCGGTGACCCGATCCCGGATCTCCGCCATCCGCGGTGTGAACTGCGACGGGGTGATCCGTACCCTGGTCTCCCGCGGGCTGGTGGAGGAGTGCGGCACCGAACCGGAAACCGGTGCCTACCTCTACCGGACCACCTCCCTGTTCCTGGAGAAGCTCGGCTTGGACAGCATCACCGACCTGCCGCCGCTCGCTCCGTTCCTCCCCGACGATGTGGAAGACCTCGCCGATGCCTCGCGATAACCGCGCCCCGAAGCCCGACGCGCCCGTCTACACCGGCCCAGAACGCCTCCAAAAGGTGCTCGCCGCCGCCGGTGTCGGATCTCGACGTGCCTGCGAAGACCTGATCTTCCGCCGGCGGGTGACCGTGAACGGCCGAGTCGCCCAACTCGGTGACCGGGCGGATCCGACCTCCGACACCATCCACGTAGACGGTGAGCGCCTCCAGGCCGACACCCGTCTGGTCTACCTCGCCATGAACAAGCCCCGGGGGGTCGTCTCCACCATGGCGGACGAGAAGGGCCGTACCGCCATCGCCGACTTCCTCGGCAACCGGGTGGAACAGCGGGTCTACCACGTCGGACGGCTCGATGCGGACAGCGAGGGCCTGCTGCTGCTCACCAACGACGGCACGCTCGCGCATCGGCTCATGCACCCCTCCTACGGGGTGCCCAAGACCTACCTGTGTGAGGTGTCCGGCCCGATTCCGCGGTCGCTGGGCCGGCGCCTCGCCGCCGGAGTCGAGCTGACCGACGGTCCGGCGACGGTGGACGCGTTCCGCCTCGTGGACACCCTGGGTAAAACCGCCCAGGTAGAGGTCACCCTGCACGAAGGACGCAAACACATCGTGCGGCGCCTGCTCGATGCCGTCGGCCACCCGGTATCCCGGCTGGTGCGGACCTCGATCGGGCCGATCCGGCTCGGGGACCTCCGCGCCGGGCGCACCCGTCGGCTCACCAACGCGGAGGTCGCCGCGTTGTTCAAGGCGGTTGGCGACTGACGCCGGCGGTGGCGGGTACCGCAGCCGGTAAGCTCCGTGCGGCCCGCCGCGCGGGGGGCGGTCGCTGCCGGAGGTCCGGCACGAGGGGACCGCACCGTGCCAGGCATCATTGTCGGCGGGCAAACCGCTCGCGGGTATCGCGAGGTACGGACTGAGGAGGATTGCGGTGGAGGAAAACGTACGGACCGGGCGCTGCGTGGTCGCTGTGGATGGGCCGTCCGGTTCGGGTAAGTCCACCGTTTCCCGGCGACTCGCGATCGCCCTGGGGGCCCGCTACCTCGATACCGGCGCGATGTACCGGGCGGTCACCTGGGCGGTACTGCGCTCCGGAGTTGACCTGGCTGACCCGTCGGCCGTGGCCAAGGTCGCCGGAGAAACCGAGCTCGGCATCGGCACCGATCCCGAGGGATACGGTGTGACCGCTGACGGCGTACCCGTCGAGGAGGAGATCCGCGGACCCGAGGTGACCGGGGCGGTCTCGGCCGTGGCCGCCGTACCGGCGGTCCGCTCGTTGCTTGTCGCCCGACAGCGGGACCTCGCCGCCGCCGCCGGTCGGATCGTGATGGAGGGGCGCGATATCGGCGCGGTAGTAGCCCCCGACGCTGATCTGAAGGTCTACCTGACCGCGTCCGCGGCGGCCCGGGCAGCCCGACGCAGCGCCGAGGACGCCACCGATGCGGGCCGCACCGCCGCCGACCTGGCCCGCCGGGACCAGTTGGACTCAACTCGCAAGGCCGACCCGATGACGCAAGCCCCGGACGCCGTGGTGCTGGACACCACCGAACTCGGCATTGACGAGGTCGTCGCGCGCCTGCAGGAGATGCTCGCCGAGCGGGGCGTGGATCGATGAACGAGCCAACCGGTTGGGTGGGGTGGGACGGCCCTGAACCCGATGCCGAGGAGGCCACCGCCCCGCAGCCGGTGGTGGCCGTGGTTGGCCGGCCCAACGTGGGAAAATCGACGTTGGTAAACCGATTGATCGGGCGTCGGCAGGCGGTCGTCGAGGACGTACCCGGGGTGACCCGGGACCGGGTTCCATACGACGCGCAGTGGAACGGCCGACAGTTCGCTGTCGTCGACACCGGCGGCTGGGAGCCCGATGCGAAGGACCGTGCCGCCGCCATCGCCGCCCAAGCGGAGTCGGCCATCACCACCGCCGACGTGGTGCTGTTCGTGGTCGACGCGGTGGTGGGCGCCACCGACGTGGACGAGGCGGCAGTGAAGATGCTGCGCCGCAGCGCCAAGCCCGTGATCCTGGTGGCGAACAAGGCCGACAACAGCTCCATCGAGATGGAGGCATCCGCGCTCTGGTCGCTCGGACTGGGGGAGCCGTATCCGGTTTCGGCCCTGCACGGCCGGGGCGCCGGCGAGCTGCTCGACCTCATCCTGGACCGGCTACCGGAAGCACCCAAGATCGTCGAGGACCGCCCGCGGGGCCCCCGTCGAGTCGCCCTCGTCGGCCGGCCCAACGTCGGCAAATCCAGCCTCCTCAACCGCTTCTCCGGGGAGATCCGGGCAGTCGTTGACGCGGTCGCCGGCACCACCGTCGACCCGGTGGACAGCCTGGTGGAGATCGGCGGCGAGGCCTGGCAGCTGGTCGACACCGCCGGCCTGCGCAAGCGGGTCGGCCAGGCCAGCGGCACCGAGTACTACGCGAGCCTGCGTACCGCCTCGGCGATCGAGGCCGCCGAGGTCGCGGTGGTCCTGCTCGACGCCAGTGAGGTCATCAGCGAACAGGACCAGAGAATCCTGTCGATGGTTACCGATGCCGGCCGGGCCCTGGTGATCGCCTTCAACAAGTGGGACCTGGTGGACGCCGACCGTCGGTACTACCTGGACCGGGAGATCGAACGGGAACTACGCCGTATTCCCTGGGCGATCCGGCTGAACCTCTCCGCCCGGACCGGACGCGCGGTGGACAAGCTCGCCCCAGCGCTCCGGCGGGCACTGGCCAGCTGGGAGACGCGGGTACCGACAGCACAGCTCAACGCGTGGCTCACCGCGCTGGTGCAGGCGACCCCGCACCCGGTGCGTGGGGGGCGGGCACCGAAGATCCTCTTCGCGACCCAGGCAGGAGCGGCGCCGCCACGGTTCGTACTGTTCACCACGGGCCCACTGGACGCGGGCTACCAGCGGTTCGTGGAGCGCAAACTCCGGGAGGAGTTCGGTTTCGAGGGAAGCCCGATCGAGATTTCGGTACGCCCCCGCAAGAAGGTCGGTCCCGGCGGTCGCGGCAAGGCCCACGGCTAGCCTCAGCCCACCCCACCCTCCCGGCCCGCCCGGGAGGGTGGGCGTTGACACCGAGGGGTGGATACGGGCAACGGAAAGATCGTGCGGTAGGCTGTACCGGCTGTCGCGGGGAAGCCGGCGGGAGCATCGGGACGTGGCGCAGCTTGGTAGCGCACTTGACTGGGGGTCAAGGGGTCGTCGGTTCGAATCCGGCCGTCCCGACGCAGGTCAAAGGGCACATCCGATTGAAGGATGTGCCCTTTTGTGGCTGGGTGACTATGCCTCAGCGCCGAAGAGCCTGTCCATGATGATCGCGCCGCTTAAGAGCACCGGCCGGAGCTGGTGTCGGTAGACGCCCTCGGTGACGGTCGTGCCAGAGTGCCCACAGAGGTCGGCGATCTGTTCGATGCTCATGCCGCTGTCGGACAGCAGGGACACGAAGCTGTGTCGGAGCTCGCGTGGGGTCCAGTCGCGCGGGTCAAGGTGGCCCGCAACGGGCCGCACGCGTCGCCGCCTGGGCGCGTGCCAGCCGCTGCCGCTGTCGCTCTGCGGCCGTCCCGCCTGATGCCCGGCGGCTGGCGCGGACAGCGGGGAGCCCGGGGCCGCCGTAGACGGGCCGGGTGGGGAAGTGGTGGGGGTTCGTCGCCGCCGGCAGCCGGCTGCGCCCGCCGGAGCGACGCGGCGTATGGGTAGGGCAGGCCGGGTCCGCGCGGCGGGGCACGGTGGCGAGCTGGTGGCGGTTACTGCGCCTCCGGCGGGGGCGCTCGGGCTCCGGGATGGCCGGGGCCTCGTGGGTGGGCTGCGGTCCGTGGGTGGTTGCGCGGGCCATCCCGCCAGCCGACGACCCGGGCGAGCCGAGCAGACCACCAACTCGACCCGCCAGCGTCCGACCGTGCGTCAAGGCCGCCTTGACGTGGCAGGCCGGGCGGCGGCCCGCTCCCCAGGAGGGCGGGTCGACGGCAGACGGGATGGCACGACTACCGTCGCCTGATGAGGGGTGAAGGAATCCGAGATGTCGAGCTGGATTGATCTCTTGTATAAGCCGGATGGGATCCGGGCGATCTACGGCGCGGATCTGCCGACGCTGAGGTCGGTTGATCTACATGAGTTCTCTCTTGACCGTGACGGTCCAGTGGCTATGTTGAGATTTGATCTTGCTGAGTTTCCCCGGAGGCCTCCGAAGAAGTGGGCTGATCAGGGATTAAACGTTGTGCAGGTCCAGCTTAGCCTGGGAGGTGTGCAACGTTTGGCCGTCGTCGGCTGGGAGACGCATGTCACCATCGATATCGATGTCGAGCGCAGGGGGTGACGTGATTTCACTCAGAACTATGAATGGTCCAGTCGACATAAATGTAGAGGCAAGATCGCTCGTATTGTCACGTCTTTCGGCGTACTGCGATGCTTCAAGAGAAGATCCCTTGCGACCTGCTGGAAATAGTGCGTGACAAGTTCGGAATCGAGTGCGAACAGCACTTAGGCCAGTTCGAATGCCCAGACAGCCTGATCTACCACAACCCGGACCGAGCGAAGAGCGTTACGGCCTCATTTTCCACGATGGTGGCAGCTCGTACATCGCGATCCGTCACTGCCCATGGTGCGGTACCTCCGTATCGGGCATGGACGAGAAGGATGAGCCGACTGAGTGACCAACTGGGTGACGACCTTGGCCAGACCTTGATGGACAACCACGGACGTGCCCGCCAGCGTGGGCTGCGGATTCGGGCAGGTCCCTGCGAGCTGTATGTTGCCTGGGGGTCAAGGGGTCGTCGGTTCAACTTCGGCCGTCCCGACAGAAATGAAGCCCTGACCAGCGGATATCCTGGTCAGGGATTCGACTTTCTTCGATGAGATCGTGAACCGTCCCCCGGAAATACCGCTAGCGAGACAGCTCCTCAAGATCGCGAACGCAACCTACCCGCCGACTATTGCTCGGCGGATAGGTGACCGGGGGTTCGAGTAAGCTATTCTATTGTCCCCATGGAGATTACGATATCCTCCCGGCCTGTATACGACCAGAATACTGGTTTGTCATTATAATCAAGGTCTGCCTCGGCCCAAATCGGCTTGGCGGAGACGATGAACCAGTCGTGGCTGCGGGATAGCAGATAGAGGCCATAGCTGGGATCGACCTCCAGCCCATGTAGTTTGCTCAGGCGGTTCGACTCGTCGTGTGTGGCCCTTCGGAGCGAGAGTCCACGCAGCACGAATGGTGCGCATACGTGCTGAACATTTTGGAACAACACCTCGAGTCGGTAGGCGATATCCTTGCTTTGGACGGCGTTCGCCTGAAGCCACAGTTGGGTATGTGTCCTGCTTGCGTGGGTAATCTGGAAAACCCTGACTGGTGCGTCCAGGGAGGCGGCACTGTAACTGCGAATCATAGGGCGAATTCAACTGGTCGTCGCAACACCTTTGATGATGGAGGTGTTTGGATGGCGCGACGTCAGCAGCAGGCGGATCGGGCGTTGCGTCCGGCGATGCGTTCGCCGGGCAGGCCGATGCCGGCGCGGCATGTGCAGCGTGCGTTCTGGCGGTTGATCGCGCGGGGTAAGCGCACTGAGGAGGTAGCGCTTGAGCTCGGTGTGTCGACGCCTGTTGCAGTGCGGTGGTTTCGTCACGCTGGTGGCATGCCGCCGTTGAGTCTGGCCGAGCCTTCCGGCCGTTACCTGTCGTTTTCCGAGCGTGAGGAGATTGCGCTGCTTAAGGCGCAGGGGCAGGGTGTCCGTGCGATCGCCCGGGAACTCGGGCGGGACCCGGGCACGATCTCGCGTGAGTTGCGGCGCAATGCCGCGACTCGCAGCGGCAAGCTTGAGTACCGGGCCACCGTGGCGCAGTGGAAGGCACAGGTCACCGCGCGGCGGCCCAAGCCGGCGAAGCTGGCGAGTAACCGGCGGCTGAAGGAGTACGTACAGGCCCGGCTGAGCGGGCAACTGTGCCGTCGTGACGGCACAGTTGCCGCCGGCCCTGCGACGACCTGGAAAGGGCTGAACAAGCCGCACCGTGCAGACCGCCGCTGGGCGGCGGCCTGGAGCCCAGAGCAGATTAGTCGACGGCTGGTCGTCGACTTCCCCGATGATGAAGATATGCGCATCAGCCACGAGGCGATCTACCAGGCGCTCTACATCCAAGGGCGCGGCGCGCTCACGCGTGAGCTGGTGGCCTGCCTGCGGACCGGTCGGGCGCTGCGTAAGCCCCGTGAACGCTCGCGGAACAGGCCGCAAGGGCATGTCACCGCTGATGTCGTCTTGAGCCAACGACCCGCCGAGGTCAAGGACCGAGCGGTCCCCGGCCACTGGGAAGGCGACCTGATAATCGGACTGCACCGCTCCGCCATCGGAACCGTCGTCGAGCGCACCAGCCGATACACGCTCCTGGTCCACCTTCCCCGCATCGAAGGCTACGGAACCGTCCCGCCGGTAAAGAACGGGCCCGCCCTCGGCGGCTACGGCGCCATCGCGATGAAGGACGCACTCCAGTCCACGATGACCATCATGCCCGAGGGTCTGCGGCGATCACTGACCTGGGACCGCGGCAAAGAACTCTCAGCCCACAGCCAGTTCACGATCGATACCGGCATTGCGGTCTACTTCGCCGATCCCCACTCACCCTGGCAACGCGCCACGAACGAAAACACCAACGGGCTACTACGCCAGTACTTCCCCAAAGGCACCGATCTGTCCCGCTGGGGCCTCGAAGACCTCCTCGCCGTACAAACAGCGATCAACAGCAGACCCCGCAAGGTCCTCGACTGGAAGACACCCGCCGAAGCTCTCGACGAGCAGCTACGGTTACTCCAACCAACAAGCGTTGCAACGACCGGTTGAACCCAGG
>NZ_AZWO01000049.1 GCF_000514775.1 Salinispora pacifica CNR114 | reverse complement strand
ACCCGCACGGCGAGATCGTCGGAGCGGTCGGCGGCCACGCCGGCTAGGTCATACCACCGGATGGCCTCAGTGGGGTTGGGAGTGGTTTTGCCGTAGGTCACCAACGCCCTGGCGGCGTGTGACCACATGNCCGGCGTNTCCANGTGCTGTTGCAGGATCACAAGGTCGTTCGCGAGGCGGGACTGAAGCACCACGGCTCCCACCGCCATGTAGTCCCGACCGTACTGGTCGACCCGCTCCCGCCAGTCCTCCTCAGCAGTCCGGCCGCGCAGCGCAGCGCTGAAACCGGCCCGGATCAGTTCGCCGGCCACGACCGGGCCGAGAGCTGGCCGGGGCCCGTTGGTGGCCGGTGCATGACCGGGGTCGGGTGCTGGTCGACCTCGCGGTGATGATCGCTGACGGTGGGGAAGCCATCGCGGACATCGACGTGCTGCGCCATTAGCGGGAGGTGTTCGGGTCGGTGGCCTCGGATACCACGGTGTGGCGGGCCCTGGACGAGATCGGCGCGGTGCAACTGCGGCGCATCGCAGCGGTCAGGGCGCAGGTACGCGCCCGTATGTGGCAGCTGTTCGGTGTCCACCGGCGGCAAGGGCGGCCGGGCGGGACATCGGTGCCGGCGTGGTGGTCCTGGACATCGACTCCACGATCGTGATCGCGCACAGTGACAAGGAAGGCGCCGCGGCCACCTACAAGCACAGCTACGTGCGCCACGAGGCGCTATGGATGCGAGTGGAGGTGAGAGGACTCCACCGCTGTGCTGTCGTAGCAGGACGGTGAAGCTGGGGCAGCCGGTGCCGGTGCCGGTGCGGGAGCGGGAGCGGGAGCGGATGATCCCGAAGCCGGGGACGCATAAGCGTCGCCGGCTGGGGGTCCCCACCGTCCGGGACCGGGTGGTGTAGGCGGTCCTCAAGCTGGTCCTGGAACCTATCTTCGAGGCAGATTTCCGTCCGTGCTCGTATGGGTTTCGCCCGAGCCGTCGGGCGCAGGACGCGATCGCCGAGACGCGCATGTTCACGACCAAGGGCTACGAGTGGATCGTGGAAGGCGACATTAAGGCGTGCTTCGACGAGATCTCCCATCCGGCCCTGATGGACCGGGGTGCGAGTACGCATCGCCGACAAGCGCATCCTGACCCTGGTGAAGGCGTTCCTGAAGTCCGGCCTGCTCACCGAGGCCGGGCAAGTAGCCGGTACGCCGATGACTGGCTGCTCCTGGTCATCGGGACCCGGCAGCATGCCGAGGCGCTCAAGGAGGAGATCGCCGAGGTCCTGTCCGGGATAGGCTTGCTCCTGTCCCCGGAGAAGACCTCGATCCCCCACATCGACGAGGGCGTCGACTTTCTCGGCTGGCGCATCCAACGCCACCGCAAGAAGGGGACGAACAAGCGCTACGTCTACACCTAACCGGCGCGCAAGGCCGTCAGGTCGATCTGCGCCAAGGTCAAGATATGGTGCCGGCGGAACCAGAACATGGACCTCCAGCCTGATCCTGCGGATCAACCGGATGGTCAAGGGGTGGTGTGTCTACTTCCGGCCGGGCGTGTCCTACAAGACCTTCGCCTATCTCAGCAGCTACATCTGGCGCAGAGCGATCCTCTGGATCAGAGGCAAGCACGCCCGCATCGGCTGGAAGGAACTTCGAGGCGTTTCTGTGCCGTGACGTGGTGGCCACGAACGGACAAGATCACGCTGTTTGATCCGGTGAAGGTGCGGACCACCCGTTACCGCTACCGAGGGACGCGGATCCCAGTCCGTGGCCGGCGACAGGTTGACGAGATCAACTGGCACGACCGGTCAGGCTTGTGGAGACCCCGGTGCTCAGGAATGGGCACGCCGGGTTCGGAAGGCGGCCCGGGGAACCCACAGCGGCAACGCTGCACGGCGCCCCGGGCCGACCTTACGGGTTCCATCCGATCCTGGTGACCAGCGACAACACCGCCGAACTGGCCGTGAGCCCATTGCAGCCGGATAGGGACGCGGGGCCCGGACGGCTCATGAGTAGACGTCTTTGCGGTGCCCGACGGCGTGGATGGTCAGCTCGTTGCCGTCGAGGCGGTAGAGGACGCGGTAGTCACCGACGCGCAATCGGCGCCCGGATCCGTCGCGCATCTCGGTCGAGTTCTGTGGCGCGGGGTCGGAGACCAGGCCGAGGATCGCGCTCAGGACGGTCAGGAAGACGTTGCGGGGCTGCTTGTGCAGCCACACCAGCACGTCCCGGTCGATCTGCACCTTCACGCCGCCGCACCGCCGGCCCGGTCGGCCAGCAGCGCCTCCACCTCACGAGGATCCACCCCAAGCGACTCCAGCGCCGCCGACAACGGCACGAACTCACCCTCGGCACGGGAACGAGCAATCACCGCAGCGTCCCGACGATCCCGGAACGCCTCGATCTCCTCCCACTCGTCAATACCCACCAGGACGGCCACGGGCCGCTCGTACTTCGTGATGATCACCGGCTCACCGGTGCGCTCAACCCCGTCCAGCACCCGACCCGCGCCATCACGGAACTCCCGCAACGTAATCCTCGTCATGCACCACACCGTACCATGCGGTACCGTTTGGCATGAGAAGAAGCGGCGCAGCCGAGACCCCGGCCAAGCGAACCCGCCGCCGACGGAGCCACTGGGCTAAAAGTTGCTTCACCTAATCAAGAGCGCCCGGCTACGCCGGACGCACGCGCACGCGCTATGCCGTTCCGGCCCGCGCGCACGCGCCCACGCAACAAGTCGCCCGATGTAGGCAGCCAATCAAGCCCACAACGCCAGAGGCCGTGACGATCGCTCGGGCGGTCAGGCGATCCGGTGGCTACCGCCGCACCGCCGCCGCACCGCTGACGCGGCACGGCACCGTCTACCTCAACCAGTCTTAACCAACGATGGCGACCAAGTACGAAGGCCACGAAGGTGCACATTGGACGAAAGTATCGTTCCACATACATGCTATGTACGTGCTTGACGGCAATGATGACGGCAACCCCACGCGCACGAGCGCGCCCGACGGCTCACCCCGATGCACAGAGTTGTAGCGCCAACACACCGAATTCGCTCACGGCTCCTGCCACGATTGAATTCACTCGGCCCCGAAGGCACCACTGACAAGTTCCGCGATAGACAATGCAAGCCCAGCATTCGCCAGGATCTGGCCCGTGCAGGGTGCGCGCGGTTCCCTGAAGAGCCCGGACCGCGGGGTTCGCGAGGTGTCTGAAGCCCGTGACCCTGCGGTTCTGGTAAGCGCGGAGGAACCAACGGAGATGGCTGACCTGCGGAGACGCAGGGGCCGATCCTGTCGCGTGCCGATGCCGACATCACCTGGGCGGTTAATGTGTTGCGTCGGTCGAGAGGGGCGGCAAGGATTGTCGACATGCCGCAGGTGGAGATCGAGATTCGGCCCTACACCAACGACGACTGGGATGCGATCGCGCGCATTCACGACGCCGCGCGACGTGACGAGCTACGCGGATCCGCCGGGGTCGAGGCTTTCCTGACCCTTGCGCAGACCGCCGAGCGAGAAGGGCTTTTCGACGGGCACCTGTGGGTGGCGGAGGCCGATGGCAGCGTAGCCGGCTTCGTCGCACTCGACGACGACGAAGTAACCTGGCTGTACGTCGACCCGCAACGCTACCGGCAGGGAATCGGCAGGGCGCTGCTGGGCCACGCGGTCGCCGCCGCCGGGCCCCGGGTCGAGGTCACCGTGCTCGACGGTAACCCGGCCGCCGAGGCGCTCTACGCCAGCGAGGGGTTCACCGTCACGCAGACCCGGACCGGCCCGCTGGTCGGCAACGAGACGTTCACCGCCACCGGTCACATCATGCACCTCGACAAGTCCGACGTGCCACCGGACGACCGTCGGGTGCCGACCGTCGACACGGTGTGACCGGCCGACCCTCATCGGCCGGTGAGGGTGTTCACGCGGCGACGGCACCGTCGTCAAGCGGCGGCCAACCGGACTGGCTCCGTTGCCCGGCAGCCCCAGAGTGAACTCCGGCCACCCCACGGGCGGCCGGGGCGCACCGTCGCCGGCCGGCTTACGGGCGCGAAGTGACATGAACAGCGGCAGCTCTCCGTCCGATCCAGGGGAAGAGCCCAGCTGAGGTTCCCCCGATAGCGCGGAGGTGATGATGTTTCCGAGATACCGGGGAACCTCAGATACCCGATCGTGCCGCAGGGTGGGGCGGGCCACGGGACGTACGGGTCCGGCGCTGTTGGGCCCTCGTGCATCATCCTGGTCGGTCGTCGTCGATCAGCCGGACCTGATCGAGGTCATGGCATCAGATGGACGCGGATCCGTCTGGCCGCAACCGCCGCGTCGGCCAGGACGGCCAGCCGGGGCTCGGCGGAATCGAGCAGGTGTGGATGACGCAGCAGTGCCAGTGGTGACAGACGCCGGTCTGTCAGGATCGCCTCGATCATCAATCGGTCGCCGCCACAGACCAGGGACCTGACTGCGTCGTGAGGGTCGGCGACAACACCGGGTGCATGGGGCAGCATGATCCGCGCGGCGATGTCCGCAGCCCGCTGGGTAGCAGCCTGGGCCTCGTTGGCGCGGCGACGTGCGTAGCGCTGCTGTGAGGAACCGCCGGCCGCGGTGCGACCCTGTACGTAGAAGCGCTCGACCTTGGAGACGGTGATGGTCATTCCGTCCGCGACGCCGGCGGCAACCGCACCCTTACGGGCCAGCAGCACGGCGATCCGGGGCGGTCGGATGATGCCGGCCAGCAGCGTGTCGACATCCTTCGCCTCGGCAAGCCCCGGCGGCGGATACAGCGTGGCGGTATCACCGTTGTTCATGCCGGTCAGCACGAGGCCCTCCTCGGTGGCGCCGTCGTGGCGGCTGTAGAAGCCGTCGAGCCAACCGCGAATTCGCTCCGGGGAGATCTCCACCCACCGCCCACCGCCCGCGGCTGGTCGCGCCCTGACCACGTGAACACCACCTATCGGGAACGGCCGGCCTACACCCATTATCGTGAAGGCGACCTGCAGGAGTGCATCCGCGCAAGTGTGCCACCCGGGGACTCTGACGACGGGCACCTGGTGCTCATCGACTGGGAGCATGTGGGGGCCGGTCCGGTCGGCATCGACCCGGCGATGTTCGTCTCGCTCTACCAATTCGTCGGAGGGGCGGGCGAGCTGGACGAGCGGGCGCTGCTCACCGATCACCCACGGCGCTCAGCGAGGTCGCCGGCCGGGGCCTGTACCGACGCCGAGCTCGGATTCGCGCCCTGCCATCTCACCTGGGACCTGTACCTGCGGCTCGGCCCCGGCGGGCGATTTTGTTTGGTCTTGGTGTTGACGCCTTCGGTGAGGCCGCCGCTGTGGGGAAGCGCGAGTGCGGCCGGCAGCGACGAACTCAGTCGGCGACAGGGCGATGACCCTGACGCGGCGTGGCCGTGCTGCAGCTCGGCCAGGTAGGTGCTGCTGCGGACTGATCCGCCGACGAGTGGGGGAGGCGCCGCCGTGACGCCACGCCCGGGATCCGGATCAACACAGGTCGAGGGCCACCTCTACTCGTAAGTAGGCGTCCACCCACGCCTGCACCGCGTCATCGCCGGGGTCTGCGCCAAGCGTCTTGGCGAAGCCGTCGACGGCGCTCGCCACCCGCAGCAGCCCAACCTTCGTCAGTTCCCGGGCTGCGCCGAGCAGGCGGTCGGGGTAGGTGGCCGGCAGGTGCAGCAGCCCCTGGTGAGCAACGGTGGTGAGTAGCGTCCGGCTTTCCTGCAGCACGGCGACCAGCTGGCTGGGCTCGTCGCCGCCGTCGAACCCGAGGTGACTCGCCACCGAGGGCGCATGGTCCGGTACGACCATCGTTCCGTCCACGGCGACCGCCAGGGGATCGATCACCACTTCGCCGGCGGAGCGGTGCACGATCCCGCTGACGAATCGGACCCGGCCATTCTTGCCGGTGAGGGCCGCCGCGATCGCGTCGAGTCGGCCGGGCGCGGCAACCGAGTGGGTGGCGGTGACCGTGGCACGGGTGCCGTGCACGTCGACGATGACGGCGTCGAGGCGCTGCTGACCGGGCGAGTAGCTGACGGTCAGGACGTCGGCGACCGCCACCACGCGTACCATCTCGGCCTCGATGCGGGGCCGGACCATCCGCGGTGGCAGTGCGTCGAGCTCGACGCCGAGCGCGTCGATGTCCCGCACGACGAGCGCCTCGGGTAGCGCGTCCCAATGCCCCTGCGACGGGTTGACTGTGGTCTGGGCGACTCGGCTGGTGGCCAGCCGAACAGCGCGGCTCGCGCTGCGTACGGCGGATTCGGTCACCACGTTGCCCGATGCCAGGGCGCCGACGGCGGCGCCAGTGATGCGTCGGCGGGCCAGGGCGGCGCCGTCGGCCTCTCCGTCCCAGCTACGCCGTAGCACCAGCACCGTGGCCGTCTCGGCGTGCGCATAGAAGATTTCCACCGTACGTTGCTCGCCAATCGCCGACACCCGGCAGCCGAGGGAGTCGAGCCGTACCCGACGAAGGGGGGTCTCGGCTGCCTCGTCTGTGCCGAGCACCAGGGCCCGCAAACTGCCGCCGCCGTCGCAGACCGCTCGGTGACGGGCATGCAGCTCCAGGACCAGTCCGGCCAGCGTGTCCGGCCGGTACCGGGCACTGCGTTCCCGGTACGCCGTCAGCTGGTCGGCCAAGTCGCCGAGGGCGAGCAGCGGCCAGCGCAGCCCGACGGCGTCCAGAGCCTGTTGCTGCTCGGCGACAGCCGCCGCCATACCGCTTCCGACGTGCACGGCGCCGTCGCGCAGCACCCGGTCGGCGAGCAGGAGCGTCGCCTCGAGCCCTGAGCCGCTGCCGTTGTCGTTGGCCGGGCCGCCGACCTCGACCCGCGCCTCGGCCAGGCTGGGCGCGCGCTCGTCCGCGACCCGGAACGCCCACACGGCGAGTGCGACCACGTCGTCGCGGGTGCCGGCGACGGCGTCGGTGTGTACGAAGCCGAGGTCGTGGGGGACGAGGAAGCGTACGGTGACCGAGCCCAGTTCGACGGTGGGGACGGGGTCGGTGGGTGTGGGGCGGCGTACCCGGGCCAGGTATCCGGCACGCGCCACCCGGCGGGCGGCGGCCATCAGTCGGGCGCCGATGCGGCCGGTGAGCTGCTCGTCGGTGAACGAGCCCGGTGACCAGGCGGCCTGGCCGGTGCCGGTGCTCGGCGGTGCTGCGGACGGAACGTCGGTCGGGGAACACGGCTGCGAGCCCGGGTCGGCGAGCGAGCTGGCAGCGGTTTGTTGCCGCTGGTAGGCGAGGACGAGTCCGATGAGGTGGCGGCAGACCGTGGTGGCGTCGCAGGAGCAGGCGCCAACGTCGAGGCCGCCGGTTGGCAGGCTGGCGGCGGTGCCGTCGGGGAAGGTGCCACGCACGGTGCCGTCGCCGTCCACGGTGACGGCCGGCCCGGCCTGGTCGAGCTCCTTGGTGGCCCGCTTGACGAGCCCTCGGTTGGCTAGGGCGGCCAGCGAATCGGGCGTCAGGGCCAGCAGGTCGCCGCGGGTGGTGGCGGGGGGTGCGCTCATCGGCCCACCTGCTCGGCGACGAACGTGGCGAGTTCGCCCGGTGTCATCGCGCCGACGGACGCGCCGACGTCGGCGAGGCGTTGCGCGGCCGCGCGGTCGTACACCGGGTTGGCCTGTTCGTCGAGCGCGGCCAGCCCGAGCACCTTGGTGCCCTGTTCGACCAGGCCGCTCACGACACGCATGAGCCGCTCCTCCGACCCGCCCTCGTAGAAGTCCGTGATCAGCGCGACGATGGCCCGCCGGGGCTGCTCGATGAGCTGCGCGGCGTAGTCGACCGCGCGGCCGATGTTGGTGCCACCACCGAGCTGGACCTTCATCAGCAGCTCGACCGGGTCGTCGACATCGCTGGTCAGGTCAACAATGTCGGTGTCGAACGCGACCAGGTGGGTGCGGACGCCGGGCAGTCCCCACAGGCAGGCGGCGGTGACCGCGGAGTGGATGACCGAGTCGGCCATCGACCCGGACTGGTCGATGAGCAGGATCACCTGCCACTGGTCGATGTGCTGGCGGGTGCGCGAGAAGAAGTATGGCGTCTCGATGAACAGCCGCTGGTCTGCGGGCTGGTAGTGGCCGAGGTTGGCGTTGATGGTGCGCCGGACGTCGAAGTTGCGTGCCTGCCGGAACCGGCTCGGCCGCCGGGCCCGTGCGCCGGTGAAGGCCACCCGCACCTCGGTCGCCAGCTTGTCCATGAGTTGGCGGATGACCGCTTCGACGATGCGCCGGGCCAGCCGCAGGACCTGCGGGTTCATCAGGTGCTTCGTGCGCAGCACCGCTCTGAGCAGGCTTTGGTTGGGCTCCACACGTTCCAGGACGGCGGGGTCGGTCACTATGTCGTGGATTTCGTACCGCTCCACCGCGTCGCGCTGCAGTCGCTCGATGGTTTCGCGGGGGAAGAGTCGGGCGATATCGTCGAGCCAGTCCACTGTGGATAGCATCGGGGGACCGTCGCCGCCGGACCGGCTGCCGGCGCGGCGTACGCCCCGGCGACCGAGTTCCTCGTCGCGTCCGTACAGCCATTCCAGTGCGGCGTCGCGGGCCGTGGTCTCGGCCGCGAGCGATCGGCAGCCGAGGGCGGCGTCGCCGGGCTCGCCGAGCACGAGCCGCCACCGTTCCAACTCGGGATCGGTCACGTGCCCATCAGTCCTTCCCGGGCGAGCAGCGCGTCGACCCGCTCGTCGAGGGCGCGGCCGGCCGCGACCACGTCGGGTGCGATGGGCAGCCGCAGCAGCGCCCGGCCCGACCCGGCGACGCCGCGCCGGGCGAGCGCGTGCCGGGCGATCGTCTCGCGTTCCCGGGGCGGGAAATACGCGAACGCCTGACGCAGCGCCGGCAGGGCGACGAGGAACTCCTGCTCACCCATCCCGCTGAGCAGCTCGTCGAGCAGGTTGAGGACGCCGTCGGCCGCGAGGACCTCCTCCCGGGCCAGCGCGAACATCCCGGCGAGCCAGTCACCGACCGATCCCGGGGCGAACGCGCCGCGCACGGCGCGTACCGGCTCGACCTGGGCGCCCAGCGACCAGGCGAAGCCGAACGCCGCCCCGCGGAGGTCCGGCGGCACGTCCGCGTTGCTGGCGATCCGGGCTGCCACGGCCAGGGCCGCTTCGCGGTCGAGCCCGAGGGCGGACCGGGCGTGCACGAGGGCATCGCGGGCTGCCACCAGCGCGTCGATCCGCGCCGGCTGGGCTGGCGCCGCCCCGCCGTAAACCCCCTCGGCGAGCCACAGGACCCGCTCTACCCCGGCTTTGACGACCACGCCCAGCGTTTCGGTGCGAGCGGTGCCCAGCAGATGGTCGTGGCGCCACAACGCGAGGACGACCGCCAGCACCCGGCCGACGGGTGCCACCTCGGGTGCGGCGGCGACCGCCCCGGTGACCCCGTGTAGCACCCGGTCGGAGACTTGGTCGCTGCCGCACAGGGCCGCGTCGAACAAGGCGGCGGCCAGCTTTTCCATGTCACCTCGGGCGGCGGCGATCCGATCCGCCAGCACCGAGGCCGCTGCCTCTTCGAGCGTCCGGCCGTAGCCGCCGCCCTCGATCAGGGCCGGCAGGCGGTTGTCATCGGCGCAGATGCTCCACTCCTCGTCCAGGACCGGGTCGATCCCGGTGGTGGGGCCGGCGTGTCGGGTGAAGCCGGGGATCCGCAGGACTCGCAGCCGGTGCAGGATCCGGCTGCGCTTCAGGTCGGTCGGGTCGGTCAGCTTCAGGCGTACGTCGCCGGGCCGGTCGAGCCCGTGCCGCTCCAGATCGGCCTCGGCGTTGTGCACCAGCGGCGGCAGTGGGGTCGACGGATGCAGCCGGCCGACGCGGTCGCCGCTGAGGGCGGCGACCATCTCGACTATCGCGGGATGGGTGCCCGTGCGCAGGGTGCCCCGGGTCGACCAGGGCAGGGGTACGTCGAGCGCCTCGTTGACCAGGGTGGCGGCCAACCCGTCGAGAACGTCGACCCGGGCGAGGTGCCGGTGGCCGCGTACCCGGGCGAGCCCCTCCGCCGAGACTCGCGCCGCGATCAGGTCCGCCGTCGACACCGTCTGCCGCCGTTCCCGCAGCCGCCCGACCACCGCGGCCATCAACTGGTCCGCGGCGGACTCCGGGCCGGTGTCCCAGAGCCGTTGGTAGTAGTCGGGCGACGGCATCCCGGACTGGTAGCCGTCGAAGGCGTCGAGCCGGCGGAACGAGTACGGCACCAGGTAACTGCCGCCGGCCGCTGTGGCCGGGAGCCCCGGCGTCTGCGGCCAGCCGAGGTCGACCGGGGCGCTGTCGCTGGTGGCGCTGAGCTGGATAAGTGCCGGCCGGTGAAACCCGCCGGTGACGACCACGACCGGCCGGTCCCCGGCGTCGGCGACGGCCGCCCGCACCCACCGGGCCATGTACGCCTCCCGCGCGGCGTCCTCCGGACCGGCCGTCGACTCGCCGCGGACCAGGTCGAAGTAGACGGCGAGCCGCTCGGCGAGGCCGTCGGCCGGGGGGACCTCGAACAGGTGGTCCCACAACGCGTCGACGTTGTCGGCCGCGAACGTGCGGCACAGCGACTCCATCACCTCGGCGTACCGCTGCTCAGCGTCCGCGTAGCGGTTACGCCGGCCGGCGAATGCGGGATGCCAGGCGGGCAGGTCGATGAAGCGCAGCTGGGCACCCACCTCGCGGCCCGTGGTCAGCGCGACCCACTCCGGGGAGTACGCGCAGAACGGCGCCCAGGAGGCATGCTGCCGTTCCGCATCGCGGTAGCTTGTGAAGACCGCGACGGGCAGCTCGTGCCCGAGTAGCAGTTCGTCGAGCCGGCCGTTCATGTCGACTGGTCCTTCGACCAGCACGTACGCCGGCCGTAGTGCCGAGATTGTCTCGGCGACGAGCCGGGCACAGGCCGGGCTGTGGTGGCGCACGCCGATGAAGGTGGCTCCCATCAGCCGGGCAGCAGGTGCCGGGCGGTGTGCAGCTCCTTCCACTGCCCGCCGGCGTGCCGACTGGCCTGCTGCTCGAGGTAGCGCCGCAGCCGGGCCAGGTCGTCCGGGTTGTCCTTGGCGGCCGTGCCGGCGAGGCACGACACGAGATCGGCGGCCGTGCCCGGTTCGCCCCGCAGGAACCAGCCACGTAGCCCGACGGCGTGGGCGACCGACACCGCCTCAGCGGTGCTCATCACGGCCGACAGGCGCTCCATCGCGTCGCCGCGGGACGTCTGGCCGATGCGCAGCTCGCGGAAGGCGGTAACCAGCACCTCGAGAACGTCGCGCCGTGGCTCGACGGTAACCCCGGAGCGACGGAGCAGCTCGCCCGCCTCGGCGACGACCAGCGTCAGTTCGGTGTCGAAGTCGGCGATCGGGAAGACCGTCTCGAAGTTGAACCGCCGCTTGAGCGCAGAGCTCATGTCGTTGACACCGCGGTCACGGGTATTCGCCGTGGCGATGATGTTGAATCCCTCCTGGGCGAAGACCATCGCGTCGTCGCCGGTCAGCTCCGGCAGCGCGAGCACCCGGTCGGACAGCGGCGACAGCAGGCAGTCCTGCACCTCCAGGGGACAGCGGGTGATCTCTTCGAACCGGACCACCCTGCCCTCCGCCATGCCCCGCAACAGCGGCGCCGGCACCAGGGACCGCCGGGACGGACCCTCGGCGACAAGCAGCGCATAATTCCACGAGTACTTGATCTGATCCTCGGTTGTCGCTGCGCCGCCCTGAATGGTCAATGTGGAATCTCCGCTGACCGCGGCGGCCAGCAGCTCCGACAGCAGCGACTTGGCGGTGCCCGGCTCGCCGACGAGCATGAGGCCGCGACTGGTGGCGAGGGTGACCAGGGCGCGGTCGATCAGCGACGGGTCACCGACGAACTTGCGACGGATGCCGGCCCGCTCGTCACCGAGAATGAACCGCCGGGCCGCCTGCAGGCTCAGCGCCCAGCCGGGCGGCCGCTCCGCGGTGTCCTCGGCGCGCAGCCGCGCCAACTCGTCGGCGTAGCGCACCTCGGCCGGCGGCCGCTGCACCCGTGGCGTCGCGCCGCCGTCGGCGCCCACCGCGCCCGCCGTTCGCCCGCTACCCGCGCTCATTCGGTGATCTCCTCAAGGTCACGGATGATTTCGGAAGCGGAAACCGGGTCCAGGTCGCCGAACGACGCCACCCGTTCGTTGTCCCAGCGCCTGTCCTGGGCGCGCCGCACCCAGATCTCGTCCAGCTTCTGGTCGACGAACTCGTCCACCAGGCCGACGACGATGCCCGGGTCGAGCCCGATCACGACGGCACCCCCACCCGGCAGTTCGCGCTCGACACAGCCCTGGACGCCGCCGTCCTCCGGCGACGTCCGGTGCCACCCACGGCGCTCCAGGCCGAGGAGCTTGCCCACGTGCACGGTGATCCCCTCGAACCGGGTCAGCCGGTGCGCTGTCAGCTCCGTCTCGGCCAGCGTGTGTACGTCCCGGCCGAGCTGCGGGAACGGTTGCAGAATTTCGTAGTCGGCGAACACCTCGCCCCAGGCGGCCACGGCATCGGCCAGCTGCACCGGGTGGGCGACACCGACCACGGCGTCGTCGGGAAGCGACACCGGGTCGTCGTCCACATCGGCGAACGTCCGGTCTTCGGCCACCCGCAGGGCGCCGACCAGCTCGCCCCGCTCGTCGTACCGCCCCCACACCAACCGCCGTACCAGGTGCCACACCAGTGGGTGCCCCACGAAGAGCTGACGGAACTCGGCGCCCGTCCATCGCCGCTGCGTCACCATCGCCTGCTCCAGCCGGCGGATCTGCTCGCTGGCGATGGTACGGACGTCCTTCTTCAGCCCGCCGAACCGCTGGTAGGCAGCGGGCGCGAGGACAGGGTCATCCTTGACGCCGGGCTTCGGCAGATCCTTGCGCCGTTTGCCGTCAGCGTCCCGCACATACGGTTTGAGACGCTCGTCGAAGCCCACCACGAACTGCCGCGGGCCGTAGTCGAGGGTGAGGCTGCCCGTCGCTCCGAGCCCCAGGTCCGGTACGAGCCGGTCGGCGAGCTGATCCGGCGCCAACCCCAACTCGGCCGCGACCTCGCGAAACTTGGCGTTGGCCCGCTCCTTGAGGCCCTTGAACTTCACCTTCTGCGCGATACCGTGCAGATGCATCAGCGCCACGTCGGTGCCGATCGCGGCGAGTACATCGAGGCCGGCGACCGCCCGCGTGTGACCACCCTGGCCGGGCCAGGCCCGGATCACCGGCGCGAGCCGGCGCACGGTCTCGTCGTCGCCGACGAGCCCGAGCGCGTCGAGCACCCAACTCTCCTTCGACGGGGTACCCGCGGCCTGCCAGTTCTGGAACAGCGCCCAGGCGAGGTCGGCGAGGCTGCGCGGCTCACAGATGTCCTTGACGACCGCGACACCAGCGTACAGATCGTCGGGGCGCGACATCGCGAGCATGGTGATCACGTGGCCGGCGGCCGGCAGCGGCAGGACACCCGATCCGTCGCGCAGCTGGATGCGGGGCAGCCGGCCCGGGTCTGCCCAGTCCGGCAGCTTCGGGATCCTTGCCGGCAGCGCATCGAGCGGGTCGACGGCCAGCAACTCGTCGATCGCCTCAGCCGCCGCTGGTCCATACTCCTTCGCGGCCGTGCGGACGTCGTCGGCGTGCCCGTTGCCAGCCAACGCCCACAGCGCCCGCTCGGCCTGGCGCCGTTCGGCTCCGGGCCGGCCCAGCGCCGGCGGGACCAGTGCCCGGGCGGCCACCGCGGTGTGCCGGGTCAACCAGGCCAGTACCGTCGCCCGGGTCGACTTGAGCCGGCCAAGCCAGTCGACCATCAAGACCGCGATCTCCGGGGCCGCGTACGGCAGCAGCGTTCCGGCTATCGTCACCGGGCTGCGCCGGGCTGCGTCGAGGGCGGCAGGTAGGGCGTCGAGTTCGAAACGGCCCACCACGATGCGCATCCACGATCCGCCGCCCCACAGGTCCTGCGGACGCCAGCCGCTGATCAGCGGGCGGGCGATCTCGTCGGGCGCGCGAACAAAGAAGTCAGCCGCCTCCCACCAGGTCGCCTGGCCGTCGCGCACCCGTGCCGTCAGCGACTCCCAGCTGCGGTTGCGATTGGACCAGGCCCGGTGGTGGCCGCTGTCGTCACGCCACGCCTCGCGCTCGCCAGCGCCCCACACCATCGTCGGCTCGTCCCGGCAAACCAGGCCGTCAACGACGATCGGTCGGCGGGCCGGCCGCTTGACGATCCAGGGCGGACGGACGAGCAGGTTGGGAAGGGCATCCGCGGATGCCTCGGTGACCGCGACCGTCGCCGCCAGGACGGCGCGAATCCGCCCCGCCGTGTCGTCCGGCAGCGTCGGTAGCATCCGCTCGGCCAGCTCGGGGTTGGCGAGCACGTGCGCCCGCAGCAGGTCACCCACACCGCGCCGTCCGCTTCCCGCGAGCAGCCGAAGCCCACGGACGGGAAACCGTCCGGCGGCGTCCAGCAGGGCAGCTGGCACGTACTTCTGGTCGCACCGGTCGAGCAGCAGTTGGAACGCCTCGTCGCCCGGCAACGCGGCCAACGCCGCGAGCAGCCGGCGCTTAATGTCGGCATCGGCGTACGCGTCGTCGAGCCAGGCGGCGAGCGTGGGTGCCGCGACCGGGCCGGCACCGGCCACGAACGAGTAGAGCAGTGCCGCCGACGGGAGGACAGAATGGTCCTGGGAGTGGTCAACGGCCTGGGCGACGTGCGTCGGGGAGGTCACCACGGTCAGGAGGATCGTCGCCAGAACTCGGTTGCCGGCGGCGGAGACGGCCGCGACGGTCTCGTCGTGCCAGTCGGTCTCGGTGGGTGCGAGAAACGCCGCCGCCACCTGCTGGTGCAGCGTGCCTTCCCGGAACGGGCCGAGGGCAGCCAGGGCGTCGGCATACCGGTCGTCCGGTGCGACGGCGAGCGCGGCTCGGACCCGTCCGGCGATCGTCAGCCCGGGCTCGTGCACCCACCACGACCGAATCTCGTCCGGGTGCAGGTGGTGAATCGGGGTGGCTCCCGACTGGTGGCGGCTGCCGCAGTTCCAGCCCAGCGACAGCAGTTCGACCGCCGCCGCCACGGCGAAGGGAAGACCGTGGTCGGCCAGCCACAGGTCGGCGAGCCCCCGCGGCTCGTCCCGCTCGCGCCAGGTGAATCTGTCCACCACGGCGGCGGCGACCGCAGCCGCCCCCAGCGGGGACGGGCTTCCAGCCAGCTGCTGGAGGCCGGCCGCGGCCACCTCCGGCTCGGTCTGGGTGTGCCGAAGGGCCTGCTCGATGTGCCCGGAGAGCTTGTCAAGCAGCGCCACCCCCTTGGCGCGGGAGGCCAGGTCGGGCTTGCGCACCGCCGCACCGGTAGCCCCTCGACGGGGGAAGAGGTTGCGGCGCCACGACGGCGGCACGACGAAGGCGTCCTCGTTGATGGCAGGCACCGCGGAGGCAGCGCCCTCCGCCGCGACCAGCTCACCCTCCTGGTGGCCCCCGACAACCGTCGTCGCCGAGGCGACGGGGGTGGCGGCGGACGGTTGCGGTGAGTCGGTGCTCGGTTCGAGATACCCCTTACGCAGCTTCTCCGCGATCAGCTTGTCGACGTAGACGGCGGCCGCGTCCTCAGTGGTCAGGCTCTTGGTGGTCGTCTGGCCGGTCGTGCCGATCCGGCCGTACCGGACGACCACCTCCCGGCCTTCGCGGGTGACCTCCCAGAACTTCCCGGACCCACCGGCTACGAGTTCCAAGCTACGGGTGCTGCCCACTCACGAACCTCCTGCTCAACGAAACGGTTGCTACCGGGCCGCGCGACGTGTGACAGCATGCACCAGCCGCCGGAGCGGCTGGCAACGCCACCAGTGCGAACGCACCTCCTGGCGGGGCAGCGACGGAACCATAGCGGTGGCGACCGACAGAGTCCCCAGCGGCACGGGCCGCGCACGTCCTCGGTGCGGCCGGAGACGGCAGGGGTGGGCGGCCAGCCGAACAACCAAACACCGTGGACCTCGCCGGGGTGGCACGCTGCGTCGCAACCCATCCCGGCGCGTTCCCGTACTTCTGGTGCGCGTGGACGGGCAGCGCCACCCGCGATACCGGAATCGTCAGAGTGGTGTCGCAGATCCGGCAGCCAAACCGTTATGTATCCCCTGTTTCGTTGGGCCGCCGAAGAGAGAAATCGTCGCGCATCAGATACATTCCCGGTCGTGCTGGCGCCACCGCATCCCAACCGCTTCGAGCTCGACAGAGAATCCGGCGCCGCACTCATCCGGGAGTACCGGTCATACAGCCGAACCGTGCTTTCGGGTTCTCCAGGCAGCGCACGGTCAGCTCGTCCGGGGTCGGCAGGGGAGTGGGGTATCCGGCGACGATGGCGGATCGAATACCCTTCTGCTCGGAGCGAGGGCACGCGGGCGTCGGTGTCCAGACCGCTGAATGTGTCACGCGCCTTCCCGCACCGCGGATAGGGCCGTACGAAGGCCATGGACGGCGTCGAAGGCGGCATTGGTATCTCCGTCAGTGGCGTCTTGCCAGAGGTCGCGCCATTCGGAGTCGTCAGCCATGATCCGGTCGATGGCGCGTACCGCAAGTGCCGCCAGATCCTCGGGCACCTTCAGGCGGTTGCCGCCGCGCAGAAACTCCGGCGCGTACGGGGAGTCGATCGGTTGGCCCCCGGGCAGCTGTGCGGTAAGAGTGGCAGCTGCGGCGATCGCTTTGCAGGCGTAGTCGGAGTCGAGGTAGTCGTCCTCGTCGGCGGCGCGGTTCAGGGCAGCGCGGATCAGTGTCGTGCGGTCGCCCGGGTGGGCATCGCATTCTGGCACTGGCCACCAACAGGATCCCGCCAGCAGGACCGGTGCGGGATCGCCGCGCGGTTCGAGCACGAGTGTTCGCGGGGTCTGTCGCCTGCCCACCACCTGCTGGACAGCCTCCGGCGTACCCTCCGGACATGTTGTCGGCCGCGCTAGAAGCACGGCCATGACCTCAGGTCCACGGCATGCATGCGCTTCTTACCTCTGCGCTACTACGGCAGTTGTCCGATCTACCAACAGGAGGTCCACCACGGCTGCGGCGGTATCCGGGTGCCGGGCGAGCAGTGCCACTACCTCGATGCGACCGGGTTGGGCGTGCCGTTGCCACGGGTTGGAGCAGCCAAGCAGCCCGGCGATCGCGTCAACGGAATCGGGATGGCCGGTCAGCAGACCGACGACGGGCCCCGCCGGCACGATCGGAGGCGCCGGCGCTGGGGTGGCTTTGACCCAGGGCGGCTCCCAGCTGTCCAGCGCGGGCAGGGTGCCGGGGAAGGTGTGTGCCGCCTCGCGGATCAGCAGTGGCACCAGCTCCTGGCCGTGCTCGCGCAGCGTGGTGATGAGAGTGGGCAGCCAGGGCAGCAGGATTGGGTCGGGCAGCTGAGCGAAGGCCGTCGACATCAGCTCGACGACGAACGACGCCAGCCCGGGTACCGGGTCGAGGGCCTGTACGAAGCCGGAGAGATACTGCGGGAAGATCGGCACCACCAGTGGGTTGGCCAGCAACTCGGCGCAGCAGTCGCGCAACTCGGTGAGGGGCAGCAAACCCAGCTGGTGTCGGGCTGCCCAGTGCAGGGCCACCTTGGCGGGTGCCTCCGGGTGTGCCTGGGCAACGGCGAGTTCGAGCTGCGTGCGATCGCAGCCGAGGGACAACGCCAGGTTCTCCATGCTGAACAGGAAGCCGAGCATGGCGCCGACCTGCCGGACCCCAGCCTGCTCGTCGACGAACGCGCTCGGCAGCAGCGTGCAGTAGTGCGTGTAGCCGGCGGCCACGAACGCCTCGCACCAGGCTGGCAGAGCCGTCGCAGTGGCACGGTGGTGGGTGAGGAGCCGGCGGATGCGGCGCAGCACGTCCGGGGCGTCGTCGACAGTGCGTTCGGTGGCGAGCAACTCCACGGCCCGGGTACCGAGTTCGCCGATCAGACGGGGACTGCCGAGCAGCCGAATAGCGTCCTCGATGGCAGCCAGAGCCCCGGCAGCGGTCGCCTGCGGCCCCCGTACCGCACGACGCAGCCGCTGCTCCAGCACCTGTTCCACGGTGACGCCCTCGTAGCCCAGCTCGATCAGGGCCCGTTGGTTGCGGCCGAGCGCGACATCCCAACTCTCCTGGATGGATCGGTGGCCCAGCCGCCGCTCTCCCATGATGGGACGAACCGCATCGTGCGGGAGCAGGTAGCGCAGCATCCAGAGCAGATCGGAACAGGGCGCCAGCCGGGAGTCGGCGTGTAGGTCGAGCAGGGCCCGCTGGACAGTCCGTTTTTGCAGGTCCAAGCCGAGTGGGCGGAGACGTTCGAGGACGTCGCGGGCCAGCGGTGGGAGGGCCTCGTAGCCGACCCGGCCGACTCGGTCGCCGCCGAGCAGGATCTCGCAGAGCCGGCGGACATCCCGCCGGCCGGGGACGACGTCCTTCTCGATGCAGGTGACCGCCGCGTCGGTGAAGTCGTATGGGGTGGGGCGGGTCCGGTTGCGTAGGCCGGCGAGGAGAGTAGAGGTCTCGTAGACGGCGATCGCGTCGGCGGTGCTGGCTAGGTAGCCGTTGCGTCGGGCGAGCCGGACGATGTCGACACACCAGCCACGGAGCTCCGCCTCGTCGATGCCGTTGAGCTCGGGTGGTGCGGTGAGAAAGCTGGAGAGCCGGTCGGTGGGACCGGTGGCAGGTGCGGCGGTGTCCCGTCCGTCCCGGCCGCGAGTGCGGGTGCCGCGCTGCCCCTCCAGGCGGTACGGGGTGAGACCCGAGCGTTTCAGTGCCTTCGTCCAGGTCGCCGCGGCGATGGAGACCGAGCCGGGGGCCAGGCCGAACTGCGCCTCAATGGCGGAATGGCTGGATGGGATCAGCCCGTACCGCCAGCGGGTGCCGGTGCGGGGGCTGATTTCGTAGCCGGGGGCATCGGAGGCGAGGCCGAACTGCTCAACCCGACTGGCGGCGTGAAAGGCGCCGCAAATGTAGAGACAGCGACCAGGGTCAACGCCGGAGGTGGCGAGGTGTTCGCGCATCCGCGTCCACATGTACCGCTCCCGGTCCTCGTCGCGGTCCAGCCGCTCGGAGTGAGTCGGGCGCAGCCGGCGGAACAGGCTGCCGATGAGGACCATCACCTGCCGGTAGGTGTCATGATCCGCGTCGGCGAGGGGCTGCTCGACGTACTGGTCCCACCACTCCGACCAGTGCCGCACCTTGCCATGGTGCAGCAGGTACGCCTCCAGTTCCGCGAAGCCGGGGCGCAGGTCACCGACTTCCACCCCCACCGCGTCGCCGTGCAGGGCAGCGTCGTCGCCGGGCCGGCCGCCCTCCTCGCCCGCCTGGACGGCGCCGTCTGGCTGGGCCTCCGGGGTGCGGGGCAGCCACTGGAAGACGTGGTCGGTGGAACGATCCACCAGCACCAGCTCGACCCCGGGTGTCTCCAGGGCGTACACGATGGCCTGGTATTCGGCAGAGGCCTCGGTGAGCGGTGCGACGATGCTGAGCGGACCCCACTCGCTCGGGTGGCCATCCAGCTCGGAGGCGAACGCCTGCACCGCCACCGGAAGCCGGCAGTTACCCAGTTCGCCGAGCAGCGGTCGCAGGTCCTCACAGAGTTCCAGATAGATCACTTGGGGCTGCTTCTCGCGCAGCCGGCGCACCACGGCCAGCGCGGAGGCCGGCGAGTGGTGGCAGACCGGGAAGATCTCCAGCGGCACGGCGAGGGCCCGGTCGACGTCGTCAATCATGCCCGCGAGGATGCCGGCGAGGGTGTCCGGAGAGTCGGCGAAGGCAGTGGCGGCTGCGGTGAGCTGGTGGCGCAGACCAGCGAAGGGACCACCTGCAACGGGCGCGGTCACGACAACGCGGCGATCGCCTGGCGGCCACCGTCGAGGAAGCCCTCCCAACCACCGCCGTCCTGCTTGGCCCGAGGCTCCACCACCCCGTGCAGGTACTTGTTGAGGATCGCCAGGTCCTCCGGGCTCCGCCGGGCCAACGACCCCATCATCGACCCGGCCAGGGTTTCGGCACGCAGCGCCCGATCACCGAAGAACTGGCTGTGTAGGATTGCGTCCTCCAACACACCGATCTGCTCCGCCGTGGACAGCGCCGACTCGAGCTTCTCGTCGTCACTGGTCGCCCCCGCGGCAGCGGTACGCAGGTCGGCGAAGCTCTGCAGCAGGATGTCCAGCAGGGTGGGCGGCACCTCCACCTCGATGCGGTGCCGGCGCAGCAGTTCCTCGGTGCGGAACCGGACGATCTCTGCCTCGCTGCGTTTGTTGGTCACCACCGGGATCCGGACGAAATTGAATCGTCGTTTCAGCGCTGAGGACAGGTCGTTGACCCCGCGATCGCGGCTGTTTGCGGTCGCGATGATGGAAAAGCCCGGCTTGGCAAAGACGATGTTGTCGTGGTCCAGCTCCGGGATCGACACGTATTTCTCCGACAGGATGGAGATCAGCGCGTCCTGCACGTCGCTGGTGGAGCGGGTCAGCTCCTCGAAGCGGCCGACAACGCCCTGTTCCATCGCGGTCATGATCGGTGACGGGATCATCGACTTCCGGGATTGCCCCTGGCTGATGACCATGGACACGTTCCACGAGTACTTGATGTGGTCCTCGGTGGTGCCGGCGGTGCCCTGCACCACCAGCGTGGAGTTGCGGCAGATCGCGGCGGCCAACAGCTCGGCCAGCCAGCTCTTGCCGGTGCCAGGATCACCGAGAAGCAGCAGACCCCGGTCAGAGGCCAGGGTGACGATGCTGCGCTCGACGAAGCTGCGGTCGCCGAACCACTTCTGCGGGATCACCCGGTCCAGGCCGTCGGCGCGTTCGGAGCCGAGGACGAACAGCCGGACCATGCGTGGGCTGAGCCGCCAGGAAAACGGCTTCGGATCGGTGTCGACCGACGCCAGGTAGTCGAGTTCGTCGGCGTACTTGACCTCGACGGGGGCACGCAGCATCTCGGACATGAGGGGTTGGACTCCTAGGTGAGGAAGCTCTTGAGCTCGAAGACGAGTTTGCGGATGTGACCCGAGATCACGGGGGTGCCCAGGTCCTTGAAGCGTTGCCGGAACCAGGGATTGACGCTCTGCTGGCCGGAGCTGTTGACTGAGCCGACGGGGATGAATCGCACGCCGGAGCGGTGTACGGCCTCGATACCGTCGAGCAGGGGCTGCGAACGGTCGAACTCGTAGAAATCCGAGATCCACACCATGACGGTGTTCCGTGGTTCGGCGATCTTGGTACGGGCCAGCGCCATGGCGACCGGACCGTCGTTGCCGCCGCCCAGCTTGGTGCGCAGCAGCACCTCGAACGGGTCGCGCACCCACGGGGTCAGGTCCAGCGCCTGCGTGTCGTACGCGATCAGATGCACATCCACCTTGGGTAGCCCGGCGAAGATTGACGCCAGGACCGTGCAGTTGACCATCGAGTCGACCATCGAGCCGGACTGGTCCACCACCACGATCAGCCGAGCCGGCGTCGTACGGCGGGCGGTGTGCCGGTAGTAGAGGCGGTCGACGTAGAGCCGCTGATCCTCGGGGCTCCAGTTGGTCAGGTTCTGCCAGATGGTGCGATCCAGGTCGAGGTTACGGAACACCCGCTTCGGCGGCACCGACCGGTCGATGGTCCCGACGCTGGTCTGCTCCACCTGTGTGCGCAGCACCTCGGCGACGTCGTCGACAAACCGACGGATCAGCGCCTTGGCGTTGGCGAGGGCCACTCCGGACAGGTTCGCCTTGTCTCGCAACAGCTGCTCGATCAGCGACATGCTCGGGGTGAGCTGGCGGGCCAGCACCGGGTCGGCGAGCACCTCGCGTAGGTGCATCCGGCGGACCAGGTCGCCCTCCAGCGCGGCGAGGGTGCCGCCCAACCCCGTTCCGCCCTGCCGGCGTAGCTCGCCCGGCTCGGCGCCGAGCGCCTGCTCGAACCAGCCGGCGTCGGACTGCCACCGGGCGAGCTGGCTGGCGTTGACCGGCCCGGTATCGGCGGCGAACACGTTGAGCAGCACTTTCGACACCAGCGCGGCCCGCCGCACCTCGGCTGGGCCGGGTTCCGGTGTGGCAGCGTCGTCGGCCGTTGGTGCGTGCTCGGCGGCGGTGAGCAGGCCACGCAACTCCGCGGCGAGCGACGGGTAACGCTGGATCACAGTGTCCACCGAGACAGCCGGGTCCAGCAGCGCGCCGGGTAGCCCCAGGTCCTCGACCACGGCCAGGCTCGCCGCTTCCAGCGTGGGCTGTTCGGTCGGGTCGAAGAGCCTGGCCAGTAGCCGCCAGTAGAGCACCTGCCGCCGGTTCTCGTCGGCACGGTCGTGATGGGGGAGGGTCATCGGCGCAGCAACCGTCCCGCCCGTTCCCGCAGCACCGTCACGGCGTCGCCCGCCTTCGCTTCGGCCTTCGCGACCTTCGCGTCGGTGACCCCGCACGCCCAGTCGCCGGTATGCACAGCGACGATCTTGCGCTTGACGGTGGCCTGCACCGCCATCGGCTGCAGCAGCCACCGGCCGGCATCCCACCGCAGCAGCCCGAGACAGGCCGACGAGGCAGCGACCAGCTCCGGGGTGAGCGGACCACAGGAGGGCAGCCGGTCTACCGTCACGGCGAGCCGGTGGCCGTCCAGTTCCACCGTGAGCCGACCCTCCTGGCCGCTGACGGCGTACCCCTCGAGCAGGACGGGCTCGGCGATCCCAGCCGGGTGCCGGTCTACCGGATGCGGTGCCGCCGCCAGGGCATCCGGCAGCAGGACCCGTGCCGCAGCGAACGGGTCGACCGGCTCGTCGAGCCGTGCCCGGTCGTCCCGCCAGGGCATGTCCGCGCCCCGGATCGGCACGTCGGCCACCAGCACACCGCGTCGCTGCGCCAGCGCCGCCAGCAGGACGGGCTGCGCCGGCAGCAGCCGCCACAGCGCCGGACCAACGATGCTGTCCACCTTCGCGGCACCCACCGCCGTACGGACCAGTCGGGTCGACCCGCCATCGGCCGGCTCGAGAAGCGCGTGCACCTGGAACTGCACCGCGGTGTCGTGTTCGTGCACATCCACCGCCAGCGGCAGCAACCGCCCCGAGACCCGTTCGGTGACGCTGAGGGCAGCATCGCCGGCGGCGGTGTCCTGGGCGAGCAGCACACCACGGGACCACAGGTCAGCCCAGCGGCGCTGTGGCACCTGGGACATCATGGCGACCGGCACGCAGGCGCGTAGCTCGGCGGCGAGGCCGTCAAGCAGCACCGCGAGCCGCCGCAGTTCAGGTACGGCCAGCGCCGCCTCAACCACCGACCCGGCGCCCGCCACCAATTCGTGGTCAACGCCGCGCCACCCGGCTACCGCCACCTCGGACAACCACGCGCGCGCGGCGGCCAGGGCCGGCGACACCTCGCCGGGTACGGCGGCCGGTATCGGCACCCACGGCGTGCGGCTGCGACCCAAGGCGACGTCGAGCTGCCCGAGCAGGGCATCGTGCACCGCTCCGAGCACCGCCGATCGTGCTCCAGCGAGCGCAGCGACATACTCCTGGGCACCCGAACCAGCAATGATCTTGTCGACGGCCTCGGCGACCAGATTCGCCAACGGGGTGGTCGCCACCGCCCCGGCCAGGCCGGCCAGCGCCGCAGCGTCCTCGTCGCCAACCCGGGCCAGGCCTCGGGTCAGGGCGGCATCGACGCCTGCCACCAGGTGGAAGGCGTCGGTCAGCCCGGCCGGATGGCCTGCGGTGAGGGCGGCGATCTGCGTTCCGTGCATCAGCGCGCCGTCCTGGTTGATGGGAACCAGTGCAGCTCGGGTAGCGACGTGGTGCTGCCGGGCACCTCCAGGTAGGAGAGGTGACGCAGAAACCGGCTGAATACCACCGCTGCCGAGCTCGGCTCGTGCCGCGCGTCCAGGCTGTGGAGCAGCGCCGCGCCCGTGTTCACCGCAACGTCGGGTTCGACGCGCAGGTATCGGGCCACCCGATCGAACCCGTACTGCAGCACCGCCTCATTGGCCAGGGTTTCCAAATGCTTGCACGGAGCGCCGCGGAGGCCCCCGCACGGCCGGTTGTTGTTGGTGCTGCAGTGGTAGGCGTGGGTGCTGGCCGTGATCGACGAAACGTACACCCGCGCGGCATCCGACCCGCTGGACACCACGCCCTGCAGTCGCCCATCGGCCAGCTCCACGAATGGCACCTTGACCAGCTTGCGAGGCTGGGCGGGGGCTACCACCCGCACCATGCTTCGCCGCGCCCACCCAACATCGTCCACGTTCGCCACCCTTCGACCTTCCCGTCCGCCGCGCACCGAACTTTCCCATCACCACGCCGCCGGCAGAGTCAGCCGTCGCCGTACGTCACGACCGGGATCATGGACTGCGGGTACGACAGGACGGGGTGGCCTTGGGGCCGGACAGCGGCTGCACCGTCAGCCGGGTCATCAGTGCCAACAGGAACGAGTCGGTAGCGGTGACGAAGGTGCGACCAGGCGGCGATGCGGTCGAGGGATCTGTTGACGCCGTGCTCGACGATCTCGTCGGAGAGCGTGCGGCCTCTGCCTTGCTGCGCGGCGCTGATCCTGGCCCGGAGTCCGCGCGGTTCGACGGGTGGCAGATAGGCAGGATGTACTCAAACCGTCGGACCGTCGGACCGTCGCGTCGTAACCGAGCGCAGCCCTGAACACTTCGAGTTGAGCCACCTCGTCTCGAGAACTCGTGGGCGAAGCCATCGAAGTCGGCAAAGTTCGCTCCGTCGACCACCAGTAGAGGAGGTGCTTCGCCGCCGGTCGCCTTGACGGAGGATGAACGGCGCTGCCGGCACCGCCATCCTGATGTGCCGCCTGGTGAGAGTGGCAGTGTGCGGTTGAGGGGTCGTTGTCAGCTGGTTCCGATGCTGCGGGGTGGGGCGAGTAGAGCATCGATCGCGCTGTGGAACTCGTCGAAGGTATGGACCTGGCCTGCGGTGTTCGTATAGCGGCGAAACGTCTCACTGAAGTGCTCGGCCAGGTGGTCGACCTTGTCGGTGGCTTCAGGTGTCTTGATGGTGAGGTAGCTGGCGCCGCCTGGTACAAGATCGTGGACCACGGCTAGGTCGACGAAAATGTCACCGGGCTGCAGGATCTCGGCCAGGTCAGGATGGTGCGCCTGATTCAGTGTCGAGGCCAGTAGGCGGGTCCGGCCCGGATCGCGAAGGGCGAACAGCGTGATCTCCGAGGTGGCGTCGCCAGCTACGGCCAGGGCAAGGTCGGTGAGGTGCCGGAAGCTGGCCAAGGCGAATAGGCCGGCGAAGCCGGCGTGTTCTCGTTGCCACGGGTCGGCCGCCGGCCACAGCGGAACGCAGGCGCGGGCCGGGACGAACCCGATGTCCGCGGTGAGCCACTCGGGTTGCTCGACGTCGACCTCGTACTCCCAACGGACCAGTTGCACCGCCTCACGGCCTACTTCTCGCAGCTGAGCTGCCTCATCGCGGTAGTAGGTGGGAATGGCGGACCGGCTCCGACCCGCGGTCAGCTCCCAGGCCAGTGCCCGCCACACCGCTAGGGCCTCACCGTCGGCGTTGTTGATCGCGTATCGACACCAAGGATTCAGGCCCGCATCGTCGGAATAGTCCTGCTCCCACAGTCCCGGCCACACTGGTCCCGGCATGTCCGTCTCATCGGCACGGGCCACGTAGCAGTGCAGCCCGTCGCGGCGCTCGTGTACGAATCTCAGGAACGGCTCTAGATGTGCCACCTCATCAAGGATGCCGGATAGTCATTAGCCGTCGTACCGTAGCCGTCCGGCGATGATCGATATCTGGATCTGCCGCGGCGCGCGTTCACCGGTCGCGGACGGTCACGGCGAGCAAGCAGAGGAAGTCGTGCTCGGCGGAGCGTTTTCAGCTGGCTGCGCTCTCCCACGGGCGTTTGATCCAAGTGTTGGCGTCGAGGTAGGCCGCGACTCTGGGGAAACGCTGCCGCGTCGAGATCTCGTCGGTGAGGTCGGCTGCGGTTCCTAGTGGCTCGTCGGGGCTGTCCGGACCGTCGACGGCGAAGGAGCGGCCAGTTACGGCGATGTGTGCCTCCATCGCGAGGCCACCGAACCAGTCGATGCGGGCGTTGTGCCGATCCGGCATCAGTTCGACAAGGTTGTCGGGGTCGTCCTGCACGTGCTGAGTGGTGCGCCTGCCGTGGGAAACAATCCAGTCCTGCGCCGCGAAGAGAGCGTCGTCGTCGAGTGGTCCCAGCAGCAGCGTCGCGGCGTCCTGGATCGGCCAGCGAAAGAGCCCGTCCTGCGCCTGTTCCCAGTGTTCCTGGAATTCTTCGATCTCGCCCGGCGACAGCTCGCGAAGACGGCGAAGGAGAACCTGCGCAACGCGTTCGGTGTCGCTGCCCGCCACAGCGCGAGTGTGCTCGACGATTTCCCAGAAGGTGCCCCACTCCACGACCAGACCGTAGCAAGACATCCGATCGACCGTTGCTGTCAAGCAGAGGTGCTTGTCGGGCTGATCGGCTCGGCGCCGGGAGGGGCGATGATGGGGTTGTGGATGTGCAGCTGTTGGTAGTTGTTGATTGCCCCAACGAAGAGCGGGCCGCAGTGATCTTGCGTCAAGCCCTAGACGAGGTTGGTCTGGCCGAAGTGCAGTTCAGTACCCGTGTGGTGGCCGACCAGGCTGAGGCGGAGGCTGTGGGATTCGTCGGCTCTCCGACGATCTTGATAGATAGCTGTGACCCATTTGCCGCTCCGGCGCGAACGGCCGGGCTCGCCTGTCGGCTCTATCTCGATGACGCGGGCTTGTCTGGTGTGCCTCCGCTTGCTCCGCTGCGTCAGGCTCTCAAGCGGGCGACCGAGCACCGGTAGCCGCCCGCTCGACGGGAAGCGCCTTGGCTTCGTCGTAGGTGGCGCCGGTGGCCAGGCAGTGGTGCAGGGCGCTGAGTAGGCGGTTGAACAGGTTGCGTTGCGTGGGCCACTCTTGCTCAAGGCATCTCGGTGCCGCGTTGGAAGCCAAGCCTCTTGCGGGACGAACCCGGCCCCGCTGACACCCCATGAGTTGGGATCAAGGTACCGAGGCCGGAAATGGCGCCCTCATCCACCGTCAGCAGCGGATCCGCAGCGTGATGGAGATCTTGGAGGTCCCGCGTCCGACCTGCCGATGACCGCGCACGCGCTGCATCACCGGCCTTCAGGAGCCGTACGCCGGCGGTATCTCCGTCTTCGACGCGGTGCCCGGGCGCGACGCGGACCTCGATCGACCTAACATCGACGTACGCCTATGTAGCGATCCGGGTGGTGTCGCTGGGTGTCATCGGCAGGTTGTCGTTACCGTAGTCGGAAGACGGGGCCGCGGGGGGCGAAAGGTAGTCGGGCGGCTTCCGGGATGAGGAAGGCGTGTTGGCGGCGGATGTGTACGGTGTCGCAGTATCCGTCGGTGATGAGCAGGATCGGTGCGGTGGCCGGAAAGTCGGGGGCGTTCTCCAACAGGTGGATGCCGGGCTGCAGCACGGTGCCGCCGCGTCCGCGGATCCGTACCCGGCCGGCGATCTGTTCGGCCGGCAGGTACCCGGCGTCGTAGGGGTGCGCATCGCAGAAGACCACTCGCGCTGCGGGTACGTCACGGGCGGTGGCGTACGAGGCGATAGCGCCGAGTGCCTTGCCGAGCTGTTCGGGGTTCATGGATCCGGAGGTGTCCAGCACGACCCCGAATGTGCATCGGGGTATCGGTTCCTCGGGCCACCGCCAGCCCGGTCGCGGGATGTTCGGTGTGCCCGCCTGCCGGCGTGACGGGCGGGCGTAGGATCGGGCACGCTGCGGCGACGGTACGTACTCGTCGAACCAGCGGGCCAGCCGGACATCCCACGGCAACGGCGGCTGTTCCAGGACCCGGATCTCGGCGACGAGTCCGGCTGGCAGGTGTCCCCGGCCTTCCCGCTGGTGATAGGCGTAGCCGGCCAGCAGCGCCCGCCGGTAGAAGTCGTCCAGGTCAACTCCGTAGCCGGGTGTGCCGCCGGATGGCAGGGGTTCACCGAGTACGTCGCCGAGGCCGGTGCCGCGCAGCGTGGCCAGTTTGCGGAGGCGGCGTAGATCCTTGGCGATATGATCGTAGACAGCTTCGGCGGACATCCCGGCCAACTGCGGGTCGTGGAGCAGGCCGGCGGGCGGTTCGCCGACACCCATCTCGATCAGCCAGCCGTTGATGACGTAGTCCGCCGCGACGTTCCACAGGTACGGATCGCGTCCACCGGTTCGGTCACCGTGGCGCAGTGCGGCGTGGAGCATCTCGTGCGCCAACACGAACCGCCACTGCTCGTCCGACAGGTCTCGCAGGGGGTTGAGGTAGATCTCCCCCGCGACCGGGGAGACGGCGGCGATCGTGATGTCCCAGCCCCGCGCGAGTTCGACATCGGCGACCAGGGTGAATCGGGACGCCAACGCACCGAGCAGCGGGTAGGACGACAGGAACCAGCCCATCGCCAGGTGCCACGGTTGCCGGCGCCTGGCCGGGTCGGTCAGTGAGGTGCGTGCCCCGCCCGCCACGTCCACCGCCGCCGTCGCCGCCGCGGACAGGCCCACCGCGAACTGTGCCGGCCAGTCCGGTGCACTGGCGCCGGCCGGGTCCGGGCTGTGAGGTGGTGGGATCAGGTCTGGTCCGTGGCCGCCGGTGCCACAGCCCGCGTACTCGGCCGGCACGCCGGCCTGCCGCCACTGCCGCAGTAGAACCGACTCGTCGACACTGGGAAGCTCGGCTGGCAGCAGCACCGGTTCGGTGCCGAGTTTGACGGCCCGCTGGAACCGTGCCACCGCGAGGCAGGCCACCTCCCCGTACGCCGGGTCGATGGCGTGACGATCTGGGGCGAGGTGACCGAAACCGAGGTGCAGCAGGCAGTGCGCCAGCACCCATGACCACTGGTCCTCGTCCAGCCGACAGGCTTTGCTCGCCCGGATCAGGCCGCGCGAGTCGACCACGGCGATCGCGTTCGCCGCCACGAGCTGGCCGTCCTCGGCCAGCACCGCCCGCACACCGGCACGCTGCCCGGGTCCGACCTGGACGCTCAGCAGCGGGGCGAACATCGGATGGCTGGTCAGCTTCCGCCACGCGGCCTCGAACGCGGTCATGTTCGGATCGACCTGCGCCCGCCTCTTCTTCCCCATCGTGGTGTACGGCCTCAGCTTCGGGCCGCGACCAGCCGGGGCAGGTCACGGCTCACCTCGACCAGGAACCATGTCGGCAGCACCGGCGCGCCGTCCTCGTCGGTGGAAATGACCATCTGGGCGCACTCCAGCGACGTCTCCGCCAACTCCACCAGCAGCGCCTTGGTCCGATGCGCGAACTGCCGCATCGTCGGCGAGGCGTGTTCCTTGCTCGCCGGCAGTTCCTTGACCAACCTGGCCCGGAACGCCTCTGCCAGGAAGTACAGCAGGTCCCGGTCCGCGGCAGCGGTAGGCCAGCCCGCATCCCCACGCACGACGGCCTCAAGCCCGTGCCGGTGCCGCACGATCTTCACGTAGCCGCAGAACCCGGAGGCGTGGCTGGGGCTCAACGTGCCGGCCGCCAACAGCCGCAGCGTGTGCTCGTCGATGTTATCGCCGTAGGACTTCAGCGCGTCGGAGAGTATGTGCCAGCTACGTGGGGTGGAGAACACCTCCTCCACCTTGGGCGGGCTCACCCACAACTGGTCCGGACGCTCCGACAGGTAGTCGACCACCCAACGGTGGATCCCGGCGCCCTGCGCCCACGCCAGCCAGTCATCGACACTGGCGCGTAGGTGCGTATGAACCATCCGGTTGACCAACGCCGAGGCCATCGGCCGGGCCAGCGCGTTGTCCGTGGCACGGTTACCCGCGCCGATCACGATCGACCCCGCCGGCAACTCGTAGGCCCCGATACGGCGGTCCAGAATCAGCGAGTAGAACGCCTTCTGTACCTCCGGCGCCGACGCGTTCAATTCGTCAAGAAAGAGACAGTACGGCTCATCGCGAGCGATCGACTCCGGTGGCGCGAACCGGCTACGGCCATCCCGCAACTCCGGCACCCCGATCAGATCCTCCGCCGCGAGTTGCGTACCAACCAGAGTCACGCAGTCCAACCCAAGCGACACGGCGAACTGCCGCACCAGCGAACTCTTACCAATACCCGGAGCACCCCACACAAACACCGGCCGGACCACCGCCACATGCAGCAACAGATCCGGCAACTGGGCCGGCGTCACCGAGATTGCACTATGCACCCGCCCATCCTGCCCACCACCACGCCAACCCCGCACCCCAAATCCATCCCGCCAGCATGAGCAGGAACAACCGAGCCGACGCAGCCCACTAACACTTCATGCCGCCAGTGATACGTCACGTTGAGTGATGGACCGGGCGTCTCGAAGCGCGGGCCGATGAGGGCTCTTCGAAGTTAGGCGAGGTTGAGGTGTCCGCGGTGGCGTCGGGTGGTCGCGGTGCGGGTGCGTAGGCGCTGGTTTTCGGGGTTTCGGAAGCCGTAGGCGTCGCGGGCGACGGTCTTGATGACCCGGTTGGTTCCTTCTGAGCCGGCGTTGGTGATGCCGGTGGTCAGGAACGCGTGGATCTGCGGCCACCAGGTCTCGATGGTGGTGGCGAGTCGGTGTAGTTCGGGCAGGTCAGTGGCAGCGCAGCGGGTGTAGAAGCGGCGTAGCAGCCGGTGGACGTGTTCGCGGTCGGGCTGGGTGCGGGCGGTCGCGAGCAGGTCGAGCAGGTCTTCCTTGGCGTTCCACGCGGCGAGGATCGGGGTGCCGATCTTGGCGGGTAGGGCGTCGAGGGTGTCGGTCAGGCGGTCGACGTGTTTGCCGGGCATGCGAGCCGCCGAGCGGGTCAGCCGGTTGCGCATCCGCCACTCCGGGTCGTTACCGCGGCCACGACGCCCGCGTTGGGTGAGCGTGACCCGGCGGCGGACCTCGGTCACGGCCCGGTTGGCCAGCTGCACGACGTGGAAGTGGTCGGCGACCAGCACCGCGTGCGGCAGCACTTGCCGGATCGCGGCCTTGAACACGGTGCACATGTCGATCGCGACCGCGCGGATCTGCTCGCGCCAGGCCGGTGGGCGAGCGGCCAGCCAGCCGGTGACAGCGGCGGTGGTGCGGCCTTCGACCTGCGCGAGGAGCCCTTGGCCGCCGGACAAGTCGCAGAAGCCGACGTGCCACCGGTCCGCGGTCGTGGTCCACGAGGCGGCCTGCTCGTCCCAGATCCAGTGCGGTTTGCCCCGGCGGACCTCGTCGATGCCAAGCACCGCGACCGGCTCGGGCTCGGCCGGCAACACCGCAGTGGCGTGGGTGGTGAACGCGGCCGCGACGATCGGCCACGAGACACCGTGGTCGCGGGCGGCCTGCACGATCGTGCGCCCGCCGTCGGCGACCGCCGCCCCAGCCGCCTGCCGCAACCGGATGGTCAGCCTTGAACGGGCCGGCACCTGGGCGACCTGCTCGGTGAACGACCTGCGCGGACAGGCCGGCGTCGGGCAGTACCAGCGTCGTTTACGCCAGCGCAGCCTCACCGGCCGCCCAGCGACCGGCAGGTCCCGCGGCCGCGTCGTGGTCCACTGCTTCACCCGCGCTGCTCGCTGCCCGCACTGCGGGCAGCATCGTGCCTGTTCACAACTGGTGGACAGGTTCACCACGGGGACGCCGGCGGCGTCCAGCTCGACTCGCTCGGCCACCAGGCCGTCCAGACCCAGCAGCCGGGTCGTATCGTTGACCATGCTCGCAGCTCTTCACTTGTGACATCCGAACTAGACACTCAGATGATCACCGATGAGCTGCGAGCCCTTCACATCCGGGTCACCGCCAGCCACGAACCCCGCTCAACTTCGAAGAGCC
>NZ_AZWO01000048.1 GCF_000514775.1 Salinispora pacifica CNR114 | reverse complement strand
CGCGGCCGGACTGCTGAGGAGGACTGGCGGGAGCGGGTCGACCAGTACGGTCGGGACTACATGGCGGTGGGAGCCGTGGTGCTTCAGTCCCGCCTCGCGAACGACCTTGTGATCCTGCAACAGCACNTGGANACGCCGGNCATGTGGTCACACGCCGCCAGGGCGTTGGTGACCTACGGCAAAACCACTCCCAACCCCACTGAGGCCATCCGGTGGTATGACCTAGCCGGCGTGGCCGCCGACCGCTCCGACGATCTCGCCGTGCGGGTNTGGGTNCGGGGCCGGGCCGCNATCGCGTTGGCCTACGAGGGGGCGGCGCTNACCACGGCGCGGCGGTACGCCGACCAGGCTGTCNCNCTGTCGGACCGGCCGTCACTCGGACGTGTCCAGGCGNTGATGGCGCAGGCACACGTGGNGGCCGGACGCGGGGACCGCAGCGGCGCNGTCGCGCTCGACACCGATGCTCGGCGGGTGTTCGACCAGGTGGCATCGGCGGATGGCGCGGTGTCTGATACCGCCGTCCCGCCTTGGCGGATGGCCACGTTCCGGAGCATGTTGTATGCCCGCCTCGGGATGCCCGGCCCCGGGTCCGAGGCCCAGGAGGAAGCCGACCGCACACGACCTGGTGATCTACCGCGTTTCGCTACTCATATTGAGCTGCATCGTGGACTCACGATGGTTAAAGCCGGTGACAACGCGGGCGGGGTCGCCTACGCCCAGCGGGCAATGGATGCCCTACCGGCCGACCGTCGATCGCAGAGCCTGTTACTCATGCTGCGCGAAGTGGAGCAGGCTGCGCGGCGAAGGGCGAACCGGAACGACGGCACCGACCGGACGCCCACCTGACCGGCAAGCTGCTCGTCGTCGCGGACCCGGTCGGCGTACCCGTCGCCGGTCACCGCGGTGACTTGTTCGCCGTCCATGCCTGCGGCCTCGGCCTGCTCGCGCAGCACGACGTGGTCGGAGAGGTCGGCCGACCGGGCGTGGTAGGCGTCGAAGAGGTGGTCAAGCAGCGGCTCTACCAGGCCGGCGTGCTGTGCCAACCGCGCCACCCGGTGCATGTCGAAGGTGTTGACCGGCCGCACGATCTCCGGGCGCAGCACCGCCCCGTAGGACGCACCGGTGGTATGGATCCGGTCGAAGACTCCCTCGATCTCGGTCGGCGGCATCTCCCAGTCGTCGGTCATGATGTCCACGAGCCGACGCCCCTGGCGCGGCAGTTGGGGCCGCAGCTCGAAGGCGCGGCGGACGGTCCCGACGTCCGCGGCGGCCGGTCAGCCCCGGCCGCGCATCGTGTCCACCACACCGGCGTACTCGTTGCCGATCTGCTGCGGGAAGGTCACCGGAAAGCCGGAGCCGCCCTGGCGAAGGCCGGCGTCGAACAGCTGCACACCGGTGGCGGTGTGGCGGCGGCCGTACTCGGACCCGGATCTGGTCGGGAGTCAGCGACCGGGTCAGGCTAGAAACTCAACCGTGCTTGAGGTCAAGCCGCCTCTGGCTCGAACCAGGCTTCTCACTCCGGCTCCAACGCGGTCGCCACCCGAGCCTGCAGGACTCGGTCGACGATCAGGGGGATGTCGGCCGGACGACGTCGGCCGCGCGGTAGCTGACCGCCGGTGGGGCGGGCGGTGAGCCGACCGGTGGGGCGCACCGCTGCCGCGAACCTGAAAGGTCCGGCAGGTGCGGCGCTGGTGGCGGTGTGGAACCCGGGGCGTTGTTCCCGGAACGTCCGCCGAGCTTGTCGGGAAAATCCATCGACCAATTTCGCTTATAGCTGAAGGGAGGGAAAGGACTGCGATACCCCGCGAGTAGTTACCGGTGCTGCGGTAAAACCGGAAGCGCAAATCATCTTTCCCGCGAAGCGGCCTGGTTTCCCCGAACCCACACGAGCGACCGCGACGCCACGGTGACACAGGTCACCCGACTTTAAGTAGTTACCGTTCGTGTCAGGCCACTATCCCTGATCTCCGTAAACCTTCCACCAGGTCACAGAGAGTGAACCTTTGTTAAGCCACTGTTTCTGTTATGTTAGGTCGAAATGAGAGCACTCCGTCAGCATCTAGCAGCGATTAGAAACCAGAGCGGGTTAGCTGTAATATCGCTTCATCGCTAGCACCATTGCCCGTTCCGCACTCGCGATATCAGCACACATCATGCCGCCGTAGAGAGTGATTCACGCCACAAGGAGTTGAGCATCGAATGGCGGAATCCACAATCAGTCACGCCATCAATGCCCGCTATTTTGGCCGGCATGGAAAATCAAAGCTGACCCCTCCCGAACTGGACAAAACCCCCAAAGGAAAGCAATATGTGAGCTGGCATGTGCGGAAACCTCGCCGCCCAAAGGCACACATCGCAGTGGTACACCTGCGGGGAGCGCAGACATCCACAGTTGGTACCAAACCTTGCTCCTACCCAGGCACGCGCCGCCGAGGGCGACACCGGGAGGGGCCACCGCGTCGCCCACCCCCCGCCTTCCTGCCGAGTTCGGCAAGAGTGACGAACACCCCTTGGGTTCAAGGAACCCGCGGAAATCCGGAACCTCCCTCATGCTTACCCAGATAAAGCCAAAGACGATCAACAGATAGGTCCGGCAGCGCCTGTTGCCGACCTCAAGATTCCGGGTTTGATCAGCCGAATAGTCGCCGGCGACACGCACTGATCCAGCCAATCCAGCACACCGACCGGCCCGCGAACCGAATTCCCGCGTGGCGGGAAACGAATCCGTGCCACGAATTCATGTGCTCGCCTTCGACCGCGAGCCGCTTGACCACGGCTTTCGCACGGGAGGGTGCCGCAAAGGCTGCCGTAGCCGCAGCACCCAGGGGGACATCGCATGCCGATCAACACACTATCCGAGGAGGAAGGGTGTCAACTGTCGCCATTGAAACCGACGTTACGGAATGGCGAGCCATGGGGGCGAAGGCGTCCAAACTGGCGGCGATGAGGAGTCTTGACGTTCATGTTCCGCGCTGGAGCGTGGTTTCCAGCGATATCTTCACCGCCTTCCTGGAACACGTCGAGGGCATCGACGTATTGCTGACCCAGGGTGCCGACGAACCGGAGCGCGTCGCAGCTGAGATCACCCGACGGATGCGGGCGACCGTGATCCCGGACCACCTCGCCGGCCCGATCCACGCGGCGTACCAGGCCGCTGGCGGCGGCAGTGTCGCGGTGCGCTCGTCGGGCCTGGAGGAGGACGGCGACACGTACTCCTTCGCCGGCCAGTTCGACACCTTCCTCAACGTCAGCGAGGCCGACGAGGTCCTGGACCGGGTCAAGGACTGCTGGGCGTCGGCCTTCTCCGCACGCTCGCTGACCTACCGGCTGCGCAACGGCCTGTCACTGCACACAACCGGCATGGGCGTACTCATCCAACAGATGGTGCACGCGGAGGTCAGCGGCGTGATGTTCACCGCCGATCCGGCGACCGGTGTCGGCGACCGGTACGTGGTCAGTGCTGTCTACGGTCTCGGCGAGGGCATCGTCTCCGGCGCTGTGGATGCGGACACCGTGACCCTCGAGACGGCCACCGGTGTGGTTCTGGAGACCGAGCTCGGCGACAAGTCTGAGCGCTACGAGTCCGCGCCCGGCGGTGGCGTCGAAGCCATCGAGGTACCGGACGCCGACCGTGCGCAGCTGTCGCTCGACCGGGTCGACCTTGGCACGTTGTGGGAGGCCGGACGCGCCATCAGCGACGCCTTCGGCGCACCGCAGGACATCGAGTGGGCGGTCGCGGACGGCCAGCTGTGGATCCTGCAGAGCCGACCGATCACCACCGTGCCGACCACGAGCAGGCCCATGGGCGAGCTGCGGATCTGGGACAATTCGAACATCGTGGAGAGTTTCCGGGGGATCACGTCCCCGCTGACCTTCACGTTCGCCTCGAAGGTCTATGGCGCGGTGTACGAGAGCTACGCGCGATCCCTACGCGTGCCCGAAAAGCAGCTCGCGCAGATGCAGGAGTGGTTACCCGCGTTACTCGGCAGCTTCCACGGCCGCGTTTACTACAACCTCGTCAACTGGTACCGCCTACAGCGGATCGCGCCCTTCTACGATGTCAACCGCAAGCTGCTCGAGGTCGCCATGGGCGTGGACGAGGCGCTGCCGGACGAGATCGCCGAAGGGCTGTACCCGTACGAGTTCGACTCGGCCTGGCAACGCCGACGCGCACGAGTGGTCACCTGCACGACCTTCTTCTGGAAGTACCTGCGCATGGACCGTGACGTCGAGCGGTTCGTCGCCTACTTCTACGAGCAGTACGCAATCTTCGACAAACGCGACTACGCCGCGATGCCCGCCGACGAGGTGCACCGGGCGTTCCAGGACCTGATCCACAGCCTGAACCGGCGGTGGGGTCCGATGCAGATGCTCGACTCCACAATTCTGCTGTCGATGGGCATCCTCACGATGCTCGGCCGGCGTTGGCTGCCGCACGCCCCCGAGTGGCTGACGTGGGCCGCCGCTCGGCCCGGCGCCGACGTGGAGTCCGCCGAGCCGGCCCGCGAGTTGGCCGCGCTGGCGGCCACCGTCAAGGCCGACGACGAGCTGCGCCGCCTGGTGACGGAGACCGATCCGGCGGCGATACCCGACGCGCTCGCGGCTGCCGGGCACACCACTCTACTCACGGCCGTCGACGCCTACGTGCAGGCGCACGGGTACCGCAGCCCCGACGAGCTCAAGCTGGAGGTGCCCGACCTACACGAGGATCCGTCGAGTCTGTACCTGATGCTGCGCGACGCGCTACAGGCTCCGCCGGAGACAGCGAGCGGCGACAGCGCGCAGGAATATCTCGACCAGCACCTGCGAGGGCCGCGACGCTGGATCTACGAGCTGACCCGCCGCAAGGTGTCACGGTCACTGGCGGCGCGCGAGCGGCTACGGTTCTGCCGGACGAAGGCGTTCGGCTCGGCCAAGCGGATGCTTCGCGCACTCGGCCGGCACTTGCAGCAGGTTGGGGCGATCGAGCGGTTCGAGGATGTGTTCCTGCTGCGCCTCGACGAGCTGGCCGGGGCATACGAGGGCAAGATCGCTCACGACGAGTTACGCGACATCGTGGCGGTGCGTCGACGCACGCAGGAACGACAGGCAACGATGTCCGCGCCGCCGCGCTTCCGGACCTACGGCGCTCCCTACTGGGAGGGCAATCTCGAGGCCGCCGGTTGGAGCGTCGGCCGGGCCACCCGCACCGGCGTCGGTGAACTGCGCGGGACACCATCGTCCCCGGGCGTCACGACCGGACGAGTCGTCGTCACCACGCGACCTCAGGACGTCAACGGCGGGATCATCGTGGCCTACAGCACCGACCCGGGCTGGGTCGCCGCACTACCGTCAGCGACCGGACTGATCATCGAGCGGGGAAGCCCGCTGACCCACGTCGCGATCGTGGCGCGCGAGCTGGGCGTGCCGACGATCGTCAAGGCCAAGGGCGCCACCCAGGAACTGGAGACCGGCATGACCGTCCGGATGGACGGCGGCACCGGCACGATCACGATCCTCGACGACACGGATGGGACGTCCGCGTGACCACCACCCTGGATTTCAGCGATGTGCGCAACTGGCTGGTCGATCCCCGGACCGACAAGGGGATCCGGTTCCTCGGTGACGGGGGCGACTGGGACTACCACTCGTACGCGGACCTGTCTCTCGCGGCACGACGCAGCGCGGCGGCGATGACCGCTGCCGGCGCCCAGCCCGGGGAGGTGGTCTGCCTGCTCATGCCGACGAGCTACCCGACGCTCTGCGCGTACTTCGGGGCCTGGGCCGCGGGCCTCACCCCCTGCATGATCACCCCACCCAGCCTCACCAGCAGCACCGAGTACGTCGAGCTCGTCTCGAGCATTCTGCGTCGGGCGCGACCGGTACTGATGATCACTACCGAGCGCCACCAGGACATCGCCGACTCGGCGCTGGCCGCGGCGGACCTACCCGGCCGCGCCTTCCTGCACCGGGAGGCCGAGGAACCGGTCGAAGTTCCCAAAGCGGGCCCTGACGACCTGGCGATCCTCCAGTTCACCTCCGGCTCCACCGGCGTCCCGCGAGGCGTGCCGGTCACCTGGCAGAACCTCGCCGTCAACGTCTCCTGCACCCGGGCGTGGAGCGACTGGAGCGAGGACGACTCGGTGGCCTCCTGGCTGCCGCTCTATCACGACATGGGCCTCGTCGGCACCCTACTCGCCGCCGTGTGTAGTCAGGCCGACCTGTGGCTGATGCAGCCCGCGCAGTTCCTGCGCGACCCGGGCAGATGGTTGGAGTGCATGACCCGGGCCACGATCACGGCCGCGCCGCCGTTCGCATACGAGTACGCGGTGGAGCGAATCGCCGCCGAGCGGATCGCCAGCTGGGACCTGTCCGGATGGCGGACCGCGTTCGTCGGCGCGCAGACCATCAACCCCGCGGTGCTCGACAGGTTCGTGCAGGCTACCGCCGCTGCGGGCTTCGATCGCGGCACGCTCACCCCTGCCTACGGACTGGCGGAGACGACGCTCGGGGTGACCGGCACTGACCACGGTGCCCCTCCGCTGGCGGTGCAGGTGAGACCGGACACGCTGCGATTCGGCCAGCGGGTCGAGCTGACCCGGCAGTTGCACCTCGGTGCGGAGCCGGTGCCGACACGCAACGGCTGGCTGACCGGCTGCGGCGGCCCGCGCCTCGGCACCCGGATCAGCATCGTCGACCAGGATGGCGTCGAGTTGCCGCCGGGCCACCTCGGTGAGATCAGGGTCAGCGGGGAAACGGTCACCGCGGGCTACACCAACGACGCCGACTCCGGCGGCACCCGCTTCGCCCCGGACGGCCTGCACACCGGCGACGCCGGGTTCCTCCACGCCGGCCAGCTGTTCGTACTGGGCCGGATGGGCGACAGCCTCAAGGTCCGGGGCCGCAACGTCTACGTCGAGGACCTCGAGGCGGCGGTCGTTGAGGCGACCGGCCTGTCCCCCAGTCGTTGCGTGGTGATCAGCGCTCCGGAAACCGAGCGTGCCGGCGTTCTGCTGCTCGTCGAGGGCGGGCGCCGCGGCTGGGAGGAGAGCGCCTACCACACCCTGCGCTCCCGACTGGGTGTCGAGCCGCGAATCCGGTTCGCGGTCGGTAACCGTGGCCTGATCCAACGCACCACCAGCGGTAAGCCACGCCGCCGTGGAATGTGGCAGCGCCTCCAGGAGGGAACCCTGAAAGCGTCGATCGTCGAGCCGGAGGTCCCCGCATGATCCTCGACGAGGCAGAGATCAGCTCACTCGCGGCCGAGACGCTGGAGCGTATCGGTCACCCCAGAAGTGTCGCGCTGATCCTGGAAGGCTCCATCGCCGAGGGTTTCGGCAACTCTCGCTCCGACATCGACTTCCTCCTGATCGCCGACCAGGAGGCCGACCTGCCGACGATGCCCACGATCTTCTTCATCGCGGGGCGTCGGGTGGAGATCCGCACCCGATCCGTCGGCCAGATCGTGGACCACCTCCACGAGGTCAACGGGTACGTCGGACACACTCCGCGCCGTGTCGCCACACTGGACGAACACCTGCTCAACCGGTGCCAACGGCTGCTCCGAGCGCATGTCGTGTACCGCCCGGACCTGGTCGAGAAGGTCCGCGACCACCTCGCGTACGACGACTTCGCCGTCGTCATGACCACGTGGTGGGCGGAACACGCGCGGCAGTCCATCCGACACTCCATCGCGCTGCTCGCCCTGGACCAGGTGGAGTCGGCCGCCGTGTGGGCACGGGCGGGACTCCAGCAGGCCGCCAAGAGCTACCTGGCACGCCACGGCGAGACGTACATCGAGCCGAAGTGGCTCTCGCTGCAGCTCGACCGGCTCGTCGGGGATCCGCTGGTCGAACGCTACTGGCAGACCATCAACGCGGAGCCCGGCGCCGGCGAGGAGATCGAGCACACGCGCGACTGCATACGCCTGGTCGCGGACCTCGGCGTGCCGGGCTGCGCCGAAGATCCGCAACGGCTGGTCGTTGCCCGAGTGCCGGCAGTGACCACCTGGCAGATCGACGACCAGGTACACCTGGTACGTGACCGACGTGACGTCTTCGTCCTCGGCGACGCCGCCACGCGGGTGTGGCGACGCATCGTCTGGGGACGACCGCTCGCGGCGCTGATGGCCGACGCCGAACGGACGGGCGTCGCCGACCCGGGTGAGCTGATCGCCGCCTACCTCCGGTACGGCCTGATCCGGATCACCTGGCAGGGTGCTCCGATCTCACCACGGATTCCGATGGCCGCGCCGCTCGGCCCCATCACCCCCGCCCCGGCGACCAGCAGCCCGATCCTGGGTGTCGCCGGCGCCGAGCCGCCGCATCCCCGCGCGATCGCGTTGCTACCCCTGCCGGCGCCGCGCTTCGCCGCCGCCGCGATGGCACTGATGTGGGGAAACTTCATGATCGAGAACGCTCTGGAGGACCTGCAGGGCGCACTCGACCGCGAACAGTGGCGGGTCGCCGCACTCACCACGGCGCGCGCGGTCAACGGCGGGCTACGTGCCCTGCTCAGCGCGCACGGTGTGAGTCCGTTGCCGCCGGATCCCGAGCTGCTGCACCGACTCGATCTGCTGCCCGATGGGCACTCGCACATCCGTCTCCTCGCCGAACGGCTGTACGCCACCGTGGCCACGACCGAGGAGGACGCCCGGCTTCTGCTCACCCTCCTGCGCGAGTACGTGACCAACATCCGGAAGGCCTCGGGCGGTGGGGCGTTCCCGTCGTCGTTCGACTCCGCGGACGGCTGGCAGCGCACCCTCGACATCGGTTACGACCTGCTGCGCCTCGGCGCATATCTGGACCAGCAACTCCCCCTCGACGAGGCGCAGGACCTGCTCTCCAGCGGCGGTGTGCAGCCGCACGCACGGGCCGGCGCCGCAGCACAGGAGACGTGATGGACAACGCGTTCGACGAATCGACCGGTTACGCGATCATCGCCGCAATGGCACCGCACCCACTCCCCCGCGTCGGGGCGGAGACCCACCTACGCGACGACCTGATGTTCGACTCGATTCGGCTGATCGAGCTGGCGATGGCCCTGGAACGGCAGTTCCGGCTGCCCGCGCTCGACCTGAACGAGTCAGCGGACCTGACGACCGCTGGAGACGTCCTGAACCTGGTTCGGCGGCAACTGAAGACCGGAGGAAGGGCATGAGCAAGCCGAAGCGGATCCTGGTCACTGGGGCGGCCGGCCTGGTCGGCGCCGAAGTCTGCGCCCGCCTGCTGAAAGCCGGGCACCGGGTGTCCGGCCTGGTACACCACACCCGAGTGCTGGTCGCCAACAGCGGACGAGGCGTCGCGTCGTCGACGGACGACAGGGCGGGCACCGTACGGCTGGTCACCGGTGACGTCACCGTTCCGCGGCTGGGCCTCGACGACGACACCTGGACGGACCTGGCGAACGGGCTCGACCTGATCGTGCACTCCGCCGCGATCACCGACTTCGGTCACCCCCGGGAGGTCTACCAGGCGATCAACACGACCGGTACGGCGCACGTGCTGGAACTGGCCCGCGAGCGATCCACCCCGCTGGTGCACGTCAGCACCGCCTACGTGTGCGGCGAGCGGGACGGCATGATCCTGGAGTCCCAACTCGACGTCGGGCAGCGGTTCGGCAACCCGTACGAGGAGAGCAAACTCGCCGCGGAGCAACTGGTGCGAAAGGCCGCCGCGGAGAGCCTGCCGACCGTGGTGATCCGACCCAGTGTCGTCGTCGGTGCCGCCCGCACCGGCGCGGTCCGTGACTTCAAGAACCTGTACGTCGTGCTGAAGCTCCTGTCCGAGGGTCGGATCGGCTCGATCCCGGGCTACTTCGACGCCTGCGTCGACCTTGTGCCGGTCGACCATGTGGCAGCGTTGATCACCGCCGTGGCCGACGACATCGACCGGGCCAGCAACCGCACGCTGCACGCGGTGGGATCGTCGGTGCGGATGCGCGACATCTCCGACGTGCTGGCCGAGTACCCATCGTTCCACGTTCCCCGCTACATCGCCCCCGCCAACTTCGACCCAGCCATGCTGTCGGACCTCGAACGCGCCTACTGGCACCGGGTCATGTCGCTGTACGAGAGCTACTTCCGCCGCCAGCAGCACTTCGACGACACCGCCGCGGCCGGGTTCCGGAGGCACAAGCGCCTACCCAACGGGCCGAACCACCTGCGGCGGATCATCGACTACGCGGTCAGGGCGGGCTACCTGGGCGCGCCCCTGCCGAGCGTGGCGGAGGCCCTGAGCCGGGCTAGCCAGCGGTGAGCAGTGTCGCGGCCCACGGACCGCCGTTCCCCGAAGGCCTGACCCACGATCCGGACAAGCAGCGCTATCACGGCACCGACAGCTACTTCCTGGAGGCGTACGAGCAGCTGTCCACGCTGGCATCCGACCCGGTGCGATTCGCGTACGAGCATGCCATGCTGTTGATGAAGCCGGACGCGGTGGCGTCGCGTTCGATCGAACGAGTCGTCGAATGGCTGCGCGAAGCGAACTTCCGGGTCGTGGCAGTGCGGCGACTGCGGATGCGCCGGGAGTCGGTCCGGGCGGTCTGGCACTACCAGCTGAACCGAGCGACACCCCAGCGCTGTCTCCTTGCTGACGCGCTGTGTGAGCGGTCTGACTCGTTGGTGGTCCTGGCCCGTCTCACCGAACCCGCCGATGTGCCGGCCACGGTCGCGCTCAGCGTCAACAAGGGACCGGCCGATCCGGCGCGGCGCCGTCCGGGCCAGCTGCGCGCCCGGCTCGGCGACTTCGGCTTCCTCCTCAACCTGGTGCACGCCTCGGACGAGCCGGCCGACCTCGTCCGGGAGCTTGGCATCCTGCTGGACCACCGGGAGCGTCGCGCACTGATCGGCCAGGCACTGGCGAACACGGACCAGCATGATCAGACGACCGCGATCGCCCGAGAGCTGTACGCCGCACATCCCCCGCATGATCTGGACTTCGTTGCCTCGGCCCGCCGCCTGACCAGGACTGTGCGGGACCTACTCGCCACGACGGCCCTGCCGGACGAGGTACGCCGGACCCTGGGTCACACGCTAGCCTCGACGACCAGCGACCCGGCGAGCTGGGCACCGCTGGTCAACGTGATCTGGTCGGCGGACCTACCGCTGACCGGTTGGGATTTCATCGTGGTGGGCAGCCACGCGGTATCACTGTCCCGCCCACGGTACGGACAACTGCTGGCCGGAGCCGATCCTGGCCGGTGGCGGTCCCTGGCCACCGTGGCTGCGTCATGAGCAGCGCTGTCGGGCAGGCCCCGGCGCTGCTGCGCTACCGCGCGTTCCTGGGCGCTGTCTTCGCGCCGGGAGTGCACGTCACCTACGGACTGCTGTGGGCATGCGCATACGAGGCCGCCGCGGTCATGACAGCGGGGGGCGTCTGGCGGCCGTCGGTCGGGTCGCTGGTCCGGGCCATGACGATCATCGTGGTCCTGCTGCACCTACGGCTCGCCGACGAGCGAATGGACGAGTCGTACGACCGGATCTACAACCCGGACCGTCCGCTGATCACCGGCCTGGTCAGCGTGCCCGAGCTGCGCCGCGCCGGTTGGGCGACGGCAGCCCTGGCGATCGTCGTCAACGTTCCGCTCGCCCCCTGGTCGGCGGTGGCCGTGGCGCTCCTCGTGGGCTACACCGCGCTGGTCACTCGGCTCACGCTGCACTCGCCGAGACTGCGTGATCGGGCCCTGCTCTACATCGTCGTGGCGTACCCGGTGCAGTTGCTGATCGGCGTCTACCTGTACACGTCCGTGACCGGCGCGGAGGTGGTACCGCCGGGGATCCGCCCAGCCCTGCTGATCATTGTCTTCGCCGCCGCGTTCCTGCACTTCGAATTCGCCCGCAAGACAGTACGCGATCCCGACCCGGGGGCCCGGACCTACTCGGCGACCGTACTCGGGGTCACCGGCAGCGGTGTACTCACGCTCGGCTGGGCTCTGCTCGCGTGCGCCCTGCTGGCCGCGGTCACCGAGCCGTGGCGAATGTCGGTCGCGGCGCACCTGCCCTACGTGGCTCTCGTCTTCCCGGTCGCGGGCGCCTTCTTCTACCTCAGCGGCAGGGAGCAGAAGTGGCCCACGTCGCTCGCCATGCTCTATCTGATCGTCCTCGACGCGGCGCTCGTCACCAGTGGGTGGCTCGGATGATGGAGATCGGCGTGGTCCTGCCCCAAGGCGAGCTGCACGGCGGGCCACGAGCTCTACGCGAGTATGCGAGCGCGGCGCAGGAGCTGGGATTCCGACACCTCCTCGCGTATGACCACGTGCTCGGTGCCGACCCAGCCGGGCATCCGAACTGGCAGGGTGTGTATGACGCGGATAATCCGTTCCACGAGCCACTGGTGCTCTTCGGCTACCTCGCGGCGGTGTGCGACCTCGACCTGGTGACCAGTGTTCTGGTCCTGCCGCAACGGCAAACCGCGCTGGTCGCCAAGCAGGCGGCCGAGATCGACCTGCTCTCCAACGGCCGGCTACGGCTGGGGGTCGGCATCGGCTGGAACACAGTGGAGTACGAGGCTCTGGGCCGGCCCATGCGGTCTCGGGGTGAGCGGCTCGACCAGCAGATTGACCTGTTGCGGGCCCTGTGGGCACACCGGTCGGTCAGCTTCGAACACTCCGGGGAACGAATCGTCGCGGCCGGGATCAACCCACGACCGAAACGACCGATTCCCATCTGGATTGGCGGCACCAGCCCAGCCGCCTACCGCCGGGCGGGCCGTACCGGCGACGGCTGGATGCCCCGACTCCAGCCCGGGCCGGAGCTCACCGCGGCCCGGATGATCGTGACAAGGGCGGCGGAGGCGGCGGGTCGACCCCCCGAGGCGATCGGTATGCACGGCCGGGTCCGCTACATCGACGGCGGCGCGGTCGGTGTCGCCGCCGCGGCTCGGCGGTGGCGTGAAGCCCGCGCCACACACCTGGCCGTGAGCACGCTCGGCGCCGGGTTCACGTCGCTCAGCGAACACCTCGAAGCGCTCACCGCGATCGCCCACACCCGACTACTCGACGAAAACATGGAGGGGCTTAAACGATGACCGACACCCGGCTACTGACCCAACCTCACACGACCGTCGAACCGGCGGTTGTCCATCGTCGTCATGCTGACACCGCCTTCCTCGCCGATGTCCATCCGGACGGCACCGGCGGATATGTGGCGACGGCGTTGCTGCCCGAGCGACACGCGTACTACGCAGCACACGTCGCGGAGGCGAATCGCCGTCTCGATCCGATGCTGCTCCTGGAGGCCTGCCGGCAGGTCGTCATCTACATCGGCCACAACGGCCTCGGCCTGGCCGACGACACCCAATTCCTGATGGACTCCTGCGAGCTGTCCGTGCCGGCCGACGCGTATGTGCAACGACCCGACGGCGGCGCGACCAAGCTGACGATGCACGTCACCGTGGCGGCGGTCCGGGTCGGCAGCCGGCTCCGCGCGTTCACGTCCCGGTGTGAGCTGTCACTCGGTGGTGTGCGGATCGGATCAACAGTCATCACCTCGTCGGTCGTGTCCCCGGCCGCCTACACGCTGCTGCGCCGCCGGGCTCGTGGCGGGTCGCCGCCACCTTGGTCCGACCAACTGTGCCCGTACCTGGACGGGGCGGCTCCCCCCTCGACCGTGGGCCGCCTGGTACCCGCCGACGTGCTGCTGGCCGAGGTGCGTACTGGTGCGAGTGAGACCAGCGCGCGGGTGCTGCTGCCCTTCGATCACCTGGGCTTGTTCGATCACCGGCTGGACCACGTCCCGGGGACCCTGCTCGTCGAGGCAGCCCGTCAACTCGGCACCGCGCTCAGTCCCGCGCCATCCGCGGCGGTGATGACCGGGCTTGTCGGCACGTTCGACACGTTTGTCGAACTGGACGCTCCCGTGCACCTCGTGGCCCGGCCAGGCACGACTAACGGTGAGCGGTCGGTCGAGGTGGTGCAGGGCGGCACCGTGCGCGCTGCGATCAACGTTGCTACCGCCCGCGCGTCGAGCGGGTTGCCACAGTGACCAGCCATCACCACCTCTCGGCGATCCGGCCTACGTAGCGGAACCAGCGCTTCGGACCGCACCATCGGCGACCCGCGCCTGGAAGGACCATCAGTTGATGGGAGCGGCACAGCGCATAGGCATCCTTGGTTACAAGGCTCAAAGTCCCGCGGTGCCGGCTCGCCGCTTCGTGCGTACCCGAGGCGGGCGTCTCCACCCTTCGTCGAGCCACAACCGGCGGGTGCGCCCGCGGCAGACCGCCGTCACCGTGCGACGGCGGCCGCGCTGCGCCACGAGCTGTGGTGGGCCACGAGCTGTGGTGCGCCGACGTGGTGGCGCTCGCGCCGACGCTCGCCTACGACTCGGCGGTCCTGGGTGACCTGCGCCGCGGTGGCACCCTGCCGGTGGAGGGCTGCGGTGGGGTGGATCAGCGTAGATGCTCGGGGCGTAGACCGATACCGACGAGCCGGGCGGCGAGGGCTTGCAGCGCCGGGATCCGCTGCAGCAGGCGGACCGGCGCCGGCGCCTCGATCCGGCCGGTGGTGTGCAGCAGGGGATCGACGACGCGCCGCTGGGCGGCGCGCTGGAGGTTCTGCGTCACCACCGCCGGCAAGCGCCGGCGCTTCTGCACAGCGGCGAGGTCCGCTTCGGATACTGCCTGCCCGGTGGCGAGTTTGGGACCTAGCATCCGGGCGGTGGCCGCGGCGTCCTGTACTGCCAGATTGATTCCGACGCCGCCGATCGGGGACATGGCGTGTGCGGCGTCGCCGATGAGCAGCGCGCCGGGCGCGTGCCACCGCTCCAACCGGTTGACCTTCACCGTCAGCAGTTTGACGTCGTCCCAGGTGGCGAGCTCGCCGACCCGGTCGGCGAGGGCTGGGTGCCGCCGAGTCACCTGCTCCCGCAGCGCCTCCAGCCCGGCTGCGCGGATCTTGTCGTAGCCGCCCTTGGCGATGACATAGGCGCACTGGTAATAGCCGCCGCGGTCGACGGCGAGCATCAGCCCTCCGGCGCCGATCCGCATCGCCAGACCGTCGCCGTCGTCTGTGTGGCGTGAGATCCGGAACCACAGTACGTCCATGGGTGCGCCGTACTCGAGGGGCTTCAGACCGAGTTCCCGGCGCACTACCGAGTCGCGGCCGTCGCAGGCGACGGTGAGCGACGCCCGGACCTCCAGTTCGCCCTCCGGACCCACGGCCCGGACGCCGGCGACGGCACCGGACGGGTCGCGGAGCAGGCCCGTCACTTTGGTGGAGCGAAGCAGCGTGAAGGTCGGGAACCTCGCCGCCTCGGTCGCGAGCATCTCCAGGAAGTCCCACTGGGGGACGAAGTACAGGTAGTTGTGGGGCGCCGGCAGACGCGTGAAGTCCACGATGGTGTAGCTGCCGTCGTCGAAGGTGGCGCGCAGCGCACCAGCCTTGCGCCCGTGCAGCGCCGCCATCCGTTCGCCGAGCCCGATCTCGTCGAGCATGTTCAGTGTGGAGGGGTGCACGGTGTCACCCCGGAAGTCCCGGAGGAAGTCGGCGTGCTTCTCCAGCACGGTGACCGCCACTCCCTGCCGGGCGAGCAGCATCCCGAGGACGAGCCCCGCGGGCCCGCCGCCGACGACGCAAACGATGGTCTTCATGGATCCGCCTCCAATCGCAACTCGTGTTGCTTTTTAAGCCTGCCATGATGGCACGATGCAACGCAACAGTCGTTGCGATTAAAGGAGGTGTCCGATGCCAGCCAGCCAGCGACCGGGCGGGCGCAGCACCCGCGTCCGGGCCGCAGTCCTCACGGCCGCCCGCGGCCTCCTCGCCGACGGGTACGCCGAGCTGACCGTCGAACGGATCGCCCAGGCAGCCGGCGTCAACAAGACATCGGTCTACCGTCGATGGACCGACCTGGAAGGCGTCCTCGGCGACCTGCTAAGCGAGTACGCCAGTGAGGTCGTCCCGATCCCGGACACCGGCGACCTCGGCATGGACCTCGAAGAACTGGCGTTGCTGGTCCGACGCGGCATGACCGGTGAACCGGGCGAGCTGATCACCGCCCTTGCCACGTCCGCACCCCGCAACCCGCGCGCCGCGCAGATCGTCCGCGGTTTCTTCGCCGAACGATTCCGCCTGGCCGAGGCCGTCGTCGGCCACGCCATCGCCCGCGGCGAACTGCCCCAGGGCACCGACGCCAGGGCCGCGATCGAGATCCTCGGCGCGCCCCTCTTCCTGCGGCTGCTCGTCGTCGACGAACCCATCGACGAGGAGTTTGCCCGGCGCACTGCCGCCGCGGCCACCGCAGCCCTTCGCGCCGGCGTCTTCGAACCGAGGTGAGCGCCTCATCCCGCCATCGATGACGACCAGGGCACCCCGGTCAACGCTTGGTGTTGACCGGGACCCTTAGCGGAGAGGCTCAGGCGGGAAGGCCGCCGACCTGGGTGTCGATCCAGGAACGGATCGACGGCAGGTCACCGTAGATCGATGGACCGGTGGCACAGATCGGGTGATTGTTGCCCGACCGGCTGGTGGCACCGACCACGTGCCACACCCCGCCGATCCGACGAACCTGCGGGCCACCCGAGTCGCCATAGCAGGCGCCCGAGTCACCGTTCGTGTTGTTGGTGCAGATCTCGTACGGGCCGTTGATACCGATACACGCGCCGTCCGACCGGATCGACGTATCCAACTCGTGCGCGACCGTCGGCGTCGAACCGCAGCCCCGGAACGGACAGGTCAGACCCCAGCCGATGATCCGGGTAGCGGTACCGACCTCCCCGGACGTCGCCGGGATCGGGGCCGGGGCATAGGACACCGCACTGGACAGTTGCAACAGCTTGACGTCGATCGTGGGATTGTTGACGGCGCGACGGACCCCGACGACCGTGCCACCGCTGGTGCGGTTGACGCTACCCACACGGACCGAGGACGGTGTCGGGCAGTGCCGCGCTGTGACGACCCAGTCCGACTTGACCAACGTGCCGGTACAGCCGGAGGTGTAGACCAGCCACGGGTAGTTCTCGGTCGCCGGCCGGCCGCCAACCACGAACGGCGTGACATCGGCATCAGCCTGGGCCGCCTGGTCGAAGTTCGGCCGGAACTCGCCGGCCCGGCTCGCGTCGTGGTAGGCCGTCTGGGCTGCGGCGGCCGGTGCACCGGTGACGATCTGCACCCCGGTCGCTGCCAGCACCGCCGCCAGCACGGCGCCGAACGCGCGCAACAGTTGTCTTCTGACCATCTCACACTCCTGGGTTGCGGCGGTATCGCCATCCATTGATATAGATGGATACTAGCCGAACATCTGCAATGTTCGATATAACGGAACCATCACACCCCATGCCACAGCGCGGCGCGTACCACCGTCGCCGCACGGCCTCGCCCGTCAGCCCGAACTGGCGGCCTGGCCGGCCACTTCGGTCCGCCATCGATCGATGATCGTTGTTTAACCTCAGTGGTCACTCCGACCACCCCGCGTTCATACAGAACGAGCCCTGGCCCTGGGAGATGACCGACGATGCGGTGGTGCCGCTAGTTATAGGTCTGGCTGAGCTCGCGCGCCGGCCGGTTCGTCGCTTGCACCCCGGCGGACGTCCGCGTTCAGCCGCTGGCGCCGAAAGCAGTGTCCGGGACAGACGTCGCAGTTCCAGGTCTTGCCGCCGGAGGTGACGGCGGCGCCGGTGCACGCGAGTGAGGTGGTTACGCCGAAGGTGACGCTGAGTGGGCGACGCCGGCGGAGCGGGTGGCTCGCGCCGGACCGGTGCGGGCAACCGTCACCAGGACGCCTTGCGGATGCCTGGCAACTCGCCGCGCAGCGCCATCTCCCGGAACCGCACCCGGGACAACCCGAAGCGGGTCAGCACACCGCGCGGGCGACCGTCGACCACGTCTCGGTTGCGCAGCCGAACCCGGCTCGAATCTCGGGGCAGGCGGGCCAGCTGACGAACGGCGTCGGCGCGTACGGCCGAGTCGGTCTCCGGGTACGCGATCAGCCGCTTCAGCTCCGCCCGGCGGTCGGCGTGCCGGGCGACCAGTTCCTCCCGGCGGGCCTGCCGGTTACTCAAGCTCTTGCGGGCCACGTCAACGCGCCTCGCGGAACTCGACGTGCCGGCGGACGATCGGGGCGTACTTGCGCAGCACCAGCCGGTCCGGGTCGTTGCGGCGGTTCTTGCGGGTGACGTACGTGTAGCCGGTGTCGGCGGTGCTTTTCAGCCGCACGATGGGACGGATGTCGGTCTGGCGGGCCATCAGAGCTTCACTCCCTGGGCTCGCAGCTCGGCGACAACCTTCTCGATGCCCTTGCGGTCCACGGTCTTGAGCGCCTTTGCGGTCAGGGTGAGGCTGACCCACCGCCGCTCCGACGGCAGCCAGTAGCGGTGGTTCTGCAGGTTCGGGTTCCAGCGGCGCCGGGTACGCCGGTGGGAATGGGACACGGCGTTGCCAAAGCTCGGCTTCGCGCCGGTGACGTCACAACGTCGGGACACAGTGCTCACTCCTCGATCGGATTCAAACGGTAATGACAACGGTTTTCAGTTTGACATCAGCCCTCGGGCAGATCCAACCCGGGGCCGTCGGCGATCTCCACCCAGGCGGGGCGCCGGGTACGGGCAGTTGGACCGCGCTGGCTTCGGGAGCCTCTCGCATGCCTAGAATGACAATCGTTTTCAGTAAGTCGAGAGGAACTCCATGTCGTCGTCACCACAGACCCCGACCCATGCTGTGACAGCCGACGCCGATACCCGCCCGTCGTTGACCGTGTTGTCCGGGTTCTGGCCGGCGGCGACGTTCGCTGCCGCCCGCGCGCTGCTCGCCGCGGACCCCTCGCTGCTGCTGATCCGGCACGACCTGGCCGGGATCCGGGACGGCGCCGTACGGCGGGTGATCCGCACCGGCACCGGCATCATCGAGGACGAGCGGGTCGAACTGCGGCACGGCCGCGTCTCCTGCACCCTGCGCGAGGACGTACTGCCCACCCTTGTCCGGCTCACCCGCACGCACCCCGGCCGGGACCTGCTGTTGATGCTGCCGGAGGCGGTAGAGCCGGAGGCGGTGGCCGCTACCGCCGCGCACTGCCTCGTCAACGATGCCCCAATCACCGACCTCATCCGGGTGGACTCCTACGTCACCGTCCTCGACGCCGAGCACCTGCTCGACGGCCTGGCCAGCACCGACGACCTCATCTCACTCGGCATCCAGGCCGCCGACAACGATCACCGCGCGCTCGCCGACGTCGTCGTCCGACAGATCGAGTACGCCGACACCCTCGTACTGTGGGGGCAGTCCCGCGACGGCGAATTCGATACCGGCCGAATGTCTGTCCTGCTACAGCGGATGGCGCCTTGGGCAACCCACCTACGGGTCGACGGCGACCTCGTCGACGCCGGCATGCTGACCCGTCAGCTGCGCCACACCCATCGGCACCGGCCAGAGACCCCGGGGGTACTCGCCCGCGGCCTGCAGGGCTATCTCCTCGGCGCACACGAACCGGAGCCCGACTACGGGGTCGTTTCCGCCGTTTTCCGCGCCCGCCGCCCGTTTCACCCGCAGCGCCTGCACGACGCCCTCGAAGAGATAAACGCCGATGTTATCCGCTCCCGCGGTCACCTCTGGTTGGCCAGCCAAGCCGACACCGTCATCGCCTGGGAATTCGCCGGCGACGGCCTGGCCATGGGATCCCTCGGGCACTGGCTGGTCAGCCTGCCCGAGGACCGCTGGGACCAGGTCGAAGACCAACGCCGGCTCGCCGCAGCGATGGACTGGGACCCCTACTACGGCGATCGGCACCAGCACCTGGTCTTTATCGGCCTCGGCATCGACCCCGTCGAGCTGCAACAGACCCTCGCCGGATGCCTGCTCACCGACACCGAAGGAGCACGATCCAGATGAAGCCCGGCATCCACCCCGAATACCGGCCCGTCGTCTACCGTGACAAGGGCGCCGACTTCGCCTTCCTCACCCGCTCCACCGCCACCAGCGACCAGACGATCGAGTGGACCGACGGCAACACCTACCCGGTTATCGACGTCCAGATCTCCTCGGCCAGTCACCCCTTCTGGACCGGCAGGCAGCGCCTGCTCGACACCGCCGGCCGGGTCGAGAAGTTCCGCCAGAAATACGCCCGCCGCGGGCCCCGGAGTGGATGAGCACCAACACCCACGTCGACTGGGCGGAGCTGGCACCGCAGTTGGTCAATGCTGCCCAGCAGGACCGGGCCTGGTATCAGACGCCCGCCCGCGGAGGGCCACGCGCACCGGCGCGGCCGGGCTCCCTGCCGGTGCGCGTGCGCCTGGCGCTGACGTGCTGGGCGGTGCTGGTGTCACCGGCAGCGGTATGCCGGGCGCACCTGACACACAGCTGCCCGTCGGGCCTGTGGGGCACTATCGTTCTGGCGTGCACATTCGTTTTGACGTCCCGGCCGATCCCGCCTACCCGAGCCGCGTGGCCGCAGCGCTCACCATCGATCAGCTACGCAAGTACCTATACCTCGGCGCGGCGCTGGCAGCGGTGGGGGCGGCGGGCCTCGCCGTATCGCGGAGCCTCGGGTGGGGCGACCAGATCCAGCCGCTGTGGCTGACGGTGCTCATGGGCGGCCTGCTGGCGATGCTGTACTGGCCATGGGTCCGGCTGCGCGCCCGGCGTAGGTCCAGTGACTACGCTGTCGAGGGCGCCTATGAGATTACTGACGACAACATCCTGATGCGCAGTGGCTCGCAGTCCAGCGGCATCACCTGGGACGGAGTCGATCAGGTGAAGGCCACCCCCGAGTTCTGGATCCTGTACGTCGGTCAGATGCCGGCGACTGTAATCCCCCATCGGTTGCTGTCTGCCGAGGACGCCGAGACGCTACGCGCCTACCTGGCCGAACGCGGGCTGCTTCAGGTCCGATGAGATCGCATTCGGAGACGCAGCCGTCGAGCCGCAGCTCCACGACCCCATCCCCCGCCCTAACCAGGAAGGGCCCCGCCTCCTGCCGCCCGTAGACGGTAGGGGTGGGACCCCTCGTGGTACCCGGACGACGGGTCAGTCCGGGCAGCCGATGACATCGACGCAGTTGTTCGGCCGGTTCTTTGCCACGACGGTGCCGGTGGCGGTGTTCAGCTCGACTGCGCCGCCGTTGTTGAAGATGCCCCCACCATCAACGGCTGCGGTGTTCTTGATCACTTTCCCGTCGAAGACGGTGACGATGCTGGTGTTGTAGATGCCGCCACCCTGGTCGTTGGCGGTGTTGCCGGCGACCTTCGTATCTCGCAACACCAAGTCGCCATTGTTGGCGATGCCACCACCGTCGGTCGCGGCGGCGTTGTTTTCGATCACGCCGTCTTCGATGACCATGGTCATACCGATATCCATGAACAGCCCGCCGGAGACGCCGGTTGTCGCGGTGTTGTCGGCGATGACGACGGACCGAAACGTGTACGCCCCTCCTCCGACCGCGGTGACACCGCCGCCGGCGGTGGCGGTGTTGCGCATGATGTGAGTGTTGGTGACGGTGCCCGTACCCGTTCCTATGACGAGCCCGCCGCCTGACGGAGCCTGGTTGCCGGTAATCGTGCTGTGGTCGACCCGGGTGGTGCCCGCGCTGGCGATGCCACCGCCGAACAGAAGGGCGGTGTTGGCATCGACCCGGGACTTGCTGACTGTGAGCAGGCCGCTGCTGACGTTGATCCCACCGCCGCCGCTGTTGGCGGTGTTGTGGCTGACGGTGGAGCGCCGTACGCGGACGGTGCCGTTGACATCGATGCCGCCTCCCGCGACGTTGGCGATGTTGCGGGAGATGGTGCTGTGGTTGGCGGTGAGTGCTCCGCCGGCGTTGACGAGGATGCCCCCGCCGCTGTCGTCGGTTTCGCCGCCGGTGATCTTCAAATGGTGGAGGGTGAGGTCGCCGCCGGCCTCGACGGTGAGGATTCTGAACAGGGGTGCGGCGGCGGCGCGTTCGATAGTGGTGTTCTTGCCGCCGTTGAGGGTGATGGGGGCGGTGATGGCGGGTAGGCCGGCGTCGTCGATGGCGGCGGTGAGCAGGTAGGTGCACTTCTTGGCGAGGTCGAGCACGGCACCACCGCGGGCGTTGGCCAGGGTGATCGCGGCGATGAGCTTGTCCGCGTCACAGGGGACCGGGATGCCCTTCGGCCTCACCTCCTTCTTCCCCCTCATGTCGCCCTTGCCCCTACCCCGGTTGTCGTGCTTGCCGCCGTCGAGTTTGCCGCGGTGGTCGTCGGCGGACGTCCGGTCGTCCGTGGCGTTGGTGGGGTGTTCGGAGGCGTCGGCGGCAGGGGTGGCGACGCCGACGGTGGTTAGGGCCAGGCCGGTCATGCCGGCCAGTCCGACGGCCCACCATCGTGACCTCGCCCGGCGTGCACCTGGTCGGTCCGGTTTGTGTTCGTGGCGCTGATAGTTCATCGCGGTGTTGGTGTCCTTCCCCGTCACGGACGAGGAACCACCAATCCCGGAGGGCAGGACCGGGGTGGTGTTCCTCGGCTACCAGGCAGGCGGCAGCAACCACTCTGAGTTAAACCGACACCAACCCCACCAAGACATGAACCCGAAAAATATGCCTAAACGAGACATGCATCCGCCACGAACACCAGGCGCGCCCTGCACACCCGGAGAGGAACCCTGACGACTCACGACTACCTGATCTCCCTCATCCGCACCGCTGTCCCCGCCGCCGTCGGCGCCGCCCTCGCGTGGGCTGGCCTCGACGGTGGGCATCACCCTCGACGAGGACTCGTCCACCGCCCAGACCGCAGGCGTGGTCGCGTTGACGATGGCCGGCTACTACGCCCTCATCAGGGTCGCCGAGGCGCGCTGGCCGTGGGACAGCGTAGATTTCCGTGTTTGGCCTGGGTGCGGACCGTTGGACAGGACGTCGATCCTGTCCAGGAAGGACCACGTCATGGCAGACAGTAAGAACCCGGTTCAGCTTCCGGAGCCATCGGCAGCGGAGCAGGAGTTCGCCCAGCAACTGGTCGAGCGGGCCAAGACCGACGGAATGCGCACACAAGGTCTCAACGACATCGACCACCTTCGTACTGCGACAACCACCGCGAGCATCGTGCCCCCGAACAGGCAGGCCGACGCCTGCTCGGCGGTGAAGCGACGAGTTCGACTGCCCCGGCTTTCCACCTGGTACGCGGAGCCTGCTCGAGCCAGGCGTGCACCCGGCGGTCGAGGGCGCGCTCGGTGCCGGTGAATACCGCGTTGCCTTGGGCCGGGGTCATGCGAGATCGCTGGGGTTCCGGGCCGGGTCGGTGGCCATCACACACCACCGGCGTACGTGAGTAGGCGCGGTGCCCACACGTCGAGACCGGGAACCTGATGCCCGACGATCTTGGCTGCTTCGTCGGCGCGACGCAACGTCACCGCGTCGGCCGCAGCCGGATTGGCGAGAAATTTCTCCTGCTCCTCGTCGGTCATCACGGAGCCCTGCCGCAGCAAGCTCAACCGGCTCGCCTCCGACAGCTCGTAGTCGGACTCGGTCGAGGCGAGGTAGCGCTTCGCCGGGACGTGCAGGGCGACGAGGTCGGCGACCCGTGGGCCAAGGACCGGACGGACGATGTCAGCGCCGACCCGGGCATGGTCGGGGTCGTCGCCAACGGCGTGGCCTATGTCGTGAACCAGTCCCGCCAGTTGGAGCCCGAGGTCGTCTGGTCGGTCGTTGTGCAGGACGGCCGCGCACTGCAGCCCGTGTGCCAGCAGGTCCACCGGGTCTCCCAGCGGTGGGGGTGCGTCGTACACCCCGTCGAGCCTGGCGAGGAAGACCAGCAAACTCTCGGCGTCGACCACGGCATGCATGACCGGCACCCTACCGGTGGTCCGCCGCTCTGAGTCGCCGTGGGATGGGCGCCCAAGGTGCCGGCGATGACGGCCAAACCGGATCGTGCGGGCCTGCGCTACCCCGACCGGCTTCCAGAATGGGCGGTGCGCCGCTGAGGGTTAGGGTCAGCCGGTGTTTGTCGACGCGGTTCGTGACGGAGTGCCCGAGCATGGTCGGGTCCCCAAGTATTTTGTGGTCAAAAACCAACTGGCTGATCTCCTGGCCGAACTGGGGGAGGGTGCCCTGCTGCCACCGGAACGCCAGCTCGCTGCGACCTACGGGGTGGCTCGCTCCACGTTACGGCAGGCGATCTCCGAGCTGACCATGGAGGGACGCCTGCGTGCGTACCGTGGACGCGGCACGTTCGTCGCCGCCCCCAAGCTGTTTCAGCCGCTTGGCCTGCACAGCTACACCGAGGCGCTACACGCGATGGGCCGCCAGCCGAGCCGTCGTGTGGTCACGATCGACCGTCAGCCCGCCGGTGACTCACTCGCGGCGGATCTGGGAGTAGCTGCCACTGACGAGGTGGTGCACCTGGAGCGGGTGCTGCTTGCTGATGGCGAGCCGTTGGGGCTGGAGAGCACCTACCTGCCGGTACGCCGGTTCGCCGACCTGATGACTGATTTCGACGGGACCGGCTCGCTCTACCAGCACATGATCGACCGGTACGGCATTCGCTATGCCGAGGCTACCGAGCGCATCGAGACCGTGCTGGCCAACCCGCGTGAGGCGATGCTGCTCGGCACGAACCCGGCCCAGCCGATGCTGCTCATGCAGCGGGTCTCGGCGGACCAGGACCGGGTGCCGATTGAGCGAGTCCGTTCCCTGTATCGCGGTGACCGGATCGGGTTCGCCACCCGACTTCTCGGCTGACCTGGGATTTCGTTCGACCGACCGGGCACGCGCACCGAATACTAAAGGTGCGAACCTTTCGGGCTCATTCACCGGCGCGTCATCCTCCCTGCACCTGGAGGTCAAGGCTCTCCCCAAAGCTGCTCGCTGAGCAAGGGAGAGAACATGCGAATGATCATCGTGGGCGGCGGAGTGCTCGGCACCATGCACGCCTGGCAGGCCATCCGACGCGGCCACGAGGTGCTGCATCTGGAACGGGACAAGGAAGCGCGCGGCGCTACCGTCCGCAACTTCGGCCTGGTCTGGGTTTCTGGACGTGCCAGCGGTGCCGAGTTGGAGACCGCCCTGCGGGCTCGCGAACTCTGGGAGGAGATCGGCACCGAGGTGGCCGGCATTGGCTTCCGAGCCAACGGGTCACTCGCCGTGTGTCGAACCCCCGAGGAAGTCGCCGTCGCCGAAGCCGCCGCGGCGGCTCCCGACGCCCCGGCCCGTGGGTTCAAGCTGCTCGACCGGGACGAGACGCGGGTGGTCAACCCAGCCCTTGGCGGCGACTTCGCCGCCGCCCTCTGGTGCGAGCGCGACGCCGCCGTGGAATCCCGGGTGGCGTTGCCGGCGCTGCGTGCGGCGCTCGCCGCCAGCGACCGCTACCAGTGGTTGCCTGGCCGCGAGGTGCGTGACCTCAACGATCGCGGAGTCCGGGACGACCACGGCGACGTGCACGTTGGCGACCAGGTCATCCTGGCCACCGGCGCGGTACTCACCGGCCTGGTCCGCGAACTCGCCCCCAACCTGCCGGTGCGCCGAGTCTGGTTGCAGATGGCCCAGACCGCGCCTCTCGATGTACCGCTGACCACCTCGGTCGCCGACGGGGACACCTTCCGCTACTACCCCGGTTACCGGGGGCCGCAGCTCGACGAGATGAACTCCGTCCAGCCGCAACCGCCGGTCGCCGCCGAACATGCCATGCAGCTGTTGATGGTGCAACGCCTGGACGGTGGCCTGACCATCGGCGACACCCACGCCTACGCCGAGCCGTTCGCCTTCGACCAGGTCGAGGAGCCCTACGAACACCTCGCCGAGGTCGCCTCGGCGTTGCTTGGCCGGCCGCTGCCGGCGATCCGACGCCGTTGGCACGGCGTCTACGCCCAGTGCCTCGACCCGAACGAAATCGTGCAACGCCAACGGGTCGGCGACAACGGCGTCGTGGTCACCGGGCCGGGCGGACGGGGTATGACCTGCGCGCCGGCGATTGCCGAGCAGACCGCGAAGGAGCTGAACTGGTGAGCGCCCTGGTGGGTACGACGCGACTCGTCTGTTTCGACATGGCCGGCACCACGGTCGCCGACGACGGCCTCGTCGAGCAGGCATTCACTCGTGCACTGGACGAGGTCGACCCGATCGCCATCGGCCGGGACACTGCGCTGCGCTACGTGCGCGACACCATGGGCGAATCGAAAATCACGGTATTCCGGCACCTCAGCGGGGGCGATGAGGCGGCGGCACGGAGTCTCAACGGTGCGTTTGAGCGGGCATACGAGCTTCTCGTGGACGCCGGGCTCTGCGCACCGGTCGACGGGGCCGAACAATTGATCACCAAGCTCCGTGCTGCTGGGGTGCGTACCGCGCTCACCACCGGCTTCTCCCGGGCTACCGCCGACCGCATCCTCTCCGCCCTGGGCTGGCAGGACCTAACTGATCTGACCCTGGTGCCGGCCGAGGCCGGCCGAGGGCGTCCCTATCCCGACTTGGTGCTCACCGCGCTGTTGCGGCTGGGGGTCGATGACGTCCGGCAGGTTGCCACCGTCGGTGACACCGCCTCGGACGTGCTCGCCGGCCGTCGCGCCGGTGCCGCCATCGTCGCCGGAGTACGCACCGGCGCGCACGATGCCGCCGCACTGCGTGCTGCCGGGGCCACCCACGTTCTCAACTCCGTCGGCGATCTCGAGACCCTGCTTCTTCCCACCGACACCCCTGAGGAGTAATGGCCATGCGACGCCTCCCGCTAGCCCTCGCTACCCTCGCGGCGGCCGCACTCGCGCTCGCCGCATGTGGATCAGGCACCTCCGACTCCGGTGGGGCCGACAGTGACACAACCGTAACCGTCTACTCCGCTGACGGACTCGGCGACTGGTACAGCAAGCAGTTCGTCGAGTTCGAAAAGCAGACCGGCATCACGGTGCAGATGATCGAGGCCGGTTCCGGTGAGGTCGTCGCCCGGCTGCAGAAGGAGAAGGCGAACGTCCAGGCGGACCTCGTCGTCACGCTGCCGCCGTACATCCAGAAGGCCGACGCCGACGGTCTGCTGCAGCCCTACACGCCGGCCGGCGCCGACCAGGTGACCGGCGCGACCGACACCTACGTGCCGTTGGTAAACAACTACCTTTGCTTCATTTACAACCCGGACAAGCTTGACGCCGCCCCGAAGACGTTCGACGAGCTACTCAGCCCCACCTTCGCCAAAAAGTTGCAGTACTCGACGCCCGGCCAGGCCGGCGACGGTACCGCCGTGCTGCTGCACCTGCAGCACCTCCTCGGCAAGGACAAGGCCCTGGAGTTCCTGGCGAAGCTCGAGGCCAACAACGTCGGGCCGTCGTCGTCCACGGGCAAGCTGCAGCCCAAAGTCAGCAAGGGCGAGATCTACGTGGCCAACGGTGACGTCCAGATGAATCTCGCGTCAATCAACAACGACAGGTCCAACTTCGAGGTCTTCTTCCCGGCCGGTCCGGATGGCAAGGCCTCTACCTTGTCCATCCCCTACACCATGGGCCTAGCGGCCGATGCCCCACACGCCGATGCTGGTCGGGAGCTGGCCGACTTCCTGCTCTCCGCCTCCGCCCAGGAGCAGGTGTCCCAGCAGGCATACGGGGTTCCGGTGCGCGCCGATGTCAAGCCCACCGATGCCCAATTCCAGCAGGTCGAGCAGGTGCTGCAGGGCGTGGAAATCTGGCCAGCCGACTGGGCGAAGATCCTGACGGAGATGGACGCGGACATCGCTGCCTACAACACGGCCCTCGGTCTGGCCTGACCGACCGCACCCAGTCCCACCGCTGTCTCCGGTCCTCGCCACTGCGGACCGGAGACAGCGGATCCAAGGAGGAACACGGTATGACCGAGTCGTCGGCGGTCCAGTTTGACCGCGTCAGCGTCCGCTACGGGCAGGTCACGGCGCTGCGGGACTTCTCGCTCGACGTAGCCACCGGCGAGACGGTGGCCTTGCTCGGCCCCTCCGGGTCGGGCAAGTCAACCGCCCTGAAAGCGCTGGCCGGATTCGTCCGGCCGACGTCCGGTCGGGTCCTGCTCGCCGGCCAAGACGTCACCGGGGTGCCACCACACAAACGTGGCCTCGGCGTCGTGGTGCAGCAGTATGCCCTCTTCCCGCACCTCACCGTCGCCGACAACATCGGGTTCGGCTTGCGTGCTCGGCGGATGCGGCGCACTGAGTCAGCCCGACGGGTCGAGGAGATGCTGGAGCTCGTCGGTATGGAGCGCTATGGCCGCCGCTACCCGCGAGAGCTTTCCGGCGGACAGCAGCAGCGGGTGGCGATCGCCCGCGCGTTGGCGATCCGGCCGCCGGTGCTACTGCTCGACGAACCGCTCTCCGCCCTCGACGCGCAGCTGCGCGCCGACATGCTCGACGAGCTGCGTCAGCTTCGGGACGAACTCCCGGACATCGCGATCCTCTATGTCACCCACGATCAGACCGAGGCGCTCACTCTGGCACACCGGATCGCCGTCATGCGCGAGGCCGAACTACTCGATCTGGATACCGCCCAGGGCCTCTACCGACAGCCACCCAGCGAGTTCACGGCGGCCTTCCTGGGCGGGGCGAACCTCTTGCCAGCCACGGTGCGCGATGCCAACGGCACGGTCGAGGTAGGCGCGGTCACCCTCACCGCCATGGCGCCTGGACCGCTCGTTCCAGGTGCCCACGTGCGGCTCGCGGTAAGGCCACACACCATCGGGGTACGTCGTGACGGGCCCGGCTTAGCAGCTGTCCTCACCGGCTTGCAGTGGCGGGGTGCAAACTATCGCCTGACCTGTCTTATCGCCGGGCTCGACGAGCCGGGCGGAATCAGCGTGCATGCCGACGTGCCCAGCATCGACGGGCTACCGCGGGTCGGCTCTCCGGTACGGGTTCGGTTGCCGGAGCACGGTGCCGCAGTGGTAGCCAGGGCGGGTGCCGGGTCAACCGCCGGAGACGCCGGCGAGAGCTTTCCGCAGAATTTGGCAGGTGTGGCATGACCACCGCGGCCCTCGCCGTTGTAGGGCCCGCTCGCGCCACCCGGGTCTCGCCGCTGCTCTGGGCGCTTCCCCCGTTGGTGGTGCTGGCCGGCTTCCTGATCTACCCGCTCGTCCTCGTCGGCGTCCAGTCGGTCACCAACGAGGACGGTGTAACAACATTGGAGACATGGCGCTCCGTGCTAGGGGCAGGTGAATTTCACCGGGCGATCGGCAACACCGTGCTTATCGCGGGTGCCGCTACCGCTGGTTGCATCGTGCTCGGCACCTTCTTCGCTGTGGTACTGGCGCTGGTTCCGTTCCCAGGTTCCGGTGCGGCTGCCCGGGCGGTCGACACCCTACTCGCTTTCCCCTCCTTCTTGATCGCGCTCAGTTTCACGTTTCTCTACGGTGCCGCCGGTGTGTTTCAACTCGGCGACTTCCTCTACTCACGGTGGTGCGTCATCCTCGCGGAGATCACCTTCTACACGCCGTTCGTGATGCGGCCGGCCCTCGCCGCCCTCACCCACCTGCCGGCGGAGCGCCTCGCGGTCGCCGCCTCCCTCGGTGCACGGCCAGGCCAGGTCCTGCGCCGCGTCGTGCTGCCGGAAATAGCCCCGGCGGTTGCCGCCGGTGGTGCGCTGACCCTGCTGTTGACCCTCAACGAATTCGGCATCGTGCTCTTCATCGGCGCCAAGGACGTCATCACGTTGCCGATGTTGGTGCACTCCAAGGGCGTGGTCACGTTCGACTATCCGAGCGCCTGCGTGGTTGCCGTCGTCGAGGTCGCCCTGTCCGCCCTGCTCTACCTGCTCTATCGCCGCATCTTCAGCCGTAAGGGAGCCCGTGGTGCTGATCTGGTCCCGTAGCGCCCGCTGGCCCATCTGGGCGCTGTTCGCCGCCGCCTTCCTGGTGATCGTGGCAGCACCGCTGGCGGTGTTGGTGGCCGCCGCACTGGCTACGGAGTGGAACGATGTCCTGCCCGGCGGCTTTACCGTCGCCCACCTGGGGGCCGCCCTGACCGGCGAAAACCAGGGCAGCCTCCTCGTCAGCCTGCAGACCGCGGCTGTCGCCGGGCTGGCCGCCGTGGCCGTCGGCACCTGGGCGGCGCTCGCGCTCGCCGCGGCACCCCGCTGGCTACGCAAAGGTGCCGACGGGCTCCTGCACCTACCGGTTGCCATCCCTTCGGTGGTGGTTGGGCTCGGGCTACTGGTCGCGTACAGCCGACCGCCGCTGCTGCTCAACGGCACGCGCTGGATCGTGCTGATCGCCCACCTGGTGCTCGTCCTGTCCTTTTCCTACGCCACCGTGGCCAGCGCGCTGACTCGCATCGACGACTCGTACGCCCAGGTCGCCGCGTCGCTGGGGGCGCGGCCCGCGCTGGTACTTTTGCGGATCCGCCTGCCGATGCTGCTGCCGGCAATGTCGGCGGCCGCGGCCCTCGCGGTCGCGTTGTCGATGGGCGAGGTCGGTGCCACGATCATGGTGTATCCGCCTGACTGGCGCACGTTGCCGGTCACCGTCTTTACCTTGACAGACCGGGGCCGGACGTTCGATGCAGCGGCGGCCACGCTGATCCTGCTCGGCGCGACCCTGGTGACGTTGCTGATTCTCGGCCGGGTATCCCGCGGCCGGGCGACCACCGGCGTCTCGCCGTGATCATCAGAATTCGCCCAACCCGGTCAACGGCCTACCGTTCGGGGAGCAGGTTCCGGCGCTCCGGACGGGGTGGCAACATCCGTTCGGTCTCGGATCTGGGGCGGCCCGAGACAATCCTCACCGGCAGGATGGCAGCCCGCTACAAGGAGATGGTCTGCAAGGGGGCGGCCTGGAGCATCTTCCATCCCACGTTGCTGCTGCCGACCCTTCGCCGCCGCACCGCCGCGACCCGGAACGGAGCGGCGCGCCCCACCGCGTGCGCTGGCGAACTGGTTGTCGACGCCGGGTCTGGACCGGTTTCGGGCACATCCACCGCCTGATCCCGCCCGGCCGGGGTAGNTCTGACCCCGGCCCGGCAGGGGCGGCCTCAGGCGGGGTTCGCCGCGGTGAGGACGTCGAAGGACCACAGCTCCCACTTGTTGGCGTAGGTCACCGATTCGGGGGCGCGATGCGGGCGGGTGGCGTACCAGGCNTCGTACGCCTCGGTGTCACGCCACTGGGTGACCACCAACCAGGTCGTGCGGTCGTCGGTGGGACGCAACACCTGNAAGCCCTCGAATCCGTCCGCATGTTCGATNTTTCCTGGGCGTGCCGAGAACCGTTCGACGAATTCGTCACCGTGNCCCTCGACGATGTCTATCGCATTAATTTTGACGATGCTCATGTGTCNCTCCTTAGGTCGGCGGCCGCGGGTGGCTCAGGCCGGTTGGCATCTTTGACGAACGTCAGCATGACGACAGCGTCACTGACCGCTCGCAGGTCGTGTTTGTGATCTGGNATCACCAGGTAGTCGCCCGCGGAGCCGNGCCANGTCATCTCGGTGGTGCTCACGGTGGCTGTTCCCGACAACAGGTGCAGGGTGGCCTGTCCTGGGTTCTCGTGCTCACTCAACGCCGATCCAGCCCGCAGTGCCAGCACTAGTTGCTTCAGGCTGCGGTGATCGGCGTTGAGCGTGGCCGCGGCGCGCCCGGACGAAGCTTCGTGGGCGCGGGTCAAGAGTTCCTGTCCGAGTTCGTGCAGACTTTTCATNGGCGTCGTNNGCATTAGTCTTTCCTTCGGGTGCGGCGGGTCAACGTGATCTGACACGAGTCAGGTCGCGGGAAAGNGGTGAGTTGGGCCGCCACCGACGTCCCGGCAGTGGCGCGGGTGATCCCGTCCACCATGCCGTCGTGTAGGGAGCAGATGACGTCGCCGTAGTCAGGTATGAGGTCAAGGAAGGGGCAGTGCCATAACGTGATGTCGGCGCGGTCCCCGGTGAGCGTGGCGGTCGGCGCGAACTCGTGGGCATCGAAGCGGGATGTGAGCGCGGTTGCGGCCCG
>NZ_AZWO01000047.1 GCF_000514775.1 Salinispora pacifica CNR114 | reverse complement strand
ATCCGGGTGGCCTCGCCAGCCAGGTCGTCGTCGAAGCCGACGAGGACTTCGAGTTCGGCGAGGGCTTCATCGCCGACGTCGACGCGGCGCAACGTGTGCGGCAGCGTCCGGGCAGCGTCGGCGATCACGTAGGCGTCGCGGGCGTCGGTCTTCGCGCTACCGGGGTGCAGGTNGGCGATCCGGCGCATCGCCAGTCCGGGCAGGTAGGCCACCTGATGACCGCAGGCCCGGGCGACCGCGACCGGCAGGGCACCGATGGAGGCGGGCTGGTCAACCACCACGAGGACCTGACCGTGGCGGGCGAGCTTGTCGAACACCTGCCGCAACTTTGCCTCGGTGTTGACCAACGTCGCGTCGTGCAGCCGCTTGCCGTCCCGGTTCAGCGCGACGGCGTGGTGGCCGTCCTTTCCCACATCGAGACCGAGAAACACCTGATAATCGCCGTGCACCGCATCGCCTCCGCGCGACGTCTCCTCCGCTCGGTCGCCAGTCTGGCGTCGACTGCCGGCACCCACGTTACGAAGAGACCTACCCCAACACAGCGGGTGGCCGTGTCCCTATCAGCGGTCCGCCGACGCCACCCGGCCCGGCGACAACACCCCCCGGATCATCCGTACGACAGGGGCAGTAAGTCATACCGGGCCAGGCGACCGAGCAGTCCCCGGCTGGGGACGATCAACAAGGTAACGGGCGCAATGGCCGGGCCTGGGCCTGCATTCGGCTGGGACGACGAGGGCCACCTGTCGGTGGCGTACGTACGCTCTGAGATGCTTGCGCCGCCTGAGTCATCCCTTTGGACGCCGGTACGAGGGCCCGTGTGGGCGGGTCGGCGGCGCGATAGACGCGTGCGGGGTACCACATTCACCTGTTGATCGTCTCGTTGTCCACAGGTCGGGTAGTTATCCACAGAGCGCGGATGGTGTGCTGTCGACGTGTCGGCGTGAAGTGCAGGGTGCTCGGCATGTACTGCGTGTACGAGTGGGATGCACACCGTGACCTGGTGAAGGTGACTGCGGCGGACGGGTTCGGCCTGCGTTGGTGCCAGGTGATGAACTGGGCGGAGTGGCAGCGAGTCGCCGACCAGGCGGCGACAGCCGGCCAGCTCGACCTGCTGGCGTTTCGCGCGCTGGTCCTCCGGGTTCTAGAGGGCGAGTGGAGCGGGCCGCGACCGGCGGGCGTCCCTGGTGCGAAATCCACCGCTGGCCGCCGGGCCGCTCATCGCCCATCAGGAGCCGGTCGCCGACGACGGTAATGTCGGGGCTGGCCCCGAGAGCGGCTTGCGGGGGCAGTCGCGGCTATTGGCAGCGGGCGCTCGCAGGACCGGTCGTGAGCTGGTCAGAGGGGCGGGCCCGAGCACATTGGGCTTGATCAGCACAGCCCCGCTACCGTAGGGCTGGTCAGGGCGGCCACGGGGGGAGCCGCCCTGACCAGCGATTCCGTAACGGTACGAGCGATCTGATCGAGGGGCAACCGGCTGAGCGCCGGGCTGAGCCGGCAGCCGGGATGGAGAGGTTCCTCTGCTCGGTGTGCTGGACTCGCCGGCCGGTGGCGATCAGCTCGACTGGCCGGGTCGGCTCGGACAATGCCACGAATCGTCCCACGCACACGGGCAAGGACGCATCCAGCGAGGGCCCTGGGCTGCTGAGCCGGGCTTAGTGGCGGTTTCCAGCGCTGATGGTGGGTGTCAATCCTGCGGGAGTATCTGTAGATCCGCGGTCATTCGGCTGGCCACGCCGGCGTCGATTTCCACTCCGTGGCCAAACGACCAGTCACCGTTGCGTCGCGGGCGCAGCCGGCCGGTTCGTTTCGCTCTGGCCAACAGTGGACAGCGTTGAGATAGATCGCCTGAGGGGCCCGGCAGCGGGTCTCGAGGTCAAGCGACGTGACCGGCCTGCTGCCTCCGCTAGCGTGAGAGCTGGTCAGGGCGGCCACGGGGGGAGCCGCCCTGACCAGCGATTCCGCATACGGTACGAGCAATCTAGTCGAAGAGCAACCGGCGGAGCGGCAGGCTGAGCCAACAGCACGCCCTCGCAGAACGCTGGGGCCATACGGCCCTGACGGGACCACTGGACTGGCTTGTGACCTCCACCGGCAGCACCGGTCGCGTTTCGAAAGGCACCGGTTTCTCCGCCGGGCCGTTGAGGGCGTGTAGCGGCATCGACCGGCCGGTACGCTTTCGTTTCATGTGCTGGGGAGCCGGCCGGTGAGCATGGCCTCGGTCGCCGCCGGGCTGCGCACGGTCCTGGACGGCATTGCCCGGACACGGGCAGGGGCGGCGGCTGGTATCGAGGCGGCGGTCCGGGCCCGCGATCGGCTCACCGCAGTAACCGCGTCCAGTCGGCACGCGCTGGTCGACCAGGCCTTGCAGCACGTCACGGCCGCGATCGAGCGCCTACAGGTGGCAGACCGGGACGCGGCCCTGGCAGCAGCTGCCCTTGTAGCGTATGGCCGCACTCTCGGCATCACACTCCCGGCACCACCCCCAGCATCGGCTCCGACGCGCGGCGCTGCCCCGGTGCCGTCCTGGATCCGGCAGGCCGGACAGGATCTGCCCACTCGCCCCGATGATCACGGCCCGACCCACGGCCAGGCATTCGACTCGACCGGACGCCCGCTATCGGCCGAGCCTTGGAGAAGCGGACGCAACATCGCATCCACCAGCGACCTGCGTCCGATTCCCGGGCTGAAGGGGTTTCCGTGGACGCTCACTGATCATGTGGAGTCACGCGCCGCTCAGCAGATGCGCCGTCCCGGCGCGCCGCGCGAGGTCAGTCTCGTGGTCAACAAGGAGCCCTGCACGGACGACCCGTACGGTTGCGATCGGATACTGCGACACATCATCCCGGCGGGTTCGCGTCTCACGATCTACGTGCAAGATCCGAACGCTCCGGCTGGGGTGCGAACGGTCGGCCAGTACGAGGGAACCGGAAAGGGGATCGTGTAGTGAGCTACGTCGTCACGTGGGGTCGGGGTAACCGCCGGCCCGGCTCCACCATCGCGGAGGTGGACACCGCCCTCAACGACGCCGCCGCGTCCGGTGTTCCGCAGGTCGTCGGGATCTACCCGCCGCAGCACCTGGCTGGTGACGCTTCTCCTTGGGATGCACCGCTGCCGCCGGCGCTGCAGATCGGCGTGGGACATCCGGACCGGTCGTTTGTGCTCTGGCTCGGCCCCGAAGGCGGGATCGGCGTCGAGGCGGGCGTGCCACCGTGGCCGGACGGCACCCCGGACATCGCCTTCGACTACGGCGGCGACGCCGTTTTCGCCGGCCCCGACCGAGCCCGGGTCACACCAGACACCGCTCGGCAGGCCGCTCGCGAGTTCGTCCGCACTGGCCAGCGCCCGACCTGCGTGCAGTGGACAAACGAACAGTAGGCTAGAAGCGGACTGCTCTAAGCTCACATCGTTGATGGCTGGTTGCCGACATTTCACAGTGTCTTTTACCCCGTGTGTGCCCGGCAGACTCCTTGACCCCCAGGCAACCAACACGGCTCCCTGAGCTGCTGTTTCGTGGCCCTTGACCTGAGGACGCGACCTGCCATCGCCTGTGCTTGTCCACTCGCGTCCGCACCGGTCGTCACTCGGTTAGCCACCCAGCCTGCTCGTTTTCGTCGTCCACACCGCCAGGTAAGCCGGTACCGCACCAGGGGCAGTACCGGATGGTGATGGATGAGATTCGGGGCTGGGTTGGGTATTTCAGCAGATCGACGGGAAGTCACTCTCGTCGCGAATCGACCCGATGCGGGTGCTCGATGAGATTACCGTTAGGCTGTCTCCGGCGCTTGACCTTCGCCACTTCCGCAATGGAGTGAAGGAGGTGATACGCATTGCTCCAGTGTTCGTGCGAGCAGGATCGACCAGTCCGACGGGCCGTGATGTTTCTGCAGGCAGCGGCATCGCTAGCGGCTCTATGGCGCTACCTCGGGTTGTAGCCCTGTGGGGGCGGCCTACCTAGATTCCGCCTAGGTAGGACACCGCACCACAGGGCCGCACCTGGCGGCTCTCGGCCCGGAACTCGGGCCGGGAGCCGTTTCCTTTCTCGGGCCCCGCCGCGAATCGACCCTGGTCAACCGCGTGGTTTCCGGCCATAAATCGCCCTCCAACGGTTGACTATTTATGACCGAGTCAGCATACCGTGCGTTGACTCATTCCTTGCCAGGGACTAGCGCCATTGGCGTCACCGATCAACGCACGGGTTCCGGCCGTGCCGCTCCTCCGCCTGGGCCGCTTCCTCGGCCGTCTCCGACGGAACCCGTCGAGGGCGTGCCGGTACCCGGGCGCGTCGACGCCCCCACTACCAGGCCAGCCCCTTGATCGTCTCGTTGTCCACAGGTGACGCGAGTTATCCACAGGGTGTGATCGGTGGGCTGCGGACGCACCACCATGGGCGCAGGGTGTTCGCATGTACTGCGTATACGAGTGGGACGAGCGCCACGGCTTGGTGACAGTGACTGCGGCGGACGGGGCCGGCCTGCGCTGGTCGCCAGGTGATGACCTGGCCGGAGTGGCAGCGGGTTGTCGAGCGGGCCGCAGCGGCGGGCCAGCTCGATCTGCTGGAGTTCCGGCCGCTGGCTCTGTGGGTTCTTGACAAGCGGAACAGGCCAGCGCCGCAGAGCCGTCGTCGTCAGGGATCTACCGCTGGTCGCCGGGCCGCTCGTTCGGTGCGGCCAGCCAGCCGCCGACGACGTTGAGGTCGGCGGTGAGCCCCTGCACGAGAGTGCAGGGGTCCGCGTCCGGCCGGTGTGGCTCCCCGCACGGGCAGACCCAGATACCGGCCATGAGCCCTTCGATGGCGCGCGTGAGCACGCGACGCGAGTACACGAGCGTCCTTGCGCTGATGGTCAACGGCTCGTTGTCCTCGTTGGTCCTGAGCTCCGCGCCGATGCCTACGATCGCGTCGGCAGCGTCGGTCAGAACGCCAGCGGCGTCGGCGGGATCATTGCCGATTCGCCCGGTAGCTAGCTTGCACATGCAGTACGGCTCGTGTCGGTTGCGGGCCGACCTGCTGGTCGCATGCGGGCTCCTGTGTTCAAGATCAGTCCGCGTGGATAGTCCGTGCGTCCGTACGGCGGTGTGGGTGAAGATGGAGCGCGCGGCTGCGGGAGGTGGGTTGGGATATCGAGCAACATCGAGCGTACGTCCGGGCCACCGGCGGCGATGCGTGTGTCGGCCGTCGAGCTGGCCCGCCGTTAGGGAGTCCGGCCGGTCATCTCCGTTGACGGCCTGGCCCGGCCTGGCCTGTTCGAGTCGGACGATGAGCACGACGCCTTTCCCGGACTAGTGCGGTGGGGGCGTCCTCGCCCGGCTTGAGCCCGCCACCGGGCATCTCCCGCCAGGGATCGGTGCCCGGACGGTTCGGGTCGCGGGTCAGCAGCAGCAGAATCCGACCGGTGGCACCGACCACGAGTGCACGCGCTGCCTGTCTCATCGCGGCAGATCCTTCCATCGGTTGGGCGGTGTTGCTGACGCGGCATGGTTGCACCGCTCATGCAACCATGAGGCGATGCAGGACTTTTCGGTTCATCGCATTGATTTTGGATATGTCATTCGGCCGAGTGCCGAGACCGGCGGCTCGCCTGCCGCCGTACCCGTGCTCGGGTACCTGCTTGAGAATGACGAACGCCGGATCCTCTTCGACAGCGGCATGGGCACCCATCCGTCGGTCGAGGCACGGTACCAGCCGCGGCGGCGGGACGTCCGAGCCGCGCTCGCCGACATCGGACGGTCCATCGACGACATCGACATGGTGGTCAACTGCCATCTGCACTACGACCACTGCGGCGGCAATCCGGACCTGGCCGGTCGGCCGATCTTCACGCAACGCACCGAGCTGGAAACCGCCCGGACCACCGAGGACTACACGCTTCCGGAGCTGGTCGACGCGCCGGGGCTGACGTACGAGGTGCTGGATGGCGAGACGGAGATTGTCCCCGGGGTCACCGTCCTGCCGACGCCGGGCCACACGCTCGGACACCAGTCGTTGGCGGTGCGGCGTTCCGACGGCACGCTGATCCTCGCTGGACAGAGCCACCGGGACGCGAGTGCGTTCGCTGGCGACTTCGCCAACCTGCGCGCGGACGCCGACGGACACCCGGAGACGCTGGATCCGGCGCCGGCCTGGGTACGGCAGATAGCGCGGCTCGACCCGGCCCGCGTGATGTTCGCGCACGACCGGGCCGTCTGGCTACCCTAACCGCGGCACGTTCACCTGGTTATCTCGAAGTGCAGGCGGGAGACCGCGTCCCGGCTCCACGTGATCGCCTCCGCCCCGGTGGCCCCGACGGCGAGCACGCCCGCGCCCCGCGAACCGGTCGCGCACCGCCATGCCGCGCGGCCGGCACGACCGGGCCCCGTACAGCGAGTCCGCGCGAGATTCCTCCGACCGCTCAACCGGGGCATCCTCCATCGTCCAAGTGCAGGGACCTCCCGAAAGTGCAGGCGACTCCCTGAAGCATAGATAGCAATTCGCCGTACACGCGTCGAGTCCGCTTCTCGGTGGGCGCGGCGCGGTCCGCGGGCACATCCGGCCTCCTACACGACAACTCGGAGCCGACAAACCGTCACAGCCCCACGATTCAGCCGAGCCGATGATCTCGGGGGTGCTCCGTGGGTGCTCGGACGTCGGGGTACTGACACGGACGTACAGGGGATGCAGCCGGATTTGAGGGCCCCAGCGAGAGCGTCCGATAGATCGAGCAGCGCAGAGACATGAGGGCTGTGGGGCGCGGACCTGGGTTGTGGGTCGGATCCTGGTCCGGCTATCGAGCCAGTGCCACAGCCACCGTCGCACGGTCCAGCCCTGCGCGGTGCGGTCTGCCTCGGTGCCGGCCAGCCACTCGTCGCGGGCACGGCGGGCAGCGGCACGTGAACGGTAGCCGCCGCGGCGAACCCGTTCCCGACGGCCAACCAGATTCGTGACCGAGCAGTGGAAATACCAGGTGCCGTGACCACGCTCAGTCAACCGAGGGCATGAACTCTCCAACCGGCGCCGGTTCGCGTCACGGCATCCGCATCGTTTGATGATCACACCAGTGGTAGGCATCGCGCCCCTCCCGTCGTAGTTGGCTACCGGTGCCACGGTGAAGGTCGGGCGCTTCAGACCTGGTGGAACAAACACAGGCCGAGCCCGCGCGGCGTGCCACCGAGCGTGGTCGAGGCGGAGATCGCCAACCCGGGCACCACCGGGGTGCGGGTGATCCTAAACTCCAACGATGACGTGGTCACCGTGATACGCGGGAGGTAGCGGGAGCTGTGACGGACTCCCACCACCCGCAGGTCCTGATCGGACAGCCGGGCGAAGACAGCGTGCTGATCCGGGTGCTCGGCCGGCTGCACCCCGGTGCCGACGACTACTGGGACGGCAACTGGCTGATGAGCCCGGTGGAGATCAGCGCCGGCGGGTTCCGGGCCGACCTGGACGCCGGGCTGCGCGCCGAGGAGCTGCGGGCGTTCCGCGCGAGCTTGGCGCGGATCGACGCCGAGATGTCCGGCGAGGCGACCCTGACCTCGATGGAGGAGTGGCTCTCTCTCACCGTCGCGGTCGCCTCCCGGGGCCGGCTTGCGATCACCGGGCTGGCCAAGGACCAACCGGGCGGCGGCAACGCGCTCCGGTTCGCCGTGGACGGGCTGGACCTGTCCTACCTACCGGCGATCGTCGAGGCGCTGGACGGGATCGAGGCGGCCTACCCGGTGCTGGGTTCTCCATGACCGAGCCGGCCTCCGGCCTCAACCGGCGGGCGGCGCTGCGTGGCGCGGCGGTGCTCGCGGTGGCGGCCGCCAGCCTGGTTGGGGTCGAGCCGGTAGCCCGGGTGCCCCGGCGGGTTCCGGAGCCGACCACCGGGGCCGGGCTGCCGGACATCCAGTTCGACGTGGCCGCCTACTGCGCGCCGGAGCAGGTCTCCCCAACCGGCGGACCGTATGTGATGCCGCCCGTGCACACCTGCTACCTCACCGCCCGGCTGCTGCGCACCCCCACCGTCGCCGACCAGCGGGAGCTGGCCGGAGCACTGACCGCTCTGGAGGAGCGCCACCCGTTCGGTGCCGCCGGCCTGATCACCATCGTCGGGTACGGGCTGCCGTACTTCCGCCGGCTCCCGTAATGGAGGTGGATTCCCGCCACGGCATCACCGTCCACCGGTGACGGCCTTCGGAACGAACCCGAGAGGACGTTCCCCGACATGACCAACGACGTGCCGGCCCGCGTGCTCGAGGTACTGCGCGAGATGCTGAACGATCCGGTGCTCGGTGCCGGCGACGATTTCTTCGCCGCCGGCGGATCCTCGCTGCTGGTGGTGCGGGTCATCGCGCGACTCAAGCAGGAGCGCGTGCAGTTGAGCGCCCGAGCCTTCATCGCCGACTCCCGAGTGGGCGCGATCATGTCCGCTGCGATGCCCGAGGTTCGTGACGGGTTGCCACCACTAGCCACTGAGTGCATAATCCTTGTATGGCCGTGCCGGAGGTGCTACTCGCTCTGATGGAACCACACCCTCTGCATGGCTATGAGCTGCGACAACGCTATGGCGCTCTGCTCGGTTTCCGGCGGCCGTTGCGGTCCGGGCAGATCTACAGCACCCTGCAGCGGTTGCAGCGGGACGGCCTTGTGACCGTCGCTGGCGTGGGTCGTTCGGGCGGTCCGGACCGGACTTTCTTTCAAGTGACCGAGGCCGGCACGAGTGGGCTCGAGCGTTGGTTCTCTGAGCCGGAAACGGTGCAGCAGTACCTCCAGCCTGAGCTTTACGCCAAAGTGGTTCTTGCTTTGTTGACGCAACGAGATGCCACTCAGGTGCTAGACGTACAGCGAGCGGCGCATCGCACACTCATGCGTGAAATGACGAAGATTAAGTCGTCGCAGAGGTCCGAACCGCTGGAAGTGATTGCCGCAGATCTGGCGATTTTCCATCTGGATGCCGACCTTCGTTGGATCGATTCGACTGAGCGTCGGCTGCCCTATATTAGAACTGGCATCGAGGGCCACGCAGTGCCGATCCAAGTTACTGACAACTGTGATTAATTTGCACACTGGGGGATCAGCAATGCGCGCCGCACTCAGGACCTCCTGGTTACCGGAACTGTGCTTATTGCCGCCGGCTGCTCCTCGGATGTGCCGGGGACGTCGAAGTCAGCCGCGTCGACAGCGAACGAGGTAGCGGGCAACCAGGCTCCGGAGGGCTCGATTGAGGAGATCCTCGACCTCATCGAGACGCTGAAGGGTCGTCTTTCTGCCGACGTCAGTAGCTAGCACTTTCTTATCTCGGTCGTGCCTGCCAGGGATGACCGCCAGCGATTCCAGAATTATGAGGAGTTTTCTACCATGCGCCACTCCAACCGGGTACACGTCGCGGGCATCGTTTTCGCCGCGCTTCCAGTATTGGCGGTCGTATCCTGCTCGGAGGGCCGTGACCCCGGGCAGAGGCCGGGGGCCGAGGGCGTTCGTGAGGTCATTCCGCTGTACACGCGCGCCCTCGCCGACGGTGACGGGTCAAAGGCCTGTTCATTGATGAGCATGGCGGCGCAGGAGGCGCTCGCGAAGCGCACCGTCAACGACGGTTGTCTGCAGAGTGTGCAGACGGTTGCCGACGGTCTGGACCCGGCATCGGCCGTAGCGCTGCGTGAGGTGAAGATGAAGGATCCGCAGGTGGACGGTAGTAGCGCCACTGTCGAGCTACAGCTCAACCCCAGCCAACAGGGTGCGATCGATGCCCTGGGTTCCACCACGCTGTCCCTCGTGCAGATTGACGAACGCTGGCACATCGACGCGCTGTCGGCAGAATGAGTCAGAACGTGGAGTTTTCGCCGGGCCACGATAAGGGCGGCACGCCGCTGGTGCGAGCTGAGGGGCTGCGAGTCACGTATGGGTTGACCCGCGCTTTGGATGGCGTTGACCTAACCGTGGAGCGAGGCGACAGTATCGCTATCATCGGCTCCAGCGGATCCGGCAAGTCGACGTTGCTGCACTGCTTGTCCGGGCTGGTGGCGCCCAGCGAAGGGCGGGTGTTGTGCAGCGGCCGGGACGTGAATGTGATGTCTGATAGCGAGCGCAGCTCACTGCGTCGTCAGCGGTTCGGCTTTGTTTTTCAATTCGGACAACTGGTGCCAGAGTTGACAGCTATGGAAAATGTCTCGCTCAACATGCGCCTCAACGGTGTCGGTCGCCGTCCGGCGGAGGAGTCCGCGCGATCCTGGCTGCGCGATCTGGGCGTCGAGGAGCTCGCTCGCCGCCGGCCCGGTGAGATGTCGGGTGGTCAACAGCAGCGAGTCGCCGTAGCCAGGGCGTTGGCCCCGGGTCCAGATATCATTTTCGCCGACGAGCCAACCGGTGCGCTGGACACGGCAAACGGTGAGCTGGTACTCGATCTACTAATTCAGCAGGTCAGCATCCGTCGATGCGCTCTGGTTGTCGTGACGCATGACGACAAAGTCGCCGCGTACGCCGAACGTGAAGTGGTGTTGCGGGACGGCCGGGTGGTTCCGTCCGCGACGGGAGCACCGCGGTGAAGCTGGCAGGCATCGTCGGGCTGACCGCACAGCTAGCCGTAGGTGGCCCGAGGTCGCGTAAGCGATTCATATTGACTGCCATCGTGATGGCAGTGGCTTCGGTCTTCTTACTGATCGGCTCAGCGGCGTTACCTCTCAGCGAGGCCCAGCGCGATCGCGAGGCGGATCGCTCGCCGACGCTGAAGCGCGGTGCGGTGCGATCGGACGGCACGTTACTGACCCGCAGCTGGACCGATGTTTACCTCGACCGCGAATTGAGCGTCAACGAGGTGGCGCCGATCCGATCAGATGCCCCGCCTCCCCCGGGGCTGGAGCGGCTTCCGCGCCCCGGGGAGATCGTCGTATCCCCAGAAGTAGAGGCCGCTCTACGGACGGATGAGCCGTTGCGCGAGCGATACCCACAGTCGATCATCGGCACCGTGGGTGACGCCGGACTGATAGGCCCTCGTGAGTGGACGGTGTGGATCGGGGTAGCCACGGATGCCTTCCCCGTTGACTATTTTCCAGCCTCTGGCTGGGGGGCCAAGCCCGAGGACCGGCCGCCGCTTCCGGGCGGGTTACGGCTGGCCGTGCCGGTCGGCCTCGCGGCGTTGTTGCTGCCGTTGCTGGCGCTGGTCGTCAACGCGGTCCGATGGGGGTCGCCGGAACGGGACCGTCGGCTCGCCGCGCTCCGGTTGTCTGGGATGTCCGCCGTAGAGGTCCGGGTGATCACCGCGGTCGAGATCGGGATGGCCGCCGTTGTCGGCTCGCTCGGAGGAGGCGTGGCTTTCCTGGCGCTCGCCGCCGCGGTCGCGGCCCGGTTACCGGGTGCGGGCGCCTTCCTTACCGACGTCCTGCCGCCGATACCGGCCGCGGCGGCGATCGTCGTGGGCCTTCCGGTGTTCGCTACGGCGACTGCGGTGATCGCACTTCGGCGCGTGGTCGTCAACCCGATTGGTGTTGTCCGGCGTTCGGCCGTTGTCCGGTCGGGACGATGGCAGTTGGTGCCGCTGGCAGTGGGTTTGCTGACGGCCTGCTGGTTGGTCGCCACCGAACGGACTGGCGACGCGGCCGTCGTGCCATTCTTCCTGGCTGCCGCGCTGATCATGATTGGGCTGCTGGTCAGCGCGCCGACGCTCTGTCTTGGGGTCGCCAGTCTGATGTTGCGGCTGGGCCGTGGTCCGGCCGTCTTCCTCGCCGCTCGGCGCGCTCAGGCGTCAGCAGCCACATCCGCGCGGGTGGTTGGCGTCGTCGCCCTTCTGGTGTGTGCCTCTGGCTGGTTCCTCGCTGTGCTGCCGCTCGCCGACGGGGGCAACCCCGCTTCGCTGACTCAGCTGCAGCAACGCCTCGCGCCACACACCTTTTTGGCGTCAGTCGAGCGGGCACCGAGACCGGGCGAGCTGAACCTGCCTGGCGTGACCGGTGTGGCGCATCTGGTCGATGTCGAGCTGGGCGGTTCGGGTGAGGGCTATTCAAGTTTCAACGCGACGGCCGGTGACTGCACCGAACTCTCGTCGGTGCTGCGTAGTCCACTGCCAGCGTGTGGCCCGGGAAGCACGTACCTGGCTCCGGGAGATAGAGAGGGGAACCGGTTGGGCACTGGGGAATCGCTGGCGGCGTACCAGTTCAAATCCGAGAGCCCCGACGGTATAGAGTACGTCGAGCTTGGGCCCGTGCGTCCCGGGAAGCTTATTCATAATGCGCTCGATGGACTGGATGACCTTGCGATCGGTGCAGGGATTGTTCCGGTCTCCCATATTCCGCAGCAGGCGCTCCAGGACGCCTCTGCACAACAGCTTCTGGTCACCGTGTCGAGTAGCGACCCCATCGTCGTCGAGCGGGTGAGAACGGCCATCGAAGGACTACAAGAGGGAAGCCAGCGGAGGGTCCGCGACGTCGAGACGTTGATACGAGATGCGCAGTCAGTGAGCCGCACCTACCGGCAGCTGGCACTGGCCGGACTTGTGCTCGCCTTCGTCGTCTCGACGCTGTCCCTAACAGTGGCCTTGCTAGACCGGCTCCTCGAGGAGCGCCGCGGGATTGCGGCGTTGCGCGCTCAGGGAGTCACCGTTCGAAGCCTACGGCTGATATTGCTGGGACAGACGGCAGCGAACCTGCTGCCAGGTGCACTGGCCGGAATGGTGTGCGCTATCCCGATGATAGAAGCGTTCTCTACCGCCAGTGATGGATCTGAGTTAACCGTGCCATGGCTTCAGCTGGCAGCGATAGCGTCCGGCTGTGCAGTGGCGGTCCTCGGCGCCGTGCTACTGATGCTGCCGGCGCTACGCGAGGCAATCGACACCCGGTTGCTAGTCGTCGATTGACGTCGACTGGGGAGCTGTCGCTATTTTATGCCTGAGATTGGTTCTGGGTGCAGGAAGCATGCTTCCTGCACCCAGAAGCTTTAACTATCCGCACTTAATTCGCTCATGACGGTCGTTTTCGTTTCGGGTGCCACCGCCTAGCACCCACCACCGCCCGTCATTGAGGACGTCGAACCATTGATCGGGCAAGATGCCGTGGTCGTCTACAACCCTTACTGTGCACTTCGTGTCACGGTTGCGGAGTTGGTCCGCACCATCACGGACCGAACCCTGGCCGCCGGCCCCGGTGTGCACATTGGTGAATGTATAGCTGGTGTGCCAGCCTGCCTCCCAGAAGTGCTTCTGGTAGTCGGTGTTGTTAAGGTCTCGGGAGTAGCAGATCTCACCGACATTGCAGTCGAGTAGCCCATCTCCGACATCGGGGCTCTTCGAAGTTAAGCGGGGTTGAGGTGTCCGCGGTGGCGTCGGGTGGTCGCGGTGCGGGTGCGTAGGCGCTGGTTTTCGGGGTTGCGGAAGCCGTAGGCGTCGCGGGCGACGGTCTTGATGACGCGGTTGGTTCCTTCTGAGCCGGCGTTTGGTGATGCCGGTGGTCAGGAACGCGTGGATCTGCGGCCACCAGGTCTCGATCGTGGTGGCGAGCCGGTGCAGTTCGGGCAGGTCGGTGGCGGCGCAACGGTTGTAGAAGCGGTGCAGTAGTCGGTGGACGTGTTCCCGGTCGGGGTGGGTGCGGGCGGTCGCGAGCAGGTCGAGTAGGTCCTCTTTCGCGTTCCACGCGGTGAGGATCGGTGCCCCGATCGTGGTGGGCAGGGTTTCGAGGGTGTCGACGAGGCGGTCGACGTGCTTGCCGGGCATTCGGGCAGCGGAGCGGGTCAGCCGGTTGCGCATCCGCCATTCCGGGTCGGTGCAGCGGCCCCGGCGTCCGCGCTGGGTGAGGGTGACCCGGCGGCGGACCTCGGTGACGGCCCGGTTGGCCAGTCGCACGATGTGGAAGTGGTCGACGACCAGCAGCGCGTGCGGCAGCACCTGTCGGATCGCGGCCTTGACCACGGTGCACATGTCGATCGCCACCGCTTGGATCTGCTCCCGCCAGGCCGGTGGGCGGGCGGCGAGCCAGCCGGTGACAGCGGCGGTGGTGCGGCCTTCGACCTGCGCGAGCAGCCCCTGTCCGCCGGACAGATCGCAGAACCCGACGTGCCAGCGGTCCGCCGTGACCGTCCAGGAGCCGGCTTGGGCGTCCCAGATCCAGTGCGGCTTTCCTCGCCGGACCTCGTCGATGCCGAGCACCGCGACCGGCTCCGGCTCGTCCGGCAATACCGCAGTGGCGTGGGTGGTGAACGCGTCCGCGACGACCGGCCAGGAGACGCCGTGATCGCGGGCCGACTGCACGATCGTGCGGCCGGCGTCGGCGACCGCAGCCCCGGCCGCCTGCCGTAACCGCAGGGTCAGCCGGGCGCGGGCCGGCACCTGGGCGACCTGCTCGGTGAACGACTGAGGCGGACAGGCCGGGGTCGGGCAGTACCAGCGACGTTTACGCCAGCGCAGCCGTACCGGCCGCCCGGCGACCGGCAGGTCCCGCGGCCGGGTCGTCGTCCGCTGCTTCACCTGGCCCGCCGGCTGCCCGCACTTCGGGCAGCATCGTGCCTGCTCACAACCGGTGGATAGGTCCACCACCGGGACACCGGTGGCGTCCAGCTCGACCCGCTCGACCACCAGGCCGTCCAGCCCCAGCAGCCGGGTCGTATCGTTGACCATGCTCGCAGCTCTTCGCTTGTGACCATCCGAACTCGACACTCAGATGATCACCGATGAGCTGCGAGCCCTCCATATCCGGGTCGCCGTCACCCGCCAACCCCGCTCAACTTCGAAGAGCCGTTTTGATCAACAGGTGATCAGGTGCCCGGTCCTCGCGATAGGCCATCTCCGCATTCTGTCCTTTCCACGCCAGCAACCGCAGCCCCACCACACCGCGGATGTCGAGGCGAGGCTCCGGTGGAATGGGATCCTGATGTAGGGGGTCCGATCGGAGACGGCATGACAAGCTTGCAGACCCAATAGCCCACTGCGTGAAGAATACTCGCGAATGTCTGAATCTGTTGTCACTGGAGATAACTTCACTGGCGGCTGCCTCTGCGGCCAGATCCGCTTCACCGTAGTCGGCGAACCCGACTACCCCCACGTCTGCAGCTGTCCCCACTGCCAGAAGCGGGCAGGGGGCGGATCCAGTCATGGGTCAGCTTCCCCCTAAAAGGGCTGCGCTGGGAAGGCAAACCGACCTGGTTCGACACCTTCCCCGACGAGACCAAGCGAGGATTCTGCGCCATCTGCGGCAGCTCAGTTGCAGCAATCGACCACGGCGACACACTCATCGACATCAACACCGCCGCCCTAGACAACCAGGACGACCCCAGACTCGTTCCGGTCAACCATAGCTTCCGCAACCACGCCGTCCCCTGGCTGCCGCAGATCCCCAACACCCAGCCCACCAGCGTCGGCTAGCGCCCCCGCACAGCGAGTCCGCGCGAGATTCCTCCGATCGCCCAACCGGGGCATCCTCCATCGTCCCAGTGCAGGGACCTCCCAAAAGTGCAGGTGGCCCCCTGAAGCATAGATAGCAATTCGCCGTAGACACGTCGAATCCGCTCCTCGGTGGGCGCGGCGCGTTCCACGGGCATATCCGGCTTCCTCACGACAACTTGGAGCCGACAAACCGTTACAGCCCCACGATTCGGCCTAGCCGATGATCTCGAGGGTGCTCCGTGGGTGCTCGGACGTCGGGGTACTGACCCGGACGTACAGGGATGCAGCCGCTTTGAGGGTCGCAGCGAGGGCGTCCGGAAAATCGAGCAGCGCGGTTATATGGGGGCTGTGGGGCGCGGACCTGCGGGGATCCGGCGGGACGCGAAGGGACTGGGCTGGACGCGGCCGGATAGATTTCCTGATAGAGTTAGAATTGGAGGGCATTGAATTCCACTTCGGACTACGGATCAGAAGGTTAGGGGTTCGAATCCCTTCGGGCGCGCAAGATCGTAAGGCGCTTGACCTGCAAGAACAGGGGTCAAGCGCCTCTGCTTTGTCATCCCTAGTGGACGGCTGGGTGCTCGTGCGACGCGCATCCCCTCCGTCCCGCTCCATCCCGGCAGTAGCCCATCCTGTCCCAGTGGGTTTTGATCATGGCTCCCCCTCTCGGCCTACGAGCCCAGAAACGAGACGGCGAGGCCGGCCGGGCTCCCTGGTCGGGTGTCGCGGCGCTGGCGGTACGTCTCTGTCAATCTCTCCGGCTCGCGGGCGCCGGCATGTCCCTGTCGCTGACATCCGTTAATGTCAACGTACCGTTAGAGAAATAGAGAGCGGTGACCGTCTTCCTCCGATCGTGATGGAGGTCCTCCCTCTTGGACCCGCAGCAACTCAAGGACGTGAAGCGGGCGCTTGGACGGCGGCTCGCCGCGTGGCGCAAGACGCGTGGCCTGATTCAGGATGACGTGGCGCGGCTGGTGAACAGCACTCGAAGCACGGTAGCCGGGGTCGAACGCGGCGAGCAGGTGGTCGACCGGGTCTTCTGGGTGCAGTGCGAGTCACTTCTCCACGCCGGCGGCGAGCTGATCGCCGGCTACGACGAGTACCGATCGTTCGAGATCAGGCATCGGGAGGAAAAGGCCGACGCGGCACTCCACGCCCGCTGGGGCACAGTCCTCGATCACCAGACGATCACCGAGGCCAGCTCCCCCAGCCGGCTTCCCGATCCCGACAGGCCGCTGCTGCCGACCACAGGCGCTTCCACTGGTGACTCAGTATTGGTGCAGGATCCGGGTGAAGCGTACGTTGGAGTGCGGCAGGCGATCATGATCGCCGCACGGAAGACCAGCAAGCACGCGATGGACGCAGGGGCTAGGGCCGTGTCGGACCTGACGATTGAGCAGCTACGCGATGATGCGATCGGGATCGCACGGGGTTTCGGGCAGCTGACACCCGCCGCCACGATCAACGAGGCGCTGCGGCCGCGCCGGCGCCGGACCTGATCGGTCGGGACTTCACCGCCGAGGCCCCCGGCCAACGCCTCGTCGGGGACATCACCCACCTGCCCACCGACGAGGGTTGGCTCTACCTGGCCACCACCATCGACCTGCACACCCGTGAAGTCGTCGGCCACGCCCTGGTCACACACATGCGCGCGCAACTCGTCGCCGACGCCGTCACCCTCGCCTACCGACGTGGCCTGGTCGACCCAGAAGCGATCTTTCACTCCGACCGCGGCCCCAGGGCGGGTTCCAGTACTTGTCGCAACACACCGGACACCAAGAACACGAAGACCGCGAATCCCCGTCTACATCGACCAGGTTAAAGATCAAGTTAGACGGCGCCAAGCGCGAATCGTTAAGGCTGGCGAGCGACAATGAAATGTCCACCGATGACCAAGGCGCCACTACCAAACAATAGGATTATCAATCCTAAAATCCTATCAAGGATAACGAACCGATCCCGACGTCGAACGATTCGCTCATCACTCCAACCAATTCTTTTGAAAGGGCTGACCGGGCGCACAAAACGCATAGTAAGCTCTACATGCCTGGTCGCAACCCCTCTCCAGTCGGTTGCTAGCGCTAACCCCACCAGCACCAGCAGGACTCCCCACACCAACCCAAGCATCGCTCGCCACATTACAAAACCTCCGAGCTGATTGGGCTACATGTCTGGGAAGAACCAACCGTCACGGGTGCCGATCCTCCATCCCAACCAATTGTAGGTCACACCCACCCATAGCGAAACGCCGACACCGACACTTCCACCGTGGTATGTCTCCGCGTGCCCGTATTGGTCACCACCACCACTTTTTACACCGCCAACATAGCAAGCACCGGGCCCATCACCGAAGCAGCCCATCCAACCCTTAGGGCTTTGCTCGTAGTGCCTGGCACTAACACCACCGACAGTCGCGCTGACGCCAAGGCCAACTCCCTCGCCGAAGGAACTGCTTATATAGCCATCCTGATATGCGAAGCCAACACAGAACATAAAGCATCCCGAAGCGCTAACCTGCCCATACCGATGGACATACTTTAGGATATTGCTCGACTCATCCCCGTCGCGCTCGCAACGCCGAGTATCCGCGTTTGTGTCACAACTCGAAGAAGACAGAGAACTAGATGTCGAAGGTCGCCGGGCACCCGTCGGCCCGGTCCACCTCCGCCCGGCTGGGGGACTACTTCGACAACGGTTCCGTCCAGCACTTGTCGCACGTGATCCTGGACCTAATTCGAGCTCTTCCCGACTCGAGTGCGCTACTGCTGGCCGGACCAACTCGACGAGATGGAGGCAAGCGCGGGTCTACAATTGGAGGAGCGATGGCCCTCGTGGGCCCGCGACGAGTTCCGACCCGACTCCCGCAACCACGTCAGTGTCTACCGTTTGCGGTCGTGGCATGTGGCGTCTGAGGGAGGGTTGCCCGAATGCCGAAGGTGCTGGCGACGATCTCGCGCAGAGCCCTCTGCACTGTCTCTCGCCGACCATTGCCGTCCACAACGACGAAGCTGTCGAACTCTGGCAGGGACAGGTAGGCACGCCGATAGCCGACGAGAAAGTCGATGCTCTCCCGATCGATGCCGCGATTTTCGATACGCCGTTGAGCGACAGCCGGATCGACGTCGAGAAATATAGTCAGGTGGGGAGTGGGGAGCGCGCGATTGAGGCGTCGCAGGAACTCCTCGTTGCCCGCCCGCTGCAACCGAACCGCCGCATATTGACAGTAAGTGTACCGGTCCATCAACGTGACCGATTCTGGATCGGCTGCCGTATCCCTCAGAGCGGCGAGCGTAACAAATTTACAGCATGCCGAGATCAGGCGGATCATATCTGGTCCCAACATTTCGAGGTGATCCGCGAAGCCGTCTTCCCGAGCGATCCTGTCGAGGGACTGTCGGACCGGGATGAGGGTCTGGTTCAGCAGTTGATGTGCGGGAACATCGATCGTTTTCAGCCATGATACGAGGTCTTTAACCTGTGTCGTTTTGCCTGCTCCGTCGATCCCGACGATGGCGACCAGCCGCCCGGGAACGTTTAGGTCAAACACGCATCAGCCTTTCCTGGAAGGATCAGACATGGGCGTACCGTAGTTCAGCCGAGACTGGGGGGATTGTCAAGGTATCTCGATCTGGCGGTTCGTGAGGGCTTCTGGTTTGAAGCTATAGAACCCGAATACCCGGAGCATCTTGATCAGCTTTCCGAATGATTCACCGCATGTCGTCCCGAAAGATCGCACACTAGCCGTCCACGGGCCCTACTACGACATCGTCCTTCACTCTCCGGACCCACAGGTGCGCAGGCTGTCGGAGACCAGGGTCCGCGAGTCGCTGCGGTGGGCGAAGGAGCTAGGCGCCGACTACCTGATCCTGCACACGAACTACATCCCACTCATCCGCGAACTACCTACGACCCACACTGGCTCACTGCACATCGACTTCTTCGCCGGGCTACCTGCGGACTCGGTGACAGTGCTGCTCGAGAACATGTGGGACCCGTCGCCCGACCTGGCAGTGCGACTGGTCGAGGAACTGGACTCCGACCGGCTCCGACTGTGCTTCGACGTCGCGCACTGGAACGTCCACGCGACGGTGTCCATGCGGGAGTGGTTTGCGCGGGCCGGCGCCTACACGCCCTACGTGCAACTGGGCGACAATAACGGTGATTGCGTTGCGGGGTCGGTGATCGGTTCGGGTAGCGGTTGCAGGGGGCGGGCGTTGGCGATGCCGCGGTGCGGCCGGTGTTGGTTGTGGTGGTGTTCGTACTCGCGCAGCGCGTGTATCAGGTGGGCGTGGTTCCAGATGAGGGTGCGGTCGAGTAGTTCGTGGCGGCAGGCCTGGATCCAGCGTTCCATGATCGAGTGCATGCGGGGCATTTCGGACGCCGCTACGCACGACTGTGATTCCGGAGTCGGCGAGGATCGCGTCGAACAGGGCAAGGTACTTGCCGTCCCGATCCCGGATCAGGTACTTCGTGCGGCATCCCGCGTCCTCAAGGTCCATTCCCAGGTTCCGGTCCGTTTGGGCCACCCATCTGACGCTCGGGTGGGCGGTGGCGCTGAGGATGCGGACCTGGCGGGTGGCGTGGTCGATGACCGCCAGGATGCACAGGCGGGCGCCGTCAGTGTCGTGGTGTCGACGAAATCGGCGGCGATGATGGCGTGTGCCTGGGAGCGCAGGAATGTCGCCCAGGTGGTGGCGGTGCGCTGGGCACCGGGTCGATGCCGGCCTGCTGCAGGATCTCCCAGACGGTGGAGGCGACGCCCCCACACCCAGGACGAGGAGTTCGCCATGGATGCGGCGGTATCCCCAGTTGGTGCTTTCGCGGGCCAGGCGTAGCACCATCCGGCGGATTAACCGCACGGTTCGTGGCCCGCCGGCCCGCTGAGGTTGGGAGATCTTGGCGTGCCGGCGGGCGATCTGGTCACGGTGCCAGCGCAGCACGGTCTCCGGGCGGACCAGCAGCCGCAGGTCACGCAGGACATTGCGGGGCAGCCGGGCTAGCACAGCGGCCAGCCAGGCCCGGTCGAGCGGGTTCACGGCTACAGCCGAATTTCTGAACTCAGTGATTAAGAAGGTCGTGACCAGGACGGACGAGGCTTTCGGCACCCGCAAGGTCGTCGTCGGCGTTTTCACTGCTCATCAACAGCATCACCCGGAGGCTGGTCCAAGAAGCCGGCGGAGCCGGTGCGACGCCCCACCTCCCAGCGCATTCCGACCGTCATCGGACTCGCCCTCAGTGTGACCCTGGCCGAGTTCCTCACCGCCCTGCCCTACTTCGGTGCCGTCAGCATCCTCGCGGGGTGGTGACTTCACGACGCCGCAGTGGCTGTCCCTGCTGATCGCCTACAACATCGTCGCCGTCCTGCCCACAGTCGCGATCGTCGTGGTCGCGATCATCCTCCACGAACGGCAACGTGAGCGTCTTCAATGCTGGCTCGACAAGCTGTCAAACTCCCGCAGATCATGGCTGACACTGGTCGGCATCGCCGGATTCCTGCTGGCGCGAAACGGCGCTGCATATCTTGTGGTGGACTTCGGCCTGGTGGACATCGGCGGCGGCACACCGCTGAAGTGACATGGGACGGTTCGATCCAGCCAGCTCACGCCACTGTGGCGAAACCGCGACTATGCCGGCTGGTGGACCGCCTCGCTGGTGTCGGCAGTGGTCTCCGACTCACCGTCATTTCGCTACCGCTCCTGTTTTTCCACAGCACAGGGTCCCTCACCCACATCGGGGCCGTCGCCGTGACCGAGGCGGGGCGCGCGCCAAAGTCATCCACATCACAGTGGCCTTGGTGGCGCTAGTGACGCAGACCAACGTCCTCCGGTACCTAAAGGCACTCTGCCAGCAGGTCCACGATGTCGAGCCAGGCCCGCTGCGCGTGCCGCTGGTGGTAGCCGACGCCGGGGAGCACGCTCTGGTCGGCCCCCATCGGTGGGTGGTGGAAGGCGTGCAGGGCGCCGCCGTAGACAACAAGGCGCCAATCGACGTCCGCGGCCTGCATCTCGGCGGTGAACGCATCCCGTTGGGCCGGCGATACGATCGGGTCTTCTGACCCGACCCCGACCCAGACCGGGCAGCGAATGTGTGCCGCCTCGCCCGGCCGGCCTGTGGTCATTGCGTTAATCGTTCCGATCCCGCGCAGGTTGGCGGCGTCGCGGCCGAGTTCCAGCACGATTGCTCCCCCGATGCCGTAGCCGATGGCGGCGATCCGGTCCGGGTCGGTCCGTGGTTCGGCGCACAGCACGTCAAGCGCCGCGTGGCCGATGCCCCGCATCCGGTCGGAGTCAGCGAGCAGCGGCGTCAGGCGCGCCAGCATCTCCTGGGGGTCGGTGAACCAACGTCCGCCGTGAATGTCGAAGGCCAGCGCCACGTACCCCAACTCCGCGAGGGCGTCGGCCCGGCGACGCTGAAAGTCGTTGAGCCCCGGCCCCTCGGGTCCGACCAGGACCGCTGGCCGGCGGTCGACGCCGGCGGGCAGGGCGAGGTGCCCGATCATCGTCAGGTCGTCGGCCGGGTACTCCACCGTTCTCGTCGTGATGGACGTCATGAAGCCGGACTATAGCGATCGTCGCGCCCGACCAGGCGGATGTTTCGCCGCTGGCAGATCAGCCGACGGCGTAGGCTGTCGCGGTTCATGCCAGCACCTGCAGTCAGGGCTACCCACCGACCTACTCGCTCACACCGGACTGACCCTCGCACCCGACACAACCTGATCATTCAAGATCTGTAGCGCCAGCCTCCCCGGCATGCCTCGAGTGACAGCGCCCCGCCGGTCTGGACACACTCCTCGACGGCCCATCGGGCACCGGGCCACGCGGATGAGTTCCTCGTCGCTGGGGTAAGGCCGGTCGATAGCACAGGTGGTAAGCCTGCTCGGTGGGGTCGGTGGTCGACCGGCGAGTGACCAGCCAGCGGGGGTGCATCCGTGGTCGGCGGTGTCGGTGTCGGTGTCGGGCAGGGTGGCCACGGCCCAGTCGAACAGGCGGGGCCCCTTGGCGCCGTCGCCACAGCTGCGCCGTTTCCAGGCCGGACCAGGGACCGCGGTGGCCGCGCGCCCTAATCACATCGCGATGGCTTGGTCACTGTGCGCGCTGCCGACATTTTCGGGAACCCGGTCTACGTAGTGATCGAAGCCTAAGGGTCACACACTATACCCGGAGCGTCCACTCCCGACCCTGCTACGCTGGACGCTTGGCCGGCCCTACCACTTGGGCTATCATTACGCTGCTTTGCCAAGTGATGGCGGACTATCGAAGTTGACGCCCTGACACACTCCGAACTAGTCTTTAATCATAATTCTTCATAGCGATGGATGTTACATTAGTGGCTCATGTGCTGGTAATCGAGGACGATCGGAATATCCGAGAGGCGATCGACAACTCACTTTCGGCAACAGGCCACGTCGTACGGCCGTGTGGGACCGCTCTTGACGGGCTTCGAGAACTGGCGAGCAGGCAGTCCGATGTCGTGATCTTGGACCTCCACCTGCCGGACCTCGATGGCGCGACGGTACTGAGCCTCATCCGGGCCGATTCCGCGGTGCCGGTTGTCGTCGCAACTGCGCGCGACACAGAGAGCGAAATCATCCGCCTGCTTCGCGCGGGCGCCGACGACTACGTGGTCAAACCGTACTCCGTCGAGCAGTTGGAGGCACGGATCGCGGCGGTGCTACGCCGTGGAGCCGGGCAGGCTGCGACCGTACTGACGATCGGTGGCCTTCACCTAGACGCCGAGGCGCGGATCGCATCGCTCGACGGAGTACGCCTGCAGCTCTCCCGCCTCGAGTTCGACCTGCTCACGTACCTCGCGCAACGGGCAGGGAAGGTGGTCACCCGGCGCCAACTGTTCGACCACGTCTGGCGCTCGGAGGGCCGCTCGCTCGAAACCGTCGATGTGCACGTCACCTGGCTCCGCCGCAAGCTCGGCGAAAGTGCGTCTATGCCACGCTATCTACACACGGTGCGCGGAGTGGGAATCCGCCTGTGCGCACCGGAGGATGCCGGTTGAGTTACCGCGCACCGCGCGGGGCCCGCACGCCCCCACCGGTGACGGTGCCGCGACCTACTCGCTCGTCATCGCACTGGCTGTAGTCAAAACCGAACCATCCCGACTGGTCTGGGAGTGGGACTACCCGTGGGAGTGGGCGACAGCCAAGGCTGTCTCATCGCGGCTGGAGATGGAGATACATCCGCCCCGGCCGAGGTCGATCAACAAGGTGGCTCCTATCCGTTGGCTGGTCCACGTCAATAGCAACCCCGCAAGGGGGCTGTTAATGAATGGGGGCGGCTCCGTACGGAACCGCCCCCATCGAGCCAACCTCTCGATCCGGACCTAGAAGATCAGGCTCCAGGAACGGAGGGTGCCAGTGCCGCCATTGTGCAGGTCGCGTACCCGCAGCCTCCAGGTTCCATCGGTCATCTCCGCCGACGAGTCGATCGACTTTGTCAGCTTGACATCATCCGCCCTGTCGAGACGACTCGGACGCTTGATGAGGTATTCGGTGCCGTCAGGTGCCAGCAGATGGATCTCCAGGTTCCCGCGGTAGGAGTGCTCGATATCGATTTTCACCTCACGAACGGCCCGCGCAGGTCCGTCACTCTGCACCGTAATTGGGGACTCGATAACCGACCGGTCACGGATGGGGAAGTGGGTATCGTTGGCGGCCTCCGTAGAGCCCCCTGATCCGCCAGCCGCCTTTACGCCGGTCAACTTCCACGCGGCGTACGCGGCCACATCTGTGTGCCTGTCCAGGGCAACGGTGCTGATGTTCTCCACCGTGTCACAGTTTTTGTGGTAGCAGGGGTCGAACGGCTGCCCGGCCTTGCCGTTCCACTTCGCGGCCTGGGCTTGGCTCATCACCGGCGCAAGGCTCAGCGTGGCGGTGCCGCCGCTGGGGATGTCCGCCGCCATGAAGGGGGCATGATCCGAGCGGCCGCGAAGGCTGACGCCCTCGGACGGAACATCCTCGGCAGCGAAGCCCTCCTCGAGTACCTCGGTGATGAAATCACCCTTGGCATCGTCATTGTAGACAAAGTACCCGGGATTCGGTGAACCAATCATGTCGAAGTTCAAATATGCTGTGATCGACTCCCGTTCGGCGACGGACAACGACCGCACGTACTCTATGGACCCGACCAGTCCGTCCTCCTCTGCCCCCCACCAGCCGAAGCGAATCGCCTTGTCACCCTTCGCACCGCTGGCGGCATAGGTTAGCGCGACCTCAAGGATGCCGGCAGAGCCACTGCCGTTGTCGTTAATGCCGGGCCCATTGTCGACGCTGTCCAGGTGTGCGCCGAGCATGACCACCTTGTCCTGGTCTCCTCGGTCGGGTAGGTCGGCGATCAGGTTGAACCCGGTCTTGCCGTTGATCTGAAACTGCTGGATCCGGGTTTCGTAGCCCGCGGCGTCTAGTTCGCCCTTCACATAGTCGAGCGAAGCCCGGTACCCCGCGGTGCCGTGTGCCCGACTACCGCCATTCGCCGTGGCGATCCGGCTGAACTCTTCGAGGTGTGCCTCGACCTTGGCGCCATCAATGTCCGGCGCTTCCGCCGGTTCTCCGGTAGGCGGCGATGTCGGCGAAGATGAGGGGGCGGGCGTAGACGGCGAGGCCGTCGGCGTTGGCGTGCCGACGGTGCAGGTGGGGTCACCCTGCGCCGGGACGCTCACCGCGTTCCAGGCTGCCTTGATCGCGTCGAACTCGGTGCAGCTGTTCGGGTACAGCTCCCGAGTGGCGTCCAGGGTCGCCTTCCGTGCCTGCGTGTACGTCCAGCCCGAGGTCTTGCGCAGCAGCGCGTGGTAGTAGATCTCACCGGCCTGCCACAGCCCGATGCCAGTAACGTCAGTGCCGTTGCAGGTGGGGCTGGCCGGCTTGCCCGAGGGCTTGGAGCCTTCTGCCGCAAGGTAGAACCAGTGGTTGAGCGGTCCAGCTGCCGCGTGCACCGGAGTTCGTGGAATGGCGGTCGACCAACAGTTCGGGTGACCGTTCTTGGATGGATCGTACATTGTACGAATTGGGCCACGCCCGTTGAGCTTGACTTCCTCACCGACCAGGTAGTCGGGTGGGTCGTTCGGGTTGGCAACGAAGTGTTCGGCGAGCGCGCCGAAGATGTCGCCCGTACCCTCGTTGAGCCCGCCGGTCTCGTTCGTGATGCCACGGCTACCGCCGGGAGTGTGGCAGAAGATACCGTGGCCCAGCTCGTGCGCGACCACGTCTACTGAGTTGACCTGGCGGGCCCCGTCGCTGGTGCGGCCGTACTTGGTCTGGTCGCGGCTCGCATCGCCGGTGCCGCGGCAGGCGTAGTAGGCGTTGGCAGCAGGAAGGCCGACGAACATGGTCGCGGTCCTTCCCGCGTCATCGATGCCATTGCGCGAGAACTTCTCCTCGAGCATGTCCCACACCGCCGCGCCCGCATACTGGGTGTCGACTGCTCCGGTGACCAGGTCAGAGCCGGCACCGTTGCCCCACACGTCGTCGGCGTCAGTGAATGGGCTGCCGGACGCGGTATCGTTCAGCGTTTGCATATTGCCACGGGTCGGATCACGCAGTTCGAACCGACCGGCGCTGCCGGTGGTGTCGAGGTGAACCTCCCCGTTGTAGTGTCCGTTGCCCGTTCCTTGTGCGACCTCGTCCCAGGAGCCAACGTAGGCGCCGGTCTGCCCATCCACGAATGCGTGGGCCACACTCGGCCCGTGCTCGCCGTCGCCGCTCACGACGACCTCCCAGACGAGCCGGCCATCACCTTCGGCGATCACTCCCAGCTTCGGCTCGCCCTGTACGGTGCCCGGGTGCTTGTCCAACGCCACCGCCTTGGCCTTCTTGGCGCTCACCTTCGCCGACGTGGAGACCTGCAGCGGTCCGGAGCCTGCGGTGCTGCTCCGGACGGTGCTTTTGCTGTCGGTCACCACCACGGCCTCGCCCCCGACGAATACCGGCAGGCCCTTGTAGGTCCGGGAATAGGTGACGTACGTCAGGCCGCGAGAGGCTGGGGTCGCCTGCTGACGGCTGTACTCCTCGTCCTCACCTTTCACAAACCCGGTGGAGGTACCGGAGACATACTGATCGGCGGCGGCAGTGCTGACCGCCAGGCGTTCGATCGCGTCCAGCTCCGGCAGCTCGCTGACAGACGTGTACCCGAGGGCCGTGATCGCCGCAGCAGCCTGCACCGTCACGATAGCGCCAGCGATCAGCGCTTTTTTCCGCGTGTTTTTGCGTTTCTTCGCATGCTTCACGAGTGTTTTCGCCCTCCAAGATTCCGTTCTATTGTTGGACCGAGCAGAGTCTGGTCCGGAGGAGCTTAAGGGCACCGGAAGCTCCGATAACGAATCGGTAACGACCACATCCATGGGTAACGGATCCGGGTGGTAGGATTCCTAACTGTTTCCTGGATCTATTCCTGTGTAGCCCCCGAAATAATCCCGGCCCTGGTATTTCCGGGTGGACTGACGGGCGGCCTCGCGGTCGCGATCGATTCACCACCCAGGAGGACGACACCAGACGACACCACCGGTCACGAGGGTCGCTGCCCTCCGCCAACTGACCTGCGCCACCAGCCACATCCATCGGAGAACAGTTGGTTGGCCAGCAGTCCCGAAACAGAGCGCGCCCACCGCCGCAGTGCGGCCGCCGAGATGAGTGGGTCGTCCCGGCGTTCCAGCGCCCCTCCCCTAGGCGCCACCGGGCACGACCCCAACCAGTAGCCACTGACGTGGTTACGTAATTGCAAACCCGCGCCGGCCGTCGAGTTCGTCCGGCTGCCCTTCTACGGCCTCGGGCGGCTCAGCCCTTGCTGAACGCCTTCGGACTCACGCCGAGGATCCGCTTGAAGTGGCGGCTCAGGTGCGGCTGGTCGTAGAAGCCGCTCGCCTCGGCGACCGACCCCGGTGGCTCCCCGGCCAGAATCAGCCGGCGGGCCAGGTCGACCCGGCGGGAGATCAGGTACCGGTGCGGCGACATGCCGAACTCGCGGGTGAACGACCGCACCAGATAGGCGGGGTGGAAGTGCAGCACGCGGGACGCTTCGTCGAGCGAGATGCCCGACACGACGTGCGCCTCCAACAGGTCCCGCAGCCGGTACGCCGGGGTCCGGTCGAGTCGCTCGGGCAGGCCCGCGTTGCCGAGCCGGGCGCGCAGCCGCTCGGTGATCTCAGCGAGATGGGTCTCGGCCTCGAATTCTTCGCCGGCCTGCCCGATCACCGCGTGCAGGGCTGAGATCCGGCGACGCAGCACGCGATCGATAAACGCCGAATTGTCCACAGCAGCCCCGATCAGGCTGGTGGGCAGCCGATCCGGCTCCAGGTAGAACACACGCTTGCGCAAGCCGTGCGGGTGGGCGGCGGCACCGTTGTGCGGTACGTACGGCGGGAGCAGTGTGACCAGGTCGCCGAACGCGCCGCGCTCGTGCTTGTCGAGGTCGTACCGCACGGCGCCGTCGTCGACGATCAGCACGGTCCAGGTGTCGTGCGCGTGCATCGGATAGGCGTGACCGGTGAGATGGGCATGCAGCACCTCCACCACACCGCCCAGTCGCGGACGCCACGCAGAGATCGCCATGCCCGCCGCGCCAGCGCTGGTCACCGACACGTCAAAATCGTACAAGACCGCAGGCCCGGCACGACCGATCATCGGATCATGCGATCTGACACCACACCCGTACGCTTCGACACCAAGATCGCCGTTCTCCTGCGCGACGACCTGCTCACGTGGCAGCGCCTGAACATCACGGCGTTCCTGGTCAGTGGCATCGCCACGGCGGCACCCGAGGTGATCGGCCAGCCGTACGAGGACGCCGGCGACGTGCAGTACCTGTCGATGTTCCGGCAGCCCATACTGGTGTTCATGGGTGGCAGGGAACTGCTCCAGGCGGCACGTTCCCGGGCGATCGGCCGTAACCTGCCGGTGTCGGTCTTCACCTCCGACCTGTTCGCCACGAACAACGACCGGGACAACCGGGCCGCCGTCCGCGCTGTCAGGACCGAGCAACTGGACCTGGTCGGGATGGCCACCTACGGCCCGCGCAACGCGGTGGACAAGGTAGTCAAGGGGGCAAGCATGCATCACTGAGCGGCCGGCCGACCCTCGACGAACTCGCATGCGGAACGACCCCCGCCGGTCCCTGTCCCGGAACCTTCCCAGAAATGGCCAAGGGTGTTTCCTCCCACGCCTTCAACCTGCTGGTGACGGCGGACCCGGCTGGTCCTTGTCGCGGAGTCCGACGGCAGCCGCGATGCTGGGCGAGGGTGGCGCCTCCGAGTGGGCGAGGGCGACCAGGCCGTGGTAGCAGCCGTCTGTGTCCACGAGCGACGCACTCGATTTGATCACACCCCGCCTACCCTCCACATCACATCGATGACTCTCCGCGCGAGCCGACTCGAACCCTATTGGGAAGTCCTCCGGGTACGCGCGGCCATCAGCGTGACGGCCAGGACCGTCAACGAGATGACCCCGACGGCTCGACCAATCCGGTCAATGCGTGTCGAGTTGCAGGCCCGAAACGCTCGTTCTCCCTAGTCACCGTCCAGGGTGGGCGCCACCCAGGGGTAAAGGTTGGTTTCAACACGTTCCCGCAACTTACCTTCTCATGGTCACCTGGCGCGATAATGTGGATTGGTAAAACCAACAGAAGCACCACCACAGCACTTCCCAACCAAGCGACTTTGACTGGCGTCACCCAGCCGCGCCTTCGACCATTCCGCTCCGTTTTAGCTGCCATCTAGCGAATAGTAGGTCATGCGTAACACGTCGGCCCAGCCCGGCCATATCGATTCGGGGACCAGCATCCTGGCCAGCAGCAGCGCCGCGTCAACGCCCTTGGTGTCGGCCGGACGCAGCAACTGCGTTGGTCAGCGGTTCTCGGAGATTTGGACCGCAGCGTTGCCGCTGTACACGGCGTTGGTGCTGGTGTTGTCCGGGCTGCAGCACAACCTGGCGCCGGACGTGCCACCACTCTGTTACGCATCGCGTGCGACTTGGGGAACACCACTTTGCGGACCACAATCATTTCATCCTGAAATCTCAATCCCTGGTGGAGTGTGCAGCGGCACAATCCCGGGTTTCCGGTACGACGGTGTGGGCCGAGAGGGAGCGTGGACAAGTTTCTGGAGTAGGTGCGTGGACGACAACCGACTAGCACTGGTCATGCTGAAGCCTGACGCGGTACGGCAGCAGCTGACCGGCCCGGTACTGCGCTGGCTGACCGGCAGAGGGTTCGAGTCGGTCGGATTCCGGCAGTTCCTGCTTTCCGCCGAGTGCCGGGCCAACCTCTACCGCACGACCCGCAGTGGTGGTCGGCTCGACTGGCAGCTCAACGCCGTCCTGTACACCCTGGGGCCGGTGCAGAGCCTCCTCCTGCGCGGCCCGGCCGAAGACCTGCCGGCGGCGAGCCTCGTGTCTGGGAGCCTCAAGGGCGATTTCCGTCCCGCCTGGGCACGGCCAGGCACGATGCGGGCGGATCTCGGTGCGTTGAACCCCATCTTCAACCTGGTGCACTCCGCGGACGACCCAGCGAGCGTCCGGCGCGAGTCCCGCGTCCTCTTCGATGCCGGTACCGTCCTCGATGCGGCTGTACTGTCGGCCGCTACCACCCGGCCACCCAAGCCCTTCCCCTTGTGGAGCACCGTCGCCGGCGTTCTCCACCGATGGGCGGCGGAAGCAGGCGTGGCTGAGGCGACGCTGGCTGAGGTGGACTGGCCGGCGGACTCGGGTGGTCCGCGACACGCTGCGCTGCGGGTGGCGACCCGGGCGGTCGAGGAGATCACGGCTGCGTCGTCGCCGGGCCCGGCCCGGTTCCTGGTTGGGATCCGCACGGGCGAGACGACGTGGGACGGATGGCGGGACCGGACTAACATCGACGACAACCCTTGGCCCTCGTACCTCACGTACACCACCCTGCGCTACCTCGATCTCTGTCTGGAGACACCGTGATGCATGCCCGTCCTGACGGAGAGAGCCCACAACCTTCCGGCGCCCAGATTGAACGGCTGCTCTCCGGCAGTCGCTCGACGGTGCGCGGCCGCAAGCCCCACATCCATGCCCCCGACCGGTGGGCGGCCCCGGTCCCGGAACGGCACCTGATCACCGGCATCCGAGCCGATCGGAGCTGACCGATGGGCTTGGCGACGACTCACGCGAAGACCATTGATGATCCACGGCTGGCGATCCGGGCGGCACGCCTGTTCGACGGTCACCTGCTGCACGACGGCCCAGTGCTGGTTTTGGTAGCCGGCGGACAGATTACCGATGTGGACCTTACCGGCGCCTCGCCCCCAGCCGGGGTGCCGACGGCCGATCTCGGAGATGTCACGCTCCTGCCCGGTCTGGTGGACGCGCACACCCATCTGGCATTCGATCCGCACGGGCACACCGAGCACCAGATGGTGCACGACGACGACGCCACAATCCTGGGCCGGATGCGCGAACATGCTGCCCGCGCGCTGCGTGCCGGCATCACCACAGTCCGAGATCTGGGCGACCGGGGTTACCTCGGCCTGCGGTTGCGGGCCGAGTACGCCGAGGACGCCAGCGGTCCGCAGGTGCTCGCTGCCGGGCCTCCGATCACGCGCAGCGGTGGGCATTGCTGGTATCTCGGCGGCGAGGCAGACGACCCGGACCAACTGGTCGCGGCTGCTCACGCCCGGGCCGACCACGGCGCCGATCTCCTGAAGATCATGGCGACGGGTGGGATGAGCACCAGCGGCTCGAACGCCGCAGCGGCGCAGTACACCCTCGACGAACTACGCGCGGTCACTCGAACCGCCCACGACCGAGGCCTGCCGGTCAGCGCCCATGCCCACGCGGCCAGGGGAATCGCCGACGCCGTCACGGTCGGGGTCGACAGCATCGAGCACTGCACGTTCATGACCGCCGACGGGGTGAAACTCGATCCGGCGACGGTCGACGCGATCGCCGCCGCCGGGATCTTCGTCGGATGCACGGTCGTGCGACCCAGAGACGGGATGCCCGAGGAGGTGCTCCGGACCATCACGCCCTACTGGGAGAATCAGGCGTACCTGCGGCGCCGTGGCGTTCGCGTCGTCTGCTGCACCGACGCAGGGATCAACCAGCACAAGCCGCACGACATCCTGCCGAGCGACGTCGGATACTTCGCCAGCCAGGTCGGCACCAACGCCGAGGCGTTGGCATCAGTGACGTCGTTGGCCGCGCAGGCGTGCCGTCTCGGCCACCGCAGGGGGCGGGTGGCGGTCGGCTACGACGCCGATCTACTGGCCGTGGCGGGCAATCCCGTCACGGACATAACTGCGATGATCCAGGCTCGCGCGGTCTTCCGGGCGGGAAAGCGCGTACGCTGAATGTCTGTTCAACGAGCCAGATCTTCTTACCTCTTCCGGTGATGCCGGACTGGCTGGCCGGCAGGGTCGTACCGGATGCAGCGTTTGTTGCCGCCGCTGGCGGCCTTACTGGTCGAAGAGTTCCGCCACACGAGCGAGTAACTCGCGCAGGTTCGGCTCGGTGGTCTTGGCATGTGCCTCGGGCAGGCTCAGCCAACGCAGCGTGGCGGTCGGCCTCTCCGGTCGGGCTTGCTCAGGTGTCTCGGTAGCCAGCACGAAACGCAGGTCGGCGTGCTCGTGAGCGGGCTCGTTCAGGCTGGCTGGCACCGGCAGAACCGCGACCTGGCGTACCGCGGCATCGGGCCAGCACACCAGGTCGTCGAGGTGGGTCTCCTCCCGTCCCTCGCGCAGCACGACGTCGATCGGGTCGTACTCACCGGGATCGCCGTGCCCGCCGATCTGCAGCCAGGACTGCATCCGGGCGTGCCAGCGCAGCAGAACCCGCCGTGTCGGCGGGTGGACCACCAACGCCGAGGCGGTGACATGCAGCGGCAGGTCGCGCGACCACGGGTCACCAGAGGTCAGAAGATCCAGAAGCCGCACCACGTCGGAGGCCTCCGTGGCGTTCTGGGGCCGATACCCGGCGAGGAGCGCCGCGATCGGCGCGGTTGTGGAGTGGCGCATGTATTACCCCCGCAAAAAAGACCAGTGTGTCAGAGAGCCCTGACTGGGCCCGGGAAGTGGTCCACCTGTTGTGGAGCCCTCAGCACCCGGCGAGGCTGGTTCTGTTCAACAAGTAGGTCGTCGAGGGTGTCGCCGATCGTGGCGAGGGCTTGTCGGTAATTGACGATCGCAGATTCGTTCGGTCTGGGGGTGACGGCGGCGAGCTTGTCGCGCGCGTCGGCGACCATGGCCGCCCAGGCGGCGTTGTCGAGCGCGCCGGTGGTGTCGAGGAAGGCCAGGATCCGGGCGCCGTCGGCGAAGCGTGCCACTGCCGGCATCATCGTGACGAAGCCGACCAGGACAGCGCAGGAGGCGTGCATGTTGTCGGCCTCGAGCAGTTCTTGGACGTGGGCACGGAGTAGCTGGTAGGCGGCTCTGCGGTCGCCGCGCCGGAACAGCGCCTGGGCACGCACGGACTGGTTCGGTGAGTGGGTGCGTGCCGGCAGCGGCAC
>NZ_AZWO01000046.1 GCF_000514775.1 Salinispora pacifica CNR114 | reverse complement strand
GTCGATGTGGGACTTGACGATCTCCAGTAGGCCGGTGTTGTAGATGCCGCCACCTGCTGCGGCGGCGGTGTTGCGGTCGACGGTGGAGTACTTGACCCGGGTCGTGCCGGAGTTGGCGATGCCACCCCCCGAGCCGCCGGCGATGTTGCGGGTGATGGCGCTGTGGTTGGTGGTCAACGCGCCACCGGCGTTGACCAGGATCCCGCCGCCGTCCTCGTCGGTCTGTCCGCCGGTGACGGTCAGCTTGTTGAGGGTGAGGTCACCGCCGACATCAACGGTGAAGATCCGGAACTCCTCCACCGCGGCAGCCCGTTCGATGGTGGTGTGCTTGCCGCCGTTGAGCGTGATCGGGGTGACGATCGCCGGCAGCCCCGCACCGTCGATGTCGAAGGTGAGCAGATAGGTGCAGTCCTCGGCCAGGTCAAGCACCGCACCACCACGGGCGTTGGCCAGGGTGATCTGCGCGATCAACGCATCCGCGTCACACGGGACCGGAATCCCCCGCGGCTTCTTCCCCGAACCCCCGCCCTTGTCGTCCCGCTTGCCCTTGCCCTCGTCGTGCTTGCCCTTCGCGCCGCCCTTGGCCTTCTCGCCATGCGTGGCCCTGTCGTCGTACCTGGCCTCGTCGTGCTTGCCCGCGTCCGGTGTGCCGCGGTCACCACCACGATCATCAGCGGCGGCCAGCGGGCTCCCGAGCGCGCCAACGGCCGGGCCGACAGCGACACCAACGGTGCCCAGAGCCAGACCGGTCACCCCGGCCAAACCCACCGCCCACCACCGCGACCTCGCCCGACCCCCGCCCGGCCGTACCGGCCCCTGGGTGTGGTCCTGATACCTCATCGTGAACTCGATGCCCTTCCCCCGCGAACGACAAGGACCCACCACCCGCGCCAACGGGGGCCGCCCTCGGCTACCGAACGGCGGTAGCAGCCACCCGCAACCTAAACCGACACCAGACCCAAACAAACATGAACGCGAAAAATCAGCCTGAAACGGTCACGCGTTCGTTGGTGGTGGCCCCCGGTGGGGGCGGTGCCGTGCCGTCCGCTGCGCCGGGGCCGGAGTCCCGGGCCGCCAAGGGCCGGCGTGCGGCCTCCCGGCCCTGTCGATCGGTCCAACCCAGCTCAACGGCAGAAGGGCGCCGGGCGTCACCCGAGTTGTGCGTCGTACGGTCCCACCGCTCAATTCTTTTGTTTTGCTCTTTTTGGCCCTTGCCCAACATCGGGGACTGTGAACGACTAGACCGTGGCCGATGATTCAGGGAATACTGTGGAAGGCGGGACGGCGGAAGTGGTACGAGTACCTCGAGTTTTGTTGGTAAACGCCGTCCTTGCGGCGATCGTGTGGCTGATCTGGGCGAAAGTGTGGGGGTGGAGCTACTTTACCCGACTTGACGAGCACTGGCCGGTGGCGCTAACCATGGTGTTCGGATCACTGGTTGGCGGTGGGACCAGCGAGGGCGGTGGTGCGATCGCCTTTCCGGTGATGACAAAAGTGCTGACCGTGCCGCCGGATCAGGCGCGTATTTTCACCTTCGCCATCCAGTCGATCGGTATGACTGCGGCTTCGCTGTCAATCCTGCTGTGCCGGGTCCCGATAGAGCGACGGGTGGTGCTGTACGGCTCGACCGCCGGAATGCTCGGCGTGGTGCTCAGCGTGACCATGATCGCTCCACATGTGCCGCTGAAGCTGGTGCGGGTGTTGTTTACGATGCTGCTCGTCGCGCTCGCGGTAGCGCTACTCGTGCAACTGCGTCAGCGCGGATATCGGCGAAATTTCGAGGTGCCGACGTGGACCGCTCGGGAGCGAAATCTGGTCCTGGGTGCCGGCTTCGCCGGCGGACTGCTCAGCGGCGTGGCCGGGGTGGGTGAGAACTGCGTCATGTTCTTGCTGCTCGTGTTGCTTTTTCGGGTTTCGGAGAAGGTGGCAACACCGACCACGGTGGTCATGATGACGCTGGTGTCGATCGCGGCGTTTCTGACGCATGTGTTCGTCGTCCGCGACTTCACCGGGTTTGTGGTTGACTACTGGATCACCGCGGCACCGGTGGTGGCCGTGGGCGCCCCGTTGGGGGCCTGGATCTGCACCCGGCTGACGCCCCTGACGATCCGCGGGGTGCTGTTCGTGTTGATCTTCGCGGAGTTGGTCAGCACCCTCCTGTTGGTGCCGTTCACTCCCGCCCTGGCCGTTGGCAGCGTCGCCGTGCTCGTGTTGTTCACCATCGTCTGCCTGGTCCTGATCCGTCAGGACACGTACGCCCGGCCATGGCCGTCCCGATTCGGGGAGGCCACCCTGACGGACCTGGGCGCCGGGGCCGCGGAGCGGCCGGCTGGACCCAATGCCCGTACCCGGGAGGACCTGCAGGATGTCGGCTAGGCATCCGCCCGGCGCTCCGTGCCCCGCTCCAGGGAGCGAGGCACGGATCTTTCCGGGTGCGAGGCACGGAACCTTCCGGGCGCCTACTCGCAGAGGGCTCCGTCCACGGCGGCCTCGACCTGACCGGCGGCGCTCTCCGTGGCGGGCTGCGCGGTGACGGTGAGGGTGACGGCGCGGCCGTCCTCGGTGACACCGCCGCGGGTCGTGAAGCCGGGGACGTCCCCGCCGTGGCCCCAGGCACGGTCGCCGCAGGGCAGGTCCCAGCTCATCAGGCCGAGGCCATAGCCGCGGCCGGGAAAGGCGGGGACGGTGGTCCGCATCTCGTCGAGTTCGGCGGGCCGGAGCAGGTCGCCGGCGAGCAGGGCGGCGAAGAAGCGGTTGGTGTCGCTGGGGCTGGAGATCATCGCGCCGGCCGCCCAGGCCCAGGACGGGTCCATCCTCGTGACATCCTGCAGCGGCTTGTCCGGGTCGTCGGTGAAGTAGCCGTGTGGGTGCCGGCCCCGGATGCCCTGCTCGCCGACGTTCGGGAAGTAGGTGTCGCGCAGCTTGAGGGGGACGATGATCCGGTTGGTGATCTCCTCGGCCACCGGACGGCCGGTGACCTTCTGGATGAGCAGCCCGGCGACGAGGTAGTTGGTGTTGCTGTACTCCCACTTCGTGCCGGGTGCGAAGCTCGCCTTGTCGGTGAGGGCCAGGTCGAGCAGGTCGCGCGGCTCGAAATAGGTGTGCTGAAGGCGGAAGAAGTCCGGGGCGATGTCGTCGACATAGCCGGGGAGGCCGCTGGTCTGCTGTAGCACCTGCCGTACGGTGATCTGCCGGCCGTCGATGCCGTCGCCGCGGACCAGGCCGGGCAGGTATGTCTCGATCGGCTCGTCCAGATCGACCTTGCCCTCACCGACGAGCTGCAGGACCACGGTGGCGACGAAGGTCTTGGTGTTGCTGCCGATGCGTACCCGTCCGTCGACCGGTGGCTTCCGCTTGCTGCCGAGTTCGGCCACCCCGGCGGTGTGGTTACGGGTACGGCCGTCGGAGGTGCGGACGGCGGCGAGAGCGGCCGGGAACTTCTCCTCGCTCACGAGGCGGTCGAGGTCTGCCTGCACGCCGTCGCGGTGGCGGACGGTATCGGCGCTGGCCGCGGGGGCGACCCCACCGAGGGCAAGACCGCCGACGAGGGCGAACGACGTCACGGCGGCCATCGCGCGTCGCCGGGTCGAGAACACCGGCGGGCGGCGGTGTGGGCGATTCCGATCGGACATGGGAACAACTCCTCATTGCCCTCGAACTGAGGGCGGGCTCGTTGGGAGGAACCCAGTTTCGACGGAACGAGCGTCGAGATCGATGCTGCTACCTGGCCGGTTCTGGTGGTGGTAGCCGGACTACGGTGCGCGCCTGGTGCCGTACCGGAAAGGACACCGAGGCGGCGATGAAGCATCGGTCATTCGCCTCGGCATGCAATGCGGTCGCCGGTTCGACCATGCTGGCGTGGGTGACTGTCACCCGTGGGCGGAGCAGGACGTCGGTGAAGCGGGCGGCACCGGTATGGTCCTCGCTCATCGTGCCGTGGGCGGCGTCGTGGTAGCCGACGACCACGACATCGTTGACCGCGCACAGGTGTAGGTACCACAGCAGATGGCACTGGCTGAGCGAGGCGACGAGGAGTAACTCGGGGTTCCACTGCCGCGGGTCGCCGCGGAACGCCGGGTCGGCGGAGCCGGCGAGGAGTGGGCGGCCGGGGCTCACCGTGTCGTACGACCTGTCGTAGGCGCGGTAGTCGGCCGTGCCGTGCCCACGGTCGCCGGTCCAGGTGGTGGAGACCTTGTAGGTGTGGTTCCGGGTCACGGACGAATTTTCGCAGGCGACTCGTGGGCGTCAACCAGCCACGATGGATTTCGCTGGTACCGGGACAGTTGCTCTCGAGTCGGCGAGTGGGGAGGGCCCGTTCCGGCCGGTTGACGGCGGAACGGGCCCTCTGGAATCCGCTGATCGCTACCCGGCGCAGCCGGGGACGTTGACGCAGTTGTTGGGTCGGTTCTTGATCACGATGGTGCCGGTGGCGGTGTTGAGGTTCACCGTGCCGTTGTTGTAGATGCCCCCGCCGTCGGTGGTGGCGATGTTCTCGACCACCTTCGTGGTGAAGAGGCTGATCGTACCGTCGTTCTGGATGCCGCCACCCTGGCTCGCCTGGTTGCCGATCACCTTGGTGTGTCGCAGCACCGTCTGCCCCCCGTTGAAGATTCCTCCGCCGATAAGCGAGGTCACATTGTTCTTGATCACGCTGTCCTCGACGGTCGCGAAGCTCTCCCCCTCTCCGGCAGCGGAGACGAACAAGCCGCCGGCCAGGCCCGATGCGTTGTTGTCAGCGAGGCTGACATGCCGCATCGTCAGCTGGCTCGCGACGCTGGCCCGGATACCACCGGTGCTGCCGCTGGCGGTGTTCCCGGTGATTTTGGTGCCGGTGACCGTGCTGATCGAGGTGGACAGGAACATCGCTGCGCCGTTGGATGCCTGGTTGCCGGAGATGCTGCCGCCCTTGACGGTGACGGTGCTGTTGGTCGAGAAGATGCCGCCACCGTTGTCGTCACTGGTGTTGTTGTCGAGGTGGGACTTGACGATCTCCAGCAGACCAGCGCTGTAGATGCCGCCTCCTTGAAAGCTGGCGGTGTTTCGAACAATTGCGGAGTGGTTGATCCGGGTGGTGCCGAAGTTGGCGATGCCGCCGCCGGAGTTGCTGTCGCCACCGGCGATGTTGCGGGTGATGGTGCTGTGGTTGGTGGTCAACGCGCCACCGGCGTTGACCAGGATCCCGCCGCCGTCATCGTCGCTGGTCTGTCCGCCGGCGACGGTCAGCTTGTTGAGGGTGAGGTCGCCGCCGACATCAACGGTGAAGATCCGGAACTGGCCGACGGCTGCGGCGGCCCGTTCGATGGTGGTGTGTTTGCCGCCGTTGAGGGTGATCGGGGTGGTGATGGCGGGCAGGCCGCTGTCGAAGATGTCGGCGGTGAGCAGGTAGGTGCAGTCCTTGGCCAGGTCGAGTACGGCGCCACCGCGGGCGTTGGCCAGGGTGATCGCGGCGATTAACGCGTCGGCGTCACACGGGACCGGGATACCTGCCGGCTTCTTCTCCGAACCCCTGCTCTTGTCGTCCCGCTGGCCCTTCTCGCGATGCTGGCCCTTCTCGCCATGCTGGCCCTTGTCGTCCCGCTTGCCCCTATCGCCACCCTTGCCCTTGTCATCGTGCCTACCGCGGTCGTCGCCGTGATCAGCGGAGGCGGTCAGGGTGCGCCCGACCGCGTCCGCGGCCGGGCTGGCGGCGACGCCGACGGTGCTCAGGGCCAGACCGGTCACCCCGGCCAGCCCCACCGCCCACCACCGCGACCTCGCCCGACCCCCGCCCGGCCGTACCGGCCCCTGGGTGTGGTTCTGGTACCTCATCGTGAACTCGATGTCCTTCCCCCCGTGTGCGACAAGGAACCCACCACCACACCGGGCAGTGGACGGCTCCTCGGCTACCAACCGGCGGTAGCAGCCACCGCAACCTAAACCGACACCGCACTCAAACAAACACGAATACGAAGAAAGGTGACTAAAAGGGATTCGCGGTGGGGATGGGTGGCTGGTCGTCGGGGAGGCCGCCTCGGCGACGCGACGGGCGGCGATGCCGGGGACACTGAGGACCCGCCAGCCCCTTCCGCTGCCCCCACCGCCTCAGCGACAGTGAGTGCGGAGCAGCCGCACCGGCCATCCGTGGCACCGGTGCGAACCGTGTCGAGCGGGTTGAGTTGACCCGGGTGGGAGGGCCACTGTGCCGACGCACGAGGTGATCAACCAGGTGCCACCCCTGGTCGACCACGACATGTCAGACGACCCGGCACTCCGCTCCGGGCTGGCCCGGGAGGGAGCCGGCTGGGCCAGCGCCGAGCTGCGCGAACTCGGCCGGCTCGGCGGCACGCAGGCGGCGGTCGAGCACGGCCGGTTGGCCAACGAACACCCGCCCGTACTGCGCAGTCACGACCGCTACGGGCACCGGGTGGACGAGGTGGAGTTCCACCCGTCCTGGCACGAGCTGATGCGGACCGCGGTGACCTACGGCCTGCACGCCGCGCCGTGGGCCGACGACCGGCCCGGAACGCACGTCGCCCGGGCCGCGAAGTTCTACACCTGGCGGCCGGACGCCGGGCACGGCTGCCCGATCTCGATGACCTACGCGGCGGTGCCGGCGCTGCGGCACGCCCCGGAGTTGGCCGCCCAGTACGAGCCGCTGCTGACCGCCACCACGTACGACCCGGGGTTGCGTCCGGCGCTCGGCAAGCACGGCCTGCTGGCGGGCATGTCGATGACCGAGAAGCAGGGCGGTTCGGACGTACGCGCCAACACCACCCTCGCCCAGCCGGCGGCGGACGGCAGCTACCGGCTGGTCGGGCACAAGTGGTTCACCTCCGCACCGATGTGCGATCTCTTCCTGACTCTTGGCCAGGCCCCGGGTGGGCTGACCTGTTTCCTGGTGCCTCGGGTGTTGCCCGACGGCACGCGCAACGCGCTCCGGTTGATGCGGCTCAAGGAGAAGCTGGGCAACCGGTCGAACGCCTCCGCGGAGATCGAGTACGAGCACGCGGTGGCGTGGCGGGTCGGCGATGAGGGACGGGGCGTCCGCACCATCATCGACATGGTCAACCTCACCCGGCTCGACTGTCTGATCGGCGCCGCCGCCGGGATGCGCCAGGGGGTCGTCACCGCGGTCCACCACGCTCGCCACCGACGGGCCTTCGGGCGCCCGCTGGTCGACCAGCCGTTGATGCGCAACGTCCTCGCCGACCTGGCGGTGGAGTCGGAGGCCGCCACCGTCCTGATGCTGCGGCTCGCCGGTGCGACGGACCGCTCCGCCCGGGGTGACGCCGACGAGGCCGCGTTCCGGCGCCTCGGTGTCGCGGTCGGCAAGTACTGGGTCTGCAAGCGGTGGCCGGGGCACGCCGCCGAGGCGCTGGAGTGCCTGGGTGGCAACGGGTACGTGGAGGAGTCCGGCATGCCCCGGCTGTTCCGGGAGTCGCCGCTGAACTCCATCTGGGAGGGCTCCGGCAACGTGGCCGCCCTGGACGTGCTGCGGGCCTTGACCCGTCAGCCGCGGGTGCTGGCGGCCTTCGAGGCCGAGGTGGACGCCGCCGCCGGTGCGGACGCCCGGCTCGCAGCCGCGGTCCGGCGGCTGCGGGCGAGCCTGGCGGACCCGACCGACGCCCAGTTGCGGGCGCGGCACCTGGTGGAGCGGCTCGCCCTCGTCCTACAGGGGGCGCTGTTGGTGCGACACGGCCACCCGGCGGTCGCCGAGGCGTTCTGTGCGTCCCGGCTGGGCGGTGCGCACGGCTACGCGTACGGCACGCTCCCCGCCGGGATCGACCTCGCCGCGATCATCGACCGCGCTACGCCGAAGGTGGACTGACCCACCGCGGGCGGCTCAGGCGTAGAGGCGGCGGGCGTACTCCGGGCCGTAGTAGCTCTGCAACTCGGCCAGGCTCTCCGTGCGCGCCTCGACCTCCTTGGCCAGGCGAGCGCGCGACGGCAGCACGTCGGGCGTCCAGGTCTGCGGGTTCCACAACTGCGACCGGAGGAACGCCTTCGCGCAGTGGTAGAAGATCTCCTCGATCGCTACCACCAGCGCCAGGACCGGCCGGTGGCCCTGGACCGTCATCGAGTCGAAGAAGGGTGCCTCCCGTACCAGCCGGGCCCGGCCGTTGATCCGCAACGTGTCGGTGCGCCCGGGAATCAGGAAGATCAGCCCGACGTGTGGATTGTCCAGGATGTTGTGAAAGCCATCGGCCCGGCGGTTGCCGGGTCGCTCCGGGATGGCGATGGTGGTGTCATCGATCGGCAGGGCGAAGCCGGGCGGGTCCCCCTTCGGGGAGACATCGCAGGTGCCGTCCGCGCCGGCCGTCGCCACCAGACAGAACGGGGAGGCGGCCAGCCACTGCCGGTCCCGCTCGTGCAGGTGGGTTCGCTCCTTCGTGGCGGCCCGAGCCGTCGGTACGCCCAGTAACGCCCGCAACTCCTCGTGAGTGGTGATATCTACCGTCACGTGCCCCTCCCTCGTCCGTTGACCATGGCGGCGGTGCGTCATCGGCAGCCTAGACGACATCGGCCGGGGTGAGGTTTGCCGAACAGTGGAGGCCCGGGTATGGAGAGCCGACTCAAAGTGCTGGGTCACCCCCTCCACCCGATGCTGGTGATGTTCCCGGTCGCCCTGCTCGCGACCGCCGTGCTCTTCGACGTGGTCGACATCGTGGGCGGGCCCGACTTTCTCGGTGAGGTCGCCTACTGGAACCTCACCGTCGGCCTGGTCGGTGCGCTGCTGGCCGCGGCGGCCGGGACGGTCGACCTGCTCGCCATCCCGACCGGTACCCGGGCCAAGCGGGTGGCGCTCACCCACGCCGCGGGGAACGTGGCGCTGATCCTGCTCTTCGCCGCGGTCTGGGCGGTCCGGCTCAACGCCGACTCCCGGGCCGCCGGCGGAGCGCTCATCGCGATCGAGATCGTCGCCCTGGCGATCCTCGGAGTCAGCGCGTGGCTCGGTGGAGAGCTGGTTGACCGGCTCGGCGTCGGGGTCGACCGGGACGCCGACCTGGACGCGCCCAGTTCCCTGCGGCCCTCGACAACCCCCAGTGAATAGGAGAAGTGTGATGAGTGAAGCCGGCGGCGGGATCGGCCAGGGCAGGCGCGCCCGACAGCAGGGGTGGGACCCGATGGGCGAGCTGCATTCGCTCCGCGCCGAACTGGGGCGGCTGGTGGGGGGTCGGTCCGACTCGACGGACCTCCAGCTGGACGAGACCGAGGACGGCTGGGAGGTGATCGTCCGGCTGCCCGGGGTCGCACCCGACGAGGTGGCCGTCGAGCTGGACGAGCGGGAGCTCTGCGTCCGGGCCCGGTCGGAGGCCGAGGTCAACGCCGACTACGGGATCCTCGACGGCTCCGAGACCCGGGCATTCGTGTACCGGGTGGAGCTGCCGTCCCGGGTGGACCCGGAGGCCATCGACGCGGTGATGGATCACGGTCTGCTCCGGATTCGGCTGCCCCGGACCGTCCGACCCGAGCCCCGCACCATCACCGTCGGGCGTAGCGGTGCTCGCGGCACCGACGGTGGCACCCAGTTCCCGGTCGACCCCGCCGCCAACCGGGAACTGCACCACCCGCACGTCGAGTCCGACCGGCCGTAGCGCGCCGATGGTCGCCCCGCACCTGCTCGGCCCGGCCGCGCAGCGCGTACCCGAGGTGGAGCGGATCGCCGTGCTGCGGGCCAACGCGCTCGGCGACTTCATCTTCGTCCTGCCGGCGCTGACCGCGTTGCGGGCCGCGTACCCCGCGGCGGAGATCGTCCTGCTCGGCGCGCCGTGGCACGCGAAGCTCTGGCGCGATCGGCCCGGTCCGGTGGACCGGGTCCTGGTGGTTCCGCCGGCTCCCGGGATCCGCCGTCCGGAGCCGGACGAGCCGGAGTCCGGGCTGGCGGACTTCCTCACCCGGGCCCGCGCGGAGCGCTTCGACCTGGCGTTGCAGGTGCATGGCGGCGGGGCCAACTCCAACCCGGTGGTGGCCGGCCTCGGCGCCCGGGTGACGGCCGGTCTGCGGGCCGAGGACGCGCCGCCGCTGGACCGCTGGCTGCGGTACGTCTACTACCAGCATGAGGTGATCCGCTACCTGGAGGTGGTGGCCCTGGTGGGGGCGGTGGCGACCACGGTTGTCCCCACCCTGGCGGTCACCGACGCCGATCGGGCGGAGGCGGCCGAGGTGCTCGGCCCGGCGGACCGACCGCGGGTGGCGCTGCACCCGGGCGCCACCGACACCCGTCGACGTTGGCCGGTCGAACACTTCGCGGCCGTCGCCCGGCAGCTGCACCGGGACGGGTACGAGGTGCTGGTCACCGGCACACCGGTGGAGCAGGAGGTGGTGGAGCGGGTGGTGGCGGCGGCCGGGGTGCCCCTCCGGCCGCTGGTCGGCACGCTCAGCCTCGGCGGGCTGGCCGGCTGCTACGCCGGCTGCGCGCTGGTGGTCGCCAACGACACCGGGCCGCTACATCTGGCGGCCGCGGTTGGTACTTCCACGGTGGGCATCTTCTGGGTCGGCAATCTGATCACCACGGCGACCCCGCTGCGGGGCCGGCACCGCCCGATCACGTCCTGGACGGTGCACTGCCCGGTCTGTGCGGTCGACTGCACCCCGGGCAGCTATCCACACCGGCCCGGCGACGGCGAGTGCCCGCACCGCGACTCGTTCGTGGCCGAGGTCCCGGTGATCGAGGTCCTCGAAGCCGCCCGCGACCTGCTCACCCACGGAGCGCAACCGGCCTCGACGCCCTGAGTCGGGGCCGGGTCACGCCCCGCGGCGCGGTGGCCGAGCCGCGACCGTGGTTCTACCGCCCACGGGGTCAAGCCTGTTCGAGGAGCACCTCCCACGCCTCCACCTCACGTTCGGTGACGGTGGTCGGTGACTCCAGGTGGAACGCTCCGCTGGGCAGGACGCCGGCGCCGCCGTACCGCTCCAACACCGCGAGTTGGGCGGCGACATCCTCCCCCTGGTGCCGCTCCGGCACCCGTCGCCAGAAGTCGAAGCCGCCCGCGTCAACCAGCTTCTCCCGGTCGTACAGCACACAACCACCGATCCAGGACACCTTGTACGCCCGCCAGGTGTCCGGCGGTAGGCGCAGCCGCTCGGTGACGTGCAGCAGGTTCGCGGCCGGGTGGAGCAGTGCGCGCTCCCACTCCGGGGCACCCGGGCGGATCCGCTCCGGCACCGGCGGCCCGTCCCACTCCTCGTAGTGCCGGTGCGTCTCCGGGCGGATGTCGTGCCGGTACGACAGACCGTGTACGGCGTTGCCGACGAACCCGCAGCCCAGCTCCGCGATCGCGGTGACCAGCCGGCGCAGGGTTCCCGGCGCCAACCACACGTCGTCGTCGAGGCAGAGCACGTAGCGGGCGGTCGAGGCGGCCAGCAGCGCTGCCCGGTGCTCGGCCATTCCACGCCGGGGTAGTCGGCGGGTCAGCAGGACCGGGTGTCCCCGGTGGCGCAGGACCCGGACCATCGCGGCCACGGCCGGGTGCGCGTACGCGGGAGCGTCGTCGGACTGGTCGCTGACCACCACCCCGAAGTCGGGTACGCCTTCCTGGGCGGCGAGCCCGGAGAGGGTGACGGCCAGCTCGGCGGGGCGGTTTCGGGTGGGGACCAGTACGTCGAGGTGTCGCTCGGCGCGGAACTCGTCGGAGTGGCCGTGGTCGAGGGGTCGGCTCACGCCTGCCCCGCCACTGGTGCGCTGCCGCCGTGCGCGCGGATCCGGTCGATGATCGCCGAGGTGGAGCGGTCCGGTACGTAGCCGAGGGTGCGGACCTGGCCGCCGAGCCGGCGGACCAGGGGTGCCTCCGGCACCAGCTCCGGCGGGTAGTCCCCGCCCTTGACGTAGATGTCCGGCCGAATGGCCTCGATGAGCCGGGCGGGTGAGTCCTCCTCGAAAACCACCACATGGTCAACGTGGGTCAGCGCCGCCAGCAGGGCCACCCGGTCCTCAACCGGGTTCACCGGCCGGTCGGCGCCCTTGAGCCGGCGGACACTGCCGTCGGCATTGACCGCCACCACGAGCAGGTCGCCGAGGGCGCGGGCCTGCTCCAGGTAGCGGACGTGCCCGGGATGCAGCACGTCGAAGCAGCCGTTGGTGAAGACGACCGAGCGGCCCGCGCGGCGGTGCGCACCGGCGATCGTCGCCAACTCGTCGGCGCCGACGAGGGTCGGGGCGTCGCCGTCGCCGGACCGGTTGAGCGCGGTGAGCAGGTCCTCCCGCCGGCAGACACAGGTGCCGGTGTCGGAGACGGTGATGGTCGCCGCGAGCTGGGCGAGTTGCGCGGCGGTCGGTAGGGGGGCATCGGCGGCCAGGGCGAGGGTCATCGCCGCCAGGTACGCGTCTCCGGCCCCGACCGTGTGACTGGCCGGCATCGGGTTGCTGTGGCTGCGGTTGGGCTCGCCGTCTGGGCCGGCGACGACCGCGCCGTCGGTGTCCAGCGTCACCGCCACGACATCAGCGCCGGTGTGTTGCCGTAGCTCGGCCAGCCGGGATTCAGCCAGTATCGCCCGGTCCGGCCGCGCAGCGTCCCCGCGCGCTCCGGGTTCGATCTCCTCGGCGGCGACTCGACCGTCGCCGGGTGCGACTCCCACGGTCAGCTCGGAGGGGCCGTCGGAGCGGGCGCGGTCCGGGTGGTCCAGGTGCAGGCCCTCGCCCCCACCCCCCGGCCGAGCCGCGGTGTGGGCGAGCAGTCGGCTCGCCTCGGCGAAGCTCGGCGTGACCACGGTCGGGGCGAGCCCACGCCAGTCGGCGAGGTCATGTGCGTCCAACGCGACCGTCGCGTACCGCTCCCGGTTTGCCACCAGCCACGCCCGCACCGGTGCGGGCAGGGCCCCCAGCGCGTAGTCGCAGACCACCAGGGTCGGCGCCGCGCCGCCCGCCGCGTGTAGCTCCGTGGTCGCGCAGGCCAGGGCGTCGAGCAGCCGAGCCACCCCGGCGTTGTCCAGGGGCTCCGCGGGACCACCGGAGTCCTCCCGGAGCAGGATCTGGCTGCCGGCGAGCATCCGCCGCTTGACCGGGGTCGGGCGGCTCGGTTGGCTGACGGTGCGGTCCCACACGCCGGCCCGGTCCAGGCAGTCGTGTACCTCGTCGCCGGCCACGTCCGCGCCGATCGGCGCGACCAGCGCGGCCCGTCCGCCGAGCGCGGCGATGTTGACGGCGGTGTTCGCCGCACCACCCGCGGCGGAGATCCGTCGGCGCAGGGTGAGGATCGGGGCCGGCGCCTCCCGGCAGAGCCGATCCGAGTCGGCGAACCGCCACTCGTCGAGCATCGCGTCCCCGACGACCAGGACGGGGCGTCCCAGCCAGCTCTCCACCACGGCGGCGAGTCGGTGCTGTTCCGCTGCTGCTCCTGCCATGTCCGTCCGGGTCCCCGCCGGTCCGCCGGGCCAAACCTGGCGGTGCGGGGCCGGTGGCGGACTATTTGAGGATCAGTCGGTTCGTCTGCTCGAAGACATCCAGGTCGGCGAGGGTCTCCGGGACGCTGGCCGACAGCGGGCTGGGCAGGTGGCCCCGGTCGAAGAAGGCGGCATCGGTGGTCTCGTCGGTGACCCGGGTGAGGTCCCCGTCCCACTCCTCCACCCGGAACGCGGTGGTGAAGATCTGGTACGTGTGCCCGTACATGTTGGTGTGGGTGCGGTCCGGCCCGGTGTAGAGGGCGAAGGCGCTGACCCGCAGGGCGCGCAGCCCGGTCTCCTCCCGAACCTCCCGTACCGCGCAGTCGGCGATCGACTCACCCAACTCCATCGCTCCCGCCGGCATGGCCCAGTGCCCGTTGTCGGCGCGCTGGATCAGCAGGATCCGGTCCGCGTTGTCCCGCACCACCGCGCGAGCGCCGACGAACATCAGCGTCCGGTCGCCGGCGAGGGCGCGGAGCTGTCCGACGTAGGAATCTGCCCAGGAAATGCTCACTCCGGCTAATTTACGCACCGCCGCCGGGGCGAGATGGAGATCCGGGGTTCCCAGATGTGATCGGTGACACTACTTTGTTGCTCATGCGGAGCACGATGATGGATGCCCCCCTCCAGGTCTCCCGGATTCTTGACCACGGCGCCACCGTGCACAGCGCGGCCACGGTGGTCACCTGGACCGGTGCCGAGCCGCGCCGGATGAGCTACGCCGACGTGGCGCGTTCGGCCGCCCAGCTGGCGCACGCGTTGCGGGACGAGTGCGGTGTGACCGGGGACGAGCGCGTCGCCACCTTCCTGTGGAACAACACCGAGCACCTGGTGGCCTACTTCGCGGTGCCGAGCATGGGCGCAGTGCTGCACACGCTCAACATCCGACTCCTCCCGGACCAGGTCTCCTACATCGCCAACCACGCGCAGGACCGGGTGGTGCTGGTCGACACGAGCCTGATCCCCCTGCTGGCGAAGGTCATCGGCGACATGGGCACCGTCCGGCACGTGGTGGTGGTGGGCGGTGGTGATCCCGCCCCGCTGGTCGCGGCGGCCGGCGACCGGATCTCTGTACATCATTGGGATGCCCTGCTGGCCGGCAAGCCCGACAGCTACGACTGGCCGGACGTGGACGAGCGCTCCGCTGCCGCGCTCTGCTACACCTCCGGGACCACCGGCAACCCCAAGGGGGTGGCCTACTCGCACCGCTCGATCTACCTGCACTCGCTCCAGGTCTGTATGCCGGAGTCGTTCAGCCTCGGGCCGAGGGACCGGGTCTTGGGCATCGTGCCGATGTTCCACGCGATGTCCTGGGGGCTGCCCTATGCGGCGTTCCTCTGCGGCGCGTCGCTGCTCCTGCCGGATCGGTTCCTCCAGGCCGCCCCGATCGCCGGGATGATCGCCGCCGAGCGGCCGACCGTCGCCGGTGCCGTCCCGACCATCTGGACCGATCTCCTCGCCCACCTGGACAGCCACGACGTCGACACCAGCTCCCTGGGAGAGGTGATCGTCGGTGGGTCGGCCTGCCCACCGGCGCTGATGCACGCCTTCGAGGAGCGGCACGACATCCGGATCATTCACGCCTGGGGGATGACGGAAACCTCTCCGCTCGGTTCGGTGGCCCGCCCGCCGGCCGGCGCGGACGAGGCCACGGCGTGGCGGTACCGCTACACCCAGGGGCGGGTCCCGGCCGGCGTCGAGGCCCGGATCGTTGGCCCGCAGGGCAGGCGGCTGCCCGCCGATGGCACGTCCGTGGGGGAGCTGGAGGTCCGCGGGCCGTGGGTGACCGGGCGGTACGTCGGCGACGAGACCCCGGACGAGGAGACGTTCCGGGATGGCTGGCTGCGCACGGGTGATGTCGGCACCCTCTCCCCGGATGGCTACCTGACGTTGACCGACCGGGCGAAGGATGTCATCAAGTCCGGCGGTGAGTGGATCTCCTCGGTGGAGCTGGAAAACGCGTTGATGGCCCATCCGGATGTGGTCGAGGCCTGCGTGGTGGGGGTCCCAGACCAGCGTTGGGGCGAGCGGCCGTTGGCGACCGTGGTGCTTCGGGAGGGGGCGAAGGCCGGGGTTGCGGAGCTGCGGGGCTTCCTCGCCGAGTCGGTGGCCCGCTGGCAGCTCCCCGAGCGTTGGGCGGTCATCGACGCCGTGCCGAGGACCAGTGTGGGCAAGTTCGACAAGAAGGCGGTGCGGTCCCGATACGCCGAGGGGGATCTCGCCGTCCAGGAGTTGGCCTCCTCGTAGCCGCCACCGCACCCGGCCAGCCGGGTCGGCCGGTGCAGGGAGGGTGCCGCTGTCGTGCCCCAGGGGGCGGCCCCGGCGTTCGCACCGCGCCGGGGCCGCCCGTTCAACGCGGGACGACCCGCACCGTCATTCTCGCGAGGACGATTCGCCTCTGTCCTCCATACCTGGGAACTTGATACCGGGGGAGGATTGCCCGGCTCGATCCGGGTTCACCGGTCATTCGAGGTATTGATCAACACCTTGCCGACCGCCCCCTCCTCCACTGCCCGGTGCGCCGCCTCGGCTGCCGACAACGGGTAGTGGTGCAGCGGCAGCCCCGCCTCCTCGCCCACTCGGACGCCACCCTGCTCCACGGCCGCTGCCACATCCACGACGGCCTGTGCCTTCGCGGCCTTCGGCGCGGTGTAGACCAGGACGAACTGCCAGCGGGCGTTCAGGGCCATGAGGGGCCGGACCGGCAGGGCCACCTCGCTGCCGCCGTCGTCGGCGTACACACAGACCGCGCCACCGGTCCGGAGTAGCTGGACATCGATGTCACTGTTGCGCGTGGAGACCTCGACGATCGCGTGGACCCCCGCTGGTGCGATCTTGCGGACCTCCGCCACCACGTCCTGTTCCCGGTAGTTGACCACGAGATCGGCCCCGGCTGCCGCCGCGAGCTTCCCCTTCTCCGCGCTGCTCACCGTGGTGACCACGCAGGCGTCCGCCCAACGCGCGAGCTGAATCGCCGCGTTGCCCACCGCGCCCGCTCCACCCTGCACCAGCACGGTGTGACCAGCGAGCGCCCCGGCGTGTAGTGCGTCCGGCAGGTACTCACCGGCGGTCAGGCACCGGTGCGCGGTCAGGAACGGAATGCCCAGGGACGCGCCGAGGTCGAAGGAGGCGGCGCCGAGGCGGACGGCCTGCCCAGCCGGGAGCAGCGTGTACTCGGCGGTCGTTCCCCACGGCCGCTGCCAGGCGGCCTCCCACACCCAGACGCGTTCGCCGATGAGGGACCGGTCGACTCCCTCGCCGACCGCCTCGACCACCCCCGCGCCGTCCTGGCCGGGTATCTGCCAACCGGCCGGCAACCGGCCGTCTCGTCGTGCCTTCCAGTCCGTCGGGTTCACCCCCGCGACCGCCATCCGGACCAGCACCTCGCCGGCCCCCGGCTCGGGCACCGGCCGGTCAACCGGCCGCAGCACCGTGGGGTCGCCGGTGCGCTCGTACACGATCGCCTTCATGCCGCCTCCATCGCTTTCATACCGTCTCCATCGCTTCCATGCCGTCTCCTCAGCTGCCCTGTTGGTCTGCCATACCCGGCCGTTCCTCGCCCAGACCGTCGTGGACCCGCGCCACGACCTCCGGGGTCAGCTCGCCGATCGAGGTGAGCACCACCGCCGCGAGCCGCTCGGCCGCCGGCTCCAGCGGGTACGCCCCGTGCGGCACCGCCACCACGGCCATCCCTGCGGCTGCCGCGGACCGGACGCCGTTGCCGGAGTCCTCGACGGCGACGCAGCGGGCCGGGTCGACACCGAGCAGTTGCGCGACCGCCAGGTAGACATCTGGAGCCGGTTTGCCGTGCCCGGTCTCCTCGGTCGACAGCGTCGCGTCGAAGGTGTCGCTGAGCCCGGTCGCGTCCAACGCCGTCCGGATCAGCCGGGTCGGGGAGGAGCTGGCCAGGCCCAGCGGCCACCGCCCGGCCGTCCGCCGCACCGCGTCAACGGCGCCGTCGATCAGTGGTACGCGGTGCGCGTACCGTCGGGACATCTCCGTGACCACCTCGGTGGCGACCTGCTCGGCCGTCCGGTCAACGCCGAGCTCACCGCTGAGGTAGCGGGACCATTCGCCGGTGCTCATGCCCATCAGCCGGCGCTGCGAGTCGGCCTGCCAGGTGCCGCCGCGTGCCGAAACATACGCCCGCCGGACCTCCTCCCAGACCGGTTCGGAGTCCACGATCACGCCGTCCAGGTCGAAGATCACCGCAGCTACCATGCCCTCATCCTGCCGGACCGTGCCAGCGGCGCCGGTCAACCCAGGGATGGCAGGCCGATCGGGTTGTCCGGCGGGATGATGGTGTGCCCGGCCCGGACCACCGGGTCGAGCAGTTCCCGGAGCCGGGCGCTGCGCTCCGGGCCGAGTGCCTGCCACGGGCGGGTCGCCGCCGTGTCAGTGGCGGCCTCGACGGTGCTGAATCCGGCCTGTCCCCGCTCGGTCGGTTCGCCGTCGGCGGTCAGCCACCCCCGGTCGTGGAGCCGACTCTTGGCCGCCGCCCACTCCTGCTCGGTCCAGCCCCGGCCGAGCAGGGCGGCCGCGGGTAATCCCACCGCGACCCGCCAGGCCAGCGTCTCCACCGGGTCGAGGTCGGCCGCGACGAGCGCGGCGATGTGCCCGTCCCCGCGGTGCTCCCGCAGGACCGTCGCCGCCTGCCAGAGCCGGGCGAGCGGGTACTCACCGCGCGGCAGCGCCGCGTTCGCGGCCCCCAGCACCCGGCCTGCCGTCCTGGTCTCGGCCGCCGCGGCCTCCATCAGGTCGGCGGTCTCCGTGAGGTGGGACTCGGGCAGCTCGTAGGTGAGCTCGGCGAGGGCCTGGACGGCACCGGTGAGTCGGGCGCGCAGGGCCTCCTCCGGGGAGGCCAGTTTCCAGACCGCGGGCAGCGCGCGCTGCACCATGTGCGGGGCGAAGTGGTAGAAGGCCGCGGTCACCGGTGCCGCGGCGGTGGCGCCGAGCGGCGCGGACCGGCCGGCGAAGTAGCCCCGCCAGTAGCCGCGTAGCCCGGTCGCCTCGTACGCCGCGCGGGCCCGGGGATGAAAGTACGTCACCGCGTGCACCGGCTCGAAGTGGGTCCACATCAACCGGGCTGTCCGCCCCGCATCGTCTGTCATGCGCACCTCCGCGTCCGTTCCGGCCCCTTGGGGGTATCTGCCCCCGGTTCGACGAACCTACTGCCGTTCGGTGACGGTGTGGAAGCCCACTGTGGCCAACTGCACCGGCGCGGGGCGGGGCGGGCTACTGCGCGTCGAGCACGTCCACGACGAAGCGCAGCGGACCGGCTGGACGGCCGCCGTCCGGTTCCGTGCCGTACGCCAGCTCTGCGGGGATGTCCAGCTGCACCCGGCTGCCGATGGTCACGCCGACCAGGCCCTGGTCCCAGCCGGGGATCACTCCGCCGACCCCGATCGGGAAGCTCGCCGGCTGCCCGCGCGACCAGGACGAGTCGAACTCCTCGCCCTCGTTGTAGAGGATGCCGACGTAGTTGACGGTGATCGTCTGACCGCTCTCCACCGCGGGGCCGGTGCCCTCGATCAGCGGGGTGACGACGAGCTCGGTCAGCTCGCCCTCGCCCGCCTCCACGGTCGGCGGGGTGTTCAGCGCGGGGTCGGCCCCGTCCGGCAGCTCGGTGCCGCCGGCAGCCGGATCGGGGGCATCCGCTGACGGAGCACCCGCCGACGGGGCCGCGGTCGGGTTGCTCTCGTCCTCACCGGCCGGGCCGACCAGCACGAACACGGTGACCAGGAGGGCGGCCACGGCGACCCCGGCGAGACCGCCGGCCCAGGCCTGCCGGCGGCGCTTCGCCTCGGCCGCCTTCTGCTCGGCGAGCTGCGCGGCCAACCGCCGCTCCGACTTCTGTGCCCGGTTCTGCGTCCGCTCGCTCACGGCGTCGACTCCCTGTTCGAAGATGGTGGCCGGCACCGCGTGCCGGGGGAAGGCCGACGAACACGGTACCCGCCGGGGTCCCCGTGGTGCAGGTGCCGGACGACCTCTTGTCCGGTGGTACCCGGTAGCGACGGTGGTAACCAGTATTGACAATGGTGGCGGGTATCGCCGGTGGTGGCCGGCTCGCCGCTCAGGCGGTCTTGCGGGCGCCCCGGCGGGCCGCGGTCTTTTTGGCCGGCTCCGCCCGCTGCCCCGTATCCTTCTTGGCGGTCGTCTTTGTCGCCGTTTTCTTCCCGGCTGTCTTCTTGTCGGCCTTTTTCTCCTCGGCCTTCTCCTTTTCCGCCGTCTTCTTCGCCGGAGTTGTCTTTTCACTTTTCTTGCCGGCGGCCCTCTTCGGTGGAGCCTGCTGCTCGGAGGCCTTTCGCTGGGCGGAACGCGCCGCCGAGATGGGGGTCGGTTCGCCCGCGCCGGACCCGGCGGGCTTCTCGCCGCGTGCCGCCTGGGCCCGCTCCACCGATGCCTTCAGCGCCGCCATCAGGTCCACCGCCGCCGCCGGGGCCTCTTCGACCTCCTCCGGCTGGACGACCTCGCGGCCCTCCACCTTCGCGTCGATGACCTCCTTCAGGGCGGCCCGGTAGTCGTCGGTGAAGACATCGGGCTGGAAGTCACCCGCCATCGAGTCGATCAGGGAGCTGGCCATCGCGAGCTCCGGGGGGCGCACCTTCAGGTCCTCGTCGAGGAAGCCGAACTCCGGCGTCCGGATCTCGTCGGGCCAGAGCATCGTGTTGAGCAGCAGGACGCCCTGGTGGACCCGCAGCGTCGCGAGCTGCTCGCGTTGCCGGATCGCCACCTTCACGACGGCCACTCGTTCGGAGTCGGTGAGCGCGTTGCGCAGCAGCACGTACGGCTTGGTGGCCGTGCCCTCCGGCTCGAGGAAGTACGCCTTGTTGTAGAGGATCGGGTCGATCTGTTCGGCGGGGACGAACTCCAGCACGTCGATCGCGCGTGACGTGCTCAGTGGCAGGTCGGCGAAGTCGTCGTCGGTGAGGATGACCAACTCGCCGCCGCCGAGGTCGTACCCCTTGGCGATGTCGTCGTAGCTGACCTCTTCGCCGCAGACCTGGCAGGTGCGCTTGTAGCGGATTCGACCCCCGTCATCCCGGTGCACCTGGTGGAACCGAATATCCTTCTCCTCGGTTGCGGAATACAGCTTCACCCCGATCGAGACGAGCCCGAACGACACGGCTCCTTTCCAAATGGCCCGCACCCTGTGCTCCTTTCGCCGGTATCGACCATGTTCTCATCCGATGGAACCGGACGCGAGCAGTTCCGCATTCGACTAGGGTCGGTTTGTGCCCGGCGTGCCGTCCAAGCCAATGCTCGCGACCACCGGGGAGCTGCCGGTGGGCCCGGGCTGGGCCTATGAGTTCAAATGGGACGGAATTCGAGCGCTGGCCAACATCGGCGACGGCCAGCAGCGGGTGTACGCCCGCTCCGGCGTCGAGGTCACCCTCGCCTACCCGGAACTGGCCGGCCTCTGCGCGCAGGTGGATGACGCCCTCCTCGACGGCGAGGTGGTGCTCTTCGGCGCGACCGGGCAGCCGTCGTTCACGGCGCTCGCCGAGCGAATGCACGTCCGGGACCGTGGTCGGGCCGCGCGGCTCGCGGCGTCCCTGCCCATCACCTACCTGGTCTTCGACCTGCTGCGGCTCGACGGCGTCGATCTGACCGGCTACCCGTGGCAGCGGCGGCGCGCTGTGCTCGATGAGTTGGGGCTGGCCGGGCCCCGGTGGGCGGTCCCGCCAGCCTTCTCGGACGGCCCGGCGACCTTCCAGGCAGCGGGGGAGCACGGCCTGGAGGGGGTGATGGCCAAACGGGTCGCTTCGGTCTACCGGCCGGGTACGCGTTCACCGGACTGGGTCAAGGTCAAGTTGGAGGTGACCGGCGATTTCGTGGTGGGTGGCTGGCGGCCGGGTGCCCGCCGGCTCGGCGGGCTACTGGTCGGGGTGCCACGGCCGGACGGCCGCCTCACATTCCGGGGGCGGGTCGGCGGTGGCATCGGCGCGGCGTTGGAGCGAGAGCTGCTGCGTGAGCTTGAACCGCTGCGTACCGACGTTTCACCCTTCGCCGGCGACCTGCCCCGCGCGGACTCCCGAGCTGTGGTCTGGGTCGTGCCCCGGGTCGTGGTGGAGGTGAAGTACGGCCAGCTCACTCCGGATGGACGCCTGCGGTTTCCCCGGGTGCTGCGGTTACGCCCGGACAAACTCGCCGAGGAGGTTGATGATGCCTGACCGGCTCCGGGTCGAGGTGGCTGGCCGTACGCTGGAGTTGTCGAATCTGGATAAGGTGCTGTACCCGGCGACCGGCTTCACCAAGGGTGAGGTGATCGACTACTACACCCGGGTCGCCCCGGTGCTGCTGCCGCACCTCGCCGGCCGGGCGCTGACCCGGATCCGGTTCCCGAACGGTGTCGACGGCAGCTCCTTCTTCGAGAAGAACGCCCCGGCGGCGACCCCGAGCTGGGTCCACACCGAGACGTTGCCGGTCCCCGGCTCGGCGAAGGGCCGGGAGACGATCGACTACGTGGTCGCCGACGAGTTGCCGACCCTGGTCTGGTTGGCCAACCTCGCCGCCCTCGAACTGCACACGCCACAGTGGCAGATCGGCGAACATCCGGACCTAATGGTGGTTGATCTCGATCCGGGTGCGCCGGCCGAGCTTCGCCAGTGTTGTCAGGTCGCCCTGTTGCTGCGGGATCGGCTCGCCGATGACGGGATCGAGTCGTATCCGAAAACATCGGGAAAGAAGGGCATGCAGCTCTGCTGTCCGATCGCCGGCACCCAACCGGCCGACGCGGTCTCCGGCTACGCCCGGCGGATCGCCCAGGAGTTGGAGCGAGCCCATCCGAAGCTGATCGTGTCCAAGATGACCCGAAAGCTGCGGGCGGGAAAGGTATTCATCGACTGGAGTCAAAACAGTGCGGCTAAGACGACGGTGGCGCCGTATTCGCTACGTGCGCAGCCGGTGCCGGCGGTGTCCACCCCGCTGACCTGGGCCGAGGTTGCGGCCGGGGCGGCCGGCAAACGTCCGGCGGTCAAGCCCTATCCGGCGGCCGAGGTGCTGACCCGCATCGCCGAGCAGGGCGACCTACTCGCCCCGCTGCTTGACGGCGGCCCCGAGCTGCCGGGATAGGAGGAGCCCACGGCCTGTCCCCGGCGTCGGTCAGTCCGGACCGATGACGCAGAATTCGTTGCCCGCCGGATCGGTCAGGACGCGGGTCGTCCACTCGCCGGCATCGGTCACCCTGACCTGGCTGGCGCCGGCGGCGAGCATCTGCCGCGTCAGCGGTTGTGCGTGGTCGACGAAGAGGTCGAGGTGGGTCCGCGCTTTGCCGGTCTTGGGCTCGGAAACCCGCTGGAACGTCAGCTGTGGTGGGCCCGCCACGCTTTCTGGGCAGTCGACCGTGACATAGGTGCTCCCTGCGGAGTGTGGTCGCCGCCGGTAGCCGAGAAACCGTTCCCAGAAGGCCGCCGCCGAGTCCGGATCGCGACAGTCGATGGTGATTCCAATTCGGTGGGGGAAGGCGAGGACTTTTCGGTCCGCACCCGTCGTCGTCGGTAGTTCGGCGTTCAAGTCGCTTTTGATCCTTTCAGCCATCTCGGTCCCGATGGGGCAGCCGACCTTTGACCTTGCTCACTCGGTGGCGAGGAACGCCAGCTCCCGCCATTCGTGCAGGGGGAGCGTGGCCGGATCCGCGGTGAGCACCTGGATGCAGACGTGGTCCGCCCCGGCGTCCAGGTGCTCGCGCACGCGGGTGCGCACCGCATCGAGGTTGCCGTGCGCGACCACGGCATCGACCAGGGTGCTACTCGGCCCGCGCATGTCCTGTTCGCTGAAGCCCAGGCGACGCAGATTGGCGGCCTGGTGCGGGGCGGTTGAGGTGTAGTAGGCGACATGGTCGCGGGCCAACCGCCGCGCGAGATCGGGTTCGTCGGTGAGGGCGACCGCGAGCTCCACTGCGAGCAGTGGACCAGGTCCCATGGCCTCCCGGGCGCGCCGAGTGTGTTCGACGGGCGCGAAGTAGGGCAGGGCGCCCTCGGTGCGTTGGGCGGCGAGTTCGGTCATTTTGGGACCGAGCGCGGCGAGGACACGGCGGCGACGAGGACGTGTTGGCTCGGGAAGCACGGTGGTGGCGGCGTCCATGGCGTCGAGGTAGGCGGTCATGGTCTGTACTGGTCGCCCGTAGCGCCCTGGGATGGCGTTGGCCGGGGTGTCGTGGGTTCGGTGTCCGCCGAGTCCCAGCACGAACCGTCCCGCGTACGCGTCATCCAGTGCGCGGTGGGCCGCGGCCATCGCGATCGGATCTCGTACGGCGATGTTGGCGACCCCCGCTCCGACGACCAGCCGCCGGGTGTTGCCCAGGATGAGCCATGCCTGGCTGACCGCGTCGCGGCCGAGGCCCTCGGCGTACCACACGGCGCCGTAGCCTAGTTCCTCCAACTCGGCGGTCGCGTCGCGGACGAGCCCGGCTGGCTGCCAGTCGAACGCCATGGTCCAGATGCCGACTCGGCCGAGCCCCCGGTGGCTGTTGTTTGTGTCGGTCTCTCGTTCGTGGATGTCACCGGTACGATCTGGAGAGGTTCTCCGCATAGAGGTAACGTATCATGTGGAGAGGCTCTCCGCATGTTGTGTGGCCCAGGAGGAACGAGGGATGCGTGTCGACGCACGGCGTAACCGGGACCGGCTGGTGGCGGCGGCCACCGCCGTAATCGCCGAGCAGGGCCCCGCCGCCTCCCTCAACGAGATCGCGCAACAGGCCGGCGTGGGTGCCGGCACGCTGTACCGACACTTCCCTACCCGGGAGTCGCTGCTGCTCGAAGTCTTCACCACCCGGATCGAGACCTTGTGTGCGCGCGCTCACGAGCTGGCCGAGAGCCGGTCGCCGAGCGACGCGTTGACCGCATGGCTGGAGGCGTTCCTCCAGCATTGCCGGACGGACCGAGGCCTGGCCGAAACGATCATGAAAGCGCCGTCGGGCTCCGACCTGAACTGCGCCGTGAAGTTACGTACGGCCGGGGCGGGACTGGTCGCGCGGGCGCAGGAGGCGGGCGTCGTGCGTGCCGGCGTTGAGGTCGAGGACATCCTGCAACTGACGATCGGTATCGCCCTGGCTGCGGATAGCCCTGCTCGGGCCGAACGTCTCCTTTCTATCGCCATTGTCGGCTTGCGCGGCTGAAGTGCCGATACTGGGTGCTTTCTTGGCTCTCGTCCGTTTGCCTGGGAGGCATGCCCGAAAGGGCGATGCCGAGTCCGCCCGACTGGGATAACCTGACCCGTCGTTCAATACGCCTTTCGGGGGGAGTGGCTACCCGTGCCACGTTGGAAGAACATCGTCGTCCTGGCGGCTGCGACCGCCGCAGCGGTCGCGGTGACCGGGTGCGGACCCAGCACGGTTTCTCAGGAGGCCGCACAGCAGTCGAGCGTGCTGGAGCTACTCGCCAACGATCTCCAGGGTTCCCTCCAGGAGGCGGCGGATCGGACCAGCAAGGTCGAGACCGTACGGGCGACGATGGTGGCCTCGGGTCCCGAGGACTTCGAGATGCAGATCGCGATGGATCTGCGTGACTCCGTGAGCTACGAGATGGTCATGGAGATGGAGGGAGAAGTCACCACCATCCGTTTGATCGACTCCGTGATGTACATGGAGATTCCCGAGGCAGAACACGAACTCAGCGACGGCAAGCGCTGGATGAAGATGGACTTCTCTGATGCCGCGGAGATGGGTCTCGACGAACAGATGCAGGACGCCGACCCGGTCCAGCAGGTCAAGACACTGCTGGAACTTGAGGGAGTCACCGTTGTCGGCGAGGAGACAGTGGGCGGGGTGCCCACGGTCCACTACAGCGTCACCGCCACGGCGGAGGAGCACCTTGCGCTGTTGGAAGAGCAGGGGGAGCTCGACTCCGCCGGCCAGGCGGAGGCCGCGGACCAGATAGCCGAGTTCGGCGTCACCGAGATCAAGACCGAGCTGTGGATCGACGAGCAGTACTGGCCGCGCCGGGCCCGCATGACCATGGGCGAGATGGGCGTGATGACGGTCGACTACACCGACTACAACGAGCCGGTGACCATCGAGGCGCCGCCGGCCGCCGAGACCGCCGACTTCGCCGACCTTCTCGGCGACCTCTTCGAAGACCTCGCGGAGGAGGCCCGCACCACCACCTGACCGCGACGCATGGTCCCACTGATCGCCACGCTCTGCCCGGCCGGGCTCACCGGCCGGGCAGAGTCGTTACCGGGGCGGGCGTGGCCGGCAGCGGGAGGTGTGGTCCACCGCGAGTACGCACCGTCCACCTCCCTCCGGCAACAGCCGGTCGCAGAAGACCCAGTGGCGCACCTCCTGCTGGTCCTCGGCGGAGACGGTTACCCCGCCCGGTTCGATCCGGGCGCTGAACCGAATCAGCACCCGGGCGGCGGTCCGGGCCAGGATTCGGGCTTGCATCAGGTCGGCAGCGGTGACCGGGAGGTGGATCACCCAGCGGCTGGTCATCGGTAGTGGTGGCGAGCCGACTGGGCGCTCTGCCACTCCCGTAGGGCGTTCTTGATCCGTACGTCTTCCTCCCGCACCGCGACCAGGGCGGTCTGCGTGGTGGTCAACTCGTCGGCGACCCGGTGCAGGAAGTCGCGGATCTCCACTGGGTCGAGCCCCCGTCGCCGGACCGCGAAGTACCGGTCCCGGACCTCCCCCAGCCGCAGCGGCAGTCGGGGGTGCGTGGGCGGGGCGGGTCTGTGGTGGTGGGTGACCCGCTGTTCGGGCTGGGGCCGGGTCGGTGCGTGAGTCGGCGGATCAGGTTGCGCATGGTGGCCACCCTTCGTCGAGTCGCGGGTAGGTGGAGGGGCGCTCCGTCGGTTGCGGCCGGCGGAGCGCCCGCCCGGCCGTCGCAGCCTTAATCGGCGGTACGACAGCCGGGCCGCGCCTGGGGGCGGCGCGGCGGTGCGGTCTCGGCGGCGATGCGAGACCAGTACGAGAGGCGCCAACCGACCGCAGCGGCACCGCATCACCGACAGCGACGCTACTGATACCTCGCACCTCTGTCAACGCTGCCTTATCTGTCGAATCTAGCCCGTCCTCTTTCTGCTGCTTTTCTCCTAGCTCTTGCTGCTCTCTCAGTCGGTGATCAATACTGGAGTAGCCAACCGACTGCAAGGGGCTTCTGTGCCAATACCACCGACCATGGACGAGTTGATCAACGATCTGTTGAAGCGGATCGAGGCGGGCGAGCTTCGTCCTGGCTCGCAGATACCGTCCACCCAGGAACTCGCAGACCACTACGACCTGTCGCTGTCCACGATTCACCGGGCCGTGGCGCGGCTGCGGGCGCAGGGGGTGTTGGTGGGTCGTCCCGGGCGCGGCGTCTTTGTCGCCGAGCCGCCCCGTCGCTGATGGGGTACTGCCCTTGGTCGGGCAGCACCCCGCGTTGTCTCCACCCGTGTCTGGTTAGGCTTGAAGCCAGCGCACCGGCCGCGACCCCGGATTGCCCTGTGCCACACTCCGAGGCTCTCAGCCGTGGACACCGACGCGTGAGTGTCACGATGTAGTCGATTTGGATAGCACGCGGCTCCCAGATGCGCGGCGCAGGCGGCATTCGGTGGAGCGGAGGGGCAGCATGGAGCAGGTACTTGTCACGGGAGCCACCGGCACCGTGGGTAGCCTTCTGGTTCGCGACCTCGCCGACCGCGGGGTGCGGGTGCGGGCGCTGGTTCGTTCGCCGGAGCGCGCGGCGGCTGCCCTACCCCAGGGTGTGGAGACGGTCCGGGGGGATGTCACCGACCTGGCCTCGGTCCGGTCCGCGGTCGGCGGGTGTGACACCGTCTTTCACGCTGCCGGGCTCCCCGAGCAGTGGTTGGCCGATCCCGACGTCTTCGAGCGGGTCAACGTCGGCGGTACGCGGCACCTGGTGGAGGCAGCTCTCGCCGAGGGCGTGGCGACGTTCGTCTACACCAGCACGATCGACGTTTTCGACCAGGTCCCAGGCCAGCCGTTCGACGAGTCACGGATCGCGGAACGTCCGCTCGGCACCGCGTACGAGCGTTCCAAGCAGCGCGCCGACGTTCTCGTGACCGATGCGATCGAGCGGGGCCTGCCAGCCCGGTTCCTGCATCCGTCCGGGGTCTACGGGCCCGGTCCGGCGACCGCGACCGCGCTGAACCTGCTGCTGCTCAGGCTGGTCCGTAATCAGATTCCCGCGCTGCCCCCGGGCGGCATGCCCGTCGTCTTCACCGAAGACGTCGCCCGGGGACACCTCCTCGCGGCCGAGGCGCCGATCGGCAGCCGGTTCATCCTCTCCGACCGCTACCTGACCCTGACCGCCATCGCTGAGCTGGTCCACACGTTGGTGCCGACGGCCAAGGTCCCCCGCACCATACCGACGGCTCTCGCGAGAGCCATGGCCACCACCGGGGAGGCCCTCTCCCGCGTGACCCGCCGGCCGCCGCTGCTCGCCGCGGGCGAGCTGCACTTCCTTCGTTCTCACCCGCTACCGGACGCCTCCCGAGCCCGCAGTCAACTGGGCTGGCAGACCACCGACGTACCGGAGGGCTTCGCCCGCGCCCTGCGGCACTTCGACGTGCTGCCCCAGCCCAATTCCACCCACAGTGGATGAGTTGCGCGGGGAGCTGACGCGGTGCTGCCCTTGATCGGGTAGCCCGCCTCTCCGGTGGTCGTTACGCCTCGGCCCAGACGGCCAGCTCGTTGCCGCTTGGGTCGGTGAAGTGGAACCGACGCCCGCCCGGGAAGTCGTAGGGGCCGTTGACCACGGTGCCGCCGGCCTCGGTCACCGCCTGGACCGACTTTTCCAGGGCGGTCGAGAACAGCACGACCAGTGGGCCGCCCGCCCGCACCTGCGGGTCCTGCCGCAGCCCGCCCACCTCCGGTGCGGACTCGCCGTGCGGGCTGCGGATGCCGGCGTATTCCGGCCCGTAGTCGGTGAACTCCCAGCCGAAGGCCTCGGCGTAAAACCGTTTCGCCTCCGCGAGGTCGGTGACGGCGAACTCAACGTAGTCGATGGCGTGCTGTCGGTAAGTCACAGAATCGGTCATGCACCAGATCATGCCCGGCGGGTACGACCAACTCGTGGACGCGAACCCCATCCACGCCGTCTCGCCGTCGAATGCGGCCAGCCCGAAAGCTACCCAGCGCGAAGGCCGCCCGTACGACTAACGCGCCGGGTGGAAATTCGTGGGTCGGCCGTTGCCGGCGTCATAGCGGGTGAAGTAGTGCAGGGCGGTGAAATCGGGCACCGATTCGATCGCGTTCCCCGCCGTTCCCGGAACGGCGGGTCATCGCCCGGCCGTCGTCCGTGCAACAATCCGTTCGGATTTAATGACGAGGTTTCTGGGAGTCGACGGTGCAGTGCGCGAACTGCGGCAATTATATTGATCCGGCAAAGGGTGAGTGCGAGTGCGGCACTCCGTCGCCGCAGCCAACCGGAGCGGAGGTGCCCGGTCAGCGGCCGGCGCAGCCGATCTCCGTCCCGCCGCACAATGTCCAGCCGACCCGGGGGCAACGGCTCTTCACCCGTCCTCCTGGCTATCCGACCTTCGTCTCCTGGCTGGTGACCGGCGCGTTCCGGGACCGGCGTGGTGCGCTCGGCGCGTTCATCGCCGCCTGGTTCAACCTGCCGCTCGCCGTGTTCATCGGCGGTTTGGGAATCGTGTACGGCGGGATAGCTGGCTACCTCGGTGGGTTCACCAGTGGCAATGAATCCGGCCCCGATTTCCTCACCGAGGTTCCCCTGCTCGGTTCGGTACTCAGCGGCGCCGCGCTTCAGGTGGGCGGTGTGCTCGGCCTTCTGGTCGGCGTGCTGCTCGGCTGCCTGGCCGGGTTCGTCGGCGGCTTGTTCGTGCCGTGGTCTCTGGTCACCACCGAGCCGGGCTATGCCGTCGGCTACTTCGTCGCCCAGACCATCGTCGCGATTCTCCTGAGCCTGCTCTACACCAGCTACGGAATCGCTACCGAAGGATGGCGGTTCCGGGCTGCCGGCTACCGCGAACCAAGCCGTCGAGAAAGGGAACTGCTCCAGCCGATCCTGGTCGACTGCGCGACGCGGCTGCAGCTCGACGCGCACCCGAAGCTGCTCATCGATGACAGCCACGATCCGCACGCGGTCAGCGGGACTCGACACGTGGTGATCAGCCGCGGACTGCTCGACGAGTTCGACTACGCGCCCGAGCCGATCGCCGCGGTGCTGTGCCACGAGCTGACGCACTGGCGCAACGCCGACCCGGTGTCCGGCCTCTTCGTGCGTGGGCTTGGCCTGCCGCTCTACCTCGCCTACGCGTTGGTCACGTGGCTGCGACGGAAGTTCCGGCACCCGATCCTCTCCCTCGTCCTGGCGCTCAGCGCCTGGCCGCTCCTGCTGACTGTCCGGTACTTCGTCATGCCGATGCAGGCGGCGGGGAACCGAGCCGCCGAATACCTCGCCGACCAGGGCGCGATCTGGGCGGGGCACCACCTCGGGCTGCGGCAGGTGTTGAGCCGGGTCCAGGGAGGTTTCGACGGGGCCCGCAATGGGTGGGAACTCGCTGTCTGCGCCAACCACCCCCCGAGTGAGCTGCGTTTGGAGCGAGCCGAGGCACCCGGTGTTGACTATCCGCTGCCCGACCGAGACTCGCCGGCACGTCCGCTTCCGGTGGTCGTGTCCAGCTCATCCCGTGACTGAGCCAACGGCGGAGAGACAGCGATGACGACGATTCAGGCCTGCGCGAAGTGTCGGACCGTGCTCCTTCCGGGCCAGCAGGGGTGCCTGCGATGTGGTCTCCCGGCCGCCGAGCAGACGCAGGAGTGCTCCACCTGCCACCGTCCCACCGGGGTGGACGCGCGGTTCTGCCCCGCGTGTGGGCAGCGGCTGGGGCAGTTGTCGCCGATGCCCGCCGGTGAGGCGGCGACGGCACCGCAGCCCGGCACCGACCCAGCTGCCCCGTTGCCGCCGCCCACCGCGTTCGCCGAGGTGCGCAACCCCAATCGCTGGCTCTATCGGCTCACCGGCGTCGGTCTGGCCGTGCTGTTGGCCGGTATTGCCGGCCTCTACGCGGTCCAGAGCGTCTTCTACACCCCCGAGCGGGTGGTGGCGGAGTACTTCTCCGCGCTCTCCGAGCGGGACTTCGCCGCCGCGCGTTCCCTCCTGGAGGAGCCATCCGGGGACGGTCCGAACGATCCCGGGAAGCTACCGTTGATCCCCCTGAACGAGTCCTACCAGCCGCCGGCGTCGGCGGAAGTCACCTCGATCGAGGTGCCGAACGAGATCCAGCTGGTGGGCGCTCCGGCCGGGGCGGACCGGGCTGACTGGCGGTTGGCCGGCGTCACGTACCGGGTGGGCGACCGTACCTATCGGGAAGTGCTGTATCTGCACCGGCAGAAGCGGAAGGAACTGGGTGTTCTGGATGGCTGGTTGATCTACGGCGGGGTTAATGAGCTGACCGTGTCGGCCTGGCAGAACAGTCCGAGCGTGCTCATCAACGGGCAGGTGGTGCCAGTGCGCGAGGGGTACGCGACGGCACGCGTCTTCCCTGGTGTCCATGAGGTGAGAGTGGCTGACGACCCACTACTCCGGGCCGAGCTGGTGTTTGCGGAGGTTGGCCTGCTGAGACCGCGTGAGGCGAGGCTACGGCCAACGGTCCGGGACTCGGCGCGCAGCGCGGTCGAAAGTCAGGTGAAGGCGTACCTTGACAACTGTGCTGAGAGCACCGACCCGTCGCCGGAGGACTGCCCCTTCTCCTGGACCGCAGTCGATTCTTCGCAATCTGTGCAATGGGCGATCGAAACGTATCCGGAGCTCGAATTCGATATCTATGAGGGTCAGGTCAGCGTCACCGGTTGGACGGGACGTGTCAACGTGGCATGGGTCGGCTACGGCGGGGTGGAGATGGATTACGACATCCGCTTCTCCGTCACCGGTTGGGCCAGCTTGATCGGTGGTCAGGTGACCTTCGACTACGACCCTTTACTAGAATTAGTTCAGCGTGGATGATGCGGGTTTGTCTTCGCGTTGCCAACATTGCGTGGGTCGGGAATGTGCTGATTCGCCGTCCCTGTCGTTGCCGGGCAGGTGGTCCGAAAGAGGCTTGTCCGGCTTGACGGGCTGGGTTACTGTGGCCAGTCGACCTAGATTTGCCTCCCGGGGGAGTGGCTTCACATGTCACGTTGGAAAAAGTTGAGCGCCCTGGCAGTCGCGGCCGTTACGGCGGTTTCGATGACTGCCTGCGGACCGAACGACTCCGAGGGAGAGTCGGGTGCGCTGGAGCGGCTTACCGATGACGTCCCTGGCTCGCTTCAAGCGGCGGCCGACAAGGCCAAGGAAACCGAAACGGTGCGAGCGGACGTGGTTACCTCGGGAGGTGCCGCAGATTCTGAGATGCAGATGACGATGGACTTCCGTGGTGCGGTCAGCTTCGAGATGGTCGGCGACATTCTTGGTGAACCCGTCACCATGCGCATGGTTGACTCTGCTATCTATACGGAGAACTCCGCGGAGGATCGCGAGCTCTACGACGGTAAGCGCTGGACCAAGATCGACCTCGACTCGTCGCCCGAAGGTGACATGGGCGTGGAACAGATGTTGCAGGAATCTGACCCATCCCAGCAGATCGAGGCGCTGCTGGAGTTGGAGGGCGTCACCGTCGTGGGTGAGGAGACGGTGGATGGGATCCGCACGCTCCAGTACACCGTCACCACCACCCCCGAGAAGCTCGCCGAGGCGCAACCTGAGGGGTCAGCTGAAATCTCGGATCTGTCGGCGGCTGGGGACGCTCTCGGTGTAACCGAGGTAACGATTGATGTCTGGATCGACGAAGAGTACCTGCTCCGTCGGTTCCGCCTGGACATGGGCACGGCGGGCGTGACGACGGCTGACTACTACGACTACAACGAGCCCGCGCAGATCGAGGCGCCCCCGGCAGCGGATGTTGTCGACCTGAAGGAGGTCTTTGCGGACCTTGAGGACTCCTTCGCGGAGCTCGAGGATGCCATGAAGGAGATCGAAGACCTCACTGGTGGCAACTGAACGGGATTTTCCTGGCTGATCGTCGTACTCCGCCCGGCCGGGCTCCCCGGCCGGGCGGAGTCGTGCCGTCCGCCCGACCCGCATACGCTGCCATGGTGCAGATTGACGTGGTTACCCTGCTTGTCGAGGAGTACGATCCGGCGGTCGAGTTCTTCACCGCCGCACTCGGCTTCGACCTCATCGAGGACTCGCCATCACTGACCAATGACGGGCGACCCAAGCGGTGGGTCGTCGTTCGGGCCCCGGGTGCCCAGACCGGGATTCTGCTCGCTCGCGCCGACGGAGAACATCAGCGTGCCGCTGTCGGTAACCAGGTAGCCGGCCGGGTCGGGTTCTTCCTCCGCGTTGACGACTTCGACGCCGCGTACCGGCGGATGACCGAGGCTGGTGTCACCTTCGTCCGAGAACCGCGGACCGAGCCCTATGGCCGAGTCGCGGTCTTTCTCGACATTGCCGGCAACCGGTGGGACCTCCTCGGCGCCGCAGCTCCCGTGACCAGGCCGTAAAGTAGCTCGGAAGTGCCTCCCCTTGAAGAGAAGCCTGTAGGGGTCGCAATCACAGGTTTCCTTACAGGGCAGGCACTTCCGCTCAACTATGCGCCGACGAACAGCACGCCGCGGCGACTACCACGAATCATCCGGGCTGGTTGTCAGCGATGCGGATGAGGCCACCGACGGCTCCGATGTACGCGGCGCCGTCGGGTCCGATGGAGATCGGGGCGTAGTGGTTGTTGACAAGTGGTCCGGCTCCGGCCAGNNTGCTCCATACTCGTTCGCCGGTGTGTACGTCGATCGCGGTGAGGTACCACGCGTCCGGATGTCCAAGCAACTGGCCGCCGGGACGGAACGCCAGTTCGTCGGCGGAGGGGTGGGTGTAGGTGTACAGGAGTCCGTTGGCCAGCGAGACCTTGCTGACCACACTCGGGATCCGCTCGA
>NZ_AZWO01000045.1 GCF_000514775.1 Salinispora pacifica CNR114 | reverse complement strand
AGCGTCACTGGCAGAAGTACTCGACGTTCTGTAAGGAGTGGGATCGGGTTGCCGAGCGGGTTGACCCTGATCTTGTGGGTGGCTACCCAAGCCGGTCCCAANTTGCCCGGTGGCTAGCATGCGACCTGAAGGGTCTGCCGCACCCGGATTCGTGTCGCATCCTTGAAGGTCTCTTCCCAGGGCTGACCACCACGCAACTGTTTACCGTTGGCGCGGACGCGCCGGCCACGCTCGCGCACCCTGCGGGGGCGCTGCCGATCGCTGAGATCGCGCTGGGCCTGTCGACAACCTCCGGCCACGGCGTCGTACCGTCGGAGGAGGTACACGTCGACAAGGCGTGCCTGTCCGGGGACGGCGCGCTAAGCGAGGAGATTGCGATGTCTGCCGAAGAGTCCGCACGCTTCGTGCGGCGAGCGCGAGGAGCTGTAGACCAAGACGTCCTTGACCAGCTCGGCGCTGACGTCAGCCAGATGGCGCATGACTACCTGATGCGCCCACCGTTTGCGATGTTTCGGCCCTTGTCCCGACTGCGAGCAGAGGTCTTCGAGTTACTCGATGACCGCCAACGCCCGGCCGTGCTACCCAGCCTGTACCAGGTCGCCGGCCAGCTCTGTGCGCTTCTGGCCCACACCTGCGCGGACCTTGGCCAAGCGTATGCCGCCGACACCCATACACGTACGGCCTGGCTCTGTGCAGATCTCGCGGAGGACGACGCCCTACGTGTCTACGTTCGCTGGGTGCAATCAAACGTCGCCTACTGGAACGGCGACTACGGCAGAGCCGCCGAGTTGGCCCACAGCGGCCAGCGGTATGCCACTGCCGGCACGAGCCTGCTAAGGCTCGCGAGTCAGGAAGCGCGGGCGCACGCGGCAGCCGCCGATCACCGGGAGGCCGATCGTGCCCTGGCGACGGCCCAGGCGGCTCGGTCACATGTAGGTCCAGATGGGGACGGGCCAGGAGGGGTGTTCCACTTCAATCTCGGCAAGGCCGCATACTACGCAAGCGAGGTCAGGTTAGCCCTCGGTGGCAAGACAAACTTCGAGCGAGCGGCGTCCGAGGCTACACATGCCCTGGAGTTGTTCGCGGCGCAGCCGGACCTCGAGCAATGCCCCGAGTTCTTCGCTGCGGCACAGGTTGACCTGGTGGCGGCGCACCTCGCGTTGAACGACCTCGACGGCGCTCAAGAGCATCTGCAACCGATATTCTCCTTACCGACGGAGAGCCGGACGCTGCCGGTGATTAAGCGCATGAAGGCGACAGACCGAACGCTGACCAGTCAGACCTTCGCCAAGTCGGCGCTCGCTGCCGAACTACGGGAGCGCATTCATCTCTTTTGCGCGTACACCGCTTCACGTGAATTGCCTGCTTCGCCGGACTGACATCAATCCCTCACCTTGGAGGCATGACAGCGTGGCCGTTCAAGTAGCCGTTTGTGGACCCCGATACTGCACAGACGACGATGTCGAGAACGCTCGGCGCGTCGGCGAACTCTTGGCCGACAGGGGAGCAACGATCATCTGCGGCGGAGGCGTAGGCGTCATGGCAGCCTGTGCAGCCGGTGCACGCACCAAGAACGGCGTTGTCATCGGCATCCGCCCCAACGACAGCAAGGACGGTGCCTGCCCAGACTTGTCTGCCACGATCGTTACGAACATGGGTGAAGCCCGCAACGCCATCATCGTGTGGAGCGCTGACGCCGTGATCAGTGTTGGTGGTTCCTGGGGCACCCTCAGCGAGGTCGCTCTCGCCATGCGCCGGGGACACGTGCCGGTCGTGGCACTCGGCGGATGGCGGGTCGTAAAGGCCGACGGTGAACTCGTGCCCGGCCTCCGGTATGTAGACACGGCAGAGGATGCCGTCGCGGAGGCCCTCCACGCTGCATGTTCTACATGAGATAGCCGGGTGCAGCGTGCAGCCAACCAGCGAGTTTGTCGCCGGTGCCGGATCGGCTGGGTGGAGCAGCCGCACACCCTGCCGGCCTACCACCGCCGCGGACTCGCCGCCGCCGGCCTCGCGGCGCTGCGCATGGAGCACCCCGGTTACGCCTGGCACACGCTCGGCGGACACATCGACGGGTCACCGGCGTTCTGGGACACTATCGGTGTCAACGTCCCGGGAGGCTACCGGCCGCGCAGGGTGTGCGAGCACGTCACCGCCGACGGCTGACCGGTCCGGACGTCAGAACGGCGCCGGGCCGGGCGTTCAGTCAGCGACCAGCGTGGGCGGCTCCTAGCCGACGTCGACCAGCTCCTCTGCCAGGTCCCGTTGCAGCAGCTCGGGCCGACCGTTGACGTGTGTGCAGCCGAGCCGTTCGCAGGTGAACCCACCACCGGGTAGCCGACGGTGGTGCCGGTCGTAAGGGCGGCCGGCGATGGGGCTGTCGAGGGCGGTCACGAGGTGCGTCTCCTTCTCACGTGGCGAACGGCGTCAGGTGACGCGCCAACCTGCGTTCCAGCACGGGAATTCGGGTGTCAGTAGGGGCCGTGTCACCAGATCCAAACGGACGGCTTTAGGTCCGCGTGGTTGTCCAGGTCCAGGCGCAGCCGTACGTCGTCGCCGCCGAGGAGGATGTGCTGCGGAAGACGCCGCTGGTGGTGGGGTGGCGGGCACTTGGCCGGTGGACGCCTGCGCTTTGTCTCTTGTAGTACGACACGCCGTATCGACTGGTGTGCGGTGTGACTCTGTCTCCGCTAACCTGCCACAGGCAGATCGCCAGCGGCAGACTGGATGTTGCATCCTGCATGTGCGTTAGGAGTTGATGGTGAGTTCGGGTCGTGAGGTGATGGCGGACCGAGTGTCCGACTCGACGGTGTCGTTCATACGGTCGCCGCTGGAGACCACATTGGCGGGGGGTTCCTGGCTTCCGGTGTCGACATCCTGGCGGGACACGGCCAGCCGGGCGGGTGCGTGCGCTACGGCGTTGGTGGCTGGAGCGATGGTTGCGGATACCGGCATGGCAGCGCTGATGGGTGCGCTGCTGGTCGTGTTGGCCTCTCCCCTGCATCGCGGGCCGGTGGGGTATGTGTTCATGTCCGGACAGGGGTGTCCCGGGCAGGCCGACCAGTGGCGCGGCGCGGGTTCGGCGTCTACGGATGACACGGTACGGGTGCCAGCACCCCGTCACGCCTCACGCGCTGATCGAGAGGGCTAGTGACCGCCGTGGCGGTTGAGGATCTTGCGTCCGGGTTCACTGGCTCCTGGGACGGCCTGGTCGGACAGCTCACGAAACGCTGTCTTGTACCGGGTGACGATGTCAGGGTCTTCGATGAGGGCCACGTCGTCGGGCTGGTTGTCGAGGTAGACGACGTCGGGATCAAGGTCGGAGTGGAATTCGTGGTAGGAGAACGGGCCGACGAATCCGGGTTCGGCCGCGCTGTCCTGCCGGAGGATTACTAGGTCGAGTCGCGGCAGGAGGTGGAGGATCTTGTCGATTTGGTGCCGCATCACGTCGGGGTCATGGACTGGCTTGAGTGCGCGTTCGTCCAACACGAACCGCACTGAGTGGTGTCGGTCGTTGCTGAACACGCGGTCTTGTCGGGCCATACGCAGCCGTACCCGCGCCTCAACGGCCTGGCTGTTGCGGTTGTGTGGGCCAGCTGTGGCCACCAGCCGCGCGTAGTCCTGGGTCTGCAGCAATCCGGGAATCAGGAAGGGGTGGTACTGGCTGATTCGTGAGGCATCGTCCTCATAGCCCAAGAAGTCCATATAGGAGGTAGACACGTACTCGCGGTACTGTCCGGCCCAGTGTCGTCGACGCGCCGAGCGCGCCATGTCCACAAGACGGTCGACCTCATCGGGATCAGCGACTCCGTAGAACGCCAGCAGCGCGCGGAGGTCGTTGACGGAGATGCTCACCATGCCACTCTCGATCCGCATGACCTTGGACAGCGACCAGTCCATCTCAGCCCGGATGTCCTCGAGGGCGTGATCACCGGCGAGTCGCAGCTGCCGTAGGGCCATACGCAGACGCCTACGGCTCGTGATCGGTCCTGGCCTACTCGTCATCAGATCCACTCCTTCCTGCGGATAATCGCTACAGGCAGAGTGAACGAGATAACTCGCCACTGGCAGTGTGCTTCCGCCCGCTGGATCGCAGCTGGTCGCAATAAGCTAGCAGACCACCTCAGTCGCCCCTCGCCAGGGTGGAAAAGGGTGCCATTCATAGCTGAAACCGCCACTGCCCTGCTAGCCTGCTTGCATAGCGCAACGACACCCAAGACGGAACGTGAGGACGATTGGGTAGATCTCACGATTCGCCACACACCGCCAAGCATTACCCGTCGCGCCACGACACCAGCCGCAACGACAACACCACCCATGACGAATTCAACAATCGTTTGGAGAAAAGAATGGAAGCAAACACGCACACACAATCCTTGTGGACACGCCGTAGCTCCAGATGCGACCACGCTCAATGCGTCACCGTGTCTCGCTACCAGAACAACGTCGCCGTTTTCGACTCCATCGCACCCGAAACCGCGCTGTCCTTTCCCGACGATTCATGGCGAGCGTTCCTCCTCACCTTCAGCGAACGACACCCCGCGACCCACGCCTGACATCCAGCCCTCGCGCAACCACCCCACTCGTCACCGGTCACCAGCCACACCCCCGTAACTGTCAGCCATGCGACAGCCAGGGCGGGCGTCAACGACGGCACCCCCACCGCGGCCCACTCGAAGCAAGCCCAGCCGGGCACATCAACCTCAGGAGAAGCAGCACCCGCCCGCAACCCTCTAGCTGCTAGACCTTACGGAACATCGCCCCAGACACGCCTGCGCGACACGGTGCAACCCATATAGCACGTACCGTCACTACCATCTCGATGCTCACTGACCCGCAGCACCGAAGAGCCCCCAACCCAACCATGAATATGCGTGTGGCACCTCCAGGTGGACTCGACCTCACCTCGCCACCCGATAGACATCCATCGCTCCATTTAAGAGTGGACTCATTGCTCTCCGCCATCGCCCCCGCCAGGCCCGCTCATGGCACCCGCCCTCGCCAGGGACTGGCATGCCGCTGACCTCTGCCTCGCACATCCCCAGGGCGCGAAACCGGCCCGGCGGCCATTGAAACCTCAGTCGCCAAGCCTCGTCCTGGAAACCGCTATGCGACATGCTGTCGTCGGTAACGCTGTAGCATTCGGCACCGGCAGTGCGAGGTCCAGTCGTTCATGGCTTCTAAAGGCACTCGACTACCTCCGGACCTGATCAAACCCCCTCTGGGGATAGCAACCCGGCCCGGTGGGACCGGCCCTATACCCCGCCTGGTACCCGCGCCTCTGGTGCATGCACCATGCCGCGCGCAGCCCCCTATTGGCCGACGGTCAGGACCGGACGCGGCTTCAGTCAGCCTCGCATGATCTGGTAGTCGAACGCTATAGAGACCGCCCCACAATTTGAGGCGCTCTGGGTAGCCAGGACCACCTCGTGAAGTCAGGCCATTCGCATATCGGCTGGAGAGCACGCCAGTCAGCGTCGTCGGTATTGCGGCAGGGGTAGCGTAGCGATCATGCTCAGCACCCGTTCATCGATGTGGCGGGAGCGCCGCCGGTGATCGAGCCGAGCCACAGCAGGTCCCGTGCGCGGGTCATCGCGACGAATAGTTGCCGGCGGGCAAGAGCGAGCCGGTCCACATCGGCGGATCCGCCCAGTTGCGCGGCTTTGAGCCCTCGATCATGGCAGGGCAGGTATACGTACTTGAATTCAAGGCCCTTGGCTCGTAGATACGTGCCGACTTTCAACACCTGGCCTGGGCGGCCGTCGTAGTCATCGAGGTTCAGTACCGGTAGCCCTTGGGCTCTGAGCATCTGGAGATAGTAGTCGACGTCGCGTTTGGTGGCGCACAGCACGGCCGCGTCCGCCAACGCGTCGTCGGACTGCACAGCGAGAGCCTTCAATGCCTTGCGGAGCGCTGCGTCGTGCATGGGGCGGGAGTTTGAGGGTGAGTGGACGACATGGCCATCGTGGTAGGTCATCTCGATGGCCGGTGGGGCGATGATCGTCATGCCGTCGATGTCGTCAAATGGTTCACCGTCGAGAACGTTCAGCGCGGCCTGCATGATGGGCGCGGCGTTGCGGTAGTTAACGTGGAGGACCTCGGCGCGGCCGCCTCGGATGTTGATGCCAGCGTCGGCGAGGCGGAAGCCGCCGGGGTAGACCGCTTGTTGGGCGTCGCCGATGAGCAGCAGACCGTTCGGGCTTTCGCCGGAGATGGCGTGCAGGATCCGGACCCCGGTGAGGGTGAGGTCCTGCACCTCGTCGGCGATGACCGTGGTGTATCCGCCGTCGGTGGGGTGGCGGCGCAGTTCCGCGAGGGCGGTGAGCAGCAGGTCGGGGAAGTCCTGGACGCCGCGTTCGTTCAGTAGCCGCTGGTATTCCTCGTACAGCGCCCACACTGCTTCCCTGTGCGCCTTACGGAGGGCGGTTCGTCGGCCCGGTCGCGATGCGGCAATGTACTTGGTCAGGCTGGAGATATCGCGGCCTTTGATGACGTGGCGGAGCTCGTCTTCCCAGTAGCGGGGGCTGGGCTCGAGGTCGGCGAGGCAGGTGTGTCGGCCGTGGGTGCGCCAGGCGCGGGCGAAGCAGTCATCGGCTTTGGCTACATTGAGGCGGGCCGAAATTCCCCGTTGCGACAGGAAGGTGACTGCCCATCGGTGCAGGCTGGTGAACTCGATCCGATCGCTACCAGCAGGTGCCATCCGTTCGAGCAGGTGCTTCTGTATCTGCGGCAGGTTGCGGACGAAGGTGACGTACAGCACCCGTCCGCCGGACTGGGCCAGGTAGGCGGCCCGATGAAGTCCGACGACTGTCTTGCCGGTGCCGGCGGCGCCGGTGATCCGCGCCGGGCCGCCCCACCGGCGACGCACCAGGCTGAGCTGGTCGGGGTGTAGGAACGTCATCCAACTCTCAACCGGCCGCTCCCGCGCAACGCGTAGCTGCTCGGCAGCGAGGTCATCCACATTAAAAAGCTCTCCAGGCTCATCCGGGGTGCGCGCCGGGACGTCGGTCGTGGCGGTGTCGGGTAGCTGGGGCGCCTCGTATGCCGGAAACACATCGGTCAGGTGAGCCGCCACCGCGCGGACCACCGGAGATTGCAGGCGGGTCCGGGCGCTGGTGACGGCGTGCAGCAGTTCGTGGATGCCGACGAGGTGAACACGGCCTAGCCGTTCATCGACCTGCCGCCCGACGAAGACCATGACCGGTACGACGGCCACGGGTGACATCTGCATGTCGGCCAGAGCGTCTTCAACGCGGCGCGTCACCGCTTGCAGCTTCACCAGCTCGGCGGCACACGAGCGGCCGGCGGCGCTGAGTTCGCCGTCGACAATTTGCGGGGCGTCGCGCCAGTTCTTGACGTCGATGACGTACACCCCGGCAGGACCGACGAGAATCATGTCGACGTTCGCCGTCGCGGTACCGGGCCACCGCCGATCAACCAAAAGTGTCCAGCCCGAACGGGTCAGCGCCCACAACGCAGCTGCGACCTGCCGCTCCCCGGCCGCCGCCGCGCTCCACCGGGCGGCGGCCCGATGCGCTTCACGAAGCTGACGGGTAAGGAACTGTGCGTGCTCACGGTGCCGGGCAGCTTGCGCGGATGCGGAGCCACCAGCAGCCATCGACCAACCTCCTTAGATGTTCCTATGAAACTTAGTGCACAGCGCAACCGCCTCGACGCACCCCGTACAGCCCGGCAGCTGCCGCGGCGCTGTACGGCGCAGTTGGCTTTCAGAGCAGAGCACTGGTTGTTCCGCTGGCGAGCCGGTCCTTTGGGGTCCTACGTGGACCATTTGCGATAGGCCAGGTGGCACCTTTCGCACGCACCGTCCGGCTCTAGTTCGGGGGGCCAAACGTGCCAGCAGCTGACCCTGCTGGTGATCTCGTGTCGGTCGGACGCTGGCGGGAGGTCTGGGGTCACGGTCGACACTTGCAGGTACTGGGGTTGGGGCGTGGACACGCTATCCCTGAGTGCTCGCTGCCGCTCTCCCGCGATGATCAAGTCATCCAAGACGCGTCTGCCCTTCGGTCGGGGTTGGGTCTGCGTTGCGCGGTCCTGCCGGGCCGTAGTACGTTGCTCTCCACAAGCGTCCTACGAACCACTCCAATCAACAAGGACGGTGCGTGATATATGCCTGCACAGTTTCGTCCTACGCTGTGGCCGGGGACCGTGGTCGCGCAGCCGCCCCTACGCCCGCTACTCGATGTGGAGGTCGACGGGGACTGGGTCCTGTGGCGCATCGCGCCCCGACGAGGGGAGGCAGTCCACCTGCCACCCGACTTCTATCTGCACGAGCTGCTGGCGACACCGCCCGCGGACCTAGAGGCTGCGGCCGCGCTGATGCGGACCTACGGGCCACTGGTCGACATGGACCGCAACGATCTCGACTTCGAGGCGCAGAGTTGGCTAGAGGACGTGCCGTTCGACCCTGACGACAGCCCGTGGCGCGTCGGGCATCACCGCCGCGACGTCGAAGTACACCTATCTCTAGCGCACGAGGCAATCAGAACGTGGCTGGCCTGCCAGACCGAGGGCGGGATCGAAGCCCTCGTCGAAGCGGAGGTGGACAAGCAACAGCTAGACCAGTTCCGCCTGGACAACCCGTGCGATGTCCACGAGGTCACTTTGGATGACCTCCGGAAGATGACGGTCGCCTCCCGGTTGTCGGCCCTGGAATCCGTACTTAGCGCCGCATTGAGCAAGTTCAGCATCGGCATCGGAGGACTCGAGGAACGCCAGGCCACGATCTACTCGGCGTCATTTCTGCAGCTGTACAACCACATGGCCGAGCGGGCCACAGTGCGCCACTGCGCCAACGAACCCTGCCGCCGGCCCTTCGTCCGCCAGCGCGGCCGAGCCGAGTTCGGACAAAACCGCACCGAAGGCGTCAAGTACTGTAGCCGCGAATGCGCTCGTGCACAGGCCCAACGCGAGCTGCGGCGTCGTCGCCGCGCCGCTCCCATCAGCGGTAGCGGCACACCCGTCTGACCGACGAAGGACCAATCGTAAGCCAGAGGGATCCCGCCGATGGCTGCCCATCACACCGGCTCAACGGTTGAGCTCGCTGCGACTCGACAGCCGCCGTAGGTCAAACCGTCCGAACTATGGGACCCGGCACCGAGCCGGCCAATGCCTTCGGGGTCCTGCTTTCGGTGAGTGATCGACGGGTGACGTGAGTGTGATCCTCATGTTTGACTACGTCGATGGGGGTAGAGGTTCGGCTGTCGATTGACTGTGGTGGTGCCAGCACTGTGGCGGTGCTGGCGTGGGCCGACGGTAGGGCGTCGGTGCTGCCGTTCGATGGCATGCCGTTCCTGTCTAGTGCCGTGTGTGTCGACAGCGATGGTCGGGTGTGGACGGGGCAGCAGGCGTGGCAGGCCGCCGAGGCTCAGCCGGCAAGGTTGGTTCCGAGTCCGCGTCGTCCCCCCGAGGGTGAGCTGGTGGTCGATGGTGCGCGGGTGGAGGCGGTGGAGCTTGCCGCGGCGCCGCTGCGTCGCGCTGCTGCTGAAGCTGAGCGGGTTGCTGGTGGGCCGGTGCGGGATGTGCGGTTGGTGGTGCCTGCGGGGTGGGGGCCACGTCGGCGTACCTGGATGCGGCAGGTCGCGCATCGGGCGGGTCTGGCCCAGCCTCGTCTGGTGGAGGCCCCGGTAGCGGTGGCGGAGCATCTGGCGTCAACGGGTGTGCGGCTACCGGTGGGTTCGTTTGTGGTCGTTTGTGATGTCGGGGCTGGGGTTGAGGTGACGGTGCTACGCCGGACGGCGGCAAGCTTCGAGGTGCTTGCGACTCTGGCGGACCCTGAGGCGGGCGGTGCCAGCGTCGATTCGACGTTGGCAGCGGCGTTGACGAATGGTCGGGACATGGCTGGGGACGGCGCAGCGCTATGGGTGACGGCGGAAAGCGCCCGCGTTGCGAAGGAGGCTTTGCTCTCGTACCCGGCGGTCACGGTACCGCTTGCCGACCAGCCGCCTGTCATCGCGAACCGTGCCATGCTCGACGATGCTGTCCGGCCCGTGGTGCGACGCGTCGCGGACCTGACGCAGCAGACGATCGCCGCCGCTGAGCTGTCGGCCCGTGACCTGGCGGGGATCTACTGCATAGGCGGCAGCGCTCGGCTACCGCGCTTGGGCGAGGCGATCGCCGAGCAGACGGGGATTACGCCGGCTGTTGTGGCCGAGCCGCAGTTCGTCGCGGCGTTCGGGGCTGCCGAGGCTGGCTCCGCAAGTCACGGCGTGGGGGGTGCGGTAGATGTGCCGGTGCCGCCGGTGCGTAGAGCTATCGGAATCGCGGTACCGGGCTTCGCCTCGTTGGCGCTGATCTGGCAGTGCATCGTGACCGCCGAACGTAACAACGCCCTGAGCCTGCACTATTGGGTTGACTTCAATTGGGGTGGTCTGGCGCTGGCAGCCGTGTTCGCCCTGCTGGGGTGCCTCGCCGCGGGAACGGTCCTTGGTTCTCTGATCGCTGCGCGTAGTCCCACACCGGACATCCGAACAGAGGGTGGGAAGGTCAGTGTCGGCATTCTGGCTGCGGTCTCCCTTGGGGCCGCTATCGCGGGCCTCTATGCGGTGGTCACCAGCCAGTACTTCGCCCTGCCGGTGGGTAGTTTCCTGCGCTGGGCGCTGTGGCCGATAGTCCCCATCGTAGTGTTGGCGGCGGCGATGGCAGTAGTGGCCGCCCGCCAGTGGCGCACGCCGCACGGCGGCTGGTCGGCGCTGCTGGCCGTACCGACCGGCTCGATCATCGCTGCCGCCGTCGGCATGGGCTTGATCCAGTATTCGCTGACCGCGGCCCGGTGGCCGAACCTGGTGATGTGGATCGACCTTGCGGGACGGGTCGGCGGGCTGTTCCTGGGTGCCGGGATCGTGATGGCGCTGGTGACGCCGCTGATGTTCCGTGTCATCCTGGCCGCACCGGTCTCGGTGATCAGCGCCGCGATCGTTGGCGCGCCGTCTACCGGCATCCTCGCCATCTGCTATGCGATTGCGGTGGCAGTGTGGTGGATGGCCCGCATCTGGACGCGCGTCGTTCATTCCTCGACCGCCACCGCGGCACCCTTGCGGGCTGCGGATGGAGGTGGATGAGGTGCGCTGGCCACGGCGGCTGATGTCACTGCTGTTCCTTCTTGCACTGCTGGCCGGTCCACCGCTGGTGCTGCTGACCCTGATCGGCCCACCCATCCGTGGCTGGCCGAGCATGGAGCAGGCGCGGGCATGGGTGCAGCAGCCGTTGACCGAGCAGACACTCACTGCCGCGTTGACAGTCGGAGCATGGCTGGTCTGGCTGATGCTCGCCTACACCGTTGCGATGCGGGTCCTTATCCGGCTACGCGCAACCTCGGCATGGCTGCGGCGGTTGCCGCTGCCGACGCCCTTGCAGGCCACGGCCAGCGGAATGGCCGGCGCCGCCGTCTTCGGCGTCACCACTACCAACGTCACCACCGCCGTACCGCATTCGGTGTCGTCCGGCCCAGTCGCGCTTCAAATCCAGGCCAGTCCTGACGGTCCCGGCGAGGTCACACACGAAAACGGGATCGTCGTATCCGGTGGTTGGCTGCCCCGTGACGTCGCCGCGCAGGTCACCGCTGCTGCAGCGTTGGTATGGCTACGTCGCCGCCGTGACTACCACCCGCGCAACGCCAGCCGTGACAATTCGGACCTCGCCTCGCTGCCTCCCACCGTCGCTGCGGTGCAAGCCGCACTCGCCGACAGCCCCCGCCCACTAGCCGCACCGGCTCCATCGATCGGGATTACCGCCCTCGTTGACGTCCTGCCGGCTGGCGGCGTGGGTCTCATCGGCGCGGGCGCGCTGCCCGTCGGCCGAGGATTGCTGGTCACTGCCCTCTTCGCCGGGCACCGACATCCCACAACATCCCTGATCACCACCAAGGCAGCCCTTGCCAGTCTCCTCGGGCCTGCCGCAGAAGCACTCGGCCGGCGTCTGCCGCTGACAATCGTCGACAACCTTGACGAAGCAGCGCAACTCGTCCACGCCGCCCACCACCGCGCGGAACCGCACACCGTCCCAGGGCCCGAGGACAGGAAGTCACGTGCGGCCCGCCATCGGCAGATCGTGCTCCTCAGCGAGGAGGATGGCGACGAATCCCAGGTCAAGCACCTTGTCGAAGCGAGCGTCACCACCGCCGCCGCGGTGGTCGCGTTAGGGAAATGGTCGGCCGGCCCGACCTGGCGCGCCGACTCGGCAGGCCACCTGCACAACCCCCTTGCCTCCGAGAGGACCGGGCCACGGCTGTGCGTCCTGGACCAAATGGCGGCCACCGACCTGCTCGCCCTCATCGCCGTTCCCGACCCGACACCAGGCGGGCCGACCGCTCCCCGCGCTACTCCCCTGCCCCATCCGCCTGACCCGCGGTTGCCACGACAGACCACCCGACACGAACCCACCCTCCGCCACCAGGTGGCCCGCCAGCGGCTACACCTGCGCGTCCTCGGCGATCCCCAACTCCTCCTTGATGGCGAACCCCTCGCCGTCCGCCGCAGCGCCGCCCTCCACATCCTCGTCTACCTCGCCGCCCACCCCACCGGCGCCGACACCGCACAACTCACCGATGCCATCTGGCCAGGTCTTCCCCGCCGCTCCCTCACCGGACGGCTCTACACCGCCCTCAGCGATCTACGCGGCACCATCCGAGACGCCGGCGGCCTCCCCGCCATCGACCACGTCGATGACCGCTACCGCCTCAACCCCGCACACATCAACGTCGACCTGTGGCACCTCAACGCCGCCATTCACCACGCCGCCTCCACGCTCACCAACACCCACGCCGCGTGGCAGGCCGTCCTCGACGCCTACCCCGCCGACCTTGCCGCTACGCGCACCTGGCCATGGCTCGACCCCATCCGCGAAGCAACCCGTCGGCAGATCATCGACATCTGCGTCTCCCTCGCTACCGCGGAACCTGACCCACACCGTGCTTTCCGACTGCTGCAGGCCGGCATCCGCATCGACCCCTACAACGCCGAGCTACACAGACACGCCGGCCGTGTCCTCACCGCCCTCGGCGACCACGAAGCCGCGGCCTGGCTCCACGACCGCTACCAACAAACCCTCACACGCGCTGGTCTCGACGATGACACCGCCGCGCACCCAGTCACCTCCACCACCATCGGGTAGTAGCCGCCCGGCTGGGGCGGTGACGCTCGCGGCCTGTCTCCCACCAAGCCGAGAAGATCGCGATCATCGAGCAGCGCACGGCCCGGACCTGCGGTTGTGAGGCCGTGTAAGGAAGTGTGAGGTGCTGTCAGGTCCTTCGCCCTCTCCGGCAGCACATAGCGCTCCTACGGTCTGACTCACCAACCGCCGTAACGCCGGAGGTGAGACAGGCCATGGCGAAGCACGCCTCGACAGCAGTCGTACGGACCGCCACCGCTGCCCTCGCGCTAGCACCACCAGCACTGCTCTACCAGTGCGGCTGGTTCACCGCCGTCGATCTATCCATGGACCAGGTTCAGGCATGGGTGCACCAGCCACTGACGACCGGCTTCCTCGCTCTGCTGGTGTACGTCGGCGCCTGGCTGCTATGGATACTCCTCATCACCGCCGTCACCGAACACATCCACCGATACCTCGCCACCCGCCTGCGATGGCACTTCACCCTGCACCTACCCGGCCCCCTGCAAGCACTCGCGGCCACGCTGCTCGGCACCACCACCGCCGTCACCACCGCCGCCCTTCCCGCCACCGCGCACAGCCCTACCGCCACCGATACCGGCCTGCCTGCGGTGACACCGCCATCAGCCGACGCCACGATCCGCGACGCTGCACCGTACGCACCACCTCCCTGCTCCGCCCCCTCCGGGCTAGGACACACCGTCAGCTTGTCCACGACAACCGACGCCGTTCCGACTCTCGAAACCCGCAACAGCGAATCCGCTGTCGCCACCCCGTCGGCCTTGGCCCGGGACCACATCGACACCAATTTGGCAGACCGACGCCCCGACCGGAGCGTCGGCGTCACCGCCGGCGACACCCTGTGGGACCTCGCCGCCAATCACCTCGGCGACCCGCACCGCTGGCAAGAGATCTACAAACTCAACCAGGGACACGAACAGGCCAACGGCTACGCCCTCACCGACCCCAACGAGATCCACATCGGCTGGGTCCTCGCTCTTCCCGCCCGCCAGGCCCCACCAGCAGCCACCCCACAGAACGCCGAGAGTCCCCCACCAGGCAGCTCTGGCACCACCGCACCCGAGGCCAACAAGACCATCCAAGCCGATCCACTGCCCGCGTCACCGGCGCCCAGCGTCCCGGAGTCGAGCCCGTCACCACCGAACCTCGAGCCAAGCGCCCCCGCCGGCTTAGCCGATGTCGACACCCCCACGCCGGATACCGTGACCTTCGACAACCGGCACGACGACAAGGCCGGGATCATGCTGCCGGCGCGAGGCTGGATCAGCCTCGGTCTGGCCGCCGCCATCGCCTCCGTGGCCACCCTGCTGCGCCTGCAACGACGACGCCACGCCCGACTGACCCTCCCAGCAGCGGTGAGCAGCCCACCGCAACGCTTCCCGATGCCACAGTCTCTGGCACCCGTCGACATCATCGGCACCCGCCACCTCTCCCCCAGCAACAGCGACCGCCACCGCGCCAGCCCTGCCGTTGCGGCACCGATCGGCATCGACGCAGACGGAACCGAGATAGGTCTGTTCCACCTGCCCGGTCCCGGAATCGCCCTGCACGGCGACGGCGCGATACCAACGGCCCGCGCCATCCTCGCCTCCGTCCTAACCACCACCGCGGCCGAGACAGCCACCGCCCGCCCCATCGTGGTCACCACCGCCGACCTAATCGCCCGGCTCCTACCCGAAAACGCCCTGACCGTCGGACTCGACCCCGACAACATCGCCTACGACGGAGAACGCCTCATCGTGCTCGCCGACACCGCAGCGGCCATCACCCACGCCGAAGAAGAAATGATCGGCCGGCGCCGACTACTGGACACCTTCAACGCCGAAACGATCCTCGACCTCAACACCTACACCGACCACGCCGAGACCCAACCCCCATACGTACTACTCATCGACTCCAACCCCCGGCACACTCCCCGCCTCCACGCCATCGCCACCCACCACACCACCCTGGACCTACACCCCGTCATCCTCGGACACCACGACGGCATTCCCACCCTCGACATCAGCGCCGAGGGCACCATCACCAGCGACGAACCACACCCGGTTACCCGACTGTCCACCCTCAGCGCCGGCGATCTCGCCGCCGTTCTCGCCATGCTCACCGACGCCGCCGCGCGTCCGGAACCCGGCCACGACATCGACCTCGACCCCGCCCCGAAACACGCGGTCGACCAGGCAGCCACCACCGAGGCGGCCCCGCTGATCCCCGCCCAGCCAAGTAAGGCGGCGGCCCCGGTGCGGCTGCGGGTCCTCGGCCCAGTCCTCATCGACGCAGACACCGGGCCGGTAACCACCGGAATGCGCAGCGGCTCCTACACCGTCCTCGCATCCCTGGCCGTGCACCCGAACGGGCGAACCCTCGACCAGCTCTCCGCCGACCTGCACCCCGACACCGACCCGAGCACCGCCGGCAAACGCATCCGCACCGACATCAGCACCATCCGGCGAGTGCTACGCGCCGCCACCGGCACGGAGGCCATGTTCGTCGTCTACGACCCGGCGACCAGCCGCTATCACCTCGACCCCGAACTCATCGCCGTGGACCTGTGGCAGATGCTCACCACCATCGAGCACGCCAACCAGGCCAAAGACGACACCGCCGCGCTCACCGCGCTGCGGAAGGCAGCCGAGTGGTATCGGGGTGACTTCGCCGACGGCGGCGACCATCCCTGGATCGGCGACCATGCCACGACCTACCGGCACCAGATCCTGTCCGCGCTCGCCCGCATCGCTGAAATCACCGAAACCGATCACCCGGACCAGGCGGTAGCCGCCCTGGAGCGTGCGCTGGAGTTCGACCCGGTCAACGAGGAGCTGTACCAGCGGATCATGCGGATCCATGGCCGCGCCGGACGACCCGATGCCGTGCGGCGCACCCTACGCCGCCTCGAGCAATGCCTCACCGAGTTGGGTGACGCCGAACCATCCGAAGCCACCCGCCGCGTCGCCGCACGCCAACTCCAGCCCACCACCGCCGGGGACCGCAGATGACCGACAGCCCGGACACTCACATCCAGGCCAACCACGACACCACCGACTACCCAGGGAGCAGGCGACCGTCGAGCGACGGCAGTGCAGGCTGGTCGGCGCGGTGGGCGTACCCGTTCTATGCCGTGGCGGTCAGCGGCGCCGTGATCGGTCAGACCTGGGTCGCCCTCGAGCACCTGTCCTGGTCGCCCGCCGTGCCGGTCCCGGTCCGGGTACTCCTGGTGCTGCCGTTCGCGCTGTGCCTGGAACTCTTGGCGATGGCCCTCGCCGCGATGGCCGACGAACGGATGCGCCTCGGTGAACGCGCCTACGGCCTACGTGCGTTCTCGAGCGCGGTCGCCGCCGTCGCAGTCGGTATCCAGGTAGCCGGGCACTGGCCAGACCTGTACTGGGCCGCCGTGTTCGGTGTCCTGTCCAGCTCCGCATACGCCCTGTGGATGCTGCACGCCGCCGCCCGCCGCCGAGACGCCCTCCGCGCGGCCGGCAAACTCGCCGACACCGCCCCCGACTACGGCCTATGGCGGCGGATACGACACCCGATCCTCACCGCCCGCGCGGCAGAGCTCGCCCGCGAAGGCCACCGCGACGCCACCACCGGCCAGTGGCGCCCTCTCGCCCTGTTTGAGTCTCTGCGCGCCGCCGAACAGGCCATCAGCGCCGAGAAACGCCGCCCGGCAGTCGCCCGAGCCGTCGCTGAAGTCGTGCGCGCCGACCAACACGACCCCCGCATGGCTGACATCGCGGTCCGGACGCTGGACCTGGACCGGCTAGCCGCCGAACTGGCCTCCCGCGTCAACTACTGCGCCTGGGCTGACCGGCTTGCACCCGCCATCACCGCACCCACACCAGCAGCCCTGACCGGCGGCGACACCAACAGGCCCGATCCGGCCAAGGCGTCAGAGGCGTCGGAGGCGTCGGAGCCCGAACAGCCACACCAGCCTGCCGCCGCGCCTGACTTCGATGCGGCCGACCCGTATCCCGAAGCCCAACCCGTACCCAAGCTGGACTCACACGACCACGACCACGACGGCGGGGACTACGGCCCAGACGACGACGTGGACGACGGACAGGAAGCCGACACGGACGATGGTGCCCTCGCCCCAGACCTCGCCCCGCTGCTACCCGCCGCCCGCGTGGCCCGCGACGACCTGGTCCGCGAAGGTCGTACCGTCAGCCGTGACGCCCTCGCTCACCGCCTCCGCCGCGACGGCCACGCCATCCGCAACAACCGCGTGTCAGAGCTACTCAACGCGCTGCGCCGTGAAGAGGCGACCCGCAACGGACATCTGAAGGTGCCGGTATGAGGCCTAGGTCAGGGGACGTTCCGTGGTCGGGTGGTGTTCGCCGTTCGCGCTCGCGAGACTTCCGAGGCACGCGCTCCCTCGGGAAGCAGACACACTCCCACGCATGGTGGCGATGCTCGGTTCTTGAGCGGCAGGCAGGGTCAGCGGGCCCAGCCGATTTCGCACGTGAGGCGTGGCCGGACGGGGGGCCGGACACGCCTCACGTGCTTGACCAGAGGAGTTTAGTCGCCCTCTGCCGCGGCGAGTAGCCGTTGGGCGGTGCGTTGTGGGATTCCGAGGCGTTGGGCCAGCTCGATGCCGAGGCCGCGCCGGTCCCGCCCCTCGGCGCGGGCCTGCGCGAGGAGGTCTGTGGCGGCCTGCAGGCGTGGGTCGTCGGCGTATGGGTGTGGTTTGTAGGGGCCGGTGGTGCCGGGGGTTCGACCGGTGGATTGCCGGCCGGTGCGTGCGTCGGCGTGTGCCCATACGGTGCGTCGGTACCAGTACCGGCGGATCCGTCCGCTGGGTAGTTCCTCGGTGTCGTCTGGGTTGTCGATCAGCTCGTCCGGCAGATTGCGATAGGAGCGGTAACCGAGGATCGCCGCCGCGCCGCCGGAGGTGACCAGTTCGGTCGGGCTGCCGCTGCGGTCGACCTCGGTCAACTCGGCAAGCTTCGAGGCCCGGTGTGAGGCGTGAAACGCCTCGACATCGTCGAGCCAGAACCACTCCCCGCCGTCGTGGGTGAAGCCCTCGGGGAAGCCGAACCGGTCACGGTGCAGGTGCCAAAAGTTCACCGTGGGACGCGCCGCGCCCGTGCACGCGGCAACCCCGTCGCGGTCGACGGCGACTCGTCCGCCGATGCTGCGCTGCGCCACGGGGATCATTGTCCACCTCCCGTCCATTCGAGGCGGCCCGCGAGGCATCGGCGCGGGCCGGGGTGGCGGCTACGATCGGACGCACATCCACCCCCGGAGATGCGGTGCTCGATCGGCGCGTGGCCTGGGGATCGGGTGAGGTGGCCGGCGGGGGTTCCACACGCCCTCGGGTGTGCCCGCCGGCCACCGACCCGTCTACGTGTGCGGCCGGAGCAGCCGCCACGCCACCGTGGCCATCTTGTCGATGTCCAGGGCGAGGAACGTCGCCCGCGTCGGCGGTTTCATCACGTCGTACACGGTCAGGATCGCGGCAGCGGTGGTGCCATCCACGATCACCCCGTCGATCTTGCGCATGTACCCGCGTGTGATGTCACGCAGTACCTCGATGTTCCGAGGGTCGCCTGCGGTGGCGTCATTGGGCAGTTCCTCGATCCACACGAGGTCCGGGCAGTCCGGGCAGTCGATCTGGAGCGGGTCCTCGGATACCCGGGTCACTGGGCCGTCGTCGGCCCCGCACACCGGTCCGGGGTGGTGGGTGGCCTTGGCGTGCGTGTAGCCGCGCGTCACGACCGGCTCCCATCCGGAGCCGGGGCTACCGGGCCGAAGGCGACCGGGTCGGCGGCGGTGCCCAAGTTTGCTAGGCGGGCCGGGTCGAGGGTGACGCCGAGCCGGTTGCGTGCCGAGTCGATGAGGCCGGCGGTGTGGAAGAGAATCGCGGCGCTGAGTTCGTCGTCGCCGTAGTCGTGGCCGATGCGGCACGCGACGGCCAGCGACCGGAACGCCGCGCCGAGGTGGGTGACGAGGGTAGCGCGGTCGTCGTCGCGGCCACATGCCGTGATCCTGTCGGGGGTGTAGGTGCGCTCATCGCCGGTGGGGAACCGCAGCCGGTACCAGTGCACCCACGTGGTGAAGCTGTCGAGTCGGAAGTCGGTGACGGTGCCTAGGCGGTACTCGAAGGCGCGCTCGGGCTGGTCGACGCGGGCGGTGTCGCCCAGGCCGAGACGTTCGCTCGACGGCAGGGGCATCGTGCTCTCCGTCCATGGAGGGGGGTCAGCGGGTGGAAGGGGATGGTGCAGGCCGGTGCCGGGCGGCGCGGGTGGTGCCGCGCCGCCCGGGGCTGCTTACTGGGGCGCGGATGCGCGGCCGATGGCCTGGGTATCCCCACCGTTGGCAGGCGTGGTCGGAGTGTGGGTGGTGGCTACGGGTGGCTGGGTGGGTAGCGGGGGCAGGATGCGGTGGAGCATCGTGCCGGTGCGGTCGAGGCTGGCGGCGGCGTGTGCGGTCAGGTGCACGCCGATAGCGACGGCCTCGGCGGTGGTGAGGACGACGACGATCTGTCGGCCGTGTTGGTCGCGGGTGTGGATCTCAACGTGTCCGTTGGGTAGGACCCGCACGGGCAGGAATGTCTCGACCTGGGTGCGGTCCGGCGCGAGGGTGTGGATGGCCTCGGTCAGACTGCTGTAGTGGTTCTGGGCCTCGCTGTTCCAGTACTGGCTGCGGGCGATGTGGTGGTCACGCTCGGTTTTGGTGTCGGCGTGGTTGGCCACGGTGTAGGCCACTTTCGCCTTCGCGTAGGCGTCGCACAGGGCGTCGATCGAGTTCAGGACCGTGTCGGCGGCCGGCGTCGGGACGGTGCTCATATGAAGGTCCTCCATTCCGGAGTGCGTGCGAGTGCGTCGAGGCGTGGGCGCGGCCGTAGCGGCGCCCGACGGGCGGGTGATGTGATGCCCCGGTGCGCAGCCGATCTGTGGCGCGAGTGGGCGTCTGGGGCCGGGCTGTGTGGGCGGGCGGGCCGCGCCGCTCGGCCGTGCAACGGGGTTGGTGACACGTTCGGCGGTGGTGGTGCCCGCCGGTGTCGGGGCCGTCCGCCGCCTGTGGCGGTGCCGGCCCCGATACCGGGCCACGCTCAGACCGCCAGCAGGTCGAACGCGCGGGCCTTGAGGTCGGCCCCGGTGCCGATGACCGCGCGGCGGGCACGGACCTCGACGGTGGCGGCTTTGGCGTAGTGGTCCACGTACTCGGTGATGGCCTGGTATCCGGCCCACCGGGTGCCCTTGATGGCCTTCTGGGTGTCCGCGTCGCGGACGAGGTACCGCAGGGTCGAGGAGCGCTGCTTGGCGTTGTTCCTCGCGGTGTCAGAGGCGTCATCCTCGACCGGCCAGAGCTGCGCGACGATCTTCTCGAACTCACCCATCGTCAGTGCCTCGTTGATCATCTTGTCGGCCTCGCGCTCGAACGCCTCGAAGTGCTTCCACACCAGCCGCAGCGCCTGCCGCGCCTCGCTGATCTTCGCCGTGATGTTCGAGGTGTGCCGGAACACATAGGAGCCCTGCGACCGCTGGTAGGCCATGCGCTGCGTGTTGGCGCACACGATCCGTACCGGGGTGGCATCCACCCGCAGTGAGGCCGTGCCGTCGTGGCTCGTGGTCGCCGCGAGGTACAGGTCGTGCAGGTCGACCCCGGCGACCTTCATGGCCTCGGGCAACTTCATGGTGACGAACACCGCGCGGCCCTTACGCATCGACCCAGCGGTCTCGAAGTGCGCGCCGGAGGCGTCGACCAGCAGGTTGAGCACCTCGGCGACCTGCTCGTTCTGCACGGTCGTGTAGTCCTCACCGACGATGCCGAGGTACTCGGTCGCGCCGGTCTCCGGGTTCGTCCGCACGGTCATGAACTTGTCGGGGCAGTCGACCTTCGTCACGCCCCTGTCGGTGATCTCCATGCCCTGCAGCGGAATCTTGCGGACCTCCCAGCCGCCGAGCCACGCCTTGCTCATGACCTCCTCGGCGGTCATGCAGTCGTCGCTGATCTGGCCGAGCTGGTGCCAGGCGGACAGCTTCGCGGAGGCGAAGGCGGTCTGACCGTTGAAGGTCTCGAGTTCGTGTGCCACGTGGTACCCCTTTCGGGTCTCGATCGGTTGTGGGTGACGGCGGGCTGGGGGTTCCAATCCCGGGCCGCGCCGTCGCAAATAATGGTCCCTGCCTATAGTTGGCGGATCAAGCCGATCCGGGCCGGTCTATCGAGTTTTCTGCGGCGAATCTGACGCCCACCATCGGCGCCATGCCTACCGGGTCACCGGGTCAGTGTTCAGTCGCCCGTCAGGGCCGTACCGGTACTCGTGCACGGTCTTAAACCGTGCCGGGAGGTACACGCTGGTACCGGTCGGGTTTGTCGCCGCACGAGCCGGGCGGGATGATGCCGCCGCCGGGCCGGTCGGCGCGGGCGCGCCGGTGGCGGCCGAGGGCGATGTGCGGGCACAGCGTGAGTGCGGCGGTCATGCACTAACTCCACGTGTACCCCGCCGTCCGGGTCGGGGTGCAGGTTGACCGGTGGGATGGGCAGGCCGGGCCGCGCGTCGCGGGGGCGTGCCGCCAGAGCGGCCGGAATCTTCGGTGTTCCACTGTCGGGTCGGGTCATTGGTCGTCTCCGGCCCGCGCGTCCACGATCGTTAGGTCGGGGTTTGTTGCCCGGAGCCGGGCCCGTACGCACGGCCACTCGTGGGCGCTGATGCGCCGGGTGATCGTGTCGAGGTTGGCGCCAGTCATCACCGTGTGTTGCACGGCGGCAGCGTCCGCATCGGTGAACACGGCTACCAGGTCACCCCCGGCGACCAGGTACACATCGGCGGTGTCAGCCGGTGGGGGTGTCGGCGCGGTACGACGGCCCCCCGGGCTGTGGCCGGGGTGACGGTGGGTGGTCATTGGTCATTGCCTTTCTGGTCTGTGTGGTGTGAGCGCCGGGGCCGGGCGTGGTGCCCGGCCCCGGCGTATCGGGTCTGTTCGGTCAGGTCGTGGCCGGCGCGGCGTCGGCCCCGTCGGTGTCGCTCGGGTCGGTGCCCGTGCGGGTCACCAGTGCGGCGACCTCGTCGGTGGGTGTGGGCGGGTTGTCGGCGAGGGCGTACTTCACCGGGGCCTCGCTGGTCATGATCAGCACGCCGAGTCCGTTGAGCTTGTTCATGGCGTTGCCGACCGCGCCCGAGCTACGGCCGCCCAACTCACGGCCGACGGTGCCCGGGGTCAGGTCGTGGCCGGGGCCGAGGTCACGCATGAACGCTTCGACCTGGTTACGTAGGCCGTTCTTGCCGAGCTTCGGCGACCCGTCGGTGTTGCTCTCGCCGGCGCGTCCGGCACGGCGGGTGGCGGTAACCGTGACACCGGTCTTGATCCGGTGCTTGTGTCCGCAGGTACACACACACTCGCGGTACGGGGCAGCGTTGGCGAGGTCCACCGTGTCGAGGTCAGCCTCACCACGCACCCACCGTTCCGGGGCGCTGTCACTGTCACCCGGCTTACGGACCGCCGCCCCGGCAACCTCCATCGCCGTAAGCACCCGGGCGACGACCTGAGCGCGTAGGCCGGACTGGTCAATCACGTCGGCCGCGCTCACCCCGTCGGGGTAGTCGCCGAGCACCCCAGCCACCATCACGATCTTCAGGTGATCACCGGCGCCCGACGGCACCCCCGACACAGGCACCCCGGACACCGGCGCCACGTCCGCCGCCGCGTTGCCGCTCGCCTCACTGTCCGCCGGGGTCGCCTCGTCGGCCGCGCCCGGCATGGCGTTGGTGATGGCTACCTCGTCTTCCGCCGCGTTGCCGCTCACGTCGCTGTCTGCCGAGGTCGGCTCGTCGGCCGTGTCCGGCGTGGCGTTGGCGGCGTCGTTGGTCGGGGTGGTGGGTTCCCAGAGGTCGGCGCTTTTGCGGTTGCCGTTGATCGGGCCGGGAGTGCGGATGGCGGTTCCGGCCTCCTCCATGGCTTTGAGTGCCTCGGTGACGACCCGCAGCGAAAGGCTTTCCTGCCCGGCCAACTTGCGGGCGGTCACGCCGGGGAGGCGGCGCAGCGCGGCGGCGACGACAGACCGGGCCTCGGTGGTACCAGCGGTGAGAAGCATGTTCGCGGTCATGACATATCCTCCACAGAAAACGGGGTGGCAGCGAATACCGCATCGCGCTAGCGATTGTTGGCGGTTTCGCCGGGGCCGTTGTTTCGGTGCCCACGTCCATGGACCCTCGTTGCCGATTGAATGTCAACCCCGTTGTTCAAGACTCTTTCCGTCACCATTCCGGACGCCACCCACACCTTCATTTCAGGACTGCTGTCCGACGCGCAATAGGCGCTGCGGGGCGCTGTGGCCCCTGCTGGCGGATGTTCCCCGCGCATGGGTATATCGGGTGTGGGTAGCGTTCATCGGGGCGCGTGTGGCGCGACGACGGCGCCGATGACGAGGACGAACTCGGGCCGGTCGGACCCGGGGTCAGGGTCCAACCGGCGCCGGGTACGCGAACCAGTCGAACGGCGAACCCGAACGCTTTGTGGGGAAAATCACTTCATGCCCCATCGTTTGGATGACTGTTTGGCGACTCTTTGGCGTGTTCTCCATTGGCCTTGTTCAGCTCGGTACGACTCGCCGAATGGCCGCTATCTGATCGGCCCATCCGGATAGCTTGCTGACTCGTACCACGTCACCGGTTTTCGGTGCTTGCACGATGAGGCCGGAACCGATGAACATTCCTACGTGTCGGGGGTCGGCGTGCGTGCCGCCGCTACCGGGGATCAAGATTAGATCTCCGGGGCGCAGATACCTCGCGCTCGGGATCGGGGTGCCGTCGTGTACCTGGTCGCGGGTGGTGCGTCCGATGGTGACCCCGGCCGCCCGGTAGGCCTGTTGCATCAGCGACGAACAGTCACACTGCCGCGCTGGCACGCCGGAGTGCGCGGCGGTGCAATCGCCGCCGAAGGTGTACGGGGTGCCGAGCTGCGCCAGGGCCCACCCAATGGCGGTCACGACCGGCGGCGGGGTGCCCGCCGGAAGGGTGAAACCCGGGGGTAGGGACACGGCCACGTCGGGCGGTAGCCCGTGGCCGCCGTACCCGCCGCCGTAGATCACCGACACCACCCCGGCGGCGGCAGTGGCGATCAGCAGCACGAGCGCCGCCGCCGCTACCGCGAGGCCGGTTGCTACCCGTCGCACGGGGCACCGTCCCCGGTGGGGGCGAGATCGGCGAGGCTGACCCGCCCGGGTTGTCCGGCGACCCGCCACACCGCACCCGCCGGCCCGCCCGCGTCGGGGGCGTGGTTGACGGCGGCGGTCGCCACGGTCACCCCGTCCGGTATCCCGGTGCGGGTGAGGTGGGTGTGCAGGTTGGCTTCCCGGGCGGTGGTGGGCAGCCAAAACAGCACCGGGTAGGCCCGGGGTGGGGGTAGCGCGGCGTAGCCTGGCAGCTTGCCCACGACCCGGGACAGGGTTTCGGTGCCGAGATCGACTTCAAGCCAAAATGGCATGGCACGCCCGCCGGTGGCCCACACGCCGTGCCCGTCGGGTCGGACCAGGTTGCCGGCCGCCGCGCGGCTTTGGGTCTCGTTGTACCACCGCGTCAACCGCCCGCCGTGGGTGCGGGCGTGCCCGGTCAGCGCGACGAAGAACCCGTTTGTGGCGAGCAGGTGAGCGAGTGTCGGAGACATCGCCAGTCGGGCGGTGGCGTCGCGCACGGCGCCCGGTCGGGGCAGCGTGTCACCGCGCCCGGCCGCCAGGATCGCCGCGCCGACCGGGCCGAGGGTCCACCGCCAGGATTGCGAACCGGGCCGGTGGTAGTGCCGGAACCGGTCGAGGATGTCCCGGCTGAGCAGGGTGTTAAGCCGGTTGCGGGCACGGCCGAGGGAGCCGAACGCGAGGTCGACGAGCTGATCGGTGGTGAGGGCCTTGTGCTGGTCGAGCAGGTCGAGCAGGTGCCGGTCTCGGGGGGTAAGCCGGGTCAGTTCGCCGGCCACGACGGACGCCGTGAGACGGGCACCGGTAGGGGCAGAGGCTTGTGCGCTAGTAGGAGTGATATCTCTTATCAGTCGGTTCCGGTTCACCAGACCTCCTCAGCGCCGTTGACGTGCGCGGATGGCGTGTTATAGGGGGTGGGGTCAAACGAGTCCTCGGACTCGTTGGATTCCTCGTTGGATTCCTCGTTGGACGGCTCGTGAGGGGCCTCGTTAGACCGCTCGCCCCGAGCGGCGAAGGTGTTGCGACCGACCAGGGGAACCGGCGGCGAGGGCTCCGACTCGGTGCTCGCCGTGACCGTCACCGCCGTGCCGAGCAGCTCCCGCCGGTTCTTGTGTGACAGCCCGGTCTGCTTGCGTGCCGCCTTGCGCAGCGCTTCGGAGCGGCCCTTGATCGGCGGCGGTGGGGGCTCGGTGTCAGCGGTCGCCGGTGGCACGACCCGGCCGTTCGCTACGGGTCGCAGGACGACCTCGTAGCCGCCGAGGCGGATGAGGTCTCCGTCGTCCAGGTACGGGCGCAGGTGGCGGGCCTGGTCGACTGCGTCACGCGGGGCGAGGGCGAAGTAGACCTTGTTGCGGGCGTTGGCGTCGATCGCCTCGACCATTTCCCCGGAGAGCTGACCCAGGTACTGATGCGCCAGAACGAACGAGGTGTGCAGGCCGCGGGCCTCGGCGAGGGCGTCATCGATGCCGATCGGCAGGTGCAGGAAGTTGTGACACTCGTCCAGCACCACCATGGCGTCCGGGCGCTGGTCCTCGGGGATGCGGGCGCGGGCGGTGGTGGCCTGCCACAACCCGGCCAGCAGCAAGGAGCCGATGAGGCGGGTGCCGTCCTCGCCGATGACGCCTTTGGGTAGCCGGCACAACAGCACCCCGCCGTCGAGGATGTCAGCGAGGGAGAACGTGGTGGCCGGAACCCCGAACAGCGAGTTCGCCATCGGGTGCGCCAGCACCAGCCGCAGCCGCGACAGCAACGGCGCGGTCAGCCCGGCGCGCTGACCCGCCGGGAGACCGTCGAAGCCCTCCCAGAACTCGCCCAGAGTGTTGCCTTCCCACGCCTTCACGGCGTTGGTCACGGCCTTGACCCGTGCTGAGCGCCACGCCGTGTCCGACAGCAGTCGCGGCAATTGCGCGAGGGTGGATGCTTCGAGGTGGGCCAGGGTGAGCAGGGCGTGGTAGCAGATGTCGGCGGAGCGGTGGCCCCACCAGCGCGCCCACACCTTGCTCATGACGGAGGTGAGGTTGGCGGCTACGTCGTGCGGGGTGCCGCCGTGCACGGCCGGGTCCAGCAGGTTTATCGCCGGTGGTGCGTGCCGCTCGTCCGGGTCGATCAGCACCAGCCGGTCACCGGCCGCTTTTGGCATCCGGTCGAGCAGGTCGCGGATCAGGTCGCCCTTGGCCGGGTCGAACGCGCCGACGCCCCGTCCCGCCTCGATGTCGGCGAGGATCATGTTCATTAGCAGGGTGGTCTTGCCGGTGCCGGTGGGGCCGAGCACGTTCAGGTGGTAGCGGCAGTCGTTGAGGGAGATGCCAATCCTCGTGGCGGGGCCGGCGTTGGCAACGCCGATCACCTTGCCGCCCAGGCCGTGCCGCTGGTCAAGCGGCACCAGGTTAAGCCGGCGGCCCTGCGAGGCGGAGGCGGACACGGTGCCGTGGTGGTGAGTGGTGGTCACGGGATGCTCCAAACGGTCGGCTTGTCGCCGGGGTCGTCGGCGGGTTTCGGCGGTGCGGGGTGGCGGGTGGCGGGGCCGGTCCGGAAGACGTCACGGCCCCCGGGGCGGCGGCGTGAGGCGGCGGCGGGCAGACCGTAGGCGGCCGGTTCGGCGGGCAGCCCGGCCAAAGTGGCGGCCTCGCCGACGGCGGCCAGACTCATCCGGGTCTCGGGCACCCACCGCTGCGCCGCCGCGGTGGTGCCGCCTCGCAGCCGGCGGCGGGTGAAGTGCGCTGACAGGAGTCCGAACCCGCTGGTGATGTCGGCGGCTGCGGACAGGGCGGCGGCCTTGGTCGGACCGGCCCCGGTGGCGTAGATGGCCACGAGTAGGTGCGGGGCGCCGCTGAGCTTGCCGCGCGCCTGCCGCGCCAGCTCGGCTAGGTACGGGTCATGCGTGGTCCGCCGCGAGCCGCCGCTGCCCGACGGGCCGGGGGTGACCGCCTTGAGTACGCCGAGGATCAGCGCCCGCAGCCCGTCGGCCAGCAGCCCCACCGCCCGCGACGCACCCCGGGTCTTGCGGGCACGTTCGGGATGGGTGCTCGCGCGGCGCAGTGCCCGCATCCGGTGCGCCGGTGCCCGGCTGATGTGGACCTGGAGCAAGCCGCCGCCGGTACGCCCGGCCGAGGCGAGCCCGTCGAACACCGCCCGCAGCCGGTCGTCCTCCGGACGGGAGCCTTCGAACCGGGTGGTGATCGGGCTGGGCGGGTCGTCCACGAGGGGCAGCCAGTCCGGCTGCGTCGGCAGGAGCGCGAGGGTAGTGGCGGTGCCGCCCGCCACGGCCGGCGGCGGGGCCTGCCCGACGCGTACCCCGGGCCAGCCGCGCTGCAGCAGCCGCAGGACGGCGGTCGGGTTCACCCCGGGTGGCAGCCACAGTCCGGCGCGCATCCCGTGCTGGTCGGCCTGGACCTCCCACACGATCCGGGCCGGGCGCAGCGCCCACCGGCCCGGAGCGGGCAACGCCGTGGCAAGGAGCCGCCACAGCCCGGCGGTGGCGGCCGGGGTAGCGGTGACCGGCGGAACGATCTGTAACCACCGCGCCTGCGCAGCGTGAGAGTGCCAAACCCGGCGGCGCCACACCCGCCACGCCACGACGAGGACGACCAAGACGGCGAGGGCGGCAAGCAGCAGCGGCCACCGGGTACGGACGAACTCGGCCACCGCTGTCGCCTTCGGCCCCCACGTGCCGCACAGCAGTTCCCCGAGCAGCCCGTCGGGCATCTCGTCCCGACCGGACACACACCCGCCCGGGGACGGCGTCGGGGACGGGGACGATGGCGGGGACGGCGCGGCCAGCAGCGGGGACGAGGGGTGTGACAACCTACCGAAAAAGGACATGAGGAGTGCTCCTGACGAGACGTGGTCGAGGGGAACTGCGGGGTCTACCGGCAGGCGGTCGGTGGACCGGTGACCACGAGGTCGTGCTCGACGTCGGAGGCAAGGCTGTGAAACGCCACCCGCGACGAGCCACTTGCGAGGAGGGCGTCACCGCGTGAGCTGGACAGCAGGAACGCCCGTTCCCCGTCGGTGAGCCCGAATGCCTCGGTGACGGCGTCGATGGCCTGCGGTGCTTGCCGTAGCAGCACCTGCGTTGCCGCATTCGACACCACCGCCCGACCGACCTCGGTGGCGAGCACGTCGGCGGCGTCCTGCGTAATCACGGACAGCCCGGTGTTGTACTTGCGGGCGGACTTCGCCAGGCGGAACAGGAACTGTGCGCCGAGGCCCTGCCGGAGCATCAGCCACGCCTCGTCCACCAGCACCAGCCGCCGACCTGACGTCCCCCGGCGGTTGGTGGTGCTGACCGTCTTCCAAATCGCGTCGAGGATGAGCAGCGTCCCGATGGGCTGCAGCTCCTCGGGTAGGTCTTTGATCGCGTAGACGACGAGGTGCCCGTCCGCCGCCGTGGTGGTGGGACCGTCGAACAGGCCCTTGAACGAGCCGGCGACGTACGGGTGTAGTCGCGCGGCGAGGGTTTGTCCTGCTTCACCGGTGTCCTTCAGTGCTTCGGTGACGTCGGCCAGCAGCGGCGCTGGCCGCCGCCATGTGCGTGGGTCGGTGGTGATGCCCATGCCCCGGTAGGCGGCGAGGACTGCGACGTCGAGGGCGGCGGCTTCCTGCGGGGACACCCCACCGGTAGCTGTGGTGCCGTCGCCGCTGGTGAGGACGGCAACGAAGGTTTGCATGAACAGTGCCCGCCGCACTAGAGCGTCATCGCCGTCCCCGGCAGAAAGGTCGAGCGGGTTGATCCGCACTCCCGGTGTACCGGGGCGGATGATGATCCCGCCGACTGCCTCCGCTAGGCGGACATACTCGTCTTCGGGGTCGATAACCCTGGCTTCGACGCCGAGGTACAGGTTGCGTAGTAGGTCGAGCTTGGCCAGGTAGGACTTGCCTTCACCGGAGCGGGCGAGGATCACGCTGTTGTAGTTGGGTTGCGCCCACCGGTCCCACACCACCACACCCGGGGAGTGCAGGTTCAGCCCGTAGAGCACACCCATCCCGGTGTCCCCGGCCGTAGTGGGTAGATCCGGGGAGGTGAAGGGGAACGCGGCGGCGAGGGCGTCGGTGTCGAACGTGCGCCCCATGTTGAGGGCGTCGAACGCGAGGGGTAGGCCGGTGATCCAGCCCTGAAGCTGCCGCCAGGTCGCCGGGGCCACATCCAGCAGCAGCGACGACGCGAGGGCACGGGCCTCGGTCACCCGGTCGGCGAGCTCGTCCTCAGTGTCGGCGTGCACGGTCAGGTACAGGCCCAACCGGAACAATCTGGCCTCGCCCCTGGCCACGCGGGCGGCCAACGCGGCGGCGTCCCCCGCTGCCGCGTCCAGCTCCGGGTCATCCAGGCGGCCCTTCGCGGCGTCCTGCCGGCGGCTCGCCTCCATCCGGCCGCGCTGCTTACGTAGCCGCTGCGACGCCACCACCGGCGGAACGGGTTCGATGTGCAAGGACACGTCGACCCGGCCCGGGTAGGCGAGAAGGGGTTCGAGCCAGCCGGGGCCGACCTCGGCCGGGTAGCCGGTCACGGCGAGAGCGGCGGTGTAGCCATCTGCGACCCGCACCGATCGGCCGGCTACCTCGACGGCGTCCGGGCTGCCGGGGACGGCCGTCCCCACCTCGGGGACGGCATGGGGACGACGACGGTTCAGCAGGTTCACGGCGCCTCACTTCCATCGGTGTCGGGGACGGCCCGTCCCGCGCCGGCCAACACCGGCGGGGACGACAGGGACGGCGTCGCGCAGGGGTTGAGGGCGCCCGCGAGAGTGCCGGCGGCCTCGGCCGGGTCGAGCACCCTCGCGGCGACCTCGCAGCCGGACAACGCCCGCACCGTCTCGGCGGCCTGATGGGCCGCGTGGCCGGGGCCGCGCTTGCTGCGCACCGCGACGGTGACGTGCCGGTGCAGCAGCTCCCGCCGAGTAGCGAGATCGTCGAGGAACCCAGCGTGTGAGCGGGCTGCCGCTTCCAGAGCGGGGTCGGGCAGCCCTGGTGCCTGGGCGAGGATCCGGTCGGCCACATGGGTCAAATCGACCCGCTGCGCGCGGACCAGGATCTGCGCCGGCCCGTCCAACGAGTGCAGCCAGCGGGCGAACCCAGCGACCAAGCCGTTCTGCTCAGCCGGCGTCCGCAGCCCGAACGCCACCGTGGAGGCCGCGACGAGGCCGGTGGTGCCGTCGGGGCCGAGGTCGACCAGGCCATCGACGGTGATGCCCTTGGCCGGAAGCCGCAACGGTGCGGGCAGCGGAAGCCGGTTACCCGGCCCCCGCGTGGTGGACACCCACGCCGGGGCCGGCGTGATCGGGCCCTCGGACGGCACCAGCCGGCCCGGGGCACGATAGTGGCGCAGCGCGGCGCGCAGCCACACATCGAGGCTGATCCCGTCGCGGCGACCGACGGCCAGGTAGAACGCCGCGCCGAGGATCGGCACACAGCAGGCGGCGAAGACCAGCGGCGGCACCACCGCCGCGAGGGCGGTCCACGCCGCGTACAGCACCAGGCCGGTGACGGTCAGGATGACCAACTGCCGCCCGGTCATACCGAACGCGATGCGATCAGCCCGCTCGACGTCGGCGGGAACCCGTGTCCTATAAGGCTCGTCCGTCCAGGTACTCTTCGGACTCATTGACGATCACCCACCCTTTCCATCCTCTGAATGGTCGGTGCCTTACGGTGTTGATCACGATGCGTAAACGCACCGGGTTGTGGTTCATGTGCGAGGTCGACGGGAGGCGGCGGGTCACGGTGCGTCAGGAGTGGACGGATCGTGGTGTGCCGGCGTCGTCGGATCGGCTTGCTGTTGAGGGGCTGGTTGCCGCGCGGGCGTTGGTCGACGCCATCGACGTGGCGCGGACAGGCAGTACTCATGAGGTGGCTCCTGAGCGGGACTGGGATGGCTCGGACGAGCCGGAGACGAGGGTGGTTGAGCGGGCCGGACCTGCGTCAAGCGGTGATGGCGGTGGCGAACATGCTCGAGGCGCTGCTGAACGCGGGTGCGGCTGGTGAAGCCGTCGCCGAAGGTCATGTCGTCGCATCTGAGCCGGCAGGCGATCGTGTATGTGCGTCAGTCGACCCTCGCCCAGGTGCGGGAGAACACCGAGTCGACGACTCGGCAGTACGGGTTGACGGCGATCGCCGCGGAGCTCGGCTGGCTGGCCGAGCAGATCGTCGTGATCGACGCCGATCTGGGGATGTCCGGGCGGTTCGGCTCCGAACGCGATGGCTTCCGCGACATCGTGGCGCGGATTTGCATGGGCGAGGTCGGCGCGGTGTTCGGGTTGGAGGTGTCCCGGTTCGGCCGTTCGAACGCCGACCTGACCCGGTTGATGGAGCTGGCCCGTCTCACCGACACCCTGCTGATCGACGCCGACGGCGTCTACGACCTGGGTAACGTCAACGACCGGTTGCTGCTCGGCCTCAAGGGTCAGATGAGTGAGATTGAACTGCACTTTCTGATGGGCCGGCTGCACGGCGCGAAGCTGGCGGCAGCGCAGCGCGGTGAGCTGCGGCACCCGCTGCCGGTCGGCCTCGTGTACGACGCTGACGGAGACGTCGTCAAGGACCCCGACGAGCAGATCCAGGGCGCGGTCACGGACCTGTTCGCTGAGTTCCACCGCGGCGGTTCCGCGCTCGCGGTGATGCGCGCCTTCGACGCCGCGGGCCGGCTGTTCCCGCAACGCACTTGGGGCGGAGCATGGGCAGGCAACCTCAAGTGGGGCAAGCTGACCCACGCCCGGGTGCTGCAGGCGTTGAAGAACCCGGCCTACGCCGGCGCCTACACTTTCGGCCGTTCCACCGAGAGACGCCGGGTGCAACCCGACGGGACGGTGCGCAGCTCGCGCCGTAAACGCGCCCGCGAGGACTGGACGGTCACCATCCAAGACCACCATGAGGGCTACATCAGCTGGCAGGAATACCTTGACATCGAGGTGAAACTCGCCGCGAACAACACCCAACGCGGTGCCCGCCCGGCCCGGGAAGGGACCGCGCTGTGTCAGGGCATCATCAGTTGCGGTGTCTGCGGCGGCCGGGTCGGCACCCGCTACGACCGCGGCGACGCCCGCGCGACCTACACCTGCCAGGTCAAAGACTCGATCCGCACCCCGCAGTGCCGGACCGTGGTCGCGACCACCGTCGACGCGGCCGTCAGCGCCCTGTTCCTCGACACCATCACCGAACAACACATCACGATCGCGCTGGCCGCCAGCGACGAAGTCACCGACCGCCGCGTGCGCACCCACCGGGCCGCCGAACTGGCCGTGCAACGCGCCCGCTACGAAGCCGACCGCGCCGAACGAGCGTTCACCAACGTCGAGCCAGAAAATCGCCTGGTAGCCCGAAGCCTGGAGAGCCGATGGGAAGCCAAGCTGGCCCAACTCGCTGACGCCGAAGCGGCGCTGGCCACCGCACACGCCACCAGCGCCCCAGCGCCCCAGCGCAACGCGCTGCAAGCCTTGGCTGCTGACCTGCCACGGTTGTGGGACAGCCCCACCACCAGCCACCGCGACCGCAAACGGCTGCTGCGCAGCCTGATCGCCGACATCACCCTGCTGCCCGCCACCGACGACGACAGCGTCCGCATCGGTGTCCGCTGGCACACCGGCGCCACCGACGAACTCACCGCGCTGCGGCACGGGCCCGGCCGCACTCCCGCCGGCGCTCTCGAGCTGGTCCGCCGCTACGGCGCCACGCACACCAGCGAACAACTCGCCGAACGGCTCAACGCCGCCGGCCTGCTCACCGGCAAAGGCAAACCCTTCACCGCCGCAGGCGTCGCCCGTGTCCGCGACGCCTACAAGATCTGGGCACCCCGAACCGTGGCCATCCAAGATGGCGAGATCAGCGTCAAACACGCCGCCGCCCAACTCGGCATCCCCGCCGACGCCATCTACAACTGGCTCATCAAAGGTCAAGTACCAGCCCGCCGGGCACCCGGCGGACGCTGGTGCATCCCCTGGGACCCCGCAACACAGCAGATCTACCGGCAGAAAGTCGCTCGATCGTTCCGGCTCACGCCCAAGAACCCATCCCGAAGCTGACCTGAGCAGCCCGAGCGTTGCAACGTCGGACAGAAACCGACAGAACGCCATGAAAGGACCACCACCATGGGCGATGATCAGCTCGGTCACAACGAACTGCTGACCACGCGATTGGCCCTGCGGCGACCCACCCGGGCGGCCATCGACACGATCTACCGCATCCACCACGACCCGGCGGCATGCGCCCACAACCCGGCCGACATGCTCGCCACCCGCGCCGACGCCGAAGACCGCTACCACCGGTGGGACCAGCACGGCTTCGGCTACTGGGTCATCCACCCTCGTGAGGCCGACGCCCAGCACGGCATCTTCGGCTTCTGCGGACTCAAGCTCATGCACCTGCAGGACCAGCAGGTACTCAACCTCTTCTACCGCCTGGACCCGGCCGCCTGGGGAAACGGCATCGCTACCGAAGCCGCGACCGCAGTCGTCACCTGGGCAACCACCAACCTGCCAGACCGTCGGATCATCGCTCGCGTCCGCCCGGACAACATCGCTTCCGCCACAGTCGCCGGCCGAACAGGACTGCGCCGCGCCGAACATCTCGACACCGCCGGAGAGGACGGCCTCGACTGGATCTTCACCAAAAACTGGACACCGACCCGGACGCAGTCGCCCGGCTCGCCCATCAGGGCGCGAGACTGACCGCAGCAGCGATCCAAACCCATCCCACAAGCACACCCAGAGAAGGCAGTATGAAGCGCCCGTCGG
>NZ_AZWO01000044.1 GCF_000514775.1 Salinispora pacifica CNR114 | reverse complement strand
CGCGCCGGCTATCGGCGCCGTCGAACGCGCTGTCACCGCCGCCGATGACCGGCTGGGAAGACCTATCCGCGCCTCCACCGACAACAAGGATCACGAGGGCAAGGGTGAGAAGGACAANGGCAAGGCCACACCAGTTCGGTGTGGCGCCGATGCGCTGATCGCGGCGATCACCCTCGCCAACGCCCGCGGNGGTGCTGTCCTCGACCTCGCCGAGGACTGCACCTACACACTCATGGGCGACATCGACGACGGTGCGGGCTTGCCCGCGATCACTACCCCGATCACTCTCAACGGCGGCAAACACACCACCATCACACGCGCCGCTGCCGCCGACGAGTTCAGAATCCTCACCGTCGACGCCGGCGGAGACCTCACCCTCAACCACCTGACAATCACCGGCGGACAGTCCACCGGCAGCGGCGGGGGAATCCTGGTCAACACCGGTGGAGCACTGACCGCCAAACACAGCACCATCACCCGTAATATCGCCAACATCAACGGCGGCGGCATTTCCAACAACGGAATCACCGCCATAAAACACTCCACCATCAGCCGGAACACCGCTGGAAACAACAGTGGAGGCGTCCGCAACACTGGCCAACTCACCATCAGCGAGTCTCACGTCGACGCCAACGCAGCCGTCGATTTTGGGGGTATAGCAAATCTCAGCGGTAGCTCGATCCGAATCGGGGGAAGCACGCTTACCGGTAACACCGCAAGGCAGAGTAGCGGAGCCATCCTCGTCGGCTTCGGGGCGATTGGAGAGATAATTGATACTCGCATCACGAGGAACACCGCCAGTGAGGTGGGCGCTGTCGCAGGTGGCGGACAGCTCACTCTGAAGCGCGTTACCCTCGCGAACAATACGGCAACAACTTTGACAGCAGGCGGGCTGATTGTCGGACCGGTGGGAACGGTTGTCGTCGAGGACAGTCGCATCAAGGACAACAGCGCCGGCACTGACGGTGGCGGGGTCTTCAACCAGGGTGTCCTCACCGTGCGGCGGACCACGGCCACCGGCAACCAGGCCGGAGACCAGGGTGGTGGCATCTTCAACCCGGCCACCGGCACGCTCACTCTTTCCGACACGAAGGTGGTCAAGAACATCGCCATTACCGACGGTGGTGGCATCTTCAACGAGGTGGGCGGCACGGTCGAGCTGAACACCGCTACCGGCACCGTCGTGGCAAAGAACCGGCCGAACAACTGCGTCAATGTCACCGGCTGCCCGGACTGACCCCGTCGTTCGGGCACCACGAGGGGCCCCGCCCCCTACCGTCTACGGGCGGCAGGGGGCGGGGCCCTTCCTGGTTTGGATCGGGGGATGCGGTTGTGGAGCTGCTCCAGGCGGCCGGCGCTGACATGGCCGTTGCCCAGTAGCACGCGGCCGAGGTACGCGAGCGGCTGGAGAGGACCGGCGTCTCAGTCGGGGGCGTTGTAGCCGACGACCGACACCACCAGGGCGATGATGGAGACCAGCGCGGCCGGTGAGGGCAGCGGCCACCGGGCGCGCTCCAGGGCGCGTAGGCGTGCTTCATGGTCCTCGCCCTGCCGAGCAAGGTCCTTCACGTCGCCAGCCACGATCTGGAAGTTCGTGTTCAGCGCGACCAGCTGGTCGTAGTTCTCCTTCAAGCCGATCTCCACGACCAGCGGCGAGGTCCCGCCTGGTGGTGCTCCGGTGACGCGCACTGTGAATCTCCCCGCGGGCTATCGGATTGGGTTGCGGTAGGCGGCGTCCCACGTCTCAGGGCCCAACAGCCCATCCCGGGTGAGGCCCTGGTCGGCCTGGAATGCCTTGATCAGCTCTCGGCGCTCTGAGCCGTACCGGCCGTCGTGGCCGCTCTTACGCAGATACCGCTCTTCCTCGCCCGCAGGCCCGCCCCGGCGGCTGAGCTGCTCGGTCCACATCGCTAGCCACTGCCGGTCCGCCTTACCCCTGAATCTCCTGCGGTAGTAGCCGGACACCGAGCTGTCGCCCCCGGAGCGCGGGCCGAAGTAGCAGCCGTCCGGCAGGGGGAACGGCACCGCGGGCCCGGGTGCCGGCCGCACCGGTGTCGGCTTGCCGGATGAGCGGCGTTCGACGCCGGTCGACACTCTGATGCCAACAGGCTGTATCGCACCAGCCTCGCTGCCGCCCGAGACACAGACAACAGGCACTCACCGGCAACACGCTCGCGTTAGCGCACCGGAAGCATGCGGTGAAACCAGCCGACGCCACCATCCGCCGCTGGCGGCGTGACCTGAACGAACGCCAGCAGGTCGACGGGCCGTTGCCCAGGACTGCCGGTTGCGGCTCATCAGGACTTGGGGATCTTCTGTTGCCCGCATCGCTTAGGCGATCTCCATGCTGTAGACGAGCGGATAGTGGTCGGAAAAGGCGGTGGTGGTGACCGCGCACCAGCGCCACGGCCGACTGCTGAACACGTAATCGATCTTGCTTCCATATTTGGTTGTTGGGCGGCTGCCACCTGTCTGGCTCGTCTGGTCGCACTCGCGATACTTTGGATATGGGTTGCCACCCTTGGCGTCCCAGACCCAGCCACGGTCCGGGTCGTTCTCGTCGTCTATTGGATAGACGTGGTCCGGCGGGAGAAGGTTGAAGTCGCCGCCGAAGGCTACGTTGCCGTAGTCGTCAACAACCTTTTTGATCTCGCCGAGCTGGTCGTCGGAGTACTCCCAGGTGGCGTCCCGGGTGTCGCTGCCTCGCGGAGACAGGTGAACGTTGCAGAGTCGGATGTTGTTGAAATAGATGGCGGTCGCGCAGTGGAATGGACGCTGCTGGCCGTCCCACGGTTGAGTTGTCGCGATGATCTCGGCGTTCGACGAGCCCGCCTTGATGACGATGGCGGTACCGATGCGGTCTGCACGTGAGCTGTTGTCCTCGCCGCACCGATTGTCGGTCGGCACGCCCTTGCTGGCCCACTGATAGGGAGCGAAACTGCGGGTCCAGCCCGAGCCGAGCGTGGTCATTAGGCTCGCGAGATCATCCTCACAAATCTCCTGGAGCAGCATGGCCTGCACGTAGTTGTCCTGGATTTGCTCCTGGATCACGGCGAGCTTGTTCTCCCAGGTCCCGAAGCTGCTACACCCCCAGGTCGCCCGCTGGGAACCGCAGATGTTCCACGACAGGAGCTGAAGATTGGTGCCAGCTGGCGCGGCTGCCAGCGCGGGTGCCGACGATAGCAGCATGGTGAGCGCGAGGAATGCGCTGAAAACTGCGCCGCAAAGTTTCTGCATGTTCGGGCACATCATTAGAATATGATAGATCAACTTATGGCGGTGCCTGCCCGGTCGCGACGCTGGGCGCTCGCTCGCCGGTCACGGCGGAATGCTACCGGCCCGAAGCCGTGAGGAGGGCCCCGTCCCACCGCCGGTCGGGAGGAATGCGGCCCTCCGCCGACGAGGAGACCGCGCTGGCGAGGTTCGGGCCAACATCCGGATCATTGGTCGGGTGGCTGAGGAAGTGGCAGGGGCCCCGCACGAGTCGTCCTTCGTGAAGCACCGTGGCCTGTTGTACGCGGTCGCGTACCGAACGCTCGGCAGCGCCAAGGAAGCCGAGGACGTGGTGCAGGAGACCTGGCTGCGGTGGAGTCGGGTCGATCCGGCCACCGTCGTGGACCCCGAAGCGTTCCTGGTTCGGGTGACCATCCGGCTGGCGATCGACGAACTACGTAGCGCCCGGGTACGACGGGAGGCGTACGTCGGCCCGTGGCTGCCGGAACCCGTCCTCACTCGACCGGACATCGCCGACGACGTGACCCTCGCCGATTCCGTCTCCACCGCACTACTGCTCGTTCTGGAGGCGCTGTCCCCACTGGAACGTGCGGTGTTTGTGTTGAGGGAGGCCTTCGGCTACCCGTACGTCGAGATCGCGCGGTTTCTGGGACGCGGCGAGCCGGCGGTACGCCAGCTTGCGCACCGGGCCCGGAAGGCGGTGGAGAACCGCCACCGCCGCTATGACAGCGACCCGGCGACCCGGCAGCAGGTGACCGAGCGCTTCCTGGCCGCATGTTCCGGTGGTGACATCGCCGCGCTGATCGTCGTGCTGGCCCCGGACGTGACGATGGTCAGCGACGGCGGCGGCCTCACGGGCGCGCCGCGCAGGCCGATTCACGGTTCGGACCGCGTGGCCCGCGCCATCGTCGTGCTCTCCCGGCAGCAGCCGGTCGGGTCGACGGTCGGGGTGCTACCCGTCAACGGTGGCCCCGGTGTGGTGGTCCGCTGCGACGGAGAGACCGTGCTCGTGATGACCCTGCACCTGGTGAGGGGCCTGGTCCAGACCATCCACGTGGTCAGTAGCCCGCAGAAGCTGACCGGGACAACCGGGTGACCCAGCTCACTCGTGGCCGCGTCACAACTCGGGTCACCGTCTCGTCCGGGAACGACTGACCAACGTCCCTGTCCCGCACCGGAGGCAACGATGTTCGCAACGTATCTTGTCGTGACCCTGCTCGCCTCGGCCCTCACCGGTTCGGCCGCCGTCGCCAACCTGATCGGGCACGAGTATCCGAAGAGGGAGGCGGACCGCAACCGGGTTCCCCGGTCGTGGGTACGGCCCCTGGGGGTGCTCCTCGGCGCTGGTGCGCTCGGCCTGCTGGCCGGGCTCGTCGTGCCGGTCCTGGGCACCCTCGCGGCGGCCGGTCTGGTCCTGTACTTCCTCGGTGCGCTGGGCGCACACGTGCGGGCCGGCAATTTCCGGCTCGGCGCCTGGGCGCTCTTCTTCGTGGTCGCTCTCGCCGCGCTCACCGTCAGCCTCGCCTATCACCGGTGAAACCCATGGATAGCTGGCGCCGCTGCGCGTAGAACTGGCTACATGACCGACGCCGTGGGACCGGGACCGCAGTACGACGCGTTCGCCGACGAGTTCTTGGAGCACGCCCGCGAGGGCCTCTACAACGCTCACTACGACCGGCCGACCTGTCTGCGGCTGCTCGGTGCGGTCGCTGGGCGCACGGTGCTGGATGCGGCCTGTGGTCCCGGGCTCTACGCCGAGGAGTTGGCCGCCCGGGGTGCCCGGGTGATCGGGTTGGACCAGAGTCCGCGCATGGTCCAGTTGTGTCGAGAGCGCGTCCCCGCCGGCGTCTTCCACGTACATGGTCTTGCTGACCGGCTGCACTGGCTGCCGGATGCCTCGGTTGACCTGGTCTTGTTCGCGCTCGGGCTGGAGTATGTCGATGACCGGACCTCGACGCTGCGGGAGTTGCGGCGGGTGTTGCGGCCGGACGGCGCGCTCGTGCTGTCCCGGCTACACCCCACCGGTGACTGGCTTCGGCACGGTGGCAGCTACTTCGACGTGCGCGTTATCGAAGAGACCTGGAGCCGGGGCTGGCAGGTGCGCTATTGGCTGGCCCCCCTGGAACGGACCTGCGAAGAGCTACATGAGGCGGGCTTTCTGATCGAGCGGCTGTTGGAGCCACGGCCGACCGCCGAGGCGGCGCTGATCGATCGAGACCGCTACGAACGGCTGTTGCGGGAGCCGATCGGGTTCCTCGCGATCCGGGCGCTGCCAGCCCCGGGGCGGTAGCGTCCCAGCCGGCGTTACCGCCCGCTGGGACGCACGGCGACGCCTTACCCCACAAGACACTTTTGAGCGGTTTGGGCATATTTTTCGCATTCATGTCCTTATGGGGTCTGCGCCGGGTTTAACTCGGAGGTGGCTGCTACCACCGGCCTGGTAGCCGAGGAGCGTCACCCGGCCAGCCCCGGGGTTTGGTGGCTTCTCGTCCATGACGGGGAAGGACACCGAGACTGCGATGAGCCATCAGGAGCACACCCACCAGCCCGACCCGGCTCGATCTGGTGGACGCCGGGGGCGGTCCCGGTGGTGGGCTGTCGGAGTGACGGGCCTGGCCCTCACCACCGTCGGCGTCGCCGCCACCCCGGCCGCCGCTGCGGTCGGACGCACCCGCCCCGCCGTCGCCGACCGGCCCGCCACCGACGAGCACCGCGGCCAACTCGACGGCGGCAAACCCAACGACCAGAGCAGGGACGACCCGGGAAAGAAAAGCGGGAGGTCACCGGGCGTACCGGTCCCCTGCGACGCGGATGCCCTGATCGCTGCGATCACCTTGGCCAACGCCCGCGGTGGGGGTGTGCTCGACCTCGCCCGAAACTGCACCTACCTGCTGACCGCGAACATCGACGGCGCCGGCCTACCCGCCATCACCAGCCCGATCACCCTCAACGGGAGTAAGAGCACCACCATCGAACGCGCCGCTGCGGTTGACCAGTTCCGCATCCTCAACGTCAACACCGGCGGTGACCTCACCCTCAACCAGCTGACGATCACCGGCGGCCAGACCACCGGCGCTGGCACTGACGGCGCTGGCATATCGGTGGACGCGGGGGGAGCGTTGACTGCTAATCACAGCACCATCACCCGCAACATCGCCAGCGACGCGGGTGGCGGCATCGCCAACAACGGCACCACCCACCTCCGATCCTCCAAGGTCAGCCGCAATACCGCTGGCTCTTCCGGCGGAGGCATCATAAATTCCGGCCTACTCAATATCAGTAAATCCGGCATCCACGCCAACACCGCCCTGGTGGGAGCCGGGGCCACCAGCACGGGAACTGTTCTGATCGAACACAGCAGCATCGCCAAAAATCGCGCCCAGGAATCCACCGGCGGTCTCTTTGTCGAAAGCGGCACCGCCACGGTCACGGAAAGCAGCGTTCTGGGCAACAGCTCCACCATGGTGGTCGGCGGCATCCTCGCGGGCCTCCGCACAGAGGTAACGCTCCGTTCGGTCACCATCGCCGACAACGTGTCCCAGACCGTAATCGCCGGCGGCCTGGGGGTGGACGACGGCGCATCCGTCGTCGTTGAGGACAGTGTTATCAAGAACAACAACACCAGCGTCGAGGGCGGCGGCATCTACAACACCTCCGATCTGGTGCTACGAAACACGAAGGTCTTCGGCAACCAGGCCGGCAGCCAGGGTGGTGGCATCTACAACGAGGACATCGGAACCGTGACCCTCTACACCACCACGGTCGCCAAAAATATCGCCGGCGCCGACGGTGGCGGCATCTACAACGAGGTGGGCGGCACGGTGAACCTGAACACCACGACCGGCACCGTCGTGGTCAAGAATCGACCGAACAACTGCGTCGAGGTTCCCGGCTGCGCCGGTTAGCAGGCCGAATAGGCCGGGCCCCCTCGGAGGGCCCGGCAACGGATACATTGCTCCGCATGACCCACGTCGATCATGAGATCACCGCGGAGTTGGTCCGGGAGTTGGTCCGCGACCAGCACCCCGACCTCGCCGAACGCCCCATCCGGCTCGGTGCGCGGGGATGGGACAACCAACTGTGGCGGCTCGGTGACGACCTGACCGTCCGGCTTCCGTGGGCCACGGCGTTCGCGGACGTGCTGCTACCCAAGGAACACGCCTGGGTACCCACTCTGGCCCCACACCTACCGTTGCCGGTCCCCGTCCCGCAACGACTCGGCGTACCCTCCGAACGGTTTCCCCGGTCCTGGCTCATCACCACCTGGATTCCGGGCGCCCCCGCCGACCAGGCCCCGGTCACACGCCCCCTCGACGCAGCCAGGTCGCTAGCGACCTTCCTGACGGCGCTGCACCAACCCGCCCCCAGCGGGGCACCTGCCGGCCGGGACCGGGGTGGGCCGCTGGTGGACCAATCCGAGCAGTTCGCCGAGGCGCTCGCCGCCGCCACCGAACGTGGGCTGATCGACGAGCCGGACGCACTTCGCGCCATCTGGCAGGACGCGGTTGCCGCTCCGCCCTGGACCGGCCCACCGCTCTGGCTACACGCCGACCTACACCCGGCAAACGTGCTCACCGCCGACGGCACCCTCTGCGGAGTGATCGACTTCGGTGACCTGTGCACCGGCGATCCCGCCTATGACCTCGCCGCCGGGTGGCTGCTGCTGCCCGAGGGCATCGACCACCTCCACGCGGCGTACGAGCCGACCCCCGACCCCGCCACCCTGCGCCGCGCCCGCGGATGGGCGGCAGCACGCGCCCTCGGTTGCCTCATCATCGGCGACAACGGCGTCCACGGCCGCCCCGGCGGCAAGCCCTCCTGGGGCCCACCGGCGCACGCCGCCCTCCGCCGCCTCACCGCCGCGGTGTGCGCATCACGGCCAGGATGAGGGCTGCGGAGCCAATCCAGCGCCCCCAACGGAGGCGCTGATGGTGCGATGATGCCCGTCATGGTCACCAATTCCGTTCCGTTGGGCCGGCCCTTCTGGACGTTCTGGAGCGCCAGCACCCTCGCCAACGTCGGTGACGGCATCCGACTGGCCGCCTTCCCCCTACTCGCCGCGTCGCTGACCGCCAACCCGATCGCGGTGGCCGCGGTAACCGCGGCCCAGTCCCTACCGTGGCTGGTGACCGGCCTCCTCGCCGGGTCGCTGGCCGACCGCCGCCGCCCTCGCGCGCTACTCGCCCAGGCGGACACCGCCCGGGTGGTCGTCCTGGGCGTCCTGGTGGTAGCCGTGGCGATGGACTGGGCGTCGCTGCCGCTGGTCCTGCTGGCCAGCTTCCTGCTCGGGGTCGGAGAGACGGTACGCGACACGGCCGCGCAGACGGCACTTCCCGGCCTGGTACCCGAACGGCTACTTGAGCGCGCCAACGGAAGGCTGGTCGCCGGCGAGATCGTCGGCAACGAGTTCGTCGGCCCGCCGGTCGGCGCCGCGCTCTTCGTGGCCGGCGCCACGCTACCCTTCGCCGCGAACGGGGCGTCCCTCGCCCTGGCCGTCATGCTCCTGCTGACTCTGCCGATCAGCATCGCCGCCCGGCCACCGCAGGACGCGCCGAAGCAGGCCAGCCCCGGTGTGATGGCGGGTCTGCGCTGGCTGGCAGGCCAGCGGGTGCTACGAACCCTCGCATTGGTCACCGCCGCGGTCGCCGCCGCCGACAGCGCCTGGTTCGCGATCCTGGTGCTGTACGCGGAGGGCCCCCTCGGCATCGGCGCGACCGGTTTCGGAATCCTGCTCGCCGCCGGCGCCCTCGGCGGCCTGCTCGGCTCGGTCATCGTTGACCGACTCGTCGCGGGCCGCCGGCACCGCATGATTCTCACCTGCTCACTGGCGATCACCGCCGGCATCCCGGCGATACTCGCCGTGACCACCCAGTTGTGGGCGGCGATCCTCGTCATCGTGGTCACGAGCGGTTCGTTCGCGGTGCTCAACGTCACGGTCGTGTCGCTACGACAACGACTGGTGCCACGGGAACTACTCGGCCGTACGATCGCGGCCGGCCGCACCCTGAGCTTCAGCGCCGCCGCCGCGGGCGCACTGCTCGGCGGTGTACTCACGGCAACGATCGGGATCGAAGCACCCTTCATCTTCAGCGGCCTGGTCGCGGTCATGGCGACCGCCGCCTGGTGGGTCGTGTCCCGGCCCGCCCCCAGCTGAGCAGGGATACTGGGGGCGTGCAGCGCACTGGGCAACCAGCGGAGGCGAAGCTGACCGGGATTTTCGTACACATGTTTCATCCACAGCCTGTGGACAAATGAGTTACCAGCTCAGCGCGATCATCGCGGACGTCGGGTTGCTGCACGGGGAGACCCGGGGGCTGGATCACGCGGTCCTCGGCAACCTGCGGCAGGAGTTCGCCCTACTGCCGGTGACCTCACAACTGGTCGAGGAGCTGACCGGGGCGCCACTCGACTACGCCGTCGAGGAGCCCACCCCGGAGCGCCCATTCACGCTAGTTCTCTCCACCGCGCTGACCGAGACGCTGGCCGACTGGTCGCGGCAGGGGCCGGTGGCGTACGTCGAGGCGGAGTTCGCCGGTGGCGTCGGCCACCAGGCGGCGGCGGTGTGGCTCGGTGGGCAACGAATCTGGGGACCGCGCTTCGACTCGGCGTTCGACGGACCGCGGGGGCGGTGGCCGATCAACGCCGCGCTGGTCGAGGTGGGGGTGGAGCCGGGGCCGTGGGTTGACCTCTTCGCCGAGCTTGGGCTGCACGTGGAGCGGAACACCGCCGGCTGGCTGGCGCACGGGCGGCGGGGGTTGGGGGCCGACTACTGGGACGAGTTGGTGGAGGAGTGGGAACGGCGCGAAGCCGAGGCCAGCCAGCGCCCCGAGCCAGGCGGGTTTCGGTCCGGCGAGCCAGGCGGGCTTCGGTTCAGCGGACCTCGATGACCTCCTGGCCGAGCGGCCAGAATGCCGCCGGTACGAGCTTGAAGTTGGCGATGCCGAACGGAATGCCGATGATCGTGACACAGAGCGACACCCCGGCGATCAGGTGCGACAGCGCGAGCCACCAGCCGGCCAACAGCACCCAGAGCACGTTCGCCAGCCCGGAGGCGATGCCGGCCCCCGGCTTGGTGACCAGGGTGCGGCCGAAGGGCCACAGCGAGTACGAAGCCAGCCGCAGCGAGGCGACCCCGAACGGGATGGTGATGACGAGGACGAAGCAGATCAACGCGGCGACGAGGTAGCCGAAGGCCAGCACGATTCCGCCGCCGAAGATGAGCCACAGCACGTTCAGGACGAAGCGCATCATGCTACTAGCGTGACGCACCTCCGCCACCTCGCCGACCTCGCGCACCGCCGCGCGACGACTCGACACCGACATGTTCGCCATCGTCGACTCCGGTGCCGACCCACGGCCGCGAACCGCTTCGTGTTCTTATCTCCTAATGATCACCCCTACTCCCCTGATGCAACTCGTAGCCGGCGTCTGGGGCTTCAAGACCCTCGCCGTCGGTGTCGAGTTCGGACTGTTCACCCGCCTGGCCGGCGGACGGACCATCACCGTGACCGAAGCCGCCGCCGAGTTCGGGATGGACGAACGCCCGGCCGACCTGTTGCTGGCCGCCAGCGCATCCCTGGGGCTGCTGGAGAAAGCCGGCACCGGCTACCGCAACTCCGAGCTGGCCGAGCAGTTCCTGGTGGAAGGGCGGCCGTACTACTTCGGTGCCCAGGTCCGCTACTCCGACCTGCGCACCTACCTGCCCTGGCACCGCATCGGCGAGGCGCTGCGCGGTAACCGCCCACTGACCTGGGATCCGCAACAACAAGGGTCCATGTTCGACACCACTGATCCGGCAATGGTGGCCGAGTTCTGGGACGCCATGTTCTCCACCTCCCGCTTCACCGCCCGCGCGCTGGCCGACGCGTACGACTTCGGCGCCCACCGCCGGCTGCTCGACGTCGGTGGCGGTGCCGGGGCCTTCCCGATCGAGCTCTGCCAGCGACTGCCACAGCTCCAGGCCACGATCCTGGACCTACCGCACGTCTGCGTCCGGGCCGAGGAGCGGATCGCCGAGGCGGGCCTGACCGGTCGAGTCGGCGCGGTCGCCGGCGACTTCCTCGCCGACCCGGCCCTGCCGGACGGGCACGACGTGATCCTGCTCAGCATGATCCTGCACGACTGGGACGAAGCGACCAACCGGGCGCTACTGGCCCGGTGCCACGCCGCGCTCCCCTCCGGTGGCGCGATCGTCATCTCCGAACTGCTCCTCAACGACGAACGCACCGGCCCACCGGAGGCCGCCCTGATGGGGATGAACATGCTCGTCGAAACCGAGGGCGGCAAGAACTACTCCGGTGCCGAGTACGTCACCTGGCTCGGCGACGCCGGCTTCGTGGACGCCCGGGTCGTGGCTTTCGACGCGCCCGGCGCGAACGGCGCGGTGGTGGCCCGCCGGCCCTGACCCAGACGACGACCACAACTGAGACGATCCTGGGATAGCGAAACGCCCGGCTGGTCTTTCCGGACCGACCGGGCGCTTCACCTGTCACTGGCGGTGGTGGCGGGATTTGAACCCGCGGAGGGCGTAAACCCTCACACGCTTTCGAGGCGTGCTCCTTAGGCCACTCGGACACACCACCGCCGAGTAGGCTACAGGACCGCCCGAGGGAAGGCCCAACCGGTACGAGGCCGGGGGTGGGCTGGCAGAATCCCTGCCATGAGTACGCACATCGGCGCGAAGCCGGGAGAGATCGCCGAGCGGGTCCTGATGCCAGGTGACCCGCTGCGGGCCAAGTGGATCGCGGAGACCTACCTTGAGGGCGCGCAGTGCTACTCGACCGTCCGCGGGATGCTCGGCTTCACCGGCCGCTGGAACGGGGTCGACGTGTCGATCCAGGGTTCCGGCATGGGCATGCCGTCCGCCTCGATCTACGCGCATGAGCTGATCAACGAGTACGGCGTCCGGTCGCTGATCCGGGTCGGCTCCTGTGGTGCCCTCGCCGAGGACCTCCAACTCCGTGACGTGGTGGCGGCGATCGGTTCCGCCACCGACTCGAACATGAACCGCGTACGTTTCGACGGGCTGGTCGACTACGCCCCGGTCGCCGACTTCGGGCTACTACGTACCTCGGTGGAGGTGGCCGAGCGGCGCGGCGTCACCATGCGGGTCGGGCCGGTCCTGGCGGGGGACGCCTTCTACACCGACCGGCCGGACCTCTACGACTCGCTCGCCGAATACGGCGTGCTGGCGGTCGAGATGGAATCGGCAGCGCTTTACACCATCGCCGCCCGGTTCAAGGCCCGCGCGCTCACCATCCTGACGGTCAGCGATCACATCCGCACCGGGGAGAAGACCACCTCACAGGAGCGGGAGCAGACGTTCAGCCAGATGGTGGAGATCGCCCTGGACACCATCATCGCCTGATCCACGGGCTCGTCCCGACCCGGTGGCGGCACCAACCGTCGGCGCCGGGTCGGGACGCTGCCGCGAGCACCGGCGGCCGCCGGACCTGCCGCGAAGGTGGCGGCCGTCGGTCGTCTCGGGCCGTCGGCCCTACCGGAAGAAGGCGCGCAGGACCGCCGCCGTCTCCGTTTCCAGGACACCGCCGTAGACCTCGGGGCGGTGGTTCAGTCGGCGGTCGCGCAGCACGTCCCAGAGCGAGCCGGCCGCGCCGGTCTTCGGCTCCCACGCTCCGAACACCACCGTGGAAACCCGGGCCAGCACCAGCGCCCCGGCACACATCGTGCACGGCTCCAGGGTTACCACCAGGGTGCACCCGTCGAGCCGCCAGCGGCCGAGCCGACCAGCTGCCCGGCGTAGCGCCAGCACCTCGGCGTGCGCGGTCGGGTCCCCGGTCAGCTCCCGCTCGTTGCGGGCGGTGGCCAGCTCGGCCCCGTCCGGGCCGAGGAGCACGGCACCGACCGGAATGTCGTCAGCGGCGGCGGGGGCCGGAATCCCGTCCGCGGCAGTGACCGTGGTCGCCGCCCCGGCGACCGCGACTTCCAACGCCCGGCGCATCCACTCTTCGTGGCGCTGCCGGCGGCCGGCACCGCCCAGGCCGGCCTCGCGCTCACGCTCACCTGTGCTCCCACTCCCGGACCCGCCCACGCTCCCACTCCCGGACCCGCTCACGCTCCCGGTCCCGGTCCCGGCCCCGCCCACGCTCCCGATCTCGCCCACGGCGACGGGCTCACACCTCACGCAGTTCCTCAACCTCGTCGGCGCAGCCCAACACCGTGCACGCCTCGGTGGTGACATCCGCCGGCAGCAGCCCCTCATGCCCGCAGAGCGCGATCAGCTTCGTCCCGGACACCCCCAGGTCGGCGAGGAGGTCCGCGTCCCCGACCGGGTCCGCCTCCGGGTCCGCGGCGGGCTGTTCGCTCTCCGGGTCACCGGCGGCGGCACGGGGTTCCTCGATCTCGTCCAACGCCGGCACCGACGCCTTGAGATCCCCGACCAGCAGCGCGCCCAGCTGGGTCTCCTCGGCGTACGCCGAGTCCGAACCGAAGACCCGCAGGTCCTCACCCTCGTCGAGCCGCAGGATCACCAGGTACTCATCCTCGGCCTCGACGAAGAGCAGCGACAGGTCGGCGCCGGGGTCAACGTCGCGCAACCGGTCGGCAATCCCGTCCACGTCAACGGCACCGCGGAGGTTCACCTCGGCGGCGGTCCAGCCGCTCTCGTCCCGCACCACGGCCGCAGCAAAGTACGACACGGTTCCCCCCAAATTTCCTCGGCGTAGCCCGAAATCCTCGGACCGTCCGCGGCTGCGCGTAGTCGGTGGCCGGCCTGGCCACCGACCACCGCCGGTTACGGCGTGACCAGGCCATCAGCCCCACCTGCCGCTCGCCCAGCGATGCCCGGACGGTCTTACGCGTGCACGTTAGCCGGTGGGGTCGCCGGACGACCGGCCAACGCCCCGACAGGTGGCCAATCGACGCCGCCGCACTGATCGAAGCAGCCGGGGGGAAGGGTGGACCGGGCCGCCCTAGGTGGCCGAACCCACCTACCAGAGGGGCCAGTCTCCACTGACCATCCAGCGGCTCGCAACGACCGCCGCCGCGATGCTCCACCCGCCACCGACGACGATCGCGACACCGGTGGCAACTCCCCGATCGCCGTGCCGCACCAACAGCAGAGCCGCCAGCCAGGCGACGCCACCAGCGAACACCGTCCACCAGGCGAATCCCCGCACGCTGGTGCCGAGCAGCCCAAAGAGCAGCAGCCAGGTCGTGGCGACGACGCCACCGAGGACTACCGCGGCACCGTGGACTGGATGGGGTTCACGGTAGGTGGGTCGCGCTGGCGGCCCAGCGGGGAAGAGCCCCGACGGGCTTCGCGGGCGGCCCCCGTCGTACGGGTCGGTCACGGTCGCCTCCTCCCCAGTTTTTCCCTCCCACCGTACTGGTCTGTCAGGATGGCCGGATGCCTGCGCCGTTGACCGGACGCCGCCCGGCGTATCCCCTGCTGCTTCTGCTCGCCGCGGTGCTCACCGCGAGCTGCGCGACGACCCGCCCCGGGGTGGACACCGGCACGGCCAGTCGCCCGGGCACCATTGCCCCAACCCCCACCACCCCCGCGGCCAGCTCGACTCCGACGGCGACAGCGGCTTCGCCGAAGGCGGCGGCGTCCCCACCGCAGACGCGGCCCGCCGAGGTCCGGCACGTCTTCCCGGTACGGGCCGGTGACGCCTCCTATCATCCGACCCACTCGGTGTATCCCGCCACGGACATCTTCGCCGACTGCGGTGCGCCGGTGGTGGCGGTGACGGACGGTTCGGTGCTGGAGGTGAGCCGAGTGGACCGCTTCGACCCGGGCGGCCTCCGCGGTCCGTTCAATGGCGGCCTGTCGGTGGCGGTACTGGGCGATGACGGGGTGCGCTACTACGGCTCACACCTGACCGAGGTCGCGGCGGGCCTCGATCCGGGCGTACGCGTCGTCGCCGGGCAGCAGCTCGGCACCGTCGGCCGAACCGGCAACGCGAACAACGTGTGTCATCTGCACTTCGGCATCTCGCCGCCGTGTCTAGGAAAGGACGGCTGGTGGATCCGGCGGGGGGTGGTGTGGCCGGCGCCCTACCTGGACGCGTGGCGACGTGGGGTGAACCGGTCGCCCGCTGTGGAGGTGACGGACTGGCAGCGCCGACACGGTTGCCCGAAGGAGCCGTGAGTGTCCTGGCCGCAGCCGTTAGGTTGCAGGAATGACCGCCCGGGATCCCATCGCTGACCTACGCCGGATAGCTTTCCTGCTGGAACGGGCCAACGAAGCCACCTATCGGGTGCGCGCGTTCCGGTCGGCGGCGAAGGCCGTGGCCGCCCTGCCGACCGCGGAGGTCGCCGAGTTGGCCCGGGCCGGCAAGCTCACCGACCTGTCCGGGGTGGGCGCGGTCACCGCCCGCTGCGTGGCCGAGTCACTGGCGGGCGAGGAGCCGGTCTACCTGCGTCGGCTGGCGGCGACCGAGGGCACCGACCTGGACGCTGAGGCGGCAGCGTTACGGACGGCCTTACGCGGCGACTGTCACACCCATTCGGACTGGTCCGACGGCGGCTCCCCAATCGAGGAGATGGCGTTGGCCGCGGTCGAGCTGGGCCATGAGTACCTGGTGCTCACCGACCACTCGCCTCGGCTGAAGGTGGCGCGCGGGCTGACCGCCGACCGGCTACGCCGCCAACTGGAGCAGGTGGCGCAGCTGAACGAGGCGTTGCCGCCGGGGTTCCGGATCCTTACCGGCATTGAGGTGGACATCCTCGCCGATGGCACGCTGGACCAGGACGAGGAGCTGCTCGCCCAACTCGACGTGGTGGTGGGCTCGGTGCACAGCAACCTCTCCGACGAGCGGGGGCGGATGACTCGTCGAATGCTCACCGCGGTCGCGAACCCGCACCTGGACATCCTCGGGCACTGCACCGGCCGGATGGTCTCCACTCGGCCGGCGGGCGTGACCGGGCCGGGCGACCGGGGGCACCGGCGGCGCGCCCGGGGGGAGAGCGACTTCGACGCGGACGCCGTCTTCGCGGCCTGCGCGGAGCGGGGCGTCGTGGTTGAGATCAACTCCCGGCCGGAGCGGCAGGACCCGCCGAAACGGCTGATTCGGCGGGCACTGGAGGCTGGCTGCCGGTTCGCGATCAACACCGACGCGCATGCCCCAGGTCAGCTCGACTGGCAACGGTTCGGCTGCGAACGCGCCGCCCGCTGTGGCGTCCCCGCCGACCGGGTGGTCAACACCTGGCCGGCGCAGCGGCTGGTGGCGTGGGCCGCAAGCCGCTCCTGACCGATGGCGGGCCGATGCTCCCGCCGCCGAGGACTAGGTTCCGGCTGCCGCGGCCGAAGTTCCGGCTGCGGCAGCCGGCTGCGCGGCGGTGCGTGGTCGGCGGCGGGGACCGATCAGCCCCTGGGTGACGGCGACACCGAGCAGGACCACCACCGCACCGACCGGTTGGTGCCAGGTCAGCCGCTCGTCGAGCACCAGCGCACCGACCAGCACCGCGAAGACCGGGATCACGTAGGTCACCGTCGCCGCGGTACTCGCGCCGGCGACCCGGATGTTGCGGAAGTGAATCAGGAAGGCCAGCCCGGTACCGAGTGCGCCGAGCGCGACCATGCTGGCCAGGACCGAGCCGGAGAGGGCGGTCGGCAGCGGCGGGGCACCCGCCACGAACGGGGTGACGACGGTGAGCAGCGCCAGCGCCATCAACAGCTGCGCCGCCGACAGGGCCAGCCCGGAGTAGGAGCGGCCCGCGACGAACTTCTTCTGGTACGGGATGGCCATCCCGTAGCAGGCCGCGGCGCCGAAGCACATCAGCTGGCCGACGAAGTGCGCACCACCAGCCCCCTGCCACACCCCGAGCACCACCAGTACGCCGACGAAGCCCAGCCCGAGCCCGACCGCCCGGGCGGCGGTCAGCCGTTCGGTGCGGAAGACCAGCACCGCCATGGGAAGCACGACCAGCGGTGTGGTGGCGTTCCAGATCCCGGAGAGCATGGACTCGACCCGCTCCCCGCCGTAGCCGAACAGGGTGAACGGCAGCGCCACGCCGATTCCCCCGGTGACGACCAGATGGGCCCAGACCCGCGGCTCGCGCGGCAGCCGGTCGCGCAGCACCGCGAGCAGGATCAGCAGCGTTGCCGCGCCGGCGCCGACCCGGTAGAGGGTCAGGTGCACCGGGTGCAGCTCCCGTACCCCGATCTTGATGAACAGGAAGCTGGAACCCCAGATCGCGGCCAACGCGAGGTACCCGGGCAGCCAGCTCCGCAGCACAGCCCGGTCAGGGGCGGACTCGACTGTCACCCCTGACACTCTGCCGGCCGTGGGCAGGAAAGTCTGGTGATTTTCGGACGCCGTGTTGGCCGTCACAAAGCCTGCCGGGCGGTGACCGCAGGTCTTGGGAGCGACCCCGAATCCAGCGCACTCACGGGCGCGCCCCGCCTGCACGATCACGTAGGGTCGAGCTCGTGGGACGAATCGACGATATTGCGAACCGGTACGTGGGCGAGTGGGCCGCGCTGAGTCCGACCGGCGCCACCTACGTCGGCATCACCGGCCACGACGACCGCCTCGACGACCTCTCGCCGGACGGCTACGCCGCCCGCGCCGACCTGACCCGCCGAGCCCTCGCCGACCTCGACGGCGTGGAACCTCAGTCGCTGCCGGAGCAGACCGCGAAGGAGGCCATGCAGGAGCGGCTCAGCCTGGAACTCGCCCGCTACGCGGCGGGAGAGGTCGGCCGGGGAGTCAACGTCATCACCAGCGGACTGCACGAGCTCCGCTCCGTGTTTGACCTGATGCCGACCGAGGGCGAGGAGGCACAGGCCAACATCGCCGCGCGGCTCAACCACTTCGCCGGAGCCCTCGGGCAGTACCAGACCACGCTGCGCGAGGCGGCTGCGGCCGGCCATTCCAGCGCGCGAGCCCAGCTGCTCGAGGTAGCCAAACAGTGTGACACCTGGGTGGCACCGGACGGGGACAACTTCTTCCACGGGCTGGTCGAACGGCTGGGCGCGGGGGGCGCACTCGGTGCCGAACTGCGTCGGGGTGCCACGACCGCCACCGCGGCGACCGCCGAGTTCGGCCGCTTCCTCCGGACCGAACTGGCCCCGCGGGGCAGGGCGAAGCAGGCCGCCGGCCGAGAGCACTACGAGCTGGCCTCGCAGTACTTTCTCGGTGCCCGGGTGGACCTGGACGAGACGTACGCCTGGGGGTTTGCGGAGCTGGCCCGGCTGGAGACGGAGATGCGAGCGGTCGCCGCGCGGATCGTCGGCCCCGGCGCCACCGTCGACGAGGCGGTAGCCACGCTGGACGCGGACCCGGCGCGGACCATCCGGGGCAAGGAGGCGTTCCGGGACTGGATGCAGAACCTCGCCGACAAGGCGGTCAGTGAGCTGCACGGCACTCACTTCGACATCCCGGAACAGGTCCACCAGATCGAGTGTTGCCTGGCACCGACGAGTGACGGCGCGATCTACTACACCGGCCCGAGTGAGGACTTCTCCCGTCCCGGCCGGATGTGGTGGGCGGTGCCACAGGGCATCGACGACTTCTCCACCTGGCGCGAGGTCACCACCGTCTACCATGAGGGCGTGCCGGGCCACCATCTTCAGGTTGCCCAGACGGTGCTCCAGGCAGAGACCCTCAACCGCTGGCAGCGGCTGCTCTGCTGGGTTTCCGGGCACGGCGAGGGGTGGGCGCTCTACGCCGAACGGCTGATGGACGAGCTGGGCTACCTCGGGGACCCGGGCGAACGGCTGGGCATGCTCGACGGCCAGGCGCTCCGCGCCGCCCGGGTGATCGTCGACATCGGCATGCACCTGGAGTTGGAGATCCCGGCCGACAACCCGTTCGGCTTTCACCCGGGTGAACGCTGGACGCCGGAGTTGGGCTGGGAGTTCATGCGGGCACACTGCCGGGTGCCGGATGAGGTCCTGCGCTTCGAGCTGAACCGCTACCTGGGCTGGCCCGGGCAGGCACCGTCCTACAAGGTAGGTGAGCGAATCTGGCTGCAGGCTCGGGCCGACGCCGAGGCCCGCAAGGGGGCTGAGTTCGACCTCCGGGAGTTCCACCGGCAGGCGCTCGACCTGGGCTCACTCGGCCTGGACCCGCTACGTCGGGCGCTCGCCCGGATCTGAGCGCGGAGGCAAGGGCCCGGGGGCAAGGGGCGGACGTGCGCGTCACCCCTGCCCCCCGGGTCAACCCCCGGCGACTAGCTCGGATCTTGCTCCACCTTGGTGGCTGCCGGGCCGCCAGCCGCCGACGCGGCGGTCGAGTGTCGACCGCCGGCACCCCCGGTTCGCAGGAACAGCCGGAGGCCGACAGCGAGGGCGATCAGGCCGAGAACACCCGCGGCGATCGGTCCCCAGAGCCGGGCCAGGCCGATCTTGAGACGGTTCGATTTAACCGTCTCTACGCTGTTGTTGACGGTGTCGTCCGTGTAGTTGAAGTCAGCATCGAGCAGGACGGTGGTGGAGCCAGCGTCCGTACGCAGTTCCTTTCGCTGTTGCTCCCGCACGTCAACGTACGCACCGGTAACCGGATCAACCCAGTACGTCCGGGTGTTGTTGTAGACGATCTCGCCGGTGGTGGAACCGGGGGCGAAGGTGCTCAGCAGCACCTGCAGGCTCTCCTCCGGGGTGTCCAGCACCCGGTTCTCGATCCGCTGCTCGTAGCGGTAGACCTCGATACCTTCGACGGTCTCGGTGCCGACGAAGGTCGCCGCGATCGCCTCCCTGAGGTCACGGTCGAAGACCGGGTAGTCCTTCTTCTCCGCACCGAACGGGAACTTGTAGGTCAGCCCCGAGTACTCGACGTTGCCCTGCGGGGTCCCCTCGCTGTCGTCCTGCTTGAGCCACTGGTCATCCCAGGGAGCGGCGGTACCGGAGACGCGATAGAGGGCGAGCTGCGTGCTGTACATGGTGATCGGAGCCTGCGTGTCACTCCGTACGACGGTCTGGTAGACATCCCAGATCACCGCGTCGCCCTTGAGCTGCTCGGGCAGGCGATCCCGGGTCTCGCCAGGCTGGGGAAGTACCTCGATCGTGGACTGCAGGGTGGCTCGTGGAACTTCGACGGTGAGCGATTCATTGTCGGCGGTGATCTGCAAGAACCGCGCATTGGTTGCTTCTGCGACCAACGTCGTTGGCTTGAGGTCGTAGGGGAGCCGGCTGATGGCGGGAGCGACGTACAGCGGCAGCCCGACCGCGAAGACCAGTAACAAGACGCCGAGCCCGAAGAGCGCGGCACTAACCCGAAGCTTCACTCTTCCTCCTGAAACGCCTGCCGCCCTACGGCCTGTTGCCCAGGGCAATCGATCCATAACATGGCGGGAGGTTACTCCCCAGTCAACATTAAAGCGAACCCCCTGGATGTCCAGATGTCGGCAACCGTCACCCCGAACCGGTCCCATCCTTCGATCACCGGCCGCCTGCCCGCCCTGGATGCGCTCCGCGCGATCGGCTCGGTGGCCGTCGTCGCCCACCACGTCGGGTTCCACACGGGCGTGAGCCTGAACAGCCAGTGGGGCACCTGGTTGGCGCGGATGGACGTCGGTGTCGCCATCTTCTTCGTCCTCTCCGGATTCCTGCTCTTCCGGCCCTGGGCATCGGGCATCGCCGCCGGGCTCCCCCGGCCCGGGGTTCGCCGGTACTTCTGGCGCCGCGCCCTGCGAATCCTGCCGGCCTACTGGCTGACGGTGCTGGTCTGCCTGATCGTTCTGCCGCAGAACCAGCCAGCCTCGGCTGGTGACTGGCTCCGCCACCTGACCTTCACTCAGATCTATCAGCCCAATCAGCTCCGCGCTGGCCTCAGCCAGACCTGGAGCCTCGCCACCGAGGTCGTGTTCTACCTGGTCCTGCCGCTGGTCGCGGTGCTGGCCGTGGGCCGGGCCTGGCGCCCGGTCCGCACCCTGGCGCTCGCCGCCGGGGGCGCCCTGCTGACGGCCGGGTGGCTCACCCTGATGGGGCTTGGCATCGTTGACACCGCGATCCAGACCATGTGGCTACCCTCGTACGCGGCCTGGTTCTGCGGCGGCATGGTCCTGGCGGTGGCACATGTGGCCCTCCGGAGCGGGACGGGCCCGGCCGCTCTGCGCATCCTCGACGACCTCGCCGCGGCGCCGGTCGCCTGCTGGGCCGCGGCCGCGGGCCTGCTGGCGATCGCGACGACACCCATCGCCGGCCCGCTGGACCTCGCCGAGCCGACCGTCGCGGAGTTCGCCGTGAAGCTCACCCTCTATCTCGCGGTCAGCGCCCTGATCATGATTCCGGTGGCGTTCGGCGAGCGGATGACCCGGGTGCACAAGGCCTTCGGCAGCGCCGCCGTCCGCTGGCTCGGCCTCGTCTCGTACGGGCTGTTCCTCTGGCATCCGCTGGTGATCGAAACGATCTACCTCGTGGCAGACCGTCCACTGTTCACCGGGGGATTCCTCGAGACCTTCAGCCTGACGATGGCGGGTGGGTTGGTGTTGGCCGCGGCGAGCTACTACGGCGTCGAACGCCCGGCCCAGGCGCTCGGTGACCGCCGCCGCCCTCGACCGACCGCCCCCCAACCCGAGCAGAGAGTGCCGACGGTCAATTCGCCACATTGACTCAGATATTCACCTAGGCATTGCCTAGCCGGCTCCCGAGCTTTAGTGTGACGCTAAATTACTAGGGAGTAGGGATCACGTGGAGCACTTTTCCGCCACCGCCGGACATGTGCTGTTCCTCAACTGGCGGGACACCCGGAACCCCGAAGGCGGTGGATCCGAGGTATACGTTGAGCGGATTGCCGCAGAGCTGGTAGCCCGCGGCCTCCGGGTCACGCTGTTCTGCGCCGCACATCGTCAGGGCCTCCCCGACGAGGTCAACGAGGATGGGATTCGGCTGGTCAGACGCGGTGGCCGCCACACCGTCTACCTGTGGGCCGCGTTCTACTATCTCGCCGGCGCCTTCGGCGTCGGCCCCCTGTCTCGCCGACGTGGCGGCCGACCGGACGTGCTCGTGGATGTCTGCAACGGCCTGCCATTCATGACTCCGTTATGGGCTCGTCGACCGATCGTCAAGCTTATCCACCATATTCATCGCGAACAATGGCATGTGGTACTTCCGGCATGGGCAGCTCGGTTCGGCTGGTGGGTGGAGTCATCTTTCGCCATATTCGTCTACCGGCACTGCCACCACATCACCGTCTCCGACGCCACCCGTCAGGAGCTGATCCAGCTCGGCGTACCCGCGGAGCAGATTTCCGTGGTGCACAACGGCACCCCGCCGCTCCCGCCCACCGACGCGGAACGCGCAGCCTCCCCGCTGCTCGTCACGCTCAACCGACTGGTCCCGCACAAGCGCGTCGAGGTGGCGTTGCAGGCGGTCGCCACCCTCGCCGACGAGCTGCCGCAGTTGCGGCTGGTCGTCGCCGGCCAGGGCTGGTGGGAAGGGCAGCTCCGCGAGGTCGCCAACAACCTGGGCATCACCGACCGGGTGGAGTTCCGGGGATTCGTGCCGGAGGAGGAGAAAGCGGCCCTCCTCGCCTCGTCCTGGGTGGCGCTGACCCCGTCCCTGAAGGAAGGATGGGGTCTGACCATCGTGGAGGCCGGCTCGGCGGGCACTCCAACGGTCGCGTTCCGCAGCGCGGGCGGTGTGGGCGAGGCGGTGCTGGACGGCCAAACGGGGCTTCTCGCCGACGACGTTGACGACTACGTGGCGAAGGTACGGACCCTCCTACACAACCACGAGCTACGACAGCAACTGGGGGACGCGGCCCGGGAGCACGCGGCGACCTTTACCTGGCCGGCTGCCGGAAGCCGCTTCGCCGCTCTACTGGAGAGCGCGGAGTCGCCCCGTCAGACGCGTTCACGGGGCGCCCCGTCCTACCTGCTGCCGTAGATCGCGGGCGTGTAGGGGTCCGGCTCGTTGGCCTGCTTGGCTTTCTCGATGAGCTCTTCAGCCTGGGAAACCGCCTCCTCCTCGGTGGCGGTCGTAGCGGCGGCCAGCCCACCGAGAGACAGGATCCCGAGCACCGCCGCCACCAGGCCGGTGACGACCAAGGTCAGGGCTTTACGCATGCCAATCCTCCAATGTCTGAACCTCGGAGCGGAGGTTACCACGCAGTAGCCCACCGGCGTACCGCCGAAACAGGGCAGCGATCACCACCACGACGGCGACAGCCAGCGCCACCACCACCGCCCACCGAGCCGGGGCGGCCATCACCGGGCTCGGCGGTGCGGCTGGATTGCGATAGAGGGCCAGGAACACCCCCTGGTACACGAGTTCGAGGCCGGCGAGGGTAGCCGGATCGACCTGGTCCGCGCGGTGTTGCTGGACCAGCACCCAGCGCACCCCCGTCTCCGCCGCCGGCCGTCCCGCCCCAATCAGCTGCCGGATCTCCTGCAGACGCGGGTTTTCGCCAGACACCGCGACGTCGCCGACCCGGAGCGTGTCGTCGATCAGGACTGTCGCCGGTAGGTAGCGCGGGGCCGGGTCCAGAACGGTCCGCCCGCCATTCCACGGGTACGCGCGGTAGCCGCTCAACGGCAGCGCCAAGACCTCCCCGCCGGGATCGGCGGCCAATCGCCCCGCCACCACCGGCCAATCCGCCGGATAGCTGACCGGCCACAGCCGACCCGCGCCGCCGAACGCGAGATCCGGCATAGCCGCGACCGGCAGCAGCAGCACACCACCCAGCACCACCCCCGCCACCTCCCGGTTCGTCCGCTCCACCCGGGTCACGAGCCGCTCGGCGCCCAGCGCCACACACACCACCAGCAGCAACGCGTACGGCGCCAGAAACTTCTGCCCATCGCGAAGCAGCCCGGCCCCCGGCAGCTGCGCCACCGCCCACCGCAGTACATCGGCGGTCCCCGGCACCGTGCCCAGCGCAGCGAGCAGGAAGCCGGCCCCGGCCAGCACCAACAGCCGGGCCGAGACGCCCGGCGACGTCCGCCGCCGCAGTAGCCCGACCCCGGCGCCGGCCAGAGCCAGCAGCACCAGGGTCACCAACGGCACCAGGGGCAGAGCTCGGCTCGCCGGAGTGGCCTGAGCGCTCCAGATGCCCCCGGTGCCCGCGAGCGCCGTCAGCGGACCCGCCCAGTTCTCGCCCCGGGGCGCGAAGGCGGCTACTCCCGCCGGGTCGGAGGTTCCGCCCGCGTCGGTGACCAGGGCAGCGGTCACCCACGGGGCGTTGAGCAGGGCGACCCCCGCCACCGCGATCGTCGATCCCCGCCAACGTCCCCGTCGCGGTGCGAGCAGCGACACCACACCAAACGCGATCAGCCCACCGGTCGGGGTGATCGCAGCCGGCGCGGCGGCGAGCAGCACCCGCGCCACCGCGCCGGCCCGCCCGGCCCGCAACTCCAAACCCGCCCGCACCAGCCACGGCAGGGCGGCATAGCAGACCAGCAGCCCCCACTGCCCGATCAACAACCGCTCGGCCAGGTACGGCGTCCAGGCGTAGCCGACCGCGGCAAGCAGCCGAACCCCGGTCCGTTCGGTCGGCACCAGGCGCCCGGCACCGACCGCCGCCAGCAGGACCGCCCCGCCCAGCGCGATCCGCTGCACCACCCAGCCCGGGACGAACTGGGTGAGCACCGAGACCACGGCATCCATCGGCACCGCCCGCGGCAGGCCCTGCGCTGGCGCCACGAGATCCCAGGTCAGCGGCTGCCGGGGCACGAACACCATGTCGTAGCGCAACACGTAGCCCGGTGCTGCCAGTGGGGCGAGCACCATCGCCGTCACCACCGCCGCGACGGCGTACAACAGGAGCCGATCTCGAACCACCCGGGTTCGATCGGCTGGTCGGTCACCCACTCACGACGCCGGCACCACCCGCCCGACAGTGATCAACCTGGTGCAGAGGGCGATGTCTGGCGTGCTGATGGTGACCTCGATGGCCTCCCCCGCACCGTGCAACGGGAAATACAGCTGGTTCAGTCCACTCCGCAGCGTGACCTCCCGGGTGGCCTCGCCCAGGCGCAGGGTCGCCGTCGCGTCGCCGGAGCTCAGGTAGCCGAGCTCCACCACGTACGGCCACTCCGCAACCGGTGCTGCCAACGGAATCCGAGTCGTACGCCCGCTCTCCACCAGGTGCCCGCAGTCGGGCACCTGGCCCGGCAGAACCTTGACTCCCTCGATCCGGACCGGCCGGATTCGACCCTCGGCATCGAAGGTCACCGGCAGCTCGGCCACCTCGACGAACTCCGGCTGGTGCTCCGCCGGTCGGAAGAAGTGCGACTGAAGGTTGTCCGGCCAGAAATAGCCGGACACGACCCGGTCGGGGACGATCGTGTCGAGGAAAACGGTGCCAGCGGGCGCGGCGGCAAGCTCGGCCTGGGCCGTGGCGAGGTACTCCCGGCCGTGCTTGGTGCTCCAGTTGTCGCCGAAGGTGACGGTGCTCCACACCGTACCGAGCCCGACCGCGACCAGGATAGCGACCGCCACCCGACCGACCGCGACGGCGTCGAGCACGCGCGGGAGTCCCGGTAGCGGCCGGGGGGTGTACCGGTCCTGCTCGCCGGTGTCGCGAAGCCCGAACAGGGCTACCCCGACACAGATCGCGGCTACCGGAACCACGTCGGCCACGAAACGTGGGACCGTGCCCACCATTGGGCCGAGCACACCACCGAGGCGGGTTACCGCGAAGAACGCGCTGACCAACCCGAGATAGCAGACCAGGAGCAGCCAGGCCCGCGCCGCCGACCGGCGCCGCCGAACGGTCACCACAACCAGGGTCGCCAGCACCAGCCACGACAGCCACATCGCAACCGGATAGGGATCCGCCAACGGCGGCCCGTCACCGGCGTGGGTCCACCGCCACGGCCCCCCGAGCAGGCCCGGCACGACGGTCGCACCGACCAGGTCGCCGAGGAACGTAAAAGCCTGACCGGGTGAGGTCAGCTGGTCCAGCGCACGAGCCGGTCGGGTCAGGTAGAACGCCAGGTAGGCCCCGGAGAGCACGGTGAGCGACAGCCAGACCGGCCAGTGCCGACGCACCGCCGTGACCAGGCTGCGCCACGGCGAACCGTCAGTAAACAGAAAGAGGGTCAGCAGGAACAACAGCGGCGCAATCAGCAGCGCTTTCGGGTCGAACAGCAGCCCGAACAGCAGCCACAGGGCGACCATCGCGAGGTGCCGGCGACGGCCGGTACGCAGATATCGGACCTGCGCCCGCACCGCCAGGACCAGGGCGAGCTGCACCGGCAACAGAAGTAGCCCGACCAGCCACAGCGACGACACCTCCAGCGTCAGCGGGCTGAACAGAAAGAGGGCCAACGGGACCAACAAGCCCCAGCCCGGCCGCAGCAGGTCACGCAGCAGCCGGTAGACGGCGATGCCCACGGCCGCCTGTCCCACCGCCAGCATCAGCACCCAGGGCCAACTGGCGAAACCGGCCAGCCGCACCATCAGCCAGGCGATCAACAGGCCGCCGGGCGTCGGATGGTTATTGAAGGTTCCCAACAGGAAGTCCGCGTCCAACCGGGCGTCCAGGGCCTGGGCGGCGAGCACGAACTCGTCCTGGGAGAACCAGCCACGCGCGGCGAGGCCGGCCCGCCAGGCGACCGACACCACGATGAGGGCTATCGCCACCGCTCCGACGCGGTCGGGACGAAGTCGCCGCGCGAACGCTCGCGGCTCGTCGGGCATCGACGCGGTGGGCTCTCCAGGTGCCACAGCCCCAGCCTCTGGCATTGACATGCTCGGCAGCCTGCCACACGCTTACACGCCGTGGGGGGTGGCCATCCATCCATGTTCGTCACACCAACCGTTGCCGCCGCCCCTGCCCACCCCCCGGTCCCGGCTGCGTCGCTCAACCATCGTCGGCTGCCGGTACCCGTACCACCGGCGGAACAGGAGCGACATGCGTGCAGAGGTGACCAGTGGCGCCGGAGCACGGCCGAATCGAGCCCAACGGCTGGACCAGAGATTCCGGCACCTCGCCATCTGCGTCGTCCTCACCGGCCTCGCCTTCCAGCAGGCACCCGGGCTGATCGTCCCCGACACCAAGGTCGACCTGAACGTCAATCCCGCCGGGTGGCTACTCCGCTCGCTGCACCTCTGGGACCCGACCGGCACCTTCGGCCAGCTGCAGAACCAGGCCTACGGGTATCTCTGGCCAATGGGTCCGTTCTTCCTGGTGGGATCGGAGCTTGGCCTGGCACCGTGGGTGATCCAACGGCTGTGGTGGGCGCTGCTCTTCTGCGTCGCCTACCTGGGTGTGGTGCGGCTGGCCGGCAGCCTCGGCATCGGCTCCCCCGCCGGACGCATGATCGCTGGCATCGCCTTCGCCCTGTCACCCCGGATCCTCACCCAGCTCGGCTGGTCCTCGGTCGAATCCTGGCCCAGCGCGGTGGCACCGTGGGTACTGATCCCGCTGGTCGGCCTCGCCCGAGGTGCGCCACTACGTCGGGCGGTCGCGGCGTCGGCACTCGCCGTGGCCTGTGCGGGCGGAGTCAATGCGACCGCCGTGTTCGCGGTGGTGCCGCTCGCTCTGCTCTGGCTCGCCACCCTGACGCCAATCCGCCGCCGGATCACCGCAATCGCCGCCTGGTGCGGCGCGGTCGCCCTGGCCACCGCCTGGTGGCTGGTTCCACTGCTCATTCTCGGGCGGTACAGCCCGCCGTTTCTCGACTACATCGAAACCGCCCAGAGCACCACCAGCGTGACCGACGCCGTGACGACGCTCCGCGGTGCCTCCTACTGGGTGGCGTACCTGGCCTCCCCGGTTGAGCAGGCCATCCCCGGCGGCGCCCGGTTGGCCACCGAGCTTGGGCTGGTTCTCGCCACGCTCGCCGTCGCCGCCCTGGGTGTACTGGGGCTTTCCCGGCGCGGGATGCCGCACCGCCGCTTCCTCATCACCGGCCTGGTGCTCGGCGCCGCGATGGTCGGGCTGGGACACGTCAGCGATCTCCCCAATCTCCTCGCCGGAGGACAGCAACAGTTCCTCGACGGGGTGGGCGCACCGCTACGGAACACCCACAAGTTCGACGTCCTGCTCCGCCTACCACTGGCGCTCGGATTGGCCCACCTGGTCTGCCTGGTCGGGCGGGCAGTGCGTACCGCGCCCGCCGCGCGACGCCGGCCGGCTGTCGCGCGAGCCTGGATCACCACCGGCGTGACCATGGCGGCGGTCGCGGCGGTCGCCAGCCCGGCGATCGTCGGCGGCCTCGCCACTCCGGGAAGCGCGCGGGTAGTACCGCAGTACTGGCAGGACGCCGCCGACTGGCTGGACGCGAACACCGGTCCGGGACGGGTGCTCGTCGTACCCGGGGCTCGCCGTCCCGCCTACGACTGGGGCAGCACCACCGACGAGATCGTCCAACCGCTGTTGGAGAGCAGCTGGGCGGTACGCAACTCGATCCCCTTCACCCCGCCCACCACCATCCGACTCCTGGACGCGATCGAAGCCACGCTCAGCTCCGGCGCCGGCTCGGCGGGCCTCGCCGACCTTCTCGCCCGCTCCGGGATCAGCCACGTGCTGTTCCGCGCCGACCTCGACCACGGTCGCTCCGACACGACCCGCCCCGCCGTGGTTCGCCAGGCCCTGCAGCGCTCACCGGGGCTGACCCGGGTCACCACCTTCGGCCCGGTCCGGGGTGGGCCGGAGGCGGTGGACGAGCGGCGCGACCAGGGGCTCGACGTGCCCGCCCGGGCACTTGAGGTCTACCAGGTCAACCGCCGGGTGGAGCCGGTAGTCGCCTACGACCGGAGGGATGTCGCGACCGTCGTCGGTGGCCCGGAGTCCCTGCTCGACCTCGCGGCGGCGGGCCTGCTGAGTCCCGCCCCCACAGTCCTGGCCGGCGACGCGGAAGCCGGCGACGGCTACGGTCCGGTGGCGATGACCGACGGACTGCGGCGCCGCGAGGTCTCCTTCGGTCGGTCCCAGGACAACGTCTCGCAGACCCATACCGCCGACGAGCCCCTCGCGCCGTCGGCCCCCGCGCACGACTACCTGCCCGACTGGGCCCCGGACTGGTCCACAGTGGCTGAGTATGCGGGCATCAGCTCGATTCGCGCAGCTACGGCACGCGCACAGGTCGACATTCCTGGCGGGAACCGCTCCGAGCACCAGCCGTACGCGGCCATGGACGGTGACCCGACGACCTCCTGGCAGTCCGCCCCGCACCACCGCGGCGATCGACAATGGATAGAGATAACGCTGGAGAACCCGACCAACGTCACCAGAGTCGAGCTCAGCTTCGACCTGACCGCGGACGTGGTGCCGACCACGGCGACCGTCACCGCCGGGTACGAGAGCCAGACCGTGGAGAGCTTCGGCGATCGAATGATCTTCGACCTGGACGGCAGCCACGCCACCCGACGCGTCCACATCTCCATCGACGACACCTTCGCCCTCCGTCCGCTCGGTGCCGGGGTGGTGGGGATCTCCGAGATCAGCATCCCGGGCATCCAGACCAGTCGCACCCTCCGGCTGCCGGAAGCACCCGCCACCGACCAACCACCGGCCGTCGTCGTCTCCGCGGATCCCCGCACGCCCGCCTGCTTCCAGGTGGACGGGAAACCGGCCTGTTCCACCAACGCGATCCGCGGCTCGGAGGATGGACGCACGATCGACCGTACGCTCATCCTGCCCGCTGCCGGAACCTACGACCCGCAGCTGTGGGCCCGCCCGATGGACGGCGCTGCCCTGCACGCGGTCCTCGACCAGGCGGTGACCGCCGCACAGGCACTGGGTCTGGCGCCCGAGGTGAGCGCCTCGTCAACCGGCGTCCCGCATCCGACCCGCCGCCCCGGCGCGGTATTGGACGGGGACCCGGCCACCAGCTGGTCACCGGCGCTCAGCGACGACGCCCCGATCCTGCGCCTCACCTGGCTGAAGACCCAGGTGATCGACGGCCTCCGGTTCGCCGTCGACCCGGCCGTCGCAGCCACCCGGCTCGGCAGCGTGCGGGTGATCGCCGACGATGGCATCCGCGGCGGTCTGCTCAGCGAGGACGGAGTGTTGACCCTGGATCCGCCGATCCGCACCAAAGAGCTCACCATCCAGTTCCTCGACCAGCCCTCCATCACCAGCATCGATCCGTACGGATTTCGGTTGCCCGAACCCCTGCCGATCGCGGTCGGCGAGCTCACGGTGCTTCCGGGCGCCCCTGCCAGCCCAGCAGACCTGGACGCGCCGTTGACGCTGGACTGCGGCTCCGGTCCAACGCTGACGATCGGCGAAGAGACCGTAACCACCGCCCTACGCGGCACGATGCGGGACCTCCTGGAATTGCGGGAGGTGCCGGCCGAGCCGTGCGGCACCGACACCGAGTTACCGCTCGACGCCGCCGAGCACCGCCTCGTCGCCGCCGCCAGCCAGTTCGCCACGCCGACCCGGGTCGCTCTCGTACCGCAGCAGCCCACGGACGTGACGGGCCCGAGCGCCCTCCAGGTCACCGCCTGGGATGCGACCGAGCGGCGGGTACAGGTCGCCGGGCACGCCGCCGAACGGCTACTCGCGGTGCGGGAGAACACCAACCGGGGCTGGCAGGCCACGCTCGCCGGCGAGCCGCTACGCCCCGTGGTCGTTGACGGCTGGCAGCAGGGCTGGATGCTACCCGCCGGCGCCGCGGGCGAGGTCGTCCTACGCTTCACCCCGGACCGCCCGTACCAGGTGGCGCTCCTGACCGGAGGCGTCCTACTCCTGGGCGTCACGCTTCTCGCGCTGCTCCCCGAACGCCGCGGCGGCGGCCCGGCCCGGCCGACCCGGCGACCGCGACGCCGGGCCCCCCGCTCGCTGCCCCTGCTGGCGGTCGGCGCGACCGCCCTGATCCTGCTCGGCGGCCTCGTCGGCGGGGCACTCGTCGCCGCTGGAGTCCTCCTCGCCCTCCCCGGTGCGCTACGCGAACCGCGGCCGACCGACCCCCGCTGGGTACGGCTCGCCCCCCGGTTCGTCGAGTCCTGGCTTCCCGCCGCCCTCGTCCTGCTCGCCGGGTGGGCGTACCTGGACGCCACACAGCGGCACACCGCCGCCCTTCCGCAGCTTCTGATGGTTCTCGCCCTCGGCTGCCTCTGGCTGTCGACCTGCCTTCGACACCGGTCCGTCCACCGCGCTCCCCAGCGCCCCGATCCGGTGCCCCCGGCGGTGGAGGTGCCCATGCAGTCGCCGGGCGCCGCCGCCCCGGACGCCTCCCGGCGGGAATCCGACCCCTCGGAAGCCGTGTGAGCCGGCGAACCAACGATGTGGACGGCTCGGGGACGCGTGCCCCGAGCACCGGCGTCCGGGCACTCGGCACCGCCGGCCTAGCCGTGACCGCCGCGGGGCTGCTGGGCAACGGACTCGCCTACCTGGCCCCGGTACTGGCCGCCCGCCAGCTCGACTCCGCCGAGCTCAGCGCGCTCGCCACCGCGCTCGGCCTGATCGCCATCGCGAGTGTGCCGGGGTTCGGCCTACAGCTCGCCGTCGCCGTGCACCACGCGAAGCACGGCCCCACCCAGACCCGCCGCGCAGCCCTGTTGACCGCCGCCCTCTGCGCGTCCGCCCTGATTATCGCCACCCCGTTACTCGGCAAAGGCTTGCGTCTTCCGGTCGAGGTGCTCCTCCTCTCCGCGGTCATCACGGCCGCCATCGTGCTCTCCTGCCGGACGTTGGGGGAACTCCAGGGCGGGCAACGGTTCGTTCGACTGGCCATCGCCATGGGACTGCTGGCCGCCGGCCGGTACGGCGGAGTGCTGGTCGGTCTGCTGCTGGACGCCGGCCCAACCGGAGCCCTGCTGCTCGGCGCCGGGACCGCCGCGCTCACCCCGGTCGGGCTGGCCGCCCTGGCCCGGTCGGCCGTCCCGCGGACCCCCTCCACGGCACCACCGCTGAACGCCGGCCAGATCCTGACCGGCTGCACCGCGATGCTCGCCATGCTCGTCGTCTCCTACGTGGACCTCTTCCTCGCCCGTCAGCTACTGCCGGTCGACGACTCCGGCGGGTACGCGGTGGGTACGGTGTTGACCAAGGGCGCGCTGTGGGCGCCGCAGGTCGCCACCGTGCTCGCCCTACCCCGGCTGGCCCGCGACGATCGATTCAGTCGGGCCGTCACGCTCGCCGTGACCGCCGGCTGCGGCGTACTGCTGATTCTCGGCTCGACGTTCGCCGGCGCCCTGGCCTTCCAACTCGCCGGCGGCCCGAACTACACCCACCTGGGCCCCCTAGCGCCGCTCTTCGCCGCGGTCGGAGCGCTCTGGGCCGTCGTCTTCGTCCTGTTAAACGCGGCGGTCGCCACTGGTGTCCGCTGGCCCGCCGCGCCGCTCTGGGTGGGCAGCGTCCTGCTGGCGACGGTCGCGCTGTGGACCGCGCCACGGACCGTCGCCGGGTTGCTCTGGCCCACCCTGGGAGCCGCCGTGACCACGACCCTGGTCATGACGCTCCGCACGTGGCGGTCGACCCCAGCGCGTGCCGACCCGCGGGTTCCGGCACCACGGCGGGCGTCAGCGGGGAGCTGACCCGGCTGCTTCGTCCTCAGCCAGCCAGTCGCTGAGCAGCTGGTGGCCGATCGAGTCCGGCCGGCCGAGCCGATGGCCTGCCACCGCCCGCCGACGCAGCTCGGCGGGAGTGAACCAGCGCGCCTCCAGCAGCTCGACCCCGTCCACCCGGATCTCGTCGGATTCGGCGGTGGCCCGGAAGCCCACCATCAGCCCCGCCGGAAAGGGCCAGGCCTGCGACCCCTGGTACGCCACGTCCGTCACCACGACGCCCGCTTCTTCGGCCACCTCGCGCCGGACCGCGTCTTCCAGCGTCTCCCCCACCTCGACGAAGCCGGCGAGGGTCGAAAACGCGTTCTCAGCCGCCCCGGCGTGCCGGGCCAACAGGCAGCGGCCGGGCGAGCCAGCTGACTCCACCAGCACAATGATGGCGGGCTCGATCCGGGGAAAGTACAGCCGGGCACAGCCCGGATCCGTGCACCGCCGGGCATGCCCGGCATCTTGGGCGTTGGTCGCCCCACCGCACGCGCCGCAGTACCGTTGCTGCCGGTGCCAGTGCAGCAGGCCACGCGCGTACCCCTGGATGGCCGCCTCGGCCGGGGATAGCCGCCCGACGAGCCCGCGCACCCCCACCACCCGAGTCGCCCCGGCGGCCGCCAGTGCGGCGTCCTCAGTGAGCTCGGACAGGTCCACCGCGAAGACTGCCCGCCCCGCCGCGAACCCGAGGAAGACCGTCTCCGCTGCGGCGGCGCGGGCCCGCGCCGCCGCGTCACCGCTCAGTTGCACCGACACCGCCTCGTTGACCAGGCAGTGGTCCTGCCACAGCGGCAGCACCCTGGTGTTTGCCGCGCCCAGCAGTTTCGCCAGCCGTTCCGGATCGGCGCGGAGGGCACCGGCCCGGTCCACCCAACCACCGCCGTACGCCAGGGCCACCTCGTCCTCCCGCATGGACCCCACCGTACGGAACCCCGTTCTACCGGGTGCGGGGCGGCACCATCTCGCCCGCCGCCGTCGCACGTCCGGGCCGACCCGCGAGGATCGGGAAGACGCGACACGCGACGCAGGACACGACCTGCCGCCACGGGCACATGTTGGTTACCGTAGTTTCCTTCCGGGTGTGATGACCGCCCGAGCGCGACGCCCCTAGTCGAGGTGACTGTGACCCTGTACGGCGACAAAGATCTGCCCGCCGACGACCGGCCCACCGTCCAGGTAACCGCGGTGCAGTGGCCCGTTGAGGAGACGGAACCCGTCAACCGCCAACGGGGCGGGAAGTGGGCCTTTCTAACTGGCGGCAAAAAGTCCTTTCCGCCCGGTGGGAAGTGGTCCTTTCCACCGGGCGGGGGGCGGATGCGCCGCGCCTGGTTGCTGCTTGCCACCGGGGTCACCACTGTTGTGCTCGCCTCCACAGTCGGCATCGGCGTCTTCGCGTACGGCGGTGACGTGCCCCGTGGCACGACGGTCCTCGGTACAGATCTCGGCGGTCAGAGCCAGGCAGCCGCGGTCGAGAAGCTGCACGCGGCGGTCGAACAACAGGCCGCCATGCTGAGCGCCCCCCTGCCGGTGGTCGTCGGCCAACACACCGCGGAACTGGTGCCGACCGAGGTGGGTCTCCGGGTTGACGTGGAGGCCACTGTGCGGGCCGCCATGCAGGTGGAGGCGCACGTCTTCGAACGCCTCGCCGGCTCCCGCGCGGTGCCACCGGTGGCGACGGTGGACGTGGAGAAGCTCGACGCGGCACTCGTGGAGGTCTTGGGGGACCAGGGCCGCGAGATGACCATGCCCGGCATCACCTGGAGTGGCCTCACCCCGAAGGCAACCCACCCGAAGCCCAGCCTGGAGCTCAACCCGGAGCAGTCCGCGCAGGCGGTTCGGGAGGGCTGGTTGAGCGGCGATCCGGTCACCGTTCCGCTGGTCGAGACATACCCGGTGACCACCGCCGAGGAGGTGGACCGGCTGGTGACCGAGTTGGCGAAGCCGGCCGTGGCGGCCCCGGTAACCCTGACGACGGACCAGGGCTCGGTGAGCATCCCGCCGGAGGCGATCGCGAAGAGCCTGCTGTTCACCGCCGACGAGGCCGGCACGTTGTCGGCGAAGGTCGATGTCAAACGACTCCGCTCCGCGCTCGGCGATGACCTGGCCAAGGTCGAGGTGACCCCGAAGAACGCCCGGATGACGCTCACCGACGGCAAGCCGAAGATCATCGACAGCCAGAACGGGAAGGAACTGGACGCCGACGGCCTCGGGGAGGCTCTGCTCGCGGTCCTGCCGCAGGCGGACGACCGCCGGGTGAGCGGCACACTCGAAACGAAGAAGCCGGAGCTCACCACGGAGAAGTTGGCCGGCCTGGGCATCAAGGAGAAGGTGTCGACCTTCACCACCCAGTTCTCCGGCGGGCTCTCCTCGCCCCGCAGCCAGAACATCATCACTGCCGCCAAGGACGTCGACAACACGCTGGTGCTGCCCGGCGAGACGTTCTCCTTGAACAAGCACACCGGCGAACGAAACTACGCAAAGGGCTACCAGGATGCTCCGGTCATCCTCAATGGCAAGCTCGTGCCGGGAGTCGGGGGCGGGGTCTCGCAGTTCACCACGACGCTCTTCAACGCCACCTACTACGCGGGGCTGGAGGATGTCGAGCACAAGCCCCACTCGTACTATTTCAGCCGCTATCCGGCAGTCATCGAGTCCACGATCTTCTACCCAGATCTCGATTTCAAGTTCCGCAACAACACCGAGTACGGACTCCTGATCGACACCTCCTACACGTCGAACAAGATCACCGTTTCGATCTGGAGCACAAAGGTCTGGGACAAGGTAAAGACGGAGTACGGCCCCCGAAGCAACATCACCAAGCCGAAGACGGTCTATCTGGAGCCCGGCCCGGACTGCATCGCCGCCAACGGCAGCGACGGGTTCAGCCAGAACGCCTACCGGGTGTTCTACAAGAACGGCAAGGAGGCGAAGCGGGAGAAGTTCAGCTGGCGCTACTCCGCGGAGCCACGCTTCATCTGCGGCCCGAAACCCTCCTGAGCCCCGCCCTCACCTGAACTGAGGGGCCCTGTCGGCATTGCCCCGGCAGGGCCCTTTCCTCGTCATCGGCGACACAGCTTCGTTGGCATCCGACAACCACAGCTCCTGACACCGACGTACGGTGGCCGAGCCGCTGTTGTCGCCGGCAGCTGCTGAGCGCTTCGGCCGCCGGCGAACAGACCACCCCCGGCCACTGATCCGGCGGACCACGACGGCGACGCGGAGAACCGGGTGCGGTCGGGCCGACCGACGTTCGACGAGCAGGCGACAAACCCCCAGCGAGGTGGGCCCGCCCGGCGGCTGGATCACGTGCCGCCACCGCTGTCCAAGCCCACCCAGCCGACGTTGGCGGGGCCCGGCGCGCAGGCCGGCAACCCGGAGTGGGTACGGGTAGGCGAGCCCGCCTGGACCTGTCGGCGTGGCGTTCCGACTCGTTAGCTCCGACCCTCGTTCTGATCCAAAACCGCGAGGTGCCCCCGAAATCCGGGCTGATCTGAACCGATGTGTCACGAGGTCCGGCGAACCGGACACGCTGCCGGCGCCAGGCCGAACATCCGGAGACTGTCTTCCGGGTGGTGTGCCCGGCGGGAAAAGCGTTGAGGGCCGACCCGGGTAGGGTCGGCCCTCAACAAAAGTTTTGCCCGGCGGTGTCCTACTCTCCCACACCCTCCCGAGTGCAGTACCATCGGCGCTGGAGGGCTTAGCTTCCGGGTTCGGAATGTAACCGGGCGTTTCCCCTCCGCCATGACCGCCGTAACACTTATCGACATATCAAACACACCCAACACCACAGGCAATGTTTGCTTGCCAAGAGATACACAGTGGACGCGTAGCAACTTAGTAGTCAAGTCCTCGGCCTATTAGTACCGGTCAACTGAACCCGTTACCGAGCTTACATTTCCGGCCTATCAACCCAGTCGTCT
>NZ_AZWO01000043.1 GCF_000514775.1 Salinispora pacifica CNR114 | reverse complement strand
TCGTGGCTGTCGCTGGCTTTGAATGGCAGGTGAGCGGTGTCCGCTTTGTTGGCTTTCTTGCCTGGGAACCTCGCGCTTGTTGCTATCGCGCTTGGGGTTCTTAGATCTTTAAAGTAGGTGGTCGCCGTGGTGGGGTGCGAGCTGCGCGACGCCGAGTCGTTCCACGTGGCGGAGTGTGTCTTTAGTGAGGTGGTAGAGCCGAATGTCGTCGGTGGTGTGGCTGATGGTGTCGGAGAGCTTCTGGCGGAAGGTCGGGTACTGGGCAGCGGTGCAGGCAATTTCGAAAACAGATTTTTGCACTCTGATGCCGTGGCCTTCGCAGATCTTGGCTACCTGCCGCAGGTGTCGTTGGCCTTCCGGAGTGGTGGTGTCGACGTCGTAAGTGACCAGGTATTCCATTATGCGGGGCTCCACGGGTTGTAGTGGGGTGTGTCGCTGCGTAGGTGCCGGGCGAGGAGTCGGGCTTGGATGAGTGGTAGTACGGCTGCGGGAATGTCTCGGCCGAGTTGGCGGTGGGCCCAAGGGCGGGCGCGGGCCTCGCTCCAGAGGGTCAGGTAGGCGCGGCGGCCGTCGTCGTTGATTTCGTGGGCTCCGCCTGGGTGTTGGGTGAAGTGTGAGCTGGCGGCGGTTGAAGGCGGTGAAGACCATCCGGTCGACTTGGAGGTGGCGCATTTCTTCCATCAGGTCGAGGGCGAGAGCGGGCTTTCCTGGTCGGATGCCATGCAGGTAGCCGATGTAAGGGTCTAGGCCGACGTGTTCGAGTGCGCGGTGGACGGCGATGCGGAGCATGCCATAGCCGAAGGACAGGGCGGCGTTGACGGGGTCGGTGGGTGGTCTGCTGATTCGATGGGTGGGTGCGGTGACTTGAGCGTGGTCAACGAGTAGGTGTCGCCAGGTGGCAACGTATCGCTTGGCGGCTTGACCTTCGATGCCGAGAATGACGTTGATGTTGTTGGTGTCGGGGAGTTTGGCGAGGTCGTCGGCGATGGCGGATGCGGTTGCGCGAAGGGCCTGTTGTCTAGTGGTTCGGGCGTCGGCGGCGGCGCGTAGCAGAACCTGTCGGGTGTTGTGGAGTTTGCCGGCGACGAAGGCGCGGGCGACTGCGGCGCGGCGGTCGGGTTCGCGGAGGGCGTCGTGTTGGGCGACTCTCAGCAGGGGGTTGCCGCCTTGTGGGCCGATGACGCGGGCGCGGAACCGACCGTTGCTGGTTAGCCAGGTTACGGATCGTTGGTCGGCTGCGCAGCGGTGTAGGAAGTCATCGGTGAGGTTGACACCGCCGAAGGCTACGACGTGGTCGATTCGGACAAGGGGGAGACGTTTCGCGCCGTTTTCGGGGTGAAAGACCCGGACGGCGTCGTGGTCGAGGTGGACGCTGCTACCTGGCGTCAGGATGTAGAGGGTGTTTTTGATCAGTTCAGGCATCCCAATCACCGGTTGGTCGGGGTGTGTAGAGGTCGGTGGGGTTGGCTAGGGCCCGGGGTAAGCAGTCGTCGAGCAGTGAGCAGCGTCGGCATCGGCGGTCTGCTATTGGTGGTGGTAGTTGTGGTGCGAGCAGCATTGCGTGAAGTGCGCGGGAGGTCTGGTTGACGGTGGTGATCAAATCGTTGGTCAGCTGTACCCGGTGTCGTCGCCGGTCGAAGTGTGTGAACACCTCTGCATGGGAGACATCGAGGTCGCGGCCGAGCATTTCGCGTAGGCAGAGGGCTTGGGCGGCAGCCTGTACATCGGCTGGTCCCCCGGGCTGGTAGCGGCCGATCTTGTGTTCTACGGGGATCGCAGTGCCATGGCCGATCTCGACTACATCACATCGGCCATAGAGACCGAGGATGTCGCTCCAGACGGGTACGGCGTAGTGCTGCCGGTACCCGGGGGCGGCCGTGGCGCGGGTGCCGGGCCGGTCGACGCGTTCGTGGGCCAGGTGGCCACGAACAGTGTTGATGTCGTCGGTGAACACGCCGTCGACGTGGATGAGGGCAGCCTGGCGGGGACAGTAGGCATAGTGCTCTAATGCCGACAGTGGGATGCGGCCGGCGTTGCGGTCCCCGTCGGGCCACCAGGTCATCGTCGAGACTCCTCAGTCCTGCAGGATGTCGAAGATCACGCCAGCCGGCAGTTCGCCGATGTCAGAAGTGATCTTGTAGTCGGTGAAGGTGCGGGGGGTTCCGACGCCGCTGGCAAGAGCGACTTGGACCCGGTCCAGCAAGGGCTGGGCAGGGGCGTTGCCATAGGCATTGGAGTGGCTGAAGACGTACAGGCCGCGCATGGTCATGATGCCGCGAGTCGCAGTGCGATCATGATCGAACATGAACTGCAGGGTCTTGTAGAGGGCGGTGAGGTCCTCGGTAGTAACGCCCGTCTTTTTGGCCAGGGCGGCGGAGTAGTGGAACTGCGCCCGGTACAGGCCGTAGGGCACAGTCCATTTGCTACCCATTTCGGTCTTTTCTCCCTTGTCAATGTCTTCCTGGCGTGTCTGAGTCACCCGGGTAATGGCGTGTGAGACGGGTAGGACGGGGTGGATAGAGCGGGCCATGCCGAACTGCAGGGGGCCGCGGATCTGACCCAGTGCTTTGGTCTCACCGGTGGAAAGCACCGCGCCGAACAAGCGTACGTCGATGTATCGGTCGGTCATCCACCGCCGGGCAGCTTCGGCTTGCTCGGGAGAGATCTTTCGAGATTTAAGTTCGATGCCAGTGGCTTTGTACGATTCGGCGGTGCGGGTGTTGAGGGCGTGTCCGGCCTCGACGAACACGTGATAGCGGTCGGCCTGGTAGTCGAGGGCGTCGGCGGTCAGCCCGATCGTGTCGCGGATCTTCCGCTTGAGTGCAACATCGGTGACTAGGCCGTGTCCGGTGGCTTCGTCGACACGGGGTCGGTTGCCGCCATCGGGGTCACCGTTGGGGTTACCGTCGGTAACGTCGAAGAAGATTACTGCATCGTGTCGGACCGTCGGATCGGTCGTCTGGGGCTTCACTGTTCGTGGTTCCCTTCGTTGGTGTCGTGCTCGTCGGTGGGTAGGTCGTCGGTCTGGATTTCTGGGGCTTTGCCGGTCTTGGCCATCCGGATGTCATGTGCCTGCTGATGGAAGTAGCCGAGGATGAACCATGACTGGCTTTCCGTGTCATGTAGGGGAGCGACTGGACCGGTGAGCCGGTCCTTTAGTTCACGCACCCGTGCCCGGTAGCGGCCGGCGGCCCGACCGGCACGCTCGGCGTTCTGGCGGCTGATGGGATTGCTGCTGTCGTCGCCTGCGGCGCTGTCCAGCTTCTTGAGCCAGGCAGGGTAGAGCTGGCAGCCTTGCACAAGGGCGATCCGAGGGTTGGCCACCGCACCGGCGAAGTAGCGGTGAAAGAACGTGGCGTTGGGCTGCTCGCTCTGCCGGTAGGCGGTGCGCTGGAGTGACTCGAGTACGGCGAAGAGTCGCCCGTACAGGTAGGCCGGGTTGTCCTGCTCTTCGTCCAGCACGGCGGTGGGTCCTCTTCCTGTTCGTTGCGGGTGACGGGTGAGTACGACCCGTAGTAGCGCGGCCCGTGGGCCGTCGATTCGCAGGTCGGTGCGGATCCGGCGGACAGCATGGGCGAGAAGGTGGGGTGGCAGCGTTCCTCCGCGCAGGCCGCTGTGCAGGAGCAGTTGCGCTAGGTCGTCCGGTCGGTCGGCGGCCTTGTCCCAGAGTTCGATGTACCGTCCGCCGCGTTCAGATTTGTCCGGCAGCCACTGGCCAGAGCATCGGACTAGCATCCAGATGGGATATGCGTTTGGAACTTCTTGGCCTCGGGCGAGAATCTGGTGATCGTTGAACCAGGCGTCGACGTTGTCCTCGGCCTTGGTGAGCGGCATCTCCAGCCAGTGGTGAACCACGAGCCGGGCCACGTTGCCGGACAGCGTGGCCGAGCAGAAGGTCAGTCGGTCATCGGGCCGTCTACGTTTCCGGCCGGTGACCAGCGAGTGGAGGTACTCGCTGATTTCCTCGGGCTTACGGTCGAGCATGGCGATGGTTTCGCTGTTGGCGCCGTTGCTGACCCACCAGGCGAGACGCGTTCGTTGGCGAGGGTAGGTGAATGTGAATCGCTGTTCGGACAGTATGGCGCTGAGGTTGGCGACGGCAGCCTGACCGCAGGACACGCAGATCGGCGATCCGGCGAGCCCTTCGTTGAAGTCGTACGTGTGGATGCGCTTGTTCGCCGACAGCAGCGCGACCTCTTGGTCTGCTCGTGGGACCAGTGCCTTGGGCAGCGATTGTGGTATCCGGTCTAGCAGGGGCTGATCCGGCTGGCCACAGACCAGGCATAAGCCTCGCTGACCACTCCCGTCGGCACTGGCGCCGCTCTTGCGTTCCTGTACGACTGCCTCCCACAGTGTCCACAGCGTGTCCTGTTCAGTCGCTCGCCTACCCCCGACTGATATGACGACAAGGTCGCGCGATGACCACTTCTCGTCGTCGGGCGGCTGGGGTAGCTCTCGACGGTCGTAGAAGGCCACGAGTGCCCGTGCTGTCGTATCGTCCGGATGTTCGCGCAGCCAGCGACGGGACAGGTCGACGAACGACTCGTGTGCCTGCGCCACCCGTTCGGGTTTGGCTTTGTCGTCCGCCCAGCCGAGGACGTATTGGGCATCATCGGCGCCAAGCGCCGGGGCGATCCCCGATGTGCGGCCGGCGTTTGGCACTAGGATCGGCAAGCCGGTCTTCGTGGGTCGTTCACCCGATGCCCTCAAAGGAACCAGTCGACGTAGCTGCCCCTCGCTGTTGAGGTTCAACTGCCACCGAACGTTTCGGATCCGACTGTACGGGCGGCTATCCTCACCGTCAGCATCGTTCGGGCGACGGAACTCAACCAGGTGGCGTAGCAACATCACGCCACCCCCGCTATCTTCACACCGTCACCTGGTATCCCGCGTGCCGGAACGTGTAGCACGCCCTTTTCCAAACGGGCGGTGAACCAGTCAAACTTGGTAGGTGGGCCGTAATGGATACGATGCAGCATGATTCCCAGGTCCTCGGTCAGGTCGATCGGCTTGCGCTCGTCCGGGGGGAAAAACGAGACGGGAAATTCCTTCGAGCCTAGGAAGGGCTGCTGGTAGCACGCGCCACGGTTGACCCGTCGCCGAAACTGCTCGCGGTAGGCGACGTCCCTCTTGTCGGCGTGTGCTGCCAGCTCGACCTGGGCATAAATGCGGTACTCGACGTCCCGCAGACACAACGCGCTACGCTGGTCTCGGCTAGCCACCGTGTTGATCCGACGTCCTTTGTTGACAGCATCGGCGAGGCTGGGAAGGTCGCTAGTCTCGTTGCGGCGCAGGTTGAACTGCTGGATCGGCCGTAGCACCTCGATTTTCACCGGAACCCAGCGGAATTCTGGCTTCCAGAAGATCGCATCCAGCACGCCGGCGGCTGCTGTAGGGGTCATCACGGGGTAGCTCACCCGCTCCACCCGTAGCTCGGGTCTTGTGAAAAGTGCAGCCTCGCCGCGAACCTGTACCACCACTGGCGGATGAGAACGTTGTCCTGGTTTGTTACTCACGGGTGATGATCCTTTTCCATTGATCAGGTAGAAGTTAGCCCTGTTGGCGAGCTATCGCCCTGCTCACCGCCGCATTCGTGGGTAGCGCGACGGGGTTGCTGGCCTGGTGGGGCGGCGCAAGCCAGTCCAATGCCGTTCTGACTGCGGGGGCAACCTTCGGCGGCACGACGGTCTTGGTCGTGCGGCTGGTCCAGTTCATGTGGGGCAAGAGCAAGTAGCCCTGGATGGCGCGCTTGTCTGGCGATCCGCTGCAGGGCGGCTCGCCAAACAGGCGCCTGCGCGTCGGGCTACCACAGGTAGTCCTTCCCTTCGTTGTCCAGGGCTATGCCGTATCCGTCGTCGTAGTCCCCGTACCACTCACACAGGTCACCGATGACAGGGAGGAGGTGGGGTGCCACGTCTGCTGCTCGTGCGGTACTGCGGCGCAGGTTGACGATGTACGGCTGCAGGTCCCGCAGCATTCTCATGTCCGGGTAGGGGCCGCGTAGGGCCTGCAGGCACCTGTCAATGATCTTCGCGCCACTGTGGTCGCCGCCGTACCGAACGACGACCGGAACAGTGTCCTCGTTGATCATTCGGAATGCTAACTCGCGCTTTCGTTGAGTGCTACCTGTGGCCTTCAAGGGGCCATCTGCCACGGCGACAAAGTCCCACCGGCTCCGGCTGGCCCTGATGGCTTTAGAGGTACTACCCGGGCCTTCGATGTCAAGAGTGCCGTATAGTTCTCTGAAGTACTCATCCAGGGCCGCCTGGTTCTCAGGGTCGCTATCGGGGCCGAAGTACATGTGCGCCACTTCGATCTGCGTGGGGTATGAGGGCGGAAACCCGCCGTCGGCCGAGTCAAAGATTATGACCAGTCCGCCGCGCTGGCCAAGGTCACCTTCTCGATTACACCGGCCGGCGACCTGCGCTAGTGATTCGGGAGGTCCGATTGCTCGGAATGCCACCGGGAAGTTCAGGTCGACCCCTGCCTCGATCAAAGAAGTGCTGATTAGCAAAACCGACTTGCCATCTGCCAGTATGCGCTGGACAGCTCTTAGTGCACTCTTGCGGTGGGCCGGGCACATTCCAGTGGACAGGTGTAGCACCGCCATCTCGTCGCTGGTAATATTTTGAGCATGGCGAAAAGCAGTTCTCGCGTCACGCACAGTGTTGACCACCATCAGGGCCTGCCGATGTGTAGCGGCTTCATTCACCATGTCCGCAAGGGATGGCTTCGGCTTGAGCCGCCAGTCGTACTTTACTCGCTGGCACTCGGCAAAAAAAGACTCCGGGTCCGGCAGAATCTCGCGCGATTCCAACGCCTTGAGGGGGTCGAGCGCGTGAACAGCAGGCTGAGTGGCCGATGACAACACCACGGTCACCCCAAACCGCTGCGTCAGGATCCGTAGCGCATCGGCAATCTGCGGTAACAGATCGTGCGGTAATGCCTGCACCTCATCTAGAACTAGCACGGAATCGGCGATCCGGTGCAGCTTGCGCATGCGAGACTGCGTCCGGCCGAACAGCGACTCGAAGAGCTGGACCGTGGTGGTAACGATGAAGGGCGCATCCCAGTTTTCCGACGCGAGGCGCCGCCACGAGTGATATTGACTGCTCGAGTCAGAATCGTTGATCTCAACGTGGCTATGATGTTCAAGGACAACCCGCTCGGCGTGTGGGTCCTCGGGGTCGAGGAGGTCTCTGTAGACCGCCGCATTCTGTTCGGTGATAGTAATGAAGGGAACCGCGACGATCACCCGTCGTTTACCATGCAGCGCTGCGTGCTTCAAGGCGAATCCAGCAGCGGCGATAGTCTTCGCGGTCCCAGTCGGAGCGGTCAACCGAAAGATGCCAGGCTCCCGCTCAGCGGCAGCGATCGCTGCGGCGAACAGCCGTTGTCGATGACCATCCATCGCACCAGGCGCCCGGAGCCGCAGATATTTCGCACGCCGGGCCAGGAAGCGACTGAGCAGGGCCGGAGCATCCAGGTCAGGGCCTAGTCTCGGACGACCGCCCTCCACATGGGCCTTAGTGTCAAGCACATCGGCATCAACCAGGCAGGAGAACAGGAATCGTAGGAGGAACTCTCTCGTCATCGGCTCTGCACTGTCGTCAAGTTCGACAGGCATAACAGGAATTTGAGCAAACATTTCGGGAAGCGCTACTCGAAGAATCTTCTCAACCTCAGCCCACGGACCGGACCGCAGTCGTTCCTCCGCGGCAGCATCTTCACCAAAGAGGGCGTCAACCTGCCCCTGATTAGTCAAGCCGCCATGGTGCCCGGCCACAGCGAACTCCACCGGCCGGAGACGGTGACGACGGGCCAACTGCACGCCGAAAGACTTGTGATCCAAGCCCACCCGACCGTTCGTCGGCTCGACGAGCAGCAACTTGTCCTGCCATGCCTGCCAGCACTTGCCGCCGTCATGGACAATGCCTGTCCACCACGCCAACTCGCCGAGCCCGAAGGGTGACGCGAACAGCCGAGCCAGATCGGCGGTGCCGCGTAAGTGATCTTCGAGCCGATGCCGAACTCCGAATTGGTTCTTGCTGTGCGCCCACACCTGAAGACTCCTTGAGGTCAGTGAGACCGGCATGTAACCACGGCAGTACGACGAAATGTCGCCCCGCTTCGCGGGACTGTAAAATTACTGACAGATTGATCGAGGTTGCCATCGCGCGAGCCCTGCTGGTTGGGGCGTTACCGCGTCGGTCGGCAAGCGCTTTGATCATTAGATCCGTCAGGCCGATGAAGGGCATTGCGGCACTACATGCTGACTCGGCGTGGCGCCTTCAGAAGACCGCAACCACGGGGTCGGGTTGCTGGGATTGCCTTCGGAGCAGTGCTTATGCCGCTACAGGAGATTTCGGTAAGCGAGCACAGCAGCGTAGCGCCGCGACCTGTTTCCTTGGCGGGAAGTTAAGAAGTCGCAGGTAGTCAGCGTGCGGAGATGGGTGAGGCGTCGTCTTAGGAAACCGTTGCTCTATCCCCTGAGCTACGAGGGCGCGAGCGCCCAGTCTAGCGACCCGGGGGTTCACCTGGGGTGGCAGGGAGTGGCCCACGTTCACCCACGTCACCCGGACCCCTGTTGTTGCAGCCCAGGAGCACACCCCGAGCACACGTACCCGGGTTGCGACCGGCGGTCGCCCGCGGTGGCCCGTGTTGGCATCGGTTCACCCGGGTTGGCATCCGCTGGAGAGCACACACCGCGCACATCATCGAAGATCATGTGGGCTGTCCGCTCCCGGCTGGGCGTCGCTTGCGGCGGGGGCTTCGACGAGTTTGTCATTAGCCGCGTGGTGGCCCAGTTTTCGCTGTCGCGGTTCAGGTCCCTTGGGTCGAGGGGGACGTCGTCGTCAGCGAGTCACTCGCGCGTGGCCGGCTCATGGGATGAGGTCGTCTCTGCTGTAGTGGCTCCACCAGGTAGGCCGGTGTCTGCGGAGTTCGCCGGTGGTGCGGGTCAGCAGGAGCCAGTTGCCGTTCTGGACTAGCGCCGCGTCCTCCTGGCGGGCGGTCAATACCCGGGCCACGGCCTTCATCATGTTCGGGATCCCCTTGTCGACCAGGTCGTCTGCCCGCATGGAGAAGTCGATGTCGACGTATGTCTGTGGCTCCCACTCCCAGCGGGCACCGTCGTCGGCCTCGGCATCGAAATAGCCCTGGCGGCCTGAGGAGACGGTCAGCGCGTACCCGCGGGTGTCGTAGAGGCGGGCACTGAGCAGCTGTGGGTTGGTGCCGCTCGGCCTGAGCTTCTCGGCGGGTTCGGCTGCCACGAGATCAGCCACGTGGTCCAGGGGCAGGTCACCGGCGAGGGTCAACCTGAACTCGACAGCCATCTCTGCGCCTCTCCTCAGTCTCGACGGACGATCTGCACGATCGCGCGGCTCGGCGTTACCGCGACGAGTTCTTTCAGCTTCTCGACGGGCCAGGTGTCGAACTGTGTCCGCAGGGCCGCGAGGTCTCCGTGCCAGTCGTGCAGGTTCAGCACCACGCGTTGGGTCTGCTCCTTGTCGACCTTGGCGCGGACCTCGCTCCAGACACCCCGTACCGGCTTGCCGAGGGTGGGCGAATAGCAGTCGAACACGTGACCTTCGATCAGGTAGTCTGGGTCTTTGTCCGGGTTGCCGGAGTCGCCGGTGCGGAGCCGGGCGTCGGCGATCTCCTGCCTGGTGGGGTTCTGGTGGACCCGGTAGCTCGTGCTGGCGACTATATCGGCGCATTCGTTCTCGAGCTCCAACGGACGCCGTCCTTCGTCGTCCAACCTGGGTGGAATTCTGGTCCTCGGACCGGTCGGCGTCCCGCCCGGGACTCCGGTTGGCTGTCTGGTCCAGGGCGTGCCGTGGTCATGGTCATCCGATGGGCTGTCGTCGGCGGCATGAGGTGTCGGCGGCGGGTCACCGTGCTGGGAAGGGGTAGGGCTGGCCGGTGGGTGACCGCCAGCCCCTGTCAGTTTCCCGACGACCCCAACTGCCGGGCCTGCGCGATCGCCGCTTCGATGGCCTGCCGGGCCCCGCCGGTGCGCTGCACGACCAGCACCAGGACCTGCTTGATGGCCTCTAGGGCCTGCAGCAGCGGCCCGGGCTGCCCGCCCTGTAGGACCATGGCGACGAGCTGCTGCGCCTCACCGACTCCGGTGATGGCCCCGGCTGCCGCGTCACGGGCAGCGTCCACGGCACTCTGCACAGGCGCCAGCCCGGCGATCGTCTCCTGCGGGGTGGCCTCGTTCGGCACCGCCGCGGCGGCCGTCGTCGCCTCACCGATCGAACCAGCAAGTCTTCCCAGGCCGCCCTGGATGCCCGTGATCGCGTTGCGCACCCGTGCCACACCCGCCGCCACCGCAACGAAGCCCGCACCAGCAGCCCGCGACGCCGTCTTCTGCGCCTGACGGTCGGCGGCGGCGGCCGACCCCTGCGCGCGTTCCACCCCGGCCGTCAACGCACGGAGTTCACCGGTGATCTTCTCGATCTGTAACACGTGGCCGGCGTCCCCTATCGATGAAAGTGGAAGTTCTCGACCGCTGAACCTACCGGGCTCCTCGCGAGGCCACTAGACACTGGGCGAGTCGGCACCGCAGGCGGCCAGTCGCATGAGCGGCTTCCGGTCCAGGTTCCAGCGCGTGTGGCGGGAGTGGATGCTACTGGCCTGTCAGTTGTCGCTGATACGCAACTGAGGCATGTCGTAGAGGCTCGCCTCGGGGATAAGACGCATGATGGGCCCGCAAATCTCGATGATCAGCAAACGGATGGTTGACACGATCGGGGCCCGTAGCCCTTCGCGCGCATCGCGACAACCCGTCAGCCCATAAGACGCCGCCGCCACCTGAGATGATCAGCCGTTGCCGAATTTTAGGAGTGGCACGTCGTACATCGTTGGATCGGGGACCCGGCGCATTGTCGGCGCGGCAACCTCCATAACCAACATTTCGGTGAGGAACTGGACGGTGGCGGCAAGCAGGTGGCTGGTGTGGCCGGTGGCGCTGTGTTCCTTGAGGCCGACGCTGACGTGGATGTGCGGCAGGATCCGGTCCTCGGCCTCGTCGTAGGCGATGGTGCCGCCGCCGAGTGCTTCGACGTTGGACAGGTGCACGCGGTCCCACAGGGGTGCCTGGGGGTTGTCGAGGCGTTGGCATGTGCCGACGATCTCGACACTGCTGAAGCCGGCGATGAAGACGGGGATGTAGCCGTGGCGGATGCCGTTGATGCGGCACGCGTCGGCGAGGGCGGTGAAGAAGTCCTCGCCGTGGTCGAACGTGACGCCGATCATGCGGCCGGGCGTGAGGTCGTGGCTACGCATACTGCATCTCCGGCTGTTGGCTGAGGGCCGGCCAGGGCCAGCGGGCAGGATCGCCGGTGCCGTAGGCGGCGAATGCGGCGGCGATGATCTCGGGCTCGGCGCCGGCGGCGAGAAGGGTGTGCAGCAGGATGCGCGCCTTGTAGGGGTCGAGGAAGCCGGCGCCGATGAGCCCTCGGCGCTGCAGGTCGCTCTCGGAGCCGGGGAAGGCGTAGGTGGATGCCAAGACCGGTCCGGCACCAGTACGGGAGGCGAGCACGACCGGGATCCTCGCCGCGAGGGCGGTGAGCTTCTCGACGAGGCGTTGAGGTACGTGGCCGACGCCGAACCCCGCCACGACGAGGCCGTCGAGCCCGTCGGCCCCGGAGAGGAGGGTGCCGTCGTCGCCCAGGGATACGGTGTACAGCCCGACTCGTGGAACCCGGGTGACCGTCTCCAGCGGCACGGTCACCCGGTGCGGTGGGTGGGTGAGCAGCCGTACTGTGCCTTCGACGACGTGGCCGAGCGGGCCGGTGTTCGGCGAGCGGAAGGTGCCGCCGCTGGTGGAGTGTGTCTTGCGGACGTGTCGGGCGGCGTGGATCTCGTCGGCGAAGACCACGAGGGCGCCAAGGCCGCGGGCGGCGGGGCTGGCGGCGGTGCGGATCGCGGCGAGGACGTTCGCGGGTCCGTCGGCGCCGGCGATGGTGGGGTTGCGCATGGCACCGGTGACTACAACCGGCGCCTCGCCGGTGTGGAGCAGGTCGAGCAGGTAGGCGGTTTCCTCGATGGTGTCGGTGCCCTGGGTGACCACGACGCCATCCATACCTCCGGTCGCGGTGTGGTCGGCGATCAGTGCGGCTAGCGCCGTGAGGTCGTCGAAGCTGAGCGAGGCGCCCGGCAGTTGGCGGAAGGTCTGGACGTACACGTCGATGCCAGTCTCGGCCAGTCCAGGTACAGCGGCGATGAGTTCCTCGGCGGTCAGGTTCGGCACGACGCCGCCAGCGTCGCTGCCGGCGGTCATGGCGATTGTCCCGCCGAGGGAGAGCATCAAGACCGATGTCGGCTTCTCCGCCACCGCACCTCCTCGTCCGTGCCTGTGTGTCTGCGGCAGCCTGTCACAGTTTCTGAGTGAAGCGAAGGCTCAAGGGAGGCTGGCCAGGTAGCGGCAGGCTGCGTTGATCCCGTCAGTGGTCAGTAACCGGCTGCGCGGTCGGATCATCCCGTCGATGCCGACGGCGGCCAGCTCGGTGCAGCGTCGACGCAGCCAGGGCCATTCCAGGCCGAGGTACTCGGCGAGGACTCGTAGGCGGCGGGTGGACCGGCCCGATGCGGTGATGGAGCCGGCTTGGCCGCTGCGGGCAACGTCGTCGTAGCGGCGTAGCGCGACACGGCGATCGAGGGCGTCGACGTGCCAGAGTCCATCGGCGCGCACCCAGTTGGCGAGAATGACCTGCGTGTGTGGGGTCAGCACGAAGCCTTCGACGGTGGCGTACGCCGGGTCTGGACTCACGTGCACGGCGATGCGCAGGGATTCCATGAACGCTGCCGAGAGCAGCAGCAGGATGCGTTCCGCGTGGGGGCTGCCCCGCACGGCGGTTTCTGGGATGCAGAAGACGCGGGCGGCCGGGGCGGTGGGTGTGGTGAAGCGTTCGCTTGTGGCGTGCAGATAATCGATCTTGTGGCGGAAGAGCAGCCAGGTACTGGCTTCTTCGCCGTACTGCTCGCGGGTCCAGAAGACGGGCTGGTCGGTCGCGGCGTCGAGACGGTGGCTGATGTAGCGGGCGCAGAAGTCTGAGCCAAGCCACATCTGGCTCAAGGCGCTGAGGTCGGCGGCGACGTTGCGGCTGACTGCGGAGCCGGGTAGGTGGGCGTAGCGGCGGAGTTGGGGGACGCTGTCGGCGAGCGCGGCATCATCGGCCAGGAGAGCGTCGTCCATGCCGCACAGGGCCCACAGGATGCCGACGGTGAAGGCATCGAGGCGGTATGCCGGTACCGCCAATCCAAAGGTGGGCGTTGTGGCCACGGCGAGGATGGGCTCGTCGCCGTCCAGTAGTTCCGTCGCCACGAGTTCGCGCAGGCCGACGGCGGCGGCGTGGCCACCACCAAATGCCCGTGGGTAGCGGGCAGCGTGGAGACGGTCTTGGGCGGGGACGATGGTGAGGGTCAGGGTCGTAGCGGGTACGGCTCGGCCGTGCGGCAGGGTCAGCAATCGGTCGACCGGCCATGCCGGCGGGGGCGCCGTGAGTTGCACACCGGGCAGCGCTGATGCCCAATCCGCTGCCGCACCAGTGGCGATCCCACCCGGTGAGGCGGCGAACGCGGAAGCCGTCGGCGTGGTACGGCACCGCTGCTGGGAGACGGCGGCGCGCACCGCGCTGACGGTGGCAGCCACGGCGACACGCTCCTGGTGTCGCTCCAGTTCGACCAGCGCAAGCAGGTTGGTGAGCGCACCACCTGCGGCGAGCGCGGTGTCGCAAGCGGTTGCGAATTCCGAGGTCGGCCAGCGCAGGGCCTTCTCGATCTTCGCGATGAGATCCGAACTGACGTGCACGTGCTCACCGAGCCGCGCTTGTGACCAGCCGCGCTGTTCTCGCCATGATCGCAAGTGGGCGCCAAAGTAGTGCTTGGCAGAGGTATGCGGTGCGAGCTCGCGCGGAGTCTGGGCCATCCCAACCTCACGAAATGCGCCGGTCGTGTGCCCGGGGTAGCGGGCGGCTTCGCCGGTCGCGGGGTAGCGATTGGTGTTGTCCACCGTACACCGTGCACACAGCGACGTCCGTCCTACCTCACCGTCCCTGATCGGTTCGGTTGTGTGGCTGTGATTCTAACGGCGGTGGCGAAGATCTCGATTACAAGGAAACGTAGATCATTGTGGCCGACCAGCGCGATGGCTGTCTGAAAGTTCTCCTTTGCTTGGGCTAGCTGGTCGGACTGCCGGTGCAGATGGGCGGTGACAAAGTCGCGTACGTCGGGTGTCGCGGTGGAGACGACGCGTGCGGCATACAGGACGGTGAGCGAAAAGGCTCAGCAGGCGTGGAGAAAGCCGAAGGCGGGTCGTTCAGTGGCTCGCCAGGGTGAGTAAAAGTGCCGGTCGTCGGGGATGGTGACGTGGTAGGCGACCAGGGCGTCGTTGAGCAAGGGTGGCCGGCTTCGTGGATGAGGTCGCGGGCGAGGACGATTGGGTGGTTGGTGTAGTCGGTGAAGACGGTGCCGGGCAGGCGGGGTGATGGTCCAGCTGAGCAAAGTGTCGTGGAGTGTCTTCCGTTCGAGGAGGCAGATGATCGGCGCGTGGTCGCGCAGGAGCGTGCCAAAGCCGGCCCTGACTGCCGCCACGAGCCCGTTCCGCACTTGCTCCAAGGCGGGTGGGCGGGTCGGCGTCGTTTCGGGATTGATGGTGTAGTAGGGCGTGGTGCAACGATTTGCACCATCGCGCTTATTCGCCGTTACCGAACCGTGTTCCTTCGCCGCTACGCGATGCTGCGGCAGATGATGCCTCGCACGGGCGAGCCAGAACACGCCCTCGCCGCCCCGATTCATAGACGCGTCAGGGGTGGAGAATCCTGTCGTAGTCTTCGTCGTACCAGCCGTCGGTGTTGTGCTTTCGAAGGGTGCCTGCGACACGGGTCAGCATCAGCACGTCGCCGTTGAGGGTCAGGGCCGCGTCCTCGGCCCTGCCGGCGAGGGTCCTGGCCACGGCCGCCAGCATGTGGGTTTTACCCTTGTTGGCCAGGGTGTCCTTGCGCATGTAGAAGCTGACGTCGACGTAGGTCTTCGGCTCCCATTCCCACAGAGCGCCACCGTCGTCCTCGGCACTGTAGTAGCCGTGCCGGCCGCCGGTGATGTCCACTACGTACCCGTGCTCGTCGTTCAGGTCGGCGCTGAGCATTCTGCCGCCGGATGCCGTGGACATCTCGACCGCTTCGGGAGCGGCCAGCTTCGCCACCTGTTCGAGTGGGACGTCGCCTGCCAGCGTCAGCCGGTACTCGACAGCCATCTGCACCCCTTCATCGGTCTCGCCGTTCTCGCCGGCCGATGTGGATGAGGAACTCGTTGTCTTCGGTGAAGGTGTCGGCGTCGCTGTATCGGGCAAGGGTGGCACGGACAGCGCTGTCGAACGCGTCGAGCCGGTCGCCAAACAGTTGTGGCGCGGCGAACGAGGTGGAGTGCAGGTACCCAAGGATGCTGTCCGCGGTCCAGGTTCGGATGACCGACACGGCGTGCTCCTCGACCTGACTGAACGGAGACTCACGCATGATCTCGCTGTACGGGCGGTGGTGATGCTGGAACGTGCGTTCGCCAGCGCGACGCTGCTCGCCGAGGAAGTCCTGGATGACTGTGCGGATTGCGGCCTTCCAGTCGTTGGTAGCGGTCCAGAAGCTGTTGTCGGCGAAGATCGCGACCGCGCCGTCCGGGCTGACCTGCGCGTCCAACCGGGTTAGGGTCGCGGCCTGGTCGAGCCAGTGGAACGCTCGGCAGATTGTCACCAGTTCGGCCTGCCATCCCGCCGGTGGCGTGAACTCCTCCGCCGTGACCTCCTGCAGCCGCAACTGAGCGTCGGCGGGTAGCTGTGGGCGGAGCGCGTCTTCGGCAGCAGCGAGCATGCCTGGAGCGTTGTCGATGGCGATGATGTCATCGAAACGGCCAAGCAGAGCCTCCACCACGAGGCCGGTGCCGGTGCCTACGTCGAGAAGGCGCCGCGGCTGACAGTCGGGGACCGCGGCGTCCAAAACGTCGGCCACGGTCGCCGGGATGCCGGGCCGGTACTGCCGGTAGAAGCCGACGGTTCCGTCAAACAGACTCATGATCATCTCGGTGTGGGCGAGTTCAGTGATGTGGGCCGGGTAGCGGGGAGATCAGCTGCCACGAGCAGGCCAACGTCGTCGAGCCGTTCGGGCTGCGAAGCGCTGGTCGTCCGTCCGACCGGGATGACGATCACCCCGGCAGAGCTACTGGGAGCCTACGCCTCCCGGTGGGTGTTGCTCGTTGAGCGGAGAGGTATCGCGAAATGTGTGAGTTCAACCCGCGGTCATGCCTTTGATGTCGTAGTTGTCCCACCAGGTTGGCCGGTGTTCGCGTAGTTGTCCCGTGACTCGTGTCAGTAGGAGCCAGTTGCCGTTGAGTACGAACGCGGCGTCTTCCGGCCGGTTGGTGAGGACACGGGCCACGGCTGACACCATTGTTGGGACCACGTCTTCGGGTGGGTTGTTCTTGCGTAGGTCGAAGATGATGTTGGTGTAGGTATCGGGTTCCCATTCCCACTGGGTGCCGTCGTCGTCTTCGGCGTCGAAGTAGCCGTTGCTGCCTGCGGAAACGGTGACGGTGTAGCCGATTTCCTCCCCGAGGTCGGCGGTGAGCAGCCGGGGGTAGCCGGGCAGGGTTGACTCCTCGACGCCGTGCGGGGCGACGAGGGACGCGAGGTCTTCCAGGGGGATGTCGCCGGCTAGGGTCAGTCGGTATTCGATGCCCACGTGTTGCCTGCCTTCTCAGTCTCGTCGGACGATCTGAATGATCGCACCGTTTCGGGTCACCGCTGCCAGTTCCTTGAGGTGCGGGACCGGCCAGTCGTTGAACTGCTTTCGCAGGCCGGCGATGTCGCCGCGCCAGTCGCACAGGTTCAACACCACTCGCTGGGTCTGTTGCCCCGCTACTTTCTGCGACACCTCCGTCCATACCCCGCGTACCGCCTTGCCGGCGGTGGGGGAGTAGCAGTCGAAGACGTGGCCCTCGATGAGGTAGTCCGGATCCTTGTCCGGCTTCCCCCTGTCGCCGGTGTTCTGGCGGGCGTCGGCGATTTCCTGCCGCGTCGGGTTCTGATGCACGCGGTAGCCGTCGTGGGCGAGAGTGTCGGCGCACTCGTTTTCCAGCTCCAGCGAGCGTTGTACCACCGTGTCCTCTCGTGGTGGGATCTTCGTTCGGGGCCCAGTGGGCGAGCCGCCGGGAACGCCGGTTGGCGGCCGGCTCCAGGACGTGGGACTCGAGTCGGGGATGGCTGGGTCATCCGTGGCGGCTGCTGTCGTGGTCGGGCCGTCGGCGGCGGTGGAGTTGGGGGCGGGGCTGGCGGATGCAGGGCCACCAGCCCCGGTCAGTTTCCCGACGATCCCAGTCGTCGTGCTTCAGCGACCGCCGCCTCGATAGCCTGCCGGGTGGAGCCGGTGCGTTCAACGAGAAGCACCACGATCTGCTTGGCTTCATTCAACGTCTGCAACAGGGGTCCTGGCTGCCCGCCGTGCAGAACGGCTCTGACGAGTTGCTGCACATCGCCGAGTTGACTAATCACCTGGGTCCCCGCATCGCGGGCGTTGTCCAGTGCGCTCTGCACCGGTACCAACCCAGCGACCGTCTCCTGCGGCGTGCCCTGGCGGGGCACCGCCGCGGTCGCCTTCGCCGCCTCCCCAACCGACGCGGAGAAGCGACCAAAGCCGGCCTGGACGTTCTGAATCGCGTCGCGAACCCGGGCCATACCGACGGCCACAGCGGCGAACCCAGCGCCCGCGGCACGAGCACCGACCTCCTGCGCCTGGCTACCGGCTGCGGCGGTCAGACCGCGAGCCTTGTCAACACCAGCGGTCAGGGCACCCAACTCGCTGTGGATCTTCTCGATGATCGACACGTGAAGCAATCCTCCGATCGGCGATGACGATGGCTGCGTCCTAACGGGTCGTGCCATCGTGCCAGTAACCGGGCCCCGAGCGACTCGTCGGGTCTGGTCCACATGGCACTGACTACAGGTTTGCCGGTACCGCGAAGCTCGGCGCAGGACGCCGGTTAGGCCCATGGCCTTGGATCGCCTACGGCGTGAGCATGGTCGTTCGTGATGGTCGAGAGGCAGAGTGACTCGATGACCGCCACGCAATTGAATTCGACCGAACTGGAAACGCTAATTCGTTGCGTTGGTAGGCCTGGCCAATCGCCGGAGGTGTGCATCTCGGCGGCGAAGGCTTGCAAGTACCCCAGATATTTTGGGGTTACGGTCTGAGACGATGTGAGGCGTGAAAGGGCTATTTGGAGCACCTTCTCGCCCTGCCCAAGTTCGATCGCTACGCACGGCTGGACGGCGGTGAGTGTTCGGACCGAGGCGGCTAGATGTTCCCGAAGGGGTTCGAGTGCCGTGTGTCGTTCGTGGGCGTGGGCGTGGGCGTGGGCGGATGCGTAGACGGTCTTTGGCCCGCGATCAACCAGGTGTACGCGCTCTTGTGTGAGGCTCAGGTCACGAAGCCCATCGAGACGATCAATCATTGCCTTGATGAGCGCCTTTGCAACTTTCGCGCCTGTGGTACTGACGACCCAGGAGGCGAACTGTTCGGGCGCGGCAATCATGGGTAGATAGCGCCACAGCGGGCTGGAGATGGCTACTTCGGTACCATTGTGGTTTAGGGAGCTGGCAAGGTGTCTTATGAGAGTCGTCTTCCCGCTGCCATCGATTCCATCGACAAAAATGATCATACCGGCGCCGACTCTTCGAGCATGCTCCTCACCGCCACGAGCGCACCTGATGCCCGTGCGGCGAGTAGTTCCGCCTGTGCTAAATCGTTGCGCCAGCACGGCGGTAGGCGTCGTAATCTCCAAGGAGCGATTTGAGCTCGATGTCCGGCCAGTCGCGTAGCGCCTCGACCACCTCGGCAAGCCGCAGTCCTACCTCTTTCGCTTGGTGTTCGACAAGCAGCCGACCGGTATTCGACAGTACCGATAGCACGCGACGTGCAGTGTCCTTGCGCTCCGATTCTTTGTGATGGCTCGCGGTCAGACAAGTGACGGCGAATTCGTGCAGTATGGCGACATCGTCAGCGAGATCGACCAATTCTGAGGCATCAGTCGGCGCAGGGGTACCGGCACCTGCGATCACGGCGGTATCGATCCCGATGCGGCGTAGGACCATCCGCATCTTCATGTCGTAGAGCAAACCGAGGCGACGGGTGTCGCCCCCGTGGTTGTCCGCGAGGCGCAGTGACGCTCGAAAGCCCTGGCGTCGGGACGCTTCACTGACGATCTCGTGGAGCGACGTGGCGGCGGCCGACGTGGGGGGAAGGTTCCAAGCGATGAAGTCGACATCGCTCCAGCCCTCGATGAAGTCTCCTCGGGCGGCGGATCCACACAGCCCCACCCCGGCCTCCGGATGTTCGGCGATGACGGCCTCGGCCGTTGCCGCCACCTCATGGAGCAGGCAACTCAGGTTCCGGCTGAAGGGCAAGGGATGAGCGGCACGCCAGCTGATGACGGCAAGGGCGCGATCCAGGATCTGCTGGAGTTGGGGATGGCTGATGGCTTGCCGGGCAGCGGAAGCCTCGAGCCAGCGGGCCTGAACGAATCCTTCATCCCGGGCCGGGGTCGTGGCGGTGCTTGATGTCGTGAAGAGGAACCAGTCGACGATTTTTGCCGCTGGTGCCCCGTCGTTGTCGGTGAACGTGTAGGCGTCTTGCCCGAGATACGCGCTGTAGTGCGTATCGGTGAGGCCGGCTTCCTCAGCCACCTCCCTCTTAGCTGCGATTAGTGGCGCCTCGCCCGGCTCCAGACGCCCTTTCGGGGCGACGGTCTGTCGTTCGCCGGTCTTTCGTACCTGATCGAGGAGCAGGATTTGCGGTGAGCTAAGGTTTTCAGTCGCGACGATGGCACCAGCGGAGACGTATCGACGGATCATGGTTGGATGCCTCCCGAGGATGTCTGCATGGTCTGGAACACGTCAAGAAGACGAGCCCTGAAGATAATGATATCGGCAGCGTTGTCTATCCAGTGATCGGCAATGGCACGCCAGTTCGGGATCTGTTCGTGGACACGCTTCCGCTCATCTTTGCGTCGGATGATGCGTCGAGCCTCGTTGGCGGTCAGCCCTCGGGCCTGCGCCAGGCGTTTGATACGGACAATTTCTGGTGCAGTAATGAATATGATCGAGCACGGCGCCGGCCACGCTCGCTTCATAGTCTTAGCCAAAGCGGCGTCGATGAAGCTCTCGACTGCCAAGGGGGCCTCACCATGGTCGGAGAGTTCGAGGAGTTTCGAGGCGAACTCGTCGAATCTGAAGTCTTCCCGCGTTTCTATACCCTCGTGGTAGCTCTGTCGGCCTGAGGCGAGTTGCACGAGGACAGTCCTGATCTTAACGCGGCGGGCGCCAAGCGCGGCCAAGTACTCCCCCGCGCTCGACTTTCCGGCCTCGCTGGTGCCGGCGAGGAGGATCATCGGTGGGACTGCTGGCGGACGCATCACGAATCTCCACTTATTCGGTGGAGCACTGCGGCAACGCTGGTGGGCAAATCCCTTGGCTTGCCGATGCCGACTCGGATGATCGGTACAGCGGCCAGTGCGTCGAGCGCCTTTTCTCCGAAGTTGAATGCGGGAAGACTCGGGCTGATGGTGACCTCGTCGGCCGAGGAGAAGATCGAGACGTGGTCCAGAGTTGGATCGCGTAGCTTCGCCGCGTGGTCGGTCACGGCCGCGCGTAGCAGATCACGAGCTGCTGGAGCAGGCGTCTCGCGCAGTTCGCCCGGCGCAAGGCCTTGATCTGGAATGACGATGAGGCTTAGCGGCAGCGGGCGGTGCCGGCCGGCGGTGGTGGGGGCGGGAAGATCTACCGCGTAGAGGAGTCGTTCAGTGGCGTGAGGTGCCAGCAGCGGTGCCATGTCGGCGCGCACGTGCCATGGTAGGGCGGGCATCGGCACCACATAGGGCTGACCGTAGAGGAAGGCGGTGAAGGTGAATTCGTCAACCAACAAGCTGCCTTTCTGAGCACCGATACCCAGCGTAAGTGACGTTTTGCCCTGCCCGCGTCCGCCGTCCAACACTGCTATGGCAGAGCGTCCGCCGTCTGCGGTCACCGCACTCCCGTGCAGGAGCGCGAGTTCGCCGTCTCCCATGACGGCCAAGGAACGCATTGCGGCTTGGAGCACCCCGATTTCCAACGTGGTGGGATTGCTAGCCAGCTCCGCAGCTAGTTCCAGTAAGATCTCACCTCTATTGACGTCAACGGTTAGCCGGGTTCGGCGCCCACCAAGTACCTGCATTACCTGTCCGGTCGACATGATTGGAAGCTCTGCGTCTGCGAGCCGGGCGACAATGCGCCGAAGGCAGCGCGGTGCCGACTCGGCGATCCGGATCTCCAGAGCGCGGTTGCGGATTTTGGGCGGACTCATACCTGCTCCCCGGGCTTGTGGAGGACGAGCCACATCGAGTACTGCCGGTGCCTGGGCCGCACCGGCAGTGCGGGAGTTGACAGGACACCCTTTTCTGATGTCACGGTCGCGTACTGCTGGATGCCGCACGCCGCCGCAAGGAGGTGCAACTCCTGGACGGTGGTGAGATGGGCGTAGCCGGGTGCTGCACCACTGCTCTTGTTGGCGAGGTAGATGATGTCGCGTGCGGGCAGTGGCTGTGAGCCGGTGCGACGCTGCCCCCGCCATCGTGCCGCGCGGGCGGCCAGGTCCAGCAGATTGGCGATACGGACTAACCCGAACCGGCCGGCGTAGTGCCAGTTAAAGGTCTCCACCAGGACAGTGCCTCCTGGGGCGCACACCCGCCACATCTCGTACAGGGTCTCCGCGCGTTCGGCCTCGGTTGCTAGGGCGTTGAAGGAAAAGCGGAGGCACCACACCTGGTTAAAGCTGCCCGTTGGTAGTGGCAGGGCATTCATGCTGCCGTGTACGAAGGTGCCGTTCGGACACGTGGCCCGCGCAGTTGCCAGTGCTGCCTCGTTGATGTCGATGCCGACAATGTCGCCGCCCAGCGCGGCTATGGCCCTGCTGACGCGACCGGCACCACATCCCACATCGAGGATCCGCTCTCCTGCGCCGAGCCGGCGGTAGAGCGCTTCCTCACAGGAGCGCAGCGGTGCAGTGGTGTAGAACGACGTCTCACCGGCGTAGTGGACTTGGTTCAGCGCGCGAATCATGGCCGCGTAGTCGATCTCAGTGATGCCGCCGTGGGTGGTGGTCATCGCAGTCCCATTCCTCCATCGACATGCAGCGTGCTGCCGGTGATGTACGACGCTTTTGGCGACAACAGGAACATGATCGCGTCCGCAACTTCCTCCGGCTCACCGCAGCGCCGGAGAAGGCAACGGTGGCCTGCAGCCGTGTCGGGGGTCATTCGGGTGGAGATCGCGCCCGGCACGACCGTGTTGACACGGATTCCCCGATCGGCCAGTTGCCCAGCAGTCACCCGGGTAAGCGCCTCCACGCCACCTTTGGCGACCGCATAGCCGAGTCGCTCTGGATGCCCGTAGCGGGCGTCTACCGAGCTGACGTTAACGATGGCGGCGGCGGTGGAGGCATATGCAACGAATTCACGGATCATCATGAAAGTGGAGCTTAGGTTGTCCGCGAGCATTCGCTCCCACTCCGCAACATCCGCGGCGATGATCGAGGTGCGCTCCACCGCTCCTGCACAGTTCACCAGTCCAGCCACCGACCCCGGTTTGACGTTATCCGTGAAGAACGATTGCACCTGCTGTTCGTTCGCGACATCGACTGCGTGCCAGTGAAGGCCTTGGTCGTCGCGCGGAAGACCTGCGGGCACATGAATGTCTAACCCATGCACTTGAAGGCATTTGCCCATGGACGCCCGCACGGTGGCGAGCCCGATTCCCCGCCCGGCACCTGTCACGATCAAGGTTGATGGAACTGCCTTATGCTCCACTGCACCTCCCAGGGGTGTGAAGAACTGGGGCGAGTTGGACGAGTGGACGCGCCCGCTCTCCCACCCTCACCCTCACCCTCGCCGGCGCTGTCGTGAATGCCGAGCATGCGGACGAAGTAGTTGTCCGCATGCGCCGCACCTCGTGGACCAGCGGTCTTGGCGGTTGTTTCCGGCGTTCCTGGTTGCGCTGGGCTAAGCCCTGGGTGACTCTATGGGGCGATGTCCATGCTGTTCGATGTTGTTGCTCGCGAGCAGTCTGAAAGGCGGCGCCATGGGCCAGACCCCGCGGAGGCTCCAGCCATCTCTGTCCGAGCGCCACTTCTTCGGAGCCGAACTGCGTCGGCTGCGCGAACGCGCGAACCTCTCGCAGGCGCGGCTGGGCGCCATGATCCGTTTTAGTGCGGACCTGGTTCGTCGCGTGGAAACGGCCGACCGGCTTCCCTCCCGTGAGTTCGCCGGGGCCTGCGACAAGGCGCTGGCGACCGGGGGTGCCCTGATGCGCCTGCTGCCGCTGCTCGACAAGAACCGGGCCAGCGGCGGCAAGCCGGCCACCTTACGAGCCGGGGCCGGATTCAGCAGTGTGCTTTCCGACCGCCTGACGGCAACATCTGGGTTGGCCGAGATGATCGTTGGAGTTCCGTTCCAGCCGGGCGCCCTCGACCGCGCTGCCCTTGACTGGCTGAACGCGGCGACCGGACCTCGGCTGTCCCGGGCCGGACGGCCCGGTTCGCCTGACCAGGTTGACGAAGAGGATCTTCATTCGGCGGAGACTGCGCTGGCGATGTATCGGCAGCTGGACCATGCCCATGGAGCCGGACGAGTGCACGCTGACGTGCAGCGGTACGTCGAAGGTGAACTGAACCGGCTGCTGGCGAACACCCCCGTCTCCGAGACGGCGGGGCGGCGGCTCTACAGGCTTGCGGCAGGTTTCTTCGAACTGTGTGGATACCAAGCGGTCGACAGCGGTGCCCATGGCCTTGCCCAGCGCCGCTATCTTCGCGCTCTGCGTCTGACGGAAGCCGCCAATGACCGCTTGTACGGAAGCTACTTACTCGCCGTGAACATTGGGCACCTAGCGCTGCACTGCGGGCACCCCGAGCCGGCGCACAGGGTGGCGATGACGGCGGTGAGAGGAAGCGAAGCCCAAGTGACACCCACTGTGGCAGCAGCGCTGCATGCGGTGGTGGCGCGTACACACGCCCGTCTTGGCCGCGAAGGCGATTGCCTTACCCACCTCGACATCGCCGAAAGGCAGTTAGCCCTAAGTAAGGTCGAAGACGAGCCCGTGTGGATTCGGTACTTCAACGCGGCGTATCTCGCCGACGAGATGGCGCACTGCTTCCATGACCTGGGTCAGCCGCGCCAAACCCAGCGGCACCTGGGCGATGCCCTTACCGCCCTGAGCCCTGCACATGTCCGGCGACTCGCTATCGACACCGCGCTCATGGCCTCATCGTGGGCCGTGTCCGGCCGCATTGATGAAGCCTGCGCCACCGCACGACAGGCAGTCGACTATGCCGCACAAACAACCTCACATCGCTGCCTGCAGCGCATCGTCGAGGTGCAGGTTGACCTCGAGCCCTATCGGTGTGAGCCGGAAGTCCGCGAATTCGGCGAGTACGTTCGTCACCGGCTACCGCTGGCGGCCCTGTAGCCCCCGCTGACCGTTGCTCCATCAACCATCACCGAGCGGTAGTGAGCCAGCTCAGCTTTCAGCGCCGCGCCTGCTCGATGAGACGACGCCACATAGTGGCCGACCTCAGGAAGAAGCAAAAGCCCAGCCGCTCTATCTGCAGATGTCAACTCGTCGGCGAGTTCGCGAACATCCTCGGCTACGGCTACTTCGTCTGCGGTGCCGTGAATGAGGAGCACCGGCCGTTGGATCGCGGCGGCACGGACCGGGCCGGCGCCCCCGCGCAGCCGCATCGCGTGCGCCCGCTGGAATCGGGGTACCGTTTCCGCCCACCGGTCAGGATCCACAATCGCGGACACGGCGGTGGCGGCGGCGAACGGGGTGTCCTGTGCCACCGCCTGCAACGCGGTGTATCCGCCTGCGCTGGCACCACGGATGAATACCTGTCCGGGCAGCGCCCGTCCCGTCGATAGCAGGTGATCCGCCACCGCGGCGCAGTCATCGACATCGTCCAGGCCCCACCGACCGTAGAGCGAATCCCGGAACGTCCGGCCGTACCCGGTGCTACCCAGGTAGTCGACGTCAACGACGGCGAACCCGCGGCTGGTGAAGAACTGCGCCTGCCAATCCAGCCGCAGCAAGCAGGAGTCGGTGGGCCCAGGATGTGCCCGCACGATCACTGGCGCCTGCCAATCCGTCGTGGAGCCCGTCGGTGGATACACCAGGGCAAGGACCTCCCGACCACTGGCCACTCGAACACGTAACTCCGTCGGCGTGGAAACGCTTGCCCGGTCGAGTGCGCTGTGTTCCGAGCGGGCAAGCACCACCACTTGGGGGACAGCGTCAGCCAAATCCACGAGCGCCACCTGCGGGGCTACGCTCGGTGAGGATCCGATCAACGCCACCGTCGTCCCTTGAACAGCTAGGTACGGCTTGATAGACGTGTACGGCAGATCGACCGGGTGAACAGAGCCACTAGCCTCGACGACGACGAGGCGGTGTCGCGGCCCCTCCTGCACCGCTATGACGATCCGACCGCCGTCAAGGAACCCATACGACGCATAGCCCAGCTCCCACGGATCTGCGGCGCACTCGCCCGCAAGCGGTGCCACCGCCTCCACCCGGTGGCCGTCCCACCGGTAGAGGTTCCACCAGCCGTTGCGGTCCGACACGAAGTACAACGCCCCGTCGGGTCCCCACTGCGGCTCCAGCGCAGACTCATGCGGACCGCCGGCTATTCTCGCTGCGCCTTCGACCGATCCCCGCGGTGAGTAGGACGCCACCCATACCTCGCTGGCGTCCCAGGGCATGTCCCGTTCACTCCACGCGGTCCACGCCAGCAATCCCGGACTTGGCCGTGGCGCACCGAGAAACCCTGGCGACGAGACAAGAGTCCGCACCTGCGGGGGGCCGGAAAGCGACGCCGCGACGAGTTCGTCACCGTGCCCCGACTCCCGTACAGCCAGCAACTCACCGTTGCTGATCGTCAGGTCACCGAAGCATCCACCGCTGACCATGTCGGGTTCATCGTTGTGAAGGCTGCTCCGATAGAGGCCGTCTCCGCCGACACACCACAGAGTCCCTTCGACGGCAGCGAACGATCCACCCCCGTACGCGTGAACGTTACTGGTGACATCGAAGCCCGCCGGACTGACAACACGCTTGCCCTCCTCGGACCGCCAACGCGTTACCGTAGTACCCACCCCTTCGGGGTGAGTCTCCAGCCAGTACAGGCCGTCATCACCGGCACGTAGCTGGTCATAGCTAAGGGAGGCGCGAACGGCGTCGTCCAACGACACTTCAGCGATTCTGTCGCCCAGCCTCACGGGTCCTCCTCCAGCAACGTCAAGTGGGGCCGGACGACGGCCGGCTCGTCAGCCGGGCGCCGGGACACCGGCGTGCCTACCGGCAGGACGAGGCTTTCCGAACTGGCGCAGGCGTCTGGACTTGGCGCCGCTACGTCTGCCCTCGTCCCTACCCGGTTCACTTGCAAGATTTCGTCACCCGATGGCTCTCCCGGGCGTCGCCGATGCGGACAGCAATTGCCGTCCCGTGACGCCTGATCATGCTTTGGCCCTCGGTAGGAGGCCGTGATGGTCGGCGAAGGAGCGAACAAGCGCTTCGAGCGCGGCTTTACCCTTGGTTGGGGTGGCGTGGGACGGCAGACCAATGACGCCGCTGGTGGTGTAGCCATCCATGCCCCGCGTGAGAAGGTGGCGTCGATCGTCGGCTAGGTGGTCGGCCTGCTCGTAGCCATCACGCACCACTTCAGGCGCAACGTGCAGAAGCAGCGAAACCTCGAGCTCACCAGCGTGCATGTCCTGGTGAGCTGTGCTGTGCATACCGGCGGCAACGCGAGCGTCGTCCCAGTCAGCCCGAGCGGGGAACAACGTCATCGCTGGCCCGGCGACGTTGGCCTCCTGAACGACGTTGGCGAGCGCGTAATTTCCGCCGTGTCCGTTGATCACAGCGAGTCGATCAATACCAGATGCGCGCAGAGAGCGGGCGATATCAACGACCACGGCGGTGAGGGTGGTAGCGCTGATACTGACCGTTCCACGCCACGCCGCGTGCTCGTGGGAGCAGGAGATCGTCACAGGCGGCAGCAGGAAGAGGTCATAGCGCTCGGCGACTGCTTTCGCGATCGCGCACGCCACGACAGTGTCGGTCACTAGCGGTAGGTGGGCGCCGTGCTGTTCGAAACTCCCGACCGGGAGGACCGCGACGGAAGCCGCTCGCTCGGACTCGTCGCTGCTCGTCGCCGTGGTGATCAGATCCACGGGCTAATGGTTGCACGCTTCGAGAGTCGCCTGCCGATAGGTGAGCACAAAGGCCGCCGCTTCGGGAACGGCTGTCTGCTGGCGAAGGGCGACCGCTGTCGGGTTCAACCAGCGCAGGGCCCGTGTGGAGGAGGTGCCAGCGGCCAAAGCCAGGGCGTTGGCGGCCTCGGTCGCCGCGCGTTCGATGTCGCCGGTGTTGATGTAGGCGGTGGACAGGGCCGATCGCCAAAGGGCCTCGTCAACGCGCCACTGATCCGGCCACTGGTCCAGGAGCTGCTCGAAGAGATCGGCTGCGGCTGTCGGTTGGCCGAGGAGTAGGCGGCATTGCGCTTCGTGGGCAGCTATGTACACCGGGTTGCAGTGGAAGCCGAGATCGACCGGTAGTTCTGAACCCCAGTCGGTGCTGCCAGCGACGCTGTGCGCCTTGTCGATGCTGGCTGCGCAAGCGTTCTGGTCACCTCCCATGGCGTACGCCTGGGCTTGGCGGATCAGCAGTAGAGCACGGATGCGGCCGGGTAGCCGAACCTCCTCCAGCGCCCGCTGCGCCAAGGCAATGGCATTACCCGGATCGAAGCGCTCGAGAGCGCGCTGGCTCTGCCTCATGAGGACGTAACTCGCCAGCGTCGGCGCGTTAGCTTCAACGGCGTGCTGCTGGGCGTGTCGCAGCCAGGCGTCTGCCTCGACCGCGTCGCTTTGCTCGTCGATCCAGCTGAGGAACTCCGCCCACAACGCCTGCGCGATGAGTGCCTCTCGACGGCGGGCGGAACGGCTTCGTCGCCCGATGGTGGCTGCGATGCTGATCTGCGCATGGGCAGTGGAGGCCATCCCGGCGTATCCGATGCGGTTTCCGGTAGTGGCGAGAGTAGCGAGCTGTTCGTGCCACGAGCGGAGCAGATCGGGCGCGTCTGGATGGGGCATGACGACCCGGAGTTGGCTACGGGCATCGTCGGTCAGGCGGTAGCCGATGTCGGTCAGGCGACGTTCACGTTCGAGGTCTGGAAGGAGGCGGACCAGTTCACCAGCGGCCTGCAGTGCGGCCTCGAATGACTCGACGAGGTGGGAGGACGGCCAACGTTCGGCCTTTTCCACCTTGCCAACGAGGTCTCCGCTGACGTGCACCCGCTTACCCAGAGCGCGCTGGGACAGCCCGCGGCACTCGCGCCATTGCCGAAGCGCGGCACCGAAGCCATGCAGCGCTGATCGATGTGGGGTGAGCTGTCTTGGAGCTTGCGCCACCAGTACTCCTGGGTGCTGTCCGTTCGTCAGGCCGTAGCCGGACAGGTCTGACCGTACGTGGTCGAACGCTACGCGGACGGTGGCATGCGGACAACACCGCATGTCCGCATCAACGCTATCGACTCGGCTGGCCCGGTCGGTAATTCTCGTTGCTGAGATACCCGTTCGCATACTGGCCAGAAACACTATCGGCGGTCAAGTCCAGACGAGGAAGTTGCCGCCGCTGTCGGCTCCAAAGTTTTGAGATTGGCTAGGAAATAAAAGAAATTAAGGAGTTTGATGAGTCTTCATGGTGACCTTGCTAAATACGGCTATCGCCAGGAGTTGAGTCGGCAACTCCGGTTCCGGGACCTGCTGGCGTATGGGCTGGTGTATATGGTGCCGATCGCGCCGATGGCGATTTTCGGTAGTGTGTATGCCGGTTCTGGTGGCATGGTGGCGCTTGCCTATGTGATCGGTGTGGTCGCGTTGATGTTCACTGCGTTTTCGTATGCGCAGATGGTACGGGCGTTCCCGATGTCGGGCAGTGTTTACAACTATGCGGGTCGGGGTATCCGCCCTCCAGTCGGTTTCCTCGCCGGGTGGGTGATCCTGCTGGACTATGTGCTCGTGCCGGGCCTGCTGTATTTGGTGGCGTCGGTGGCGATGCACGCGACCGTGCCAGTGGTGCCGGTGTGGTTGTGGCTGCTCGGGTTCGTCGCGGTCAACACGATCGTCAACTCGGTTGGTATCCGGATGACCGCGATGGTGACCCGGGTGATGCTCGTCGGCGAGTTGATCGTCTTGGCGATCTTCCTCGTTGTCGCCGGCTGGGCCCTCGCCTCGGGCAGGGGGCGGTTTAGTTGGGACGCGTTCTACAACGCCGACACGTTCACCTGGTCGCTCGTTGCCGGTGCCGTGTCGATCGCGGTGCTGTCCTTCCTCGGCTTCGATGGCATCTCGATGCTGGCGGAGGAGGCCAAGGGCGGCTCTCGGCAGATCGGCCGGGCGATGGCCGCTGTGCTGGTCCTGGCTGGCGTGTTGTTCATCGCGCAGACGTGGCTGGCCGCGATGCTCGTTGCTGAGCCGGCCTCCCTGCGCGGTGATGGGGATCCGGACGGCACTGCCTTCTACGAGGCGGCTGCGGTGGCCGGTGGGGGCTGGCTGGCGACCTTGTGCGCGGTCGGGACCGCGATTGCATGGGGATTGCCGAATTCGATGGTGGCGCAGGTGGCCACATCGCGGCTGTTGTATGCGATGGCCCGGGACCGGCAGTTGCCCGCCTTTTTGGTGAAGGTGTCGGTGCGCCGCAGCGTGCCGATCAACGCGACCCTGCTCACCGGTGTTGTGTCTCTGGTGTTGGGCCTGTACATGGCGACCCGGGCGGACGGGATTACGCTGCTGTCGTCGCTGATCAACTTCGGGGCGATGGTGGCGTTTTTGGTCCTGCACGTCAGCGTGGTCGTGCACCACCTCATCCGCCGGCGCAGCCGCAACTGGTGGGCGCATCTGGTCATGCCCGCTGTCGGATTCGCGATTCTCGGCTACGTCGTGGTCAACGCCGATATCGCCGCGCAGCGCCTCGGTCTGACCTGGCTTGCCCTTGGGGTCCTCGTCCTCGCCGGCCTGTACCTGTCCGGACGCCGGCCGGCCCTGTCGGGCCTGGCGCCCGCGCAGACACACGACCATGAGATGGAGCGAGTGTGACCAGCATGAACACAATCACTTACCGTCCGGCCCGCGACGAGTTGGCCTACACCTTCGGCGGACGAATGCCGGTGGCCCACGTACGGGCAGGCGATGTGCTGCAGGTCTACACCGAGGACTGCTTCGGTGGGCGGGTCCGCGGCCCGGGGGACCTGCCGTCGCAGGTGTGTCAGATGCCGTACCTCAACCCGGTGTCGGGGCCGTTTTTCGTCGAGGGCGCCGAGCCGGGGGACACCCTCGCCGTGCACATCATGTCGATCGAGCCGGCCCGCCAGTGGGGAGTATCGGCGACGTTCCCGCACTTCGGGGCGCTGACATCGACCTCCCACACCGCCACACTCCAGCCGCCCCTGCAGGAGCGGGTGTGGGTGTACCGCATCGACCGAAAGGCCGGCACCGTCGGGTTCCAGGCCACCGAAACCGATCACCAGGTGGACCTGCCGTTGGCGCCGATGATCGGCACGATCGGTGTGGCTCCCGCCGCGTTCGAGGCCCGCGCGACGATCGTGCCCGACACCCACGGCGGTAACCTCGATACCCCGCTGCTGCAGGCCGGCACCACCCTGTATCTGGGAGTGAACGTGCACGGGGCGCTGCTCGCCCTCGGCGACGGCCACGCCCGCCAGGGCGACGGTGAAGCCTGCGGCGCCGGCGTCGAGATCGCCACCATCACCACGCTCACCGTCGACGTCATCAAGCGAGTAACGACGCAGTGGCCGCGGTTGGAAACCGACACCACCATCGCGTCGGTCGGCTGCGCCCGACCACTCGAAGACGCCTACCGCGTGGCCCACACCGACCTCGTCGCCTGGGCCAGCGACCTCACCGACATGGACACCCTCGACGCCTACCAACTGATCTCCCAAGCCGGACGGGCACCTGTCGGCAACGTGTGCGACCCGAACTACACCGTCCTCGCCACCGTCGACACCACCGCGCTACCACGTTGTGCACCCGCCTACGGCGGCGTCCACGACCGGCTACGCCAACACGGGATCCACCCCGGTAGCGAGGGAATCCACCCCGACGGCGAGGGGATCAGCCGGTGACCGCACTGACCAAACCACTGCCGTTACGCGACGAGGTGTTCCTACTTGGCCACGACGGCGACACCGGCCGCACCCACATCCACCGGCAAGCCCTCGCCCTCGGCCTAGCCGGCGCTGTCCTCATCGACCTGTTCCTGGCCAGGCGAATCGCGCTACGCCCAACCCACCCCGCCGGTGCCCCGCACCTGCACCCACACCGATACCCCAAGCGCCCTACCGGCGACCTGATCGCCGACACCGCGATCACCTCAATCCGCCACGCGAACACCCCGCCACCGCTACGCGGCTTCCTCCGCGGATTCAGCATCGACCTCTACGAACGCACCCGCGCCGCCCTGGTCACCGCCGGGATCCTGCACCACCACCAACGACGCCGCATGGCCGGACTCATGCGCACCGACACCTACCTACCCAGCCACCACCGTTGGCAGATCATCCCCCGCGCCCGACTATGCGCCCTCGCCAAAGGACGAGAACAACCCGACAACCACACCGCCGCCCTCGCCGGCCTCGTCGCTGTACTCGGCCTCACCCACCACCTGTACCTCGACGACGACACCGCCACCCTACCCGGCCGACTACTAAACGTAGCCAACCAGCACCACCAGCCCGTACGAGCCATCACCACCGCCGTGGACACCACCATCGGCGACCTCGCCACCGCCACCTACCGATAACCGTCTACCCACAAACCCGGATCAGGACCACACCAATGACCCTGCCCCGCATCCGCACCCTCCGCTGGACCGAACGCCACACCGCCGCCAACATCATCGCCACCAGCCTGCACCCCAGCAGCCTCGCCGAATGGCTCATCCCCGACATCAACCACCGACACCCGGTGCTAGCCGCCGTAGCCGAAATATGGGTCGAACACGCCCTGTTCTTCGGCGAGGTCCACACCACCGACGACCTCACCGCCGTCACCATCGGCCTGCACCGGCAACGCCCACTGCCACCACCGACGAACTACCCCCAACGTCTCGCCGCCGCCGCTAACAGCTACACACAGCGATTCCTCACCCTCGACCACATCCTCGACACCTGCCGCCCCACCAAACTCCACCACCTCACCGTCCTCGCCATCCCACCAAACAGCCAACACAACCTCGACCAGACAATGCTGCGCCACTACCTCACCCGCATCGACCGCACCGACCTACCCGCCTGGGCCGAGATCCCCGTACGCCACCGCGCCCTATTCACCCGCCACGGCTACCACCCCCACACCGACATCCACCTTCCCGACGGCCCAGCCCTGCTCGGCATGCACCGACCCCCCCACCGGCAACAAACGCCGACCCGCAACACCAACCCCCAACCGAAGCCAACTGTCACCACCCCCACCGACAACCACAGCCAACCCCGCGATAGCCCCTTCCCACCCCAAACAGCACGGGGAGCACCGCCCATGCCGGCACTAACCGCGAGCAGGGTGGTAGGGACGTTGGCCGTGCCCGGACGCCCATTCCAGCCCGGGAAATGCTTGATTGGCGTAAGCTTCCGCCAGGACACCGGGTTGGACCCCGTCGGACCCGACCGGACGCCTCGGGGGGGGGTTCGAGTCCCTTCGGACACGCAAGATCAAAAGCCAGCTGATCTGTGAAAGCGCAGATCAGCCAGCTCGTGATCTGATCACTGTGGACGTGTCGTGTTCGAAAAGTGACGGCAGCCCCCGCTGCTGGCACCCGTGGACTACCGAGGCTAGCTCGGCCCTGGCTCCAGAATCAGGGTCCGGTCGAGTAGCTCGTGGTGGCAGGATTGGACCCCCGTTCCATGATCGAGTTCATCCGGGGTATCTGGACGCCGCTGAGCACAACCTCGGTGCCGGCATCGGCGCGCATGGTGTCGAACAGGTTCGGGTCTTGCCGTCGCGATCGCGGATGAGGTACTTGCCTGGCAGCCGGTGTTCTCGACGTCCATGACTCGGTTCCGGGCGGCCTGCACGATCCAGGCGGCGCTCGGATGGGGCGTGACACCGAGAATACGGACGCGGCGGGTGGCGTGTTCGATCACGGCCAGCACATACAGGCGGGCGACGGTCAGCGTCACGGTCTCGAAGAAGTCCGCGGCGATGAGACCCTGGGCTCGGGAGCGCAGGAACCTCGCCCAAGTGCTGTTTGTGCGCTCGGATGCCGGGTCGACGCCGGCGTCTTCAGGATCTCCCAGCCTGTGGAGCCGGCGACCTTCGCCCCGAGGACGAGTAGTTCGCCGTGAATACGCCGGTAGCCCTGGCGGCTGTTCTCCGATGCCAGACGTAGTACCAGTATGTGGATCGGTCGGGAGCGTTCGTGGCCGCCCGGCCCGGCGCGGCCGGGAACGTCGGGGCGATCAAATCGCGGTGCCAGTGAAGCGCGGACTCGGGACGCACTAGCAGCCGGAACTGGCTCAGCACTGTTCGGGGGTAGCGGGTGCAGCAGAGCCGCCAGCCAGGACCGGTCGATCTGGGTAAGCCGGACCCGTTCGCCACCAAGTCGCCGTTCGAGCACCCTGATCTGGTGCCCGAAGGCGAGGGCCTCGGAGCCGCTCCGGCCGGGCTGGACCGTACGTAGGCCCGATCACCGGCGAAGCCCTGAATTTGTCAAGATCGCTTCACTTGACACTCCCCTGGAGGCCCAATTCGTAACTGTACTTGAAGTAATGCCCGCCGAGTTCGGTCGTGAGTTCCTCGTCTAACACGAGGGCACGGGTCTTGGCCAACCAGGGGTCGCTATGCCAGGCCGGCAATGGCGTGAGTTGGCTGGCAGCAGCGACAAGCTCTTCGTTTGCAGGGAGCGTGATGGTTGCCTGTAGGACTGATGCGATCAAGTCGGGGTCGCGTGCGACCTCGCCATTCATTCCGATCGATCGGCCGTCGAGGGTTAAATACCCTTCCTGGGACCGGCGCACGAGTACTACCTCGAACGTTTCCGTGCTGGCTCCTGCGATCGCCGGAGAGGCGTCGTTGTTCAGTCTCGCTGCAGCCTCGTTGTGGAGGTCGTTGAGGGTGGGGGAACTGATCTTGTCCGGATATGCGAGGAACTCGGATTCCGCCACCTTTTGTTGTCTGGCCTGGGCCGTGCCCAATTCCTTCGCAGCCCATCTGACGGAACGCCTCCAGGCTGCAGGGGTGATCTGATCGTCGCCATATCCTCGTGTGACGAGATCCGGTACATCGCTCGGAAAATTCCAGCCAGTGCCGGCGACCGCTTCGTTGACGAGCGCCGCCGTCCGTAGCAGGTAATGACGCGCATATACCCGAACGGTGTCGTCGGGGAAAGTGGGCGCGCCTGTGCCCTGGCTGCGCATCCCGGTGATGACTATGCGGGGGTTTCGAACCTTCATTGGACGTTCGTGTGAAGGTCGATCGTGTCGGTGTAGTCGACCTACACGTTGAATGAGCGTGTCGATGGGAGCGATATCGCTGATTAGCAGGTCAACATCGATGTCGAGGCCTGCTTCGACGACCTGCGTTGCAACAACGATCATTCTCTGGTTTGTGCGGTCGAATCCGACGCTCGTGGAGCCAAGCTTGCTAAGTAGCTCCCTGGCTCGCTTGGTGCGTTCCTGGAGGGTCAGCTGACTGTGAAGGAGAACTCGATTTGTGGAGAACCGCGTGGCCAGCGCACGATAGGCACGCTGCGCCCGGGCAGCTGAATTCATCACGATCAGGGCAGTTCCACCGCTGCTTAGTCGAGCATTGAGTAGCTCCACCAGCGCGTCATGGCTGCCGTCGACCGGCTCTGGTAGCACCTCGACGGCTATCGGCCTCGATTCCGGCCGTGACGAAGCGCTGATCGTGCGGATTTTCGACCGACCCGAGACGGCACAGACCGATCGAACTATGGGATATTCCGCGCTTCTCAGGACGTCGCCGGGATCAGCATCGCGGCGGCCCGTCCCAACCTGAAGATAGGCCGCCGCCAGGGACTCTCGAACCTGCGGTGGTAGCGTGGTGGACAGTACGACCACGGGTACACCGCCATCGCCCAACCAGCGCAGCGTCTGCTCTAGGAATGGGTTCTTATCGACGGCGGACGCCTGGACGTGGTCGAGGACCACGACCCGCCCAGCGAGTCCGAGATGTCGGAGCGTCACGTACCCGCTCCGGCTTGCCATGCGCAGTAGGTCGTCGACTCGTCCCACGATGACGGGTGCGAGTAGACCCCGATGCCGGCCGAGCAACCATTCCCCCGAGGCAGTTACGCCATCAGTCTCGCACTCGGAGCGTACCGCCTCTGAGTCCATGCCGTAGGACGGGTCGAGCTGCTTTGCAGCAAGAGTACTGAAAGAGTCCTGCCACTCATGAAGCCCTGTTCGCCACTTTGCGGCGAACAGGGGCCCTCCGTGTAGAAGTGCGGTCGGCACAGCCGGCTCGGTCGACTCCACCCATCGTTTCACCTGCATGTACATCTCGTCAGGAGCCGCATACCTGGGCATGGCGACAAAAACTCTATCAACGCCGAAACGGCGGGAGAGAATCTCCGCAGCCCACAGCGCCGCTTGGGTCTTCCCAGAGCCCGCTGGCGCCTCGATCATGATCAGACCAGGTGTCGGCATCTGCTCAGCAGTCTTGATCGCTGCTAGCTGCACCGGTCGGGGCCTGCTGCCGAAGCGCAGTCCATAGGATGCATTGCCAGGCTCGTGCGGACGTGGCGCCCAGCCGCTGCGGAACCCAAGCATCCTCCACGCTGCATGCGCCCGCTCACGCGCTGCGGTCATCGACAACCGGGTTTCGCCCACCCCACCGAACTGGTGGCCGCAGCGGGCAAACCAGGTCGTCATGGTGATCGCACCGGAAAGCGCCAGTTGCGTTGCCAGGCTCGGTCGGCTAGGTGGCTCTACTGCCGACAGCGACACCCCGCATTCCTCGGCGAGGATCGGCATCAACGATTCCTGCGCTATCGTCGCCTCGTGAATAGCGCCAGGGGATAGCGGGACATGGGCCCCGACGGCCAACGGCGAAACCCAGTCAACCGACGTAGCATTCCAACCCGCCGACATCAATAGTCCTCTGACGATTGATGAACCGGTAACTGCACGGCGCTGAGGCATCGGGTTGCCGGTCGGTGGCTCCCAGCTCGATTTGCCCCTCGGCGCGCGCGGGTATGCCACCTCGTATTGCCAAGCAGGAGCCAGCTTCCCAAGATCGTGCAGCGCGGACATCAGGACGAAGAATGGGCGTCCCTTACCCCCACACGCGTCCTCGATCCGTTTCGTCACCGACGCTGACAGATAGCGATCCCAGAAGACCTCGGCTGCGGCCGCAGTGTCCAGAAGATGCTGTGCGAGCGTGACTGCCCGGACCGGATGTTCAGGTCCTGCCCAGCACGTACTCCGGCGGGCGTCACGTTCGGCCTTCTCCTGCACGCCGGTGGCGTACTTGCTGCCCGCGTCGTTGCAGGGGAAGGAGGTTGACGGAACGTCGGAGGCGTGGGCCTCGTCACGATCCGCCACAGGCATGATTTCGGGATCAAGCCGAACGGACACAACATCGCGGGACACGCCACGGCCTGCACCGGCCTTAGCGACCAGATCGAGTGTCGCGCTACTCCGGTACGGGAGCCGTTCCCAACGAATGCGCCACGGCGCAGGGTCCTCACCGGCCGCACGGAGAATCCGGCTTACGACAGCCCATGTGGGCCTCGTGCGGCCGGACAAGGCGGCGTACACCGTTGATGGCGACAGACCGACCAGCTTGCTCCATTTGCGGACAGTCATGCCAGTTGCCCGCTGCAAGTCGCGCAGCCCGTCGGCAAATTTCGCGAGGTTCTCAGCATCGTCAGGTGCAGCCGGTTCAGTTCCGGTTGTCTCTGCGTCGGCGCAAACGGCCGCGTCATCCCCGTCGGCCGAGGCCGTCCCGCTTTCTGGCGTATCGACAACCCTGCCGGAAGCAGTGGCCGGACCTTCGAGGTAAGCGCGTAGCGCACGGCGGGCCAGTTCACTGGGAGAGATGCCAGCGTCGTTGGCCGCCGTCATAAGCGCCTCATGGAGGTCGGGGTCGAGCCGGACCTGGAAGACGACCGCTGGCGCCGACCCGATCGCGGGGCGACCCCGCCGACGAGGTCGCAACTGTGTCGTGTCATACCCCTGCTCGGCCTCCGACGCAAGGCGTTCGATGAGTTCATCGGTGAGTTCCACGCCACCGGAGGTGCGCTTGCGTGACTCGCTCATGATCGCCCCCTCCCTGGAAGTAGGTTTCGGTACTTCGGCCGCATCTGCATCGCATGAATGGCCAGCTCGCTGCCGTCGTCACGCACAATGCAGACGACTTCAAGCAGGTTCCCGGCGCGATCAGGGCCCAGGTACAGGACTCGGCTAGGCGGCTCGTCGCCGTCAACCTCGCTCTCGTGGAGGCAGTGGTTTGCAGCGTGGATGACGTCGGCGTTAGCCACGCCATGCTTCCGCGCTGATCTATGTACCTCCACGCCACGATATTATCGTACTACGAAAACGAGAGAGAGCTGGACTATATCGACCTCGGATGATCAACATAGTTGCAGCTCACATGCACTTCGCCGCCCTGCGGATGGAGGAGTAGCAGTGCCGTCGGCGGTCCACCCCCCCCTGGAGGAGGGCTGTCAGCGAGACAGCGAGACGGCGAGAGGGTCGGCCGCCCGACCTGCCCGGACAGCGGCCACCCGGTGGGCACGCAGCAGTTGCAGCGCAGACCAGCGGCGCCGTGTAGCTGGCCTGGCGCCGGGCGTGCCGAGTGGTGTCGGCGTATGGGCTCGCCACCGCCGTGCCACGGGAGCGCACCCGCGACCGAGGCCCGTGTGCGAGGAACTCATCCTCTACAGGGCTTCGCCGCATCCCGGCTGCGTCGTTTCCGGACTGACCGCGCTCGCAACGCTTGCGCCCGCTGGTCGCTGGTGCCGTTGGTTGGAGAAGCGAGCCTGTGGTTCGCCGGGTCCGGCGCGAGGCCGACGCCACCGGCGGTGCCGACGGCGAACGCCGCTCGGGCGATCATCGGGTCGGCGCCCTCGCTTTGTGGTCGATGGTATCCGCGTCGCTGCGCGCCGCACCGGCCGCGCGCACCGCCAGCAGGAACGTCGCCTGGTCGGTGCCGGCGACCTGGTGCAGGAGCGTCCTGGCCCGCGGGCCGTCGGTGAGCTCTGCCCCCAGGCCACCTCCGCCTGGGCCACCTTGCCGAACAGTTCGCGATGGTCCTCGTACCAGATGCGAGCTTCGACATCGGTGACCTCCTCGACGATCAGGCCGGCACCGGCGCGTTACTCCCGCTTGATGAGTTTCGGCCATCTGCTGGGACCGGGTAGACGCCTTGATGCCTCAACGCGCGGCATCGCGAGTGAACAGTTCGTCACGGATCGCCCGGTCCAGCGCCTCTTCCCAAGGGCCGGCGTACTGGTCGGGAATCAGGACCGCCGGCAGCGGGCGCTCGATCATCAGCGCGCGGACCTGATCGATCGTGATCCGCGCGCCCGACACGGTGGCCAGGACGTCCGGCCGCGGCTGCCGGTCCACGGATTGCGTGGACCGGCAGCCGGCAAGGTTGGCGGATGTCCTCGAGTTCTCGCCCGCCGCGGAGTCGAGACCAAATCGAGGCAAGGCTCCTGGCGCTCCTGGGTAGAAGTCAGTCACGCGACGAGGTCGACCGATGGGCTGCTCAGTGGGTCACCGAACTGGATGGCGGCGGTGTAGAAGACGAGGATGTCTGGTGGGCGCTGACTCAGCTGTGCGGCATCGACCTGCGCCACGTTAAGGACGGCCCGTACCTGCACGACGATGAGCAGATACGACACTGGCTTCATGCTTTCCGCGCGTGCCGTCCCGGGGCGTCCTGACCGCGGACACGCTCGGCATGCGGCGTGCACCGCCGGATAAGGTCGTCGCCGAGTAGGCGGTGCCGCCGGACAATGCTGAGGTGGATGTTCCTGAGCTGTTAGACCGAGCGGTCACGATGGTTCCGGCCATCGCCACCAATGAGGCTGGAGCGACAGTCGCCGACGTGGCGGAGTATCTCAAGCACAACGGGTGGGAAGTCGCTCTTGATCTCCTCGCCGACCTCGATGACTGGCCTGCCGGTGCGCAGTGGTGGGACCTGCTGATCGAGGCTGCGGAGCTGATGTGGCTCACCGACACGGCCACATGGTGCCGATGGCGGCGATGGGGGAGCATCCACGGGATTTTCCGTGCCCGGCTGACGCTCGTGCCGGTCGCTGATGGAGGCCGGCGAATCCCGATACCTGGTGAGGGCGTGTTGCGGCCGGTGTGGCACATTGGCCAGCACATGCCCGACGGGCATCCCAACTTTCGGGTCGCGCGAATCTGGGTCGCGGACGCTCCAGAACTGACAGTCGGAGCTTCCGGACCGATCCGTCTGGCACCCCTGAGCCCGGACGTGTGGCGTGATCTCCGACCTGACCAGACGATCGCCGTGCACGAAGTTCTGTCCATACAAGGAACTGCCACGATCACCGAGATCTCGACACCACGCTGACGAGGGCGACGGTTGGCACTCGCCGCAAGACGATCCGCGTTGGCGACTGACACTGATTCGGGAAGCCCGGGCGTAACCCCACCCGCCACGTGTCAACACCGCCCCAAACTTGACCACCGTGGTCCGGCTGAAGCTGGACCACCTTGGTTTGGTTGATCTTTAGTTGTTGGTCTTGGTGGCTGCG
>NZ_AZWO01000006.1 GCF_000514775.1 Salinispora pacifica CNR114 | reverse complement strand
CCAGCTGACCCCACCCGCACCACCCACAAACAAACCCCCGCAGACCTGACCCACACAAAGGGGGAAAGAAACTGTTGGCCGGCACCCGAACCGGGTGCCGGCCAACAGCCATGTCCGGGCGAATACCAGCCCCGCCGCGGGTGGGAAACCGCTGGTTGGGGCTGGAGCCAGCGGTGACCGGCGCCGGACTGACCGAAGATCCGAGGGGATACGGTTGTCGTCATGGCAAAGCCGACCCGATGGGTGACCGACACCGGCCCAGAGCACTCCCAGTGGTACATCGACCGATTCCGTCGGTTGGCGGCGGAGGGGGCGGACCTCGCCGGCGAAGCCCGGCTGATCGATGCCCTGGTAGCGCCAGGTTCTCGGGTCCTCGATGCCGGCTGCGGCACTGGTCGGGTCGGGGCCGCGCTGGCCTTGCGGGGGCACACCGTGGTGGGTGTTGACGCCGATCCCGTCTTGGTCGAGGCGGCGGGGGCCGCCTATCCCGGTCCGCGCTGGCTCGTAGCTGACCTGGCTGAACTCGATCTGGCCGCCGCCGACGAGCCGGAACCCTTCGACGCCGCTGTGGTCGCCGGCAATGTGATGACCTTCGTCGCTGCGGGCACCGAGGCCGACGTCCTCCGCCGGATCGCGGCCCACCTGCGTCCCGACGGCATCGTGGCGGTTGGTTTCGGCACGGACCGGGGCTACCCGCTGTCGGCTTTCGACGACGATTCGGCTGCTGCCGGGCTACGCCGGGAGCAGCGTTTCGCCACCTGGGATCTGCGTCCGTGGCGGGAGGAGAGCGACTTCGCCGTCACTCTGCTCCGTCGCCCCGCCGAGTGAACATTCGGAACCTCACCAGTCGCTGATCGTCCTGGATCGGGATCAGGAGTTCCCTCATGCCGCGGGTGTTGCGCGTTCGATGAGGGTGGCGAGCCCGTCCAGGAGGCGGCGGAGGCCGAATTCGTAGGCGTGGGCGGGGTCGTGGGCGCTGCCGTGCGCCGTGCCGGCGGCGTTGCCAACCCGAGTGGCCAGCGGGTAGGCCGCGGGGTCGAGGACCCGGGCCAGCAGCGGCCCGGCGGCCGCCCACCACTGTTCGTCGGTCATAGTGGTGAGCTGGGCAGTGGCCCGGGCCTCGGCGGCGACTCGGGCGTTTGCCTGGACGAAGCTCAGCAGAAGGGTCAGGCAGGCGTCCATCTCGATGTCGTCGAGGCCCAAGCCGTCCAGGGCGGTCAGCTCGTGCTCGTACTTGGCGATCGCGCCCGGGCCGAGCGGGGGCCGAAGCGTGGAGACCGTCGCGGTCCACGGATGGGTCTCGAAGAGCGTCCGGTTCTCCTCGGCCACCGCGGTCAGCCGTACTCGCCAGGGTTGTCCGGTGGTGTCGGCGCGCGACATCCGGCCGTACGCGGCGTCGAGCATCACGTCGAGTAGCTCCGCCTTGCCGGGCACGTACGTGTAGAGGGTCATGGGGGAGACCCGCAGTTCCTGGGCGACGCGACGCATGGTCAGACCGGTTAGTCCTTCGGTGTCGGTGACGGCGGTCGCCGCTTCGATCACCGCGTCCAGGTTGAGGCCGCGTTGCGGGCCTCGGCGCGCCGCCGTCGACGGCTCTCGCCAGAGCAGAGCGAGCGTACGCGCGGGGTCTCCGCCGCCGGTTACGTCAGGTGCACGCATAGTCATCTCCAAATTTCTCCGTACGCTGTATAATGTACAGCGTACGACGTATGACGTATTCGGATCATCGCGAGAAGGACTCTTCCATGAAGATCACCTCCACTGCCGTATCACTCAATGTCGAGGATGTCCCCGCCGCTGCCGCCTTCCTGACCAAGCACTTCGGGTTTCGTCAGGAGATGGCCGCGGACGGGTTTGCCTCGCTGACCCGCGACGACGCCGGTGCCCACGTTGTCTTCCTGCAGCGTGGACTCGCCACCCTCCCCGATGACCAGCGTGACGACCACGCCCGTGGTGTGATTCTGGCGTTCGTGGTCGACGATCTGGAGGGCGAGCTGGCGCGGCTACAGGCCGAGGGCGTCAAGATCACTATGCCGCTGACCACCGAGGAGTGGGGTGAGCGCGCCTTCCAGGTCCGCGAACCGAACGGGGTCATCGTCCAACTCGTCGACTGGAACGGTGCACCGGAGCCTGGTCCCGCAACGCGTGGCACCGCCGCCGGGTAGCCACCCCAGGCTGGGATGACCTGATCGAATCTGGCATAGCTTGTCGGGTTGGTGCTACCCGCGTGGCCCTAGCGTCGTGGGCACGAGGGAAGGAGGTCCGGGTGCTGAAGCGGCTCAACGATGTCATGGCCCACCTCGAGCAGCGACTCGACCAGCCGGTCGACGTGGCCGAACTGGCGCGGATCGCCGCGACGTCGGAGTACCACCTGCGGCGGCTGTTCTCCGCACTGGCGGGGATCGGACTGTCCGAGTACGTCCGCCGTCGGCGACTGACCGTCGCCGCGGCGGAGGTGCTGTCGGGGGAGCAGTCGCTGCTCGACGTCGCGGTGCGGTACGGCTATGGCTCCGCCGAGGCGTTTGGCCGGGCGTTTCAGGCCGTGCACGGCGTCAGTCCGGGCGAGGCCCGCCGTACGGGGGCGACTCTGCGTGCCCAGCCCCGGATCTCCTTCCGTCTCACCATCGACGGGAGTAGCAGTATGGATTACCGGATCGTTGACAAGGACGGTTTCCGCCTGGTGGGCCGGCGAGCCCGGGTGCCCCTGGTGCACGAGGGGATGAACCCCGCGATCGTTGAGTTCGTCCGGAGTATTGATCAGGAGACAGTAAACCGGATGGCGGCGCTGTCCGACCAGGAACCAAAGGGCATCGTCAACGTCAGCACCAAGATCGCTGATGGCCGGGCGGAGGGCGGTGAGCTGGACTACTGGCACGGTGTGGTCACCGGCGCGAGTGCCCCGGAGGGGCTCGACGCGATGGCGGTCCCCGCCGGCAGGTGGGCGGTCTTCACCACTTCCGGTCCGTTCCCGCAGACCGTCCAGCATCTGTGGCGGGACGTCTTCACCCTGTGGTTCCCGGCTAACCCGTACCGCAGTCGTCCGGGTCCGGAGATATCCCGCACCAGTGTCGCGGCGGACGGCGCGACCGCGGAGTCCGAACTGTGGATTCCGGTGGAGCGGGCCTGACCCCAGCGGGGATTGTCACAGCATCGACTGCTGCTCGTGCATCGGCGGTTTGCGAGGATGTTCGCATGGCTTACGACGCGAGCAACCTACCCGATGTGTCCGGGCTCACTGTCGGTATCGTCGGCGGCACGGGCGACCAGGGGCGTGGTCTCGCCTACCGGTTCGCCCGTGCTGGCCAGACCGTGCTGATCGGTTCCCGCTCGGCCGAGCGCGCTGCCCAGTCCGCTGCGGAGATCGCGGCCCTGCCCGGGGTGCCTGCCGGCGCGAGCGTCACCGGGGCCGACAACGAGGAGGTCGCGCGGCGCAGCGATGTGGTGGTAGTCGCGGTGCCGTGGGACGGCCACGCCAGCATCGTCGGCGCGCTCGCCGAGCCTCTCGCGGGGAAGATCGTGATCGACTGCGTCAACCCGCTCGGCTTCGACAAGCAGGGCCCCTACGCCCTCACCGTGGCGGAGGGTAGCGCCGTCCAGCAGGCCGCCGCGCTACTGCCGCAGTCCCGGGTGTGCGCGGCGTTCAACCACGTCAGTGCTCCGTTGCTGGCGGATCCGCAGATTGATCGGATCGAGCTGGACGTGCTGATCTGCACCGAGGAGCGGGAATTGGCCGGCATCGTCGGTGCCCTCGCCGCCCGGATCCCCGGCATGCGTGGCATCTACGCCGGTCGCCTGCGGAACGCCCACCAGATCGAGGCTTTCACGGCGAACCTGATCGCTATCAACAAGCGTTACAAGGCCCACGCCGGCATCCGGGTCACCGACCTCTGAAGGTGGTGGGGGCCGGATGCGTCCCGCCGTCGGGGCGGCGTTCGGAGGTGGGGCGAAACGTGCTGCGGCCCGCTGGGCTTCCAGCGGGCCGCACCATTGTCCTACCGAGCCACAGCTAATCGGCAGACGTTCGTCGGTTAGCCCAAACTGCTGTGCGGGTCAGAGGTCGAGGGAAACCCCGACCGCCTGGCAGGCCTCGACGGCCGCGTCGGTGGCCTTGTTGAAGGCGGGGTTGTCGGCAGCTTCCGGGCTGCCGGCGGTAGCTGCCTTGCCGGCCTCCGCGCTGTACGCGGACAGCGCGGCGGCAACCTCGCTGTCGGCGTCTCCGGTGGCGGCGATGGCGCCGAACTCGGTCGCCAACCCGGTGAAGATCTCCTGGTACAGCTCCGTATCCGGCTCCTCGCCTCCGGAGACGGCGTCGAGCAGGGTCTGCCGGAGCTCCATATTGGCCTTGTTGGCGGCTTCGCAGAGCTCCTTGTCGCCCTTGCCGGCGGCATCCGCAGGTGGCGCCGAGGAGGAGGCCGTCGTGGGATCGGTCGTCGGTGTCCCGGATGCCGTCGGCTCCGGGTCGTCCCCTCCGCAAGCGGTGAGGGCAAGGACCGCGGCGGGGACCAGCAGAGCCTGGAAGAGAGTTGTCTTACGCACGGAAGGTAATGCTACCCGGATTGATCCCCATTGGAGACCCGTCGGGGCGTGCGCTCCGGGTGGGAGCCTGCTGCCCGGGCAGCCCTGGCTCGCAGCGGATCATGATGCGCTGCCGCCGTGGGGTTGTGGGTGGACGTGGGCGGAGGGTGTGTGCTCCGCCGGAATCCCGGCGGAGCACACGAGCGGCATCCTGGCCAGCCGGGGCTGTCCGGCCTGCCGATTCGCGATCAGTAATTGATCTCTACGCCAACCTTCTGGCAAGCCGCGACGGCGGCTTCGCCGGCCGCCTCGTAGGCGGCGTCGTCCGCGCTGTCCAGGTTGGCGGCCGCCTTCTCGGCCTCCATGCTCAGTGCCTCCAGGGTGGCGGTGACCTCGCTGTCGGCGTTGCCGGTAGCGGCGATCTCGGTGACCTCCGTCGCCATTTCGGTCATGAGCTCACCGATCGCGCTTTCCATTTCCTCCTCGGTCGCCGTGAGGAAATCCGCCATAGTCTCCGTGAAGGTCTTTTGGAACTGCTCCTGGCTTTCCTTGAAGGCTTCGCAGAGCTCCTCGTCGCTCTTGGCGGCAGCTGCGGCTGGGGCCGACGAGGAAGCCGCGGAGGGGGAGTTCGACTCGGAGGCGGCTGGCTCCGAGTCGTCTTCGCCGCCGCAGGCGGTGAGGGCGAGGATGGCGGTAGGGATCAGTAGGGCCCGGATGAAACTTGTTTTAAGCACGATCGAGGATCTTACCTCTTTCCTCCTGAGTGGCCGGTCGGCGGCGGCCCGGTGTTGGCCGGGCCACCGCCAGCCCGGTCAGAAGGTGTGTTCGGTGCTGGGGAACCCACCGTCGCGGACCTCGTCGGCGAACCGACGGGTCGCCTCGCCCAGGGTGTCGGCGAGGTTGGCGTAGCGCTTGACGAAGCGGGGTGTCCGACCGGTACGGAGACCCGCCATGTCCTGCCAGACCAGCACCTGGGCGTCGGTGTCCGGGCCAGCGCCGATGCCCACGGTCGGGATGGTCAGCTCGGCGGTTACCCGTTTCGCCACATCGCCGGGGACCATCTCCAGTACCACCGCGAAGGCCCCCGCCTCGGCGACCGCGTGGGCGTCGGCGAGCACCTCCTCGGCGGTGTCACCCCGGCCCTGGACTCGGTATCCACCGAGGGTGTGTTCCCGTTGCGGGGTGAAGCCGATGTGCGCCATCACCGGAATGCCGGCTCGAACGATCGCGGCGATCTGCTCGGCGTAGTGGCGGCCACCCTCCAGTTTGACCGCGTGGCAGCGGCCTTCCTTCATGAACCGTACGGCGGTGCGCAGGGCCGCGGTCGGTCCCTCCTCGTAGGAGCCGAACGGCAGGTCGCCGACGACCAGCGTCTGCCGGGTGGCCCGGACCACGGCCCGGACCAGGGGAAGCAGCTCGTCGGGGGTCACCGGTAGCGTCGTGTCGTAGCCGTAGACGTTGTTCGCGGCCGAGTCACCGACCAGCAGCACCGGGATGCCGGCGGCGTCGAAGATCCCCGCCGTGTACTGGTCGTACGAGGTGAGCATCGCCCACCGCTCGCCACGCTCCTTCGCGGCGAGCAGGTCGCGGGCGCGGACCCGTCGGGTCGCCGGTCCGCCGTAGAGGGCGGTCACCTCGGCTGGGCTGGATTCGAGCATGGTTCTCTCCTTCCTCGAGGCCGCGTACGCGGTCCCCGGGCTCTGCCGCGATCGTCGCACCGCACCGCGGGTCGCGGCAGGGGGCAGTGCAAGATGTCACTCCCCGAGGCGCGCGGCTGCTTCGGCCGCTCCGCCGTCCTCGCGCCAGCGGTTGGTGATCGGTAGGCGGCGGTCCCGCCCGAAGGCCTTCATCGATATTTTCGTGCCGGGGGCGGACTGACGCCGCTTGTACTCGGCGGTATCCACCATCCGCAGCACCTGCTCAACGAGCGCCGGGTCGTGGCCGGCCTCGATCAACCCGTCCCGGCCCAGATCGCCGTCGATGTAGCCGATGAGGATCGGGTCGAGCAGGTCGTACTCCGGCAGCGTGTCGGAGTCCAGCTGGCCGGGGCTGAGCTCGGCCGACGGGGGCTTGTTGATCGAGCTCTCCGGGATCGGCGGGGTCTCGCCGCGGCGGACCGCCTCGGCGTTTCGCCACCGAGCGAGTTGCCAGATCAGGGTCTTCCAGACGTCCTTGACCGGGTTGAAACCGCCGACCGAGTCGCCGTACAGGGTGGAGTAGCCGACCGCCAGTTCGCTCTTGTTGCCGGTGGTCAGCACCAGGTGGCCCTCCTGGTTCGACAGCGCCATCAGGATCACCCCGCGGACCCGGGCTTGGAGATTCTCCACCGAGAGGCCGGAGAGTGACAGGTTGGCCAGGAACGTGTCGACGATCGGCTGGATCGGCTCGACCCGGTAGTCCAGTCCGGTGCGTTGGGCCAACTCCGCTGCGTCTTCCCGGGAGTGCTCGGAGGAGTGCTGGCTCGGCAGTGACACCCCGACCACCCGGTCCGCGCCGAGCGCGTCAACGGCCAGGGCCGCCACGACCGACGAGTCGATGCCGCCGGAGAGGCCGAGCACCACGGTGGGAAAGCGGTTCTTGTCGACGTAGTCACGCAGGCCCAGCACGAGCGCCTGCCACACCTCCGCCTCGTCGGCCGCCGGTTCGAGGAGCCCCCCGGCCGCCGACTTCTCGGTGGGCGTGGCCGGCAGCGATTCAATGTGGCGGTGGAGCACCCGCATCCCGTCGGCCAGTTCGATGTCGGCGGGTGGGCCGTCGGTGGCGGCAGGGAGATCCACGTCGTGTACCAGCAGGTGCTCGACGAACTGCGGCGCCCGGGCGAGCAGTTCCCCCTCCGCCGTCACGATCATGGAGTCGCCCTCGTACACCAGCTCGTCCTGGCCGCCGATCATGTTGACGTACGCGATGGTGGCCCTGGCCTCGGCGGCCCGGCGGCGGACCAGCGGTAGCCGGACGTCGTCCTTCTTCAGCTCGTACGGCGAGCCGTTGATGTTGATAACGAGGCCGACGCCGGCCTGCCGGGCGGCGGCGAACGGCCCCCCGACCTGCCACAGGTCCTCACAGATGGTAAGCGTGACATCCACCCCGCCGACTCGTACCACAGACAGCGTCTCGCCGGGCACGAAGTAGCGGTCCTCGTCGAAGACGCCGTAGTTGGGCAGGTGGTGTTTGAAGTAGGTGGCCACGGTCTTCCCGCCGTGCAGCAGGGCCGCCGCGTTACGCGCCCCGTGCCCCGGCTCGGCGTCGCCGCTGACCTGTGGTGGGCCGTCCGCGTCCAGGTAGCCGACCACCACCGGCAGGTCGCCCAACCCATCCGCGGCGAGGTCGGCGGCGAGCCGGCCCAGCGCCGCCTTCGACGCTTCCATGAAGGAGCGGCGGAAAACCAGGTCCTCGACCGGGTAACCAGTCAGGGTCAACTCCGGGAAGGCAACCAGTTGGGCGCCGGCGTCGGCGGCGCGTCGGGCCCATTCCCGGATGATCGTGGCGTTGCCGACGAGGTCACCGACGATCGGGTTGACCTGGCAGAGTGCGAGACGCAGGGTGGTCATGTCCCTATCTTGCCGCAGCGGTCCGAGCGGGGTATGGCGCGTGCGGGGAAGGGGGCTCCCAGCTGGTTGTGGCGGGGGTGGGACAGGCCGGTGCGGGCGTGGGAAGGTCGCGTAACGTCGGCGTAACGAGGCCGGTGGAAACTGATCGGTCAGGCCGGTCGTTGGCGGGCCGAAAGTGGACAATAGGGTAGTAAGGGGTGGAAGTGGACCGTCAGCAGGAGTTTGTCCTCCGTACGCTGGAAGAGCGGGACATCCGGTTCGTCCGGCTGTGGTTCACGGATGTGCTGGGCACGCTGAAGAGCGTGTCGGTGGCCCCCGCGGAGTTGGAGTCCGCCTTCGAGGAGGGCATCGGGTTCGACGGCTCGGCGATCGAGGGCTTCGCCCGGGTCGTCGAATCTGACATGGTGGCGATGCCGGACCCGACCACCTTCCAGGTCTTCCCCTTCGAGGGCGGGGTCAGCGGCGAGAGTGCCCGGATGTTCTGCGACATCCTGCTCCCCGACGGCAGCCCGTCCTGGGCCGACCCGCGTCACGTGCTGCGTCGGGCGCTGTCCCGGGCAGCGGAGAAGGGCTTCACCTACTACACCCATCCAGAGATCGAGTTCTACCTGCTGGAGGATGGGGCGCCCGACGGCTCGGTGCCAACCCCGGTCGACACCGGTGGCTACTTCGAGCACACCACCCACGCGGTCGCGCGGGACTTCCGCCGACAGGCGGTACTCGCGCTGGAACGGATCGGAATCTCCGTCGAGTTCAGCCACCACGAGGTCGCCCCCGGTCAGCAGGAGATCGACCTGCGCTACGCCGACGCGCTCAACACCGCCGACAACATCATGACGTTCCGGCACGTGGTCAAGGAGGTGGCGCTCTCCACCGGCGTGCAGGCCACCTTCATGCCGAAGCCCTTCACCGACCAGCCGGGCAGCGGCATGCACACCCACCTCTCGCTGTTCGAGGGGGAGCGCAACGCGTTCCATGACGCCGGTGACCCGAGGAAGCTCTCCAAGGTCGCCCGCGCGTTCATCGCCGGCCTGCTGGTGCACGCCCGGGAGTACACGGCCGTCACCAACCAGTGGGTCAACTCGTACAAACGGCTCTTCCCGCAGGCCCTGCCGAACCGGGTCACCGAGAGCCCCGCGTACGTCTGCTGGGGGCATCTGAACCGCTCCGCGCTGGTCCGGGTCCCGGCGTACGGCAAGCCGAACTCCGCCCGGGTCGAGGTCCGATCGCCCGACTCGGCGACCAACCCGTACCTGGCCTTTGCGGTGATGCTCGGCGCCGGCCTCAAGGGTATCGAGGAGGGGTACGAGCTGCCGCCGGGCGCCGAGGACGACGTGTGGTCGCTGACCAGCGCCGAGCGCCGGGCGATGGGGTACGAGCCGCTGCCGGAGAACCTCGCCGAGGCGATCGATGTGATGGCCGGCTCCGAACTGGTCGCCGAGGTGCTCGGCGAGCACGTCTTCGACTTCTTCCTGCGCAACAAGCGGTCCGAGTGGGAGCAGTACCGCCGCGAGGTCACGCCGTACGAGCGGCAGCACTACCTCTCGCTCTGATCCGCCGGCCCCGGCCGGTCCTGCTCCTGGCGTCGGACTGCGTGCCGGCCGACCTTGCCCATCGACTCCAGCACCACCGTCGGGCTGCCGGTGGTTGGTTCGGATCCGACCGGGACCGACGAGGACCGCGGTGCGGGCGAGGTGCCGCAGCTCGGTCCGCGAAGGGCGGCGCGCCGGGCTACCGGCGCGCCGCCCGGGAAGTCCGCCGGCGGGGCGAACTACTTACCCACGGAGCCGTCGTGCCCGCCCGGCCCGCCCGGGCCCCGGAGGATGCCGGCCTCGGCCGCCGCGGTGATCGCGTCGGCCTGCTCCTGGGTGAGCGTGCCCTCCTCGACCGCTTGGGCCAGGCGCTGCGCGAGCGCCTCCTGCCGGTCAGCGGCGTCCGGGCGTTCGCCCCGCTCGCCCCGCTCGCCCCGCTCGCCCCGCTCGGGCCGCTCGCCCCGCTCGGGCCGGTCGGCCGCCCGCTGTTCGCGCAGTTCCTCCAACGCCGTGGTTACCTTGTTCACGTCAACGCCAAGCTTCTCGGCGAGCGCCTCGGCGAACGCGGCCTGCCGGTCGGAGCGCTGCTGCTCCTTGTCTGCGCCCTTCTCGGCGACGGCGCTGGCGCTCGGGGAGGGCGAGGTGTTGTCAGCGGCCACGGCCGGTGCGGCCACGCCGACGCCGAGCACGCCGGCCGCGGCGAGCCCGGCCAGTAGGTGCTTTTTACGAATCGTGCGGGACATGGTGATCCTCCAACTCGTCGGTGATGCATTACCCGACCGACAGTGACCGCTCCCGCTGGAGGAACACCGTGGCGAAGCTATGTGCCAGCTGGCAATCTGGGCAATGCCCGGGGTAGCCGGTGAACCGACCACTGCTCCGGCGGCTCACCGGACAGCCGGTGCGCCGGACGGCCGGGTCAGCCGCGGACAGCCGGGGCGACGGTGAGAGTGCCGGCGTCCGCGTCCAGCACCGCCTCGGTGCCGACCGGAACAGTGAGCTGACCCACCCCGTGCCCGATCGGCAATCCACCGAGGACGGGGACGCCGAGGTCCCCCAGCCGGTCGGTGAGCACATCGGCGACGTCCACCGCCCACCCGTCGGCGCAGTCGGTGAACTGCCCGACCGCCACCGCGGCCAGCCCGGCCAGCACCCCGGCCCGGCGAAGTTGGGTGAGCATCCGGTCGATCTTGTAGGGGGGTTCCTGTATCTCCTCGAGCAGCAGCACCGCCCCGGTCAGGTCCGGCAGGTCCACCGTGCCGATCGACGCCACGATCAGGCAGAGGTTGCCGCCGAGCAGCCGGCCGCCGGCCCGACCCGGGACCCGGACGCCGAAGGTCTCCTCGCCCTCCCGGGCGGCCACCGTCACCGGTTCGGTGGTGGTCAGCGCGGCGTGTAGTGACTGCGCGGAGCTCAACGCCGTCCGTTCGTCCCGCCAGGCCGCGCCGGGGCCGTGTAGCCCGGCCAACCGGGCCCCCCGCCAGAGCGCGAACTGGAGGGCGGTGATGTCGGAGAAGCCGGCCACCACCTTCGGATCCCGGCGGACGGCTGCCATGTCGATCGCGTCCACCATGCGCTGCGCACCGTACCCGCCCCGGGTGCAGATGATCCCCCGCACGGCGGGGTCGGTGAACGCGGCGTTCAGGTCCGCCGCCCGCAGTTCGTCCGCGCCGGCGAGGTAGCCCTGGCGGGCGTACGCGTTGGGGGCCGGCACCGGCCGCAGACCCCAGCTGGTCAGCAACTCGATGCCGCGGGCGACCCGCTCCGGCCGGGTGGGCCCGGACGGCGACACCAGGAGTACGGTGTCGCCCGGACGCAGCGCGGGCGGACGGAGTACCTCATCGGTGATCACAACAATCGAGCCTAACCAGCCCCCTGCCGGTGGCACGGGATAGCCTCGACGGCGTGGCAACCGCGTTGGTGATCGAAAATGACCCGGCCGAAGACGCGCGTCGGCTCGGGGAGTGGCTGACCGAAGCCGGGCTGCGGCTGCACCTCGCCCGGCCGCACGTCGGCGACGAGCTCCCGGCCGACCTGGACGGATACGCGGCGCTGGTTGTCCTCGGCGGTGGGCAGCAGGCGTACCCACTGCCCGATGGTGAGCCGTCGGCGTCCTGGCTCCCGCGGGTGGAGGCGCTGTCGCGCAAGGCGGTCCGGCACCGGGTGCCGACCCTGGCGATCGGCCTGGGCGCGCAACTGCTCGCGACCGCGCACGCCGGAACGGTCGAGCGCAGCCAGTCCGGGCCGGAGGTCGGTCCCGCGGTGGTGGGCCGCCGGGACGCCGCCGAGACGGATCCGCTCTTCAAGTACGTGCCGTTGATCCCGGACGTGTTCCAGTGGCACGCCGACGAGATCATTGAGCTGCCGGTCGGGGCGACCCTGCTGGCCGCCTCCACCCGCTACCCGCATCAGGCCTTCCGCCTCGGTGACCGCGCCTGGGGCCTGCAGTTCCACATCGAGTGCGACACCGCGATGGTCGCCGACTGGGCGGCGGATTCGGACCTGCTCGCCGAGCTGGACTATGACCCGGAGCTGGTCGTCGCCGCCTGCGCCGCGGTGATGGTCGATGTCGAGGAGGTCTGGCAGCCCTTCGCGGCGCGGTTCGCCGCCCTGGCCTGCGGCGAGCTGGACGAGGGGGCCCGCCGTAGCCTGCCGCTGCTCGGGCACGAATGAAACGGCCGACCCGGGCCGCGGGACGGCTCGCCCGCTACGGCTTCGGCACCAGCGACAACAGCGTCCGTGCGGGCGACCTGCTCGGCCCGGCGGGCCTGGCGCTCTGGCAGCCGGAGACGCAGGAACCCGCGGACCAGCGGGCGGCGGAGCTACTAGCCGCGCTGTCCCGGGCCGCCGATCCGGATCTGGCGCTGCGCCAGCTGCACCGGCTGGTGGAGGCCGAATATCGGGCCGCGGGAGCCGGTGAAACGGCCAGTGGCGCTGACCCGGCGGGGATGGGAGCCGCGTCCAGGCTCCTCGCCGACCTGTACGACGATCCGGGGCTGCGGCGGCGCCTGGTCGCCGTCCTCGGCGCCTCCTCGGCGCTCGGCGACCACCTGGTCGCCAACCCGGGCCAGTGGGCTGACCTCCGGAGCACCGCGGACGGACTGGCGCCCACCGCCGACGGTCGGCTCCAGCTGACCGGCGCAGACGGTTCGATCGCCCAGCTGCGGTCGGCGTACCGGCTGGCGTTGCTCCGGATCGCCGCGGCCGACCTGACCGGCAACCAGGGTCTGGAGCAGACGATGGCCGCGCTCTCCGCGTTGGCCGACGTGACTCTCACCGCTGCCTACGACCTCGCGCAGGGTGAGCTGCCGGAGGGTACGCCCCGGCCCCGGCTGGCCGTGGTGGCCATGGGCAAGTGCGGCGGTGACGAGTTGAACTATGTCTCCGACGTTGACGTGATCTTCGTCGCGGCCGAGGACGACGACCTTCCCGCGGCGACCGCGATCGCCACCCGCCTGATTCACATCTGTGGCCTGGTCGCCTGGCCGGTAGACGCCGCGCTGCGCCCCGAGGGGAAGCGGGGCCCGCTGGTGCGCACCCTCGCCAGCCATCTCGCCTACTACCGGCGGTGGGCCCGGACCTGGGAGTTCCAGGCGCTGCTCAAGGCGCGGCCGGCCGCCGGCGACCTGGCGCTGGGCCAGGAGTGGATTCAGCAGCTCGCGCCGCTGCTCTGGCGGGCCGCGGAGCGCCCGGAGGCGGTCGAGGATGTTCGGGCCATGCGGCGCAAAATCATCGATCACATTCCGCCGGCGGAGCAGGAGCGCGAGATCAAGCGCGGTCCGGGAGGGCTGCGCGACATCGAGTTCGCGGTGCAGTTGCTGCAACTGGTGCATGGCCGGGGCGACGAGGCGCTGCGGGTGCCGGGCACCATTCCCGCCCTGCGCGCGTTGGTCAGCGGTGGTTACGTCGGGCGGGTGGACGGGGAGGCGTTGCTGCGCGGCTACCACTTCCTGCGCGCCGTCGAGCACCGGCTGCAGTTGCAGGGGCTGCGCCGGACCCACACCGTACCCACCGACCCGGACGCGTTGCGCTGGTTGGCGGGGGCGCTCGGCTACTCGGCGGCACCGGGACGCAGCGCCGTCGAGGCGTTTCGAATCGAGCGGGTCACCCACGCCGCCGAGGTACGCCGGCTGCACGCCAAGCTGTTCTACCGGCCGTTGCTGGAGTCGGTCGCCCGGGTGCCCGCCGACGGGCTGCGACTGACCCCGGCGGCGGCCCGCAACCGGCTGGAGATCCTCGGCTTCGAGGACCCAGCCGGGGCGCTGCGCCACCTGCAGGCCCTCACCGGTGGGGTAAGCCGCACCGCGGCCATCCAGCGCACCCTGCTGCCGGTGCTGCTCAGCGAGTTCGCCGACGCTCCCGAGCCGGACCGCGGGCTGCTCAGCTACCGGAAGGTCTCCGAGAAGCTCGGCAGCACCCCCTGGTATCTGCGGCTGCTGCGCGACGAGGGGCCGGTGGCCCGCCGGCTGGCGCGCGTGCTCTCCTCCTCTCGGTACGTGACCGACCTGCTCGCCCGCGAGCCGGAGGCGCTGCGTCTGCTCGCGCAGGAGAGTGAACTGGCCGCGCGGCCCCGGCCGGTGCTCGGCGAGGGCTTCGCGGCGGCGGCGGCGCGACACGCCGGCGACCCGGTGGAGGCGATCCGGGCAGTCCGCGCGCTCCGCCGTCGGGAGTTACTCCGCCTCGCCTGTGCCGACGTGCTGAGTCGGGCCGGTTCGTTGGCGCCGTCGCCGCCCGCTGCGCCGGGGCGGGCCGCGCCGGCCCTGACCGACGTGGGCGCGGTCGGCACCGCACTGGCGGATGTCACCGACGCCACCCTGGCCGCCGCCCTGGCTGCCGCCCGGGCGTCCCAGCCGCTGGTGCCCGGTCTGCGCTTCGCCGTGATCGGCATGGGCCGGCTCGGCGGATACGAGTCCAACTATCTCTCCGATGCCGATGTGCTCTTCGTCCACGATCCGCCGGCCGGGATGGCGGAGAGCACGGCGAGCGCTGCCGCGCGGGCGGTCGCCGAGGAGCTACGTCGACTGCTCGGGATGCCCGCGCCCGACCCGGCACTCGGCGTTGACGCCGACCTACGCCCCGAGGGGCGGCAGGGGCCGCTGGTCCGCAGCCTCGCCGCGTACCAGCAGTACTACGCCCGCTGGTCGCGGGTGTGGGAGGCGCAGGCACTGCTGCGGGCCCGGTTCGTCTGCGGTGACGAGGATCTGGGCGCCGAGTTCCTGGCGATGGTCGAGCCGCTACGTTATCCGGCGGCGGGCCTGACCTGGGAGCAGGTGGTCGAGATCCGGCGGATCAAGGCACGGGTGGAGACCGAGCGGATGCCCCGGGGCGCCGACCCGGCTACCCACACCAAGCTGGGCCGGGGCGGGCTGGCCGATGTCGAGTGGGCGGTGCAGCTGCTCCAGCTCCGGCACGCCGGGCAGCTGCCGCAGCTGCGCGGCACGCGTACCCTGAACGCCCTCGCTGCGGCCCGGGACGCGGGCCTGGTGGACCCGGACGACGCCGCGGCGATGACGGCCGGCTGGACCCTCACCGCGCAGGTCCGCAACGCCCTGATGCTGGTGCGCGGCCGGGCTACTGATCAGCTGCCCCGGCACGGGGTGGACCTGGCGGGGGTGGTTCGGCTCCTGGGCCGCGACGATCCGGGCGAGTTCCTCGACGACTATCTGCGCACCGGTCGCCGTTCCCGCGCCGCCATGCAACGCGTCTTCGAGCTCTGAGGACGGCCTCGGGCACGGCGCTCTGAGGACGGCCTCGGGCACGCCGGGGCGTAGCAGACCCGGCGGCCTCGGCGCTGGGCCGAGCGGGTCGGCGAGCGGTGAGTGTCGTTAACTGCCGAGGGTCCAGACCCCGGCCCGTGGCACGGTGACAGCGGTCCACTCGCCGGCTGCCGTGACGGTGCCGCCGGTGGCGGTCAACCAACGGCTGTGCCGGACCCGTACCGGGACCGTGGCGGGCCCGTCGGTCTGGAACGTCACGGTCGCGCCGTCGGCCCGCAGGATCGTGCCGGGGGCACCGACCAGGGGGGTCGGCTCGACCATGGCCCAGACCCGCCAGTGCGGGTCGGACCACACCTCGCGCAGGTAGGGCAGGCCGTCGCGGACCAGCTCCGCCTCGGCCCGGCCGACCCAGGACAGGGGCGCGTCGGGTACGGCCACGTACTGCACCGCGTTCGTCCGCAGCCAGCTGTGGTAGGTCTGGGCGGTCAGCGGAACCCCGGTGCCGGTGGCACCCGGCACCGTGGTGAAGAAGAGCGGATTGCGGTCGATGTCCGCCTGGCGTAGCCAGCCCCGCGCCAGCGGAACCTCGCCCAGCGCCGCCGACTCCCGATAGGTGCGCGTCGGTGGGATCTCCACCCGCCCGGTGAGTTGTTGGGTGGCGAGGAAGTCGCGCAGGGGCGCGAAGTAGGCGGGCCGGGCGGCTGGGTCGGTGGCGCTGCGCAGGTCCGCCGGGACCACCGGTGGCTGCCACCAGAACCCGGCGGCGAGCAGGACGACCAGGGTGAGTCCGCCGCCGGCCCGCCGCCGGCGTAGCCCGGTGCCGCCGGCGGGAACGAGTCGGGCCGGCCAGCGGGGGTGCGTTCGCTCGCCGGTGTGCCGCGGCAACCAGCGGCCGGTGCCGATGGTCGCGGCGGCGGCCAGCAGAGGGAGCGCGAACATCGCCGACAGCCGGGTCGCGTTCAGGCCGACCGGGGTGTGCAGCAGCGCCGCCCCGAGTACCCCGGCCGCGGCGAGCAGCGCGCCGACCCGCACCGGCCGGTACGCCACCAGCGCCGCCACCAGCAGGCTGCTCCCCACCGCCCGTACGGTGTCGGTGCGGCTGATGTTCATCCAGCCGCCGTCGCCGAAGAGCAGGGCGGTGAACCCGAGCGGCAGCGCTGCCGCCAGCCCCAGGGCGAGGCCGTCAACGTAGCGGCGGCCGAGCAGCAGCGCGGCACCGGCCAGCCCGACGAAGAGCCCGGCCACCGGGCTGGTCGCGGCGGCCAGCAGCGCCCCGGCGGTGGCCGGCACGAGTCGTCGTCGCCCGGCCGGCAGCGTGAGGGCGAGGAGGGCGGCGAGGCCGAAGGCCACCCCGAGCCCGAACGTGACCCGGCCGGCGACCAGGTTGCCAGCGAAGGTGACCACCCCCACCAGGGCGCCGGTCAACGGCCGGGGGACGTCGACGCGGCACAGCAGGGCAGCGAAGGCGACGGTTGACGCCACCAGGGCGAGCACCCCCGTCACCCGGACGCCGAGCAGCGCCATCACCGGCGGGGAGAGCAGGCTGTAGCCGAACTGGTTGACCCCGCCGTACCACCGCAGGTCGACCGGGGTGGCACCGTGGGCGGCGAAGAAGTCGGCCCGGGCCACCTGGGCGGCGAGGTCCGAGCCCATCGGCGGCAGCAGCAGATACGTGCCGCCGAGCACCACGGCCAACGTGGCGGCCGTCGCCACCACCGTCCGTGTGCCCCGCATGCCTACCTCCGTGTCCGCGCCCACGGTACTGGCAACATGTTCTTCCGTGCCCATCCACCTCGTCGGCCGGACCGGCGCGACAACCCTCCCCACCGCCGAGGTACCCCGGTGACCGGCGCAGGCGTGCCTCCGCGCGGGGCCGGGCGGATCCCGGTCCGGGCGGGAGCGGTCCGCTACCTCGGTCTCGTCGGCGCGGTGCTGCTGGCCGTCGCCGGGTACCTCGGGGGAGCGCTGCCCGACGCGACCGACGAGCGGGTGTGGCGCGCCGCCGATGGCCCGCTGACCGTCCTGCTCTGGCTGGTCGGCACCGGCCTGTTGACCGGTGCGTGGTGGGCGCTACGGCACGGTACGCCGTCAACCGGGTGGGCGTACCGCACTGCCGGGCTGTGGTCGGTGCCGCTGCTCGTCGCGCCGCCGCTGGGCAGCCGGGATGTCTACTCGTACGCCTGTCAGGGCTGGGCGTACGGGCAGGGCGTTGACCCGTACGCGGTCGGGGTGGCGGTGGCGGGCTGCCCCTGGGCGGATGCGGTCTCGCCGATCTGGCGGGACACGCCCGCGCCGTACGGGCCGGGTTTTGTGCTCCTCGCCGCGCTGGCGGTGGCGCTCGGTGGTGGGCTGGTCGGCGTGGTGGTGGTCTTGCGGCTGATCGCGGTGGCCGGGGTGCTGCTCGTCGCGGTGTGTCTGCTCGGGTTGGCGCGGGCAGCGGGGGTGCCGACTCGGCGGGCGGTCTGGCTGGCGCTGGCCTGCCCCTTGCTGGGGGTGCATCTGGTGGCGGGCGCGCACAACGACGCGGTGATGCTCGGGCTGCTGCTGCTCGGCCTGCTGGTGGTGGTGCGGTTCCCGGGCCGACCGTGGCCGCTGCTGGTGGCGGGGGCGTTGCTCGGGCTGGCGGTGGGGGTTAAGGCGACTGCGGTGGTGGTGCTGCCGTTCGCGGCGCTCGCCGCGGTGCTCGGTCGGTTCACCGTGCGGTCGGTGCTGCGCGATGGCGGCTGGCTGGCCGCGGGCGCTCTGATCGCCCTGGGGGGCGTCTCGGTCTTCTCCGGCCTGGGCCTGGGCTGGGTGGCCGGGCTGCGCCACAGCGGCGATCTGGAGCAGTGGACATCGCCTCCCACGGCGGTCGGCATGGTCCTGGATTATGCCGGTGAACTCGTTGGTGGGCGTCCCGTGGCGGTGCCGGTGGTCCGGGCGTTGGCGTTGGCGTTGTTGGCGCTGGTCCTGGTGGTGCTGTGGTGGCGGGCCTGGTCGGCCCTGCGCGCGTTGGGTGATGTCCGGCAACGGGTGGTCCGGCTGGAGGCGGCGCGGCCTCGGGTGGCCCTGCTCGGTGCCGGCCTGGCGCTTGCCGCGACGGTGGTGCTCGCCCCCGTCTTCCACCCCTGGTATGCGACCTGGCCGTTGGTCCTGCTGGCGGCGGCCGCGACGCGGACGACCTGGTTCGTGTTGCCCTGCGCGGCGGCGGCCTTTCTCACCTTGCCGGATGGCACCAATCTGGCCCGGCTGGTGAAGGCGCCGGGGGCGCTGGTGATGACCGGGTTGGTGGTGGTGGCTGCCGGGTGGGGGGTGCCGCGGCTGTGGCGGTCCCGGGCCGGTCGGTCCCCGTTCCCGCCGGGCTGACGACGTGTGGGAGTACCGCGACAACGCCTATCTCGGCGTGAAACCGAAACCGGCCGGGTTGCCTCCACAACGTTGTGGAGGCAACCCGGCCGGTTGCTGCAGGGGTTCAGCAGTCGAAGTACATCGCGAACTCGTGCGGGGTCGGGCGCAGCCGCACCGGGTCGACCTCGTTGGTCCGCTTCCAGTCGATCCAGGTGGAGATCAGGTCCGGCGTGAAGACGCCGCCGTCGAGCAGGTAGTCGTGGTCGGCCTCGAGGGAGTCGAGCACCGCCGGCAGCGAGCCCGGCACCTGCTTGACGTCGCCCCACTCCTCCGGCGGCAGGTCGTACAGGTCCTTGTCGATCGGGGTCGGCGGCTCGGTCTTGTTCTTGATGCCATCGAGGCCGGCCATCAGCATCGCCGAGAAGGCCAGGTAGACGTTGGCCGACGGGTCCGGCACGCGGAACTCGACCCGCTTGGCCTTCGGGTTGCTCCCGGTGACCGGGATGCGGGTGCAGGCGGAGCGGTTGCGCTGCGAGTAGACCAGGTTGACCGGCGCCTCGAAGCCGGGCACCAGCCGGCGGTACGAGTTCACCGTCGGGTTGGTGAAGGCCAGCAGCGACGGCGCGTGCTGCAACAGACCGCCGATGTACCAGCGCGCGGTGTCGGAGAGGCCGGCGTAGCCGGTCTCGTCGTAGAAGAGCGGATCACCGTTCAGCCACAGGCTCTGGTGGGTGTGCATGCCTGAGCCGTTGTCCCCGAAGAGCGGCTTCGGCATGAAGGTGGCGGTCTTGCCGTTGACCCAGGTCTCGTTCTTCACGATGTACTTGAAGAGCTGGAGTTGGTCCGCGGCGTGCAGCAGGGTCGAGAACTTGTAGTTGATCTCAGCCTGACCGGCGGTGCCGACCTCGTGGTGCGAGCGCTCCACGGTGTAGCCGGCGTCGATCAGCCGACGGACGATCTTGTCGCGCAGGTCGGCGTGGTGGTCAACCGGCGGCACCGGGAAGTAGCCGCCCTTGTACGCGGTCTTGTAGCCGCGGTTGCCACCCTCCTCGTCACGGCCGGTGTTCCACCAGCCCTCGACCGAGTCGATGTAGTAGTACGACTGGTGGGCCGAGGTCTCGTGGCGGATCGAGTCGAAGATGTAGAACTCGGCCTCCGCGCCGAAGTAGGCGGTGTCGGCGATGCCGCTGGCCGCCAGGTACGCCTCGGCCTTCTTCGCCACGTTCCGGGGGTCGCGGGTGTACGCCTCGCGGGTGAACGGGTCGTGAATGAAGAAGTTGAGCGCGAGGGTCTTCTGCGCGCGGAACGGGTCGATGAACGCGGTGGCGACGTCCGGGAGCAGGAGCATGTCCGACTCGTGGATCGCCTGGAAGCCGCGGATGGACGACCCGTCGAATGCTAGGCCGTCGGTGAGGAGCTGGTCGTCAATCGACTCGGCGGGCACATTGAAGTGCTGCATCACGCCGGGCAGATCACAGAAACGTACGTCGACGAACTTCACGTCCTCGTTCTTGAGGTAACGCAGGAGTTCCTCGGGATTGGCGAACACTCGTCCTCCTGGCTCGTCCACTGAAGTGGCTAGGCTTCTGGCGACGCTATGGCCGAGCGGTTGCCCGGCCATGTCTTCAATGTTTCTGCCGTGTTACGTCCTCCGCGGAGGCTCCGTGAAGCCTTCGCTGCGTGGAGCGGTCAGTCCTGATGCTCCCGGGAGGGGCCAGTGTGCCAGTGTAGTGAAACTTGCGAGGCTTGGTCCGTTTTTTGGGCGTAGGTCGGCGTGTAGCCGGCTGCGGCACTGGCTAGTCTTGAGCGCTGTGACGACCTCGGCTGACCAGCCCGTACCGCCCCGCTCCGACGTCTCCGCCAGTCCGGGCCTGGGGCCGCGCTTCGGCGCATTAGTGATCGACTGGGTGCTCTGCATACTGGTCGCCAGTATCTTCGCCGATCCGTTCCACGACGGGTGGGCTCCCGTGCTCGTGCTCGTCGTCGAGTACGGCTTCTTCATCGGTCTCTTCGCCCAGACCCCCGGGATGTACCTCACCCGAGTCCGCTGTGTCTCCTGGACCAGCGGTGGTCGGATCGGGGTGCTTCGCGCGCTACTCCGCGGTGTCCTGCTCGCGCTCGTGATACCTGCCCTGATCATGGATGCCGACCGCCGTGGCCTGCATGACCGAGCAGCGGGCTCGGTCATCGCCCCCGTCGCCCGCTGACCCAGCTCGGGGTCAGCGGGCGATCCGCGGTCGCGGGCAGGTCAGCGGGGCGATCCGCCGTGGTCGCGGCAGGTCAGCGACCGCGGGCCTGGCGGAAGGCGCCCTTCGGCGGACGCATGTTCTTCGGGATGGCGCCCTTGGGTAGCTGTGGGCGGGCGCTGAGCGCCTTGAGGCGCTTGTCCAGCGCGTTGACATCCCGGCCACTGAGCTTGCGTGGCAACCGCATCAGCGTCATTCGCAGCTTGCGGACCGGCAGCTCGCCCTCCTCCTGGCCGATCACGTAGTCGTAGAGCGGCGCCGAGCCGATCACCTTGGCCAACCGACGCTTCTCCTGGCCGAGCAGGCCGCGCACCCGCTGCGGGTTCCCCTCGGCCAGCAGGATCACTCCCGAACGGCCGATGACCAGGTGCACCATGTCCATCTGCGTGGTCGAGCTGACCGCCGGGGTGACCCGCCAGTCGCCGCGCATGTTCTCGATGATCTGCGCGGCCGCGCCCGGCTGTCCCTCGGCGGCGTTCATCATCGCCCGGTTGGAGCGCAGGTTGAGCACGATCAGCAGGGAGAGCAGCGTCAACAGGATGCCCAGCGGGATCCAGAGCCAGCCCCACACGAAGAACGCCACCACGGTCAGCGCGAGTGGAATGACCACCGCGGCGAAGGCCAGGGGCGCGAACCACCGGTCCTGCTTGGCGGTGAACCGAAACACCATCCCGATCTGCTTCAGCCGCTGGCCGAACGAGACCTTCTCCTGGGGCTTTGCCATGCCCCGAGTCTAGTGGTCGGCGAATCTCGCGCGGCCTGGGCGTACTGGTCATGCCGGGCGCCGGCCGCCCCTGTGGCGCTGAGCAGGTCCCTCCCTGCCGGTGGGGCAGGGAGAGGGCGGCCGCGACCACGGCGGGGGCCCCCACCCGGAAACGGTCAGCTGTCGCGGTCAACCGGGGCGTCGCCACGGGCCGCGAGGGCCTGCCGGTAGAGGCGGCCGGCGCGGTACGACGAGCGGACCAGCGGGCCGCTCATCACGCCGGCGTAGCCGATCTCCTCGGCCTCCTTCTGAAGCTCGACGAACTCCTCCGGCTTGACCCAGCGTTCGACGGGGTGGTGGCGGGGGGAGGGGCGCAGATACTGCGTGATGGTGATCAGCTCGCAGCCCGCATCGTGCAGGTCCCGGAGGGCTTGCGAGATCTCGGCGCGCTCTTCGCCCATGCCGAGGATCAGATTGCTCTTGGTTACCAGGCCGGCGGCGCGGGCCTGCCGGATCACGTCCAGGGACCGCTCGTAGCGGAAGGCCGGCCGGATCCGCTTGAAGATCCGCGGCACGGTCTCGACGTTGTGTCCGAGCACCTCCGGCCGGGCTCCGAAGACCTCGGCGAGCTGCTCGGGGACGGCGTTGAAGTCGGGGATCAACAGCTCGACACCGCAGCCCGGCCGGAGGGCGTGAATCTGCCGCACGGTCTCCGCGTAGAGCCAGGCGCCGCCGTCGGGCAGGTCATCGCGGGCGACTCCGGTGACGGTCGCGTAGCGCAGCCCCATCGAGACCACCGACTCGCCGACGCGGCGGGGCTCGTCGGCGTCAAACTCGGCCGGCTTGCCGGTGTCGATCTGGCAGAAGTCGCAGCGGCGGGTGCACTGGTCGCCGCCGATGAGGAAGGTGGCCTCCCGGTCCTCCCAACATTCGTAGATGTTCGGGCAGCCGGCTTCCTGACAGACGGTGTGCAGCCCCTCGCGCGTGACGAGCCCGCGCAGCTGGGTGTACTCCGGGCCCATCTTGGCCTTGACCTTGATCCAGGGTGGTTTCCGCTCGATCGGCGTCTCAGCGTTGCGCGCCTCGATCCGCAGGAGGCGCCGCCCCTCGGGAGCGGGCGTCGCGGTACGCGCTGCCTGACCGGCCGTCGGCGCAGAGTGCTCGATCGTCACGAAGTCGAGCCTACGCCCGTCGCCCACCGTCGATGCGTGTTGGGCGACGGGCATCACGCCGCTGCGGCGGTGACGCCGGACACCGCGCCGCCCGACGCCCCACCGCCGTGGCGCCGTGCCGCCACGGTGCTGCGAGGAGTTCCCCGCAGAGCGGTGGAACCTGACCGACAGCACCACTCACCCGTGCCGTACCCAGCGCTCGGTTTGGCGATCTTGACGCGTGGCCAGAATAAGTTATTCTGCTAGAGAACTAGCAGAACGGGGGTGGACGGATGATCGATTTCTACTTGAACGCAAAGTCGGGGGTCGCGCCGTACATGCAGCTCATCCAGCAGGTGCGGCACGCGCTTCGGCTCGGCGTGCTCCATGAGGGCGACCGACTGCCCACTGTCCGGGAGGTGGTGGCCCGGCTCGCGATCAACCCGAACACGGTGTCGAAGGCGTACCGCGAGCTGGAGTACGAAGGTCTGGTCACGGCCCGGCAGGGGCGGGGCACCTTCATCGCGAAGACGCTCGACGGCCCGGCGGTCGCGGCACAGGAGCTGCTGCGGCAGAAGCTGGAACAGTGGCTGGTCGAGGCCCGCGAGGCGGGCCTCGACGACGAAGGCGTCGAGGCGCTGTTCCTGAGCACGTTCCGCGCCTTCGCGGAGGCGAGGGCATGACCAACGTGCTTCGGTCGGAAAATCTGACCAAACGGTACGGTCGCCGCACCGCGCTCTCCGGTTGCACGCTCGACGTGCCGGTGGGCCAGGTCGTCGGCCTGGTCGGCCCGAACGGCGCGGGTAAGTCGACCCTGCTGCAACTGGCCTGCGGACTGCTCGAACCGACCGCCGGGATGATCGAGGTGCTCGGCGAGCGCCCGGTCAGTGGCTCGGCTCGGGTCGGCTTCGTCGCCCAGGACGCCCCGGTCTACGCCGGACTGACTGTCGCCGAGCACCTACGGCTGGGCGCCCGCCTGAACCCGTCCTGGGACAGCGCGATAGCCGAGCGGCGAATCGCCCAGGCCGGGCTCGATCCGAGTCAGAAGGCCGGCAAACTCTCCGGCGGCCAGCGGGCCAATCTGGCGCTGACCGTCGCCGCCGCCAAACGGCCCGAGCTGCTGCTGCTCGACGAGCCGGTGGCGGCGCTCGACCCGCTCGCCCGCCGCCTGTTTCTGCAGGCACTGATGGAACTGGTGGCGGAGCAGGAGATGACCGTCATCATGTCCTCGCATCTGGTCTCCGACCTACAACGAATCTGTGACCACCTGATCGTGCTGGTCGGCTCCCAGGTGCGGCTGGCCGGCGACGTCGACGACCTGCTCGCCAGCCACCATCGCCTGATCGGCCCTCGGCGTGAGTCCGTGGACGTCGCATCGTACGGCTGGACTCTCATCGAGGACCGGCACACCGCCGCGCAGTCGACCCTGGTGGTACGCAGCACCGCCCCGATCGACGACCCGTCGTGGCAGGCCGACCAGCTCGATCTGGAGGACATCCTGCTCGCCTACCTGAGTGGGTCGGCCCCGGCGGCCGCGCCGGAACGAGTGCTGGAGGCACAGCGATGACCTGGTTGGCCTGGCGGCAGTTCCGGACCCAGGCCATCGTCGGCGCAGCCTGCCTGGCCGTGCTGTTCGGTGCTCTCCTTTTCACCTGGTGGCAGGTCCGCGGTCTGGCGGTGAGCACCGGATACACCGGCTGCACCGGCAACGACTGCCAGAAGGCGGCAGACTCCTTCCTGGACGAGATAGAGCAGAGCCTGGCCGGCCGGGTCCAGCTCGCCGGCGTCGGCGCGTCCTTCGGGCTGCCCGCCCTGGTCGGCGTGTTCTGGGGCGCCCCGACGGTGGCACGGGAACTCGAAACCGGAACGTACCGGATCGCCTGGAGCCAAACCGTCTCCCGACGCCGCTGGCTGCTCGTCAAGCTGTCGGTCGGTGGCCTGGCAGCCGCACTCGTCGCGGGTGCGCTCAGCCTCGCCCTGACCAGCTGGGCGCAACCCATCGACGACGCCCACGCCACCCTGGCCCACGCCAATCTGATCACCCCGTTGGTCTTTCCCACCCGCGGCGTGGTCCCGATCGGCTACGCCACCCTCGCCTTCGCGATCGGGGTGACCGCCGGACTGATGCTGCGCCAGACCCTGGCCGCGATGGCGGTGACCCTGGCACTCGTCGTGGCGACACAAATCGGCGCCGTCGAACTACGCCCGCTGATCGCCGACCCCGTGCATCGCGTCACCGCGCTGACCGCCGAGCGTGCCAACATGGTCGCGAGAATGAACGACGTGGTGACCAGGGTCGAGGGCTGGCCGAGCGAAACTGATTCGTGGGAGCTGTCGAACGCCATCGTGACCACGCCCGGCGGTCCGGAGTATCGCGGGCCGACCGACCAGGAAAAGTGCACACCGGATTGCCGGGAGTGGCTGGGCGCACAGGGGCTGCTGCAGGAGGAGCGCTACGTGCCGGCAAGGCGGTTCTGGCTGGTGCAGTTGCGGGAACTCGGGGTGCTACTCACCCTGACCGCCGCCCTGTCGCTCATCTCGCTCTGGTGGATCCGGCGTCGGCCAGCCTGAGCGACCCGGTGTGCGGCCCACCCAGCGGGCCGGTGTCGGCAATCGACGCCGGCCCGGGTCTGGCGGGCCTCGGCAGGGCCCGGGCCCTCGCGGCTCAGGGCTCGATGAGGGTGGGCAGGTGCCGCTCGACCACCGGAAGGGCGTCCGCCACGGTCACCGGTCGGCCCAACTCGGCGGCGAGCGAGGTCACCCCGGCGTCGCTGATGCCGCACGGCACGATCCGGTCGTAGTACGTCAGGTCGCAGTCACAGTTCAGCGAGAAGCCGTGCAGGGTGACGCCGCGGGCGACGCGGATGCCGATGGCGGCGACCTTGCGCGCGGGCCCGCGGTCGTCCGCCGGCACCCAGACCCCGCTGCGCCCCTCGATCCGGCCGGCCGTCAGCCCGAACTCGGCGCAGACGTCGATCAGCATCTGCTCCACCCGGCGCACGTACGCGACCACGTCGACCGGGTTGGGCAGGCGCAGGATCGGATAGCCGACGAGCTGACCCGGACCGTGCCAGGTGATTTTTCCGCCCCGGTCGACGTCGATGACCGGCGTGCCGTCCATCGGCCGGTCCCACGGCTCGGTGCGTTTGCCCGCGGTGTAGACGCTGGGGTGCTCCAACAGCAGCACGGCGTCGCCACGTTCGTCGGCGACCACCGAGTCGTGCAGCCGGCGCTGCTCCTCCCACGCGGCCTCGTAGCCGAGAGTGCCGGCGTGGACAACGGTCAGGTCCGGGGTAGTCGTGCTCACGACGACCAGCCTAGTCCCGTACCCGCCAGTCACCCCGGCTCGTGATCCGGCTCACCGGTGTGCCGGGGCACGGTGCGTCGTCCCCGGGGCTCATCCTGGCGGGATCCGCCAGAGCCAGACGTCCTCGACGCGCTCCGGCTCACCGAACAGCGCGGTGGCGGTCTGCAGGAGCGCCTCCTCGTCGACGGCCCACTTCGCCCCGTGTACCTGGTCCGGGAGTACCACCGCCTCGATCTGCCAGTACCGCAGGTCGGCTTCGACATCCGCCCGGGTGCCCTCGGTGACGATCGGCACCACACCCAGGCGGGCGGCCTCGTCGAGGATGGCGCTCAGTGGTCGGGGCACCGGACCGATCCGGCCGCGCCCGTCCGGGCCGCCCGGGCCGAGGAAGAACCCGGCCGGGATCCGGAACTCGCCCTGCCGGTCGGCGAGAACGTGCGCCTGCCACCGCTGCCCGTCCGGGTACACGTCCACGGCCAGCGGGATCGGCGTGAGAACGCCGCCCGGTGAGACGTAGTCCCGCCAGGTGCCGGAGGTGAAGAAGCGTGGGATCGGCTCCCGCTCGATGGTGATCAGCGGGGACGGTGTCAGCGGAACCAGCGCCACGGCGAACGCCGCCAGCCAGGCGAGCCGGGCCGGCCGGGAGCGCGGTGGTTCGGCCCGGAGCGCATCCACGGTGTACGCGAGCAGCACCCCGATCACCGGCGCCACGACCAGCGCCAACCGGGCGGGCAGCGCGGCGTTCACCACCGGTAGGTGAGCCAGCAGGTCGAAGGGCATCGGCAGGTCGAAGCGGCGGCCGGCGAACGTGGCCTGCGGCCCGAATGACAGTACGGTGAAGACCACCGCCACCGCCCCGAGTGCCCAGAGTGTGGCCCGCTGGGGCGCCTGCTTGACGCGTCGCCACAGCAGCACGAAGGCGGCGATGGTGAGCAGCAGCAGCGGTAGCCCGAAGAACGAGTTCTCCTCGGTGGGGTTCGGGGCGAGACCGGTCCGGAGCCCGACCTCGCCGGCGATCGAGCGCCGAGGGTACGCGCCGTACGCGGCGATGTTCTCGGAGTGGATCACCGGGTCGAAGCCGGTGCCGTCGAAGCGTTGTGGGCCGGCGAAGTGCAGCCACAGCGGGTACGCCAGCAGCACCCCCGCCACCAGCGCGGTCACCGCGAGCCCGCCGAGGAAGCCCGGCAGCACCGCGCGGGCCTCGGCGCGGCTGGCCGGGTGCAGCGCCCAGACGACGACGAAGAGGCCGAGGGCGATCGCGGTGAAGAAGAGCCCCTCAGCGGCGATGGAGAACGCCACCGCGACCAGCACACCGAGGATGACGCCGTCACGGATCCGGTGGCCGCTGCGACGTAGCGCGAAGACGCGCCAGATCAGCAGCGGGACCAGCCAGCCGGCGGTCCAGTTCAGGTGGGCGTTGGCGTGCGAGACCATGCCGGGGGAGAAGCCGATGAAGAGGCCACCGAGCCCGGCGGCGAGCGGGCTGCGGGCGAACTGGCGGTTGAGTAGCCAGTACCAGGCGATCGCGGTGGCGGCGAGGTTGAGCGTGAGGATCACCAGGAAGGTGGCCGGCGGCCCGATCAGGTACGTCAGGGGCGCGAAGAGCGCCGCGTACACGGTGATCGACGTGTTGACCGCGAGGTTGACCCCGTCGGGCACGTTGATCATGTGGGTGAAGAGCGGGTTCTGCCCGTGGGTGAGGGAGTGCCCGCCGAAGGCCAACAGCCATTCGAACAGCGCCTGGTCGCTGGAGTTGACCATGATTGTGCGACCGTTTGGGTCCCGCCAGAGCCCGCTGGTCACCCAGACTGCGAGGGCGAGCGCGATGAGCGTCACGAGCAGATCTGCCCGGCGGATACGGCGCACGCGGGCGGGCGGGGTCGGCGTGGACACGGACGGCGAGGTCGGCACGGAGCGGACGTTACCAACCGGAGCTGGACGCGCCGGTCAGACCTGCGCGGAAGAGTTCGTTAAAGCCGGTCGCTGTCGCCGCGCCCGGCACCGGCTCACTGCTCATCGGTCCGGTTCCGCCGCGAGCGCGGCGTGCAGGGCGCTGGCCAGATCCGGATGACGGTAAGTGAACCCCGCTCGGGTCAGCGCCCCCGGCAGGACCCGAGCGCTGGTCAGCGCCTCCTGTGCGAAGCCCCCGAGAGCCACCCTGAGCGCCAGCGCCGGGATCGGGATGATCGCCGGACGGTGCAGCTGCCGGGCCAGTTCCCGGGTGAACTCGGCGTTGGTCACCGGTGCTGGCCCGACCGCGTTGACCGGGCCGGTGAGGTCGGCGCGGTCAATGGCGAGGGCGGCGGCGTCCAGCCAGTCCACCATCGCGATCCACGGCAGCCACTGCCGGCCGCTGCCCAACCGGCCCGCGATACCGAGCCGGAACGGTAGCAACTGCGGCTTGAGTAGCCCGCCCTCGCGGTGCAGCGGCAACCCGGTCCGCAGCCGGACCACGCGTACCCCGGCGTCCTCGGCCGGCCGGGTCGCGGCCTCCCAGCCCCGGCAGACATCGGCCAGGAAGCCCTTGCCGGGCCCCGCCTCCTCGTCGACGGCCCGGTCGCCGGTGTTGCCGTACCACCCCACGGCCGACGAGTTGACCAGTACCTTCGGACGGTCGGCGGCCGGCAGCCCGGCGATCGTGATCGCCAGTGTGGTGGTGGTGTCCACCCGACTGGAGCGGATGACCCGCCGGTACGCGTCGTTCCACCGGCGGTCACCGACGCCCGCACCGGCCAGGTTGACCACGGCGTCAGCCTCCGCCACCACCGCCGGGTCGAGCTCGGCCGTGGTGGGGTTCCACTGTCGTTCGTCAGCGCCGTGCGGCGGCCGGCGGACCAGCCGGGTCACGTGGTGCCCGTCCCCGCTGAGCCGGTCGGCCAGCCGGGTGCCGAGGAAGCCGGACGCGCCGGCCATCAGAATCCGCATGCTCATATTCTCGGACATGGGTGGGCGACAGATGCGTTGAGTTGGTCACCTGACCGATTCAGCCGAGGTCTACCGGCACCGGGACGGTCGCGGCCGCGATCACCGGCGGGCGAAGATTCGTTCCTACGACCACCACGGGCGTCCGTGCTAGCCGCTCGACGGTGCGGATGGACCGCGCCTCTGACCCGGCTGGGTCGGGGTGGGAATTCGGTTGAGGTTTCGACCGAGGTCGGCTAACCAGTGGTCGACCTCGATCAGCTGCAGGACGTCGGCCTCTCGATTGTCACCCTGAATGATCTCGCGGACCTGGTCGGCGACACCCGTCGTTGGTTGCGTGACGGGAGTCGCACCGTGCAGGCGACCCCGCGCCATGCGGCTGGCCAGGTCGGCGTAGTCGGACCGCAGCCGTTGAGCCCGGCGTACGAGCTGGCCGGTGGGCCCGGGCCACCGGTGCGCCAGCGTCCCAGCCTGGTCGCCGGTACCGAGTCGCTCCGCACCGCGCACAATGCGATGCCCCGCGGCCAGGGCCGCCTCCCAGTCCACATCGGTGGGGCGCGGAGCGGTGTGCTCCAGGTGATACTGGCAGAACGATGCGTCGGTGAGGATCTGCGCCCGGTGCGCGGCCGCAAGCGCCTGTTGGCCCCGGGCTCGTCCCGCTACCTTCAGAACCGTCTCCTCGATCGCCTCGGCGCCCGCGTCGAGATAGGCCGACGTGTACCGGCGGAGCTCACCACCGCCACCCTTCGGCCACATGAGTACGCCGGCGACGACGCCGATCGCCGCGCCGATCAGGACGTCCAGCAGGCGGACACCGGCCAGATGCCAGTCGGTCGGGGTGAGCTGAGCGAAGGCGGCGATCAGCACCAGCGTGAGAAACGCCTGCGCCCAGGCGAGCCCGAGTAACGGACCCACCCCCAGGGTCAGCCCCAGCGCCAGGGGCAGGATCACCACGTACGTCTCCTGCCCGGGAGCGGCCAGCAGCAACAGTGCCCCGGCAGCGGCGCCGACGAGGGTGCCCGCCATGGCCCGGCGGAACGTGGTCCACGTCTCCGCCGCGGAGGTCCGGAGGAGGCTGAGGGTGGCCAGGAGCACCCAGAAGCCGTGCTCCAGATCCAGCGCACCGGCGACGAACCGGGCGGCGGCCAGAGCGACGGCGAGTCGCAGGGCCCGCTGGAAGAACACGGAACGTGGGGTGAGGTGTATCCGCAGCCGTTGCCAGTACAGCGACGGGGTGCCCCGCCGGAGATACCAGAAGCTGTGCGGTCCGCCCGGTTGGTGGGGGGTGTTGCCAGGGTGGCCTCCGGCGATTCGGACGGCTGTCGCGACGAAATCCGTGTGCCGGGCCAGCGATCGGACGATCACGGCCACGCGGAGTTTCTCGGTAGTGGCTGATCGTCCGCCGTCCGGCTGCTGGTGCTCGCTGGAAACGGCCCGGTCGGGGGACGCCCGCTCCGTTCCCAACAGCGCGTCGCCGGAGTGGCGCAGGGACGCCGCGCAGCGCCGTAGTGACCTCGCCGCGCCCACGTCGGTGGTCGTGGGGTGGGCCTGCAGGAGCCAGTCGGCGTGCCGGAATGTCTGGTGTAGGTCGGTAGCCGCGTCCCGCAGCGCGTGGTCTCGCCGGCTCGCCGACGATGCCCGCTCGGACGGCGGCAGCCGCCACATCTGGGTCTGCGTGACCGCGTCGGCCGCCGTGGCCCGGCGCCGTCGGGCCGCTTCGCCCGCGGCCGGCTGCCCATCCAGCAGGTCCGCGAGCGCGGCGACGAACGAGGCGATACTCCGCGCGGCCCAGCCTAGGCGCTGCGCGCTGGTTGCCGGTGCCGGCCCGGGCCAGAGCCACACCTCCGCTGCCGCGATCAGTACGACGGCGAGCGTCACGCCGGCCAGCCGTTCCGGCAGGGTGCCGGGCTGGTACGGGGGAAAGCTGGCCAGGATGTAGGAGATCTGAAACGCGCCGACGAGGCCGATCAGGCGAGGCCCGCCGACACCGGCGAAGGCCACGGCGAACCCGATCACGAGCATGCCGATCGTGGCGGCCCAGGTGCTCACCGCCAGCACGGTCCCGACGGCGATCAGGACCCAGATGACCGGCAGGGCGGCGAGCAGCGTCCGGGCCCGGTGCGCCGGCCCGCCCGGCAGCTGGGCGAAGATGCCGGCGGCGATGGTGCCGAAGAGCGCGTATGTGGCCATGATCGTGCTGTTCAGGCCGTACCGGAAGCCGTAGAAGAGAAGGCACGCGACGAGGGTCACCCGGGCCGCATGGCGGATGGCGCAGTAGTCCGGATCCCGTTGCCGAAGCCACTCCAGGGCACGGACGTGTCGCGACCACACATGCGTAGCGTATCGAAACGACTACTCGCTCCGGACCTCGTTGACGACGTGTTCGGCGCGGCACCCACCGCCGTTCGTCAGGTTCGCCGGTGGGTATGGGCCGGACGTCCGGCTTCGGTGCCAGCCGAGGAACCGGTCGAAGAGCTGACCCGCGTCCGGCATCTCCCGCGGGTTGAGCGCGTGCAGTTGTTCGGTCGCCTCGTACAGCAGCCCGCCGAGGTAGATGATCAACGCAACCTGATCGTGGGCGTACTCCCGCAGCAGCGTCAAACGTGCGGAGCCGCACGGCCACGATGCGCCGCATCGTCGACACAGCCAGAGCGGCCGCAGGGGCGGGTGCGGCCGTTTCGTCACCAGTGTCCACCGTTCGCCCGCCAGGCCTGCGCGAAGGTCAACCGCCCGGCCCGCCCCACCTGTGGGTTGGCCTGGGTCGGCTCGTCGTGCCAACGGGTGTTTCGCGGCCTCGGCCTCGGAGTCGGCGGCTCGGTCGGGATGGGCGTGTGCCGGTCCGGGCAGGCGGTCCAGCGTAGGCCGCACGAGCACCAGCGCCGTAGCCCCCGCCAGGTCCGCCGGTGGCGGGGAGCGAGTGGCACCGGCGGGTCGGGTCGCCACCACCGGGGGAGTACGCGCGGCGTGTTTCGCCTCGGCGAGTTGCGCTCCGCGCCGGTCGGTCGAGGTACGGCTCGTGGCATGGCGTCTCCTCTCGGGTCGCGGCACCGGAGGACCGGCGCGCGGAGGGTCCGGGCCAGGACGGTTGACGCCCGGAACTGTCCCCGGGGGCCTGAGGCCCTTCTCTGCGTTGGAGGCTCGGGCAGGGCGTGGCACCCGACAGACCTCCGGGGGATGGGCGGCCGGTCGGGCGCGTTTCACGGAGTGACCAGCCCGGTTGCAGACCAGGGAGCCGGCCGAGACCCAGCATCACAAGCGCTTATATAAAGCAAGGCATCGGTGGGCATCGGTTCCAATCACAAGTAGATGCGTGATCAAATGGCGGTGCAGACCAGGGAGATTAAGATGCCCGCCAAACCCAAGTGGGCGAAGCTCGTTGACCACATCCGTGAGAAGGTTGCGTCCGGTGAGTCCGCTCCGGGAGACAAACTCCCATCAACACGGCAGCTCTGCGAGGAGCATGGCGTCTCCGCCATCGTCGTGCGTCAGGCCATCTTCGCGTTGCGTACCGAAGGCTTGGTAGAAGGCGTGCAAGGAGTCGGCGTGTTCGTCGCAGAACCGCCGGAGGATGACAGCAGCGGCTAGCGCCGCTCGTGACCTGTCCATTGCTGCACCTGCACCCGGTCGCGTAACGGGGCGGACCGTGCGTCCTGCGTTTCGCGGGCACCAAGTTAGTGGGGTGCCGCCGAGGCAGCTGTGCTGTCGTGTCTGTTTGTTCATGGTCGAATGGCGGTGCAGATCTGGGAGTGTGGATGCCCGCCAAAGCGAAGTGGGTGCTCCTCGCGGACCATTTCCGTGCGCGGATCGAGTCCGGGGAGTGGGCGCCGGGGGAGAAGTTGCCGTCAACGGCGCAGCTCAAGCAGGAGCACGGCGTGTCGCAGACGGTCGTGCGCCAGGCGATCCTGGTCCTTCAGACGCAAGGGTTCGTCGAGGGAGTCCACGGCGTCGGTGTCTTCGTCGCCGAGCAGCCGGACCCGTGAGACGACGGTGGGCTGCCCGGATCACCGGGCAGCCCACCGTCGTCGGGTCGGGTGTTACCGGCCCAGTTCGGCCTCGAAGTTGCCGGCCTCCAGCCGCTCCTTGACCGCGCCAAGGAAACGGGCCGCGTCGGCGCCGTCGATCAGCCGGTGGTCGTACGACAGGGCCAGGTAGATCATCGACCGGACGGCCACGACCTCGCCCAGTTCCGGGTCGTTGACCACGACCGGACGCTTGACCACGGCACCCGTGCCGAGCATCGCCGACTGCGGCGACGGCACGATCGGGGTGTCGAAGAGGGCACCCCGGCTGCCGGTGTTGGTCAGCGTGAAGGTCGCGCCAGCGAGCTCATCCGGGCTGATCTTGCTGGTCCGGGTGCGCTCGGCCAGGTCGGCGACCCGCTTGGCGATACCGCCCAGGTTGAGGTCGCCGGCGTTGTGGATGACCGGCACCATCAGGCCCCGCTCGGTGTCCACGGCGACGCCGAGGTGCTCCGCCTCCGGGTAGGTGATCGTCCCGGCCCCCAGGTCCATCTGGGCGTTGACGATCGGGAACGCCTGCAACGCCTCGACGGCCGCCAGGGCGAAGAAGGGCAGGAAGGAGAGCTTTACGCCGTGTCGCTGCTGGAAGGCGTCCTTCGCCTGCGCCCGCAGCTTGGCGATCCGGGTGACGTCGACCTCGACCACGGTGGTGAGCTGCGCCATCTCGTGCAGCGACTCGTGCATCCGCTTCGCGATGGTCGTACGGATCCGCGGCAGCTTCTCGGTGCTACCCCGCTTGCTGCTGGGCGTGGGCCGGGCCGCTGGCTTCGCCGCGGGGGCGGCGGGCTGCGCCGCCGGGGCCGGAGCCGCCTTGGCGGCGCGGGCCTGCTCGGCCGCGTCGAGCACGTCCTGCTTGCGGATCCGGCCACCCACGCCGGTGCCGTTGACTGTGGCGAGGTCAACCCCGTGCTCACCGGCGAGCTTGCGGACCAGCGGGGTGACGTAGCCGGCGTTCTCCGTGCCACCGGTCGTCGCCGGCCGGGGGGCGGGCGCGGACGGGGCGGAGGCCTGCTCCGCCTTCGCCGGATCGGGGGCGCTCTCGGCTTCGGCCGCCGGCTCGTTGTAGGAGGCACCCGGGGTCGGCTCGGTGACCTTCGGCTCCGGCTTTGGCTCCGGCTTGGGTTCCGGCTTCGCCTCGGGCTTGGGCGCCGGCTTCGGCTTGGGCTCGGGCTTCGCCGCCGCACCAGCCGTGCCGACGATCGCCAGCGTCGCGCCGACATCGGCGGTCTCGTCCTCCGCCACGGTGATCTCCAGGACGGTCCCGGCGACCGGCGAGGGGATCTCGGTGTCCACCTTGTCGGTCGACACCTCGAGCAGCGGCTCGTCAACCTCGACGGTGTCGCCGACCTGCTTGAGCCAGCGGGTGACGGTGCCCTCGGTGACACTCTCGCCGAGGGCCGGCATCGTCACCGGGCTGCCGTCGCCCGACGAGCTGCCCTCGTCGGAGGGCGCGGGAGCCGGCTGCTCCTGCTCCGGGCCGGTGCCCTCGGCGGCGGCGGTCGGCTCGGGCGCCGACTGCCGCGGCTCGGCCTCGCCGCCGCCCGCCGCCCCGCTGCCGCCCGACGCCTCATCGCCGATCGTCGCCAGCTCGCTGCCGACCTCGGCGGTCTCGTCCTCGCCGACCACGATGCGGGTCAGCACACCGGCCGCGGGGGACGGGATCTCGGTGTCCACCTTGTCGGTCGACACCTCGAGCAGCGGCTCGTCAACCTCGACGGTGTCGCCCTCCTGCTTGAGCCAGCGCGTGACGGTGCCCTCGGTGACGCTCTCACCGAGCCGGGGCATGGTGACCGATACCGGCATTTTCTCCAGACTCCTTCATTCCCCTGATGGGATCGTCGCCCGTCGCCGGACGCCGTGGTTGTCGTGTCAGGCGTGCGCGTGCAGCGGCTTGCCGGCGAGGGCCAGGTGTGCCTCACCCAGCGCCTCACTCTGGGTCGGGTGGGCGTGCACGAGCTGTGCCACCTCGGCGGGGTACGCCTCCCAGTTATAGATGAGCTGGGCCTCACCGATCAGCTCACCGACCCGAGCACCCACCATGTGCAAGCCGACGACCGGGCCGTCCTCGACCCGGACCAGCTTGACGAAGCCGGACGTCTTGAGGATCTGGCTCTTGCCGTTGCCGCCCAGGTTGTAGTTGTAGGTCTTGATCTTGTCGGTGCCGTACTGCTCCTTGGCCTTCGCCTCGGTCAGGCCGACCGACGCCAGCTCGGGGTCAGAGTAGGTGACCCGAGGAATGCCGGCCTCGTCGATGACGGCCGGATTCTCTCCGGCGATCTCCTCGGCGACGAAGATGCCCTGCTGGAAGCCGCGGTGTGCCAGCTGGAGGCCGGGCACGATGTCGCCGACCGCGTAGACGTTCGGCACGCTCGTGCGCTGCCGCTCGTCGGTCAGCACGTAGCCCCGGTCCATCCGGACGCCCTGCTCCTCGTAGCCGAGGCCGGCGGTGTTCGGTCCCCGACCGACGGCGACCAGCAGCAGCTCGGCCTCAACGGTCTCGCCGCCGGCGATGGTCACGCGAACGCCACTGTCGGTCTTCTCGACCTTCTCGAACGGCTTGCCGACCCTAAAGTTGATCTTCCGCTTCCGGAAGGCCCGCTCCAGCGCCTTCGATGACTCCGCGTCCTCGGCGGCGACCAGCCGGGGCAGCGCCTCAATGATCGTGACGTCCACCCCGAAGGACTTCCACACGCTGGCGAACTCCACCCCGATGACGCCGCCACCGAGCACGATCACCGACGCGGGGACCCGGTCCATCACCAGCGCGTGGTCGCTCGTGATGATCCGCTCGCCGTCGACCTCCAGGCCGGGCAGGCTCTTCGCGTACGAACCGGAGGCCAGAATGATGTTACGGCCGGTGTACCGCTTCCCGTCGACCTCGACGGTGTTCGGCGCGACCAGCCGGCCAGCGCCGGCCACGATGGTGATGTTCTTCGCGCCGCGCAGCATGCCCTGCAGGCCCTTGTACAGCCGAGCGACCACCCCGTCCTTGTACGAGTTGACCGCCGCCATGTCGATGCCGACCAGCTCGGCCTTGACACCGAACTGCTCCGACTCGCGGGTCTGGTCGGCGATCTCGGCGGCGTGCAGCAACGCCTTGGTCGGGATGCAGCCGTTGTGCAGGCAGGTGCCGCCGAGCTTGCCCTTCTCGACCAACGCAACGGAGAGGCCCAGCTCAGCGGCGCGCAGCGCCGCCGCGTAGCCACCGCTGCCACCTCCGAGGATGACGATGTCGAAGGTCTCGTTCGGCTCGCTCACGTCCAACTCCCAGGTCGCCTGGCTGCATCGGGGGGTCACGGTGGGGTAATGCGGACACACCCCACCTCGGTCATCTTGTCACCACCACGCCCGGCACGGGTAACGAGGTGCCCAACGACACGTCCGAGACACGTACCCTTGGCATCAGCTTCGATGGTGCGGGTGTGGGGAGACGGCCGGTGGGACTGTTCCGACGGAAGAAGGCGCGTCCGGTCAGTCAGGATCGCGGGGCGGACCGGGGCGATCTGGGCCACCTGGAGAATTTCGTGCGGACCCGGCGGGGAGTCGAGGCGTACATCGAGCCCCGGACGACCATGACCGAGACCACGGTCATGCTGATCGCCGACGACGGCGAGTGGACCCGCCGCCGGATCGACGGCCCGGACGGCGCCCGGCGCTTCGCCCACCGGCTGGGCATTCCGGTCTACGACGTGAGCCTGATGGGCTACCCGCAGCGGATGCGGGACTACAACGAACGCCGTAAGCGTCGCCCCGAGTTGTTCTGAAACCGGCACCGACCCGGCGGGTGGGTGCGCGGAGGCCCTCGTACCCGCCCGGGCGGGTACGAGGGCCTCCGCTGACCGGTCAGCCCTGGCTGGCGATGTCCTCGATCAGGTGCAGCAGGGTGCGGACGGGCACCCCGGTGCCGCCCTTGGTCCAGTAGCCCGTCGGCTCACCCGAGTGGTAGCCGGGGCCGGCGATGTCGATGTGCGCCCAGGCGACCTCCTCGGTGACGAACTCACGCAGGAACACACCGCCCTGGAGCATGTGACCCGCCCGGTCCATCCCGGCGTTGACCTGGGAGATGTCGGCGACCTCGGAGTCCATGCCCTTGCGCACGTCCTCCGGCAGCGGCATCGGCCAGGTTGGCTCGCCGACCGCCTCGCCGGCGGTCCGTACCCGCTCGCACAGCTCCGGCGTGCCCATCACACCGGCGACCTTCTTGCCCAGCGCGACCACCTGGCCGCCGGTGAGGGTGGAGGTCTCCAGCAGGTAGTCGCAGCCGTCCGCGCAGGCCCGGGCGATCGCGTCGGCGAGGATCATCCGCCCCTCGGCGTCGGTGTTGAGCACCTCGACGCGCTTGCCGTCGAACATCGTGATGACGTCGCCCGGCCGGTACGCCGTACCGGAGGGCATGTTCTCCGCCATCGGCACGTACGCGGTCACCGACACGGCGGGCGCGAGCTCCGCGACCGCCAACATCGCGGCGGCGACGGCGCCGGCGCCGGCCATGTCGGCCTTCATCTCCCACATACCCTGCGACGGCTTGATCGAGACGCCGCCGCTGTCGAAGGTGATGCCCTTGCCGACCAGGGCGACCCGCTTGCCGTTGCCGCCGCCGGCCGGGGTGTAGCTGATCCGCACCAGTCGCGGCGGGGCCTGCGACCCCTGGCCGACAGCGGTGATACCCCCGTAGCCGCCCTCGCGCAGGGCGACCTCGTCGAGTACCTCGACCTCCATGCCAGCCGCGCGGGCGGCGGTCGCCACCGAGTCGGCGAAGGCCGGCGGACGCAGCTCGTTGGGGGCGGCGTTGACCCAGTCCCGGGAGGAGCGGACCGCGTTGGCCACCGCCTGCGCCCGGGCTACCTCGGCCGTGGCGGTGGCGTCACCCGCGTCCGGGACCGCGACCAGCACCTCCGCGACCGGCTCCCGCCGGGCCGGCTGCGGGCGGGTCTTGTAACCGGCGAACCGGTAGCCGCCCAGCAGGCCGCCCTCGGCGACCGCGCGTAGCGCGGCCGGCGCGTCGGCGTCGTCCGGCAGCGGCAGGGCCAGCGCGACTCGGGCGGAGCCGGCCAGCGCCCGCACCGCGGCACCGGCCGCCCGGCGCAGCGTCTCCGGGGTGGGGGCGGCGCCGGTCGGCTCCGGACCGAGACCCACCGCGGCGATCACCGGAGCGGTAACCGTGCCGAGCGTGGCGAGCTTGATCACCTCGCCCGGGCCTCCGGTTGCGCCGAGCAACGCCAGCGTCTCGGTAAGTTTTCCATCGAAGGCCGCGGCGATGCTCTCCGCGCCGCTGGCCAGCAGCAGGGTGCCGACGAGGTCGCCGGCCCGCTCTCCGGGCTGGCTGTGCACGCCGATGACGATCGCGTCAACGGCGAGTTCGGCGGGGTCGGTGTCGACGAGGCTGAGGGAGATGGTGGGCGATGTCACTGAAGCTACTCCGGGCGGGCCGGGCTGGTCGCGCCGTCGCGTACCAGCGATGAAGGTCTTCGGCGGACCGTACCCGCCGTTGACCAGGGCTGTCCCGCCAGTGGTGTTGGCGGGTCCCGCCGATGCTAACCAGCCGGGGTGGTGCCGGTAAGTTGCCACCCATGACCGACGTGACCTCCGGCTCCGCCGAAACCCGGCTGCGCCGCTCCCCGCTGCACGACCGGCATGTCGCTGCCGGCGCCAAGTTTGCCCTCTTCGGCGGGTGGGAGATGCCGCTTGAGTACGCGGGGGGCGGGGTGCGCAAGGAGCACTCGGCGGTGCGCGACGCGGTGGGTGTCTTCGACGTGTCGCACCTGGGCAAGGTGCGGGTCACCGGCGCGGGGGCGGCGGAGTTCGTCAACGCCTGCCTCAGCAACGACCTGGCCCGGATCGGGCCGGGCCGGGCGCAGTACACCCTCTGCTGCGACGATGCCACCGGTGGTGTGGTCGACGACATAATCGCCTACCTGTACGCCGAGGACCACGTCTTCCTGATCCCCAACGCCGCGAACACCGCCGAGGTGGTGCGCCGGCTGCGGGCCGCCGCGCCACCAACGGTCACGATCACTGACGAGCACGAGGCGTACGCGATCCTCGCGGTGCAGGGGCCGCGCTCGGCCGACCTGCTCGGCGCGCTGGGCCTGCCCACGCAGCACGGCTATATGAGCTTCGCGGAGGGCACGCTGGCGGGGGCCAACCTGACCGTGTGCCGCACCGGCTACACCGGCGAACTGGGCTATGAACTGATCCTGCCGGCCGGGGATGCTGGCGGAGTCTGGGACGCGCTCTTCGCCGCCGAGGAGCAGCTGCAGGCGTGCGGCCTGGCCGCCCGGGACACCCTGCGTACCGAGATGGGCTACCCGCTGCACGGGCAGGACCTGTCGCTGGAGATCACCCCGGTGCAGGGCCGTTCGGGCTGGGCGGTCGGCTGGGACAAGCCCGCCTTCTGGGGGCGGGCGGCGCTGCTCGCGGAGAAGGCCGCCGGCCCTCGGCGCCGGCTGCGCGGGCTGGTGGCGGTCGATCGGGCCATCCCACGCCCCGGCATGGTCGTCTACCACGGTGAGACGCCGGTCGGCACGGTCACCAGCGGCACCTTCAGCCCGACCCGGAAACAGGGCATCGCCCTGGCCCTGATCGACACCGAGCCGGCCCTGGCCGACGGGGCCGAACTCGAGGTCGACATCCGGGGACGCCGGGCAGCGGTGAGCCTGGTCCGCCCGCCGTTCGTCAACCCCTCGGTTCGGTAGCTCGCCCCCGGTCGGCGCCCGCGCCGCCCCCGCCGATCGGTGGGGCGGGGGCCGCGGGTCAGACCGGCGGGGCGGGGCGTTCACCGGCATCCAGGACGGCCTGGGTCCAGCCGCCCTCACGGACCCCGGTGCCGTCCAGGACCGCCCAGTCGACCACGTCGGTCGCCTCCACCACCACCGCGGAGCCGATCCGTACGGCCGGATCCGTGTTGGCGTCGCTGGCGCTGGCACCCTCGATCTGCTCCGGCGTCGGCCAGGAGGTCACCCCGGCCCACACGTATTCCGGGCCGTCCTCTCCGGGTAGTCCGTACTTCACCACCAGTTGCGTCTCGGGCGGTAGCGCCCCGGCGAGGAAGCGGGCGCGGATCTCGCCCAGTGCGGCCCGGGCGGTGGCGACCGCCTGGCTCATCGCGTCGCCGGAGCGGGTGTAGCGCACGTCCGGGGCGATGCCGGTGAAGAGGGTTCCACAGGCCGCGGCGTAGTAGCGGCCGTCCGGCCCAGAGTAGCCAGCCGGCGGTCGCAGGGTGAGGAACGAATCCGCCTCCGGGTCCGTCGCCGGGTCCAGTTCCAGCCGAAGCAGCACCGGGGCGGTGGCCCCATGCTGTTCCGGGTTGCCGTACGCCACCGCGATGTCTCCCCCGGTGACCGTGGCCAGTACGGGTAGCTGCACGAACGCCGGTAGCTCCTCACCGGCCAGGCCGTCGGTCCACACCCGCAGCAGCCGCCGCGCCGTGCCGGTCATCACCGCGCCCCAGGCCCGGGTCAGGTGGTCCGGCACGCCCTGTGCCTGTAGTTCCAGCAGCCCGAACCGGCGCAGCCCCTTGGTGGTGAACCAGAGCCCGTCGGCGTCGGACGAGTACGGCACCAGTACCCAGTCAACCAGCCGGATCCGGCCCTGCTCGTCCGGCAGGGACCGCAGCGCGGTCGTCGGGTCGAGGAACTGGAGCCCGAAGACATCCACCACGTCGCCGCCGGTGGTGTCGGCGACCGCCGCCGCCACCGCCCGCGCCGCCCACTCGTGCGCCGGCGGCCAGCCGGGCCGGTACTCGGCCTGCACCACGACCAGGTGGGTCGCCGCCGCCAGCCGGGACAGCTGTGCCTCGGTCGCGCCGAAGGCGGTGAGCAGGTCCGGCGGCAGCTCGGGGAACTCGTGGATCGGCCGGGTGTCCACGCTCATCAGCGGGCTGTCCAGCATCTGCCGGGCGAGGTCGTGCACCGGCTCGGCGAGCCGTCCGGTGAGCTGCCGTACCGCGGTCTTCGTGCCCACCTTCGGAAGCCCGGCCATCGGCACCAGGTAGGTGGCGTTCAGTGATTCCGGGACCGGTACGGGCAGGAAGTCGTCCGTGATGAGCATGGGTCTCCCGGATGGCCGTGCCGGTGTTGTCGTGCATAACGCTACCCGCCGGGGTGGGCGGAGTTCAGCCGGACAAGACCAGTCCCAGGTAGACCAGGGTGGTGACCACCTCGGTGGTGGCACCGAGCACGTCGCCGGTGATCCCACCGAGACGGCGTACCACGTGCCGGAGCAGCCAGACCGCGGTGGCGAGGGCGGCGATGACGACCAGTGGTCCCTGCCAGGGACGGTCCGGCACGGCGGCGAGCGCCAGCAGCGCCACCGCGGTGGTCCCGGCGGCGAGGGCGCCGGGCCCGACGGTACCGGCGACCAGGGCTCCCAGCCCGTCCGGTCGGGCTGCCGGCAGCCCGCGCCGGCAGGCCAACGCGACCCCGAGCCGACCGGCGGCGGTGGCGGTCACCACCGCCGCCAGCGCGGTCGACGTTGACCATTCGGCCAGCTCCGCCAGCACCGCCGCCTGCACCAGGAGGACGACCACCAGTGCGGTGACCCCGAACGGGCCGACATCCGGCTTCCTCATGATCTCCAGCGCGGCCGGCCCGCGCCGGTACGAGCCGAGTGCGTCCACGGTGTCGGCGAGCCCGTCGAGGTGCAGCCCTCGGGTGAGCAGCGCACCGGCACCGACCGTGACGCCGGCGGCTACCAGTGGCGGCGCGAAGCCGCCGGTGAGTAGCAGCACTCCGGTGAGGAGGGCGCCGAGCAGCGCGCCGACGGCCGGGGCCAGGGCCATCGCGGTGCCGGCCACGGCCCGGTCGATCCGGCCGGCCCGCACCGGCAACGTGGTGAACGTGGTCAGCGCCAGCCGGGCACCGGCAGCGAGCCGCGGTTCAGCCGGCACGCCAGCCGGATGAATCCAGCGGGGTGGACTCCGGATCGGTGCTGGTGGGCCCCGGTCCGGCCGGTTCTGGCTCGCGGAAGTCCGGCTCGTCGTCCATCGGGTTCGCCGGCTCCGGTTGCTCCGTCGCCGGTTTCGACTCCTCCGTCGGCGGCTTGGCCTCGTCTGGCTCGCTCGTCGTCGACCCGGCGGCTGCCGGTTCCGTCGTCAACTCGGCCTCGTCCGGCGCGGCCTCGTCCGGCGCGGCCTCGTCCGGCGCGGCCTCGTCCGGCGCGGCCTCGTCCGGCGCGGCCTCGTCCGGCGCGGCCCGTAGCGACGGGTGCGCCGGCAGCGCCGCGGCCAAGGCCAGCGCCGACCGCAGCAGCGGCAGCGCCACCAGTGCGTTCCCGCCCTCGCCCAGGTCCAGCCGCAGGTCAAGCAGGGGGGTGAGGCCGAGCACATCGGCGGCGAATTGGACACCGGGGTGCCCGCCATGGTCGGCGAGCAGGCACCAGTGCCGGGCCGGCCCGGCCAGGTCGCGGCTGACCAGACCGGCCGCAACTCCGACCGGCCCGTCCAGGAGTACCGGCAGCCGCCGCGCGGCAGCGCCGAGCAGCACGCCGGTGGCGACCGCGATGTCGCCGCCGCCCACCTCGGCGAGGACCTCCCTGGGCTCGCGGGACGAGTGGCGGCTGCGGTGCAGCCCATCCCGGACGGCCGCGCAGCGGACCATCCACGCGGCGTCGTCGTACTCGCCGGCCCCGGTGCGGACCCGGGCGAGTACGGCGGGTGGTTCGGCGCCGGCCGTGGTGGCGAGCACCGCTGCCGCGGCGGCCTCGGCGCCGGCGCCGCAGGCGCCCAGCACCAGCAGCCGTACGCCCGCGTCGGCGGCCTGGTCGGCGAGCCGCCAGCCGAGTTGCAACGCCGCCTCGACCTGATTGAGGGGGAGCGCCGGGTCGGTCTCGATCGGGTCCGCGGTGGGGGCGTCAACCACCTGCAGCTCAGCCCCGGCCTCAGCGGCGAGGCGGGCCCACGCACCCTGGCCGTTCCGGGCCTCCTGGGCTCGGCGGGCGGAGTCGCCCGGGGCGGTACCGGCGGCGGCACCGCCCGTGTGGTCACCATGTACCAGCAGCACCCGGGTGCTGCCCCAGGGGACGGGCTGCGAGGTGCCTTGGGTGGCGGCGGCGAACTCGACCAGCTGGGTGAGCCCGCCGAAGCCGGCGCCGGGCAGGTCCCGGGTGGCCACCCGCTGCCCGGCCTGCGCGCCGGCGTCCTCGTCCGGCATGGGCAACTCCAGGCCCGGCTCGATGGCCAGGCCGGTCGCGGCCACCGGCGGCGTCAACCAGGAGGCGCCGGTGGCGAGTGCGGCCGGTGCGGGCGGGGCGCTCGGGGCCAGCACCTCCGGTAGCGGCGGCGGTGCGAGGACCGGGCCGGTAGCGGCTCTGCTCCGGGCGGCGGCCGGCGTGATCTGCGCCGGGACGGCGGCTGGGCGGGGCGGTGGGGGCGGTTTGAGCCAGCTGGGCTGGCCGGCGATCACCAGCACGACCGTGTCAACCGCGTCGGCGATCGCCCGGTTGGCGGTGCCGAGCGCGTCGGTGAAGGCACGGCCGAGCGGGGTCGTCGGTACCAGCGAGAGGCCAACCTCGGCGCTGACCAGCACCAGCCGCGCGGGGCAGGAGCGGACCGCCGCGACCAGCTCGGCGATGGCGGCCGTGGCGTCGAGGGGTTGGTGGGCGGGGTCGAGGAGAGCCGTCACCCAGCCACCGAGATCATCAACGAGTAGCGTCTCGGCGGGCTGCGCGGCGGCCAGCAGCTCCGCCAGCCGGCGTGGCTGCCCCGCGGTCTCCTCCGTGGTCCACGTCGTCGGCCGGCGAGCGCGGTGAGCGTCGAGGCGGGTCGCCCACTCCTCGTCGTCGGCGCTGGTGTCGGCGGCGGTGGCCACATACCGGACCGTCGGCGCGTCGGCTACCAGGGCCTCGGCGAACTCGGACTTTCCCGACCGGATTCCGCCGAGCACCAGGACCGTGTTCCACCCGTCAATGGACATGTCCGTACCTTAAGGCCGCCCGGTGCCCGCCCGCCTCCCGCCCCGCTCCTCCCGGGGCTGCTCACATTCGCCTCGTAACGATCATGACGGGGCTGGACGTGCAGCCGTCGGCGGCGCGGCGGACTAGGCTGACGGGAGATCAGCGGCGAGGGGAGACACGCAGATGGCGTGGAGCTGGCAGTACGAGGGCGAGAACGGCGAACCGGCGTCGGGGCCGGCCGAGTCGTTCAGTAGCCAGGCGGACGCCGAGTCCTGGATCGGCCAGACCTGGCGGGAACTCGCGGCGGCCGGCGTGATCGCGGTCCTGCTTGTCGAGGACGACCGCGTGGAGTACCGGATGAGTCTGCAGCCCCCGGCGGAGTGATGGCCGGAGATCGTGCTGGAGGTGGGCCGCTGGTGCTCGGCGTGCCCCGGGCAGCGTTCCGCCCCAGCCCGGTCTTCCTCGGGCTGGTGGCCCTCTTCGTGCTCAGTGGAGTCCTGACCTGGCAGGGAACCGGCAACATCCGCGTCAACGTGTTCCTCTTCGTCGTCTCCGGGTGGCTGGTCTCACTCTGCCTGCACGAGTACGCGCACGCACTGGTGGCGTTCCGGGCCGGGGACCGTAGCGTCGCGCATCAGGGCTACCTCACTCTCAACCCACTGAAGTACAGCCATCCGCTGCTGTCGATCGCGCTGCCGGTGTTGGTGGTGCTGCTCGGTGGTATCGGCCTGCCCGGTGGCGCGGTCTGGGTGGACCGGCACGCCATTCCGGGGCGGCTCCGGCACACCCTGGTCAGCCTCGCCGGCCCGGCCACCAACGTGGTGTTCACGCTGGTGCTGGTGATCGCGGTCCGGCTGGCAGCGGGTGGCGACGGGCCGGTGCAGTTCTGGGCCGCGGTGGCGCTGCTCGCCTTCCTCCAACTCACGGCGAGCCTGCTCAACCTGCTTCCGGTGCCGGGCCTGGACGGTGGCAACATGATCCAGCCCTGGCTCTCCCCGCCGTACCGGCGGATGTACGACCTCTTCGCGCCGTACGGCTTTCTCCTGCTCTTCGCGCTGCTGTGGAACCCCCGGATCAACGGCTGGTTCTTCGGGACGGTCTTCGCCGTCGGCGACGCGCTGGGCCTACCGCCGGGCCTGTACGGGCTCGGCCTGGATCTGGTCCGCTTCTGGCAGGGCTGAGCCCCGCGGGTGCCGCCGGTCACTCCGGCCGGCGGTGAGACGGCTACTCCGCACGCCGCTGGGTCAGCTCGCACGGCGGTGGGACGGGCAGCCCGCACGGCGGTGGGCCGGTCGATTCGGCCAGCCCACCGCGGTGGTCGGGTCAGGGCCGCTGCGCGGGGGACTCGGTCCGGGCCGGGTCCCGCTCGACGACCGGCTCGATGATGTCATCGATGGCCTTGAGTAGGTCGGCGTCGAGCCGTACCCCGGCCGCCTTGACGTTGTCGTGCACCTGCTCGGGGCGGGAGGCGCCGATGATCGCCGAGGAGACGTTCGGGTTCTGCAGGACCCAGGCGATGGCGAGCTGGGCCATGCTCAGCCCCGCCTGGTCGGCGAGCGGCTTGAGCTGCTGCACCCGGGTCAGCACGTCGTCGCTGAGCCACTTGGCGATGAAGCGCGCGCCGGACTTCTCGTCGGTGGCCCGGGAGCCCGCGGGCGGGGGGTGACCGGGCTGGTACTTACCGGTCAGCACACCCTGGGCCATCGGGGACCAGACGATCTGACCGACGCCCAACTCCTCGCTGGCCGGCACCACCTCAGCCTCGATGACCCGCCAGAGCATCGAGTACTGCGGTTGGTTGGAGATCAGCGGGATCCGCAGCTCCCGGGCGAGCTGGTGGGCCTGGCGCAGCTCCGTCGCCGTCCACTCCGAGACCCCGATGTAGAGGGCTTTCCCGGCGCGGACAACATCGGCGAACGCCTCCATCGTCTCTTCGATCGGGGTGCTGTGGTCGTACCGGTGCGCCTGGTAGAGGTCGACGTAGTCGGTGCCCAGCCGGCGCAGCGAACCGTCGATCGACTCCATGATGTGCTTGCGGGACAGGCCCCGGTCGTTGCGACCCGGACCGGTCGGCCAGAACACCTTCGTGAACAGCTCGATTCCGGCACGCCGTTCGGTTCGCAGCGCCCGGCCGAGAACCTCCTCCGCCAGGGTGCCCGCGTACGCGTCCGCGGTGTCGAAGGTGGTGATACCGGCGTCCAGGGCGGCCCGGACACAGGCGAAGGCCGACTCCTCCTCAACCTGGGAGCCGTGGGTGATCCAGTTTCCGTACGAGATCTCGCTGACTATCAGGCCGGAACGGCCCAGGTGTCGGAATTCCATTCCCTGACCCTAACTCGGTGGGGCCCACGAAGGGCGCGGCCCCGCTCGCCGAATCGGTGCACCAGCTGGGCCGGCCGCGGCGGAGTCGCCGGCCGACCTTCCGCTCCGGCCAGGTCAGAGTAGTGGCACCGCATCGGTGAGCAGCTGTTCGATCTCGGCGAGCACCCTGGCCTGGTCGAGCTGCGTCGGCTCGATCAGCGGTCTGCCCTGCCGATCCAACGCTCCCCATCGGCCGGCGGGGGTGGCTACCAGGTAGGCCACGGGGTGCACCACCAACGCCGGGTGCACCGGCGGCACGACCACCCGGCCCGTCCGGTCCACCACGCCGTACCGTCCGGCCAGGTCAACGACGGCCAACCCCTCCTCGGTGAAGCCATCCACCTGTCCGCCGGCAGCGAGCATGGTGGCGAACCCGTGGTACCGGGTCGGTACCACCAGCCGGCCGGCGCGGTCCACCGCGCCCCACCTGTCGCGCCGGACCACGGCGATACCGTGTCGGAACGGGCGCACGTCGGTGAAGCCAGGTGGCACCACGACCTCGCCCTGCCGGTCAATCGCACGCCAGCCACCGGGTTCGCCCGGGGACACCCAGGCCAGTCCGTCGGCGAACGGGCGGACCGCCGACCAGGACGCTGTCATCACGGTGCTGCCAGCCTGATCGAGTAGCGACCACTGCTGGTCATCCGGGCGGCGAACCCAGGCCAGGCCCTCCCGGAACGGCTGCGCCTCCGCGTACTCCGCCACGATGACCAGATCACCGTCCGGGTCGGCGTACCCCCAGAGATCGCCGTCACGCGCCGGCACCGGCGGCTGGTCCGGCTCCAGCAACTCCGCCCTGCTGCGGGGGTACGGCCCGAAGCCGCTCTTGGCGGCGCGATCGGCGACCGCGTCCAGACTCACCCGTACCCGGTCCAGCAGTTCCGGATCGGCGGTGCCGCGTAGGTCCAAAGCCCGCTCGAAATGCAGGCAGGCCTCGATCAGTCGACCTTGGTCAACGCAACACCGTCCCGCGTGTTCGTGCAGCGCCACCCGCAGCCGGTCGGGTAGCTCCGGCGAGTTCGCCTGGGCGAAGAGGCGGTCGGCTTCGTCGTACTCGCCCCGCCACCGCAGCACGTGCGCAAGCCGGGCCTGCGCGAGAGCGGACCGTCGCAACTCGCCGGTGGCCTCCGCGTAGGTCAGGGCCAGTCGGCCGTCTGCCAGCGCGTCGTCCAGATCACCAGCTGCCCGGGACGCCACGGCCCGCAGACTGAGCAGCCGGGCCCGGGATCGGTTGTCCAGGGCCGTGCCGAGCTTCTCGGTCAGCCGGTGTCGGATATTCCGGAACTGCTTGGGATCGGGGATGACCTCGCGGAGCGTGGCCGGGTCCAGCCGCCAGGGAAGGTTGGCCAGCACCCGTTCGGGGTCGCCCGGTGGGGCAGCGTCGTTGACGTCCGCGGCCTCCGGTGGGTCACTCCGGTCCGTGGTGGGCGGAACCGTCGCGGGAGTGGCAGCCGTCTCCGGCGGGGGAGCGGCTTCTGCCTCCGGCGCGGGGACTTCCGTCGCCTCCGTTGGGTCCGCCTCCGTTGGGTCCGCCTCCGCTGAGCCGGCCTCCGGTCGCGGTGTCGGGGGCGCGGGGAGCACCTGGGCCGGTTCCGGCGCAACCGCCGCCGTGGTCGTCACGGCCGGGGCTACCGGCACCGAGGTCGCTACAGTCTCTGGTTCTGGTTCTGGTTCTGGTTCTGGTGTTGGTTCCGGTTCCGGCTCGGGCTCCGGTTCTGGCTCCGGCTCCGGCTCGGGTTCTGGTTCCGGCTCTGGCTTCCGGTCCGTCCCGACCGGGGGCAACGCGGTCTCCGAATCCGACGAGGTCGGCTCGGCGGTGGGAGCGAGTCCCGTCGCTGGTGCCCGTTCCAGGTCAGCGTCGGCGTGCGCCGGGTCTGGGTCTTCCGTTGGGGCAGCGTCTGCGGACGGGGCTGGATCCTCGTGCGGGGCTTCGTCGTTGCTGCTGAGGATGTCAGCGGAGTCGGCCGGTGCGGCATCGGCCGGCTCGGTCTCCTCCGGTGCGGGGTAGGCGGATTCCGTCTCCTCCTCGGGGATGCTGACAGGTTCCGCGTGCTCAGGTGTGGCGCTGGCCGCTGTCGCCGAGGGCGGTGACGCGTCGTCGAGCTGGTCGGATGCGGCCGTCGACGGTGGTGCGTCTGGGCTGGACGGGTCTGCGGCGGGGGTGAGCGGCTCGGTGGGGGCGGTTGGCTCGGCGGGGGTGGCCGGCTCGGCGGGGGTGGCCGGCCCGAACCAGGCGCTTGGCCCACCTGGCCCGGGTGCAGGCCGGACGGGCTCCGCGGTGGGCGGCGGCGGAACGTACCGCTGCGGAACGTACCGCTGCGGCCGCGGTTCCTTGATGACTGGTGTCGGTCCGGCCGCCTTGGGCGGCGGCGTCGGTCCGGGAGGTACGCCGGTGACCGGGCGGTCCGGGTCCGGATCCGGATGAGGCGGCGGGACCGTCCCGGCGCCGCCGGATACCGGTCGGCTGGGCGTGCCGGATACCGGTCGGCCGTATGGGGGTGCCGACGTGCTTGTCGGGGGACCAGCCTGCGCCGGTCGGTGGGGTGGCGGGAGGTACGGTCCGGGTGGTTTGCCGTGTTGGGGGTTCTCCTGGTTCGGGCCCGGCTGTGCTGGGTGCCAAGGGCGTCCGATACCGGGCCGAGGGTTGGCGTGCGGCTGCTGCTGGCCGGGGTGCCGGTCGGGATGGCGGACCGGTCCGGGTGCCCCATCACGGTGCGGATGGACGGTGCCGTGCTCTGCCGAGGGACCGGGGCCGGCCGGGTTACCAGGGCCAGCGGAATGTCGTCGTGGGTATGGATCAACCCGTCCGTCCCGGTGCGCCCGGGGCCCGTCCGGCCGCGGGCGCCCTTCGTCGCTCTCCGCCGGTGCGCCGCGCCGACCATGATCGGTATTGGTTGACCGCTCCCACGGGTGGCGGGTCCGAGGTGGCGGCTCTCCTGCGTCCCGACCGAAGGCGTGGCGGTCGCGCCCCCGGGGTCGCTCCTCGTCCGGTTCGGGTATCCAGCCCGGTTCCGGGTGCCGGGCGGGGGAGACCGGCTGACTCCGTCCGACGGGCTCGTGCCACGGAGCCGGGCCGTCGTGCCGGTCCGGGCGGGCGTACGGAGCCCGCCCGGAGTCGGTGCGCTGGCTTTCCCGTTCCCGGCCGGGGTTGCCCTCCCGGAAACCGCCCGGCGCCGGTCGCCGGCCTCGGTCCGCTACCCGGGATGTCTCACCCGGCCATCGGCGGCGCGGCTCCTCGTCGTGGTGGGCGCGGTGGTCGTCCGGTTCATTCCAGGAGCGGCCGGTGTAGGTCCCGTCGGGTCGGGTCGGCGCCAGCGGGGGTACCGTGGCCCGACCGACGACGGCAGCTCGTCCGCGCGGGGCGGGCGGTTGGTTGTGCTCAACGCCGATGTCACCGGGGTAGCGCTGGCCGGGGAATTGCGGATGCCACTCGTTCGTCGGCTCGACCATCCAGGACGGCTCGGTGGTGCGGTGCCACGGGTCGTACTCGCCGCGACTCATCCGTGCGACCCGTCGGTGTGGACGAGGGGGCGACCCCGGCCCGCGGGTGGGGGTTGGGCAGGATCTGTCGGGGGCGTCGGTCTGCTTTCGGGCGCGCCCCGATGACCGGCTCGCGTCCGCTCGCTCACGGCGATTGTCACCTCGTTGCACCTTGTCGCGCTGGGCACCCGCCGGCCGGTAGCGTCTCCCGTCCCGCAAGGCGTAGCTGCGGAAGGAGGGTAGCGGCGCGGGCTCGGTTGCCGCCACTGTGGCGCCCGCGCGGGACCCAAACGTTATCCCATGTTCCGGAAATTTGGGTCATATCCGGACCAGAGTTTGGTTCCGGGCAGCTAACCGCCGCTTGGTAGCTGCCCGGGTTCGACTCCGGTGGCGTCAGCGCCCCGCCGCGTGCCGTGCGGCATCGGGCCGAGGTGTCGGAAGGGGGCGAGCGGGTGCTCGCCGGCGGGCACCGTCAGACCGGGTCGCCGATGGCGACGCGGGGTACGGGGGTCCGCATCCGGCGGAAGGTGATCGACCGCATGATCGCGTAGAGGTAGAGCGAGCCCAGCCGTTGCCCGGTGTTCGGGAAACGCTCCCGGACCAGCTTCTTGATCTTCCGTGAGATCAGGATGGAGTCGACGATCAGGGCGAACGCGAGCACCACCCAGAGGACGTTGGAGCCGAGTCGGACCTCCGGTGGCATCGCCTGGTTCGAGCCGAGCAACACGATCAGTGCGCCACCGAAGAACCAGGTGCCCACTGTGCGTCGGGAGTCGACCACGTTGCGGACGAGCAGCCGCTCCGGCCCCCGGTCGCGGGGGCCGCCCTCGCGGCGGAACTCCGCGGCCGACTCGGCGCGCAGTCGGCGGCGCTCCGCGCGTCGCTCGTCTTTGCTCAGCGACTTGACCGCCGCGGTGGGGCGGCGCCCGATGCTCGGCCGCTTGGGCGTCTCGCGCCCCTTCGCCGGCGTGTAGCCCCGGGGCTGGGCGGCGGCGGACTCCTCCTCGGGCGTCACCGGCGTGGTGGACTCGTCGAGCAGGTCAGTGGCTTTGCGACGAAACAGGGGCACGCAACAAGCGTAGCCAAACGCCCGCGCCCGGTGCACATCGCGGTGCGCCGGGCGCGGGCGTCAGGAGCGGGCGGTGCCGCCCGGGGTGGTACGGGTCACGGGCGTTCGATATGTGCGCCCAGGTCGGAGAGCTTCGCCTCGAAGTCCTCGTAACCACGGTTGATGAGATCGACGCCGTACACCCGGGAGGTGCCTTCGGCGGCGAGCGCCGCGATCAGGTGGCTGAACCCGGCCCGCAGGTCGGGGATGACCAGATCGGCGGCGTGCAGCTTACTCGGCCCGGCGATGACTGCCGAGTGCTTGAAATTGCGCCGGCCGAAGCGACACGGCGTGCCGCCCAGGCAGTCCCGGTACACCTGGATGTTCGCACCCATCGAGTTCAGCGCCGAGGTGTAGCCGAGTCGCTGTTCGTACACCGTCTCGTGCACGATCGAGAGGCCACGGGCCTGGGTCAGCGCCACGACCAGGGGCTGCTGCCAGTCGGTCATGAAACCCGGGTGTACGTCGGTCTCCAGTGCGACCGACTTCAGCTCCCCGCCCGGGTGCCAGAATCGGATACCGCCCTCCTGGCCCGGGTCGTTCAGCCGGGGTGGGCGGGCGTCGGTGACCTCGTACTCGCCGCCAACCGAGCGGAAGATGTTCAAAAACGTCATCATGTCGGCCTGCTCCGCGCCCAGCACCTCGACGTGGCCGCGGGTCGCCAGCGCGGCGGCGGCCCAGCTGGCCGCCTCGATCCGGTCCGGGATCGGGCGGTGCGAGTAGCCGTGGAGCTTCGGCACACCCTGGATCTCGATCACCCGGTCGGTGTGCACCTTGATGATCGCGCCCATCTTCTGGAGGACGCAGATCAGGTCGACGATCTCCGGCTCGACCGCGGCGTTGCGCAGCTCGGTGACGCCCTCGGCCATCACCGCGGTCAGCAGCACCTGCTCGGTGGCGCCGACGCTCGGGTAGGGGAGCGCGAATTTCGTGCCGTGCAGGCCGTCCGGCGCCGACAGGTGTAGGCCCTCCGGCTGCTTTTCGACGGTCGCCCCGAACTCGCGCAGCGCCTGGAGGTGGAAGTCGATCGGTCGGGGGCCGATGTGGCAACCGCCGAGGTCGGGGATGAAGGCGTGGCCAAGCCGGTGCAGCAGCGGCCCGCAGAACAGGATCGGGATCCGGCTGGAACCGGCGTGCACGTTGATCTGGTCGGTGCTGGCGCTCTCCACGTTGGCGGGGTCGAGGATCAGTGCGCCGTCCTCGTCGCCATCAGTGACCTTGACCCCGTGTACGCCGAGCAGGCCACGGACGACCTCGACGTCACGGATCTTCGGTAGGTCGTAGAGCCGGCTTGGGCTGTCACCAAGCAGCGCGGCGACCATCGCCTTGGAGACGAGGTTCTTCGCGCCGCGTACGCGAATTCGCCCTTCCAGCGGAGTGCCTCCGTGTACGACCAGGACGTCGTCGGTCAACGCAACCTCCAGCGCGTCGAGTGGTGCCGGGTATCGGTGGGGTTGGATGTCCTGCGATCTGCGATGACAGGGGTCGGGGACCGGGACACCCACGAGTCGTCGCCCAGGGCAGCATAGCCCTCTGTGACGAAGGCGGAGTCGGTCAGATCGCGCTTGGCGGCAGCTATCGGCGTTTTGGCACTTTTTGCGCCAGAGTCGATACGGACAGTTATCACACTCGGCTTGGCGGCCGGCTCGCCGTTCCTGGTAGGGCCAGCATCTGGTCCAGCGCCACCCGCGCCTGGTGCGCGGTCTCCGCGTCCACCGTGATCTGGTTCACCACCCGGCCGGCGACCAGTTCCTCCAGCGCCCACACCAGATGGGGTAGGTCGATGCGGTTCATCGTCGAGCAGTAGCAGACCGCCCGGTCCAGGAACATGATCTGCTTGTCCGGGTTGGCCAGCGCCAGCCGGCGGACCAGGTTCAGCTCCGTGCCGACCGCCCACGCCGAGCCGGCCGGCGCCGCCTCGATCATCTTGATGATGTACTCCGTGGATCCGACGAAGTCGGCGGCGCGGACCACCTCGTGCCGGCACTCCGGGTGCACCAGCACGTTGACGCCCGGCACCCGCTCGCGTACGTCGTTGACGCTGTCGAGGGTGAACCGGCCGTGGACCGAGCAGTGCCCCCGCCAGAGAACCATCCGAGCGTCACGTAGCTGCTCGGCGGTGAGCCCGCCGTTTGGCTTGTGTGGGTCGTACAGCACGCAGTCGTCCAGCGAGAAGCCCAACTCCAGCACGGCGGTGTTCCGGCCCAGATGCTGGTCGGGGAGGAAGAGGACCCGCTGGCCCTGCTGGTACGCCCACTCCAGCGCCCGCTTGGCGTTCGACGAGGTGCAGACGACACCGCCGTTGCGCCCGACGAAACCCTTGATGTCCGCCGAGGAGTTCATGTAGGTGACCGGGACGGTGCCTTCGGTGAGACCGAGGTCGGCCAGGGTCTCCCAGGCTGCCTCGACCTGCGGAAGCGCCGCCATGTCCGCCATCGAACAACCGGCGGCCAGGTCGGGCAGGACGACCCGCTGCTGGTCCGTGGTGAGGATGTCGGCGCTCTCGGCCATGAAATGCACGCCGCAGAAGACGACGTACTCCGCGTTCGGCCGGGCGGCGGCCTCCCGGGCCAGCTTGAACGAGTCGCCGGTCACGTCGGCGAACTGGATCACCTCGTCGCGCTGGTAGTGGTGGCCCAGCACGAAGACCCGGTCACCCAGCTGTGCCTTCGCTGCCGCCGCCCGGGCCACCAACTCGGGGTCGCTCGGTGCCGGCAGGTCGCCAGGACACTCGACTCCCCGTTCGGAGGCCGGATCGCTGCCCCGACCGAGCAGCAGGAGCGCGGTGGCGGTGGCGGAAGGTTCAACCCAGGTCGACGTCACGCCCCCTATGGTTCCACAGTATGACGGCGTTGCGACTGTCGCCGGTGTGTGCTGCCACACTGCTCGGCATGCGTGTGCTGCTCTGTCCGGACAAGTTCGCCGGCACCCTGTCGGCGTCGGCGGTGGCCGCCGCCGTGGCCGCCGGCTGGCGATCGGTGGCACCGAACGACGACCTGCTGGTGCACCCCCTCGCCGACGGTGGCCCGGGGTTCCTGGACGCGTTGGCCGGGGCGGTGGACGCGCGCCGGGTGCCGGTACCAACCGTTGACCCCCTTGGCCGTCCAGCGGCCGGTGAGATCCTGCTCACCCAGGCCGGCACCGGGTACGTGGAGAGCGCCCAGGCCTGCGGGCTGCACCTACTCGCCCCGGCCGAGCATGACCCGAGGCGCACCACCTCGTACGGAGTCGGGCTCTTGGTGGCCGCTGCCGTCGAGTGCGGCGCTTCCGAGGTGGTGATCGGGCTTGGTGGCTCGGCCACCAACGACGCTGGTGCGGGCCTGCTCGCCGCCCTCGGCGTGACCTCGCTGGATGGCGTCGGCGCGGCCCTGCCGTACGGGGGAGCGGCGCTGGCCGCTGTCGCGGCGCTGGACGGGGCGCCGCGGTTGCGGGACGCCCGGCTGGTCGCGGCCACGGACGTGGACAACCCGTTGCTCGGGGTACACGGGGCGAGCAATGTCTTCGGACCGCAGAAGGGCGCCGACCGGGCGGACGTGCTGCTGCTCGACGCGGCGCTGGAGCGGTTCGTCGCGGTCCTCGAACGGGACCTGCCCGGCTGCCCTGGTGATCTGGGCGCTCTGCCCGGCGGCGGGGCGGCCGGTGGGCTGGGCGCGGCGGTACTCGCCCTCGGCGGTCGGCGCTCCTCGGGGATCGGCCTGGTCGCCCGCGCCGTCGGGCTGGACACCGCGCTAGATAACGTCGACCTGGTGATCACCGGCGAGGGCTCGTTTGATCAGCAGTCCCTGCGCGGCAAGGTGGTCGCTGGAGTCGCCGGTGCGGCCCGGGACCGGGGCGTGCCGTGCGTGGTGCTGGCGGGGCGGGTGGGCGCGGGCCGGCGCGAGGCGGCCGCGGCGGGTGTCACCGAGGCGCACAGCCTCGTCGAGCACTACGGCGGGGCGGAACGCGGCGGGGTGGAGGCGGCGATCGGCCAGCCGGCGGACGGGCTGCGGGCCCTGGCGGCCCGGTTGGCCCGGCAGTGGAGTCGTTGACCGGCCCGGGTGCGGCCCCCGTCACCTGGGTGGCCCGGCAGCAGGCGGCCTACAATCGAAAGCCGGACCGCAGTGGGAATCGTTGACCGACGTGTTGGCCACGACGACCACACCTTACGTGTGCAGGGAGATTCCACGTGACCACGCCAGCGCAGACCGAGTCGACCGAGGCCCCCACGACCGTCATCCTCACCGACGTCGCGGCCCAGAAGGTCAAGGCTCTGATCGAGCAGGAGGGCCGTGACGACCTGCGGCTCCGGGTCGCGGTGCAGCCGGGCGGCTGCTCCGGCCTGCGGTACCAGCTCTTCTTCGACGAGCGGTCGCTCGACGGCGACGTCGTCACCGACTTCGACGGCGTGGAGGTCGTCGTTGACCGGATGAGCGCCCCCTACCTGGGCGGCGCCACCATCGACTTCGCCGACCGCATCGACGCGCAGGGCTTCACGATCGACAACCCGAACGCGGGGAACTCCTGCGCCTGCGGCGACTCGTTCAGCTGACCGCTTTCGGCGGGCCGGCCCCGGTTCTTCAGCATGGGACCGGACCGGCCCCCGGTGGTCGTTACGGGAGTTGTCGATGGTGCATCTGAACGGTTACCTCGGGGTAGCCGGAGCGGTAGGCTGACCGACGCCCCGCTCCCGACACCCCAAGGGATGACATGAAGATCGCCGTGACCGGCTCGATCGCGACTGACCACCTGATGAGCTTCCCCGGCCGATTCGCCGAGCAGTTCATCGCCGACCAGCTCGACAAGGTGTCGCTCTCCTTCCTGGTGGACGACCTTGTGCTACGACGGGGCGGGGTGGCCGCCAACATCGCCTTCGGGATGGGCCAGCTCGGCCTGCGCCCGGTTCTGGTGGGCGCGGTGGGCGCCGACTTCGCCGACTACCGTTCCTGGCTGGAGCGGCACGGCGTCGACTGCGACTCGGTGCATGTGAGCGAGATCGCCCACACCGCCCGCTTTGTCTGCACCACCGACACCGAGATGTGCCAGATCGCCTCCTTCTACGCGGGGGCGATGAGCGAGGCGCGTAACATCGAGCTGAAGCCGATCGCCCACCGGGCCGGCGGTCTCGACCTGGTGCTGGTCGGCGCCAACGACCCGGAGGCGATGCTGCGCCACTCCGCCGAGTGCCGGGAGCGGGGGTACGCGTTCGCGGCCGACCCCTCCCAGCAGCTTGCTCGGATGCCCGGCGAGGACGTCGTCGCGCTGGTTGAGGGCGCCGAGTACCTGATGACCAACGAGTACGAGAAGTCGCTGCTGCAGAGCAAGGCCGGCCTCAACGACGAGCAGCTGCTCGATCTGGTCAAGGTACGGGTGACCACCCTGGGCAAGCAGGGTGTGGAGATCGCCGGACGGGACATCGACCCGATCCATGTGCCGATCGCCCGCGAGATCCGCGCCGTCGACCCGACCGGGGTCGGCGACGGATTCCGGGCTGGCTTCTTCGCCGCGCTCTCCTGGGGGCTGGGGTTGGAGCGGGCCGCCCAGGTCGGCTCGTTGCTGGCCACCCTCGTGCTGGAAGCCGTCGGTACCCAGGAGTACCAGCTCCACCGGGATCTCTTCGTCAAGCGGCTCGCCGACTCGTACGGCGACGCTGCTGCCGAAGAGGTCCGTTCGCACCTGGTGCCGTAGTCCCACGCCGGCACTGAGCCCCGGGGCCCTCGGGGCTCAGTGCCGGCGGCGAACGTCGAATCCCGGGCCGTCGGGGCCGTCCACCCGGCCCACGAACTCCTGACCTCGAAGCCGGCACCAGGCGGGCAGGTCCACCGCGGCCGCCGGATCGTCGGCCAGTACCCGGACGAGGGCGCCAACCGGCAGCTCGGGCAGGCGGCGGGCCAGCGCGATCACCGGTAGCGGACAGCGCTGCCCCCGGCAGTCGACCACCTCGGGCGCCGTCACAGCCCCACCACCCCGGCTTCGGCCCGCAACGCGCCCACGATCTCCGGCAGTTCGGTCAGGAACCGCTCCACCTCGGCCTCGGTCGTGTCCCGGTGCAGCGAGACCCGAACGTTGCCGTGCGACAACACCCCCATCGCCGCCAGCACGTGCGACGGGCGCAGCGTTGACGAGGTGCACGACGACCCGGAGGAGACGGCGAAGCCGCGCCGGTCCAACGCGTGTAGCAGCGCCTCACCATCCACGTACAGGCAGGAGAAGGTCACCAGGTGCGGAAGTCGATCTTCTGGATCACCGACCACCTCCACATCCGGCACCTCGGTCGCCACCCGAGCCCGGATCCGGTCCACCAGGCGGGCGAGTCGGACCGACCGCGCCGCCGCGTCGGCCGCCGCCGCGCGCAGACTCGCCGCCGCCGCGACGACCGCCGGTAGGTTCACCACCCCCGGGGTGCGCCCTGCCTCGCGTTCGTCCATCGGCCACGGCGACTCCCAGCGGGTGCCCTTGCGGACCACCAGCAGCCCGACCCCCGGCGGTCCGCCCCACTTGTGGGCGCTCGCGGTCAGCACCGACCAGCCCGCCGGCACCGGCGCGTGCCCGACCACCTGTGCCGCGTCAACGTAGAGCGGTACTCCGGCGGCGGCGCAGACGGCACCGGCAGCGGCGACCGGCTGCACGGTGCCCACCTCGTGGCTCGCGGCGATCAGGGCCGCGAGCGCGGTGCCGGGCGCCCCGACCGCCGTTGACCAGGCGTCCAGATCGATTCGGCCCACCCGGTCGACCGGGACCGATGTCGCCGTGCCGCCGTCAGCCACGTGCCGCTCGGCGGCGTGCAGCACCGCCGAGTGTTCGATCGCGGAGTGCACCAGGCCGGATCCGGCCCGGCGTCGTCCGGCGAGCCCGCCGAGGACGGCCGAGTGCGCAGCCGCCGTACCGCTTGGGGTGAAGGAGAGTTCGTCTGGTCGGACGCCGAGCGTGGCCGCGGCGGCTTCCCGCGCCGCGTCCAGGAGTTGACGCGCCCGCCGTGCCGGGGCGTAGAGCCGTTGTGGGTCGGCCCAGCCGTCGTCAAGGGCGGCCAGTAGCGCCTGTCGGGCGACGGGGTGCAGCGGCGCGGCGGAGGCGGCGTCCAGGTAGACCGGAGAGGCGTTCACGGAGTTCCACGATATCGCCTCCGCTGTTCCGTGATCACCCCGATGGGGGCGGACAACCACCCCAATCGGGTCCAGCCGGTCCTGGTCGAGTAATCTGCGACCGTCGGTGACCCCTTTGCCGCCGGTGTTGTAGCTCCACCGGCGGAGGCCGGCAGACCAGATGACACGGCGGCGCGCTAGGGAGGCAGGACCAGGTGGTCGCAAGGAGTTCGGAGGTACGGCCGTCGGCCGTACGGCACAGCGCCTACCCGGGAGCCGGTGGGCGCCGGGTGCGGGGTGCCGGCCGGGTGGCTGGGCTCGGTCTCGGCGGAGCGGCACTGTTGGTCCTGCTCACGGGCTGCGATGTCGGCGCCGCGTTCGGCGGCTTCGGCTGGCCGCAGGGCGGCATCACCCCCGAGGCGAACCGGATGTACGACCTGTGGATCGCCTCGTGCATCGCGGCGCTCGCGGTCGGTGTGTTCGTGTGGGGCCTCATCTTCTGGTGCGTGGTGCGCTACCGGAAGCGGGGCAACGAGCTGCCGGTGCAGACTCGCTACAACCTGCCGATGGAGTTCCTCTACACCATCGCCCCGATCCTGATCGTCGCCGTGCTCTTCTACTACACGGCGATCGTGCAGACCGATGTGGGGAAGACCTCCCGGGACCCGGACGTCACCGTCGAGGTGGTCGCCTTCAAGTGGAACTGGCAGTTCAACTACCGCGACGGCCAGGGCGTGGAGGCCAACACGGTCGCTTCGGTCCTCGGCACCAGCGAGGTCATCCCGATCCTGGTTTTGCCCTCGGACCGGTCGATCCGCTTCGAGGAGACCAGCCGCGACGTCATCCACTCGTTCTGGGTGCCGGAGATGCTGTTCAAGCGCGATGTCTTCCCCGGCAGCATTCGCAACGTCTTCGAGGTCTCCAAGCTTGAGGGCGAGGGTGCGTACGTGGGCCGCTGCGCCGAGCTGTGCGGCACCTATCACGCCTTCATGAACTTCGAACTGCGGGTTGTCACGCCGGAGAAGTACGACCAGTTCCTCGCCGCCAAGCAGGATGGACAGTCCACGCAGGAGGCGCTGATCGCGATCGGTGAGGATCCGTACGCGATGACCACGGAGCCGTTCGACACCCGACGCACCGAGTCGAACTTCAACCCCGACAAGTCGGCCAGCGGCGCGGGTAACTGAGGGAGCAGGCATGAAGACCGAGTGGCGCATCTTCCTCATCATCGCCGGGTTCCTGCTCTTCGCCGCGGCGCTCTATGGGGGCTGGACCTATGGCGACGGCGGCCAGATCGAGTGGGTTGGCACCATCGCCCTGTTGTTGAGCTTCGCGCTCTGTCTGATGTGCGGTGGCTTCTTCTGGTTTGTCGCCCGGCGGATCGATCTGCGCCCCGAGGACCGGGCTGATGCGGAGATCGCTGATGGCGCGGGTGAGGTGGGCTTCTTCAGCCCGGGCAGCTACTGGCCGTTCGGGATCGCGCTGGCAGCCACGGTCGCCGGTCTCGGCCTCGTGTTCTGGCAGCTCTGGCTGCTGGCTGTCGGCCTGGTAGCGGTCGTCTTCGCCGCCTGTGGCCTGCTCTTCGAGTACTACAGCGGTACCCGGCGCACCGCCGAGCACTGATCACCACCGGTCGAACGGCCCGTTCCCGGCAGGGAGCGGGCCGTTCGCCGTGTGGATGGCGCTCGCAGCTGGACACGGGAGATCGGCCGGGTCGGTTGATCGTCTCCCGGCCGGCCCAACCTGGCCGCCGGCCCCTTCCGGCAGTCTGGCGTTGGCTGAGCTGGTCCGGCGTCCGTCTGGGCCGGCCTGGCGTTGGCTCAGACGGACGCCGGCCGGACGGCCTGGGCGACCTCGATCCAACGGTCCAGAGTCCGGGCCGCGGCGCCGGAGTCGATCGAATCGGCGGCGCGGAGTAGGCCGGCCCGGAGCGCCTCGGTGAGGTCTGTGTTCAGGGGTCCCTGGGTGGCAAGTGCGGCGGCGGCGTTGACCAGCACCGCGTCTCGTACCGGCCCGGTCTCTCCAGCCAGCAGGCGGCGTACCGCGTCGGCGTTGTAGGCGACGTCACCACCGCGGAGGTCGGCGAGGGTGGCCCGGGGTATCCCAAGGTCGGTCGCGTCGAGCACTGCCTCGGAGACCGTGCCGTTCTGTGCCGCCCAGACGCGGGTGGGGGCAGCGGTGGTGAACTCGTCGAGCCCGTCCTCGCCGCGCAGGACGAGCGCCGAGTCACCGCGGGCGGCGAAGACCGCGGCCATGACCGGCGCCATCCGAGCGTCGAAGCAGCCGACCGCGCCGGCTCGGGGACGAGCCGGGTTGGTGAGCGGGCCGAGGAAGTTGAAGGCGGTCGGTACGCCCAACTCCCGACGGACCGGGCCGGCGTGGCGCATCCCGGGGTGGAACCGGGCGGCGAAGCAGAAGCCGATCCCCGCCTCGGCGACGCAGGTCGCCACCGCCTCGGGGCCCAGGTCCAGCGGCAGACCGAGGAACTCCAGAACGTCCGCGGTACCGCAGGACGAGGAGGCGGCCCGGTTGCCGTGCTTGACGACCCGTACGCCGGCGCCGGCGACCACCAGAGAGGCCATGGTGGAGATGTTCACGGTGTGCGCGAGATCGCCACCGGTGCCCACCACATCCACTGCGGTCGCGCGTAGCTCCGCGGGTAGATCGACTCGAACGGCGTGCGTGAGCATCGCCTCGACCAGGCCGGAGAGCTCGGCGGGGGTCTCGCCCTTGGCCCGCAGCGCGACGGCGAAGCCGGCGATCTGCGCCGGGCCCGCCGATCCGGACATGATCTCACCCATCGCCCACGCGGTGTCGGCGGTGGATAGCTCGTCGCCGCGCAGCAGCGCGGCGAGCAGGTGCGGCCAGGTCCGTTCGCCCATCGGGGCCTCCCGAGCGGTCCAGGGGTTGGGATCCGGCGCCGGCGGATCCGGCGCCGAGGCGGTGCCGGAGTGGGGACGTCAGGTCGGTGCGTGGGTCCGCAGCACTTCGGCAACGGTCGTGCCGGTGGTCACCGGATCGAGTGGGTGCACCAGGGTGGCGTCAACCTCGGCGTAGGCGGCGAGCCATCGGTCGGCGGCGCGAGCGAGCACCACGCAGGTGGGCGGGGCGTCGGCCCGGTCGTCCTTGATCTGCCGGGCGATGCCGAGGCCGCCGCCGGGGTGGGCCTCGCCGTCCAGGAGCAGGAGATCAATTTCGTAGTCGTCGACCAGCCGGATGCACTCGGCGTAGTCGGACGCGTCGACGAACTCAACCAGGAGGCCGGGTGCGGGCCGGGTGCCGACGGCGAGTCGCATCCGATCCCGGACCTGTGGGTCGTCACTGTAGAGCAGGACAGTGCACCGACGATCGCTCATTGCTTAACTGGCTCCCACCTCGTAGCTATCCGCCGATCGTACCGGGCGTACCCAGCAGGGCTTCCGCGGGCGGTGCTCCCCGATCCCCGGCAGTCAGCCCATCGCCGGGCTGGCCCGCTGTTCGGCATCCTGGCGGTCCAGCTCGCGGTCGATCCGGCGGGCCTCCTGTTCGGCCTGGCGCATCCAGCGCACGACCAGCACCGCCAGCATGGTGACGCTGACGAACTCGCCGCCCGCCCAGAGGATGCCGCCGGCGATCACCTGGTCCTCCCACGGGTCGGCCCAGGTCAGGCCGAGCGAGGAGTGCCAGTCGCCACCGAAGAGGGCGGTTGACTGCATGACGGTGAGTCCGAGCACGGTGTAGAACGGCACGGAGAGCAGCATCAGCAGCGCCCGGCCCGGGTAGGGCCAGCGGTTGGGCAGCGGGTCGAGCCCGAGTAGCGGCCAGAAGAGGACGCATCCGATCAGGAGTACGTGTGCGTGGACCAACTCGTGCGCCCACGCGTGTTCGAGCGTGTAGCGGTACAGGTCGGTGAAGTAGAGGGCGAACGGGGTGGCCATGAAGATCGCGAAGGCGACCAGGGGGTGGCTGCAGAGCCGGGCGGTCCGGCTGTGCACGAGCGTTCGCAGCCGCTCGCGCGGGTGTGGTGGCAACGCCTGTAGCGCCAGCGTGACCGGGGCGCCCAGGGCCAGGAAGATCGGTGCCACCATGGAGAGCACCAGATGCTGCGTCAGGTACACCGACAGCAGCGTCGTGTCGTAGGCCGCCAGCCCGCTGAGGGTCACCGTGGCGATGCCACCGAGGCCGGGGCCGAGGAAGAGCAGCGTTCGGGCCACCGGCCATCGGTGGCCGCGCATCCGGAGCCGACGTACGCCGTAGAGGTAGAGTCCAGCTGCGAGCGCCAAGCCGACGGCGATCCAGCTGACTGGCTGCACCTCGGTGAAGATTGACGTGAGGCTGAATGGCGGTGGGACGGTCGCGGGTGCCGCCGGTGCGGCGACCGAGGTCGCGGCTGGTGCGGCGACTTCGGTGGCAATGGAGACTGGATCGACGCGCTGCACGTTTTTACCCTAGGTGAGGCTAATCGGACCCCCCCGATCGGGCTGCCCAGAGCACCGGTTTGGGCCCCCGCTGATCGCCGGCCTCGCTTAACGGCAATAATGACCGCGTGACTGCGGCCCCAGCGATTGACAAGAGCCGGATCCACTCCCTGACGCGACCCAACATGGTCAGCGTCGGGACGATCGTGTGGCTCTCCAGCGAACTCATGTTCTTCGCGGCGCTGTTCGCGATGTACTTCTCGATCCGTGCCGCGGCGCCGGAGCAGTGGGCGGAGCACACTCCGCACCTGAATGTTCCGTACGCGACGACGTTCACGGTGATTTTGGTGCTCTCGTCGGTGACCTGCCAGATCGGCGTGTTCGCCGCGGAGAAGGGGGACGTGCACGCCCTGCGGCGCTGGTTCACGATCACCTTCGTGATGGGACTGATCTTCGTACTCGGCCAGCTGAACGAGTACCGGGAGCTGATCCACGAGGGCGTCAAGATCAACGAAGATGGCTACGGGTCGATGTTCTACCTCACCACCGGCTTCCACGGCCTCCACGTGGCGGGTGGTCTGGTCGCCTTCGTCATCTTCATGATCCGCACCACCATGGGCCGATTCACGCCGGCGCAGGCGACGTCGGCGATCGTGGTGTCGTACTACTGGCACTTCGTCGATGTGGTGTGGATCGCGCTCTACGGCATGATCTACTGGCTTCAGTGATCTTGGCGCCCCGAATCGCGCCGCTGCTTCGTCCCCTCAGGCAAGGTCCAACCGGTTAAGGACACAGGTCATGACTTCTGACAACGACCGCCGACGCGGTCTGTTCGCGCGGCTGCGCGGGCGGCCCGCGGCGCGCAGCCGGGGCCGCCGCCGGCTGGGTGCCGCGGTCCGGCTGCTGGCAGCGCTGATGTTGGCCGGCGGCGCCTACACGGCCTTCGCCCCCAGCGTGCAGGCGCAGGACACACCGATGTCCAGCGCCGCCGCGGACGGCAAGGCGCTGTTCAACGAAAGCTGTGTGAGCTGCCACGGTCGCAACGCGCAGGGCGTCGAGGGGCGCGGCCCGAGTCTGGTCGGTGTTGGCTCCGCCTCGGTTGAGTTCCAGGTGGGCACGGGTCGCATGCCGATGGTCCGGCAGGAGGCCCAGGCGCCCCGCAAGCCTCCGGTCTTCAACCCCGATGAGATCCGCCAGCTCGGGCAGTACATCCAGGAGCTTGGTGGCGGCCCGGAGTTGCCGGCCGGCGAGGACCTCCACCAGGACGGCAACCTCGCCGCCGGTGGTGAGCTGTTCCGGATCAACTGCGCGCAGTGCCACGCCTTCGGCGGTGGCGGCGGAGCCCTCTCGTCGGGTAAGTACGCGCCGAGCCTGAAGCCGGCCAGCGACCGTCAGATCTACGCCGCGATGCTCAGTGGCCCGCAGAACATGCCGGTGTTCGGGGACAACCAGATCACGCCCGAGCAGAAGGCGGACATCATCGCCTACATCCAGGCGAACCTGAACCACAACCAGGACCCGGGTGGCTTCAACCTCGGCCGCTACGGCCCCTCGACCGAGGGCTTGGCGATCTTCCTGGTCGGCATCGTCGCGCTGGTCTTTACCACCCTGTGGATTGCGGGTAAGTCGTGACCGGGCGGTTCCTGACCAACATTGCGCCGGTGTCGCGGGTCGGCACCGCCCACAGCGAGGTGACGGCATGACCACCACTCACCCTGGACACGCGGGCGGCGACCAGCCGGTCGACCTGGATGATCCGGATCTCAGTCGCTTCGACATCGTCCGCGCGGGCGCCCGTGCGGACGACATCCAGATCGTGCACTACGAGCCGCAGGTCGTGCCGGGTAGTAAGGCCGAGCGGCGACTGAGTCGTACGGTCGCCCTGTTCTTTCTGCTGACCGGCGTCTCCGCGACCGCCTTCCTGGCGATCTACATCTGGTGGCCCTGGGAGTACGAGCTGGGCTACGGCGGCGACAAGTGGTATACGCCGCTACTCGGTGTCACCCTGGGTATCTCCCTGCTCGGTATCGGCTTCGGCATCCTCACCTGGGGCAAGAAGCTGCTGCCCAAGGAGGTGTCGGTTCAGGACCGGCATGAGGGCGAGGTCAACGAGCGGGACCGCAAGATCACCGCGCAGACGATGCTCTACATGGCGGACGAACTGGGCGTGAAGCGCCGGCCGTTGCTGGGAGTCTCGTTGCTGGCGGGTCTCGCGCCGGTCGGGGCGGTTGCCGCGGCGCCGCTGGTGGGTGGCCTGATCTCGCAGCCACACAAGAACAACCAGATGTTCACCACGGGTTTCGCGCCCACCGAGGGCGGCCAGAAGGTCCGGCTGGTCCGTGAGGACGGCCGACCGATCCGCCCGGCGGACATCAGCACTGGTGGCCAGATCACTGTCTTCCCCGGCATCGAACACGGGGTGAGTAACAAGTACGCGGACTCGCCGGCGTTGTTGATCCACCTTCGGGACGCGGATGCGCAGGAGGCCCGCGAGGCCAACGCGCGGATCGGTCACGACGACTTCATGTGGGGCAACTTCGCCGCCTACTCCAAGATCTGCACGCACGCTGGCTGCCCCGCCAGCCTCTACGAACAGCAGACCAACCGGCTGCTCTGCCCGTGTCACCAGTCGCAGTTCCTGATCACCGACAACGCGAAGCCCATCTTCGGTCCCGCCAGCCGCCGGCTGCCGCAGTTGCCGATCGTCGTTGACGACGAGGGTTACTTCGTGGCCACGTCCGACTACACCGAGACCGTCGGGCCCGACTTCTGGGAGCGGCCGTGAAGCGGCGCAAGTTTGAGATGGCAGCCGTCCCGGGGAACGTGGCCCGGGGAGTGGACGACCGCTTTCAGATGGCCACCCCGCTCCGTCGGCTGCTGAACAAGGTCTTCCCGGACCACTGGTCCTTCCTGCTGGGTGAGATCGCGCTCTTCTCGTTCATCGTGCTGCTGCTCACCGGGGTCTTCCTGACCTTCTTCTTCGAGCCGGCGATGACCGAGGTGATCTACAACGGCAGCTATGCCCCGCTGCGGGGCACGCCGATGTCCGCCGCGTACGCCTCCAGTCTGGACATTTCGTTCGATGTCCGGGGTGGCCTGATCATGCGGCAGATGCACCACTGGGCGGCCCTGCTGTTCATGGCCGCGATCGTGGTGCACATGCTGCGGGTCTTCTTCACCGGCGCGTTCCGCAAGCCGCGGGAGGCCAACTGGATCATCGGCTCGCTGCTGTTCTGGGTCGGCTTCCTGGCCGGCTTCACCGGCTACTCCCTGCCGGACGACGGCCTCTCCGGCACCGGGCTCCGGATCGCCTCCGGCATCATGTTGTCGATTCCGGTGATTGGCTCCTGGCTCACGTCCTCGATCTTCGACGGCGAGTTCCCCGGAACAATCATCGTCAGCCGGTTCTACATCGCGCACGTGCTGCTCATCCCCGGCTTGCTGCTCGCCCTGATCGGCGCCCACCTGGGGCTGGTCTTCAAGCAGAAGCACACCCAGTGGCCCGGCCCCGGCCGGACCAACGACAACGTGGTCGGCGAGCGGATGTTCCCCCGCTACGCGTTGAAGCAGGGCGGCTTCTTCATGGTCGTCTTTGGCGTGATCGCGCTGATGGCTGGCCTGTTCCAGATCAACCCGATCTGGCTGTTCGGGCCGTACGAGGCGTGGGTGGTGTCGGCCGCCAGCCAGCCCGACTGGTACGTCATGTTCCTCGACGGCTCTACCCGGCTGATGCCCGCCTGGGAGATCTACATTCCGATCGGCGATGGGTACGTCATCCCGCCGTTGTTCTGGCCAACGGTCGTGTTGCCCGGGGTGTTGGTGGGTATGTCCGTGCTCTATCCGTTCATCGAAGCCCGGCGCCTCAAGGACTACCGTCACCACAACCTGCTCCAGCGGCCGCGGGACGTTCCGGCGCGGAGCGGGCTGGGCGCCATGGCCGTCACCTTCTACCTGGTGCTGGCGCTCTCCGGGGCGAACGATGTCATCGCCGACAAGTTCAATATCAGCCTGAACGCGATGACCTGGGGTGGCCGGATCGGTCTGCTGCTCCTCCCGCCGCTGGCGTACTTCGTCACCTACCGGATCTGTCTGGGGCTCCAGCAGCATGACCGGGAGGTTCTGGCGCACGGGGTCGAGACCGGCATCATCCGGCGGCTGCCGGACGGTCGGTTCGTCGAGGTGCACCAGCCGCTTCACCGCGAGGACGGCGAACTGGAGTACGTCGGCTGGGTGGTGCCGAAGAAGATGAACCGGCTCGGCGCGCTCGGCCCGGCGATCCGGGGCTTCTTCTACCCGATCGAGAAGCCCGCCGAGGCGCCGGTATCGCCGGCGCCCCCGGTCGATTCGGACACCGAGCGTTCGGAGATCACCAGCGGCGAGCGCCGCTGACCTCACTGCGACGTAACCGCACGTGGCGCCCGCCGGAGTTTCCGGCGGGCGCCACGCCTGTTGGCATACCTGGGCCGGGACCGAGGTATAACCCCGGCCAGCCGGGTATCCGTGCGGTCCAACGTCTCTAGGGGAGGACGAATGTTGGGATTCAAACGCCTGGGCCTGCTGGCCGCGCTGGTGCTGGTGGGTATCGCACCCGCCGCGGCTGCCCACGCCGCGGCGCAGCCGTCACAGCAGGACACCCAGTACCTGCAGGCCATTCACCAGGTGAATCAGTTTGAGATCAGCAAGGGGGAGCTGGCCGGACAGAAGGCCCAGGACCAGGGGGTCAAGAACTTGGGCCAACAGATCGGGACTGACCACACCCAACTGGACGAGACGGTCCAACAGGTCGCCAACCAGCTCGGTGTCGAGCTGTCGAGTGAGCTGACCGCCGACCAGCAGGACCTCACCGACCAGATGAACAACGCCAGTGGCCAGGAATTCGACCAGCTCTGGGTGACCAGTAACCTGACCGCCCACGTCCAGGCCATCCAGGCCACCCAGACGGAGATCTCGCAGGGCTCCGACCCGTCGGTGATCGAGCTTGCGCAGACCGCGCTGCCGACCCTGCAGACCCACTACGACGAGTTGGTCGAGCTGGCCAACCAGATGGGTGTCCCGGTCCCGCAGAGCACCGGCACCGGCACCCCGAGCCCGGGTATGACCACTCCGGGCCCTGGCACCACCGAGAGCCCGGCTCCGGGTAGCACCACCGAGGCGCCGGCTCCGGGTGGCGGTACCGGTACGGAGACCCCGGCTCCGGGTACGAGCTGACCACGATGAGGTAGGTCTGGACCATGATGAGGTAGGTCGACGGCTGGTCCGCCCCGGATGGGGTGGACCAGCCGTCTGCTGGCCGGATGGGTGGACCAGCCGTCCGCTGGCGCAGGGGCTGCGCCCTGCCGCCCCGTCAGTCGGCGGTGCCGAGGCCGATCGCGAACGTCTGCTCGAGGTCGTGCTGCGAGTACGCGCGGAACGCGATGTGGGAGTCGGTGTTCAGCACCCCCGACACCTTGGAGATGCGCCCCGCGATCACCTCAGCGATCTGCTCGAACTCGCGGACCCGGACTATCGCGACCAGGTCGACCTGCCCGGCCACTGAGTAGACCTCGCTGACACCGGGCAGGGCGGCGAGTGCCTCCGCCACCTCGGGGATCGAGTCGGTGGCGCAGTCGATCAGGACAATCGCGGTGATCACGGGAGTTCGCTCCGTTCGTCGGCTTCCCCGCTCATGCTAGACGCTCCGGTAGTGGCGGTTCGCTGACGACGACGGTGAGATCGGTCCCCACCCGGATCGCGTTCTGAACATGCTCCTCCGCTGCTACGGTGGCGCCCGGCCAGACCACGGCCCTGGTGACAGCCCCGTGTACCCGGGCACCCGCCCCGACCACTGCCGACCGGCACCGGCCGGTGACCAGCGCCGTGGGGTGAACCAGGGTGTCGCCACCCGCGGCGTGCAGGTTGGCGGTGAGGTAGTCGGCGGGTGTGCCGGTGTCATAGAACGTGCCGGGATAGGGGACCACGGTCAGCTCGCCGGCAGCCTCCGCCGGCCGCCAGACCGTCCGGACCAGATCGCCGAACTCCAGTGGTAGGTCCCGAACTCGCCACCAGGGCAGCAGGGAGAAACCGGTGAAGGCGTGGCCGTCGAAGGTGCCGGGTGCCGTTGGGTTCACGGCGGGCTGACCCAGCAGTCGTACGGTCTCGCCATCCCAGTCCTGCAGGAGCGCGGCAATATCCAGCCCAGGTGGACGGTCCGGGTCGGCGAGGTACGCGTCGGCGTTTCCGACCAGCACGCCCCGCCCGTTGATCCAGTCGCGTAGCTTCGCCAAGCCGCCGGCGGTGCCGAGCGGGCCGTCGGGCTCCACCGACCGGTGGGCGCGGTCGCCGACGTGCGCGACTACCCGCTCGGCGAGGTAGCTGGCGTTGACCGCCACCCGGCTCGTCCCCGCCAGACCGATCCCGGCGAGCCGCGCGAGCACCCGGTCGAGTAGCGGGACGTTCCCGACCGGACAGAGCGCTTTGGGTACCCGCTCGGTCAGCGGACGCAGCCGGCTGCCCTCGCCGGCGGCGAGGGCCACCGCGCAGATCTCGACGGCGGTCACGGCTGGTGGTCGGGGAGCTCAGGCGGGAACTGCCCGGCCAGCGGCCCGATGTCGAAGTAGCCGAGCAGGCGGGCCGTGGGCCAGGTCAACTTCGGCAGGGCGTCCAGCGGGTGCCAGGCGGCCTCGAAGACCTCCGCACCGTCAACCCGCAGGGTCGTGGTTGACGCCGGAACCTCGGCGGTGAACACCACGTCCACCCAACCCTTGTCGTGGACGACTGCGTTCGGTACCGCCGGGGTCAGCTCGTGGGGGGAGAGCCGGATGCCCGTCTCTTCGTATAGTTCGCGGCACGCCCCGAGCACCGGCGCCTCCCGCTTCTGCAACAGCCCCGCTGGCAGCGTCCACCCCCGGCCGGGCGGTTGGCGCAGCAGGAGCAGCCGGCCGGCTCCCGTGGCCTCGCTGTCACGGACGAGGGTGACCGCACCGACGATGTACTTGGGCACGGTCAGCCGGACCAGGCGACGTCGCACGGGCAGCGGGAGCCGGTAGAAGACCTGGTATGCGACGGCACGTCCGGTTACCCGCAGGCGGCAGATCATGCGTTCAGGCTAATGCCGTCGGGTGAATCTCTGCCGGCCTGGGGCCGGTCGGGTCACCGTCGGTGGTCGACCAGGTCGATGAGTTGCTGTACCACCGCGTCCGGTGCGATCGCCCGGTCGAAGACCGCGACGAGCATCGTCTCCAGGTCGGGGTAGCCGAGCTCCTCGGAGAGTCGGAGCAGGGGTAGGTCGCTGGCCAGACCGCGATCGTGCTTGCGTAGGGCCAGCCCGACGGCGGCCCGGCCGAGGCGGACCTTGTCGGCGATGGAGATTCCGGGTTCGGTGTGGTCGGCGAACCAGCGGTTGATTTGCATCTGGGCTTGCGGGGACTTGACGAAGCCGAGCCACTCCCGGCGGGGACCCCGCGGAGCCCCGTCGAAGTCGCTGGGCGTCTGCTCAGTCTCGGTGAATATCTCCACGACGTCGCCGTCTTCGAGGCAGGAGGAGAGCGGGGCGAGTCGACCGTTGATCCGGGTCGCCAGGCAGTGGTCGCCGCGCTCGGTGCCGAGTTCGTACGCGAGGTCGACCGGGGTGGCACCGGCGGGCAGCACCACCTGTCGCCCGTCGGCGAAGACCTGGATCTGCGCCTCGGCGAGGTCGCTGCGCAGTGACTCCAGGAACTGCGCCGGGTCGGCGGTCTCCTGTTCCCAGTCCAGCACGCGTCGCAGCCAGTCCAGCCGTTCGTCCCGGACGGCCTGGTCAACGCGGGCGCGGGGGAAACGATAGCTGGCGGCGATGCCGTACTCCGCACAGCGGTGCATCTCTTCGGTGCGGATCAACACCTCCACCGTGCGATCTCTTAGCCCGCGGACGCTGGTGTGTAGGGAGCGGTAGAGGTTGTTCTTCGGGGAGGCGATGTAGTCCTTGAACCGGCCGGGTACCGGGGGCCACGTGCCGTGGATGGCGCCCAGAGCCGCGTAGCAGTCGGTGTCCGGACCGTTCACGACGACGACGACCCGGGGCAGGTCGTACGGGCTGGCGTGGTCGCCGGCCACGGTGTCCTTCCAGATTGAGTAGAGGTGGCGCGGCCGAGGGGTCACGTCGGCGTTGACCCGGCTGCGGCGGAGCGCCGTCTTCGCCCGGGAGACGATTTCCGTCAGGTATGCGTCCCAGCCGGGTCGGTCGTGCAGGTGCCGGGAGATGCGATCGTGCTCCTCTGGCTCCAGGTGCATCAGGACAATGTCATCCAGTTCTCGCTTGAGCTTCTGGATGCCCAGCCGATCGCAGAGCGGAACGAGTACCTCCTGGGTCTTGCGGGCGATGCGTTCCCGGGACGCGGCGGAGCGAACCCCGAGCGTGCGCATGTTGTGCAGCCGGTCCGCCAGTTTGATGATCAACACGCGGACGTCCTTGCCGGCCGCGATGATCATCTTTCGGGTCGTCTCGGCCTCGGCGGCCTTACCGTAGAACGCCTTGTCGAACTTGGTCACTCCGTCCACCAGGTGGGCGACCTCGGGCCCGAAATCGTCGGCGAGGGCTTGGAGCGTGTAGCGGGTGTCCTCGACGGTGTCGTGCAGCAGCGCTGCGACCAGGGTGGTCGCGTCCATGCCGAGGCCGGCGCAGATCTGGGCGACCGCGAGCGGGTGGGTGATGTAGGGCTCGCCGCTCTTGCGGAACTGCCCGCGGTGCATCGTCTCGGCGATCGTGTACGCCCGACGCAGCACCGACGGGTCCGTTCCGGAGTGGATGTTCCGGTGGGTGCGGACCAGCTCACCAACCGGCTCGGCCTCGGCGGTGGACCACGCCAACAGCGTCCGCAGTCGGCGGGTCAGCGGCAGCTCCGCCGGTTGGGGCGGAAGCGCGCCCTCCAGGGCGGCGCCGTGTCCGGCGTCGACATCCACGAGGGATACCTCCTCACCCCGACCCCAGGTCACCGTGCCGGTGCCGGGAGCCGGCCCAGAAACGGGCGGGACTGCACTTGTTAACAGCTTATGCGAGTCAGCGTCATCCGATCAGCTGGTTGGTCCTGGGCTTTCGGTCGAGAATTGGTGGGAAGCCGCGTTTGCCGCCTTCGTAAGCAGGGCTCGGAACCGGCCCGCACCGGCAGCCGGGGAGGCCCAGGCGGACGACATCTCCACCAACCGCGTCTCCGGACGCTCCAACCAGGACAGGATGCGCTCGGTCTCCTCGGCGCTGGTAGCCGGAGTAGGTCCGTGCCCCGGGGCGACGGTCTCCGCGGTCGCCCGGATCGTGGCGATCGTTGGTCGTGGGTGGATCCCGGGCGGGGACACCGCGGCGCCGGCCAGCCGTCCATGCCGTACCAGCGCCAACTCCCAACCTCCATCCGGCGCCGGCCGGGCAGCCACCACCTCGGAGATCCCGGTGAGCGCGGCGAGTCGCTGCATCCGGGTGATCGCGCGGAGCACGGCGGTGAGCCGGGACCGCACCACCGCGGCCTCCTCGTAGCGTTGTCCCGCCGAGAGCGTCTCGATTCGGTCAAGCAAGGCGTCCACCACGCCCTGCGGGTCGCCGTCACACGCCGTACGGAAGGGCGTCGTCGCGCGGTCCGCGTACTCCGCCGGGGTGATCCGGTGCTCGCAGGGTGCCAGGCAGCGACCCAGCTCGGCTACGGCGCAGGCCGGCGTGACCTTCCGCAGCGACAGCCGGTGCGTGCACTGCCGCAGCGGTATCGCGTCGTGGAAGCCGGCCGCGGCGAGCTCCGCGGCGCGGCGGGAGGCGAAGGGCCCGAGGTAGGCCTCGTCCCCCGGGGCCAGGTTTCGCACCACCGACAATCGTGGGTACGCCTCGTCGGTCAGCTTCAGCCAGACCACCCGCTCGGGGAACTTCGACCGTCGGTTGTACGGCGGGGCGTGCGTCCCGATCAGGCGCAACTCCCGCACCTCCGCCTCGAGCGAGTGGGCGCACTCCACCGCCTCCACCCGCTCGGCGGCGGCGAGCATCTCCGAGATGCGGGCCCGCTTCTCCCCGGCCGTGAAGTAGCTGCGGACCCGGGTGGCGATGTCGACCGAGGTGCCGACGTAGAGCGGGCGTTCGTCGGTGCCCCGGAACAGGTAGACCCCCGGCGAGTGGGGCAGGCCCTCGGCGAGGTGCCGCTTGCGGCGCTGCGTCGGGGTGACCGCCCGGGCGAACTCGATCGCCTCGCCGACAGTGTGCACCCGGTGACCACCGAGCCGGGCGATCAGGCCGTGGAGCACGTCAACGGTGGCCAACGCGTCGTCCAACGCCCGGTGGGTGGGCCGGGTGGCGGTGCGAAAGTATGCCGCGAGGGTGCCGAGTCGGCGGTTGGGCACCTCGTCGCGGGTCAGCACCCGTCGGGCCAGCGCCGCGGTGTCCAGCACCCGCGGGCTCGGCCAGCGATAGCCGTGCGCCGCGCAGGCCGCCTTGAGAAACCCCACGTCGTACGGGGCGTTGTGGGCGACCAGGACCGCGTCGGCGGAGAGGAACTCGAGGAAGCTCGGCAGGACCTCGGTGATCGGTGGGGCGGGCAGCAGCATCGCCTGGGTGATGCCGGTGAGCACGGTGACGAAGGGCGGGACCGGAGTGCCGGGATTGACCAGGGTGCCGAGCACACCGAGCTGCTCACCGCCGCGGACCTTCACCGCACCGATCTCGGTGATGCCGCCGCCGTCCGGCGCGCCGCCCGTGGTTTCGAGGTCGACCACGACAAAGGTGGTCGCGTAGAGCGGCAGCGCCGGGTCAACGCCGCCGACAGCGGGGTCGAGACCGGCTAACAACTCCTGGACATATTTCTGTGGTGCCATCGGCGGGCACGCTAACGGCCCGGTCCGACACCGCTTCCTGCGGCCTTCGCCATCGCGTCGTCCGGAGCATCGCCGACTTCGGCGGGCGGCGTAGCGTTGACAACAGTCCTGCGATGAGATATTGGCTCACTCGCTCGGCGGTGGGTCGGGTGACAGTGGGAGACTTACCATATGCCCCTCGCCGAGCCGTACGACGACGACCACCGCCCCGCGGAGGAGTCGGTCGCCGCTGCGCCGGAGCCGGGCATCGAGGGTACGGGGGGCACCCTCGATGATCCGGTCGCCGCCGGCGCCACCGCGTCCACCGCCAACCCGGCCAGCACCGGCATCGCCGGTGCGTCCGGTTCCGGCCCCGGCAGCGGGGCCGATCCCGTGCCGTCCGCTGACGGTCCCGCCTCGCCGGGCGACGATCCCGTGCCGTCCGCTGACGGTCCCGCCTCGCCGGGCGACGGTGTCGTGCCGTCCGCTGACGGTCCCGCCTCGCCGGGCGACGGTGTCGTGCCGTCCGCTGACGGTCCCGCACCGTCGGGCGACGAGGACCCCGCAGCGGAGGACGGTCCGGAACCGGTGCTGCCGGAGCCGGTCCGGCAGCGGATCGTGGTGCTGGCCGCCGCGGTGTTGCCCAGCCTGCCCGCGGACGAGGTGCCGGTCCCGCTGCGCCGGGTGGCCAAGTTCGCCCCCAACCGGCGGGCGCGGCTCGGCGCGCCGATGATCGCGACCCAGTTGACCGGCGACCCACTGTTTCGTCAGCGGGTAGCCGCGCGGGTGCTTGCCGACGCCGGTGACCTTGGCGCGGCGGTACTCGGGGGCACCGCGCCGGCCGCCGCCGAGCCGGTGGAGGTTGCGGCCCTGGCGTACCTGGCGCGCCCGCGGGGGTGGCGGGACCTCATCGAGTCCAGCGGCGCGGCGGTCCGGGCCGAGGCTGACAGCGCAGTCGTCGCCGAGCTGGTCCGAGAGGCCGAGCAGCGGGCTACCCGGGCAGAACACGACCGTGCGGTGGCTCGGGTGGAGGCGGACAAACTCCGCGACGAGCTGGCCCGGGTCCGCGAGGAACTCGGCCAACTCCGGGAGGAGTCGCGGCAGCTTGGCCGGTCGTTGCGGGAGACGCAGGCCCGAGAGCGCCGGGCGAGCGAGCTGCTCGCCACCGAGCGGGGCCGGTCGGCGCGCGCGACGGCGGACGCCGATTCGGAGCTGCGCCGGGCCCGGGCCCGGCTGGCCGAGGCGGAAGCGGCGGCCGGGGTGGCCCGGGCCAGTGCCAAGGAATCCAGGTCGGTTGACGACGCCCGGTTGTGGCTGCTGCTGGAGACGATCGGTCAGGCCGCGGTGGGCCTGCGGCGGGAGCTGGCGTTGGATCCGGCGGACAGGTTGCCGGCCGACTTCGTCGCCGACGCCTTCGCCGACCAGTCCAACGCTCCCGCCACGGGCGTCGCCACCCGAGCCCGGGACTCCGACGATCCGGCCCGGTTGGACCAACTACTCGCCCTGCCCCGGGCTCATCTGGTGGTGGATGGCTACAACGTCACCAAACGGGGCTTCGGCGAGATGTCACTGGAGCAGCAGCGCAAGCGGCTGATTACCGGGCTGGGGGGGATCGCCGCGCAGACCGGCGACGAGGTGACCGTGGTCTTCGACGGCGCTGAGCGGATGCATGGCCTGCCGCCGAGTCCTCGCGGCGTCCGGGTGCTCTTTTCCCGTAAGGGCGAGACGGCCGACGAGTTGATCCGGCGGCTGGTCCGGGCCGAGCCGTCGGGGCGGCCGGTGGTGGTGGTCTCGGCGGACCGGGAGGTGGCCGATGGCGTACGTCGGCACGGCGCCTACCCGTTGGGCGCCGACGCGCTGCTGCGCCGGCTGGCCCGTTCCTGACCGGCCGGGTGACCGGCCCGAGCGGGACACGGCAGTCGGTTTGACTCCCGGGGATCCCGGTGGCGAGTTGATCGAGTTGTCCCGGATCTGTCATACGCTTTGGCTAGCGTCGATGTGACTGACGGTGCTGGGCAGACCTCGCAGAGGTGGGATGGGTCACCGTCGGCGCGGCGGGAGGCGTGATGGTGATCGACTGTGACGGGTGCGTGGGCCGGACAGACGGCTGTTCGGGTTGCCTGCTGACCGTTCTGCTCAACGAGACCGTGGAGTTCGGCGCGGCCGAGGCCCGGGCGATCGAGGTGTTCGCTCGGGCCGGGTTTGACGTGCAGGTGCTGCCGGAGCCCCGGCCTCCGGTACACCGGCCCGGTCATCGCCACCATCGGGTGGCCTGACCTGCCCGTGGGAGCGGGTCGGGCCACGTGGTGCCGTGGGGCGGGAGCTGCGTGGTGCCCGCGGAGCCTCGACACACCCGCCGCGGTCGGCCGCGATCGTCCGGTGGTCGTCGATGGTGTGTGCACCCCGCCCGTCGGGACCGGGTGGCCACTACGATGGGCGCGCACAGCGGGAGGAGTGGCATGACGCGGGAATGGCGCGCTGCGGGCAGGTCCATCGCGATCGCCGGCATCGGGGGCCGGGAGGCGATCCAGTGAGTCCGCGCGGCTGGGCCCTGCTCACGCTGGTCGGGCTGGTCGCTGCGCTGGCCGTCACCGCCGCTGTGCTGATCCCGTGGCAGCGCCCGCCGGCCCCGCGAGCCGACCAGCTCGCCGCCCTGGATGAGCTGCCCGGAGAGCAGGTGCGTAGGGGGCGGGAGTTCCGGGCGGCACTGCGGCCCGGCGGCTGGGCGGCGCTCGGCGTCGGCCTGTTGGTGGCGCTCGCGCTGGGGCTCACCCCGCTGGGCAGCCGCTTGGTGGAGCTGGTCGGCCGCCCGTTCGGTGGGCACTGGGCCGCGCAGGCGGTGCTCGGCGGGCTCACCGTGGTGCTCGTCGCCGACCTCATGACCCTGCCGTTCGCCGCCTGGCGACACACCGTGCTCACCCGCTACGGGCTGGCCACCAACGGCTGGGGTGGCTGGACCGTTGACCTGCTCCGGTCGTACGCGGTCAGCGCCGTCATCGGGGCGGTGGCCCTGGGTGGCTTCTACACCGTGATCCGGCTGGCGCCGCGCTGGTGGTGGGCGTTCGGCGCGGCCGGGGCAGCCGGCCTGGTGATGCTCCTGTCGTTCGTGTTCCCGGTGCTGGTGGAGCCGGTGTTCAATCGGTTCACCCCGTTGGAGCCGAGCCCACTGCGGACAGAGTTGATGGAGCTGGCGGAGCGCGACGGCGTACCGGTCCGGGACGTGCTGGTGGCGGACGCCTCCCGGCGCACCCGTGCCGTCAACGCCTACGTCTCCGGGCTGGGGCCAACCCGCCGGATCGTCGTCTACGACACGCTGCTACGCGAAGCCACCGCGGAGGAGGTGACCGCGGTGGTGGCCCACGAGTTGGGGCACGCCAAGGACCGCGACGTGGTGGTCGGCACGCTGACCGGCGCGCTGGGCGCGGCGATACTGGTGGTGACGCTCTACCTGCTCGGGTTTGTCGCTCCGTTGCTCCGGATGGCCGGTGTTGACTCGATCGACCAGCCGCGGGCCTTCCCGTTGCTGTTGGCGCTGGTGACGGTGGCCGGCCTGGTCGCCACGCCGGCGCAGGCGTTGATTTCCCGTCGGGTCGAGGCGCGGGCCGACGCACACGCGCTGGCACTGACCAAGGACCCGGGCGCCTTTGTGGCGATGCAGCGCCGACTCGCCGGCATCAACCTCGCCGACCCCGACCCGCCCCGGCTGGGATACCTCTACTCCGCCAGCCATCCATCCACCGTGGAGCGGATCGCCGCCGCCCGCGCCTACGCCAGGAAGACCAGTCGATGAGCGAGAGCCGAACGTTGCTTGTCACGAACGACTTCCCACCTCGGCCCGGGGGGATCCAGTCTTTCGTGCATGGCCTCGCGGTGCGCCAGCCCGCGGGCTCGGTGGTGGTCTACGCCTCGAGTTGGCGCGGCGCCGAGACGTTCGACACCCAACAGCCCTTCGAGGTGGTGCGGGAAGACACCAAGGTGCTGCTGCCCACCCCACTGGTGGCGCGGCGGGTCACCCAGCTTGCCCGGGAGAACGGCTGCGACACGGTCTGGTTCGGTGCGGCGGCACCCCTCGGGCTGCTCGCCGCGGGTCTGCGGCGCCGGGCCGGCGTCCGGCGGGTGGTGGCACAGACCCACGGGCATGAGATTGGCTGGGCAGCGCTGCCCGGTGCCCGTTCCGCGCTACGCCGGATCGGCCGGGACGTTGATGTGACCACATACCTGGGGGAGTACACCCGGCTCCGGCTGGACCGGGCGTTGCGCGGGGCGACCGAGCTGCGTCGGCTCGCGCCCGGTGTCGACCTTGACACCTACCATCCGACCGTGCGGGGCGACTCGGTGCGGGCCCGGCTCGGGCTGGTTGACCGACCGGTCGTGGTCTGTGTGTCCCGGCTGGTGCCGCGAAAGGGGCAGGACACCCTGATCCGGGCGTTGCCGGAGATCCGCCGCCGGGTCCCGGACACCGCACTGCTGATCGTTGGGGGTGGTCCGTACCGGAACGGGCTGGGGAAACTGGCCCGGCAGGTCGGTGTCGAGCGAGACGTGGTCTTCACCGGTACGGTGCCGGCGGCGCAGTTGCCCGCGCACTACGCGGCCGGTGACGTGTACGCGATGCCGTGCCGTACCCGGAACCGGGGCTTGGACGTAGAGGGGCTGGGCATCGTCTACCTGGAGGCCTCCGCGACCGGGCTCCCCGTGGTGGCCGGTGACTCCGGCGGCGCACCGGATGCGGTGCGCGACGGCGAGACGGGTTTCGTGGTGCGGGGGCGGGACGTGGCCCAGCTTGCCGACCGGGTGGCGACCCTGCTCGCCGACCGGGATCTGGCCCGCCAGTTTGGTGCCGCCGGTCGGGCCTGGGTCGAACGCGAGTGGCGGTGGGAGACCCAGGCCGCCCGGATGACCACCCTCCTGCAGCCCTGAGCGACGCGGTGGGCGGGTGGCCCGGGAGGAGCAGGGGCCCGAAGTGCACGCGGTGGGCCGGGCGGAGCGGTGCTCAGCCCCGACGGCTGTCAGCCCAGTCGGGCCAGAATCCGGTCGGCAGGTTCTGGGCGGCCGAAGTGCCAGCCCTGCCCAGCGTCGCAGCCAATGGCCCGCAGCCGTTCGGCCTGCCCGGCTGTCTCCACCCCCTCCGCGGTGACGGTCAGGTTGAGCGCGTGGGCCAGCGAGACCAACGACGCGACGATCCTCTCGTCTGCCTGGGGCTCCTGGGCGCGCAGCCCGGCAACGAACTCCCCGGCCACCTTCAGTTCGGTTACCGGTAGGTCGCGCAGGTACGCCAGGTTGCTGTAGCCGGTGCCGAAGTCGTCGATGGCGATGCGGACACCGAGGTCTGCGAGGTGGCGCAGCGCCCGCACCGGTTCCTCGGCGGGGCTCATCATGGCGCTCTCGGTGATCTCCAACTGGAGACGTTCCGGCGGTAGTCCGGTGTGCCGCAGGATGCTGCGGACCTCCTGCACCAGGCCCGGTCGGTGCACCTGCCGGACGGCCAGGTTCACGCTTACGAACGGCGTCCCGGCGGTCGTCGACCAACTGCCCGCGGCCCGGCACGCTTCGGCGAGCACCCAGCCGCCGAGCGGGATGATCAATCCGGTCTCCTCGGCGAGGCCGATAAACTGGCCCGGCCGCAGGACACCCAGCTCCGGATGCCGCCAGCGCACCAATGCCTCCACACCCAGCACGCGGCCGTCGCGCAGGGAGGCGAGTGGTTGGTAGTCGAGGTAGAACTCCCCCCGGTCCAGCCCAGCCGGGATCGCCGCGGTCAGTGCCTGGCTGGTCAGCTCTCGGCGGTCGCGCTCGGCATCATAGAGCATCCACCGACCGCCGCCGGCTGCCTTGGCCCAGTGCAGGGTGCAGTCGGCGGCCCGCATCAGCTCGTTCGCGGTGGCGCCGGCAACCTGCCGCTCCACAATGCCGATGCTGGTCCGAACCGTCACCTCGCGGCCCGCCACCTCGGCCGGTTTGTGCACGGCGGCCAGGGCCGCCTCCGCCACGGCGATCACGTCCCGGGTGCCGCCGGTGCGTTCGATCAGGATGACGAACGCGTCGCCGCCGAGCCGGGCGACCAGATGCCCGGTGAGGGCCTGGCGCAGCCGGTTGGCCACTTCCGTGAGCACCCGGTCTCCGGCCTGGTGTCCGTGCTGGTCGTTGACCCGCTTGAACCCGTCCAGGTCGAGAAAGCAGAGGCCGACCCGGTCCGTGTCCCGCTGCGGCGCCTTCAGCGCCGCGGTGAGCCGTTCGGTGAAGAGATTCCGGTTTGGCAGGTCGGTGAGCGAGTCGTGGGTGGCCTGGTGCCGAAAGCGGGCCTCACTGGCCCGGAGCGCCCGCTCGGCCTTCGTTCGCTGCGCCATCGCGGCCCGCCGGATCGTCTCCTGCTCGTCCAGCGTGCGATCGCGCAGCGCGCGGGCGTACCCGGTGGTCACGGCGGCGAGCAGCCGGGCCAGCCGGTCCGCCACGTCCTCGGCGACCAAGCCCAGGTCGCGCACCAGGCGAAGTTGAACGACCTCAACGGTACGGCCCAGCGCCTCGGCGGAGGCGATGTGTGCGGCCACCAGCTCGGCGCCGACGCGCTGCCCGGCTCGCAGGTCGAACGGCTCGGCGAGCAGGGCTGCCGCCAGCTGCCGGGCGAGGCGGTCAAGTAGTCGCTTGAGCTGTGCCTGGGTCATCGGCAGGTAGCTCGTCCCGGTGATCGCGTTCGCCCACTCCTGGGTAAAGGTCGCCATGCCGGGGCTGGCGCCGTTTGGGTGAGCCGCGGTGGCTGGGCTAGCCACCGATCCGCCCCACGCCACCGAGGAACGCCGACGCCTCGGCGTTCACGCTGCTTTCCGGTGTCTCCGGTCGCCACTGCGGGACCCACACCACCCCGGGCTCGACCAGCTCGAAACCGTCGAAGAGCGTGGTCAGTTCGGAGCGGTCGCGGAACCACAGTGGACTGCCGGTGCGTTGGTACACCGCCTCGGCGTCGCTCCGCTCGGTGTCCCGCCGCCCCTCGTCGCTGGCCTGCGAGAGCACCAGCCAGCTTCCGGGAGCGAGGGCCTCGCGCAGGGTCCGCAGCAGCTCGGCGGGGCGGTCGTCGTCGGAGACGAAGTGCAGGACGGCGACGATGAGCACCGCCGTCGGCTCGTTGAGGTCGAGCAGCCGACGGAGCTCGGGATGGCTGAGGATGCGGTCGGGGTGCCGCAGGTCCTCCTGCACCACGGTTGCCTGGTTGTTGTCGGCGAGAATCTCCTGGCTGTGCGCCACCGCCACCGGGTCGGTGTCGACGTAGACGACCCGGGAACTGGGCGCGACCTGCTGGACGATCTCGTGCACGTTGCCGACCGTGGGGATTCCGGAGCCGATGTCGAGGAACTGCCGGACCCCGGCATCGACCAGGAAGTGCGCCGCCCGGCGCAGGAAGGCGCGGTTTGCCTGAGCCATCAGCGGGGCCTCGGGAACGGCTGCGACCATGGCCTGTGCTGCTGCTCGGTCCACCGCAAAGTTGTGGGAGCCGCCAAGGTAGTAGTCGTACATGCGGGCGACACTGGGACGCTCGATGTCGATGTCGTCGGGTGCCCAGTCCGGCCGTCGCATGCCTCACCTCTTCGTGCGCACGGGGACCGTCCCTGCAAACTGCCCCTCCGCCGGGGGAGACCATAGCGCGACATCGCGCCGACCAACACCGCCGTAGGTGAGAAGTTGTCCGCTCGTTAGCTGAGCGGTGGGTCAGAATTTGGGTGCGTCGGGAGCCTCGAGCAGACCGAGTCGGAGCGCAGTCATCAATGCCTGGGCACGATTGGCGGCGCCGAGCTTCTCGTACAGTTTGGAAATGTGCGTCTTGGCAGTGGACTCACTGACGAAGAGTTGCTTGGCGATGCCAGCCACGCTCATTCCATCGGCGAGTAGGCGCAGCACCTGCCCTTCGCGTGGGGAGAGCTGCGGCCCGGACGGGGCCAGCCGGCGCTTCATCGCCTCAGCCAGGTCGGCAGCGGTGAAGGCGCTGGGTGAGGAGGCGGCGTGCCGGGCCGCAGCGACCACCTCATCCGCCGGGGCGGTCTTCGGGACGAAGGCGCTCGCGCCCGCCTCGAGCGCGCCGAAGAGCTGGTCGTCGCCGGCGTACATGGTCAGCACGACGATGCCCATCGTGGCGCTGGACTTGCGTAGTGCGCGGGTGGCCTCGAGGCCGCTGCCGTCGGGCAGTCGCAGGTCCATGATGACCACGTCTGGTTGGAGGGCGCCGGCTTGGCGGACCCCCTCGGCCGCGGTGGCAGCCTCGCCGACGACCTCGAACTGCCGGTCGCGCTCGAAGGCATGCCGCAGCCCCTTACGGATCAGGTCGTGATCGTCCACAAGGAGGACCTTGGTGCGAGTGGCGGGTGTCGGTGTGGTCATCCTCGGGTTACTCCCCTTCTGCTGTGGTACTGCCACGCACGCTATCGCGCTGGGACGACGAACCAACCACCACGGCCACCGTTGTGCCGCTCGGTTGCCGCGGCCGGATCTCCAGTCGACCTCGGATACGTTCCGCCCTCTCTGCCATGATCGCAAGACCGTAGTGCCCGTCCGCAGGGTGGTCGGAGATTCCGTGACCGTCATCCGACACCTCGATCTGGGCGTACGGCGGATCCACCGCACAGGTGACCCAGAGGTTCGAGGCGCCAGCGTGCTTGCGGGCGTTGGCCACCGCCTCCTGGGCGATCCGCAGGAGCTCGGCCTCGGTGGCGGCGGGCAGCCGGGCGGTCGACTCGTCCAGCGACAGGTGTACCCGCAGGCCGCCGGAGACCCCGACTGTGCGCGCGTACTCGGCGATGGCGGCGGCGAGGCCACCGTGCCGGTCCACCTCGCTGCGCAGCTCGAAGAGGCTGAGCCGCAGCTCGGTGATGACCCGGGTGACCTCCTGACGTAGCCCACGCAGCGACCCAGCGGTCTCCTCGGTGTCCTCGTGCACCGTGGCCAGGGCGTTGTCGATGCCGTAGCCGACCATCACCAGCTCCTGGGCCACCCCGTCGTGGATCTCCCGGGCGAGTCGTTGTCGCTCCTCGTTCGTGGCCAGGGAGCGCACCTCGTCGAAGAGCAGGGCTGCCTCCAGGCGCAGCGCGGCGGGGGAGGTCAGTCCGGTCGCCCGGGCCACCACCGCGGGCGGGTACGCCTGCGCGACATCCGCCTCCAGCACCACCAACCCGACCGTACGCACCCCGGCGACCAGTGGCACGATCAGCGCGGAGACCTCCCCACCGACGGGTGAGCGGGCTTGCGAGTGCGCGGCGGTCTGTGGCTGCTGGCTGGCCCACGCGTCGGCGATCGCCGAGTCCGCGTCCAGTGTGGTTTCCCAGTCCACCCGGTCGGCACCGCACTGGGCCAGGACGACCAACCGGCCACCACCACTGGCCGACAGGACGGCCCCCCGGTCTGTCCGGGCCAGCGTCCGCAGCTCCTCCAGCAGGTGCTCGGAGATGCCACCCGGGTCCAGTGTGGCGCCAGGTAGCTTCCGAGCGACTGTGCGTAGCTGGGTAAGGAGGCGGGTCGCCTCCGCGTACGGCTGGGGCTTGCTGTCGCTGCGCGCCCGGATCACCCGGTGCAGGGTTCGCGCCGCATAGAGCCCGAGGCCGGAGAGGGTCAGCCACTGGACGCTGACTGCCAGGTAGCCGACCTGGAAGAGTTGCCGCTGGCCGTCGATCTCGGTCAGCGCTCCGGCCAGCAAGAGGGTGAGGCCGATGACCGTCAGCAGCCCTGCGCCCTCGCGAAAGCGTCGGCGCAGGGCGGTGACGGTGACCGGGACGGTCAGGTATGGCAGCACCGCCGAAGCGCCCAGCCCGGCGTTCTGCGCGCCAATCGTCGCCACCGAGGCGACGTGGCTGGTGGCGAGCCCCAGCACCACCACCTCGGCGCCCCGGCTCAGCGGCCCGAGCCGGTCGTGTGTCGGCGCGAGCAGTGCCGGCAGGCCCGCCGCCGCCAGGAGTGCGATCCACCACAGCTGGGCGAGGTCGTGCGTGGCGAGCAGGCTCAGTACCGCCACCAAGGCCAGCATCACCACGCGCGCGGCAGCAGCGAGGGGATGCGGTCGGGGCAGTCTCGGAGTGGAGGCGGGCACCTGACGGATGGTAGTCAGCTTCGGTAGATTTCGGCGATTTCTGCCGCGTATGACCTGTGCACGATTTGTCGCTTTACTTTGAGGGAGGGGGTCAGCTCGCCGGTCGTCTCGGCGAAGTCCCGGGGCAGGATTCGGAAGACCCTGATGGCCTCGGCCCGGGACACGGCGCGGTTGGCCGTGTCGATCGCGGACTGGATCTCGGACCGCAGCCCCTCATGATCGCGGAGCTGCTCGACCGGGGTGTTCGCCGGCAGGCCGGCCTCCTCCAACCACGCCGGCAGCGCCTCCTCATCCACGGTGACCAGCGCCGCGACAAAGGGCTGCCGGTCGCCGACCACCACGCACTGGCTGACCAGCGGGTGCGCCCGGACCTGATCCTCAAGGACCGCCGGAGCGACGTTCTTGCCGCCCGCGGTCACGATGATCTCCTTCTTCCGGCCGGTGATCCGCAGGTAGCCGTCGCTGTCGAGCTGGCCCAGATCGCCGGTGCGGAACCAGCCGTCGGCGGTGAGCACATCCGCGCTGGCGGCCTCGTTGCGCCAGTAGCCCCGGAAGACCAGGTCTCCGGCGACGAGGACCTCGCCGTCGTCGTCAATCCGGATGGTCACCCCGGGCAGCGGGCGGCCGACACTGCCAATCCGGATGGCATCGGGCAGGTTGGTGGAGGCGGCGGGGGACGTCTCGGTCAGCCCGTACCCCTCGTAGATGGTCACCCCCACGCCGCGGAAGAAGTGTCCAAGTCGCGCGCCGAGTGGCGCCCCGCCGGAGATTGCATCGTTACATCGTCCACCGAGCGCGGCCCGCAGCTTGCGGTAGACCAGTCGGTCGAAGAGCGCGTGCTGCACCCGGAGCGCCAGGCCCGGCCCGGTCGAGGTCTCCAGCGCCTCGCTGTACGCGATCGCGACTGCCTCGGCACGGGCGAAGATCCGGCCCTTGCCGGAGGCGTCGGCCTTCTGCTTGGCGCTGTTGTAGACCTTCTCGAAGACCCGGGGGACGGAGAGTACGAAGGTGGGGCGAACCGCCTGCAACCGGGGGAGCAGGTCGCTGGTGTCCGGGCAGTGGGCCATGGTGGCGCGGGCCTGCACCACACCGACCTGGATCAGCCGGGCGAAGGCGTGGGCGAGCGGCAGGAACAGCAGGGTGGAGGCGCCCGGACCGAACAGGTTGGGTAGCACGGGCACGGCGTTGGCGATGTCGGCGAACATGCTGCGGTGGGTCAGCATGCACCCCTTGGGGCGGCCGGTGGTGCCGCTGGTGTAGACGAGGGTGGCGAGGTCATCGGCCCGCACGGCCGCGCGGCGCTGCTCGATCTCGGTCGGGTCAACCGACTCACCGGCGGTGACCAGCTCGTCCATTCCGCCGCGGTCGATCTGCCAGACGCGCGTCAGCTCGGGCACCCCGTCGCGGACCCTGGCGACCAGCGCGGCGTGCGCGTCCGTCTCCACCAGGACGCCGACCGCCCCCGAGTCGGACAGGATCCAGGCGGTCTGCTCGGCGCTGGAGGTCTCGTAGATCGGCACAGTGACCGCACCGGCAGCCCAGACCGCGTAGTCGAAGAGCGTCCACTCGTACCGGGTGCGACTCATCAGCCCGACCCGGTCGCCGGGCTGAACCCCGGCTGCGACCAGGCCGCGTGCCGTCGCGACCACCTCGTCGCGGAACTGGCGGCAGGTCACGTCGACCCAGGAGTCGCCGGCACCCGCACGGATGAACTGCACCACGTCTGGGGCTACCTCAGCGTTTTCCCAGACCGGATCGGTTAGGTTGGCCGAGTCGCCGACGGTGACGATCGGTGGGACGGAGAACTCGCGCACCTGCACTCTCCTCGTGTTCACGCTGGCCGGGCAGGCCGCCCTCACGGTCGGCTCTGTCGCAACCTACCCGTCCAGCGCCGTGGGTGGTGCAGACAGGTTCGTCACACGGCCGGGTAGCCTCCCCCCATGGCGGACTCCTCCACCCAGTCGATCACGATCGGCGCGGCACCGGAGCAGGTGGCGGCGGTCATCTGCGACCTGGCCCGCTACCCCGAATGGACCGAGGCGTTGCGGCAGGTGGAGGTGCTTGAGGAGGACGCCGACGGCTACGCCCGTCAGGTCCGGTTCACCCTCGACGCCGGCGTTCTGATGGACGAGTATGTGCTGGTCTACGAGTACGCAGCGGACCGCAGCCGGATCGAGTGGCACCTGGCGGCGCCCTCCCGAATGCAGCGCTCTCAGCACGGTTCGTACGACCTGGTGGGCAACGCGGATGGCACGACCACGGTGACCTACACACTGGAGGTCGAGCTGTCGGTTGGGATGCTTGGGATGTTTCGCCGCAAGGCTGAGAGAATGATCATGGAAGCTGCGTTGAAGCAGCTCAAGCACCGGGTAGAAGGCATCTGACGCGCCGTGTTGACGCGGCCGTTTCGGTAGGGGGAGCCGCCCATGGGGGCAACGGATCCGGGTTCGGCCCGGGAAGAGGCGGAACGGCTGGTCGCGACCCTGTTGGCCGCGGCGCGGCTCGCCGCGGCCGGCACGGAGGGCGGAACCTCGTGGGGCCCGCTCGGTGGGATCGTCTCGAGTGTTCTCGGTCACGCTGAAAGTTCGACCGGTGCCGGTCTGTCGACCGGTACGGCGGAGTGCTGTATCTGCCCGCTCTGCCGGGCGATTGTCGCCTTACGAGACCCGAGTCCGGAATTCGCCGAGCGGCTCGCCACCGGAGCCGGTGACCTGGCTGCCGGAGTGGCGAGCCTGCTCCGGGCATTCGCCTCGGCACAGCCGGACCCCACCGCGGCGGACCCCACCGCGGAAACCGCGGCACCGGGGAGGCCAACCCCGGTGTGGCAGGCAGCCACCCGGAGCAGGCATGATTCTCCGTCGGCGCCCGAGGGGGATGTCTGGTCCGCCGCAACTCGGGCGGAGGAGGACCCCGTCCCGGCCGCCGCACCGCCCGTCAACGGCGCCGGGCCGACCGCGACAGAGAAGATACCGGCGACGGCTGACCGTCCCGTGGTGCCCGCCGCTCGGGTGCCCGGCGACATGGGCGAGGACGCCCGCGGGGCCTGACCCAGCACCCCGACCCAACCGGCGTAACGCCTCGGGCCGGGCAGTACAGCAGAGGGGAGTGGCAGCGGTGACGCTGACCATCGGAGTGGACGTCGGTGGCACGAAGGTCGCAGCCGGTGTCGTGGACGACACGGGCACGGTGCTCGTGCAGACCCGACGGGACACTCCCGCGGACGACGTCGGTAAGACCTGTGACGTCATCGTCGAGGTGATCCGAGAACTGGCCGAGGGGCGGGCGGTCGAGGGGGTCGGCATCGGTGCGGCCGGCTGGATCGACGCCAGTCGTTCGACGGTGCTCTTCGCCCCGAACCTCGCCTGGCGGGACGAGCCGCTACGCGAGTTCGTCAACGGCGCCACCGACCTGCCGGTGATCGTGGAGAACGACGCCAACGTGGCCGCCTGGGCGGAGTTCCGCTACGGTGCGGCCCGCGACGCCGAGGACTCGATGGTCATGTTCACCATCGGCACCGGGGTCGGCGGCGGCATCGTGCTCGGTGGCGAGCTGGTGCGTGGCGCGCACGGCATCGCCGCCGAGCTGGGACACATGCTCAGCGTGCCGGACGGGCACCAGTGCGGCTGCGGTCGGCTGGGCTGCATCGAGCAGTACGCCAGTGGGAGCGCCTTGGTGCGCTTCGCCCGCGCCGCAGCCCGCCAGGAACCGCACCGCGCTGCCGCCCTGCTGGCCCATGCCGGTGGCGACGTCGATGCGATCACCGGCCGGATGGTCACGGTCGCGGCGCGGGACGGCGACCCGGTCTCCACCGAGGCTTTCGCCCAGGTCGGCCACTGGCTCGGCAGCGGTCTCGCCGACCTGGCGCAGATCCTGGACCCGCAGGTGTTGGTGGTCGGCGGTGGCGTCGTCGAAGCCGGTGATCTGCTGCTGGGACCGGCCCGCTCCGCCTACACCGAGGCGCTCGCGCAGCGGGGCCGGCTGCCGGTGGCGCAGGTCTGCCCCGCCAAGCTCGGCAACGACGCCGGTCTTATCGGCGCTGCCGACCTCGCCCGTCGAATCCCGGACGCGGGCCGGTAGCGACGCCGGGCGGCTCAGTGCCGTCGCGGGTCCGGGTCGTACCGTACCCACCGCCAGCGGGACGATGCGGCAGCGCCGCTGGCGGTGGTGCCCGACGGCCGGCGGGTCGTCGGGCTGGACATTGGGCATCCGATGTGGGCAGGATGCTGCGCGACCTGGCATCCGTGCCGCACCTAAGGAGATGCCTCGGTGACCACCTCCACCGATCACGGCCGGCCCGACCCGGAGTTGAGCACCCTCGACCTGGCCCGGGGGGCCCGCTCCGTCTCCTACCGCGGTGAGACCGTCTGCGTGATCGGGGCGGGCCCGACCGGGCTGACCGCGATCAAGAATTTGACCGAGCACGGGTTCGGTGTCGACTGCTACGAGCGGGAGACCGGAGTCGGCGGGGTGTGGAACTGGCGGCACGACCGCAGCCCGGTCTACGCCAGCACGCACCTGATCTCGTCGCGTCCGTTAACCCAGTTTCCCGACTTCCCGATGCCGGACGACTGGCCGGACTACCCGCACCACAGTCAGTTGCTGACCTACCTCGAGCGGTACGCGGACCATTTCGACCTGCGCCGGCACGTCTGGTTCGGTACGGAGGTGGTGCGGGTCGAGCCGGCTGAGGGCGACCGGTGGGACGTCACGACCCGCAGCACCGGCGGCTACGGCCCGGAACGGACCTCCCGGTACGCCGCGGTTGTGGTCGCCAACGGCCACAACTGGTCGCCGAAGCTACCCACCCACGAGGGTCTTGCCGAGTTCCGCGGCGAGGTCATGCACGCCTCGGCCTACCAGGATCCGGCGCAGTTGCGGGGCAGACGGGTGCTGGTGGTCGGAGCCGGCAACACCGGCTGCGACATCGCTACCGAGGCAGCTCAGCAGGCCGCCCACTGCTGGCACTCCACCCGCCGTGGCTACTGGTACGCGCCGAAGTATCTCCTTGGCCGTCCGGCTGACCAGCTCAACGACCTGATGCTGGCGCTGCGGGTGCCCCGGCGGCTCCGGCAGTGGCTCTTTCACCGTCTCCTCCAGGCGAGTGTGGGGGATCTGACCCGTTTCGGTCTGCCGCGACCAGACCACCGGATGCTGGAGACGCATCCGATCGTGAACAGTCAGCTTGTCTACTATCTGGGCCATGGCCGAGTCACTCCGGTGCCGGAGGTCGTCCGTTTCCACCCGGATTCTGTCGAGCTGGCGGATGGCCGGCAGGTCGATCCGGAGCTGGTCGTCTTCGCCACCGGCTACCTGCCCCGGTTCGAGTTTCTCGACCCGAAGATCCTTGGCGACGATGGCACGACCGGACGTCCGGTGCTGTGGCTCAACGCCTTTGTGCCGAATCATCCGACCCTCGCCGTGGCCGGCCTGGTGCAGCCCGATTCCGGCATCTTCCCGCTGTCCCACTGGCAGAGCGTGCTCTTCGCCCGGTTGCTGCGGCTGCGGGAGACCCGGCCCAACAAGGCGGCAGCCTTCGCCGCCACGGTGACCACCCGGGCGGGGGAGCGCTACTCGGGGCCGGTCAAGGAGAGCAGCCGACACTGGTTCGAGGTCGGTCACGCCGACTACCTGCGCGCCCTGCAGCGCGCCCTGCACGACCTGGAGGCCAAGTAAGTGCGAGGAGTGAGCTTGCGAGCCCCGCAGTCGCGAGCGGAGGGTGGGCGTGGTGAGTGCGAGGAGTGAGCTTGCGAGCCCCGCAGTCGCGAGCGGAGGGTGGGCGTGGTGAGTGCGAGGCGTGAGCTTGCGAGCCCCGCAGTCGCGAGCGGAGGGTTCATTCGGTGAGCCAGCAGGTGCGGATCATGCGGGGGCGGGAGTGGGCTCGCCCGGTCCGTCCGGTGCGACGCGAGGTGCTCGAGGCCATCCCCGGGCTGGATGAGGGCCGACCGCCGTTGTTGTTCGTCCCTGGTTTCGGGCACGGTGCGTGGGCGTTCGCTGAGCACTGGTTGGGGCACGCCGCCGAGCGCGGCTTCTCTGGGTACGCGTTGAGTCTGCGTGGGCAGGCTGGCAGTGGACCGGCGCCGGAAGCCACGCTGCGGGCGTACGCCCACGACGTGGTGCAGGTGGCCGCGGGCCTGTCCCGCCGGGCGGTGCTGGTGGGGCATGGGGCTGGGGCGCTGGTGGTCGCGCACGCCCTGGCCCGCTACCCGGCCCGGGCCGCCGTGATGGTGGCCCCGGTCTTCGGTGGTTGGGCAACGGCGTTCACGGCGCTGCGCCGTAACCCTCTGGGTACGCTACCCGCGCTCGTTGGCGGCCGGCTGCAGTGCAACCGCGCCCAGTTGTTCGGTCGGGAACTGCCCCGGGACGAGGTGCGGCGGCACCTGTCCCGGCTGGGCCGCCCCGCCCGGCGTGCCCAGTGGCAGCTACTGCTCGGGCGCGAGCCCGAGCCGGCTGTGGGCGACCCACCGGTGTTGGTGCTCGGCAGCCCGGAGGACCGGGTCGTGCCGCACTCGGTGCTCATCCGGGCTGCCAGACGGTACGGCTCGGCCCCGCTGCTCTTCCCCGGCATGAGCCACGACCTGATGCTGGACGCCCGGTGGCGGGAACCGATCGACGGGATCCTCGACTGGCTGGAGAAGGAGCCGTCCGGCGGCTGAGCCCGGGTGGGTCAGCGGGTCGTGCCGAGTCGGCTGAGCAGGGCGCTGTCCTGGTCCAGCGCGGTCAGGTAGGAGCGAGCCCAGGCGTGGATGTCGTGCTGGCGCAGGTGCGTCCGCATCGCTCGCATCCGCTCGCGGACCTGCTCCGGCTGGGCCCGTAGCGCCGCGAGCAGGCCCTGCTTGAGGCCTTCCAGGTCATGTGGGTTAACCAGGTACGCCTGGGCCAGCTCGGCGGCAGCGCCGGCGAACTCACTGAGCAGCAGCGCGCCGGTGTCGTTCACCCGGGCGGCCACGTACTCTTTGGCGACCAGGTTCATGCCGTCTCGAAGCGGGGTCACCGCCATCACATCTGCGATCCGGTAGAGCGCTGCCAACTCGGCGCGGCCGAAGGGCTGGGTCAGGTAGTGGATGGCCGGCTCGCCGACGCGGCCGAATTCGCCGTTGATCCGACCGACTTCGCGCTCCACCCGTTTGCGGAGGATCTGGTACTGCCCCACTCGCTCCCGGCTGGGCACCGCGACCTGAACCAGGACAGTGTCCTGTACCTTGACGTGCCCGTCGGCGATCAGTTCGCTGTACGCCTTCAGCCGCTGCTCGATGCCCTTGGTGTAGTCCATCCGGTCCACGCTGAGGATTACGCGCTCCGGGCTGCCAAGGTCACGGCGGAGCCGGCTGGCGCGGTCGGCGACGTCGGGCTGGTCGGCCAGTGCGGCCATCTCAGCGGTGTCAATGGAGACCGGGAACGAACCGATGCGGACGATCCGGCCGTCAACGGCGATTCGATGGTCGGTGGCCGGCAGCCCGAGCACCCGGTCGGCGAGCTGGGCGAAGTTGTGTGCGGCTTGGGCCCGCTGGAAGCCGACGAGGTCGGCGCCGAGCATTCCCCGCAGTAGCTCGGCTCGCCGGGGGAGCTGCATGAACAGCTCCGGCGGTGGGAACGCCACGTGGAGGAAGAAGCCGATTCGCAGGTCCGGGCGGAGTGCCCGGAGCAGGCCGGGTACGAGCTGTAGGTGGTAGTCCTGCACCCAGACCACGGCCCCGGGCTCGGCCACCTCGGCGACGGCCGCCGCGAACCGTTGGTTGACTCGCTGGTACGCCTCCCACCAGCGGCGGTGGTGCTCCGGCTGTTCAACGGCGTCGTGGTAGAGCGGCCAGAGCGTGGAGTTGACGAAGCCCTCGTAGTGGTCACGCAGATCGTCAGCGGTGAGCGGCACCGTGTGCATCCGGACACCGTCAACGTCGGGCAGCGCCGGTGCCGGTCCGGTGCCACCCGCCCAACCCACCCAGGTGGCGGGTGTCTGCCGTAGTGGCGAGTGCAGGGCGCTCACCAGCCCGCCGGGGCGGCGGCGCCACTCGCAGGCACCGTCCGGCGCCGTACTGTCGTCGATGGGAAGGCGGTTGGCGACCACCACCAGGGAACTCTGTCGCACCTCGGACGTTTCCGATCTGCCGGTGACCGCCGCAACAGGGGGATAGGGCCGGCAGCCGGCGGAGGGGGAATGACGGACAGCAGTATTCCTACTAACCGTAAGTTACACCACTGTTACGTCCCAGCTTTGGAGTGGGTGCCCGGTCGGCCCGCAATCGGTGCGGCGGGCCGCAGCTGGTGGGGCGGGCCGTGATCGGTGGGGCGGGCCGTGATGTCGATGCGGGGACCGCGGTGGGTGGGCTGACGGGGGTGGTGGCTGCGCGGTTCGGGCCAGGAGGCCGAGCTCAGACGACGGCGCCGTCGTCCGGGTCGTGTTCGTCCCGGTCACCGGGGCGGAGCCGGCTGATCAGGGTGACGAAGCCGGCGAGGATGCCGGTGAAGCCGAGCAGGGTGACAATCCCCGGGTCCACCGGGAGTAGCTCGGGGTACAGGAAGAGCAGGAAGCCGGCCACGATGGCCAGGGTGCCGAGCGCGGCGTACTTGGAGATGCGGGGCAGCGGTGGGGGTGGGGGCGGCGTGTACCGCTCTGCCTCCTCCTGCTCGTCGTCGGGCAGATCCGCGCCGAAGGTGTCCAACCCGTCGAGGAGCGATGGCTCCTCCTCCCGCCCTTGGCTGACGGTGACGCCGGAGACATCCGCCGCGTAGGGCAGCCGCCGCGTGTCGGTGGAGGTCCGGCCGGCCCGGTCGTCGTCCACGTCCTCGGCGGCGGGCCACCGGTTGTCACCGCCGCTGGCGGAGGTGGTGTGGAATCCGGCGACTATCCGTGCCCATTCGGCCTCGATGTCGGGTTCGTTGTCCCGGGCGCGGTCGGTGGCACCCTCGTCGGCGAGCTGGGTGAGGTAGTCCCGGGCGGTACGCAGGTGGGAGCGGTCGACGTACAGCCGGTCGGTCGGCCGGGGTGGGACGGTGGTGGTGCGGGTGACCGGGTTGAGGTCGGCCGAGGGTTGTAGATAGGCGGCGATGCCCCCGGCGGCGAGCACGTCCAGAAGATGCTCACCGACGCGGGGATCCACATCGCCAGCGACCGCGTATTCGCTTGCGTCGATCCCGTTGTCCCGCCGTCCCCGGCGGGCCCCACCCGCTGACACCGGACAACCTCCTCTTCGCGCGCCGGGGGCGCGCTCCCGAAGCCCTCTCGGCGTCCTTGCCCGCCGTGCCTTGAATCGTGACACGCCGGGGACCGGTTGCGGGAGTGCGTTCGCTCGCGTCTTGCGATCGGAGCAATCGCGGGCGGGCCCGGCCGGGGCCCGCCCGCCTACCCCGGCCCCGATCGTACGTGCCGTCAGCGCTCGCTCATGCCGGCGCGGCGGCGCAGCGACGCCACGTCGGTCACCACGATCCGGCGGCCCTCGGTGCGCAGCCAGCCCCGGTTGGCGAAGGAGCCGATCGCCTGGTTGACGCTCTGTCGGGAGCCGCCGGCCATCTCGGCGAGCTGGCTCTGGTTGAGCTCGATGGTGATCATCGGGGCCTGGCTCTCCCCGGCCAGGCGGACCAGCGTCTTTGCCACCCGTCCGGGCAGATCGAGGAAGACATGGTCGGCGTTCTGCTCGGTAAGCCGGCGGATCAGGCTGCCGAGGGAGCGCATCACCGCGTCGAGGATGCGCGGATTGGAGTGCACCAACTCCATGAACGCCCCCCGGGACAGGGCGAGGGCCGCGCAGTCCTCGATCGCCTCGGCGGACGCAGATCGGGTGGAGGCATCCAGCAGGGAGACCTCGCCCAGCACCTCCGGCGGCCGGATCACCGACAGCACCGCCCGCTCCCCGGTGGGAGCCGTGCGAAAGACGGCCACCGCGCCGCGGCGCAGCACGATCAGGGACTCGCCCGGGTCGTTCTCGACGAAGAGCAGCTGCCCCTTGCGGTAGGTGCGTGGCACCGCCGCCGAGATCACCCGTTGCCGGGCTTCTGGCTCGAGCCCGGCGAACATCTCGACGCCCGTGAGCGCGTCACCTGGCTCCGGTAGGCGCACCTCCACGGCCCAACCCCTCCCCCGGTCAAGGACCCCTGACTCGCTCCCGGGTGAACCTGACAGGGACTGCCAAGATGCTCCGACGCCTCCGGTAGCGGTACACATCAGATCATGACGGCCTGGTTGCTTGCTGTACACCCCTCAATTCGTTTGCGTGACCTTCGAGACCTATCCGATACCAGTTCTGACCTGCGAGGACGCGGAGCATTCCGGCCGGCGGCACCCACCCCGGCCCGGTCGTGGCGGCGTACGCCAAGATGGCGGTGATGGTTTATCGCTACTTTTATGACTGCGAGTTCATCGAGGATGGCCGCACCATCGATCTGGTGTCGATCGGCGTCGTCGATGAGTACGGCCGTGACTTCTACGCCGTCTCCACCGAGTTCGACGACTCTCGGGCGGTGCCCTGGGTGCGTCGTAACGTGCTGAGTCAGTTGCCGTCGCCAGCGGATCGGGCCTGGCGGTCCCGCGCGCGAATCCGGGACGAGCTGGAGGAGTTTCTGTTGGAGCCGGTCCGGGGCCGTCCCGGCGAGCAGCTGGAGCTGTGGGCGTGGTACGCGGCGTACGACCACGTGTCGCTGGCGCAGCTGTGGGGGGCGATGCTGGCACTGCCTCGGCAGATCCCGCGCTTCACCAAGGACCTGCGCCAGCTCTGGGACGACCGGGGTCGTCCGCCGTTGCCGGACGCGGACGCGGCGCGGCACAACGCGCTGGTGGACGCACGGCACAACCTGGCTCGGTGGCAGGCCATGACCGGATCGGGTCGGACGGGACCGGGTCACCGTTGATCAGATCTCGCTTCGGGGCTGGTCTGCCGCCTGGTTCCCAGGGGCGCGGTGTCGGCGCACTCCGGACGGGACTACAGTTCGCAATGACGGCCCGCCCCGGGCCGGCAATGGCGCCGATGGTCTGTTTCGACACATATCCTGGGGCTTAACCGGGCTTTACCCAATTGTTCCCAGGAGGATGAGCAGATCATGCGTATCGGCGTGCTCACCGGCGGCGGCGACTGCCCCGGTCTCAACGCGGTCATCCGGGCGGTGGTTCGGAAGGGCGTGGCCAACTACGGCCACGAGTTCGTGGGCTTCCGGGATGGCTGGAAGGGCCCGCTCGAGGGGCTTTCTCGCCCGTTGGGGATCGCGGAGGTGCGGGGTATCCTGCCACGTGGCGGTACAATCCTGGGCTCCTCCCGGACCAACCCGTTCAAGATTGAGAACGGCGTTGAGCGGATCAAGGAGAACCTCGCCACGCAGGGCGTTGACGCGCTGATCGCGATCGGCGGCGAGGACACTCTCGGTGTCGCCACCAAGCTGCACGAACTCGGCGTCAACGTCATCGGCGTGCCGAAGACGATCGACAACGACCTGGGCGCCACCGACTACACCTTCGGTTTCGACACCGCGGTCAACATCGCGATGGAGGCCATCGATCGGCTGCACACCACCGCCGAGAGCCACCACCGCACCCTGGTCGTTGAGGTGATGGGCCGGCACGCTGGCTGGATCGCCCTGCACGCCGGGCTCGCCGGGGGTGCCAACGTGATCCTGCTGCCGGAGCGGCAGTTCGACGTGAACCAGGTCGCCGGCTACGTCGAGAAGCGTTTCCAGCACCAGTACGCCCCGATCGTCGTGGTCGCCGAGGGCGCCCACCCGCTCGAGGGGCAGATGGTCCTGCACAACCAGGAGCTGGACGCCTTCGGCCACGTCCGCCTCGGTGGCGTCGGCCAGTGGCTCGCCGAGCAGCTCGAAGCCAAGACCGGCAAGGAGGCCCGTACCGTCGTGCTCGGTCACATCCAGCGCGGCGGCACCCCGACCGCCTTCGATCGGGTGCTCGCCACCCGGCTCGGTCTCCAGGCGATCGATGCCGTGCACGAGGGCGACTGGGGCAAGATGGTGGCGATGCAGAGCACGGACATCGTTCGCGTGCCGCTGGCCGAGGCCACCCGCGAGCTGAAGACCGTGCCGCTGGAGCGGTACGCCGAGGCCGAGGTCTTCTTCGGTAGCTGATCGTCAACCGGTGCGCGGTGGGCCCACGGGCCACCGCGCACCGGCCTACGCGGGAAGAGGTACGGCCGATGGCGGAAACCGTGCACCCGGTCGCGGTCATTGGGGCTGGCAAGATCGGCGAGCTGGTGCTCTCCGGCCTGCTGCGCTCGGGCTGGCCAGCGGAGCGGCTGTTGGCCACCACCCGGCGGCAGGCGCGGGCCGAGGAGCTGGCCCTCCGCTACGGCGTGCGGGTGGTCGACAACCACACCGCGGTGGCCGAGGCCGAGGTGCTCGCGATCGCGGTCAAGCCGCAGGATGCGGCCGCGTTGCTGGACGAGATCGGCCCGAAGATTCCGGCCGAAAAGCTGGTTATCTCGCTCTGCGCCGGCCTACCCACCAGTTTCTTCGGTCGGCGGTTGGCCACGGGCACCCCGGTGGTGCGGGTGATGACCAACACTCCGGCTCTGGTTGACGAGGCGATGTCGGCGATCTCCGCCGGAGAACACGCCACCGCCGCGCACCTGGCCCTGGCCGAGGAGATGTTCACCCCGCTCGGCGGAACCCTGCGGGTCCCCGAGTCGCAGCAGGACGCGGTGACCGCGTTGTCGGGTTCCGGGCCGGCGTACTTCTACCTGCTGGTTGAGGCGATGGTTGACGCGGGCATCCTGCTTGGCCTGCCCCGGCAGGTCGCCCACGAGTTGATCGTGCAGACCGCGATCGGGTCGGCGGTCATGCTGCGCGACTCCGGCGAGCACCCGGTGAAGCTGCGGGAGGCGGTGACCTCGCCCGCCGGCACCACCATCTCCGCCGTCCGCGAGTTGGAGAGGCACGGGGTGCGGGCGGCGCTGTTGGCCGCCCTGGAGGCGGCCCGGGACCGGGCCGGGGAACTGGCCGCGCAAGCCGACTGAGCGGCAACGGACACCGGTGGGATGCCGCACCGGGAGCAGGCCGGGGCTGACCGCTGCCGGGACGGGAGCGGCCCCGAGGGGCAACCTCGGGGCCGGCGGCGGGGCCGACCACCGTGCCAGCGGCCGGCCCCGAAATCGTTACAGGTCCTTACACTGCCCGGAGGTAGGTCCTCGCACCGAGTTCGGCACCCCGTTGTCGGTGGGCGCGACAGTGTTGCGGGAGCACGACAGGGGCCCGTCGACCGACGCCGCCGCGATCACCGGCGCCTGGTTCTGCGTCAGGACCACCGGTCCGGCGACGGTGGTGCGTTCGATGCTCACCTCGCCGGTCACGTGGGACACCGCCAGCGGCCCTCCGAGCTGGACCTCCCGAAGTACCACCGCCTCGGCCCGGTTGGCGGCGACCGGACCGGAGATGGTCGAGTCAACCGCGTGGAGCGCGGCACCGGATCGCACCGTCACCGGCCCGTCGATGGTCGCCTCGGACAGGCACGTCACCCCGGACTCGACCTTCAGCGGCCCCTTGACGGTGCCGCTCACCGTCTTCGTACACGAGGGGGAGGTTGTGGCGAGCAACTCGACCTCGGCGAGGACGGGGACGGAGTCGCCGCCCTCGGGCGTGAGCCGGTAGTGCAGGTACCGCCCGGGCCGGTCTACGGCGAAGGACCGGGTCTGCAGTCGCCAGGTGAACTCCGCACCGGCACGACTGTCGATGGTGGTCCAGGTGTCTCCGTCGTAGGAGCCCTGCAGCTGCCAGCCCACCGGGTCGGTCCCGGTGTCCGGCCCCGACGTGAGGGTGTAGTGCGTGACCCGCTCCGGGGCGCCCGCTACCGCCCACCGCACCGGCGCCGCCACCGAAGCCGAGGTGGTGGAGGTGTTGTCGGCCAGCGCCGCGGGACCACCGGTCACCGCGATGTCGGACATCGGTCGGGGGGCCGCACCGGAGGGGGTGAGGGACGGGGGGAGGTCCGCTTCGCCGCTGCCCCAGGAAGACGGCTGCGAGCCCATGGTGAAGTCCAGCACCGCGCCGCCGGCCAGCACCTCGTGTGAGATCGAGGTCTGCTGGTACGGCTTCCCGTTGACCTTGAGGCCCTGCACGTAGACGTTGTCGGCGCTGTTGTTCGGCGCGTTGACGACGATCTTCTTACCGTTGTCCAGGTGCACGGTGGCCTTCGTGAACAGCGGTGAGCCGATCACATAGTTCTCGCTACCCACCTGGAGCGGGTAGAGGCCCAGCGCGCTGAACAGATACCACGCCGAGGTCTCGCCGTTGTCCTCGTCGCCGGCGTACCCCTGGCCGATCTCACTGCCGATGTACAGCCGGGACAGCACCTCTCGTACGATCTTCTGCGTCTTGGCCGGCTGGCCGGCGTAGTTGTACATCCAGGGAATGTGGTGCGACACCTGGTTGCTGAAGCCCCACATGCCCATCCGGACGTCCCGGGCCTCCCGCATCTCGTGGATGATCCCGCCGTACGAGCCGGGGAAGGTCCCCGTCTCCGGCGTGGCGAAGAACTCGTCCAGCTTCTCGGCCAGCGCCTCCCGCCCTCCGTACAGGCTGGCGAGGCCGGCGCCGTCGTGCGGGACGTGGAAGGCGAAGTTCCACCCGTTGGTCTCGGTGTAGTCGTGCTCGTGCCCCCACACGTGCGGCTCGTACGTCTCTGGCGTCGACTTCCACTGCCCGGACGCGTCGCGCCCCTGGAAGAACTCGATCGCCGGGTCGAAGGTGTGCGTGTAGTTCAGCGCCCGGCTGCGGAAGTACTCCGCCTCCTCCCGGTAGCGGGACCGGTCGGCCTCCGGGGTCTCCGGGTCCTCGGCCAGCTCGGCGGCCATGTTCGCGATGCCGAAGTCGTTGATGTAGCCCTCCAGCGCCCAGGAGACGCCTTCGGAGACCGCGGTCGAGGTGTACCCGTGGAAGATCGATTCCGGTAGGCCCTTCCGGCCGACGCTGCTGTTGTTGGCGTTCCCGGGTGGCACGACGGTGGCGTTGCGCACCGCCGCGTCGTACGCGGCCCGTACGTCGAAGTTGCGCACCCCCTTGACGTACGCGTCGGCGAACGAGACGTCCGAGCTGGTGCCGGTCATCAGGTTCCGGTAGCCGGGGGCCGACCACCGCGACACCCAACCACCGTCCCGGTACTGCTGGACGAAGCCGTCGACGAGTTCACCGGCGGTGGTGGGGCTGAACAGCGCGTACGCCGGCCAGGTGGTGCGGTAGGTGTCCCAGAAGCCGTTGTTGACGTACACCTTTCCCGCTACCACGTCCGCGCCGGTCTCGGTTGGTGTGGTCCCGGGTGGCAGGGTGCTCGAGGTGGACGACTGCACCGCGTGCTTCCACACCGGAGCGGTTGCCGTTCCGACGTTCTCATGTGCGGAGTTTGGGTAGAGGAAGAGCCGGTAGAGGTTGGAGTACAGGGTCACGAGTTGCTCGTCGGTGGCGCCCTCGACCTCGATGACATCGAGCTTGTCATCCCAGAGGTCCTGGGCGCGGGCACGGATGGTGTCGAAGGTGTCGTTTTCGGCGATCTCCAGTGCCAGGTTCTTCCGAGCCTGGTCGAGAGAGATCAGCGAGGTCGCGATCCGTAGTGTCACGACCTTTGCCGTCGACGTGTCGAAGGCGAGGTAGCCGGTCACGTTGTCGCCACCGCCACCGGTCAACCCACCGTGGGCGACGACGGGGCGGTCCACCGTGCCATAGACGAACATCCGGGTGGCGCCGCTGCCCAGCCGGGTGTCGGAGTAGCCGGTCACGGTTCCGTCGGGGTTGAGGGTCAGGCCGCCCTGGTTGTTGAGGTTGTCGAAGATCAGGTTGCCGCGGTCCCCGGTGAAGGTGAATCGGAACATGGCGGCGTGGTCGGTGGGAGTGATCTCCGTCTTGAGCCCGTTGTCGAAGGTTACGCCGTAGTAGTGGGGCTTGGCGGTCTCGTTGACATGTTGGAAGGCCAGTGCCCGCGCCGTTCTGTCGGCGTTCGGTTTGTCGCTGGTTGCCGCGGGCATGACCTGGAAGGTCTGCCGGTCACCGATCCACGGGCTGGGCTCGTGGCTGGCGGTGAACGCCTGGATCGTCGGCCGGTTGTCGGCGTTGTTGTCCCGTTGGTATTGGTAGACCCAGCTGTTCGAGCCGGCGTCGGTCATCGGCGTCCAGAAATTGAAGCCGTGTGGCACCGCGGTCGCCGGGAAGGTGTTTCCCCGGGAGAAGTCGAAGCTGGAGTTCGTACCCCGGGTGGTCAGAGCGTAGTCGGAGAGCCGCTCGTAGGTGGGGCGCTCGGGGCTCCCGGTCACTCGGATGTCGTCCACCCAGCCCCGGAAGGTGCCGGGGCCGGTGCTGCTGTCGTACCCGATCAGAATTCGATCGATCCGCTTTCCCGCGGCCACCTCGCCGAGGGACGATCGTTTGCTGTTCCACTGGTCGGCGTAGAGCGACTTGGTGGTCCCCTGCTTCGATGGGTGTAGACCGAAGCCGTACTGGTCAACCGCGTTCAGGTCGCTGAGGTAGGTGCCGTCGTCGAAGGCCAGGTCGACCGCGGCGTAGGTGCTCGGATAGTCGAGATCGCCCCGGGTCAGCTCGGGGAAGATCAGGTACGACAGTTCGCTGGTTGCGGTGACGTCGATGTCAACATCAAAGATCTTGTTGTAGGCGTAGCCGCGTCCGTCAACGGTTTGTCCCCCCGAGTACCGCAGCGCGTGTTTGCCGCTCCAGCCGGCGTTGGCCTTGGCGGTGGGGCTTCCCGCGGGCCCGTTGTCAACGACGCTGTACATCGGTGTCGGCGGCTTTGGGGTGGTGTCGCCGTCGGAGAGCTGGAGATCCGCCAGCTGGACGATGTCCGCGCCGTGGTTGGCCGTGATGTCCAGGCGGTAGTGCGAGTACTCGGTGTCGTTGCTGAACCGGTACTCCTTGGTCTGGAACCGTTCGGGGAAGTCCTGCCCGGCCTGGGTGTCGAGGGTGACCCAGGTGTCGCCGTCGGTCGACCCCTGCAGCTCCCAGTCCTGCGGGTCCCGCTCCGGTACGTCGTTGGCGGAGGTGAGCGCGTAGTGCACCACCGTCGCCGGTGTCTCGAGCTGGGCCCGTACCCAGCCGGTGGGCTCGAAGACCAGCCACTTGGTGGACGCGTCATTGTCGATGACCCGCCGGACGGTTTCGTTGGGCGGGTTGTCGCCGTTGGCGGTTACCTCGGCGATCGTGTCATTGATGTTGCCGGGGATTCCGCCGGAATCTGGATTCCCGGTTACGCCGGACATCTTGGGTTTTCCGGCCGCGTCGGTTTCCACGGTGTTGGTCCACGTCGGATGCGAATCGTCGGAATCGAACGAGGAGAAGAAGTCGGTGTCGAGCGACGGTGCCGCCGCTGCTGGCAGTTGGGTGCCCGGTATCGCCAGGCCAACCGCGAGCACGGTGGCTATCGCCCTCCGGTGTCTGCCCACGTGATCCTCCAGGGGGTCGTCAAGCGTGCGGGGGGTCACGCTTGAGGGTCGGAAAAAGCGTGTCGGCAGGAGACAACGTTGTCAATAGGTTGGTGAATGTCTTGGGTGGGCCTCCGGTGGCGCGATTCATGATCGCCGCGCCAGAGTGGCTGTAATAGGGGAGTTAAGTGGGTTTTGACGGATCGTCTCGTGACGCCATCGTTACTTTTTCGTAGCTTGGTCGACGTTGACGAAGACTGGCCGCAGCGAAAGTGTGGTGGCTCTTAGACAACGATGTCATCCCTAGCGGAGGAAGCATGGGCAGGATGCGTAGGGCGGCCGTCGCCGCGGTTGGGGCGCTCGCGTTGCTGTCGCCCGCCGCCTGCGGTGGTGCCGACAGCGGGGCCGACCAGGAGGTGGAGGTCTTCACCTGGTGGGCCGACGGGGGCGAGAAAGCTGGCCTCGACGGTCTGGTCGCCGCCTTTGACGAGCAGTGTGACTACTCGTTCGTGAATGGGGCGGTGGCGGGCGGCGCCGGTTCGAACGCCAAGCAGGTGCTGGCCTCCCGGCTCCAGCAGGGCGACGCGCCGGACACCTTCCAGGCGCACGCCGGCGCCGAGTTGTCGGACTACATCGCGGCGGGCCAGATCGAGGATCTCAGCGCCCTGTACGAGGAGTGGGGCCTCACCGAGGCGCTGCCGCCGGGCCTGATCGACAACCTCAGTGTGGACGGCAAGGTCTACTCGGTGCCGGTGAACATCCACCGGTCAAACGTGCTCTGGACGAACACGTCGGTCCTGGTCGACGCTGGTGTCACGGCCGAGCCGACGACGCTGGCCGAGCTCTTCACCGCGCTCGACACGTTGCGGACCGCGGGCGTCAGTGCGCCGCTCGCGATCGGCAAGGACTGGACCCAGCTGATGCTGCTGGAGGCGGTCCTGATCAGTGACCTCGGCCCGGAGAGCTTCACCGGCCTCTGGACCGGTGCGACCGATTGGAACAGCCCCGAGGTCACCCAGGGTCTGGAGAACTACAAGCGGCTGCTCAGCTACACCAACACGGACCGGGACACCTACGACTGGACTGACGCCGGCAAGCTCCTCATGGACGGCAAGGCCGGCTTCTTCCTGATGGGGGACTGGGCCCCAAGCGACTTCGAGACCAAGGGCTTCACCGACTTCGACCACCTCGCGTTCCCCGGCAACGGGGACACCTTCCAGTGGCTCGCCGACTCCTTCGTGTTGCCGCAGGGCGCCGATAACCCTGAGGGCACCAAGTGCTGGCTGAAGGCCGTCGGCAGCGCCGAGGGACAGCAGGCGTTCAACATCAAGAAGGGCTCCATCCCCGCCCGTACCGACGTCACCGAGGCCGACTACCCCGCCTACCAGCAGTCGGCCATCCAGGACTGGAAGACCGGCACGCAGGTCCCGTCCTGCGCCCACGGCGCCGCCTGCTCGCAGGGCGCCATGGAGGCGGCGAACTCCGCGATCGGCAAGTTCTCCAGCGATCAGGACCTGGCGGGACTGCAGCAGGCGATGTCCGCCGCCGCGCTCGGCAAGAACTAGAACGGCTCGCAGTTTCGGTAACCGCACGGCTGGCGCTCTCGCTCGTCGTGCGGTTACCGGTCCCGGTTGACACCCGTCCGCCCGAACCCACCAGGAATCTGCCATGCTTACTCGCGTCCGGCGATGGGGACCCGGCCTATTGCTGATTTCCCCCTCGTTGCTCCTGCTTGGAGTGTTCGTCTACGGCCTCATTGGTTGGACGATAAAGGTCTCGATGTCGGATCGGCACACCGCCGCTGAGTCGGACGGCTTCGTCGGGCTGAGTAACTATGTCGATCTGTTTGCCAACGACATCAATGGCCGGTTCCTGCACTCCCTACGGAATCTGCTGATTTTTACCGTCGTCTTTCTGCTCGGCACGATGCTGCTGGGCCTGCTCTGGGCGTTCCTCCTGGAGCGCGGGGTTCGGGCAGAGGGGCTGTTCCGGACCGTCTACCTGTTCCCCATGGCAGTCTCGTTCGTCGCCTCCGGTGTGGTCTGGCGATGGCTGATGAACTCCGGGCAGGGTGACGACGCTGGCGGCCTGAACGCGGTCTTCGGGCAGTTGCATCTTGACTTTCTGCAAAACCCTTGGTGGACCGACCCGGAATGGGGCATGGTCGCCATGGCGGTCCCGGCGATCTGGCAGCTCTCCGGCTATGTCATGGCGCTGTTCCTCGCTGGTTTTCGTGGCATTCCGGCAGAGCTTCGCGAGGCGGCCGCGGTCGACGGAGCCAGCACCTTCCAGCTCTACCGGCGGGTCCTCTTTCCGCAGCTGACCCCGGTGGCGCTCTCCGCGTTGATCATCGTCGGACACATGTCCATGAAGATGTTCGACCTGATCATGTCGGTCTCCGGCGCCCAGTGGCTGACCGAGGTGCCGGCCGTCTACGTCTGGCAGACCCTGTTGACCAGTGACTACGCCAAGGCCTCGGCGATCTCGGTGATTCTGTTGCTGCTGGTCGCGCTGGTCATCGTGCCCTACCTGGTGCAGACGATGAGAACGGAGCGACGTTCGTGACCACCACGACCACCCAGCGGACGTCCCCACCGGCCGTCACGGCGCCGCCCCCACCGCGTCGCCGTCCCGCCGCCGGCGTGATCGGGCGTACCCTCCGGTACGGCCTGCTGCTGCTCTTCCTGCTCATCGTGCTGATGCCGGCGTACGTCCTCGTCGTGACCAGCTTCAAGTCGGGCTCTGACATCGGCGTGAACGGGCAGTGGAACCTGCCCGAGCAGTGGAGCACCGAATCGTGGGCCAAGGCGTGGGCGGCCCTGGGCCCGTCGTTCGTCCGGACCTTCCAGCTCGCCATTCCGGTCGCGGTGATCTCGTCGCTGCTCGGTGCGGCGAATGGCTTCGTCCTGTCCCGGTGGCGGTTTCCCGGTGCGGACATCGTGTTCACCCTGATCCTGTTCGGGATGTTCATCCCCTACCAGGCCGTGATGATTCCGCTGCGGGATGTGGTCAGCACCCTCGGTATCGCGCCGGGTATTCCTACGCTGATCTTCGTGCACTGCGTCTACGGCATCCCGATCTGCACGCTCATCTTCCGTAACTACTACGCCACCACGGTGCCGGTGGAGATGGTCGAAGCCGCGTGGGTCGATGGTGCGGGCCTCATCCGTACCTTCCGGTCGATCATCCTGCCGGTGTCCATTCCGGGCTTCGTGGTCGCCGTGATCTGGCAGTTCACCTCGGCGTGGAACGACTACCTGTTTGCGATCTTCCTCTCCAACACCCGTAATGGGCCGATCACGATCGCGCTCAACGCGCTCGCGGGAGCTCAGTCCCCCGACTACGCGGCCTCGATGGCCGGGGCGCTGATCACCTCGTTGCCCACGCTGGTTGTCTACGTACTCCTGGGTCGCTGGTTCATCGGTGGCCTCATGGCAGGATCGGTGAAGAGCTGACATGACCGAACATCTCTCCGGCCGGCGGCCGACGCGAACCGGCCCGACCCCGGACACCGCCCATCAGCAGCTCCTCGCCGACCAGCGCGCCGCGCTGCTGCGCGCCGCCCGCACCTCGGTTCGGCCCGAGGGAGGGTTCTGGTGGTTGGGCGAACATGGCGGCCCCGACCCCCGTCAGCCGCTGCACACCTGGATCGCCTGTCGGATGACCCACGTCTTCGCCCTGGCACACCTGCAACAGACCCCGGACACCGCCGACGTGGTTGACCACGGCGTCGCCACGCTGCGCAGTACCCTGCGGGACGCGCGGCACGGCGGTTGGTTCAGCGCCGTGGAGCTGGGTGGGGAACCGGTCACGGACCGGAAGTCCGCGTACGAGCACGCCTTTGTCCTCCTGGCCGCGAGCAGCGCGACCCACGCCGGCCGGCCCGGCGCCGACCAACTCCTGGCCGAGGCGATCGCGGTGGTGGGCGAGCGGTTCTGGGACGAGACCGCCGGTCGGACCCGGGAGTCGTGGAGCCGGGACTTCTCCGAGCTGGAGCCCTACCGGGGTGCGAACAGCAGCATGCACATGGTCGAGGCGTTCCTGGCCGTCGGTGAGGTCACCGGGGACCGTCGCTGGGCGCAACGCGCGCTGGCGATCTGCGAGCACCTGGTGCACGGGGTGGCCGCCCGACACGACTGGCGGCTGCCCGAGCACTTCACCGCCGACTGGGAACCGCAGCTGGACTACAACCTCGACCAACCCGCGGACCCCTTCCGGCCGTACGGGTCCACGGTGGGCCACTGGCTGGAGTGGGCGCGACTGCTGCTACACCTTGAGACCGCGCTCGTTGCGCCCCCGCACTGGCTACTCGAAGACGCGCGCGCGCTCTTCACCGCGGCGGTCACCCGGGGCTGGTCGGTTGATGGGGCGGATGGATTTGTCTACACCCTCGACTGGTCGGACCGGCCCGTGGTTCGATCCCGGATGCACTGGGTGCTGGCCGAGGCGATCGGGGCGGCGGCGACCCTGTGGCGGCGCACCGGCGACCACTACTACGAGCACTGGTACCAGACCTTCTGGGACTACGCCGTCCGCCACCTCATTGACCCGAAGACCGGAGAGTGGCACCACGAACTGGACGAGCTGAACCAGCCGGCGAACCGGGTCTGGCACGGCCGCCCCGACGTCTACCACGCGTACCAGGCCGTCCTGCTGTCCCAGGCACCGATAAAGTCCAGCCTCGCGGGTCTGTACGACCCGATGGGGACCGATCAGGTGGAGGTAGACCGGTGATCGCGGTTGTTGGCGAGGCGCTGGTCGACCTGGTCGCCGAGGACAAGGCCGGGAGCTACCGGGCCGTACCCGGCGGCTCACCTGCCAATGTCGCACTCACCCTGGCCCGGCTCGGGCAGCCAGTCCGGCTGCTCGCCCGGCTCGGTAGTGATGGTTTCGGCCAGCGGATCCGGGGCCACCTGCACGCCAACGGAGTCGACCTGACCTGGGCGGTTTCCGCGGTCGAGTCAACCTCACTGGTGGTGGCCACGCTCGACGACTCCGGCCAGGCCACCTATCAGTGCTACCTGGCTGGGACCGCCGACTGGCAGTGGACCACGGCCGAGCTACCAAGCTTCGAAGACACCGGGCTCACCGCCCTGCACTCCGGCTCACTGGCACTGGCCCTGGCACCGGGCGCGGCGGTGGTGGAAGATCTCTTCGCCCGGGAGCGGGACCGCGGGGCGCGTACCCTGTCGATCGACCTCAACCTGCGCCCCTCCATCATCCCCGACCGCGTCGGGGAGCAGCGCCGGGTGGAGCGACAGGTGCGCTCCGCGCACATTGTCAAGGCGAGCGAGGAGGACCTTGACTGGCTCTACCCAGACCGGACCATCGAGCAGGTCATGGCCGAGTGGCGGGCTGCCGGGGTGGCCTGCGCGGTGGTGACGCGCGGCGCTGCCGGTAGCTGTCTGCTGGCGCCGGACGGGGAGATGTACCGGCAGTCGGCCCGGCGGGGTGAGGTGGTCGATACCGTCGGTGCCGGTGATGCGTTCACCGGCGGCCTGCTCGCCGCCCTCGCGGACTTCGGTGCGCTCGGCGAACAGCCCGGGGCCCGTCTCGCGGCCGTCACCCCGAACCAGTGGCGCCAGGGGCTGCACCAGGCCAGCACCATCGCCGCGCTCACCTGCGGCCGGCGGGGGGCCGATCCACCCACGCTCGCCGATGTCGTCGCGGCGCTTCCCCCAGGGCCAGGGTAGCGATCTGGGCCCGGCCGGCGGGAGCGTCGGCCGGGCCCCGTTGGTGCTCGGCGGTCCCGGGCGGCGGGCTGGCGTCAGCGCGGGCCGCGGTGAACCAGCTGTGTCGGCAGGACCGAGGTCGACGGCCACGACCGGTCTCCACCGATGCGTTCGAACAGTTGCTCCGTCGCGACCCGCGCCAGTTCACGTTCGTCGTAGGCGATGACGGTCAACGGTCGCGGCATCAGATGGGACAGTTCAAAGTCGTCGAAGCCAACCAACGCCGCGTCGCTGCCTCGGTCATGAAGCTCCTGGAGTGCGCCGAGGGTGAGGCGGTTGTTGGCGCAGAAGAAGGCGGTGGGCTGGTCGGCGAGGCCGAACATGTCTGCCACCGCCCGGCTGGCCTGCTCGGGACCCTCTAGCCCACTTCGCACCAACGCCTCGTCGTACGGGATACCGGAACCCGACAACTCGGCCTGTACGCCGGCCAGCCGCTCACGCATTGTGTAGACGTTCAAGGAACCCAGTAACAGGCCGATCCGTCGGTGCCCGGCGTCGAGTAGTGAACGGATTCCGGTGCGACTTCCGCCCTGGTTGTCCAGGAGAACCACATCGGCGAGGAGTTGCCCGGGTGGTCGGTCGATAAACACCGCCGGAAGGCCCATCTCCACCTCCCGCCGAAGAAAGGAGTGGTCTGTTCCGGCGGGAACCACGAGCAAGCCGTCCACCCGGCGCTGGACCAGCTCCAGCAACAGTGTGCGCTCGCGGTCCGGATCCTCCTCCGAAGAGGCGGTGATCAGCAGTGTTTGGTGTGCCGCCGCGATCTCCGCTGCGACACCCGCGACCGTCGCGTAGAACGGGTTGGCGATTTCTTCGATGAGTAGGCCGATCGTCGCGCTGAGCTGCCGGGATCGGAGATTGCGGGCGATGCCGTTGGGCCGGAAGCCCAACTCGGAGATGGCAGTCATCACTCGTTCGGCAAGTTCGGGGCCGACGGTTGGCTCGTTGTTGACCACGCGGGAGACGGTCTTCAAACTTACACCGGCACGTCGCGCGACATCCACCATCGTGGGCCGTCGAGGCTGGGGCAGTTTGGTTGGGTGATGCAGCATTGCGCCGTCCTTGTCGGCCCGGGTCGCCGGCTCCGTGGCTGGACCCGAAAGATGGCGTGACCTTACCAATCGCGCTACTGCGAACCAAACCGCTCTAGCGTACGTGCGAAAGAACCTCCCCGCGGGTGTGGAAAGGGCTGCCTTCCGCCGCGTGCGCTTCCGGGGGAAGCTACTTCGGGGGCGGTTTTGGCGAAAAACTTACTCTTTCCGTCATGCGTGGAATTTCAGGCTTTATGGATTTTCCAGTTGTGTTGGGTGGCGTGCGACGCATGTACAGCGGGTTCGCCGGTGTTAACCAGAGCGTTCGAATGCGATGTGTGTGAACTTCTTGACGAATTTGCGCGCTGTGAGTAACGTCTCAAATAATTAACAAAGTTTACTAACTATTTGAGGAGTGTTACATGAAGAGATCACTTCGCCGGGCTCTCTGGGTTGGCGCCGTAGTCGTGTTGGCAGCCGCGTCTGTTCCGATGGCCTCCGCGTACGGAGCGGGCAGCGTCACCGCCACCTTCAACCAGGTGCAGGACTGGGGGACCGGCCACTCGGCGAAGGTGACGGTCACCAACGGCTCGAATGAGTCGGTGAGCACCTGGCGGATCGAGTTCGACCTTCCTGCCGGGACCAGTATCGGCGTGTTCTGGGACGCCGACGTCACCCGCACCGGGAACCACTACGTCGCGGTCAAGAAGAGTTGGGCCGGGCCGCTTGCCCCGGGTGTCAGCTTCAGTTGGGGGTACAACGGGACCGGCCCCTACCGAGCGCCCCTGAACTGCACGATCAACGGTGTTGCCTGTTCCGGCGGGTCTGCCCCACCAACCACGTCGCCCCCGACCACGTCACCTCCGACGAGCGCGCCCCCGACCACGCCGCCCCCGACCACCGCACCCCCCAGTGGTGACCACAAGATTGTCGGCTACTTCACGCAGTGGGGTGTCTACGACCGCGACTACCACGTCAAGAACATCCACACCAGTGGCTCGGCAGCGAAGCTGACCCACATCATGTACGCGTTCGGCAAGACGGCAGGTGGGCGCTGCGGGATCGGCGACAGCTACGCCGACTACGAGAAGGCGTACACCGCGGCGGGCAGCGTGGACGGCGTCGCCGACACGTGGGATCAGCCGTTGCGGGGGAACTTCAACCAGCTGCGCAAGCTCAAGGCCATGTACCCGCACCTCAAGGTGATCTGGTCCTTCGGCGGCTGGACCTGGTCCGGCGGGTTCACCCAGGCAGCGCAGAACCCGACCGCCTTCGCCGAGAGCTGCTACAACCTGGTTGAGGATCCGCGCTGGGCGGACGTCTTCGACGGCATCGACATCGACTGGGAGTACCCGAACGCCTGCGGTCTCACCTGTGACTCCAGCGGACCAGCCGCGTTCAAGAACGTGGTGGACGCGCTGCGTGCCCGGTTTGGCCCGTCGGCACTGATCACGGCCGCGATCACCGGCGATGCCAGCAACGGTGGCCGGATCGACGCTGCCGACTATGCCGGCGCGGCGCCCACGCTCGACTGGATCATGGCCATGACCTACGACTACTTCGGCGCCTTCAGCCCGCAGGGTCCGACCGCCCCACACTCGCCGCTCTACTCGTACTCCGGCATCCCGCAGCAGGGCTTCTGGTCCGACGCGGCGATTCAGAAGCTGAAGGGTAAGGGGGTCTCGGCCGACAAACTGCTGCTCGGCATCGGCTTCTACGGTCGAGGTTGGACCGGTGTCACCCAGACGGCGCCAGGTGGCACCGCGACCGGCCCCGCTTCCGGCACCTACGAGGCGGGCTTTGATGACTACAAGGTTTTGAAGAACACCTGTCCGGTAACCGGAACGGTCGGTGGCACGGCGTACGCCAAGTGCGGCAACAACTGGTGGAGCTACGACACCCCGTCCACCATCGGCGGCAAGATGACCTACGCGAAGAACGAGGGTCTCGGCGGAGCGTTCTTCTGGGAACTCTCCGGTGACACGACCAACGGTGAGTTGATCAGCGCCATCGCGGGCGGTCTCGGCTAGCCCGGCCGCCGCCCGATCGACCCGGGCGGGGGAGGGGCCACGGATCGCTCCTGCCCCGCCCGTGTCGGTTGGACCGGCGCTCCGGCCGGTGTGACAGACTCGCCGGTCGACGGTCGGAATCCATGGCGTTCGGAGGTGGCATGCGTACGGCGTACCGCAGGCTGGGGCTCGGCGTGCTCGGCGTGAGTCTGCTGGCGACCCTCCTCGGCTGCAGCGCGGACGAGCCGACGGAGTCCGCCGAGCAGGCGCCCGCGGTGGAGAGCGCAACCAAGGCGCGGGAGCGGGTGCAGGCGTACCTTGACGCGGTGGCGGCCAAGGACGTGGCCGCCGGCCGCAGCCAGTTCTGCGCTGTGGTGCATCCGGCGTTCGACGCCGTCGCCACCGGACCGAGCGGCGACTTCGCCGACCACTTTGAGGTGTCGCAGGCGCAGATCACCGAGGTCGGGCCCGGTCCGCGGGGCGAGGAGGTCAGTGCGACGGTGTCGGTGACCTCCGGTGCGGAGGAGTTGGTCCGCCCGCTGCTGTTCACGGTCACCCGGGACGGGGCTGACTGGTGTATCGCGAGTGAGACACCCGGCAGTACGGCGTCCGCGTCGGCCGGGGCTCCGGAGCCGACCCAAACCCCCTGATCTGGCTGTCTGACGGCCGGCGCCCGGCGCCCGACTCGGTTCGATGTCGGTGACGGATCTCTCACCTGGCGGAACGGCCCCCCTCGCGGGTTGGGTGCCGGGTCCGTCGCCGTAGGCTTTCTGGCATGCGCCAAGAGTGGCATCAGCTGAGCCATCCCGCTGTCGGTAGTCCGGTGCTGCAGACCAGCCGGCCGACCATCGATTCCGCCGAGGACGCCGCCCTCGGCCTGGACCGTTGGCGGGACCTGCCGCGCGCCCAGACCCCGCCGTGGCCGGACGATGCCCAGGTCGCCGAGGTCTGCAAGGTGTTGGAGAACGTCCCGTCGGTGGTGGCCCCGTACGAGGTTGATCAGCTGCGGCGCCAACTCGCACTGGTCTGCGAGGGTAAGGCGTTCCTGCTCCAGGGTGGGGACTGCGCGGAGACCTTCGCCGACAACACCGAGAGCCACCTGCTCGCCAACGCCCGTACCTTGCTGCAGATGGCGATCGTGCTGACCTACGGCGCCTCGTTGCCGGTGGTCAAGGTCGCCCGGGCTGCCGGTCAGTACACCAAGCCCCGGTCGCTGCCGACCGACGCCCGTGGCCTACCGGCCTACCGGGGTGACATGATCAACTCCTTGGACGCGACGCCGGAGGCGCGGGTCGCCGACCCGCAACGCATGATCCGGGCGTACGCGAACTCCGCCGCCGCGATGAACATGCTCCGGGCCTACCTTGCTGGCGGGCTGGCGGACCTGCACGCGGTGCACGACTGGAACAAGGGCTTCGTGCGGAACTCGCCGGCCGGCGAGCGGTACGAGGCGATCGCCCGGGAGATTGACCGGGCGCTGGCCTTCATCCGGGCCTGTGGGATGACCGAGGACGAGGCGTTGCGGACCGTCACCCTCTACTGCTCCCACGAGGCGCTGGCCTTGGAGTATGACCGGGCGTTGACCCGTGTCTCCGACAGCCGAGCGTACGGGCTCTCCGGGCACCTGCTCTGGGTGGGCGAGCGGACCCGGCAGCTCGACGGGGCACATATTGACTTCATTTCCCGGATCGCGAACCCGATCGGGGTGAAGCTCGGCCCGACGACGAAGCCGGACGAGGTCATCGAGCTGTGCGAGAAGCTCAACCCGGACAATGTTCCGGGCCGGCTGACCCTGATCAGCCGGATGGGCAACCACCGGGTCCGTGACGTCCTGCCATCGCTCGTCGCCAAGGTGACCGCCGCCGGCGCCAAGGTGGTGTGGCAGTGCGACCCGATGCACGGCAATACCCATGAATCGTCCAACGGCTACAAGACCCGGCACTTTGACCGGATCGTTGACGAGGTGCTGGGCTACTTCGAGGTACACCGTGGCCTGGAAACCCACCCCGGCGGGCTGCATGTCGAGCTGACCGGTGAAGATGTCACCGAGTGCCTCGGGGGTGCCCAGGGCATCGGCGATGTTGATCTGCCCGACCGGTACGAGACCGCCTGCGACCCACGGCTGAACACCCAACAGTCGCTGGAGTTGGCGTTTCTGGTCGCCGAGATGCTCCGTGGCTGACGCGAGGAGTGAGCTTGCGAGCCCCGCAGTCGGTGGCCGGTGAGGATGATGGTGGCTGACGCGAGGAGTGAGCTTGCGAGCCCCGCAGTCGGCGGCCGGTGAGGATGATGGTGGCTGACGCGAGGAGTGAGCTTGCGAGCCCCGCAGTCGGCGGCCGAAGGATACTCCGTGGCTGACGTGAGGAGTGAGGACGTCATGATCGATTTGCGTTCGGATACTGTCACCCGCCCAACCGCGGGGATGCGGGAGGCGATGGCCGTCGCCGAGGTGGGCGACGACGTGTACGGCGAGGACCCTACGGTCAACGCCCTTGAAGCCGAGGTCGCGGCGCTCTTCGGCCATGAGGCGGCGCTGTTCTGCCCAACCGGGACGATGGCCAACCAGATTTCGCTGCAGCTGTTGGTGCCACCCGGTGGCGAACTGCTCTGCGACGCGGACGCGCACGTGGTGACGTACGAGATCGGTGCGGCTGCCGCGTACGGCGGCATTTCGTCGCGGACCTGGCCGACGGTCGGTGCGGCGGTCGACCCGGACGTGGTCGCTGGCATGATTCGGCCCGACGGCTACTTTGCGGTGCCCACCCGGGCGGTCACCGTGGAGCAGACCCACAATCGGGGCGGCGGTGGGGTGATCCCGCTGGCGGCTCTGCGTGAGCTGCGTCGGGTCGCCGACGCGGCCCGGGTCGCGGTGCACTGCGACGGTGCTCGAATCTGGCACGCGCACATCGCCGACGGGGTGCCGCTGGCCACCTACGGCGTGCTCTTCGACACCCTGGCGGTCTGCCTCTCCAAGGGGCTTGGTGCGCCGGTCGGCTCGCTGGTGGTCGGCAGTGCCGACAAGATCGAACGAGCTCGGTTCATCCGGAAGCGGATGGGCGGTGGTATGCGGCAGGCCGGGATCCTCGCCGCTGCCGGCCGGTACGCCCTGGCACACCAGGTGGAGCGGCTCGCCGAGGATCACGCGAAGGCGACCCGGCTCGCCGAGGCGGTTGCCCCGTTCGGGGTCTTGGCGGCCGAGGTGCGTACCAACCTGGTCCCGTTGGATCTCACCAAGACACCGATGGACGCGCACACCTTCGCCGCCGCGGTCCGTGCGGAAGGGGTGCTGGTCAGTGTGCTCGGCCCGGACACCGCCCGCCTGGTCACCCATCTGGGTGTCGACGATGCGGCGATCAATCGCGCGATCGACGTCCTCACCCGTGCCCTGCGTACCTGATCCGTACCGCGGGTCGGGTCAGGTACGCAGTTGCTTGAGAATGGCCACGTCGCCGGCGTGGCCCACGTGCTTCTCGGAGGGGGTCTCCACCACCGTCGGCACCCCGGAGGTCGCCGGATGGCGCATCAGCTCGGCGAAGGCGGGCTCCCCGATGGTGCCCTTGCCGATGTTCTCGTGTCGGTCCCGGGTGGAGCCGCAGAGGTCCTTCGAGTCGTTGGCGTGTACCAGCCGTAGCCGGTCCGACCCCACGGTGTCTACCAGCGTGTCGAGGGTGGCGGTCATGCCACCCTCGACGGACAGGTCGTGCCCGGCGGCCCAGGCATGGCAGGTGTCGAAGCAGACACCGAGCCATGGGTGCCGGTCCACCGCATCCAGGTAGGGGCCGAGCTGTTCTACCCGGGCGGCGAGCGAGCGCCCGCCACCGGCGCTCGGCTCGACCAGCAGCATCGGCCCGTTTGCGTCACCGGCGGTGTCCAGCAGTGGCAGCAGCACTTCCCGAACCTGGCGCATCGCCGTGTCGGCGTACCCGGCGTCAACCGCGCTGCCGGCGTGGAACACCACCCCCTGGGCGCCGATCGCCGTCCCTCGGCGTAGCGCGTGTGCCAGCGTCAGCGCTGACCGCTCCACCGTCGCGGCGGTGGGCGAGCCGAGGTTGACCAGCAGGGACGCGTGGATGAACACCGGGACGCCACGCTCGGCGCAGCCGGCGCGAAACAGCGCGTCCTGCGTCGGGTTGCCGGGCGGCAATGCCCAGCCCCGCGAGTTGGACACGTAGACCTGGGCTACCTCGGCGCCCGTCGCATCCAGGTAGGGCAGGGCGGCTTTCGCCAGCCCGCCCCCAGCCGGTGTGTGCGCGCCGACCGGTCGCACTGTCGCCATCACAGGCAGCCGAGGGTGATCTGGGTACCCGGTGGTACCTGGGAGTTCTCACCGGGTGTCTGGAACCGGACGGTGCCGTTCTGGTTGAACTGCACCGCGACCGGGAAGGACTGCCCCTCCAACATCTGCTTGGCCTGCTGGCACGGCATGCCGATCACGCGGGGGACGACAACCTGCGGTGGGCCCTGGCTGACCTCCAGGCTGACCTCCGCCCCCTTCTCCACGCCGGCGCCGTCGGCTGGACTCTGCCCGATGACCTCGTTCTTGGGCTTGTCGGACTCCTTCACCGTCGGCGGTTCAACGAGTACCAGCCCGAGCTGGTTCAGGACCGAACGGGCCTCGTCCAGGGGCTTGCCGACCAGGTTCGGCACCGAGATGGGTGCCCTGCCTTTGCTCAGAGTTACGGTGACCTCGTGTCCGGGCTTGACCTCGGTGCCCGCCTCCGGGTCGGTGGCGACCACCATGCCCTCCGGCAGACTGTTGTGGTAGCTGGTGGAACCCTTGATCACCTCCAGGCCGGCCTCGGTCAGGTCGGTCGAGGCCAACTCGAACTCTTTGCCGACGACATCCGGCACCTCGAACTGCTCGGGGCCCAGCGAGAGGGTGAGGGTGATCGTGCCACCCTTCAGGATGCGGGATGCGGAGGCCGGATCCTGGGACAGGACGGCATCTTTCGGCACCTGATCGTCGTGGCGCGGATCGGCGTATCGGAGGATCAGACCGGCCCGCTTCGCCTGCGCCTCCGCGGCGGCCTGGTCCAGGCTCACCAACTCTGGGGCCTCGGTGAATCGGCCGACACCGACCCACCAGCCACCCACCGCGGCAATCAGCCCCAGCATCACGACGACAGCGGCCACCGCGAGCCGGCCGCGCTGCTCACCCATCAGCCGACGAGGCAGCGGGGCCAACCGGGACCGGACACTCTCGTTGTCGACCGCCCGTCGTCGGCCACCCCGAGGGGCCTCCTCGGGCAACCGGGCCCAGGCGGGGCGCTGCGCCGGCTGTACGGCCGCGACCACCATGGTCGGGTCACTCACCGGGGGCCTCTCGGTCACCCGGCGCAGCACCGTGGTGTGGGTATTCGGGTTACCCAACCCCTCCCGAGCCGCCTGTGCCTGGATGAGCAGCGCACCGGCGTCGGCCGGGCGGGCACCGGGATCGCGCCGGGTGGCGCGGATGACCAGGTCGTCGAGGGCCGTTGGCAGCCCCGGCACCAGGGTCGACGGTGCCGGCACATCCTGTCGGACATGCTGCCAGGCCACCTCGACCGGGCGCTGGCCGTCATACGGCACGCGGCCGGTGAGCATCTCGAACAGCACGATGCCCGCGGAATAGACGTCGGTGCGCGGGTCGGCGTGCCCATCGGTCACCAGTTCCGGTGCCACATAGGCGATCGTGGCCATCAGCTGGTTGGCCTGTGCGTCGTCGGCGCTCGCCTCCACCGCCTGGGCCAGTCCGAAATCGGCGACCTTCACCACGCTGTCGACCAGGTTGGCCGCACCTCCGGTCGGTGCCTCGGCGACCAGCACGTTTTCCGGTTTGACATCCCGGTGGACGAGCCCGGCTCGGTGCGCGGCGGCGATCGCGGCGAGCATCTGTTCGATGATCGCGAGCGCCTCGTCGGGGTTGAGGCGGTGCCGTTCGGAGAGCACGTCGCGCAGCGTGCGCCCGCGCACGTACTCCATGACCAGGTATGGCCGGTCGGCGTGGATGCCCTGGTCGTAGACCGCGACGACGTTGGGGTGGGTCAGCCGGGCGATGGTCTTCGCCTCGTCGGCGAAACGGTCCACGAAGCCCGTTGTCCGCCCCTGGGCCTCCGGGCTCGGCGCGGGATGGATGATCTTAAGTGCAACGGTGCGATCGAGGCGCTCGTCGGTTGCGGTGTATACAGTCGCCATGCCACCCCGGGCGACCCGACCGCGGATGCGGTAGCGCCCATCGATCAGTGAGCCCGGCAACGTGTCGGCGACCTGTGTGTCCATCGGCAGGAAGTCTATGTGTCCAGGGGTAGGTGGTTGGACACCGATGCTACAGGCCGGCAGTGACGTTTTGAATCCGGTGACTCGCCGGACGGCCGTTCTTGCAGCTCCGGTCGGTGCCCGGCGGCCCAGGTCCGGGGCCGTGGGGGCGCTCGCCCGATGTCGGGGCGGCGTGGCAGGGTGGTTGGGTGACCGACTCCGTACCCGCTGGCGAGCCCGCCGTGAGCCCTGCCGCCGAACCGACCGCGTGGCTGACCCTGCCGGCTGTCGCCGAGCGCCTCGACCTGACGATCAGCAAGGTCCACCAGATGATCCGGGACCGGGAGCTGATCGCGGTCCGCCGAGACGGTGCCCGTCGGGTGCCGGCGGACCTGGTGGCGACCCGAGGGGTGCTCAAGCATCTACCCGGGGTGTTGAACCTCCTCGCCGACGCCGGCTACGACGATGAAGAGATCCTGCGCTGGCTCTATCAGCCCGATGACACCCTGGCCGGCGGCACCGCCGCCGTGGCGCTGGCCGGCGACCAGGCCCGCGAGGTCAAACGTCGCGCCCAAGCCCTCGGTTTCTGACCTCGGCGTTCCCCGCCCGGTCCGGTCAAGGTCCGGATGGGCGGGGTCAGGCAGGGCGGCGAGTGGCGGCGATGGCGAGGTCGGCCAGGGCCTGGTGCGCCTCGGTATCGAGATCAACGGTGGACAGTGCGGCGAGCGCGGTGTCGGTGAGCTCCTGGATCCGCTGCTCGGCGCGGCCGAGCGCGCCGCTGGCTCCGATCAGCTCCCGCAGCCGGGCCACCCCGGCGTCGTCGAGGTCGGCGTCGCCCAGGCCGTCGAGCAACACCTCCCGGTCGGCGGGGCCGACCACCTCCAACGCCGCCGCCACCAGGTAGGTGCGCTTTCCCTCGCGGAGGTCGTCACCGGCTGGTTTACCGGTCTGCGCCGGGTCACCAAAGATCCCCAGCACATCGTCGCGCAGCTGGAAGGCCTCACCCAGTGGCAGCCCGTACGCCGAGTACGCCGCGTGGACCTCGGGGGTGGCGTCGGCCAGTGCGGCGCCGAGTAGCAACGGGCGTTCGACGGTGTACTTCGCCGACTTGTAGCGGGCGACCTTCCCGGCCCGCTCGACCGACGTGTCCCCGGTGGCCTGGGCCAGTACGTCGAGGTACTGGCCCACGGTGACCTCGGTCCGCATCTGGTCGAAGACCGGCCGTGCCCGGGCGACGGTGCGCGGGTCCAGTCCGGCGGAGTGCAGCAGCTCGTCCGACCAGACCAGGCACAGATCGCCCAGGAGAATGGCCGCCGCGTCACCGAAGCCGTCCGCGTCTCCGTCCCAGTTCGCCGACCGGTGCCGGGCGGCGAACCGCAGGTGCACCGCCGGCTCCCCTCGCCGGGTGTCCGAGCGATCGATCAGATCGTCGTGAATCAAGGCGCTGGCCTGCACGAACTCCAAAGCGGCCAAGGCGGTCGCCACCTGTTCGGTGTCGATTCCACCGGCGCCCCGGTAGCCCCAGTAGGCGAAGGCGGGCCGTAGCCGCTTGCCGCCGCCGAGGACGAATGCCTCGACCGCGTCGGCCAACGGGGCGAGAGAGGCATCAACCTCGGTCATCCAGGCACGTCGGGTCACCAGGAAGTCGGCCAGTGCCTTGTTGACGCGTTGCCGAAGCCCGGCACGGTCCACCGGGGAGACAGGAGCAGCGTAGGTCACGCCCTGACGCTAGCCGGTCGCGACGGCCGGCTACCCACCGGCGGCCTGTCGACGCGCCGGGCCCGGTCGTGCGGTGTCGACTGTGCCATGTTGCGGGGTGTCGGCCGTGCCGTACCCCTTGTCATCGTTTGCGACGGGGGAAGGTCTAGGGATCGCGGCCCCACGCCGCTAGAGTCATGGCGTGGCGCTTGGTCTTCCATCGGTTCTCCCCAATCCGCAGCCGGCGATCGGGGAGCTGATCCGCGACCGCCGGCCGACCTTCTCCTTCGAGTTCATGCCCCCGAAGACAGCGCAGGGCGAGCGGCTGCTCTGGCAGGCCATCCGGGAGCTGGAGTCGCTGCGCCCGTCGTTCGTCTCGATCACCTACGGCGCCGGTGGCTCGACTCGGGACACGACCGTGGCGGTTACCGAACGGGTCGCTACCGAGACCACGCTGCTGCCGATGGCGCACCTGACCGCAGTCAACCACTCGGTGGCCGAGCTGCGGCACGTGATCGGGCGGTTGGCCGCTGCGGGCGTGCGTAACGTGCTCGCCGTGCGCGGCGACCCGCCCGGCGACCCCACCGGCGAGTGGATCCCACACCCGGATGGCGTGGACTACGCGGAGGACCTGGTCCGCCTGGTCCGTGATGCGGGTGACTTCAGCGTTGGCGTTGCCGCCTTCCCGTACAAGCACCCCCGCTCGCCCGACATCGACTCCGACACGGCGTACTTCGTCCGCAAGTGCCGGGCCGGAGCCGATTTTGCGATCACTCAGATGTTCTTCGACGCGGACGAGTACCTTCGGCTGCGGGACCGGGTGGTAGCGACGGGCTGTGACACGCCGATCATCCCGGGCGTGATGCCGGTGACGAAGGTCAGCACCATCGAGCGGTCGGAGCAGCTCTCCGGCGCGCCCTTCCCGCCGGCTCTGGCCGCACGCTTCGAGCGGGTCGCGGACGACCCGGAGGCAGTCCGCCAGCTCGGGGTCGAGCAGGCCAGCGAGATGTGCCAGCGGCTGCTGGACGAGGGTGTTCCCGGTATCCACTTCATCACCTTCAACCGGTCCACCGCGACCCGGGAGATCTGGCGGAATCTGCGGGTCAGTACCCCCGGGTGAGCAGACGCGCCACGACACCGCGCGATCGGTGCGACGGTTGATCCGTGGTGGGCAGACAGCTGAACTGGGACCAGTACGCCACAGCCTGGGCGCGACTGCACGGTGGGTTCGATCCGCGCGCCGCGGCCCCGCCCGTCCGGGCCTGGCTGCGCCTCGCGTACCACGGGGGCTACGTGCTGGGTCGGCTACGGGTCACCCCGACCGCGGTGACCGTCGCCGGGGTGCTGCTCTGCCTCGGTGTGCCGCTGGTCGCGATACGCCCCCAGGACGGGCCCTTTCTCGGTGCGTTGCTGGTGCTGCTCGCCTCGGTGGCGGACAGTCTCGACGGCGCGGTCGCGGTGGCGAGCAACCGCACCACCCGGCTCGGGTACGTCTACGACTCGGTGGCCGACCGGCTCGGTGAGGCGGCCTGGCTGGTCGCGTTCTGGCTGCTCGGCGCGCCGGGCGCGCTGGTGGTCGCCGGTGGTGCCCTCTCCTGGCTGCACGAGTACGTGCGGGCCCGGGCGACCTCCGCCGGAATGCGAGAGATCGGTGCGGTGACCGTGGGGGAGCGGCCGACCCGGGTCGTGGTGGCCCTCGTCGGCCTGCTGCTGGCCGGGCTGGCCGGGCTGATCGCGCCGGACCTGACCGCGGGCACCAGCACCATGGCGAGCGCGGTCTGGGCGTTGCTGGCCGGCTTCGGCCTCGGACAGCTACTGGCCGCGGTCCGGGGCGCGCTGATCAACGCCAGTTGACGCTCGCGCCCCACCGGAGGCGCGCCGGCGAAGCCCGGGACCGTGGGTGGGCGGCGGCGAAGCCGAGAGAGCCCGCGGGTGGTCGGGAGAGCCCGCGCGGTAGGCGTCGGCGGACCGGCCCGGTCCGCTACCAGGCGGGGCCGATGGAGTCGGCGACGATCTGGGCGGAGAGGGCGACCATCGGCAGCCCGCCGCCCGGGTGGCAGGAGCCACCGACCAGCCACAGCCCACGGACCGGCCCCCGGTTGGGCGGGCGGAGCAGGCCGCCCGTGGTGCCGTAGATCGCCCCGCCCGGTGTACCCGTCGCACTGCCCAGATCGGCCGGCGTACGAATCTCCCGGAACAGCAACCGGTCCCGTACGTCCACCCCCCGCGCGGCCAACACGGCCAGGATCCGGTCCGCGTACGCCTCGGCGAGGCCGGGGCGTCGCCAGTCGACAGCACCGGCGGCGGTACCCTGCCGAGCGGCGTTGACCAGCACGAACCACGCCTCGTGCCCAGCCGGGCGGACCGTTTCGTCGGCGGCCACGGTGACGAAGACCGCCGGGTCCGGGGCCGGGCGCGCCCGAACCCCCCGCCCGGGCGCCCCGAAGACCGCGTCGAACTCGCTGTCGTAGGCGTCGGGGAAGAAGACGTTGTGATGGGCCAGCCCAGAGTCCCCGCGTACGCCGAGCAGCAGCACGAAGCCGGCGAGGCTGCGGTCGGTCAGCGTGGCCAGCCGTCGTGGGGTGGGTAGCAGGTCCCGGTAGAGGGTGAGCGCGTCAACGTTGGCCACCACCACATCGGCCGGCACGGGGGCGCTGGTGCCGGCGAGGCGTACGCCGTGCACCCGTCCGCCCGCCGCGTCGATCCGGGTGACCCGGACGCCGGTCCGTACCATCACCCCGAGTTCCAGGCAGCGGGTCAGCAGGGCGTCGGCGAGGGTGCCCAGGCCACCGCGGAGGTACCAGCCGCCGAAGGCCAGCTCGGCGTACGGGACGGCGACGAGGGCCGCCGGTGCCCGGCGCGGGTCAGTTCCGGCGTACGTCGCGTACCGGTCGAGCAGCATCCGGAGCCGGGGGTCGGACAGGTGGGCACGGCCCAGTCCGCGGAGCGTCCGGCCGGGCCCGATAGCGGCCAGGTCACCCAGCCGCCAGGCCAGCATCGCCAGGTCCCGGGGCGAGTCGACCCGGCGGCGCAGGACATCGCGTTCCGAGGCCGTCCAGACCCGCTCGGCACGCCGCCAGAGGCGCCGCCACTGGGCGGCGGCCCGCTCACCGAAGGCCGCGCCGACGCGGGCGGCGAACTCGTCGGAGTCGGCGCACGAATCGAGAGTTGGTCCACCCTGGGGGAAGACGTGTCGCACGATCGGGTCGAGCGGGACCAGGTCCAGGTATTCGTCGAGCTTCGCCCCGGTCGCCTCGAACAGGTCGTGGAACACCTGGGGCAGGGTCAGCAGGCTGGGCCCGGTGTCGAAGTGGAAGGGGCCGGCGGGTGTGTCGGATACGTACCGGCCGAGCTTGCCGCCCACCGTGTCACCCTGCTCCAGGAGGGTGACACGGTGTCCGGTGGTGGCCAGCCGGGCGGCGGTGGCCAGGCCACCCACCCCGGCGCCGACGATCACGATCCGCGCCATGGGTGCCTCCTAGCCGACCGGACGGCCCCGCCAGCTCAGGCGCCGTCGCCTCCGCAGATGGTACGACCGCAGGGTCAGCCAACCGAGGACCGCTACCGACGCGGGGTGCCCCAACGCGTCCGGCCACCACCGGCCGCCGGTCGCCCGGGCGCTGACCACCCGCCCGGCGACCCCGAGCAGGTAGGCCCCAGCGGCGACGGCGGCCGTCCCCGGTGCACCGCCGATCAGCGCGGCCACGACGACCAGCGCCGGGGCGGTGTAGAGCAGTAGCAGCAGCGCGACCGCCGTGGCTGCCGCCGAGGGACGACCGAACGAGGCCCACAGCGACTTCGAGTAGCCGTCGCGTAGCTGTGGCCAGTCGTCGTACATCCGACAGGTGGCCAGCCGTGAGCCGTCGGCGAGGGCGATCTGGCCGCCGGACCGCTTGACCGCCCGGGCCAACTCGACATCCTCCAGAACCCGGTCGTTCACCGCCGCGTGTCCACCGGCGGTGGTGTATCCGGCCCGGTCCACGACCAGGAACTGTCCACCGGCCGCGGCCAGGGACGGCCGGGCCGACCGCTCCATCGCGGGCAGCGGCAGGAACGTCAGCCACAACCACTGCAACAGCGGCTGAACCAGCCGGTCGGCCACCGTCGTGACCAGGATCCGGGGGTACGGCGACAGCAGCGTCACCCGCGCGGCCCGTAGCTCGCCGACCGCCGCGGCCACGGCGTGGGGGGCGAGCACCACGTCGGCGTCGACGAAGACCAGCACGGTGGCGGCCGGGTCGGCCCGGGCGGCGAGCTGCCAGCAGGCGTGCGGTTTGCCCAGCCAACCCGGAGGTGGAGCGCCGCCGTCGAGCAGGGTGACCCGAGGGTCGTCGCCGACGACCGTGCGGACGACCTCGCGGGTGCCGTCGGTTGACCCGTCGTCGAGTACCACGATCTGTAGCTGCGGCACACCGCGCTGGGCCAGCAGCGCGCGCAGGCATGGGGTGACCCGGGCGGCCTCGTCGCGCAGCGGCAGCAGCACCGCCACCGGTTCGGTCACCCTCGCCGGCGTCCCTACCGGACGGCGCAGCCAACGGCCCGCATTGACCAGGGTGTGTGTGGTCAGCGTGGCCACGCCGGCCAGGATCGCCAGCAACAGGATCATGCCGGCGCCCCACCTCGGTGGGGGCCGGCGGTGCGACGCCGGGCCGGATCGCTCATACCGACGTGCCGGCGCGACGCTGTCGTCCCGGCGGTGCTGTCCGGCCGCGTCGAGGCAGCAGCGTCGGCCGGATGCGTCGGGGCAGCAGCGTCACCGCCAGCGGCACCGCGGTCAGCGCCATGACCGCTGCGCCCCACCCGGCTGAGGCGGGCAGGCCGAGGAAGACGGCGTGGGCCAGCACGCTGGAGCCGTACGTCCACAGATAGAGCGCGAGCATCGGAGCGTCGCGGCTGTCGGTGGTGGCCACGGCGGTGCCGGCCAGTGGCCGCAGGGCGGCCATCACCAGCACCGCGAAGAGCAGCCAGCCCAGGTAGTTGCTGATGGGGATGCCGGGCAGGCCGGGCAGCGCGGGGGTGGCGTTCCGCCAGACCCAGTGCCCCTCGGCGACCATCTGCGGGTCGAGGAAGAGATCCCAGGCGGCCAGTCCGACCGCTGCCAGCGCGATTCGGCGGACAGCCGGCCCGGTGCCCCCGGTCGGCCCACCACCGGTGAGGCGGACCGCGGTCAGCCAGGCGGGCCAGGCCATCCAGGTCCAGGCGAGGGGGATGATCAGCGGTACTCCGGCCAGCTTCGGCCCGAGCTGCTCCGCGTAGTCGTAGCTGCCGAACGGGAACCCGGTGGCCACGCCGAGCGCCTCGATGGCGAAGCCGCCGCCGGTGACCACGGCGAGCAACGCCGCCGCCGTCCGAGGACCCCGGCTGAGCAGCGCGTGGCCGACCGAGAGCAGGTAGCCGAGCAGGACGGTGGCGACGGTCAGCCGGGCCCGGGTCTGCCCCGTGGTCAGGGGGTAGCAGATCTGCGCTAGTACCAGCACGGCCAACAGCGCCCAGACGGTCCGGAGGGCCTGCCCTGGCAGGGCGGCGGGCCGGGTCATGTGGGGGCCCTCCCGGAGGCGGCGGGTGGCGGGAGCGGCAGGTCCCGGCCGAGTACCCCGAACAGACGTTCGTCACCGGGGAAGCGGAAGTCGCGCAGGACGTCAACGAAGCCGAAGCGTCGGTACAGTCGCCAGGCCCGGGAGTGCTGCTCGTCCGCCTCCGGGGTGGACAACAGGGTGGTGCTCCCCTCTGCTATCCCGAGCAGGGCGCGCAGCTGGCTGGCGCCCAGCCCGTGCCCCTGCGCGGGTGGTCGGACGTGCAGCTCGACCACCTCGAAGCAGCTGGCCAGCCAGCGGCGGCGGGTGGCCGGGTCCAGCATCCGCCCCACCTGGTCGTGCCACCACTGGCCGGGCTTCCCGTGGTATCCGTAGCCGAATCCGGCCAGGTGGCCTTCGGAGGTGAGGCTGGCGACGGCGCGGAAGCCGGGGCGGCGGACGTGGGAGGCGATGTAGCCGCGCCGCGCCCTGAGTAGGTCGGCGCGGTACCCCATCGCCTCGCCGTAGACGGCCACCACGTCGTCCAGCCGCCGAACGAGGTCGTCCGGTGTCCACCGCACCAGCCTCATGCCGTTCCCACCTTCGTTCCGCCGTCCGTGGTCCAGCCCAGCACCGTCCGGTCACCGACCACGTCGCGTACCTCGAACCGGGCGAAGAGCTCCTCCGCGTACCACCCCGCGGTGGGGGTTCGCCTGATCGCGGCACGATGCTCGGGGTGACGGTACGCGAATGCGACCAGCTCCGCCGGGGTGCGCCACACGCTGACCGTGCCCTGCCAGCCCAGCGGCGCCTCGCCGACGCCGAAGCGGGCGAGCAGGCCGGGTGCGGTGTGCAGCGCGCGGGCCACCGGGGGTACCGCCTGCCAGAAGGTGACCGCCCGGGCGGGGCGGAGCCGGGCCCGGGTCAGTGCCAGCACCGGGCCGTTGGATCGCCCGCCTGGCGGGTCGCCGAACGGCTGCCGGCCGGACCACTCGCCCCGGCTGGTGAGCGGGCGTAGGTCGATCCGGACGGCGGCGCGGGCGATGCGTGCCCAGGCCCGTCCCACCGGGGAGCCGGCGAAGCCGGTGGCCGCGGCGGGGGAGTCCCACACGGTCAGCGCCGCCCACCGGGTCAGGTCCGCGTCGCGTGGACCGAAGCCGGTGCCGGTCCCGGTGCCGAGCAGTTTGGCGAAGCGGACGCCGGGCAGCGCGCGGAGCCGGCGCGGGTCGGCTGCCATCCGGGCCAGCGCCCGGGGCAGCCCGGCTCGGCTGGTCCGCCACACATGCAGGGTGACCAACTCGGGGACCGGCGCCCGGCGGTTGACCGGGCGTGGCTCGTTCGACAAGCCCGCTCACGCCACCTCGGCCGGTGTGCCGCCGGTCACCCGCAGCAGCTCCGGATAGGTGGTGGGGAAGACCGCGCGGGGTACGCCGCCAGCGGCCCAGATCTCGTCGTACTTGTCGAGGGTGGTGTCCACCAGGGTGCGTAGCGGCTGGGGGTGGCCGACCGGGGCGACTCCACCGATGACCTGTCCGGTGTGTTCGCGGACGAACTCCGGCGTGGCCCGCCGGAGTCGGGGGACGCCGATCGCCGCGGCGAGGCCGACGGTGTCCACCCGGTGCGCTCCGGAGGTCAGCACGAGCAGTGGCCCGTCGGCTGTCTCGAAGACCAGGGAGTTGGCGATCTGCCCGATCTCGACTTCGAGGGCGGCGGCGGCCGCCGCGGCGGTGTGGACGGCGTCGGGCAACAGGCGAACCAGGCTGGGTGCGCCAGCGCCGTCGAGTGCGCCAGCGCCGTCCAGCGCCTCCTGTGTCGCTCGTACTTTCGGGTGTGGGTGCATCCGGCCATTCTTCCCGGTGCGCCCCGGGCGCCTTCGTTGACCACGCCAGCGGTGGTGGCCGGTGGGTGGCGAGCCCGAGGTGGCGGCCACGGCGGTCCGGCCGCCAGGTTGACTGCGGTGGTACGGCGGCCGGCGACCCGTCCGACGTGCGGCGATGTGTGGCACACGTTGTGTTTTTGTCGACCGGAGGGTGTACTGTCAGCAGTAGTTAGAACGGGTGTTCGATACCGAGGTTTGCTTCGCATGCTCGTTCTGACCTCCGGAGTGGTGTTTCGCGGCGCTGCTCCGGGCGGGTGCGGCGCCGCGGGTCGCGCCCAGGGCCGTGGGCGGTCGCGAGCCCCGGTCCGTCAGGCGGGAGCGTCGCCCGCCGCCCTCGACCCCCGGGTGGCGGGCGACGAACCTGCTGGTCATGCCGGCCGGGTGTGGTGTGGGGAAGCGTCCACGCCCGGCCGGCCCCGCCGGTGCGTCTTCCTCCGCACCACTCGACCCGGCGGTCCGCCGGCGGATCAGGTCCGTCGGGTGGCGCCTTGGCCCCTGGAGGAGACAGCGCATGCCGATCAACCCAGCTCCAGTGCCGACGGTGCCGGCTCACGTGCTGCCGCAGCGCACCCCTGTCCAGCTCCTCGCGGTGGCCCGTTGCGGGCTCGTCGAAGCTGCCCGCACTGGCCCCGACGGTCTCCGCTACGCGGCGGCCCACCTGGCGGCTCTGCGGGCCGCCGCGGCGCTGCTCGCCGTCCATGCTCGCCCCGTGCCGACTCGGCGTAGCCGGGTTACCAGTGTCTGGGTCCTGCTCTCCGGTGTCGCCCCCGAGCTCGACGAGTGGGCCCGGTTCTTTGCCCTGGCCGCCAGTAAGCGCGCCGCTGCCGAGGCTGGCATCCCGCGGGTCGTCACCGCCCGGGAGGCCGACGACCTGCTGCGTGCCGCCGAGGAGTTCGTGCTGGTGGTGGAGGCCGCGTTGGGTGTGGCGCAGGCGCCGCCCCCGGAGGGCCGGGCGGCCTGAGTCGCGGCGCCACCGAGGGTGCTGGTAGTAGCAGAGATTCTTCTAATAAGTCCGTTTTGTGAGTTCTTGAGCTATTTGTAATGCGCTGGTCCATCAGTACAACAGCACGACAGGGGGTAGGGCCGATGGCGGGCCGCATGGTGGTCGGTTCCGCCGCGTTGGCGGGTCTGGTGCGTCCGGCGAGTGCGCCGGACCCGATCGGGGGGCAGCGGGTGCTGCCGGTCGCCCCCGAGCTGACCGGCCTGCTGCCCAACCGGGGGCTACGCCGCGGCAGCACGATTTCGGTCGCCGCTGGCCAGCTCCGGCACAGCGGCGCCACCTCCCTGGCCCTGGCGCTGCTCGCCGAGGCGTCCCGGGCCGGCTCGTGGTGCGCCGTGGTCGGGGTGCCGACCCTCGGGGCGGTCGCCGCCGCCGAGCTCGGGATCGCCCTGGACCGGCTCGCCCTCGTGCCGCATCCAGGACCCGAGTGGGCCACCGTCGTCGCCACGCTGATCGACGGGGTGGACGTCGTGGTCGCCGCCGTCCCGGCCACAGTGTCCGCGTCGGTCGCCAGTCGACTGGCGGCGCGGGCCCGGCAGCGGGGCAGCGTCCTCGTCCCGTACGGACGGTGGGACGGCGCCGACCTGACCCTTCAGGTGACCCGGGGAGTCTGGCAGGGAGTCGGTGTCGGCCGGGGCCGGCTGCGGCGGCGGGAGGTCACCGTGGCGGCGCGGGGGCGGGGCGCCGCCACCCGTCCCCGGGAGGTGACGATCTGGCTGCCCGGTGCTGGTTCGACCCGGGTGGTTCCGGATTCGACCGGCGGCACCCGGGCGGCTTCGCCCACGGGGCGTTCCGGCGCCGGGCGACTCCGGGCGGTGCCACCGGCCACCGACGCGCCCGGGCCGCTCACCCTGGCTGGTTCGGCATGACCGGGCTCCGCACGATGGTGCTCTGGTGCCCGGACTGGCCGGTGGTCGCCGCTGAGCTGGTGGAGGGGGTGCCCAGCACCGACCCGGTCGCGGTACTGCACGCCAACCGGGTGGTCGTCTGCTCCGAGCCGGCCCGGGCCGAGGGAGTGCGCCGAGGACTACGGCGGCGGGAGGCACAGAGCCGCTGCCCCCGACTCACCGTCGTCGCCCACGATCCCGCCCGGGACGCCCGAGCGTTCGAGCCGGTGGTGGCCGCAGTCGAGGAGTTGGTGGCCGGGGTGGCGGTGGTCCGCCCCGGAATGTGCGCGGTACCGGCCCGGGGCCCGGCCCGCCACCTCGGCGGTGAGGAGGTGGCGGCGGAGCGAATCATCGAGCACGTCGCCCAGGCCTGTGCGGTGGAGAGCCAGGTCGGCATCGCTGACGGGGAGTTCGCCGCCGGGCTGGCCGCCCGCAGTGGCCGGGTGGTCCCCCCGGGTGGGACGCCCCGGTTCCTCGCCGACCAGCCGGTCGAGGCGCTCGGTCGACCGGCCCTGGCCGACCTGCTGCGTCGGCTCGGTATCTGCGCCCTCGGCGACTTCGCCGCGCTGCCCCCCGGCGACGTGCTGGCCCGATTCGGCGCCGACGGTGCGCTGGCCCACCGGCTGGCCATGGGCCGGGACCACCGCCCGCTCGCGGTTCGGCGGCCCCCGGTGGACCTGACGGTCACCGCGGACCAGGACGAACCGCTCGACCGGGTTGACGCGGCGGCCTTCGTCGGCCGCGCGCTGGCTGAGCGGCTGCACGACCGCCTCGCCGCGTACGGGCTGGCCTGCACCCGTCTCGGTATTGAGGCGGTGACCGCGCACGGTCAGGAACTGCATCGAACCTGGCGGCACGACGGTCTGCTCACCGCCGCTGCCATCGCCGACCGGACGCGGTGGCAGCTCGACGGGTGGCTCTCCGGTGGCCGGTCGGGTGCCGCCCCGGTGCGACCCACCGCCGGCATCGTCCGGCTACGGCTGGTGCCCGACGGGGTGGTCGCGCTGGGGGCCCTCCAGCCCGGCCTGTGGGGGGAGGCCGGGGAGGAGCGGGATCGGGCGCATCGGGCGTTGAGCCGGATCCAGGGTCTCCTTGGCCCCGAGGCGGTGGTCACCGCGGTACTCGGCGGTGGGCGCTCCCCGGCCGACCAGGTGCGCCTGGTGCCGTGGGGCGATGAACGCCGGTCGGCCCGCCCCGGGTCCCCCACGCCGGGGTGGTTGCCGGACCGGCCGGGGGAGCCGCCGTGGCCGGGCCGGTTGCCACCGCCGGCGCCGGCGGTGGTGCTTCCCGAGCCGCTGGCCGCCACCGTGCGGGACGCCGTTGAGGAGCCCGTCGTGGTCAGCGCACGGTTGGCGGTGAGTGCGGCACCGGCGTGGCTCACCATCGGGGCCGGCCGGCCAGTGGCGATCACCGGATGGGCCGGTCCATGGCCGGTTGACGAGCGGTGGTGGGAGCCGGCGACGGCCCGGCGGCGGGCCCGGTTCCAGGTCTGCCTCGCCGACGGTGCCGCCCTGCTACTCGCGGTCGAGGGAGGCCGGTGGCTGGTGGAGGCGAGCTATGACTGATCTCTGTGGCGCCGGCGGCCCACCGATGAGCCTCTGCGGCGCTGGCGGGCGCCGATGAGCTTCCACAACCCGGATCTGCCGTGGTCGGAGCTGGAGCGGGTGCTCAGCGGTGAATCCACTCGGGGGCAACGTCGTACCCGCGATCGCGAGCGGCATCTGCACGTGGTGGACCCGCTGACGGTGGAGGCCGACGGCGGCGATGCTCCCGCGCGGGCCGGCAGGCGTCCGTACCATCCGCCGCCCGCGACAGCCCGCCCGGACGATGTGGTGCCGTACGCCGAGCTGCACACGCACACCAACTTCAGCTTCCTCGACGGTGCCAGCCACCCGGAGGAGTTGGCCGAGGAGGCCGCCCGGCTGGGGCTCACCGCGCTCGCGGTGACCGACCATGATGGCTTCTACGGCGTGGTGCGCTTCGCCGAGGCGGCGCGTGCCCTGCACCTGCCGACGGTCTTCGGCGCGGAGCTCTCCCTCGACCTACCGGGACCGCCCGGTGGCGAGCCGGACCCGCTCGGGCGGCACCTGTTGCTGCTCGCCCACGGCCACGAGGGGTATGCCCGGCTGGCCGCCACCATTTCCCGGGCCCAGCTACGCGGTGGCGAGAAGGGCCGTCCGGTCTACGGGGAGTTGGCGGAGGTCGCGGCCGAGTTGCGGGATCACGTGCTGGTGCTCACCGGCTGCCGCAAGGGCCACGTACCGGCCGCGCTGCTCACCGAGGGAGTTGACGCGGCGGCCCGGGAACTGGATCGGCTGACCGCGCTGTTCGGCACGGAGATGGTCGCGGTGGAGTTGACCGACCACGGCCACCCGATTGACGCTGACCGCAACGACGCCCTCGCCGAGCTGGCGGAGGCCGCCGGGTTACCGACAGTGGCCACCAACAACGTGCACTACGCCACTCCGGGGCGACGTCGGCTGGCCACCACCCTCGCCGCGGTCCGAGCCCGCCGTAGCCTGGACGAGATCGACGGCTGGCTACCTGCTGCCGGCACCGCTCACCTGCGTAGCGGCGCCGAGATGGCGGCCCGGTTCGCCGCCTATCCGGGGGCGGTGGCCCGAGCCGCCGGCTTCGGCGCGGAACTCGCCTTCGACCTACAGCTCGTCGCCCCGGCGCTACCGGCGTATCCGGTGGGTTCTGGGCACACCGAGATGAGCTGGCTGCGTCATCTCACGGCACGGGGGGCACGCGAGCGCTACGGCCCGCCGGAGGCGCACCCCGAGGCGTACGCGCAGCTTGAACATGAGCTGAACATGATCGAGGAGCTGGGCTTTCCCGGCTACTTCCTGGTGGTCTACGACATCGTCACGTTCTGCCGTGAGCAGGGCATCTACTGTCAGGGCCGAGGGTCGGCGGCGAACTCGGCGGTCTGCTACGCGTTACGGATCACCAACGTTGACGCGGTCCGCCACCGGCTGCTCTTCGAGCGCTTTCTCGCTCCGGAGCGGGACGGGCCACCGGACATTGACGTGGACATCGAGTCCTCCCGTCGAGAGGAGGTGATCCAACACGTCTACGCCCGGTACGGGCGGGAGCACACCGCTCAGGTGGCCAATGTCATCTCGTACCGGCCCCGGTCGGCGGTGCGGGACGTGGCGAAGGCGTTCGGGTTCTCCCCCGGCCAGCAGGATGCCTGGAGTAAACAGATAGATCGGTGGAGTTCGGTCGCCGCGGTTGATGTCGAGGGCATCCCCGAGCCGGTGGTGGCGTACGCCGACGCGGTGCAGACCTTTCCCCGGCACCTGGGCATCCACTCCGGCGGCATGGTGATCTGCGACCGGCCGGTGATCGAGGTGTGTCCGGTGGAGTGGGGGCGGATGCCCGGCCGGAGTGTGCTCCAGTGGGACAAGGACGACTGCGCCGCCGTCGGTTTGGTCAAGTTCGACCTGCTCGGCCTCGGCATGCTCGCCGCATTGCACCATGGTTACGACCTGATCGGGGCGCGGCTCGAGCTGGGCGACATGTCCCTGGACGACGCCGAGGTCTACGACATGCTCTGTCGGGCCGACGCGGTCGGGGTGTTCCAGGTGGAGAGCCGCGCCCAGATGGCCACCCTGCCCCGGCTCAAGCCCCGCTGCTTCTACGACCTGGTGGTGGAGGTGGCGCTGATCCGGCCGGGCCCGATCCAGGGCGGCTCAGTGCATCCGTACATCCGGCGTAAGAACGGCCAGGAGCCGGTCACCTTCCCGCATCCGCTGATGCGCAACGCGCTGGAGAAGACGTTGGGCGTGCCGCTGTTCCAGGAGCAGCTCATGCAACTCGCCATCGACCTGGCCGGCTTCGACGCGGCCGAGGCGGACCAACTGCGCCGGGCGATGGGGGCCAAGCGGTCGGCGGAGCGGATGGCCCGGATCGCCGATCGGCTCTACGCCGGGATGGCCGAGCGGGGCATCACCGGTGAGCTGGCCGACGATGTCTACCGCAAGCTCACCGCGTTCGCCAGCTACGGCTTCCCGGAGAGCCACGCGATGAGCTTCGCCTACCTGGTCTATGCCAGCTCCTGGCTCAAGCGGTACCACCCGGCACCGTTCCTGGCCGCGCTGCTCAACGCCCAACCGATGGGGTTCTACTCGCCGCAGACCCTGGTGGATGACGCCCGTCGGCACGGGGTGGAGGTCCGCCGGCCGGATGTCAATGCCAGCGGTGCCGGGGCGGTCCTGGAGTCCACCCCGAACACCCGGTGGGGAAGCCAGCCGGGGGAGCCGCCGCACGAGTGGGGGCTGGGTGGTCCGGCGGTCCGGCTCGGGCTGGGCAGCGTGCGTACGCTCGGTGTGGAGGTGGCCGAGCGGATCGAGACCGAGCGGGCAGCGCATGGGCCGTATCAGGATATGTCGGACCTGGCCCGGCGGGCGGGTCTGACCGCCACGCAGCTGGAGGCGCTCGCCACCGCAGATGCCTTCGCGTGTTTCGGCGTGACCAGACGGCAGGCGCTCTGGAGCGCCGGGGCAGCGGCCCAGGAGCATCCTGACCGCCTGCCCGGTACCGTGCCCGGCACGGTCGCGCCGACGTTGCCCGGGATGGCGGCGGTCGATCGTCTCGTCGCGGATGTCTGGGCGACCGGGCTGTCGCCGGAGAGCCATCCGGCCCGGTTCGTCCGGGACCAGCTCGACGCTCTGGGGGCGGTGCCGATCGCCCGGCTCGCGCTGGTGGAGCCGGGTCGGCGGATTCGGGTTGGCGGGATCGTCACCCACCGGCAGCGTCCGGCGACCGCGGGTGGGGTCACCTTCCTCAACCTGGAGGACGAGACGGGGATGCTCAATGTCACCTGTTCCCCCGGGTTGTGGCAGCGCTATCGGCAGGTGGCGAAGAACAGCGGGGGGCTGGTGGTCCGGGGCCTCCTCCACCGACACGAGGGGGTGATCAATCTCACCGCTGACCGACTGGACCCGATTGAACTCCAGGTTCGGCAGCCCGCCCGCGATTTCCGATGATCGTCAAGTGATTCGGGTTACGGTTTTTGGCTTCGGGCGGCGGAAGACTCCTGCCCGCGCTGGCAACGTGGCTCGCGCGGTAGCGAGGGGACGAACCGATGACGGGGAATCGCGCCTACAACGGTGGGGTGGCCAACACGAGCCGGACCCGGCTCGGGGCCGGGTGGGTGCCCACCCATCACGCCGAGGCCCGGGAGTACGAGATCACCGAGGGACCGGTGGCGAACTCGGTGCGTTCGCGACACGAGGAGGAAGCCGTCACCGGCGGCGAGTCCTGACCGTCCCGGGGCCTGACCGTCCCGGGGCCTGACCGGCCAGCCGTTCCGGACGGGACTGGACGTGGTGACTAGGCTGGTCGAGGTGGAGCAGACCCGAGGGCGGCTCACTGGCCCGCCGCTGACCCCGCGTACCGCTGTCATCTGGTCGGTGCTGCGCGCCGAGCTTGACCGCCGTGCCGGCACTGACCTGACCGTACTCGACGTGGGTGGCGGCACCGGCGGCTTCGCGGTCCCGCTGGCCCTGGCTGGGCACCAGGTGACTGTCGTGGACGCCAACCCCGACGCGCTCGCCGCGCTGACCCGCCGCGCCGCTGAGGCCGGGGTTGCCGACCGGGTGCATGCGGTGCAGGGCGACGGGGACGCGCTCGCCGGGCTCGTGGAGCCGGCCAGCGTGGATTTGGTGCTCTGCCATGCCGTTCTGGAGGTGGTTGACGATCCGGCGGCGGTGGTCGCCGCACTGGCCGGTGCGCTGCGCCCCGGCGGGGCCGCGAGCGCCCTGGTCGCCGGGCGGGCCGCCGCCGTGCTCGGTCGGGCCATGACCGGCCAGCTGGAGGTCGCCGCACTCCTCGCCGCCGATACCTCCGGAGCCGCCGGTCCCCGGGACCCGCTGCGGCGGCGTTTCGCCGCCGATGAGGCGGCCGCGCTGCTCACGGCCGCAGGTCTGGCGGTCGAGGAGATCCACGGCGTACGCGTCCTCACCGACCTGCTGCCCGCCGCGGTCGCCGATGGCCAGCCCGCCGCCCTGCTGGAGCTGGAGTTGGCGCTCGCCGCCCAACCGCCCTGGCGGGACCTCGCCGCCCAGTTACACCTGTTCGCCCGTCGGCAGGCATGACCGGCCCGCCGGAGCACACCCGCCGGCCTGGCGTCCCGTCGCCGTGGGCCGCGGCCGGTTCGCCGGTCGGGGCTGACTCCGGGGCGAGCGATCCGTACGGGATCCTCGCCCCCCAGTACGGCGTGGCGAGCCTCGCGGACATCCTGCCCGCCGCGCTCGCGGCGCTGGGAGTGCCCGGCGCGACCGACGTGCTCGGCCTGACTGCTGTGCTCGAAGGCGTGCGCCGGATCGCCGTGCTGTTGGTGGATGGGCTCGGCTGGCATCAGATCCCCACCGCCACGCCGTACGCACCGACTCTGGCTGGGCTGACCGCAACCGTCGGCCGGCCGCTCACCTCCGGCTTTCCGTCCACCACTCCGACCAGCCTGGTGACCCTCGGCACGGGCACTGCCCCCGGTGCGCACGGCGTGCTCGGGTTCACCCTGCGGGTCCCCGGCACCGACCGAGTGCTCAACCACCTTGACTGGGCCGGCGACCCGGAGCCGCTGCGCTGGCAACCCGTCCCCACCCAGCTGGAACGGGCCCAGGCCGCCGGGGTCCGGGTGACGGTGGTGAGCCGGCCCGAGTTCGGCGGGAGCGGCCTCACCCTGGCGGCCAATCGGGGTGGCGACTACCGGGGCGCGGCGGACGCTGACGAACTGGGTCGGGAGATGTTGGCCGCGCTGGCGGCGGGGTCCGGGCCCACCCTGGTCTCTGGTTACCACCCCGACCTCGATCGGCGCGGCCATCTCAGCGGGGTCGATTCGGCGCCGTGGCGCGCCGCCGCGGCCGATGTCGACCGACTGCTGGCTCGTCTCGTGGAGGGGCTGCCGCCGGACGCGGCGTTGCTGGTTACCGCCGACCACGGTCAGCTCGACATTCCCCCTGAGCGCCGGTTCGACCTGGATGCCGACCCGCGCCTGCGCGCCGGCGTGACGGTGGTGGCCGGCGAGCCCCGAGTGCGCTACCTGCACGTGCGGCCCGGTGCCCAGGACGACGTGGTGGCCACCTGGTCGGCCGTGCTCGGTGCCGCCGCCCGGGTCACCACCCGGGCGGAGCTGGTGGCGGCGGGCTGGTTCGGCCCGGTGCCCGAGGAGCACCTGGGCCGAATCGGGGACGTGGTGGTGCTCTGCAACGGCGACCACGCCGTGCTGGCCACCCGCTCCGAGCCGCCGATGGCGAGTCGGCTGGTGGCGTACCACGGTTCGGACACCGCGGCGGAGATGATGATCCCACTGTTGGTGGTCCGGGGCTGAGCTGCGGTTTCGCTGCCGCGTCGCTGGCCGGGGCAGGGATAACCGCACTAGCCTTCCGGGTATGGGCCGCAGCCAGTCGTTGCCGCGTGGCGGCGACCCACGTTTCGGGCCGGACGCCGACGACTCCGGCTGCCGGGTCCTGCACGTCGACATGGACGCGTTCTTCGCCGCTGTCGAGGTGTGCCGCCGGCCGGAGCTGCGCGGCCGGCCGCTCGTGGTCGGCGGGCTGGGACCGCGGGGGGTGGTCAGCTCGGCGAGCTACCCGGCCCGACGGTACGGGGTTCGCAGCGCGATGCCGACCGCGCGGGCCCGGGCGCTCTGCCCGCACGCGGTCTTCTTGCCGCCCGACTTCACCGCCTACACGACCGCCTCGCGCCGGGTGATGCAGATCTTCCGGGAGGTCACACCGCTGGTCGAGCCCCTCTCCCTGGACGAGGCCTTCCTCGACGTGGCCGGCGCCCAGCGGCTGTTCGGCCCGCCGTCGGCGATCGCCCGGCTGATTCGCGAGCGGGTGGCGACCGAGGTGGGGATCACCTGCTCGGTCGGGGTGGCGTCGAGCAAGTTCGTCGCGAAGCTTGGCTCGACGCGGGCCAAGCCGGACGGGCTGCTGGTGGTTCCGACCGCACGGGTGCTTGAGTTTCTGCATCCGTTGCCGGTGGAGGCGCTCTGGGGGGTTGGGGAGCGGTCGGCCGAGACGCTGCGTCGGCTCGGCCTGGTCACCGTCGGTGAGCTGGCGCAGGCGCCGGACGGGATGCTCCGTCGGGCGCTCGGTGCCGCCGCGGCCCGGCACCTGCACGAGCTGGCGTGGGGGCGGGACCCGCGGCGGGTCACCCCGGAGCGGGGGGAGAAGTCGGTCGGTGCGGAGGTGACGTTCGACGTTGACGTGACCGATCGGCGGGAGATCCGTCGGGCTCTGCTCGGCCTCGCCGAGAAGGTCGGTGCCCGGCTGCGCCGCGGTGGCCAGGTGGGGCGGACGGTGACGTTGAAGGTGCGGTTGGCCGATTTTCGGACGGTCAGCCGCTCCCGCAGCCTCGATGTTCCGACCGATGTCGGCCGGGAGATGTTCGACACCGCCTGGGCGCTCTACACCCTCCTGGACCCCGGGGAACCGATCCGGCTGGTCGGCGTCCGGGCTGAGCAGATCGTGCCCGTCCGGGACGCACCCCGGCAACTCGCCCTTGGTGAGCCCGCTCGGGGGTGGCGGGAGGCTGAACGCGCCGTTGACGCCGCCGCTGCCCGTTTCGGGCGTTCCGTCATCGGTCCAGCCAGCCTGTTGCGCCCCCGTGACCAGCAGCTGAGGGAAAATCAGCGCCGGCCATAGGTCGTCCCGCTTTCCGACGCGCGAGGGCCCTCGTAGACTTGTGGGTAAGCAGCTGGTTGGCTGCCACGGTCTGTCGGCCGCCCGGGCCGACCAACGTGACCGGGGAGGAGTGCCGTGCCGCTCTCGGAGCACGAGCAGCGGCTGTTCGATCAGATCGAGCGGTCGCTTGCCGAGGACCCCAAGTTCGCCTCGGCCGTGCGCGCCAGCGACCCGCGTTTCCACGCGCGGCGTCGTTTGCTCATCGCCGCCGGCGTGGTCGTCGTCGGCCTGTCCCTGCTGGTTTACGGCGCGGTGATCAAGACCCCGCCGCTGGCGGTGGCGGGTTTCGTCGTCATGTTGGCCGCGTTGGGCTTCGGGGCGCAGTCGCACCGGCGGTCGCAGTCCCCCGACCTGCATGTCGTGGGCGGGACGACAACGCGCCGCCGGTCCCGTGGGCGGTCGGGGCGTCGACCGTCAATCCTGGATCGGATGGAGGACCGGTGGCGGCAGCGCCCGGAGGGGCGCCGTTGAGACCTTGACCGTCCCGCCCCAACCGGCGACGACCGGTTGGGGCGGGTGTGTCAACGGGGGCGGCGGTCGGCGAGTAGCCGGCGCGGGCTCCAGCGTAGGGTCACGGCCCGGAACCGACCGTAGGACGACGTCAGGCGGGTCAAGACGGCAGCGGCGGCCGTCTGCCAGCGCAGCAGCACCGACGAGGGCAGGGTTGCCGCCAGCAGGCGCGTACGGCGGTCGGATCTTGCCACGAGCGCGGCCCGAACCCGGCGCAGAGCTGGCAGCAGCGGCTCCCCGGGGTGCGGATCGCGGGCGTAGCGGGCGAGTTCCTCGGCCCGGCCCAGCAGCCGTACCGCTGAACCGGCCTCGCTGTCCGCACGGAAGGTGTCGCGGGCGAGTCGGCTCGCGGTGGCGCGCGGTGTCTCCGCCCCGTTGATCCGTTGCCGGAAGTCCACCAACGTGTCCAGCAACTCGTCCCAGGCCGCGTGCGCGTCGGCCCGTGCCCGGTCCGCGTCGGCCAGCACCACCATGCGGTGGTCGTCCGAAGGTTTACCGCCGGTGGTCACCCCGGCCCGCGCGGCCGACGGCGTCCGGCTGCTGCCACTGCGCCGTCGGCGTAGGGCGGACCGGCGTAACGCCGGTGCGGTGAGCAGCACGAGCAGGGCCAGCGCCCCGACCGCCCACCAGAGCCAGGATGATCCGGGCCGGGTGGGGGTGCTGGTGCCGTTCGACAGCCCCGACAACTCCCCCTCCAGCCCCTCCTGCAGCTGGTTCTGACTCGTCTCGGAACCGGAGCCCGCCGGCCCCGCTGACGCGCTCGGCCCCGGGGCGACCTCCTCCTCCACCTCAAGATCGGGGGCCCAGTCGGAGCGGACCGACCCCGGCACGCCGTACGCGGGAGTGGCGTCGAACGGAACCCAGCCGAACCCGTCGAAGTAGACCTCGGTCCAGGCATGCAGGTTGCGGTTGGTCAGCACGTAGGCGTCACCGTCGGACCTGGTGCCGGTGGTGAAGCCGAAGGCGACCCGAGCCGGAATGTCGGCGGCCCGGACCAACCAGGCCATCGCGGCGGCGTACTGCTGACAGAAACCGACTTTGTTGGTGAGGAAGTCGACGATCTCGGAACCGCTGGTGCCTCCCTCGGTGCTGAGGGCGTAACTGAACCCGTTCTCCGTGGCGAAGTGGTCATAGATGGCCCGCACCTTGTCGTACTCGGTGTCTTGGCCCTGGGTCAGCTCGTCCACCAACGCCTCCACCGCGGGCACCGCCGGCGTGGCCGTCTGTCGGCGGAGGCTGTGCTCGGCCGGGAGTGGGCGGGCCTGCCGCAGGGCCGCCGGCGAGTAGGTCGACCGCACGTACTCGAACTCGTAGCGCTTGCCCGACGAACGCTCCCGATTGGAGAAGAGGACCTGTTGGTTCGGGTCGAAGGACCAGCTGCCGTCCAGCTTGAACTGCACCGGCTCGGCGTACACCGGCAGCAGCGGCATGTCGAAATTCGCAGTCACCTCGACCGTCGCCTGGTAGCGGGCGCGGGTGATCTCCGCCCGGTCTGGCACGGTCGGGCGGAACTCCTGGTTGATCGGTGTACCACTGGGAGAGCGGGCCTGGAAGCCACCGCTTCGCAACTGGTCGGCGGTGCCGAACCGTAGATAGGGCGGGGACGGCTCATTGGTGGTCACCTTCACCAGGTCGGTGATTTCGCCCTGGTTGAGCTGGCCCTGGAGGGCCGAGAAGAGGTCGACCTGGCCGGTTGTGCCCCGGCCCGATCCGCCCGTGCCGTCCCCGGCGCCTGAGCCGAGCGTGCTGAGTAGGCCGCTGGTCATCCCCGGCACCGCCAGCGGCAGCAGGACCGCGACCGCGACCCCCACCGCCGCGAGCCGGCGACCAGCGGCGGCAAGCGGGGAGGCCTCCCACACGTCCACCCCCCGGCCGTCGCCGGTGAATCGCCGGCCGAACCGGCGTACCCGGTCGACGTTGTCGGCGGCCAACAGCCACAGGTAACCGGCCGCGCCGACGGCGAACGGCACCGGGGGGACGCTGTTCACGTAGATGGCCACCGGGACCGAGTAGATGGCCAGCATCGGCAGACCGGCGAGTGCGGGCCGGCGCAGCCCGACCACCAACAGGTCCACCAGCACGGCGACCCCGCCGATGCCGAGTGCGGTGAGGAACAGCATTGGGTCCGTGTCGGGCACCTTCACGCGGTAGCTGCGCATGTCTACCAGCGACGCCTCTGCCAGCGCCCCGAAGTGCCCGATGGTGGCCGGGGTCGGCACTACGCCCAGCAACTCGGTGCCCGCGGGGAACAGCCAGGTCAGAGCGAGTAACAGGCCACCGAGCATGGCCAGCACCTGCCCCCACAGCGGGGCCCGGCCCAGCCGGGCCAGGGCGGCCACCGCGGCCACCGCGGCGACGGTGATGGTCGACTGGACCAGCCAGGTCCAGCGGTCGAAGATGGCTGACAACGGCGCCGCGGCGAGCAGTGTCGCGGCCGCAGCGACCAAGCCCAGATTCCGGTGGGAGTTCATGCGCGCGGCCTCCGGTTCATCGTCTGCTCGCCACGGTCTCGGCCGACGCCGCCCGGACAGCGAAGCCCTGCGCGCCCCGCCCGGCCTGCGGCCACAGGGCCGGTAGCCGGGAACCATGGTCTACGCTGATCACTCGCCAGCCACTTCGGACCAGCGCAAGCGCGGCGGCGGCGTGCGCGTCGTCGGCCTCGGCCCGGGCACCAGCCGGCAGGGTCAGCCAGGTGGAGCTGTTCTGTAGGAACGCCACGCAGGTAGCGCCGTTGCCGCGTAGCGCGGCCAGTAGTTCGGCCTCAACGGTGCTGAGCGTCCCGAACAAGCCGACGATCAGACCACCGCCGACGTGTTGCCGAACCTCCCGGATCAGCGTGGCGAGCTCGGTCCGCTGGTCGAGGCGGGCGTCGGCGAGGTTGTCCAGGAGGAGCCCGTGCCCGGCCGCCTCCGTCGCGTCGATGTCCGTGCCGGAGCCGGTGAGCAGCCGGAGCCGGTAGCCGCTCTGTCGCAGGTGCACGGCGATGCTCGCGGCGGCGGAGACCGCCCACTCGAAGCTGGCCGTCGGCCCGTCACCACAGTGCCCGTACGCCCGGGTGTCCAGCAGCACGGTGGCGCGGCTCTCCCAGGGTTGCTCCTCGCGGCGGACCATCAGCTCACCGGTGCGCGCGGTGGACTTCCAGTGCACCCGCCGCAGGTCGTCGCCCAACCGGTACTCCCGGGTCGCCGCATCATCCTCGCCGTGCACCGCCACCGACCGGGCCCGGCTGTCGCCGCTGCCCGCGTACTCGCTGGGAAGTCGGACTGTGGGCAGGGGCGTGGCCTGCGGGACCACCGTCAGCTGGTCGGTGCTGGGGAAGGCTCGGGTCACCTCGCACAGACCGAACGGGTCGGTCATCCGGACCACCAGTGGGCCGAGCCTGTATCGGCCGCGCACGTCGGCCCGCACCGTGTACGCCACCGAGCTGGCCTGCTGCGCGCCGAGCCGGTCCAACACGACCCGGGGCCGGCTGCCCAGCGCGTACGGCAGTCGGTCCTCCAGCAGGAGCGTACCGGTGGGCAGGCGGGACAGGTTCTGGAGCCGCAGCACCACCCGGGAGCTGGCGCTGACCGGTACCCGCTCTGGTTCCAGTGACCGATTGCACGCCAACTTGTAGCGGCTACGGCCAACGTAGAGTGCGGCCAGCAGCGGCAGGACCGCGAGTAGCGCCGCCACCCGGAGCAGGTCCCGTTCACCGAGGATGGCGGCCGAGATCCCCGCCGCGACCGCCGCGGCGAGGAACGACCGGCCCCGCGTGGTCAGCCCGCGCAGCCCGTCGCGCACCTCACGCCCTCCGCGGCTCGTACGGGGCGCGGCCGCTGTCGGTGGCGGGCCGGGTGTCGTACGACGAACGCCGGCGCTCCTGCGGCAGCGGCAGCCGGTGCACCAGCTCGGAGACGATCGTGTCGGTGGTGCGTCGGGCCAGCTGGGCGTCGGCGGTCGGGATGATTCGGTGCGCCAGCACCGGTACGGCCAGCACCTGCAGATCGTCGGGGAGGACGTAGTCGCGCCCCTCGAGCGCGGCGACCGCGCGGGCCGTGCGCAGCAACTGGAGGGTCGCTCGGGGCGAGGCGCCGAGGCGGAGGTCGGGAGCCTCGCGGGTGGCGGTGACCAGCTCCACCGCGTAGCGCTTGACGGCGTCGGCGACGTGCACCTGCCGGACGTGGGTGATGAGTCGGCTCACGATGCCGGCGTCGGAGACCGGCCGCAGCGACTCCAGCGGGTCGGTGCCACCATGCCCGTCGAGCATCGCCAACTCGGCCCCGACGTCCGGGTACCCCATCGCGATCCGGGCGGTGAACCGGTCGCGCTGGGCTTCCGGCAGCGGGTAGGTGCCCTCCATCTCGATCGGGTTCTGGGTAGCGACCACCATGAACGGCGTCTGCAGCGGGTAGGTCATGCCGTCCACGGTGACCTGCCGCTCCTCCATACACTCCAACAGCGCGGACTGGGTCTTCGGTGAGGCCCGGTTGATCTCGTCGCCGACCACCAGGTTGGCGAAGACAGCGCCGGGACGGAACTCGAAGTCGTGCGTCTCCTGGTTGTAGACGCTGACCCCGGTGACGTCGCTGGGTAGCAGGTCGGGGGTGAACTGGATGCGGCGTACCGAGCAGTCGATCGAGCGCGCCAGTGCCTTGGCCAGCTTGGTCTTGCCGACTCCGGGGACGTCCTCGATGAGCAGGTGACCCTCGGCGAGTAGAACGGCGAGGGCGAGTTGCACGGTGGCGGTCTTACCCTCAATGACCTGTTCGATGTTCGCCACGATCGCGTCACCGACGGCGCAGAACTCATCGTGTGGCAGCAGATCGCCCACCTCGTCCCAGGTCTGTTGGGTCACGGACGTCCTCCTCGTCGCCTCGACGGCAGCTCCGTCCGGAGCGGCTGGACCCGCCGTTGGGTTCGTGCGGTCCGCGCAAGCCTCGTCTGCCGCAGAAATCTCACTGGCCTCTCAGGCTAGCGATGTTTGACACCGCAGCCGACCGTCACCGGTGTTCCATCGCATACGTCCGGATTATTCGTCCGTCGGGGGGAGGTGTCGACGGGGCGCCGGACGGGTAGTAGTCCGCAGCCCCGACACGGTCGGTGGAGTAGGGAGAAGGCGATGGCAGCCGTGGCGGCGCCGGGGGTTCGTGGGCGACACCGGTCCGGCTGCTGCGGGCCGGCATGATTCTCGCTGTCGTCCTCGGCGGGCAGTTCCTCCTCGCTGCCGTAGCGCCGGTGTTGACCTGGTGGTTGGGGCGAAACGCCGGCTACCTGCTCGCCGTCGGTTACCTGGCCGGGGCGGGCCTGCTCCTCTCCCAGCGTCCGCTCCTGCTCGCCGACCAGGCCGTCGCCGTCTCCTGGCCGTGGCTACCGTCGCTGGGGGTCTACGCGGAGCTGCGGATGGACGCGCTCAATCTCATCTTCGCCCTGCTGGTGTTGGGAGTGGGCGCGTTCGTCATGGCGTACTGTCCGCGCTACCTGAGCCCGGACAGCCGGCACACCCGGGTGTACGTGACGATGACCCTGTTCGCTGCGGCGATGCTGGGTCTGGTGCTCGCCGACGACCTGCTGCTGCTCTTCGTCTTCTGGGAGCTGTCCAGCATCCTGTCGTTCGTTCTCATCGGGCAGGACGGTCGCCCGCAGGCCCGTGGGCCGGCGATCCAGGCCCTCGTCATCACCACCACCGGTGGGGTGGCGCTGCTGGTGGCGGTGGTCGTGCTGACCGTGAGCCTCGGCACCAGCGACCTCCATCTGATCCTGGCCGATCCGGGCCGGCTGGCGACCGGACCCGCCTGGGCGGCGGGCGCCCTGGTGATCTTCGCGGCGATCACGAAGTCGGCGCAGGTGCCGTTCCACTTCTGGCTGCCCGGTGCCATGGTCGCCCTCACCCCGGTCAGCGCCTATCTGCACGCCGCCACGCTGGTGAAGGCGGGCATCTACCTGCTGATGCGCTTCTCGGCGCTGTTTGGCGGACAGTGGCCGTGGGACCTGACGTTGATTGGCCTCGGGCTGCTCACCGCGATCGTCGGCGCGCTGTTGGCGCTCCGCCAACACGATCTCAAGGCGCTGCTCGCGTACTCCACGGTGAGCCAGCTCGGCCTGCTGGTCAGCGTCATCGGCGTCGGCACGCCCGCCTCGGACGCGGCGGCGATCCTGTACACGATCGCGCACGCCCTGTTCAAGGCGACGCTGTTCATGCTGGTGGGAATCATCGACCGGCAGGCGGGCAGCCGGGACATCCGGGCCCTGTCCGGGTTGCGGCGGGCGATGCCGATCACCGTGACGCTGACCGTGTTGGCGGCCATGTCGCTGGCCGGTCTGCCGCCGACGATCGGCTTCGTCGGCAAGGAGGCGATCTTCGAGGCGCTCATCACGGTGGACGCGGTGCCCTGGCTCGGGTGGATCGCCGCCGGCCTGGCGGTGCTCGCCGCGACGCTCACCTTCGCGTACGCCGCGCGGCTGGTCCACGGTGTCCTCTCTGGCCCGACCCGGCAGCGTGAGCTGCACGAACCGGCCTGGTCGTTCCTGGCACCGGCGGCTGTCGCGGCGCTCCTCGCCACCGCTCTCGGCCCGGCCGTCGCAATCCTCAGCCCGATGGTGGAGCGGGCCGCCAGCGATGCCCGCCCCCAGGGGCCGGCGCCCTACCTGGCCTTCTGGCATGGCTTTACCCCGGCGCTCGGGCTCTCCGCGCTCACCGTCCTGCTCGGGACGCTGCTGTTCTGGTACCGGCGCCGGACCGGCCCGGTGCTCGCGGCGATACCGACCACCCCACCGTTCACCGGCTACCTCGAGCGGTTCCGGCGTGCCCTGCTGCGCTTCGGGGCGGTCGTCGCCCGACCCGCCCAGGTCACGGCTCCGGCTCCCTACCTGGCCCGGCCGCTGCTGGCTGTGGTGGCGCTGGCGGCGGTCGCCGGGCTGCTCCTCGGTCCGCTGCCCACCGGACATCCGGACGCCACCCGACCTGGGGACTGGCTCGTGCTCGGGCTACTACTCGTCGCCCTCGCCGGCCTGTTGACCACCCGGTCGGCGCTCGCGGCGGTCGCGCTGACCGGCGCGGTCGGCCTGATCCTGGCAGCCTGGTTCCTCACCACGGGCGCCCCGGACGTGGCGCTCACCCTGATGCTGGTCGAGGTGCTCACCACGGTGGTGGTCATGCTCGCCCTGCGGGGCCGGCCCGGAAGGTTGGTCGCGCCGGGCCGACGAGTGGGCTTGATCGCCGGCGCCGGGTTGGCGGTGCTCGCCGGGGTGGCGGCGGCGGTGGCGACCGCGGCGTTGACCGGCCGCCGCGACCTGTCGCCCGCCGGCGACTGGTACCTGCGGGAGGCGTCCGCGGCCACCGGTGGGCAGAACCTGGTCAACACCATCCTCGTCGACTTCCGGGCCCTGGACACCCTCGGCGAGGCGGTCGTACTCGCGGTGGTCGCGGTTGGGCTGATCGGGCTCGCCCGGCCGGCCAAAGCCGTAGGGCAGCGTCCCGACGCCGTACGGCACGCCGTCGATCCGGTGCTTGAGCTGGCGTACCGCGTGCTGGCCCCGGTCATGCTGGTCGCCTCCGCGGTGTTGTTCCTCCGTGGCCACCAGGAGCTCGGGGGCGGGTTCATCGCCGCCCTGCTCGCCGGTACCGCGGTCGGCCTCGGCCACCTGGCGCATCCCGCGGGAGCGCCGCTGCTGGGCCGCCTCCGGGGAGCGCCACTGCTCACCGTCGGCCTGCTACTGGCGCTGGTCGTGGGCTTGGCGCCGGTGGCTGTGGGCCGGGCCTTCCTGACCCCGGTCAAGCTCCCGTTGCCCGGCGTCGGTTCGGTGTCGTCGGCTCTCCTGTTCGACCTGGGTGTGTACCTGATGGTGCTGGCCCTGGTCGTGGCGGCGGTCCGCCGGCTGGACAGCGCGCCCGCCGGCCCGGCGCCCGGGCCGATTCGGGAGCGGGTCCGATGAGCGGGCCGCTGATCGTCGGAGTGCTGGTGGCGGCCGGCGTCTTCCTCCTGCTCCGCCCCGGGCAGCTGCGGCTGGTGCTCGGCTTCGTGCTGCTCGGGCACGCGGTGAACGTGCTCCTGCTGGCCGCTGGTGGGCTGCACCGGCGGGAGCCGCCGGTCGACGGCGGCGGCCCGGAGAGCGCCGACCCGCTGCCCCAGGCCTTCATCCTGACCGCCATCGTGATCACCTTCGGTATCACCGTCTACCTGCTGCGGCTGCTGCGCCGCGGCGCCCGGCGGGGAAGTCGCCCACCGGAGACGTGGGACGGGGGGCCGCGGTGAGCATCCTGTTGATGGTTCCGGTGGTGGGTCCGCTTCTCGCCGCCGCCGTGTTGCTCACTCTTCCCGACCGGCTGGTGCTGCGCCGGGTGGTGGCGCTGCTCGCCACGGCGGCCGTCATCGCGGTGGGTGTTGTCCTGCTGGTGGCGACCTCCGACGGCGCGGTTCCGGTGCTCCGGGTCGGCGGCTGGCCGCCGGTTGTCACGATCACCTTGGCGGCCGATCCGCTGAGCGCGTTACTGGTCACGGTCTCGGCGATGGTGGTGCTGGCCTGCCTGGTGGCTGCCGCCGGGACCGGGGATGACTGCCAGCGGGCCTTTCTGCCGCTGACGATGGTGCTGTCGGCAGGGGCGTACGGCGCCTACCTCACCACCGATCTGTTCAACCTGTTCGTGCTGGTCGAGGTCATGCTCGTTCCGTCCTACGTGCTGCTGGCGCTCTCCGGCGGCCCGGGGCGTGCCGGTGCGGGCCGGGTGTACATCGCCACCAGCCTGCTCGGCTCCACGATCCTGCTGGCCGGCGTCGGACTGCTCTACGGGGTCACCGGTACGGTCGGGCTCGCGGACCTCGCCGGTACGGCCCGGGAGGTCCCCGCCGCCGCAGCCGCCGGCGGTGTCGTGCTGCTGGCGTTCGCGCTCAAGGGCGCGCTCGTGCCGCTGCACGACTGGCTGCCCCGCGCCTACCCGGTCGCCTCGCCGGTGGTCGTCGCGCTCTTCTCCGGTCTGCTCACCAAGGTGGGGCTGTACGCGATCATTCGAATCTACGCCGTGTTGTACGGCGGCGACCCGGCGTACCACCCGTTGCTGGTGGCGGTGGCGCTGGCGTCCATGGTGATCGGGGTGCTCGGCGCGATCGGCGTCGGTTCGATGCGGAAGGTGCTGGCCTTTCACATGGTGAGCCAGATCGGGTACGTGCTGCTTGGGCTGGCCCTGTTCACCGCCGCGAGTCTCGCCGCCGCCATCTTCTACCTGGCCCAGTACGTGTTGGTGAAGGCGGCACTGTTCCTGTGCGCGGCGGTGGTGGGAGCCACCCGTGGTACCGACCGGTTGAGTCGGCTGGGTGGGCTGGCCGCGTCCAGCCCGCTGCTCGCGTTGGCCTTCGGCGTCGCCGCTCTGTCCCTGGCCGGTCTGCCCCCGTTCGGCGGGTTTCTCGCCAAGTTTCTGGTGCTGCGGGCCGCCAACGAGGTCGGTGACTGGCTCGTGCTGACGGTGGCGGTGTTGGTCAGCCTGGTGACGCTGCTGTCGATGCTGAAGATCTGGGGTGTCGCGTTCTGGGGTGAGGTGCCGCGAGCGGCCCGGGAGCGAACCGCCCGCCCCGGTCTGGCGCTGCTCGGACCGCCGTTGGCGCTCGGCGCGTGCGCGCTGCTGCTTGGGCCATTGGGCGGGCCGCTGCTGCAGGTGGCCGATGACGCCGCGGCGGGGCTGCTGGAGCCGGCCGGGTATGTGCGGGCGGTGAGCGGCCGATGAGTGGCGTGGTACGGCGGGCGGTGAGCCGGCGGTGAGCGGTGGGGGGTACCGGGCAGTGGGTGGCGTGGTGCGGCGGGCCGCGCTCCGGGCGGCGCGGATCGTGGGGTTCCTGGCCTGGTTCACGGGCCGGCTGGTGCAGGCGAACCTGGTGGTGGCCCGGGAGATCGTCACTCCGGGCCTGGGGCTGCAGCCCGCGGTGGTTCGGGTTCCGCTGCGCGCCCGGACCGACTCCGAGGTGGCCCTGCTCACGCTCTTCGTCACCCTGACCCCGGGCACCCTCGCGCTGGCGGTGCGGCGGGACCCGCGGGTGATGTGGGTGCACGGCATGTACGCCGACGACGCGACGGCGTTTCGCCGCGCCGTGGCGGAGTTGGAGGGGCGGCTGTTGGCTGCCGTCCGGCCGGTCGGCGGCGGCCGGGCCGGTGGTGAGGGAGGTGGGTGACGGATGCTCCTACTCGACGTGGTGCTGGTGGTGCTCGCCCTGTCGATGACCGTGGTGCTCGGCCGGCTGATCGTCGGCCCCACCGACGCCGACCGGGCCGCCGCGCTCGACCACGGCTTCTTCGTGTTCCTGGCGGCGGTGGCGGTGTTGGCGGTGCGGCTGGACGCGCCCGGGCTGCTGGACCTGGTCCTCACCGGCACCCTGGTCAGCTTCTTGGCCACGGTCGCGTTGGCCCGGCTGGTACATCGGCGGCGGCCATGATTCGTTTGCTGGTCGCCTCCGCGCTGCTGGTCATCGGCGCCGGCCTGATCGTGATCAGCTCCATCGGGTTGATCCGACTGCCCGATGTCTACAACCGGATGAACGCCGTCGCGAAGTCCGGCAGCCTGGGCCTGATCTGCGTCCTGCTGGCGGTGTTGTTGTTGCTGCCCGGCCCCCGGACGGTGCTGGTGGGCCTGGTCGCCATCGGGCTGCAACTCGTCTCGGCGCCGGTCGGCGGGTACGCCCTGGCCCGCGCCGCCTACCGGGCCGGTAGCCCGCTGGCGGACAGCACGCGCTATGACGAACTCGGCGGGCGGGTCCCAGCGGCACCCCGGCGGCCGGGCCGCGGATGACCGGTCTGGCCGGACGGGCCCGGGGATGACCGGCTCGGGTGGCCGCGGGCGCGCTCCTGGATGCCGGCGGGGTACACTCCGGGGCATGGCCGGAGTCTTCCTGCTTCTTACCGGGCCGTGCTGATGCGCTGAACGCGCGACAGCACGGCGGCCCCTCCTGCGCGAGGGGCTTTTTCGTGCCCGTCGCCGGCCCGGTCCCGCCGGCAGGTGGCGAGCATCAACCGACACCGCACGAGACCATCCGCGCCGACTGAAGCGAGGAGAGCCATGACTGAGGCAGCCGCACCGGCCAGCGAGATTCCCCCCTTCCGCTACACGGCGGCCCTGGCCGACGAGATCGAGCGCCGTTGGCAGGACACCTGGGAACGCGAGGGCACCTTCCACGCTCCCAACCCGACCGGCCCGCTGGCCGACCCCGAGCATCCGCGGGCGGGAGCGGAGAAGCTGTATGTACTGGACATGTTCCCGTACCCGTCGGGTGCCGGGCTGCACGTCGGCCACCCGCTGGGCTACATCGGCACCGACTGCTTCGCCCGCTACCAGCGGATGGCCGGGCGGAACGTGCTGCACGCGATGGGCTTCGACGCCTTCGGGCTCCCCGCTGAGCAGTACGCGGTGCAGACCGGCACCCACCCGCGTACCACCACCGAGGCGAACATCGCCCGGTACAAGGCGCAGCTGCGCCGGCTGGGGCTGGCCCACGACGAGCGCCGCTCGGTGGCCACCATCGAGGCCGACTTCTACCGCTGGACCCAGTGGGTCTTCCTGCAGATCTACAACGCCTGGTACGACAGCGAGGCGAAGCGGGCCCGCCCGATCACCGAGCTGATCGCCGAGTTCTCCGGCGGTGTCCGGCGCACCCCCGACGGGCGACCATGGGGTGCGTTGACCGACGCCGAGCGGCGGTCCGTCGTTGACCAACACCGGCTGGCGTACGTCTCGCAGGCACCGGTCAACTGGTGCCCGGGGCTGGGCACCGTGCTGGCCAACGAGGAGGTCACCGCCGACGGCCGCTCCGAGCGGGGAAACTTCCCGGTCTTCAAGCGGAACCTGAAGCAGTGGATGATGCGGATCACCGCGTACGGTGACCGGCTCCTGGACGACCTGGAGCAGCTGGACTGGCCCGAGCCGATCAAGCTGATGCAGCGGAACTGGATCGGCCGCTCCATCGGCGCGCACATCGAGTTCCCCACCTCGGCCTCGGATTCGGACCCGGGGGGCGAGCAGCGGATCAGCGTCTTCACCACCCGGCCGGACACGATCTTCGGCGCCACCTACCTGGTGCTGGCGCCCGAGCACGACCTGGTGGACGAACTGGTACCGACGGCCTGGCCGGCGGGGGTTCCGCAGGCCTGGACCGGCGGGCAGGCCAGCCCACGGGCGGCGGTGGCGGGCTATCGCAAGGTGGCCGCGGCAAAGACCGACCTGGAGCGGCAGGCCGAGACGAAGGAGAAGACCGGCGTCTTCACCGGGGCGTACGCCACCAACCCGGTCACCGGGGCCCAGATTCCGATCTTCATCGCCGACTACGTGCTGGCCGGCTACGGGACCGGCGCGATCATGGCGGTGCCCGGTCAGGACGAGCGGGACTGGGCCTTCGCCGAGGTGTTCGACCTGCCCATCGTCCGTACCGTCCAGCCGGCCGAGGGGTTCGCCGGTAAGGCGTACACCGGTGAGGGCGCGGCCATCAACAGCGCCGTGCCCGAACGCGGCCTGGACCTGAACGGCCTGGCTGTCGCCGAGGCCAAGGCGCGGACCATCGCCTGGCTGGAGGCGGAGGGCCACGGCTCGGGCGCGGTGACCTACCGGCTGCGGGACTGGCTGTTCAGCCGGCAGCGGTACTGGGGTGAGCCGTTCCCGATCGTCTACGACGAGACCGGCGCCGCCATCGCCCTGCCGGAGGAGTTGCTGCCGGTCGAGCTACCCGAGGTGGATGACTTCTCGCCCCGCACCTTCGATCCCGCGGACGCGGAGTCGAACCCGGAGACGCCGCTGTCGCGACGCCGGGACTGGGTCGAGGTGGAGCTGGACCTGGGCGACGGTCCGAAGCGCTACACCCGGGAAACCAACGTGATGCCGCAGTGGGCCGGCTCCTGCTGGTACGAGCTGCGCTACCTGGACCCGACCAACGCCGACCGCTTCGTCGACCCGGAGACCGAGCGGTACTGGATGGGTCCCCGTGGCGAGGGCGACTGCGGGGGCACCGACCTGTACGTCGGCGGCGCCGAGCACGCCGTACTGCACCTGCTCTACGCCCGGTTCTGGCACAAGGTGCTGTACGACCTGGGGCACGTGTCGAGCTTCGAGCCGTTCCGCAAGCTGTTCAACCAGGGCTACATCCAGGCGTACGCGTACACCGACGCGCGCGGGGCGTACGTGCCGGCGGAGGAGGTGGTCGAGCGCTCCGGTGCCTACTACCTGGGCGATGTCCAGGTCAACCGTGAGTACGGCAAGATGGGCAAGTCCCTGCGGAACGTGGTGACACCGGATGAGATGTGTGCCGCGTACGGGGCGGACACGTTCCGGGTGTACGAGATGTCGATGGGCCCGCTGGAGGTCTCCCGTCCCTGGGAGACGCGGGCTGTGGTGGGGTCGTTCCGGTTCCTGCAGCGGGTCTGGCGGGCGATCGTGGATGAGCGCAGCGGCGCGTCCCGGGTGGTGGACGAACCGGCCGACGAGGCGACCCGTCGACTGCTGCACCGGATCGTGGACGGGGTCCGGGGCGATATGGACGCGATGCGGTTCAACACCACGATCGCGAAGCTGATCGAGCTGACCAATGCGGTGACCCGACTACCGGCGACGCCGCGTGAGGTGGCCGAACCGTTGGTGTTGATGCTGGCGCCGTTTGCTCCGCACATCGCCGAGGAGCTGTGGCGCCGGCTGGGTCACGAGACCTCGTTGACCTACGCCGACTTCCCGGCCGCCGATCCGGCCCTGCTGGTGGCCGAGTCGGTGACGTACCCGGTGCAGGTCAACGGCAAGGTGCGGGGTCGGATCGAGGTGCCGGCCGACGCGGCGGAGGAGACCGTCCGGGCGGCGGCGCTGGAGGCGGTCGCCGCCTCGCTCGCCGGCAAGGAACCCCGCAAGGTCATCGTGGTCCGTGGCCGAATGGTGTCCGTCGTGGCCTGAGGTCCACTCCTCAGCCCACACTGCCGATCACGGAGTTGTGGTGCCGGGCGGGTACCGGTTCGGGATGCGCCGCCCCACCACCTCCGTGCTGGATATGGGTGCGTCGGCTCAGCGCCGGCTACGAGTCCGTTCTGGGCTGCGTGCCCCGCTGGTCCGCTCGGCGCGCCACCAGCGGTGGAGGAGCACCGCGCTGGCGATCAGGCCGAGCCCGGCCGGGGCGGCGGCGAACCAGTTGACCTCGCCGGGTGAGGTGACCGCGGCGCCGACGGCGGCGTATCCGAAGGCGGTCGGCGCGGAGGCGACGACACTGCCGACGAGAAACGGCAACACCCGCGCCCCGGTGGTGCCGTAGCCGTAGCTGACCAGGCCGAAGCCGGCGATTGGCAGCAGCCGTACGGTAACGACACCGAGTACGTTCTGCCGGGTGAACCAGCCGTCCAGCCGGGCGAGGCGACCGCGAATCCGGTCGGCGACGAACTCCCGACCGAGGAACCGGCCGATGGTGAAGCCGACGGCGGCTGCCAGCAGTGCCGCGCCGAGCGCGTACGCGGCCCCTTCCACGGCGCCGAATAGCGCACCGGCGGCCAGGGTGATGAAGGTACGGGGGACCAGCGCAACGAGCAGGAGCGCGCCGCCACCGATCGCGGTGATCGGGGCGTACCCGCCCAACTGGTCGGCGAGGTCGGGCAGGGCGGCCGGGTCCGGGCGGGGAACCACCAGCAGCGCCACTCCGAACCCGGCTAGCAGAAGCAGTAGCAGGCCAAACCGGCCGGCCGCCGGGTCCTGCCCCCGCCACCAGCGGGGCTGGACGGCGGGGGGTTCCCAGCGGTGGGAGGTGCCCGGATCGTGGTGGCCGCCGCGGGGAGTGGGGTCGCGGCGACCGTCGTGGGTCACGGTCGGGCGGCGGCCACTGCGGCGTGGCGTTCGGCGCGGAGTCGGTTCGACCAGGTGTCGTCCAGTGGGGGGAGCTGGTTGACACCGACTGCCCAGCGCAGCAGCAGGTCGGCCAGGGCCGGGTTACGAGCCAGGGCCGGTCCGTGCGAGTAGGTGCCGAGCAGTTTGCCCCGCCAGGCCCCTTCGGTCCGGGTGTCGTTGCCGATCCCGGCGGTCAGCTGGGCCAGCGGCGACACCTCCGGGCCGAGGCGGGTACGCCCACCGTGGTTCTCGAACCCGGACAGCGGTGGCAGGCCCAGCCGTGAGTCGATGTTGCCGGCCAGTTCGCCGATGGCGCGGGTGGGGCCCCGGTCGGAGGAGAGGTCCAGCAGTTCCAGGCCGGCGTACTGCGTGCCCTTGGCGAAGAAAGAGGAGCCGAGGAGCTGGTAGCCGGCGCAGACGCCGAACACCACCGCGCCCTGCGCGGCGGCACGGTGTAGGCCGCCGTCGGCGATGAGCCGTTGTGCCCCGAGCGCCTGCGGGCCGTCTTCGCCGCCACCGACCAGGTAGATGTCGGCGGTGGCAGGCAGCGGTTGGTCGGAGCGGACCTCCAGCACCTCGACCGGGTAGCCGCGCCGCTGGGCGCGGCTGGCCAGAATGAGTGCGTTGCCCCGGTCACCGTAGGTGGAGAGCAGATCCGGGTAGACCCAGACGATGCGCAGGCTGTCAGAGAACACGGTCCAACTCCGCTCGGATGTCCTGGAACGCGGTGTAGTTCGCGATGACCTCCAGTCGGCCTGGTGGGACCGACTGGATCGCCTCGGTGAAGGTGCGTACGTGCTGGAACGGCACGCCGTTCACGTCGAGTCGAACGGCCAGGTCGAACGCTCGGTCACCGGTGATGAGTACCTGCCGGCCCCGCAGTGGGCTGAAGTCGACGTCGAAGAGCCAGGAGGTGTCCAGCCCGTCTGGATCGCGGGCGTTGATGGACAGCAGTGTCGGCGCCTCGTCGGCCATGTCGAACGCCTCCAGCCAGCTGGCCGGGTTCTTCGCCAGCAGCAGGCGGATCAGCCGGCCGTCTCGTTCGACCTGCGCGTACCGGCCGGCGATCGAGGTGACTGAGCTGAGCTTGAGTACGGCGTCAACCGGTCGTACGCCGAACTCGGCCGCGACGGCGAGGGCGGTGGCGGCGTTGCCGAGATTGACCGTGCCCGGGAGCTGGAGCTGGACCTTGTGCCAGGCGCCGGTCGGATCGATCACGCCGTCGTCCTCGACGGACCACTGCGGTTGTGGCCGGCGCAGCGGGCAGCCGGTGCACCACCACTGGTCGTTCTGCCGGGCGATGGTCGAGCCGCACTCGGGGCAGACCCAGGAGTCGTCGTGCCAGCGTTGGCCAGCGCTGAACCAGGTGACCTGGGGCGGGGTGAGGCGCTGGTCGTGGTTGGTCGGCGGGGTGGCGGCCCAGACCACCATCGGGTCGTCCGCGTTGGCGATGACCCGAAGCTCGGGGTGGCGGATCAGCGCCGCGCGCCAGAGCTGCGCCATCATGGCGACCTCCCGGGCCCGGTCCAGCTGGTCGCGGGAGAGGTTGAGCAGTGCCACCACGTGGGCATCGGTGGCGTCCAGCACCTGCGCCAGGTAGTGCTCGTCCACCTCGAGCACCGCGTACGGGGTGCTGCCGGCCTTGGCGAGCGCCGAGGTGTGCCCGGTGGGCATGTTCGCGCCGAACGAATTGGTGGCGACCTTGCCGAGTACGCCGACCGCGGCGGTGGCGAGTCGGGTGGTCGTCGTCTTGCCGTTGGTGCCGGACACCAGGGCGATGGCGCGGCCCGCGGCGAGGTGCGCGAGGAGCTCCGGGTCGATCTTCAGGCCGATCCAACCACCGATAACCGAGCCGTCCCCGCGGCCCGCGGCCCGCGACAGGGCCGCGGCGGTCCGCGACACGGAGCTGGCCACCTTCGCCCGTAGGGGCATTCTCGCGTCCGTCACGCGAGCGAGGTTACTCCACGCCCGGGCTCCCCAGATCGCTGCTGGCGCGGAACGCTTCGACTCGTTGCCCGATGCGGCCGAGCCGATCGGGGGCGGGAGTGGAGTCGATCTATGTCGGACGGTGGGTGGCTCCCGGCGTGGTGCTGCCCTCCACTCCGCTCCACCCGCTTTGACGTGCGGTTTTGGTGGGACGGTCGCCGCGCCGCGCGGGCGATTCTGGTTGCAGGTGGAGGGAAGTGGAGTAGAGTGGGGCCCGATGGTGCGGCCGGGAGGGCGCACCGGCCCGGGGGTCAGCGGCGCCGCGAACGCCGCTTGAAGGGGCGAGGGGGTTAGGGCCGTGTTCCTCGGCACCCACACTCCGCGCCTGGACGACAAGGGTCGGCTGATTCTTCCGGCGAAGTTCCGGGATGAGCTGGCGGGGGGTGTCGTGATCACCAAAGGGCAGGAGCGTTGCCTCTACGTATTCCCGACGCCGGAGTTCCAGCACATCGCGGATCAGCTACGCGCGCAGCCGATGACGCACAAGGCGGCCCGGGCCTACAGCCGGGTCTTCTTCGCCAGCGCGCACGACGAGGTCCCCGACAAACAGGGGCGGGTGACCATCCCGGGCCACCTGCGGGAGTACGCCGCGCTTGACCGGGATCTGGTGGTGATCGGTGCGCACACCCGGGTGGAGATCTGGGACCGGGTCGCCTGGGAGAGCTACCTTGCCGAGAGTGAAGACGAATTCGCTGACATCGAGGAGGGGGTGCTGCCCGGTCTGTAGGCGCGACGGCGCCTGGCGTACTGCGAGATCTCCAGCCGCTTTCGAGTTCCTGGCATCCCTTCCCCGGTGCCAGGCGCGCGATCCGATCGGGGGCCGTTGCCGGAAGGCGGGCGGGAGCGGATGGGGATCTGGCAGTACGACGACGGGGCGCCGTCCGACGACAGGCACGGCACGACAGACGGGACGGAACCAGTGGGGGGCGACATGGGGGAGTTGCGCGGCGCGCACGTGCCGGTGTTGCTTGAGCGTTGTCTCGAGCTGCTGTCTCCCGCGCTGGACCGGCCGGGGCAGACGGTCTACGTTGATGCGACGCTGGGGCTGGGTGGGCACGCCGAGGCAATCCTGACGGCGCATCCGCGGACCGTGCTGGTGGGGCTGGACCGGGACACCGAGGCGCTGGCGCACGCCCGCGTACGACTGGCCCGCTTCGCGGACCGGGTGCACCTGGCGCACGCCGTCTACGACGAGTTGCCCGAGGTGCTCGATCAGCTCGGCCATCCGGTCGTGGACGGGATCCTCTTCGATCTCGGGGTCTCCTCGTTGCAGCTTGACGCGCCCGACCGTGGGTTCGCCTACGCGCAGGACGCTCCGTTGGACATGCGGATGGACCAGAGCCGGGGAGTGACCGCCGAAGAGGTGGTCAACACCTATTCGCATCCGGAGCTGGCCCGGGTGCTGCGGGTCTACGGCGAGGAGAAGTTCGCGCCGCGAATCGCGTCGGCGATCATTCGGGAGCGGGCCCGGGCCCCGATCACCTCGTCGGCGCGGCTGGCCGAGTTGGTCCGGCAGAGCATCCCCGCGCCAGCCCGGCGCACCGGTGGCCATCCGGCAAAGCGAACTTTTCAGGCGCTACGGATTGAGGTGAACAGAGAGTTGGCGGCGCTGGAGACGGCGCTGCCGGCGGCGCTCGACCGGCTCACGATCGAGGGCCGGATGGTGGTCCTGTCCTACCACTCGTTGGAGGACCGGCTTACCAAGGTGGCGCTCGCGGACCGGGTTCGCAGCAAGGGCCCGATCGACCTTCCGGTCGAGCTGCCGGGGACCGGCCCGACCTTCCGGCTCCTCAGCCGAGGGGCGGAGCTGCCCGGCGAGGCGGAGGTCGCGGTGAACCCACGGGCGGCCTCGGTGCGGCTGCGGGCCGCCGAACGGCTCGATCCGACCATGCAGCAGCGCCAGCGTACCGACCGCGAACGGTACCGGCGGCGGGTCCGGGCGATGCACCAACCGGGGACGGGGTCGGCCGTGCGGCGGCCGGCCTCGGGGGATGACGGGACAGGGGCGGATGACGAGGGGGAGGGACATGACGATTGACAAGCGCGACCGCCGGCAGGGGGCCGGCGCCGGGCAGCGCACACCGCGGTCGGGGGGCCGGATCGCGGCGGAGCGGGCCACGCGCACCGGCACCCAGCCGCGGTCGGGGGCGACCCGCGCGCGGGGCACGCGTGCGTTCCCGACCCAGGGCACCGCGGCGCTGCGCCCGAGCGCGCGGACGGTCAGCACCCGAACGACCCGGCTACGGGTGGCGCCACCGGCTCCGGTGTCGGTGCCGCGCGCACCGTTCGCCACGTTGGTCGTGGCACTGGTGGTCGGTGGGGTGCTCGGCATCCTGTTGGTAAACACCAAGATCAACGAGAACGCGATTCGCCTGGGTGAGCTCCGGGAGCAGCAGACCACCCTCAACCTGCAGCAGCAGCAGCTGAACCAACAGATCACCGAGGCGGAGGCACCGGGCAACCTGCTCGAAGCCGCTCGCAAGCTTGGCCTCGTCGAGCTCGAGCCGGGTTACATCCAGCTGCCCGACGGCGGCGCGGCCATTGATGTGCCACAGCCGGGCAGCGGGCCATCGTCGGGGGTCGGCCAGCCGGGTACCGGGGGATAGTCGTGCCGCCCAGATCGGAGGAGCCGCGCCGGGACGCCAAGGGGTCCCGGCGCGGTCCGTCCCGCGCCGACAGTTCAGCCGATCCCCGTCCGGCCGAGTCGGGTGGTGGCATCTCCGGTGCCCGGGCCTACACCCCTCGCGGCCGCAGCATCGGCGAGCAGCGGCTGGGGGAGGCCCGCGCAGGTCGCGCCGAGCCCCGTCGGGCACCGCAGGGAGGTCGCGGTCGCTCCGGTGACCCGTTCCGGCCGGCACTCCAGGTGCTCAGCGGAGGGCGGGCCGGTGCTGCCCGGCGGGCGAACCCGCCGCGTCGCACCTCCGTGGTGCGCACCGTGCCCCGGCGTCCACCGGCGGAGGAGCCACCGCCGCGGCGACGCCCGCCGCGCCCAACCTCAGCTCGGCCGAAGCGACGCCGCCGGCTGAGGCCACCCCGCCTGGCCGACTCCGGCCGTCGGCTGCGGCTCGGCACCGCGCTGGTGCTGACCCTGTTCACCGTCATCGGTATCCGGCTCGTCGTGCTGCAGGTCGTGGAGAATCCGGACTACGCCGGCGCCGGAATCGACGACCGGCTGAAGGTCGTGGTTCTGCCGGCGCCTCGTGGTTCGATTCACGACCGGGACGGGGAGGTGCTGGCGCACAGTGTCGAGGCGCGGTATGTCTTCGCCGACCCGACCCAGATCGCCGATCCGGTGGCCACCGCGCAGGCACTCTCCGAGCCGCTCGGTATCCCGGCGTCGAAGCTCGCCGATCGGATGCGGAAACGCGACGGGCCCAACGGGAACGAACTGCAGTTCGTATACCTCAAACGGGGGGTGGACGTTGACCTGGCCGAGCAGATCGAGGATCTTGGGCTGGCTGGTATCGACACCCGCCAAGATGAGCGACGGGAGGTCCCCGGAGGGGATCTGGCCGCCAACCTGATCGGCATCACCAGCCAGGAGATGGTCGGCCTGGAGGGGCTCGAAGCCGGCTACGACAAGGTGCTCGCTGGCAAGGACGGCCTGGAACGCTACGAGGCGGGGCGGGGTGTGCAGATCCCCGGGGGCTTCAGCGAGACGACCGAGGCGAAACCGGGCAGCTCGCTGTGCCTCACCCTCGACCGGGACCTGCAGTACATGGTCCAGGCCAAGCTGGCCGAGGCGATGGAAGCGGTCAACGGCTCGACCGCCACCGCGGTCGTCCTGGAGGTGGGCACCAGCGAGGTTCTGGCCCAGGCCTCCTACCCCACCTACAACGTCGCGAACTGGGGGGAGAGCGACCCGGCCGACCGGGATGACGTGGCGACCACGTTTGTGGTCGAACCGGGGTCGGTGCACAAGGCGATCACGTTCGGCGCCGCCCTCCAGGAAGGCGTCATCACCCCGGACACCACGCTGCCCGTACCCAACACCATCCGCCTCGGCGGCACCCCGTTCTTCGACACCACCAAGGTGGACGGCCGACGGATGAGCCTGGCGGGGATGATGGCGTACTCCTCCAACGTCGGCACCATCGCCATCGCCGACCGGCTCGGTCCGGAGCGGCTCATCGACTACCAGAAGCGCTTCGGGCTGGGTGAGCCGACCGGTGTCGGGCTGCTCGGCGAGGCGAGCGGCGCGGTGCTGCCCGCCGACGAGTGGAGTGCCTCGTCGCATGGGTCGGTGCCGATCGGGCACAGTGTGGACGCCACCGCGATCCAGATGGCTGCCGCGTACGCGACCATCGCCAACGACGGCACGTACGTCGCGCCGCGCCTGGTGAAGGAGATCGTCGGGCCGCGGGGAGAGCGGACAACGCCGGAGGCGCCGACGACCCGGGAGGTGTTGACCCCGGAGACCGCCGCCGAGCTGCGTACCCTCCTGGAGGCGGTGACCACCGTAGACGGCGCGACCGGTCGGGCCGCGGCGGTCCCCGGCTACCGGGTGGCCGGCAAGACCGGCACGGGCACGCGGCTGGTAGACGGGCAGAAACAGCCCGGTGAGGTGGCGGCGTTCATCGGGATGGCCCCGGCTGAGAAGCCCCGTTACGTGATCGCTGTCTTCGCCCACACTCCCAATGGTGGGGGTGGCGACATCGCCGCGCCGGTGTTCGCCGACATGATGCGGTTCACCCTGCAGCACTATCGGGTGCCGCCGTCGCAGGTCCCACCGCCCAACTTTGACGTCTTTCCCCGCTGAGCAGCGTAGACGGGACATCATCGGTGCGTGCCGACGAACCACCGGGGCGGCTGTGCGGCCGGAACCGGACGACCGGGTAGGGTCTGACGCCGTGTCCGGCAAACCTCGCCCTCGTAGCGTGACCGGAATCCGGCTCGGTAACCTCGCCGCTCGGCTCGCCGCCGAGTCCGGCGCGGACGCTGTTGATCTCCGGTCCGGTCCAACGGAACCGACGGTCACCGGAGTGACACACGCCAGCCAGGAGGTCCGCCCCGGCGACCTGTACGCGGCCCTGCCCGGTGCCCGGCGGCATGGCGCCGAGTTCGTCTCGGCCGCGGCCGAGGCTGGTGCGGTGGCCGTGTTGACCGACCCGGATGGCGCGGCGGCGACCGCGGAAGCCGGTCTGCCCATGCTGGTGGTGCCGGACCCGCGGACCGTGCTGGGGGACCTGGCCAGTGTGGTGTACGGCGAACCGACCGCCGGGTTGACGGTGATCGGGGTGACCGGAACCGCGGGCAAGACCTCCACGGCGTACCTGGTTGAGTCAGGACTGCGGGCGGCCGGGCACACCACCGGCCTGATCGGCACCGTGGAGACCCGCCTCGGTGATCTGGTGATCGACAGCGTCCGGACCACGCCCGAGGCGACCGACCTGCACGCCATGCTCGCCGCTGCCCGAGAGCGCGGCGTCACCGCCGTGGTCATGGAGGTGTCCAGCCACGCCCTGGCGATGGGGCGGGTCGGCGGCGTCCGGTTCACCGTCGGCGGCTACACCAACTTCGGCTCCGACCACCTCGACTTCCACGCCGACTCCGCGGACTACTTCGCCGCCAAGGCGAAGCTCTTCGACGGCCGCTGCGCGGTGGAGGTGCTCAACCACGACGACCCGGCGCTGACTCCGCTGCGCCGACCCGCCACTGTGACCTACTCCGCGGCCGGCGACCGCGGCGCCACCTGGTGGGCCGACGAGGTCGGTGGCGAGGGGTACGCGCAGCGCTTCACCCTGCACGGCCCGCGCGGGCTGACCCTGCCCGCCAGGGTGGCCCTGCCCGGTCGACACAACGTCGCCAACGCGCTGCTCGCCGTCGCGGTGCTGGTGGCGGCCGGGGTGGCGCCGCGGCCCGCCGTCGCGGGAGTGGCCGACTGCGGCGGCGTTCCCGGTCGGCTGGAGCTGGTGCCGTCCCCCGGCCCGGTGCGCGGCGTCGTCGACTACGCACACAAGACCGATGCGATCGTCGCCGCGCTGGCCGCCCTGCGGGAGTTCAGCACCGGTCGGCTGATCTGCCTACTCGGCGCCGGCGGTGACCGGGACCGGGGCAAGCGGCCCCTGATGGGCGCCGCCGCCGCCCAGGGAGCGGATGTGGTGCTGGTGACCGACGACAACCCGCGGACCGAGGATCCCGCCGAGATCCGGGCCGAGGTGCTCGCCGGCGTGCGTCGGGCCGACACCGAGGTGCAAATCCTGGAGGTGCCTGGTCGGCGTGCGGCGATCACCGAGGCGGTCGAGCTCGCTGAGCCCGGGGACGTGGTGGCGCTGTTGGGCAAGGGGCACGAGCAGGGGCAGGAGGTTGGCGGACAGATGCATCCCTTCGACGACCGCACGGAGCTGGCGGCCGCGCTGCGGGCCCGCTTCGGCGACCGGCCGGGGCAGCCGTGATCCGGCTGAGCCTGGCCGAGGTGGCGGCGGCGGTTGACGGTCGGTTGGTCGCCGCCGACCCGAGCGTGGTGGTCACCGGCTCGGTCGAGTTCGACTCCCGCAAGGTCGCGCCAGGCGGGCTCTTCGTCGCCTTCCCCGGGGAACGGGTGGATGGGCACGACTACGCCGACGGGGCGATCCGGGCGGGCGCGGTGGCGGTGCTCGGCACCCGGGTGCTTCCTGGCGTGCCGATGGTGCTGGTAGCCGACGCCCAGCTGGCGCTGGGGCGACTGGCCCGCGCGGTGGCGGATCGGCTGCCCGAGCTGACCGTCGTTGGGCTCACCGGCTCCTCCGGTAAGACCAGCACCAAGGACCTGATCGCTGCCCTCACCTCTCGACTGGGGCCGACGGTCGCCCCGCCCGGCTCGTTCAACAACGAGCTGGGGCACCCCTACACGGCACTCCAGGCCGACCCGGGCACGCGTTACCTCGTGTTGGAAAAGGGGGCCCGCGGGGTGGGGCACGTCAGCTACCTCTGCGAGGTGGTGCCGCCGCAGATCTCCGTGGTGCTCAACGTGGGGGTGGCCCACATCGGTGAGTTCGGTTCCCGAGAGACCATCGCCCTGGCGAAGGGGGAGCTGGTGGCGGCGCTGCCGGCGGAGGGGCTGGCCGTGCTCAACGCCGACGACGACCTCGTCGCCGCGATGGCGACGCGAACCCGGGCCCGGGTGGTCCGTTTCGGCGAGGCGGCCGATGCCGATGTGCGCGCCGTTGACGTGGTGCTGGACGAGCGGGGCCGGCCCTCGTTCACGCTGGTGACTCCGGAGGGGCGCGCGCCGGTGCGGCTCGGGCTGACCGGCCGGCATCAGGTGTCCAACTCGCTCGCCGCCGCCGCGGTCGCCCGGGAACTGGGAATGCCGGTGACCGAGCTGGCGACCGCCCTGGGTGAGCTCGGGCTGGTCTCGAGTCGCCGGATGGATGTCTTCGAGCGGGTGGACGGGGTCACCGTCATCGACGACTCGTACAACGCCAACCCCGCCTCCATGGCCGCCGCCCTGCGGGCGCTGGCCGGGTTCGAGCGGCGGCGCACCATCGCGGTGCTCGGCTACATGGCCGAACTGGGGCCGTACGAGCAGGAGGGGCATGTCGAGGTCGGGCGACTCGCCGCCGAGCTCGGGGTGGACCGCCTGCTCGTGGTGGGCGAGGCGGCGGCCCCAATCCATCAGGGCGCAACATCGGTACGTGACTGGGAAGGAGAATCGGTGCAGCTCACCGATCAGGCGGACGCTGTCGAGGTGCTGCGGGGAGACCTGCGGCCCGGTGACGTCGTCCTGGTGAAGGGCTCGCGGTACCGCACCTGGGAGGTGGCGGACGCGCTGCGCGCCGACGCCGGGACCGATCGGGGCGCGGGAGCGGACGGTGGCCTGGCATGAGGGCAGTCATCGTCGCGGTCGGGGTGGCCTTCCTGGTCTCGCTGTTCTGTACCCCGATTGCGATCAAGGTCTTCACCCGGTTGAAGGCCGGCCAGCCCATTCGGGCCGAGGGACCGGTGATGCACCAGGGCAAGAAGGGCACGCCGACAATGGGTGGGGTGGTCTTCATCCTGGCCACCGTCATCGCGTATGTCGCCGGTCACCTGGCCCTGACCACGCTGCCGGACGCGCAGATCGCTCAGGTCGAACCGACCATCACGGCGCTGGTGCTGCTGGGGCTGATGGTGTTCTCCGGCGCGGTGGGTTTCATTGACGACTTCCTGAAGGTCCGCAAGCGGCACAGCGGTGGCCTCAACAAGCGCGGCAAGCTGCTCGGCCAGATCCTGGTCGGCGCGGTGTTCGGGGTGATCGCGCTCTACTTCCCGAGCACCATGACCGACTCTCAGGGCGCGTTGACCAACACCGAGACGGTCGGCAGCACGACGTTGAGTTTCATCCGGGACATCCCGGCGCTGGAGCTCACCAAGGTCGGTGCGGTCATCCTCTTCATCTTCGTGGTGATGGCCGCCACCAACGGCGTCAACCTCACCGACGGTCTGGACGGTCTGGCCACCGGTGCCTCGGTGATGGTGCTCGCGGCGTACGCGCTGATCGCCTTCTGGCAGTACCGGCACTGGTGCGCGGACCCGAACTACACCCAGGAGTACTGCTACGCGGTACGGGACCCGCTGGAGATCGCGTTGATCGCCGGCGCGGCGGCCGGTGCCTGCGTCGGGTTCCTCTGGTGGAACACCTCGCCGGCCCGGATCTTCATGGGCGACACCGGGGCGCTGGGCCTGGGTGGTCTGATCGCCGGGATGGCGATGTCGACCCGGACGATCCTGCTGCTGCCGATCATCGGCGGACTCTTCGTCATCATCACGATGTCCGTGGTGATCCAGATCATCTCGTTCCGGACCACCGGTAAGCGGGTCTTCCGGATGTCACCGTTGCAGCACCACTTCGAGCTCGCGGGCTGGAGCGAGGTCAACATCGTGGTGCGGTTCTGGATCATCGCCGGCATCGGGGTGGCGATCGCCCTGGGCCTGTTCTACAGCGAGTTCCTCGCCCGCGTCGGTTGACCGGACGCAGCTTCTCGACACGCCGGGGAGATGGTTGCGAGGGCCACGCCTCCCCCACCCGCGATGATGGTCGGGTGGGGGAGGGACCAGATCAAGAGGACAGCCCGGGAGCGGGGCGGCGCTGGCCGCCGGGGAGTACGCGTACCGCCGAGGTTCCGCCGGTGGCGCGGGCACCGGAGGCGCCTCCAGACGCTCCGCCCCTGCGCGGCCTGAGCGCCGCCGGCGGGTTGGCCGCGCTGCGTGGCCTGCTGGACCGGCCGCTGGCCTCCTACTACCTTCTGCTGTCCAGCGTCGGCCTGCTGCTGTTGATCGGTCTCACCATGGTCTTCTCGGTGACCAGCGTGGAGGACTTCGCCCGACGCGGCGATGCCACCGCGTCGTTGACCGAGCAGGCCTTCTTCGCGGTGTTCGGGATCGTGGCCTTCTGGGCGTGCCAGCGGCTGCCGGTCCGCACCTTCCAGGCGGTCGCCTGGCCGGCCCTCGGTGGCGCGGTGGGGTTGTTGCTGCTGCTGAATCTGGTGCTTGTGCTCAGCTCGCTGGCCGACGTCGGCCAGATCGGCCCGTTCTCCGCAGACCGGAACTGGCTGTACCTCGGGCCGTTCCAGCTCCAACCCTCCGAGCTGGCGAAGTTCGCCCTCGTGGTGTGGGGGGCGGACGTGCTCGCCCGGAAGGGCGCCCGGCTCGGCTGGTGGCGGGAGTTGGCCACGCCGCTCTTCCCGGTGCTGGGGCTGCTGTTCGTGCTGGTCGGCTACAACGACCTCGGCACGTTGCTCTGTCTGCTGGCCCTGGTCGTCGGGCTGCTCTGGGCGGCCGGGGTGCGGTTGCGGGTCTTCGCGGTGTTGAGTGCGATCGGCCTGCTCGGTGTCGGTCTGCTGGTGGCGGTCGCCTCGTACGGCGCCGGGTCGAAGGGGTCGGGCGAGAAGGGCGAGGGCAATTTCCGGCTGGAGCGGCTGACGACTTTCTTTGACCCGCCGCCGCTCGACACCTGCAAGGCGGACGAGTGTTACCAGATGCTCCAAGCTCGGTACGCGATCGAGCACGGGGGCTGGTTCGGCACCGGGTTGGGCAAGAGTTCCCTGAAGTGGGAGGCGCTTCCGGCGGCGGAGAATGACTTCATCTTCGTGATCATCGCTGAGGAGTTGGGTGCGGTCGGGTGCGGTGTGGTCGTGGCGCTGTTCGCGGTGCTCGCGTACACCGGGCTGCGGATCGCCCGCCGGGTGGCCGGCCGGTTCCGGCAGCTCGCCGCCGCCGGGGCGACCGCCTGGCTGGTCGGCCAGGCGGTGATCAACATTGGTGGCGTGACCGGGTTGCTACCGCTGACCGGCGTGCCGCTGCCCTTCATCTCCGAGGGCGGGACCGCCCTGGTCGTCACGCTCGCCGCGGTCGGCATGCTCGCCTCGTTCGCGCGGGCCGAACCTGATGCGGCGAGAGCCCTGCATGCCCGTCCGCCGGCCCGATGGGTCCGACTAGTCTGGGCCCCGTTGCCGCCGCTCCCCGGCCGGCGCCGCCCGGGTTCCCCACCAGCTCCCCGGGGCCGGGTGCCCCGGGGGCGGCATGAAGACGACCAAGCCGCGCCGCGTGCCGTCCGGGCGAACCGGGCCCGGCGTGGGTCGGCCGAGGAGAGGAGACGGTGATGGGTCCGCTGCGTTCGGTGGTGCTTGCGGGAGGTGGCACCGGGGGGCACATCTACCCGCTACTCGCCTTCGCCGACTGCCTGCGCCGGCACGACTCCGGTATCCGGATCACCTGCCTGGGCACCCCAAAGGGGCTGGAGAACGAGCTGATCCCACCCGCCGGGTACGACCTGCGTCAGATCCCCGCGCACCAGCTGCCCCGCTCGGTCAACCTGGACCTGGTGAAGACCCCGGGCCGGATGTGGACCGCGGCCCGGGCAGCTGGCCGGGTCATCGACGAGGTGCAGGCCGATGCGGTGGTGGGGTTCGGCGGGTACGTCTCGGTCCCGGCGTACCTCGCCGCCTGGCGACGTGAGCTGCCGATCGTCATTCACGAGGTCAATGTGCCACCGGGGGTGGCCAACCGGCTGGGCATGAAGTTCACCAAACACCTCGCGGTGGGCTTCCCGCACCAGCCCGCGCAGGCCGAGTCGCTACGCAGGGCCCGGGTGGTGGGGGTGCCGCTACGCCGGGGCATCGCCGGTCTGGACCGGGCCGCCATGCGTACCGCCGCCCGCGCCCACTTCGGGCTCCGGCCGGACCTGCCGGTGCTCTTCGTCGCCGGCGGATCGCAGGGCGCCCGCTCGATCAACCTGGCGGTCGCCGGGGCGGCCAAGGAACTGGCCCGGAACGGAGTGCAGGTACTGCACGTGGTAGGCGCACGGAACGAGGCGGTGTCGGTGCCGACCGACCTGCCCGCGCCGTACGTGACGGTGCCGTATCTGTCGCAGATGGAGCTGGGGTACGCGGCGGCCGATCTGATGCTCGGCCGGGGTGGGGCGATGACCTGTGCGGAGGTGGCGGCGGTCGGGCTGCCGACGGTCTACGTGCCGTACCCACACAGCAATCAGGAGCAGCGACGAAACGCGGTGCCGGTGGTGGAGGCCGGGGGCGGACTACTCGTTGACGACGCCGAGCTGACCCCGGCCTGGGTGGAGAGCACGGTGATCCCGCTGATCCGGGACCCGCAGCGGCTGGCCACGATGGGGAGTGCCGCGGCGGCGTACGGGCATCGTGACGGCGATGAGGCGTTACTCAACTTCGTCTACGAGGCGGTGGCCCGGTGAGCGGGAACAGTACGGCGAAGTTCTCCCCGGCCGGTCAGCTGACGGCGGAGGACCTCGGCGCCATCCATCTGATCGGGGCTGGCGGGGTCGGGATGAGCGGCCTGGCCCGGCTCTTCCTCACCCGTGGGATCTCGGTCTCCGGCAGCGAACTGCGCGAGTGGCCATCCCTGGCGGGCCTGCGGGCGCTGGGTGGCACCATCCACATGACTCACGAGGCGGCCAACCTCGACGGTGTGGACACCGTCGTCTACTCCTCGGCGATCCCCTCCGATCACCTGGAGCTGGTGGAGGCGCGCCGGCGTGGCCTGCGGGTGCTGCACCGTTCCGAGGCGCTTGCGGCGGCGATGACCGGCCGCCGGACGGTCGCGGTGGCGGGCACCCACGGCAAGACCACCACCACCTCGATGGTGACCATGGTGCTTCAGCAGGCCGGGGTGGATCCGTCCTTCGTGATCGGCGGGGAGATATCCGAGGTCGGTTCCGGTGCGCACCATGGCACGGGTGAGTACTTCGTGGTGGAGGCGGACGAGAGTGACCGTTCCTTTCTGATCTATCGACCGTTTGTCTCGATCATCACCAATATTGAGGCCGACCACCTGAACACCTACGGTGACCTGGCCAATCTGGAGGCGGCCTTCGCCGACTTCGCCCGCCTCACCGACCCGGACGGCTTCATCATCACCTGCGCTGACGACGCGGGCAGCCGGCGACTGGCCGAGACGCTGCGCGCCGAGGGACGACAGGTGTACACGTACGGCACCTCGGCCGACGCGGATCTTCAGCTGACCGAGATGGCCTCCTCCACCCGGGGTATCCGTTACCTCGCCGAAATCGACGGCCGGTCGCTGGGCGAGTTCCGGCTGCCGGTGCCGGGGCGGCACATGGGGCTCAACAGCGCCTCGGCGGTGCTCGCCGAACACCTGTTGGACCTGCCGCTGGAGGCGGCGCAGGCCGCGCTGGCGGCCTTTCCCGGCGTTCGGCGGCGCTTCGAGCGTAAGGGTGTCGCGGACGACGTGCTCGTCTATGACGAGTACGCCTACCACCCGACACCGATTGCGCTGGCGTTGCGGACGTTGCGGGAGGTGGCCGGCGAGGGACGGTTGCTCGTGGTGTTCCAGCCCTATCGGCTCTACCGCACCCGCGACCTGCAGGCGGAGATCGCCGAGGCCCTCGCCATCGCCGACGAACTGGTGCTGTTGGAGGTCTTCGGCCCGGGGGAGCTCCGGGGGCCGGGGGAGGGCTCGGCGGAGCTGATCGAGGCGGTGCCGCTGCCGGCCGACCGGAAGATCTTCGTGGACTCCTGGGAGGCGGCGCCGGTCGAGGTGGCCCGCCGGGCCAGGTCGGGCGATGTCGTGGTGACGATGGGCGCGCCACCCAGCTCGCTCCTGGGCGACCAGCTACTTGACGCGCTGGCGAAGCGGGGCGTGGCGGGCACCGCCGGCGCCGTGCCCGGCGGTGACGTCGGGGGTGCGACGACGATCGGGGGTACCGTTCCCGACCTCCCGGGTAGCTCCACTCCCGACGCTTCTACCGCCGGATGACCTCGCGGCCTGGGCGTCGGCGTACCTCCGGGGTGGAGGGGGGCGTCGGTCGCCGGGGGCCGGCCCGCCGCTGGCAGCTGGTTCGGGCCGGTCGGGACGCGGTGCCCGCCTCAACCCGACGGTTCATGGCCCGTGCCCGGCGGCGCCGAATGCGCGCGGTTCTGCCCTGGGCGCTTACCACTGGCGGGCTGGCGCTGGCGGGTTTGGTCGGCTGGGTGCTGGTCGGCACTGGCCTGTTTGGGGTGCGTGAGGTGCGGGTGGAGGGGGCCGAGTTGGTGACCCCGGTGGAGGTGCGTGAGGTCGCGGGGGTGCCCGACGGCACGCCGCTGGCCCGGGTGGACCTTGCGGCGACCGCGGAGCGCATCGGTGGCCTGCCGGCAGTCGAGCGGGTTGACGTGACGCGGGACTGGCCGGATGTCCTTGTGGTCCGGCTAACCGAGCGGACCGGTGCGGCGGTGGTGCCGCAGGAGGGCCAGTTTCTCGTGGTGGACGCTGCTGGGGTTGTCTTCCGTCGGCTGTCGGTTCCCCCCGACGGCCTACCGGTGATCCGGCTGGCGACGCCGGGCCCGGCCGATCCGGAGACCCAGGCCGCTCTGGCGGTGCTCGCCGAGCTCACCCCGCAACTGCGGGCCGAACTCGTGGACGTCACGGTGGAAGGGCTGGCCCGACTCACGCTCCACCTGCGCGATGAGCGGCAGGTGGTGTGGGGGGATGCGACCCGGGGGGCGGACAAGGCGCGAATCGCCACCTCGTTGCTGAACGGGGCGGCGGCCACGATCGATGTCAGCGCTCCGGACGTGGTGACCGTCCGGTGATGTGTGATCTGCCCGCGGGGGCGACACGCCGCCGGGTTGCTTGGCACATTGGGCGGAGGCGCTTACGTTGCCCCGAAGAGGATCAGTGGTTGACATAAATGTAACCCTCTAGTAGAGGGTGAGGGTTTACACCCGAGCCCTGGTGATGGCCGCGTCGTCAACCGTTGATCCTGGGCAAGCCGAGTGGCGCGGCCCATGCCAATCTCGAGGGGGAAAGGACCTTCAGATGACACCTCCGCACAACTACCTGGCGGTCATCAAGGTCGTCGGTATCGGTGGCGGCGGCGTGAACGCCGTCAACCGAATGATCGAGGTTGGGCTCAAGGGCGTCGAGTTCATCGCGATCAACACCGATGCACAAGCACTGCTGATGAGTGACGCCGACGTCAAGCTCGACGTGGGGCGGGAACTGACCCGTGGTCTGGGCGCTGGTGCCAACCCAGATGTCGGAAAGAACGCGGCCGAGGACCACCGCGACGAGATCGAGGAAGTCCTGAAGGGCGCCGACATGGTCTTCGTGACCTGTGGCGAGGGCGGTGGCACCGGCACCGGCGGCGCTCCGGTGGTGGCGAACATCGCCCGCAAGCTCGGCGCGCTCACCATCGGTGTGGTCACCCGGCCGTTCTCGTTCGAGGGTAAGCGCCGCCAGGTGCAGGCAGAGGCCGGCATTGACGAGCTGCGGAACCAGTGCGACACGCTGATCGTGATCCCGAACGACCGGCTCCTTGCGCTCGGTGACCGGAACATCTCCATGATGGACGCCTTCCGTACCGCCGACCAGGTGCTCCTCTCCGGTGTCCAGGGGATCACCGACCTGATCACCACTCCCGGTCTGATCAATTTGGACTTCGCCGACGTCAAGAGCGTGATGAGCGGTGCCGGCAGCGCGCTGATGGGAATCGGTAGTGCCCGGGGTGAGAACCGGGCGGTGGAGGCGGCCGAGGCGGCCATCTCCAGTCCGTTGCTGGAGCAGAGCATGGACGGCGCGCGCGGCGTGCTGCTCTCGATCGCTGGCGGTTCTGACCTGGGGCTGTTCGAGATCAACGATGCGGCGCAACTGGTCACCGACGCGGCCCACCCGGAAGCCAACATCATCTTCGGCGCGGTGATCGACGACGCCCTCGGCGACGAGGTGCGGGTCACTGTCATCGCCGCGGGCTTCGACGGAGGCGCGCCCGCATACAAGGCGGCCGAGCCGGCGCGCAAGACGAATCAGAATCAGCCGGCACCGGCCACACCCGCGGCACCGGCGCCGCCAACCACTCCCGCCCCGCAGCAGTCGCCGCGTCGGGTTCTCTTCGACGACGTCGATGTTCCCGACTTCCTCAAGAACGGTTCCTGAGTCCCGCCGATGACCAACACCCCCGCCGCGGCGCCCACCGACCGGAGCGCCGATCTCGCAGCTGGCCTTGCCCGAGTCCGTACCCGAATCGCCGACGCCTGTGCGGCGGCCGGTCGGGACCCGGGGGAGGTGACCATGATCGCAGTGACCAAGACGTACCCGGCGAGTGACGTCGTCGCCCTGGTGGGGCTCGGGGCGACCGAGGTCGGGGAGAACCGGGACCAGGAGGCCGCGGCGAAGGCCGCCGAGGTGGCCGCGGCGGGGGTGACGCCCCGGTGGCACTTCGTCGGCCAACTGCAGCGGAACAAGGCGAAGTCGGTGGTCCGGTACGCCGACGTGGTGCACTCGGTCGACAGCGTCCGGTTGGCCCGGGCGCTGGATCGGGCGGCGGCCGAACGGGACCGACCGTTGGAGGTCCTCCTTCAGGTCAGCATCGACGGGGCGCTGGGTCGCGGTGGCGCGTTGCCCGGCTCCACCGACCTGGACGCGGGGCTCGATCCGGTGGCCGAGGTGGTGGCGGGTGCGGACGGGCTGCGGCTTGGCGGGTTGATGGCGGTGGCACCGCTGGGCTGGGAACCGGACCGGGCGTTTGCCCGGTTGGCGGAGGTAGCGGCCGGGTTCCGGGCCCAGCATCCGCAGGCGACGTTGGTGTCGGCCGGCATGAGTGGGGACCTGGAATCGGCGATCCGGTACGGCGCGACACATGTCCGGGTGGGCAGCGCGTTACTCGGAATGCGCCCCACGCTGCGGTAGCCTGGCCGCCAGGAGCAAATTACATCGGTGTTGTTTGGTAGGAGTGGCACTCCACTCGTCGGGTTGTGGCGCGCGACGCGAAACGCGCGCCCAGGGGGGTGCCGACCCGGCGAGCAGAAATGATCCACTTGCGGCAGGCGACGCGGCACGGGGGTGCGTGCCGCAGGGCGGACGGGAAGGGCGCGGGATGGGTGCGCTGCGCAAGGCGGGGGTCTGGCTCGGTCTGGTCGAGGAGGACGACGAGCGGGCTTACGACGACGGTGGCTACGACAAGGGTGACTACCGCGAGTCGCGGTATCGGTCGAGCCGATACTCCGAGGACTTTGGAGACGACGACGATGAGGAGGCCGCTCCGCCCCGCTCGCGGCTTGGCGACCGGGGGCGTCTGGAGCGGGCTGCGGCGCGGGCTGGCGACGCGGACCAAGACGAGGAGAACGAGCAGCCGGAGCGGGCCGAGCGCTCCAGTGTCCGGTCGATCACCCGGTCCGTCCCCGAGGCGACTGGTGCCCTGACCTACCACACCCGCGACAATCTGGCCCTGGCGCCGCAGGCGTCGGCTCGGGAGCGGGTCTCGGTGGAGGAGGAGCAGCGCTACCAGATCACCACGCTGCACCCGACCACCTACCGGGAGGCGCGGACCATCGGCGAGCACTTCCGAGATGGGGTCCCGGTTATCATCAACCTGACGGAAATGGACGAGGCGGATGCACGGCGACTGGTGGACTTCGCCGCTGGGCTCGCGTTCGGGCTGCGTGGCGGGTTCGAGCGCGTGACCAATCGGGTGTTCCTGCTTTCGCCGGCCAATGTCCAGGTCACCGCGGAGGACAAAGCCAAGATCGCTGAGGGCGGTTTCTTCAGCCTCAGTTGATCAGCCCGAGTGCAAGGGACGTCGCCAGCCGTGTTGTCAATCCTGCTCCAGGTCTTGTATCTGGTCTTGTATGTCTTTCTTCTTATCCTGTTGTCCCGATTTGTGTTAAGTGCGGTGCTCCAGTACGGTCGGCGTTGGCAACCAGGGCGTGGGGCTTCGGCAGGGCTGGAAACCGTGTGGAGCGTCACTGATCCCCCGCTCCACGCGTTGAGGCGTGTGATCCCTCCGCTGCGAATTGGTACCGTGAGCATCGACCTGGCCTCCCTTGTGCTCCTGGTTATCCTGTTCGTGCTGATGGAGTTCGTGTTAGGGCCGTCGATCACCAGCACCGCTGGATGACCGATGCGCTTTCGCGGCCGCAACTGACCCGAGGAGTTTCGATGCCGCTGACCCCGGCCGACGTCCACAACGTCGCCTTCAAAAAGCCGCCGATCGGCAAGCGGGGGTACGACGAGGAGGAGGTCGATGCCTTCCTGGACGAGGTCGAGCGTGAGCTGGCCCGTCTGATCGAGGAGAACAACGAGCTGCGCGCTCAGGTGGAGCGCGGTGGTCGCGGCGCTGGCCCCGCCGGTCCGGTCGGCCCCGGTGGTGACGCCCGGCTCGCCGCCGAGCTCAACGACGTGAAGGCGCAGCTCGACCGGGTCCAGCGGGACAAGGCCGGAGCCGAGCAGGCCGCCCGCGCGATGCAGGCGGAGCTGGAGCAGGTCCGTGGTGCCGGTGCCGTGCCAGCCGGCGGCGACGGCGAGCAGCAGGCGCTCCGGGTGCTGATGATGGCCCAGCGGACCGCCGACGAGCACGTCACTGACGCCCGCCGCGAAGCCGACCAGGTGCTCTCCGAGGCTCGGTCCAAGGCCGAGGAGGTCACCCTCGAGGCGCGGGCCAAGGCCGACGCCCTGGAGCGGGATGCCCGTCAGCGGCACCAGGAGGCCATGGGCGGCCTGGACACCAAGCGCACCGCGTTGCAGGAGCACATCGAGGGGCTCAAGCAGTTTGAGCGCGAGTACCGCACCCGCCTCAAGGCGTACCTCGAGAGTCAGCTGCGTGACCTTGACAGCCGTGGGCAGGGCCCGGATGTCGAGATTGACCGGACCGATGGTGGGGGCCGTGCCGGTGGCGGCAACGGACTTGCCGCAGCCGGTCTCGCCGGCTCCTACGGCGGCGGTCGCTCTGGTGCGTTGGAATCCGGTCGCTGACCACACCGGCGGGCGGTCGCCGCACTGACGGTTGCCCGGTCGCAGAATCGGAACGAGACGCGGGGGGTGGGCTTTGATAGTCGCCAGTATCCTGCTCATTCTCGTTGCCGTGGTGCTGCTGGTGGTGGGCCTCGCTGATGGATCCAGCAGCCTGCTGATCGTCTCCATCGCGGCCAGCCTGTTGGCTGCCGTCGCGCTCGTCATGGGTGCCCGCCAGGCAGCCGCGGCCCGGGCAGCGGCGGAGCAGACCCCGGCCGAGGCGGATCAAGGTGGTGGGAGCGCCGACCGGCAGCCGGGCGGCCGCATGCCTCCCGGCCAGCATGTTCCTCCGTCGATCGACCATGGCGGCACCGGGTGGCGGCAACCACCCGGGCCGCCGGTCGTGGGCTCCGCACCGGTTGTGGACGGCGAGCCAGCTCCAGCGGCGGTCACCCCGGCGGAGGCAGCACTGCTGGCCCAACTCGACCGGGAGGTGTGGGTGGTTGACGCCCACCCCCGCTACCACCTGGCCGGCTGTAGGGAGCTACTCGGCGAGCCCGAGCCGCTTCCCGTGGCCGAGGCGACAGACCTCGGCTTCACCCCTTGTGCCCACTGCGCCCCGGTCGCCGCCTTGTTGAGTGCGGAAGGGCGGATCGCCAGCGGCGGTGCCGGTGCCGGTCCCTGAGGCTGAGGCGCCAGCCGCCCACGGCGGTGACTCGTTGACTGTCGCGGTCCGGATCAAACCGGGATCGTCTCGGTCCCGAGTAGGGGGCTGCTACCTGGGTCCGCATGGCCCTGCTCTGATCATCGCGGTGACGGCACCACCGGTGGACGGGCGGGCCACCGAGGCAGCGCGCCGTGCCCTGGCCGAAGCGCTCGGTGTCCGGCGGGGAGCGGTCTTGCTGGGCGCTGGGGCGGCCAGCCGAAACAAGATCTTTTATGTCGGTGGGGTCAGTGCCGAGATCGCCCAGAGGCTGCGCCAACTCCGCGACGGATAGGGCGGGCCGGTCACCGCGCGCCCAGGCCCTGCGTCCGCAACTCGCCCTGGCTCCCGCTGCTACCGGCCCCGGCCTCGGTTCTGAGCCATCGCCCTGCCCGGCCCAAACCTGCTGTGCTGGGCAGCGGGTGCTGCTGGTTGGATGCGGGTGACCACTTTCCGTCGCGGCCGGCAACAACCTGCTCGCCGGGCATCCGAGGCGGTGGGACGCTTCCGCGGCGGCGGACCGAGGTGCAGCGGTGGCTGCGGCCTCTTATCCGGCAGCGGCGAGTGGGGTACGGGTTTGGCGATTACGGCGAGGGCCGGAGCGATCAGTCTGCTAGCGTTCTTTTTGCCCGAGATGTGTAAATTCGGGGTGGGCGTCAGGGCGTCGGTGCGCCACATTGTCCGACGCCTGTACGTTCCGTATCCTTGCGAACCTCCGGAGTGCGCGGCCAATGGCTGCGCGCCCGTTTTGTACCTGGGGGCGCCGAACGCGGCGGCCCCTGTCCAGGTGCCGCGGCCCTCCGCGGCTCCGCGGCTAAGGGAGCGACGATGGCGAAGCCAGCCGACACCAGGACCGCCGGCCGTAAGCCGGCGACCAAGTCCACCCGCAGCGCGGCGGAGACCGAGAAGATCCGGGCAGCCCTGGCGGCACGGCGGGACGAGCTTCGTGCCGAGTATGATCAGACGTTGAGCGAGATCACCGAGCTGCAGCGCGACCGGCTGACCGACTCGGCCGGGGATGACCAGGCCGACACCGGCACCAAGACGTTCGAGCGGGAGCAGGAGATTTCCCTCGCCAACAGCATCCTGGAACGGATCACGCAGGTCGAGCGGGCATTGGAACGGCTCGATGAGGGTGGCTACGGCTGGTGCGAACGGTGCGGCAACCCGATCCCGGTGGAGCGGCTGGCCGCCTTCCCGTCGGCGACCCTCTGTGTGACCTGTAAGCAGCTGGCGGAGCGGCGCTGAGACCTCGCTCTCCAGTAGCCCGGTGAGGCGGCGTCCGCCGCCGCGAGCGTCGATGGGGAGTAGATGACCGCAGGACCGACCCCGGGATCCGGCCGTGCCGAGGCGACCGGGTCAACCGGGCCCGCCGAGGGCCGTCCGGCCCCCGGGCCGGATGGCGCCGTCGAGGCGGATGGGCCGCCCGTTGCCGCCGAGTTGCCCGGTGCCGTCGAGTCGCCCGGCGCCGCCGACGGTGCGACGACCCGGCGCCGCGCCGCGTCGGTCCTGCTCGGCATCGGCCTCACCGTGCTGGCGCTCGACCTCGGGACCAAGCATCTGGCACTTCAGGCGCTGGAGGGCCGAGAGCCGGTCCAGCTCCTGGGCGGCCTGGTCTATCTCAGCCTCACCCGCAACAGCGGCGCGGCGTGGAGCATCGGCGCCGACCACACCTGGATCTTCTCGCTGATCACCATCCTCGTGATCGGCTGGATCCTCTGGACCGCGCTGCGCCTGCGCTCCCTGCCCTGGGCGGTGTCGTTGGGGCTGGTGCTCGGCGGGGCACTCGGAAACCTGATGGACCGCATCTTCCGTGCTCCGGGCTGGTTCGTCGGTCACGTGGTCGACATGATCAGTGTCCTGGAGCCGTACGGCCGGGCGTTTCCGGTGTTCAACGTGGCCGACAGCGCTCTGGTTTGCGGCGTCTTCCTCGCGGTGTTCCTGGAACTGACCGGCCGCCAGCGCGACGGCAGCCGGCTCGGCCGGGGCGGACGGCAGGCGACCCCCACGGCGCCCCGGGAGCGGGCATGACGGCGGCGTATGCGGCCGGCGGTGACCAACGATCGCTGCCAGTCCCGGACGGGCTCGACGGACTCCGCCTCGACCAGGCCGTTGCGCGGCTCTTCGGGCTCTCCCGGACGACCGCGGCGGCCCTGGTTGACGAGGGCGCCGCGCTGGTCGACGGCACGGTGCGGGCTAATTCCTACAAGATTCGGGCCGGGTCCTGGCTGGAGGTGACGCTGCCGGCGCCGGCGGCTCCGCCGGCCGTCGTGCCGCAGGCGGTATCCGGCCTGGGCGTCGTGTATGCCGACGACGACATCGTGGTGGTGGACAAGCCGGTTGGCGTGGCCGCTCACCCCAGTCCCGGTTGGACCGGACCGACCGTGATCGGTGGGCTTGCCGCGATCGGCCACCGGATCGCCACCAGCGGCGCGGCCGAGCGGCAGGGCGTGGTGCACCGGCTCGACGTCGGCACGACTGGGATCATGGTGGTGGCCAAGAGCGAGCAGGCCTACACCTTCCTGAAGCGGGCGTTCAAGTACCGCGAGGTGGAGAAGCGTTACCACGCCGTGGTGCAGGGGCACCTCGATCCGTTGCGGGGCACCATCGACGCTCCGATCGATCGGCACCCACACCACGACTACCGCTGGGCGGTGGTCTCGGGCGGTAAGCCCAGCATCACCCACTACGACACCCTTGAGGCGTTTCCGGCGGCCAGTCTGGTGGACGTACGGCTGGAGACGGGCCGTACCCACCAGATCCGCGTGCATTTCTCGACGCTGCGGCACCCCTGTGTGGGCGACCTCACTTATGGGGCCGATCCCACCCTCGCCAAGCGGCTCGGCCTGGATCGGCAGTGGCTACACGCCCGGGAGTTGGGGTTCCGCCATCCCCGCACAGGGGAGGAGGTCTGCTTCGTCAGCGGCTACCCTGACGACCTGGACCGTGCTCTGGGAATCCTGCGGGAATGAGCGCGGCCATGACCTGAACGATCCAAACGCGACGAGGGGGTCTCCGTCCGTGCGCTCCGGTGACCTGCTGCGCCAGCTGGACCAGCGGCTGTTACCCCACCTCGTGGGCGCGGCGAACCGGCTGGCCCAGGGTTCTGCCCAATTCGGGCTCCTCCTCGGGGCCGTGCTGCTCTCCTGCCTTGCGGTAGCGGTCACCGCGGTGTGGGGAACCGGCGCTCCGCCGGCCGGTGCTCCCACTGCGGACGAGATGACCCGGGTCGGGGTGGCCGCCGGGGAATCAATTCCCGGCTATCTGCAGGATGCCACGGATGACCTGGCAGCGCTACCGACGGCGGTCCCGTCCCCAGCGAGCGGCACCTTCGCGCTGGTCTCGCTGTCGGCGTACCTGACGCCGGATCAGGCCGCCAACGTCCTCGGTGACGTGCCGGTCGCCGCTGTCATCGGCCGGGTGCCGTTACCTGAGCGGCAGCCGGAGGTTGTCCGGATCGACGTGCCGGGCCTGCCGAAAGATGTGATCACCGCCATGGCTGACCTGGCGGCCCGCAAGGAACGGGAGGCGGGTGACTACCGGTCCCGGGCCGCCGCGGTCACTGATGAGAGACCGGAGCAGCGCGAGCAGCGCGAGTTGTACCTGAGCGCAGCGCAGATGGCGGAGGCCGAGGCAACGGCATACCGTGGCGGGTGTGCCTGCGTCTACGCGGCGGTGGTCCGCGCGGAGCCGGTCGAGTTGCGCCAGGTGGCGTCCCAGCCGGACGTGCGGGTCGTTGATCCCGCGCCGGAGGTGCGTCGGCTGGACCGTACCGTCTTCACCCCGCCCCTGCCAGAGCAGGATGCGGTGGCGCACCCCCTTGCGGACTCCGATCTGACCACCCCCGATCCGGTCTTCCCTGACCCGGTTGTTCCTGACCCGGTGGTCCCGGATCCAGCGGTTTCCGACCCGGTTGTTCCCGACCCGGCGGTCCCGGATCCGGTCACCACCCCCACCCCGGTGGTCCCAGACCAGGCCAGCCCCACCCCGAGCCCCGAACCGGTCACTCTCAGCCCGCCGACGCCGACGGAGGAACCCGTTCCCGGCCCAGCCCCAGAGGCGAGGAAGTCACCATCAATTTCACCAACCTCCGACCTCGCGTCTGGGGCGCCGCCCACGCCGGCCACCTCGGCGAACGTGGTCAGCAGCGGTGCCTCCGGGCCGGTTTCGGAAGCTGAGGTCGGCCCGGTGGCAGGCGGATCGGTATAGCCCTAATAGGCTTTCGTTCGTAGCCTGTCAGACGGGGCGGCAGCATGGAGCTGGGAGGGCGAGCCGTGGAGGGCAGCGAGACCGGCTGGGGCCAGCCCGCCGAACCGGCACCGCGGTGGCGGGCGTTGCTCGACCGGGCGAGGCTCGGTAGCCGTGCCGCTGAGCCAGCCGGGCCGGACCGGTCGGGGCATGCGGCTCAGGCCGAGTCATTGCCCCGACGGGCCGACGGCAACGGCTACGCGGCCCGCGTGCCGGCAGTCGGGTCGCACGTGCCGGGCTCGGGCTTGCCGCCCGCCGAGGTGTCGTATGGCGCGGAGGCGCGAACCTACGGGGCCGATCCGCGGGACGCGGGGCACCGGGGTGCTTACCGGGCCGAGCGGGGATTACCGGCCGATCCGGCGTATGGGGCTGATCCGGGCTACCGGGCCCCGCTGCCGCCGGCTCCGGAGCCCCGCTACTCCGAACCGGAGGCAGCGCCGGCGCCGTCCCGCTATGCCTTGCTGGACAACGGCTACCGGCATGCTCCGCCGGCAGCGAACGGCTACCGGACTCAGCCGGCGCACCCGGCTGAGCCCGGGTATCGGCCGGGGAACGACTATCGGCCTGAGCCGGCGTATCGGCCTGAGCCGGCTTACCAGCCCGCGGTAGGCCGGGGCTACGCTCGACTGGAGTGGCGGCCGCAGTCGGCGCGGAGTGGATCGGAGCGCGCGGCAAACGTACTCCGGGGGGAGCTCGGCGGCCCCCGGGTGCTGGCGTTCGCGAATCCCAAGGGTGGAGTGCACAAAACCACCGCGACCGTGCTGGCCGCCGCGACCGTCGGCAGCGTACGCGGCCGGGGCGTACTGGCCTGGGACGACAACGAGCTACGGGGCACGCTCGGGCTGCGTGCGGGCAGTGCCCGGCACGCCCGTACCATTCGGCACCTGATCAGCGACCTCGCGCACATCGAGATCAAGGATGGGCCGCAGCTGCTGGAGCAGCTCGACGACTATCTCCGGCACGCCTCAGACGGCTCGTACGACGTGCTGGCGGGTGAGGAGAGTCCCCGGTTCGCCCAACGGCTGGACCAGTTCACCGTCCGGCGGGTGCTGGAACTGCTCCGCCGCACCCACGACGTGATCTGCGTGGACACCGGCAACAACGTGGAGAGCCCCAACTGGCGTACCGTCATGCAGGCCGCCGACCAACTTGTGGTCACCACGGTGCCGCGGGAAGACGCCGCGTTCAGCGCGGACTGGATGCTCGACCTGCTACACGAGGTGGGCATGGGGGAGTTGGCTGACAACGCGGTGACCCTGATCTCGTGCCCGACCCCAGGGCACAGTGAGCTCCGGGCCGACCTGGAACGACACTTCGCTACCCGGACCCGGGCGGTGACTGTGGTGCCATATGACCCGATCCTGGAGTCCGGCTCGTCAATCGAGTACCACCAGCTCCAGCCGGCGACCCGGGAGGCGTGGTTGAGCGCCGCCGCGGTGATGCTGGAGCCGTTCGCCCGCTGAGTGGCGTGTCGTCCACCGGCGCCCCATGGCGCCGCCACTCCTGAGAGGATCATCGGGTGAGCGCGGACACCCCCGACCCCGACCGGCCCAGATCCGGGGCCGAACCGCCGTACGTCGAGTCGCTGGGCGATGGCCGCACGTCGCCGTACCCAGATCGTGCCTCGGCCGTCGGGCCGGTACCACCGGCCTCATTGACCTGGTACGAGGCGCCGTCCGTTGCCGCGGCGCCGCGGCAACGGCTCCGGCCGCAGCTCGGGTGGGCGGCGGCGGGAGCGTTCGGGGTGATGATCCTCGGGGTTCCGCTGGGGTTGCTCTGGGCCACGCTGGCCCCCGACACCCCGGTGCTGCAGACCGAGTCGGGTGCTGTCTACGGCGAGTCGCAGCCGGAGCAGCCGATCGCTGCCGACGGCTGGTTCAGCCTGCTCGGTCTCGGCTTCGGCGTCCTGGTCGCGGTCGGCCTCTGGTTCCTGCTGCGCCGCTCGCGGGGCCCGATCGGACTGGCTGCCGCCGTGCTGGGGTCGCTGGGCGCGGCGCTGGTCGCCTGGCAGGTTGGCCAACAGGTGGGGCTGGCCACCTTCGAGCACCTGTTGGCGACCGCCGCGGAGGGGCAGACCTTCGGACAACCCGCGCAACTGCGAGCCGGGGGAGTGAGGTGGGTGGGTCCCCTGCCGGTGCCGTACGGCAACGTGCTGCTGCCCGCGTTTGGCGCGGCGGTCGGCTACACCCTGCTGGCGGGCTGGTCCCGTTGGCCGTCGTTGCGCCCGGAGCCGACACCCGACTGGTCGACCGGGCCGGGCGTCAGTTGGGCGTCGGCGGAGACGCCAGCTCCTTCAGCGGCACCGGAACCGCCCGGACCCGGCGCAGCAGAGCCGCCTCGCGGGTGAGCAGTCGCAGCTCGGCGCGGAGCCGGTCAGCGGTGCCGTCGATGGCGAGTAGCCGCTGTCGGTCGGCGAGGGTCAGCGCGGCCGTCGCGGCGACCAGGTGCGACAGGACGGTTGGGTCCTCCGGGAGCTGCTCCGAGGCCTCCTCCGGTTCGGCGCGGATCAGGCCCAGGTACTGGCGGAAGACCGCGGTCACCCGGGCGGACAGCTCTCCCGCCTGGTCCGGGGGGTGCGGCTCGGGCAACCACTCGACCTCGGCAGTCAGGTACGGCGCGCTGGCCCGGTGGACGCTGTCTATCCGGAACCGCTGCCGACCCACGGTGACGATGTCGTAGCCCCCGTCCGGCAGCTCGGTCACCTGGCGCAGCTCGGCGGTGCAGCCGACCTCGTGCAGCGTGACGTCGGCGTCGGGCAACGGGCGGCCGTCCGGCGCGGTGGGAGCGACCTCCCAACCGGTCCGGATCGCCACCACGCCGAACTCGCGTGGCCGCTGCTCCGGGAGGGTGAGTAGGTGGCGCACCAGGGCCCGGTATCGGTCTTCGAAGATGTGTAGCGGCAGCACCAGACCGGGGAAGAGAACGGTCCCGAGCGGGAACACCGGCAGCCGCGCAGTCACGGGTCGAGGGTAGCCCGATCCGGCTCCGGAGGGTGTGTCTCGGCTCATCGTCTCGCCGTGTGGGCGGTGCCGGTCAGCCCGGACCCGAGCCGCCTAGACTCGCAAGGGTGTTGCACCGGATTGACCTACGTGGCGGGGTTCGTGACCCGCGCCGCCTGCTGCCCCGTGCCCGGCTCGACGTCTCCGCGGCTGTCGAGCAGATCCGTCCGCTCGTGGCGGCGGTGCGGGAGCATGGTTACCCGGCGATCCGGGCGGCGAGCGAGCGGTTCGACGGGGTCTCGCCGGAGGTGCTGCGGGTCCCGGCGGAGGCGATAGCCGAGGCTGAGGGCACGCTCGACCCGCGGGTTCGCGCCGCGTTGTCGGAGTCGATCAACCGGGCCCGCCGGGTGCACGCCGCGCAGCGTCGCAGCGACCACACCACGCAGGTCGTACCGGGCGGCACGGTGACCGAGCGCTGGGTGCCGGTTGACCGGGTCGGGCTCTACGTGCCCGGTGGTCTGGCGATGTACCCGTCAACGGTGGTCATGAACGTGGTGCCCGCGCAGGAGGCCGGGGTACGTGAGCTGGTTGTGGCCAGTCCACCGCAGAAGGACAACGGCGGGTTGCCCGAGCCGCGGGTACTCGCCGCCTGCGCCCTGCTTGGGGTGACCGAGGTGTACGCCGTCGGCGGCGCGCAGGCGGTGGCGATGCTCGCGCACGGCAGTGCGGTTGACCCGGACAGCACCGCCTTCTGTCCGCCGGTTGATCTGATCACCGGGCCGGGCAATATCTGGGTCACCGCCGCCAAACGGTTGCTGCGGGGTGTGGTGGGCATCGACGCCGAGGCGGGTCCCACCGAGATCGCGATCTTGGCCGACCACACCGCCGACCCGGTGCATGTGGCCGCCGACCTGATCAGCCAGGCCGAGCACGACCCGCTCGCGGCGAGTGTGCTGGTCACCCCGTCGGTGGAGCTGGCCGACGCGGTGGACCGGGAGTTGGCCCGGCAGGTACCGGCGACCCGGCACACCGAGCGGGTGAGCACCGCGCTCACCGGAGAGCAGAGCGGCGTCGTCCTCGTCGCGGACCTGGCGGCCGGGCTGCGGGTGGTGGACGCCTATGCGGCCGAGCATCTGGAAGTCCAGACCGAGAGTGCCCGCGAGTGGGCGCTGCGGGTGCGCAACGCCGGAGCGATCTTTATCGGGGCCTGGTCACCGGTGTCGCTCGGCGACTACTGCGCCGGCTCCAACCATGTGCTGCCCACCGGGGGCTGCGCCCGGCACTCGTCGGGCTTGTCGGTGCAGTCCTTTCTGCGCGGTGTCCACCTGGTGGAGTACACGCAGGACGCGCTGCGGGATGTGGCGCCGCACGTGGTCGCCCTGGCGACGGCGGAAGACCTGCCGGCACACGGCCAGGCGGTCACCGCCCGGCTGCCGGAGGGAGCGTCGTGACCAGCTGGGACGACCTGCCGATCCGGGCGGATCTGCGCGGGCTGACCCCGTACGGGGCGCCGCAGCTGGATGCCTCGGTTCGGCTGAACACGAACGAGAACTCGTACCCGGTGCCGGAGGCGGTGGCCGAGACGATCGGCCGGGCGATCGCCGCCGAGCTGCGGGACCTCAACCGGTACCCGGACCGGGACGCGGTGGCGCTCCGTGGCGACCTGGCGGCGTACCTGGGCGCCGGGTTCAACCTGGACCACATCTGGGCGGCCAATGGCTCCAACGAGGTCCACCAGCAGTTGCTCCAGGTCTTCGGCGGGCCGGGACGGACCGCGCTCGGTTTCCTGCCGGCGTATTCGATGCATCCGCTGCTGGCGCTCGGCACCGGCACCCGGTGGGCGCCGGCCCGGCGCGGCGTCGACTTCGGGCTGACCGTCGCCGCGGCGGTGGCACAGGTCCGTGAGCACCGCCCGGACGTGGTCTTTCTCTGCTCACCGAACAATCCCACCGGCACCGTCCTGGACCTGGCCGTGGTCACGGCGGTGCTGGCCGAGGCGCCGGGGATGGTGGTGGTCGACGAGGCGTACGCGGAGTTTGCCCGGGCCGGCACGGTCAGCGCCCTGTCGCTGTTGAGCGACCATCCCCGGCTGGTGGTGACCCGCACCATGAGCAAGGCGTTCGGGTTCGCCGGCGGCCGGCTGGGCTACCTGGCCGCCGACCCGGCGGTGGTGGCGGCCGTGCAACTCGTCCGGCTGCCCTACCACCTGTCGGCGCTGACGCAGGCGGCGGCGCGGGCCGCCCTGGCGCATCGCGACGAGTTGCTGAGCACTGTCTCGGCGATCCGGGTGCAGCGGGACCGGATCGTGACCGAGCTCCGGGCCCGCGGTCACCGGGTCGCCGACAGCGACGCCAACTTTGTGCTGTTCGAGGTCGGCGGGGACCAACGGGCCGCCTGGCAGGTCCTGCTCGACGCCGGGGTACTGGTTCGCGATGTCGGCCTGCCCGGCTGGCTGCGGGTCACCGCCGGCACCCCCGCCGAGACCGATGCCTTCCTAATCGCTGTGGAGAAGCTTTCGTCATGAGTCGCACCGCCCGGGTTGAGCGGGTCACCAAGGAAACCAAGGTTCTCGTCGAGGTCGACCTCGACGGTAGCGGCAAGGCCGACATCGAGACCGGTATCGGCTTCTATGACCACATGCTGCACCAGGTCGCCCGGCATGGCGGGTTTGATCTCACCGTGCACACCGTCGGCGACCTCCACATCGACGCGCACCACACGATGGAGGACACGGCGTTGGCGCTGGGCGTCGCGGTTGATCGCGCGCTGGGTGACCGGGCGGGCATCCGGCGGTACGGCTCGGCTACCGTTCCGATGGACGAGGTGTTGGTCCGGGCCGCCGTTGACCTCTCGGGTCGGCCGTACGTCGTGCACGACGAGCCGTCGCTCGCCCCGTACATCGGACCGGTCTACCCGACGAGCATGACCCGACACATCTGGGAGTCCTTCGGTCAGTCGGCCCGGGTCACGCTGCACGTTGACGTGCTGCGGGCGGCCCGGCCGGGCGGACATCCGGACGCCCATCACGTGGTGGAGGCCCAGTTCAAGGCGGTGTCCCGGGCATTGCGCGAGGCGACGGCCGTGGACCCGCGGACTGCCGGCGTGGTGCCCAGCACGAAGGGGAAGCTGTGAAAGTCCTGGTCGTGGGTGGAGGGTGGCGCTGATGGGTGGGGTGCTGCCGATCCTGCTGCTGATTCTGGCTGGGGTGCTGGTCGGCGGGGCGGTCTCGTTGCACCGACAGGGGGTGCCGCGGGGCGCGGTGCTCACCACCGCGGCGCTGGCCATGTTGGCGGCGGTTGCCGGGGGCCTGTGGTTGCTGCCGGGGGAGGGCTCGTGAGCAGGGTCGTGGTGCTGGACCACGGGTCGGGGAATCTCCGCTCCGTGGAGCGCGCCCTCGCGGCGGCCGGCGCGGAGGTGACGGTGACCGACGATCTGGCCGCCGCTGCCGAGGCGGACGGCCTGGTGGTCCCCGGTGTCGGGGCTTTCGCCGCCTGCATGGCGGGAATAGCGGCGTTGGGCGCCGGTCCGGTGATTGTCGAGCGGGTCGCCGCCGGCCGCCCGGTGCTCGGCATCTGCGTCGGGATGCAGGTGCTCTTCGAGCGCGGTGCCGAGCACGGTGTGGTGACCGATGGTCTCGGGTTGCTGCCCGGGCAGGTGGGTCAACTCCCCGCTGCGCGGCTGCCGCACATGGGCTGGAACACGGTCGCTCCGCCGGCCGATTCGGTGCTCTTCGCCGGTCTGGCCGAGAGCCGGTTCTACTTCGTGCACTCATACGCAGCGGACGGGGTGGCCGCGTTGGCTGCTGCCGGTGTCGCCGTAACCACCGCCCACCACGGGGCGGAGTTCGTGGCGGCCGTGGAGCGGGGTCCACTCAGCGCCGTCCAGTTCCATCCGGAGAAATCCGCCGATACTGGTGCCGCGCTGCTGCGCAACTGGTTGCGCACGCTTTCGTCGAGCGGTCAGCCGGCGACCGGCCACGCTGCTGGGGGCCGTCGGTGAGCAAGGAGCGGGCGCGGCGTCGGGCTGCTCGGGAGGCGGAGGCAGCGCAGCGGCGGGCGGTGCGGCAGCGGCAGCTCGCCCGGCAAGCCGAGCGGCGGGCGCTGCTTCGTCGGCTGACTCCGACGGTACGCCGGGGGCGGATCGGCCGGCTGCCCCGGCGGACCCGAGGTGAGCGCGCCGCGATCGTGCTGTCCACGGTGGCCGTGATCCTGATGATCTGGACCCTGGTAGATGATCTTGCGTTGCGGTTCGGGCTGGTCGCGCTCCTGCTGCTCGTACTGCCGGCGATCGTGGTGATCGCCCTGGACCGCCGTTCCTGATCCGAGGAGATTTGCTGTGAGCCTAACCCTGTTGCCCGCTGTTGATGTCGCTGACGGGCAAGCGGTCCGGTTGGTGCAGGGCGCCGCCGGTAGCGAGACCGCCTACGGTGATCCCTTCGACGCCGCATTGGCCTGGCAGCGGGACGGGGCGGAGTGGATTCACCTGGTTGACCTGGATGCGGCGTTCGGCCGGGGCTCCAACGCGGAGCTGCTCGCCGATGTGGTGCGTAGCCTGGATGTGCGGGTGGAGCTCTCCGGCGGAGTCCGGGACGATGCGTCGTTGCGGGCCGCGCTGGCGACCGGGGCCGCTCGGGTCAATATCGGCACCGCCGCGCTGGAGGATCCCCAGTGGTGCGATCGGGTCTGCGGCGAGTACGGCGACCGGGTGGCGATCGGCCTCGACGTGCGTGGGCAGACCCTCTCCGCCCGGGGCTGGACCCGGGACGGCGGCGACCTGTGGGAGGTACTGGCGCGGCTGGACCGGGCCGGCGCGTCCCGGTACGTGGTCACCGACATCACCAAGGACGGCACGATGCGCGGGCCGAACCTGGAGCTGCTTCGTGAGGTCTGCGCCCGCACCAGCGCACCGGTGATCGCGTCCGGTGGGGTCTCGACCCTGGCCGATCTGCGTGCGCTGGCCGCCCTGGAGCCGGTCGGGGTGGAGGGGGTAATCGCCGGCAAGGCGCTGTATGCGGGTGCCTTCACCGTGGCCGAGGCGTTGCGGACACTGGCCGACGCCTGATCGCACCCGACGCTTGATCTCACCCGGCGCCCTTGCCGGGCTGGCCACCCGCCGGCGTCGTCAGCCCAGCGTCCGGGTGTGTTGTCCCTCGTACCGGTGGTTTCTGAGCCAGGAGGGCGACGTAGCCCACGGTTTAGTTGTGCACAACTAAACCGTGGGCTACGCTTTTCTGGTGACCGATGATCTGGCGTTGCGGCGGCAGGTGTGCTTCGCGCTCTACACCGCGTCGCGCGCCATGGCCGATGTCTATCGGCCCATCCTCGCCGAGTTCGGGCTGACCTATCCGCAGTACCTCGTGCTGCTGGTGCTCTGGGAGGGCGAGCAGGAGCAGCTGCCGACCGTCTCTGACCTCGGCGCTCGGCTGCAGTTGGACTCCGGAACGCTCTCCCCCCTGCTCAAGCGGCTGGAGGCGGCGGGCCTGGTGACCCGGCGGCGGTCGGCGGCCGACGAACGACGGGTGGTGGTGGAGCTCACCCCGGCGGGGCGGGCCCTGCATGGGCGGATGGCCGACCTTCCCCGCCAACTGGCCCAGGCGACCGGGCTCGGCGCGGACGATCTCGTCGTCCTACGCGACACCCTCAACCGGATTACCAGTACGATCCACCAACACAAGGAGCAGTAGCGACCATGAGTAAGACCGCAAACCGCGAGATCCAACTAGCCTCGCGGCCGCAGGGTTGGCCGACCGAAGAGAACTTCCGGTTGGTCTCCACCGACATCCCCACCCCGGGTCCGGGGCAGATCGTGGTGCGGAACACCTTTATGTCCGTCGACCCGTACATGCGGGGGCGGATGAATGATGTCGCCTCCTACGTCCCGCCGTACGCGCTGGACGCGCCGCTCGACGGTGGGGCGGTCGGTGCGGTGGTGGCGAGCGAGGCCGACGACTTCGCCCCCGGCGATACGGTGCTCCACTCGCTCGGCTGGCGGGAGTACGCGCTGCTGGACGCGACGACCGTTCGGAAGGTCGATCCTGCCCTCGCCCCGGTCAGCACGTACCTCGGGGTGCTGGGAATGACCGGGCTCACCGCATACGCCGGACTGCTCGAGGTCGCCGCGATGCAGCCGGGGGAGACCGTCTTCGTCTCCGGCGCGGCCGGTGCGGTGGGGAGCATGGTTGGCCAGATCGCCAAGCTTCGCGGCGCCGGTCGGGTGGTCGGCAGCGCCGGCTCGCCAGCCAAGGTCGAGCGGCTGCGGGCGCTTGGCTTCGACGCTGCCTTCGACTACCACGAGGCCCCGGTGCGGGAGTCGCTCGGCGCCGCCGCGCCGGACGGGATCGACGTCTACTTCGACAACGTGGGCGGCGAGCACCTGGAGGCGGCGATCGGCGCGATGCGGCCGAACGGCCGGGCCGCGATCTGCGGGATGATCGCGCAGTACAACGCGACCGAGCCGCCGGCCGCCCCGCGCAACCTGGCAATGATCATCAGCAAGCGGCTCACCCTGCGCGGCTTCATCGTCTCCGACTACGGGCAGTTGGGCGAGCAGTTCGTGCAGGAGGTTGGCGGCTGGCTGCGCGACGGGAAGCTCAGCTACGACGAGACGATGATCGACGGCATCGAGAACGCCCCCGCGGCCTTCCTGGGCATGCTCCGCGGCGAGAACCTCGGCAAGATGCTGGTCCGGGTGTGAGTCGGGGTCCCGCCGCGCCTCGGCGGTAGGGACGCATCTTCCGCAACGCGATCCGCCGGTGGCCGGCCGCACACGATGGCCACCGGCTGATCGCGTTGGCTAGGCTGGCGGCATGTCCCTGGCCGTACGCGTGATTCCCTGCCTCGACGTGGACGCCGGGCGGGTGGTCAAAGGCGTCAACTTCCGTAACCTGCGGGACGCGGGTGACCCGGTGGAGCGGGCCGCGGCGTACCATCGGGCGGGCGCTGATGAGCTGACGTTCCTGGATGTCACCGCCTCGGTGAGCGACCGCGGCACGATGCTGGATGTGGTCCGCCGTACCGCGGAGTCAGTCTTTATTCCGCTCACCGTCGGTGGCGGGGTGCGGCAGGTCAGTGACGTTGACGCGCTGCTGCGCGCGGGGGCGGACAAGGTCGGCGTGAACACCGCCGCGATCACCCGCCCCGAGCTGATCGCTGAGGTCGCGGAGCGGTTCGGCCGGCAGGTGCTGGTGCTCTCCCTCGACGTGCGGCGCGCCCCCTCCGCCACCACGACCAGCGGGTTCGAGGTGACCACGCACGGCGGCCGGCGTGGTACCGGCATCGATGCCATCGACTGGGCGCGGCGCGGCGCCGAGCTGGGCGCGGGTGAGATCCTGCTCAACTCGATGGACGCCGACGGCACCAAGACCGGGTTTGACCTGGAGCTGATTCGCACGGTGCGGGAGATGGTCAACGTGCCGGTGGTCGCCAGCGGGGGCGCGGGGGAGGCGGGTCACTTCCCGCCGGCGATCGACGCCGGCGCCGACGCGGTGCTCGCCGCGAGCGTCTTCCACTTCGGCCAACTCACCGTCGGTGAAGTCAAGGACGCGCTGCGCGAGGGTGGTCACCTGGTCTGCTGAGCCGCCTCGCCGGTGGGTGGGCGGGCTGCGTCGGTCAGTCCCGGCGGGCGTGATGCCGCGAAGATTGTCGCCGCGTCGGGATGGAACGTACCGCGTACTCCTGGACCGCCGCCGCGTGCTCGGCCTCGTCGAGCTGCCAGTCCGCGTCGCCCGGGGTGTGCCGACGGCTCAACACGTCCTGCACGGTGTCGACTGTGGTGGCCAGGCCGGCGTGGGGACGGGTGCGCCAGAGCCGTTCCCCCTCCGGTGTGATCCGGAACCAGCCGTCGGTGACACTGACCAGGCCGGTGCCGACCAACCGGCGGACCGCCACCTCGACCTCATGCCGTTCGGGGATCGCGCGGTTGAGGTGGTCGGCGGTGGAGAGAACATCGGTGAGCCGAACCCCTAACGGCCGCCGGCTGGACGCTGCTCGGCGGTGCCGGCCGGCGCCATGTGCGATCACCAACGAAACGAAGATCCACGCATCCGTCCACTGCCACTGTCTCTCCCCCATGGCCAGATTGTGCCGATCCCGCGCCGGAAAGGAAACACCTCCTCCCTTTGGACTACAACGGGTCGTCCTTTGCGTCGCTAGCGGTGAGCCGGACAGCCGCCGGGGGGCGGCGGGACGGGGACGGTGCGCGGGAGCACACGGTTCAACCGGGAGCCGGGACTGGGGTGGGGTTGGGCGGAGGAGGGACCGTCACGCGGGGCAGCACGAACTGGGTCAGCGGGCCGATGGTCAGGGCATACGCCACCGTGCCGGGGCCGACCGCTCCGCCGAGCAGCCAGCCCAGCCCCAGTACGGCGACCTCGATGGTGGTGCGGACGAGCCGGATCGAGAATCGTGGCCGGCGGGCGACGAAGCCGGTCATCAGGCCGTCGCGGGGGCCGGGGCCGAGCCGGGAGCCGAGATAGAGCCCGCTCGCCGTGCCGTTGGCGACGATCCCGCCGACGAGTAGGGCGGTTCGGGTGGCGAGCGGCAGGTCCGCCGGTAGTAGGGCGAGGGTGGCGTCCACCACGAGCCCGACCACCACCACATTGCTGACCGTGCCGAGGCCCGGCCGCTGCCGTAGCGGGATCCACAGCAGCAGCACCAGCGCCCCGACTGCGATGGTCACCGTGCCGAAGGAGAGCCCGGTGTGCCCGGCGATCCCTTGGTGGAAGACGTCCCAGGGGTCCAGGCCGAGGCCGGAGCGGATTAACAGGGCCATGCTCACGCCGTAGAGGCCGAGTCCAGCGTAGAGCTGGGTCAGCCGTCGCGCGGGCCGGTAGCTGAGATTGCCAATCTGTTGCACGCATGCCAATCTAGTAACCAATTAGGCAACCAGTAGAGCCAATTATGGTGGAGTGGCCCCCATGGCGAGTCAGATACGTGGAAACCAATTAACCCGGCTGCTCGGCCAGTGGCATGCGCTCCCCGGTCGCCGGCGCAGCCCCGACTACGCGGCACTGGCCGCCGCCGTCCGGGGGCTGCTCGCCGACGGGCGGCTTCCGCTGGGCGCCCGCCTGCCGGCCGAGCGCGAGCTGGCCGAGGCGCTGCGGATCAGCCGCACCACGGTCACCGCGGCGTATCGGGAACTCCGGGACAGCGGCCACCTCGCCAGCCGGCGCGGTGCCGGCAGCTGGACCATGCTCCCCGGCAACCATCGGATGGCGGGGAGCGGCCTGTGGACTCCGCTGGACGATCGCGAGATGCTCGATCTTGGCGTTGCGGCCCTGGCCGCCCCGCCTGAGCTGCTGCCGGCCGCCCAAGCCGCCGCCGCAGACCTGCCCCGCTACCTGGGTGGGGCGGGCTACCACCCGACCGGTATCAGCGAACTGCGGGAGGCCATCGCCCGCACGTACGACGAACGGGGCCTACCCACCTCACCCGAGCAGGTCATGGTCACCAATGGCACCCAGCACGCCCTGGACCTGGTGCTTCGTCTCACACACGCTCCGGGTAGCGGCGTCCTGGTGGAGGCGCCCAGCTACCCGAACGCCCTGGCCGCGCTGCACGCCCGGCGGGCCCGCATCAGCACCCACGGACTCGCCCGGGACTATCCCGGTTGGGACGCTGAGCTCCTGCTCGGCGCCCTCCGTCAGGGGCGACCCAAGCTGGCCTACCTGATCCCCGACTTTCAGAACCCGACCGGCCATCTGATGCCGGCCCAGCTGCGGGAGCGCGTGGTCGCCACCGCTCACGCCGTCGGTTCCGAACTGGTGATTGATGAATCCTTTGTGGACCTATCCTTGGCCGGTGGGGTGATGCCTCCGCCCACGGCCAGCTTCGACCGACACTCCCGGGTGCTCACCGTCGGGGGGATGAGCAAGGCGTACTGGGGCGGGCTGCGGATCGGCTGGATCCGTGCCTCCGCGCCACAGGTGCAGCGGCTCGCCGCCGTCCGAGTCGGGGTGGACATGGCGAGTCCGGTACTGGACCAGCTGGTCGCCGTCCACCTGCTGGCGCAGCGGCCGGCGATCGTGGCGGCCCGGCGAGCCCAGCTCACCGCCCAGCGGGACGTCCTGCTCGGTGCCCTCGCCGAGCGCCTGCCCGAGTGGCGGGTGACCGTGCCGCACGGCGGAGTAACCCTCTGGGCGGAGCTCGACGGTCCGGTCTCCAGCGCACTCGCCCGCGCCGCCGAGCAGGCGGGCGTCCGCCTCGCCCCCGGCCCCCGGTTCGGTCTGGACGGGACGCTGGAGCGCTTCCTGCGGTTGCCGTTCACCCTGCCCGGCCCGGAGTTGGTGGAGGCGGTTAGCCGGATCGCGGCCGTCCGCTACGACCTGGACCGCGCCGGCCGGCCGCAGTGGTCGGAGCCGGCGGTCATCGCCTGAATCGGGTAGCGCCGGCGGAAGTCGCCCGCGGCAGCCGGTCCCGCTGGGAGACTGGCCGGGTGGAGCGCGAGAGCCGGGTCCGCTGGTCGCCGGCGATTCAGCCGGGCGCGCCCGGCTCCCGGACCACCCGCCTCGAGCTCTTCTACGATCTGGTCTTCGTATTCGCGTTTCTCAACGTCACTGAGCTGGCCGCCGTTGACCTCAACGTGCCTGTCCTCCTGCGGTCTCTGCTGGTGCTGGCGTTGCTCTGGTGGTGCTGGGTGGGCTTCGCCGCCCTCGGCAACGTGATCCGCGTTGATCAGGGCAGCGTCCCGCTGGTCGGGTTCGTCACCACGGCAGCGGTCTTCGTACTCGCGCTGAGTAGCCCGTCGGCGTTCGTGACGACACCCGAGGGCCTGGCCGGTCCGCTGCTCTTCGCTGCCTGCTACTGCCTCGTGCGGGTGCTCCAGGTGGGTGTCTTCGGCTGGGTGGCGCGGTCAAATCCGAAGTTGCGTCGGCGCTGGCTGCTGCTGCTCGCGCCGGCGTTGACCGCCACCGCCCTGTTGGTCGCCGCCGCGTTGGTGCCGCAGCACCTCCTCCAGGGCGACGCCGAGCGGCTGCTCCGGCTCACGCTCTGGATCGCCGCGATCGGTGTCGAGTACGGCGCGGGCCTGGGTGTGCGGGGGACGGTGACCTCCGCCGCGCACTGGGCGGAACGGTACGGCTTGATCGTGTTGATCGCCCTGGGGGAGTCGATCATCTCGCTGGGGCTCGGACCAAACCTGGCCGCCGACAGCCTGCCGCTGACCGCGCCAGTTGTGCTGGCGGCGGTGGTGGGTATCGCCATCATCGCCGTGCTGTGGTGGGCGTACTTCGACAGTCTCGCGGTCGGGATGGAGCACGCCCTGTACCGGACCCAGGATCCGGATGCGCGGCGCAGACTCGCCCGCTACGCCTACACCTATCTGCATCTGCCGCTGGTGGCGGGGATCATCCTGTTCGCCCTGGCCCTGAAGCGGCTGCTGCATGACCTGGCGGATCCGCAGACACCGGCTTGGGGGCTACCCCTGCCGGTCATTGAGGCGCTGAGCCTCTACGGCGGTGTGATCATCTACCTGGTCACCCTGATCGCGTTGGGCGCCGTGGCACCCCGCAAACTCCGCTGGCCGCCGGTCACCGCGGTCGCGCTGCTTCTCCCACTGATTCCGCTGTCCCACCGGCTGCCGGGTCTGCTCGCCCTGGTGTTGCTGTTGGCGGTGTGCCTGTTGCTGTTGATCGTGCAGTTCGTTGTGGACGCGCCGAACCGGCATCAGATCCGTGAGACGGCGCTGCGGGAACAGTTGGCAACCGAGGCCAAGCAGGACGAGTGGCGCGGCCGGAACCTGTGACCACTCCGGTATCGCCAGCCCGGACGGCGGGACAATCCCGCCGTCCGGGCGGTTCAGGCGCGGCTGGCCGGTGGCACTTTGCGACCGTGCGGTCGTTTCACAGCCCCAACTGGGCGTCGCGCAGCCGGTCGGCCGGGCCCGCCGGGCCGTCGATCTGCACCCGCGCCGCCCGTTGCCGTCCGCTCAGGAAGAGCACCAACTCGCTGGGGGCGCCCACCAACCGGAGCTGCTCGCCGCCCCGCCCGGCGGCTCGCTGCCCGTACCCCGGGGCTTGGACCAGCACCTCGGCTGGGAAACGGCGCAGCGTCAGCCGAGCCAGTCCCGCTGCCCGCTGCCACAGCGCCTGTTGCAGCCCCGCGGGCAGGTCGCGGGGCTGCCAGTCGGCCTGTGCCCGGCGAACGTCCTCGTGGTGGATGAAGAACTCCATCGTGTTGACCGCCCCGTCGAGCAGCGGATTGCTGATCGGGCTCCACACCGGCGGCCGTCGTACCTGGTCAACCAGGCTTTCCCAGGGGCGGGCGGCGAGCTTCTGGCGGACCCGCTCGGCGTACCCGCGCAGCGGCGGCAACAGGATGCCGGCGGCGGCGTCCGGGCGGCGTTCCCGCAACACCAGGTGGGCGGCGAGGTCCCGGGTAGTCCAACCCGCGTTGAGCGTCGGTGCGTCCGGTCCCAGCGTCTGCATAAGGTCGGCGAGCGTCTTCCGCTCCGATCGGGCGTACTGCGGCATCCCTTGATGGTAGGCCCATTACCTCCGGATACCTCGGTCGCGCCGCATGAGAATGGCCTCCGAGTCGTCGGACCTGCTTCCGGCAGGTAAGGATGGGGGAGACAGCGGCGACTTACGGCGGGGGAGAACGTGGCGAGCGGAACGAGTCGGGACGTGCTCTGGCGAGGGCTGGTCGTCCTCGGTCGGGCGATTCGGGAACAACCCAGGATCTTCGCGGTCGCGGCGAGCTCCAGTGTGCTCTTCGGGCTGCTGGTCGTCACCAGCGCGTACGTGGTGGGTGCGGTGGTCGGCGACGTGGTCGTACCGGCGATCGCCGAGGGCTCGGTGCCCACCGCCGCGCTTGCCCTGGCCGCCGCCGCGCTGTTCGGGCTCAGCGTGCTGCGGGTGGTCGGCATCCTCGGTCGTCGACTCGGCGCCGGCTACATGCAGTTTCGGCTCCAGGCCGCCTACCGTCGTCGGGTCACCCGCCGCTATCTTGACCTGCCGCTCTCCTGGCACCAGCGCAACGCCACCGGCACCCTGCTGTCCAACGCGAACTCCGACGTCGAGGCCGCGTGGCACCCGGTGGCCCCGCTGCCCTTCGCCGTGGGCACGCTGGTGATGTTGGTCGGTGCGGTGGTCTCACTCTTCGTCACCGACTGGGCGCTCGCCCTGGTCGGGTTGGGTGTCTTCCCGGCGCTCTTCGCGCTCAACGTCGTCTACTCCCGCCGGATGGCCCCCCGGCAGGCCCGCGCCCAGCGGCTGCGGGCCGAGGTCAGCGGTATCGCCCACGAGAGCTTCGACGGCGCGCTGGTGGTCAAGACGATGGGCCGGGAGGCGCAGGAGACTGAGCGGTTCGCCGCGCGCGCCCGCGACCTGCGGGACGCGCTGGTGTCCGTGGGCCGGCTGCGCGGCGTCTTCGATCCCATGCTGGAGACCCTGCCCGGCCTCGGGACGCTCGCCGTGCTGGTCGTCGGCACCCTCCGGTTGCGGCAGGGCGCGATCAGTGTGGCCGAGCTGGTCAGCGTCGCCTTCCTCTTCACCGTGCTGGCGTTCCCGGTGCGGGCGATCGGCTGGGTCCTGGCCGAACTGCCGCGTAGCGTCGCCGGCTGGGAACGGGTCCGGCGGGTACTCGACGCCACCGGCGAGATGCCGTACGGCCCGATGTCGTTCGACTCCGCCGACGCCGGCCCGGCAACGCTCACCTTCCGTGACGTCCACTTCGCGTACGAGCCGGCCGAGGCGCACCTGCCCGGCGCCGAGGTGCTGGGTGAGGTCGGTTTCACCGTGCCGGCGGGGCGGACGGTCGCCCTGGTCGGGCCGACCGGCGCGGGGAAGTCCACCATCGCCTCGCTCGCTGTTCGGTTGGTCGACCCGCGTGCGGGCGCCGTCAAGATCGACGGGATGGACGTACGCGACCTCACCGCGGACTCGCTGGCCCGTACCGTCGCGCTCGTGGCGCAGGTGCCGTTCGTCTTTGACGACTCGGTGCGGGCGAACATCACCCTGGACCGGCCCGGCCTCGGTGATGACCAGGTCTGGGCGGCGTTGCGGTTGGCGGGAGCGGATGGCTTCGTCGCGGCTCTCCCGGAGGGCCTGGACACCCGGGTCGGCGAGCGGGGCACGTCGCTGTCCGGGGGGCAGCGGCAGCGGCTCACCCTGGCCCGAGCCCTCGTCGGTCGGCCGCGTCTGTTGGTGCTGGATGACGCGACCAGCGCGGTCGATCCGCGGGTGGAGGCGGCGATCCTGGCCGGGCTGCGCGCCGCGGAGCCGGGGAGCGCGGCGACGTCGATCCTCGTGGTCGCCTACCGGCGGGCGACCATTGCCCTCGCCGACGAGGTGGTCTACCTGGAGCACGGGCGGGTGGTGGCCCGGGGCACGCACACCGACCTGCTCGCCACCGTGCCCGGCTACGCCGACCTGGTCACCGCCTACGAGCAGGCCGACGTGGAGCAGGCCAAACAGCAGGGGTACGAGGAGGTCCCGCCGCCGCTGACAACCGGCCTCGAACTGGAGGTGGACCGGTGAGGCAGTCGCGAGCGGAGGGTGGACTGGTGAGCGCGAGGAGTGAGCTTGCGAGCCCCGCAGTCGCGAGCGGAAGGTGGATCAGTGAGTAGTGGCACCATGGCGCCGGAGGCGGCGGCTGAGTCGACCTGGCGGACGCTGCGGCGGGGCTTGGCGCTCTCCCCGGAGTTGCGGGTCGGGTTGGCGGGCACGCTCGGCCTGGCGCTGGTCTACATGGTTGGTCGGGCGGCCGTGCCGGTGGCGGTGCAGCAGGGCATCGACAACGGTATCGCCGGCGGCCTCCGCCTGGATGTGGTCTGGGCGGTGGTGACCGTCACCACGGCGGTGCTCGTGGTGACCACGACCTGTGGCTACCTCATGATGCGGCGGTTGTTCACGGTCAGCGAGACCGCCCTCTCCAACGTTCGGGTGCGGGCCTTCCGACATGTCCACGACCTGTCGATGCTGCACCAACAGTCCGAGCGGCGTGGGTCGTTGGTGTCCCGGGTGACCAGCGACGTCGACCAGATCACCCAGTTCCTCCAGTGGGGCGGTGTGATCCTGCTGATCAACCTCGGTCAGCTGGTGGTCACCACCGCGGTCATGCTCACGTACTCCTGGCAACTGACCCTGGTGGTGTACGCGGCGTTCGGCCCGGCGGTGTTCGTGATCCGGCTGATCCAGCGGCGGCTCGCCGGCGCGTACGGGGTGGTACGGCAGCGCACCGGCGCACTGCTCGGCGCGATCGCCGAGAGCGTGGTGGGCGCGTCGGTGATCCGGGCGTACGGCATTTCCGGGCGCACCGGGCGCCGGTTGGACGAGGCGATCGACAGCCAGCGGCGGGCCCAGCAGCGGGCTATCCGGATCAGCATCCTGGGTAGCTCGGTCGGGGAGATCGCGGCCGGGTTGGCGTTGGCCGGCGTGGTGGTGTTGGGTGTGCTGCTCGGCGCCGACCGTACGTTGAGCGTCGGTGAGGTGACCGCGTTCCTGTTCCTGGTGACCCTCTTCGTGCAGCCGGTACAGATCGCCACCGAGGTACTCAACGAGGCGCAGAACGCGATCGCCGGCTGGCGACGGGTACTCGACGTGTTGGATGTCGAGCCGGATGTCGCGGACCCCGGCGAGTCGGGGCGGGAGCTTCCGCCGGGTCCGCTGGATCTCCGCTTCGTCGGGGTGGGTTTCGCCTATCCGGGCGGCGCACCGGTTCTGCACGACATCTCGGTGGAGATTCCGGCGAAGAGCCGGGTGGCGGTGGTCGGTGAGACCGGCAGCGGGAAGACGACGTTCGCGAAGCTGCTCACCCGGCTGATGGATCCGACCGAGGGGGACGTGCTGCTCTCCGGGGTGCCGTTGCGGGAGGTGCGGTTCGGCTCGCTGCGTTCGCGGGTGGTGATGGTCCCGCAGGACGGGTTCCTCTTCGACGCCACGGTCGCAGACAACGTCCGTTTCGCCCGACCGGACCTCACCGACGCGCAGCTCACCGCCACCTTCGTGGAGCTGGGGCTGGCGGACTGGCTGGACAGTCTCCCGGCCGGCCTGGACACCCCGGTGGGGGAGCGTGGTGAGGCGTTGAGTGTGGGCGAGCGGCAGTTGGTCGCGCTCGCCCGCGCGTACGTCGCCGACCCGGATCTGCTGGTGCTCGACGAGGCCACCAGCGCGGTCGATCCGGCGACCGAGGTGCGTCTGCAGCGCACCCTGGACGCGGTGACCCGGGGCCGGACCACGCTCGCCATCGCACACCGGCTCTCCACGGCACAGGCGGCCGACGAGGTGATCGTGGTGGATCGAGGGCGGATCGTGCAGCGGGGTGCGCACGAGGAGCTGGTCCGCGACGCCGAGTCGGTGTACGGGCAGCTCTACGCCTCGTGGCTGGAGCAGACCCGGTGACTGCGGCGGGGCGAGCCGAGCCTCAGCCCTCCGGCGGGGTGACCCGGCTCCGCCGGTGGGGTGGCTGGCCCTCCAGCGGGGCGGTGAGATAGCGCTGCATGGTGGGGCCGACGGAGCTGATGAGTGTTTCGGGGGCAGCGCTGGCGATCGGTTCGAGCCGGAGCACGTGGCGCGCCATCGCCAGGCCGAAGAGTTGGCTGGCCACCAGCGACCCGCGCAGCGGTGCCTGCGCCGGGTCCACGTCGAGGTGGTCGAGGACCGGGCGCAGTACCTGCGTGGTGAGGAATTCGCGCAGCAGCCGAGCGGTCCACTCGTTGCTGACCGCCGAGCGCAGCAGCGCCACCGCGGGGGTACCGGCGGGGGAGTCCCAGATGCTGAGGAAGGCGCCGACCAGCCGTTCTCCGATCTGGTCCGGGTCCCCGGCGAGTATCGTCGGCACCACCTTGGCCGGGTCGGCCGGGGCGTTCATCGCGGCGAGGAAGAGTTTGTCCTTACTGCCGAAATAGTGGTGCACCAGCGCCGGATCCACGCCGGCGGTGGCGGCGATGGCGCGGATGGAGGCTTGGTCGAAGCCCCGTTCGGCGAAGGTGGTCCGGGCCGCCGCCAGGATCGTCGCCCGGGTGTCCGGGTTGCCGGGTCGCCGTCCGATCCGCCGCGCCATCGTCGTCCTTCGCTCGTCGCCGTCGCCGGGTCAGCCGCTGCGTCGTCGCAGGGTGGCGGCGGCGAGTACCAGCGCCAGCACCGCGGCGCCGCCCACGATCGCAAGGTCGCGCCACATCGTTGCGGTCGGTTCGGCGTTCGAGCCGATTTCCTGCAACGCCTCGACCGAGTACGACAGGGGCAGGACGTCGCTGACCGCCTGGAGCCAGCCGGCCATCTCGGTGCGGGGGACGAAGAGCCCGCAGAGCAGTAGCTGTGGGGCGACCACGACCGGCATGAACTGTACGGCCTGGAACTCGGTTCGGGCGAAGGCACTGCAGAGGAGCCCGAGCGCGACCGCGAGCACGGCGTTGACCGCCGCGATCAGGATGACCAGCCCGCTGCTACCGGCGGTGTCGAGATCGAACAGCCAGTAGGCCACCGCGGCGGCGACCGCCGCCTGCACCACGGCGGCCAGGCCGAACGCGATGCCGTACCCGAAGAGCAGGTCGAGTTTGCCCAACGGGGTGGTGAGCAGCCGTTCCAGCGTGCCGCTGGTGCGTTCGCGAAGCATCGCGATGCTGGTCACCAGGAACATGATGATGAAGGGGAAGAACCCCAGCAGCACCAGCGCGATCCGATCGAACGGCGCCGGCTGGCCGGGCGGTGTCGGCTGGTCGACGTACATGTAGTAGACCACGGTGAGCAGCGCCGCCGGCACGACCACGAGCAGCGCGACCGTGCGCCGGTCATGACGCAGTTGGCGCAGGATGCGGCCGGTGGTGGCGGCGAGGATCCGGGGATTCACGACGCCTCCTGCCCGGCCGTACCGGCCTCGACTGCCTGGATCATTCGTAGGAACGCCTCCTCCAGGTCGTCCACGCCGGTCGCCGCGCGTACCGCTGCTGGTGTGTCGTTCGCGATCAGCCGCCCTTCGCGAATCAGCAGGAGTCGGTCGCAGCGGGCGGCCTCGTCCATCACGTGGCTGGAGATGAGCAGGGTGGTGCCGGCCGCGGCCAGCGCGTGGAATCGGGCCCAGAGCTCCGCTCGTAGCACCGGATCCTGACCGACGGTCGGCTCGTCGAGCACGAGCAACTCGGGGTCGCCGACCAGCGTGCAGGCCAGTGCGGCGCGGCTGCGCTGCCCGCCGGAGAGGGTGGCGACCAGCTGGCCGGCGGCTGCCCGCAGCCCGACGTCGGCCACGGCCTGGTCGGCCTGGGCGGCGCCTCGCCCCTGTAGGGCGGCGAAGTAGCGGGCGTTTTCCCGGACGGTCAGGTCCGCGTAGACGCTCGGCGTCTGGGTCAGGTAGCCGACTCGGCGGCGTAGCTGTGCGGCACCGGCCGGGTGGCCCAGGACGGTGACCGCGCCAGCGGTGACGACCTGCACCCCGACCAGTGCCCGCAGGAGTGTGGTCTTTCCGCTGCCGCTCGGCCCGAGCAGGCCGGTCACCGTCCCGCACGGCACGGTGGCGTTGATTCCGGATAGCACCCGTCGCCCGCCCCGGTCGACAACCAGGTCACGAAGGGCGATGGCGTCCTGCATCGCGCACCTCCGGGTAGAAGATCGACTGTTTAACTCAACGGTAGTTGAATTGTGCGGGGTGAGCAAGGCGCACGGGTGCCGTACCACCCGCCGGTCGGGTATCGGAGAATGGGTGACTATGCCCGTACCTGACGCGCCGTCGCCCGGCGCCCTGCCCGGCTCGGACCCGAGCGGCGGTCCGGCTCGGCCGTCCCGCCTGGACCCGGCCATCGCCGCGCGCCTCCGCCGTACGTCGGACGGGCTCCTCGCCGCGGTGGTCCGCCAGCACGGCTCCGCCGAGGTGCTGATGCTCGCCTGGATGGACGACGAGGCGCTACATCGGACGCTGACCACGGGCCGGGCCACCTACTGGTCTCGTAGCCGCGGCGAGTACTGGGTCAAGGGCGCGACCTCCGGACATCACCAGTACGTCCGCGCCGTCGCCCTCGACTGTGACGGAGACGCCCTGCTGGTCGACGTCGACCAGGTCGGCCCGGCGTGTCACACCGGCCGGCGGAGCTGCTTCCACAACGACCTGCCGGTCACCGGTGGGTCCGGCGAACGGCGGGCCCGGCCATGACCGACGGCACCGTCCGTCCGGACGAGACGAGCTTCGTCGAGCAGGCCGCCGGGAGGCGGGTGGTGCCGGTCACCCGGCGGCTGCTCGCCGACGCGGAGACGCCGGTGGGCGTCTACCGCAAGCTGGCCGGCGGTCCGGGCACCTTCCTCCTCGAATCCGCCGAGCAGGGCGTTGGTTCAACCGGCATGACCTGGTCCCGGTACTCCTTCATCGGGGTCCGCAGCGCGGCCACCCTGACCGAACGCGACGGCGTCGCGGTGTGGACGGGTCAGCCGCCGGCGGGGCTACCCATGGCTGGCGACCCGGTCGCGGTGCTTCGGGACACCGTCGCCGCCCTTGCCGGGTCACCCCCCGATGACACTGGCGGGCTGCCGCCGCTGACCGGCGGCATGGTCGGCTACCTCGGGTACGACCTGGTCCGGCACTTCGAGCGGCTGCCCGAGCGCACCGAGGACGACCTCGGTCTGCCCGCGTTGGGAATGATGCTCGCCACTGATCTGGTGGTGCTCGACCACTACGACGGTTCGGCGCTCCTGGTGGCCAACGCCGTCCTGCCACCGCCTCAGGCACCGGATCGGGCGGCGGCGGTCACCGCCGCGTACCACCACGCGGTCGGGCGGCTGGACGCGATGACCGCCGCGCTGTCCCGGCCGATTCCGCCGATGACCTCCACCGTTGGCGCAGCGCCCGTCGGGGACGTGCGCTGCCGTACGCCCAACGGCGGCTACCAGAAGGCGGTGGTGGCGGCCAAGGAGGCGATCAGCGCCGGCGAGTGCTTCCAGATCGTGCTGTCGCAGCGCTTTGAACGGGCGACCGACGCCGACCCGCTCGACGTGTACCGGGTGCTGCGGACCACCAACCCCAGCCCATATATGTACCTGCTGCGCTTTGACGGCTTCGACATCGTCGGTTCGTCTCCCGAAGCGCACCTGAAGGTGGCCACCGAGGTGGACGGAGAACGGCGCGCCCTGCTGCATCCGATCGCCGGCACCCGGCCGCGCGGCAGCTCGCCCGAGGCCGACGCCCAGCTCGCCGCCGAACTCCTCGCCGACCCCAAGGAGCGCTCGGAGCACGTGATGCTGGTGGATCTGGGCCGCAACGACCTGGGGCGGGTCTGCCGGCCCGGCACGGTCGAGGTACCCGAGTTCGCCACGATCGAGCGGTACAGCCACGTGATGCACATTGTCTCCACGGTGGTCGGTGTACTCGCCGAGGACCGCACCGCCTTCGACGCGCTCGTCGCGACCTTCCCGGCGGGCACTCTCTCCGGTGCCCCCAAGGTGCGGGCGATGGAGCTGATCGAGGAGCTGGAGCCGGTGCGGCGGGGGCTCTACGGCGGCACCGTGGGCTACCTCGGCTTCGGCGGTGACCTCGACATGGCGATCGCGATCCGTACCGCGCTGATCCACGGTGGGCGCGCGCACGTGCAGGCCGGCGCGGGCGTGGTGGCGGATTCGGACCCGGCGGCCGAGGAGCAGGAGACGCGGAACAAGGCGGCCGCCGTGCTGGCCGCCATCGCCGCGGCCGAGACCCTGCGTGCGGCCCGGTGAGCGCCGGGGACGGGGTCGGTCCGGGGCGCGCCGGGGACGGGGCCAATCCGGGGCGGCCCCGGCCCGGCCGGCGGGAACTGCTCTACGCCGTGCTCCTCGGGGTGGCCGGAGCGGGCCTTTCGATCTGGGCGGTGAGCCAGGCCTGGGTCGTTGAGCTGGCCCCCCGTCCGGCCCCGTTGCCACCGGTCCGCGTCGCCCGCACCGGCGCGCAGCTGTTGCCCTGGCTGCCCGCGCTGGCCCTGGTCACCCTCGCCGGATGGGGCGCGGTGCTGGCCACCCGGGGGCGGGTCCGGCGGCTCCTGGGCGGTGTGCTGACCGGGCTCGCGATGGCGGTGGCCGCTGGTGGTGGGTATGGCCTGGTCGCGGGGTTCAGCGGCGCGATTAGTCGGCAGTGGCCGTTGCTCTGCCTGTTCGGTGGGGGGTGTGCCGCGGTCGCCGGCGTGCTGACCGCGGTCCGGGGGGAACGGTGGTCGGTGATGGGTGCTCGATACGAGCGGCCGGCGGGGGCCACGACCGGCCCGGTGTCGGGCCGGAGCGCCAGGGACGCGTGGGATGCCTTGGACCGGGGCGCTGATCCGACGGACGACTGACGCCGACCGCCGGCCGCTGCCGGCGACCGCGGCCGGGTCCGGCTGCCCCGCCGCCTCAGCCCATCGGCCGCGGGTCGCGGTTCGTGTCGCGGTTCGTGGTGAACTCGGCGACGATCCGGTCCAGTTCGGCCCGCTGGTCGGCGCGGGCCTGGTCGGCGCAGACGGCTTCCCACGCGTTGCCCCGTGCGGTACGCGTCTGCGCCTCGCCGACCACGGCGCGTTCGAGCGTGTGCACCACGCCGACGGCGAGCGAGGCGACCGTACGGGAGATGGTGGTGAGGCCGATGCTCTCAGTGCTCATGATCAGTCCCGGAGATCGTTGGGTGGCGCGGGCGGATGCCGAACCGAGTCTGCCCGAGGGGAATGCTCATCGACTCACGTTTCGTCGGGGTGTCCGCCGTGTCAACCCTGGCTCCGCGGTGCTGACCTGGGAAGAGTCCACTGGCCTTGAGCTTGCTCACAGCCCTGCCCCGGGCTTTCAGCCGGTGGCTGGTCGGCCGGATTGGATCACATCAATGCCCAGGATGGTGGTGGTCGATGATCGTCGGCCTCGACTGACGACCGGGAGGTGATGGCTGTGTGTGAGCTCACCTTCACTGGAGGTTGGGCATTATGCCGCAAGCCGATTCGTGAGTAGCGCCATACCCCCGGCGGCCGGCATCGGGTACGCCGCCTAGCATCGGTCCATGACGCCCGGAGAGGGGAGCGTTGGTGACTGCGGAGCATGCGCACGCGGGAGGGAGCGACGCCGGTTCGGCGAAGCCCAGCGTGCTCGATGAGATTCTGGCCGGAGTGCGCGAGGACGTGGCTCGGCGGCAGGACCAGGTCCCGCTGGAGCGCATTCGAGAGCTGGCCGCCGCCGCCCCGCCGCCGCTGGATGCGTACGCGGCCCTGCGTCGGCCCGGCGTGGCGGTGGTCGCCGAGGTGAAGCGCTCCTCGCCGTCCAAGGGACGGCTGGCGGAGATCGCCGACCCGTCCGACCTCGCCAGCGACTACGCCGCCGGCGGTGCCCGGGCGATCAGCGTGCTCACCGAGGGGCGCTGGTTCGGTGGCTCGCTGGATGACCTCGCCGCCGTCCGGGCCGCGGTTGATGTTCCGGTGCTGCGGAAGGACTTCGTGGTCTCCAGCTACCAGGTGCATGAGGCGCGGGCGCACGGCGCCGACCTGGTGCTGCTGATCGTGGCGGCGTTGGAGCAGAAGGTGCTGGTCGGCCTGCTGGAGCGGATCGAGTCGCTGGGCATGACCGCCCTGGTCGAGGTGCACGACGAGGAGGAGGCGGACCGGGCGTTGGAGGCCGGCGCCCAGGTGATCGGCGTGAACGCGCGCGACCTGCGTACGTTGGAGGTCGACCGGTCGGTCTTCGAGCGGATCGCGCCCGGCCTGCCCAGCAGCGTTGTCAAGATCGCTGAGTCGGGGGTGCGCGGGCCGCACGATCTCATCCGGTACGCGTCGGCCGGTGCCGACGCGGTCTTGGTCGGTGAGGGCCTGGTTACCCAGAAGAGCCCCCGGGAGGCGGTGGCCGAGCTGGTCAACGCCGGTAACCACCCGGCGACACCCCGTCCGGCGCGCTGAGCGCGCGCTGGTCAGAACGAAGGGAGCCGCGATGAGCGTCGACACGCCTGCCGCGACCGTCCGATACCCGGACGCCGCCGGTCACTTCGGCCGGTTCGGCGGCCGGTTCGTCCCCGAGGCCCTGGTGGCCGCGTTGGACGAACTCGACGGCGCCTGGCGTACCGCGATCGGCGACGAGGCATTCCAGACCGAGTTCGCCGCCCTGCTCCGCGACTACGCCGGCACCCCCTCGTTGCTCTACCCCGCGCGGCGTCTCTCCGCCAAGATCGGCGCACAGGTGCTGCTGAAGCGGGAGGACCTCAACCACACCGGGGCGCACAAGGTGCGCAACGTGCTCGGCCAGGCGCTGCTGACGAAGCGGATGGGCAAGCGGCGTGTCATCGCCGAGACCGGCGCCGGTCAGCACGGGGTGGCCACCGCCACCGCGGCCGCCCTGTTCGATCTCGAGTGTGTGGTTTACATGGGTGAGGTGGACACCCAACGGCAGGCGCTGAACGTGGCGCGCATGCGGATGCTGGGCGCCACCGTGGTGCCGGTCACCACCGGGTCCCGCACCCTCAAGGACGCGATGAACGAGGCGATGCGGGACTGGGTTGCCAACGTCGACAGCACCCACTACCTGATCGGTACGGCGGCCGGCCCGCACCCCTTCCCCGCCCTGGTCCGCGATTTCGTCCGAGGCATCGGCGACGAGGCCCGCCAGCAGTGCCTTGACCTGGTCGGTAAGCTGCCCGACGCGGTCACCGCCTGCGTGGGCGGCGGCTCCAACGCACTCGGTGTCTTCCACGCCTTCGTTGACGACCCGAGCGTGCGCCTGTACGGCTTCGAAGCCGGCGGGGACGGGCCGGCGACCGGCCGGCACGCGGCCAGCATTACCGGTGGCTCCTCGGGCGTGCTGCACGGGACCCGGACCTACGTGCTGCAGGACGCCGATGGTCAGACCGTCGAGTCGCACTCGATCTCGGCCGGGTTGGACTACCCGGGCGTCGGGCCGGAGCACGCCTGGCTGCACGACACCGGCCGGGCGACGTACCGGCCGGTGAACGACGCCGACGCGATGGCCGCCTTCGAGTTGCTCTGCCGTACCGAGGGCATCATCCCCGCGATCGAGAGCTCCCACGCGTTGGCCGGCACGGTCGCGATCGCCCCGGAACTCGCCGCCGAACTGGGCCGGGAGCCGGTCGTGGTGGTCAACCTCTCCGGCCGTGGGGACAAGGACGTGCACACCGCCGGGGAGTACTTCGGCGTCCTCGACAAGGAGTGACAGCGTGAGTCGCATCGGGGTTGCGTACGACCGGGCTCGGGCCGAGGGCCGGGCTGTCCTGGTCGGCTGTATGCCCGCCGGGTTCCCGACCGTCGAGGGCAGCATCGCCGCGATGACCGCCATGGTCGAAGCGGGCGTGGACGTCATCGAGGTGGAGATTCCGTACTCCGACCCGGTGATGGACGGTCCGGTGATCCAACGGGCCAGTGACATCGCCCTGGCCGGCGGGGTCCGGGTCGCCGACACGCTGCGCATCGTCGACGCGGTCGCCGCCACCGGCGCGCCCGTGGTGACGATGACCTACTGGAACCCGATCGAGCAGTACGGCGTTGACGCCTTCGCCCGGGACCTCGCCGCGGCGGGCGGCACCGGGCTGATCACACCCGACCTGATTCCCGACGAGGCGCAGGAGTGGCTGGCCGCCTCCGACGCGTACGGGCTGGACCGGACCTTCCTCGTCTCGCCCTCCTCGACTGACGCCCGGCTGCAGATGACCGTCGAGCACTGCCGGGGATTCGTGTACGCGACCGCGCTCATGGGGGTCACCGGGGCCCGTGAGCGGGCTTCGGCGGCGGCCCCGGTGCTGGTGTCCCGGGTCCGGGCGGTTACCGACCTGCCGGTCGGTGTCGGCCTCGGGATCGGCAGCGGGGAACAGGCCGGCACGGCGGCCGGGTTCGCCGATGGGGTCATCGTCGGCAGTGCCCTGATCCGCTGCCTGCTCGATGCCGCGAGTCTACCGGCGGGGCTGACCGCCCTGCGTGAGCTGAGCACCGAACTCGCCGCGGGTGTCCGGACCCCGGCCTCCTGACGCCCGCCCCGGGGCCATCAGCCCGGCACCCCCGAGCTGAGCACACCCCGGGTCACGGGCCCGGCGCCCCGGAGATGAGCGCCACGGGTCGCGTGGGCCGGGGTGCCACGGCGGGGCCGAACGGCGGTAGCCTGTGCACTCGTGAACCTCGCCTCGCAGACCTCTATGGCGGCCCTGCCCAGTCCGACCACCGCCGTGTGGCAGCTGGGCCCGGTGCCGATCCGTGCGTACGCGCTTTGCATCCTCCTCGGCATCGTGGTGGCCTGCTGGATCACCGAGCGACGACTACGCCAGCGCGGGGTGGCGCCGGGGGCGGTGCTCGACATCGCCGTGTGGGCGGTGCCGGCCGGCATCATCGGCGCCCGGATCTACCACGTGATCTCCTCACCGGAGAAATACTTCGGCACCGGTGGCGATCCGCTCAAGGTCTTCGCCATCTGGGAGGGTGGTCTCGGCATCTGGGGTGCGGTGGCCGGTGGCGCGCTTGGTGCGTGGTATGCCGCCCGGCAGCTCGGTATTCCGCTCGCGGTGGTGGCGGATGCCCTCGCCCCGGGGCTGCCGCTGGCCCAGGCGATCGGGCGGCTCGGCAACTGGTTCAACAACGAGCTCTACGGTGGGCGCACCACGCTGCCCTGGGGCCTGGAGATCCACCGGATGGACCAGGAGTCGGGCCAGGCCCTGCGCGACGACACCGGGACACCCATCCTCGAGGCGGGGCTCTACCATCCGACCTTCGCCTATGAGGCGCTGTGGAACCTGGGTGTGGTCGCCCTCGTCCTCTTCCTCGACCGGCGACTGAAGCTGGGCCGCGGCCGAGCCTTCGCACTCTATGTGCTGGGCTACACGGCCGGCCGGTTCTGGATCGAGATGATCCGTACCGACGAGGCGAACATGATCCTCGGCGTACGGCTGAACGTCTGGACCGCGGCGGTGGTCTTCCTCGGTGCGTTGATCTACTTCCTGCGGGTGCGCGGACCGCGCGAGTACCTGATTCCGATCCGCGAGGTGCCGGCGTCCGCCCCCGAGTCGGACGTGTCGCAGGTCGACCTCTCCGCCCGCGAGGCGAGTGCCCGGCCGGCGGCGCCGGAGGGCTACCAGGTGGTTGGCGAGGAGCAGTTCCGGCACTGGCAGGAGACGGGCGAGGCGCCGCCGGGGCCGGAGGCCGGGGGCCCCGGTGACGGTCCGCCCACCGACCAGCCGGTGGATGCCGCCCCGCCCGCCGACCAGCGCGACAGCTGAGCGAGGAGGGCCGCATGCGTAGCGCGGTCGTGGTCGGCGCCGGTGTCGGTGGCCTTGCGGTCGCGGGCGCGTTGGCGCGCTCCGGTTGGCAGGTCACGCTGGTCGAGCGAGCCGACCGGATCCGTCCGGAGCCCACCGCGGTGCTGCTCTGGCCCAACGGGGTACGCGCACTGCGCGCCCTCGGTCTCGGCGCCGGGCTCGACGCGATCGCCACCCCGCTGTCGAGCGGTGGGGTGCGCCGACCCGACGGCCACCAGTTGGTGCGGCCCCGTCCGGTCCCGGCGGACCGAAGCCCGGTCGTGGTGCACCAGGAGGACCTGCACGATGCGCTCATCGCCGGGCTGGGTGACGGTGTGGAGTTGCGGACCGGCGTGACCCTCCGTTCGGTTTGCGCGGAGCCGGGCGACCGCCCGTCGGTCAGCGACGGCCGGCACACCTACGAGGCGGACCTGGTGGTCGCCGCCGATGGCCTCGACAGCGTGGCGCGGGCGCAGCTCGCACCGGAGGCGGCAGTGGTCAGTTGCGGCTCGGCCGCGTGGCGGGCGGTGATCCCGTGGTACCGGGCGCCCCAACTCCCCGCCGACCTGCCGCCGACCGGGGAGATCCTCGGTGCCGGGTACCGCTTCGTCTACGTGTCGCTGGGCGAACGGGGTGCGTCCGGGGCCTCCAGCCGCGGCGGGATCTACTGGGTGGCCACCGCCGCCGGTGCGCCCCGGCCGGAGTCGCCGGAGACCCAGCTCGCCCTGCTGCGTCGCTGGTACGCCGGCTGGCCCGCACCCATCGCCCAGCTGCTCGACGCCACCGACCCGGCCGACCTGGTCCAGCGGGAGATCCGCGAACTGCGCCCGCTGCCCCGCACATACGGCTTCCCCACCGGTCCTGGTGGGGCGGTGCTGCTCGGTGACGCCGCGCACGGCATGCCCCCGCACCTGGGGCAGGGGGCCTGCCTCGCCTTCGAGGACGCCGCCACCCTGGCCGGGCTGCTCCGGGAGTCCCGGCTGCCGGACGCGGTCGTCGCCTACGACCGGACCCGACGGCCCCGGGTGACGGCGACGGTCCGGCAGACCCGACGGATGTCGGCGGTGCTCCAGGCCCGGGGCCGGCTCGCACTTCGGGCCCGAGACGCTGTCCTCGGCGCCCTCACCCCCCGGCTGCTGGGCAGCGCCAGCACGACCGCCGACCAGTGGCATCCTCCGTCCTGACCAGCTCCGGATGCCAACCGACGGGAAGGCGGCCGAGGGTGGTGCGGTAATGGGAGTATCTTTCTCACACTCTGGAAGGTGTGATCAATCTGCACTGGCCTTGTGTGGCCCCCCCTAACGTAGACTCAAATGACCCTTGAGGGCCGACGTCGTCCCGACCAAGATTCAGCCTGAGTGACGACAGGAGGCCCGGGTGGCCGCTCCGTACCCGCACCGCATCCCGCAGCAGGTCCCGCACTCCGGCCCGAACGGGTCCACCGCCGGGCTCTACGACCCCGCCTACGAACGCGACGCGTGTGGGGTGGCGTTCGTGGCGGACCTGCGCGGCCGGCCGTCGCACGAGGTGGTGGCCAATGGGCTCGCCGCGCTGCGCCGGCTGGACCATCGGGGTGCCCGGGGTGCGGAGTCGAACACCGGCGACGGCGCGGGCATCCTGATCCAGGTGCCGGACGCGCTGCTGCGCGCGGTGGTGGACTTCCCGCTGCCCCCGATCGGTGAGTACGCGACCGGCCTGGTCTTCCTGCCCGACGACGACGAGGCCGAGCTGCGGGCCCGCCGGGTGGTGGAGAAGTACGCGTTGGTCGAGGGCGCCGACCTGCTGGGGTGGCGGGACGTACCGGTGGATCCGGCGGGCCTGGGTGCGACGGCGCTCGCGGCGATGCCCCGGGTCCGGCAGCTCTTCGTCACCGCGCACCGGCTCACCGACTCGGCGACGGGCCCAGCTGGTTCCCGGTTGACCGGCATCGAGTTGGAGCGGGTGGCGTACCGCGTCCGCAGGCAGGCCGAGCGGGAGTCGGCGGAGCGTGGCGTGCCGGCGTACTTTCCGTCGCTCTCCGGCCGCACGATGGTCTGGAAGGGCATGCTCACCCCGGACCAGCTGCCGGAGTTCTACCCGGAGCTGACCGACGAGCGGATGCGCAGCGCCATCGCGCTGGTGCACTCCCGCTTCTCCACGAACACGTTCCCGTCCTGGCCCCTGGCGCACCCGTTCCGGTTCATCGCCCACAACGGCGAGATCAACACCATCCGGGGCAATCGGAACTGGATGCAGGCGAGAGAGTCGATGCTCGCCGGTGGAGCCGGTGCGGCGCTGCCCGGCGACATTCGTCGAATCCTCCCGGTCTGCACCCCGGGGGCATCCGACTCGGCCAACTTCGACGAGGTCCTGGAGCTGCTGCACCTGGCGGGGCGAAGCCTGCCGCACGCGGTGTTGATGATGATTCCGGAGGCCTGGGAGAACGACCCGGACATGCCCGCTGACCAACGGGCCTTCTACCGGTTCCACGCCAGCCTGATGGAGCCCTGGGACGGGCCGGCGTCGGTGGCGTTCACCGACGGCGAGATCGTCGGGGCGGTGCTGGACCGCAACGGCCTCCGTCCCGGCCGCTGGTGGCAGACCGCCGACGGGCTGGTTGTGCTCGGCAGCGAGGCGGGTGTGCTGGACCTGGATCCGGCCACCGTGGTCGCCAAGGGGCGCCTGCAGCCCGGTCGGATGTTCCTGGTGGACACCGTGGCTGGCCGGATCGTGCACGACGACGAGATCAAGGCCGAGCTGGCGGCGGCCCAGCCGTACCAGGAGTGGCTCCACGCCGGTTTGATCGAGCTGACCGACCTGCCGGCCCGGGAGCACATCGTCTACACCCACGACTCGGTACGCCGCCGGCAACAGGTGTTCGGCTACACCGACGAGGAGCTGAAGATTCTCCTCGCGCCGATGGCGCGGGTCGGCGCCGAGCCGATCGGCTCGATGGGGACGGACACCCCGATCTCTCCGCTCTCCACCCGGCCCCGGCTGCTCTACGACTACTTCCACCAGCTCTTCGCCCAGGTCACGAACCCGCCGCTGGACGCCATCCGGGAGGAGTTGGTGACCAGTCTCCAGACCACGATCGGGCCGGAGGGCAACCTGCTCGAGCCGGGGCCGGCGAGCTGTCGGCAGCTCGTGCTCCCCTATCCGGTGATCGACAACGACGAGCTGGCGAAGATTCTCTCCATCGACGAGGACGGGGACCTCCCCGGATTCAAGGCGGTCCGGGTCTCCGGCCTGTACCGGATCCGGGAGGGCGGCGCGGGCATCCGGGCGCGGCTGACCGAGATCTGTCGGCACGTCTCCGAGGCCATCGAGGACGGCGTGCGCATCCTCGTCCTCTCCGACCGGGACTCCAACGCCAACCTCGCCCCGATCCCGTCGCTGCTGCTCACCGCGGCGGTGCACCAGCATCTGGTTCGGGAGCAGACCCGGACCCAGGTGGCGCTGATCGTGGAGTCCGGCGACTGCCGGGAGGTGCACCACGCGGCCGTGCTGGTCGGGTACGGCGCGGCGGCGGTGAACCCGTACCTGGCGTTCGAGTCGGTGGAGGACATGATCTCGACGGGGGCGCTGGTCGGCGTCGAGTCGGGCACCGCGGTCCGCAACTACGTCAAGGCGCTCGGCAAGGGCGTTCTGAAGATCATGTCCAAGATGGGTATCTCGACCGTGTCGTCGTACTGCGGCGCCCAGGTCTTCGAGGCGGTTGGGCTGGACAGCCAGCTGATCGAGCGGTACTTCCGGGGCACTCCCAGCAAGATCGGCGGGGTTGACCTGGACGGGATCCACGTCGAGGTCGCCGCTCGACACGCCCACGCCTGGCCGGAGCCGGGGACGGCGACGAGCGACCGGCTGGCCGTCGGTGGCGAGTACCAGTGGCGGCGTGAGGGCGAGCTGCACCTGTTCAACCCGGAGACCGTCTTCCTGCTCCAGCACGCCACCCGCAGCCGGCAGTACGACGTGTTCCGGGCGTACACCTCGAAGGTGGACGCGCTGGCCGCCCAGGGGGGTGCGCTGCGGGGTCGGTTCGCGCTCCGTACCGGAGTGCGCCCGCCGGTGCCGATCGAGGAGGTCGAGCCGGCCACCGAGATCGTTCGACGCTTCGCCACCGGCGCCATGTCCTACGGGTCGATCTCGGTGGAGGCGCACGAGACCCTCGCGATCGCGATGAATCGGCTCGGCGGCAAGTCCAACACCGGCGAGGGCGGTGAAGACGTCGAGCGACTACACGATCCGACCCGCCGCTCCGCGGTCAAGCAGATCGCCAGCGGTCGGTTCGGGGTCACCACCGAGTACCTGGTGAACGCCGATGACCTGCAGATCAAGATGGCGCAGGGCGCCAAGCCCGGCGAGGGTGGCCAGCTTCCCGGCAACAAGGTCTGGCCGTGGATCGCCCGGACCCGCCACGCCACCCCGGGGGTCGGCCTGATCTCTCCGCCACCACACCACGACATCTACTCCATCGAGGACCTGGCCCAGCTCGTGCACGACCTCAAGTGCGTCAACCCGGCGGCGCGGGTGCACGTCAAGCTGGTCAGCGAGGTCGGGGTGGGTACGGTGGCGGCGGGCGTGGCGAAGCTGAAGGCCGATGTCATCCTCATCTCCGGGCACGACGGCGGCACCGGTGCGTCCCCGCTGAACTCGCTCAAGCACGCGGGCACCCCGTGGGAGCTGGGCCTGGCTGAGGCGCAGCAGACCCTGCTGCTCAACAAGCTCCGGGACCGGGTCACCGTGCAGGTTGACGGCCAGCTCAAGACCGGTCGGGACGTGCTGGTCGCGGCCCTGCTCGGGGCGGAGGAGTTCGGCTTCGCCACCGCCCCGCTGATCGTCGAGGGCTGCGTGATGATGCGCGTCTGTCATCTGGACACCTGCCCGGTCGGCATCGCCACCCAGAACCCGGTGCTGCGCGAGCGGTTCACCGGCCGACCGGAGTTCGTGGAGAACTTCTTCCTCTTCCTCGCCGAGGAGGTCCGCGGGTACCTCGCCGAGCTGGGTCTGCGCTCGATCGACGAGGCGATCGGCCGGACCGAACTGCTCGATGTCGCCCCCGCAGTTGATCATTGGAAGGCGACCGGTATCGACCTGAGCCCCGTGCTGCGCCTGCCGGAGCTACCCGAGGGGACCGCTCGACGGGGTGTTCGCGTCCAGGACCACGGTCTCGGGCTGGCGTTGGACAACGAGTTGATCGCGCTCGCCGAGCCGGCGCTGCGTTTCGGTACCCGGGTGCGGACCCGGGTGCCGGTGCGCAACGAGCACCGCAGCGTTGGCGCGATGCTCGGTGGCGAGGTGGTCCGCCGCCACGGCGGGGCCGGCCTGCCCACCGACACGATCGAGTTCGACCTGTACGGCACCGTGGGGCAGTCGTTCGGCGCGTTCCTGCCGTCCGGGGTCACCCTGCGCCTGCACGGCGACGCCAACGACTACGTCGGCAAGGGGCTCTCCGGTGGGCGGCTGGTGCTCCGACCGGACCGGGCCGCGCCCTTTGTCGACGCGGAGGCCATGCCGGGCCGGCGGGCGGAGGATCAGATCATCGCCGGCAACACCATCCTCTACGGTGCCACGGCAGGTGAGGTCTTCCTCCGCGGTCGGGCGGGGGAGCGGTTCGCGGTACGCAACTCTGGGGCGGCTGCTGTCGTCGAGGGCGTCGGCGACCACGGCTGCGAGTACATGACCGGCGGTACGGTCGTGGTGTTGGGGCCGACGGGGCGGAACTTCGCGGCCGGGATGTCCGGCGGGACCGCGTTCGTCTGGCGGCTGGATCGTCGGCGGGTCAACACGGAGTTGGTGGACCTGACGCCCCTGAGCGAGCAGGAGCAGGCAACCCTTTATGACCTGGTCCAGCGGCACTACACCGAGACCGACTCCGCGGTCGCGGAGGAGCTGCTCAAGCGTTGGTCGGAGGCGGTGGAGGAGTTCACCGCCGTGGTGCCCCGGGACTACCGCCGGGTGCTGGAGATCATGCGGGCTGCCGAAGCCGCCGGCTACGACGTGGACGACGCGGTGATGAGCGCCCTGGCGGCGCCGGCAGCGCAGCCCACGTCGTCCGCACCGTCCACGCCGGTGTCGCCCGTCGCGCGGGTGGCTGTCCAGGAGGTAGCTCGTGCCTGATTCGTTTGGTTTCCTGCGGTACGACCGGCAGCTTCCCGCCCGACGGCCCGTTCCGGTGCGGATCATGGACTGGCGGGAGGTCTACCCACCGGCAGGTGAGGAGCTGATCCGGGAGCAGGCCACCCGCTGCATGGACTGCGGCATTCCGTTCTGCCACGACGGCTGCCCGCTGGGCAATCGCATCCCGGACTGGAATGACCTGGTCCGCACCGGTGGCTGGGACGCCGCGGTGGAGACGCTGCACGGCACCAACAACTTTCCGGAGTTCACCGGTCGGCTCTGCCCGGCCCCCTGCGAGGCGGCCTGCGTACTCGGCCTCGGCGGCCAGCAGCCGGTCACGATCAAACAGGTCGAGGTGGAGATCGCCGACGCTGCCGTGGCCCGCGGCGGGCTACGGCCCTGGTCGGTGCCGCCGGCCAGTGGCCGTGCGGTGGCGGTGGTCGGCTCCGGGCCCGCCGGGCTCGCCGCCGCGCAGCAGCTGGCCCGGGCCGGGCATGCGGTCACCGTGTACGAGCGGGACGACGCCCTCGGCGGCCTGCTGCGGTACGGCATCCCGGACTTCAAGCTGGAGAAGCACCACATCGATCGGCGGCTGGCACAGCTCGCCGCCGAGGGGGTGCGGTTCCGGACCGGGGTGGAGGTCGGTGTCGACGTGACCGCCGAGCAGCTGCGGGCCGAGCACGACGCGGTGCTGCTGGCCTGCGGTGCCCTGGCCAGCCGGGACACCCCGGCGACTCCGGGGCGTTCGCTGCGCGGGGTGCATCAGGCGATGGGGCACCTCGTCGCGGCCAACCGGGTGGTGGCCGCCGCGGGGACCAACCCGCCGGCCACCGCGGTGCTGCCGGACGGCACGCCGATCGACGCGGCGGGCCGCAACGTCGTCATCATCGGTGGCGGAGACACCGGCGCGGACTGCCTCGGCGTCGCCCACCGGCAGGGCGCCGCCGCGGTGTACCAGCTCGACCTCTACCCGCAGCCGTCCCGGGAGCGGGACGAGGCGCGGGATCCGTGGCCGACCTGGCCGTGGATCCTGCGCGAGTACCCGGCGCATGAGGAGGGCGGGGAGCGGGTCTTCGCCGTCGCCGTGCAGGAGTTCGTGGACGACGGCAGTGGGGCGGTGCGGGCGGTCCGGATCGCCGAGGTGACGGTGGAGAAGCGCGATGGCCGGCGGCTCGTCACCCCGGTGCCGGGCACTGAGCGGGAGCTGCCGGCCGACCTGGTGCTGCTGGCGATCGGTTTCGACGGTACCGAGCCGCAGCCGCTGCTTGAGCAGTTCGGGGTGTCCCGTGACGAACGGGGCGCGGTAGCGGCCCGTGCGGACTGGCAGACCGATGTGGATGGCGTCTTCGTCGCCGGGGACATGCACCGGGGCGCGTCGTTGGTCGTGTGGGCGATCGCCGAGGGCCGGGCCGCCGCTGCCGCCATCCATTCGTACCTGGACGGGCGGGGTTCGCTGCCGGCGCCGGTGGGATCGGACGCTCGGCCGCTGGCCGGCTGAGGGGCGGGTCGCCGGGGGCGCGGGTGGCCGGGTGAAACGATTCACTTTGGTGAATTGTTTCGGTAGCATTACCAGCTAGTAACAAGCTCGACCCTGGCCACGCGCGCGGTCTCTGGGCTCCCCACCCCCCCGGCCCTGTGGAGGTCCACATGCCACCCCGTGCACCCGCCCGCGCCCTGGCGGCGCTGGTCGCCCTCTGCGTCGCCGTTGTCGGCGCGGTGCTGGTCCCCAGCGCCGCGCAGGCCGCGACCATCAACTACGTCGCGCTCGGCGACTCGTACTCCTCCGGCGTCGGCGCCGGCCCGTACGACGGATCCAGCTGCCTGCGCAGTCAGAAGTCCTACGCCCCGCGCTGGGCTGCGGCGAATGCGGTGACCAGCTTCCAGTTCCCGGCCTGTGGTGGCGCGGTCACCGCCGACGTCATCAACAACCAGGTCGACTCGCTCAGCGCCAGCACCACGATGGTGACGGTCACCATCGGTGGTAATGACGTCGGCTTCGCCAGCGTGATGCTGACCTGTCGGTTCGGCAGCACCTCGGCCTGCACGGAGGCCATCGACGAGGCCCGGGACTTCGCCCAGACCACCCTGCCCGGCCGGCTGGACGCCACCTACGCGACGATCCGGGACCGGGCGCCGAACGCCCAGCTGATCGTGCTCGGCTACCCGCGACTCTTCGAGACCGGCTGGTGTGGCCTGTTCGGGATGAGCGCCACCAAGCGACAGCAGCTCAACGACGCCGCTGACCTCCTCAACAGCATCACCGCCGGCCGTGCCGCCGCGGCCGGTGCCGCCTTCGCCGACCTCCGTCCCCACTTCGCCGGCCATGGCGTCTGCGGCGACGAGCCCTGGATCAACGACGTCACCAGGATCATCGAGGCGTACCACCCCAACGACGAGGGCTACCGCGACGGCTACCTGCCGGCGCTGAACGCCGTCACCGGCTGATCCCGCCCGTCGGCCGGCAGTCCCAGGTGGACGGCCGGCCGACGGTGGCGGCGGGTGTGGACATCGACGTCGCCGCCCGCCGCCGTTGCTTCACGCTGGGCGGCGGTTCCCGACAGCGGCATCACCGATGCGGGGAAACGGTTCGATCGAGAAGACCACCTCGACCGGCACCTCGAAGTGGGCGGCGATCCGCAGCGCCAGGTGCAGGCTGGGCCGAAACTCCCCCCGCTCCAGGTAGCCGATCGTCTGGTAGTGCACTCCGAGCGCGTCGGCGAGCTGCCGTCGGGAGATGCCCCGTTCGGCGCGCAGTACCGCGATTCGGTTGTGCACGGTCTCGCTCATCAATGCCCTCTCATCCGACCCGCTGCATGGCCTGCTCCCGTCGGGCCGCGACCCGCGAGCCGGACTCCCGGCGGGCCATCCGTCGCAGCAGCACCGGCGCCAGCACGAGTCCGAGCACCGCCCACGCCCCGAGGACGGCAACCATCTCCAGATGGCGCCAGGATTCGCCGATCTCGACCGCCGCCAGGTCAGCCGGAAGCAGCGCGGAGCGCATGCCCAAGCCTAGCCAGTAGAGCGGGAAGACCTGGGCGGTGCCCTGGAGCCAGTCGGGCAGGCCGGTGATCGGGTAGAAGATGCCAGAGATGCCGATGAGCCCCATCACCGGCAGCACCACCAGCCCCATGTTGCGCGGGTTCTCGATCAGGGAGCCGATCATCGCGCCCAGCGGGAGCGTCGCCACCAGCCCGAGCGGCACCACCCAGGCCAGCGTGAACCAGGCGCCGGGGTCGCCCAGCCGGAGCCCGTCCAGGAAGAGCATCCCGGGGGTCAGTTGGATGACCAGGCCGATCATCGCGACCGAGGAGACCAGCACCAGTTTGCCGACCAGGTAGCCGAGCATCCCGTTCGGGATGGCCTTGGCCCGCAGCAGGGTACCGTCCTCCCGGTCCACGACGAGTTGCTGGGCCAGCCCGAGCAGCCCGCCGAAGAGTAGGCCCATGCCCAGCGCGCTGGGCAGCGTCCGCGCACCGAGGGAGAAGTCGGTGCCGGGTACGGTCGCCCCCCGCATGAAGAAGACGGCGACCAGCAGCACCACCGTGGGGAAGAAGTAGTTCCACAGGTCCTGGCCGTTGGTGAAGGTGCTGCGCAACTCGATGGCTCCGCGCCGCAGGCCGACCCGGAGTGCGGTGGTCTTCGGGTTCATCGGGTCTCCTCCTGCTGCTGCCACACCCGATCGGCCCAGCCGGTACGGATTCCGGTCTCCTCCTCGTGCACCAAGGCCAGGTACGCGTCCTCCAGGTTGGCTCGGCGTACCTCCAGCTCCTGCACCCCGTCGCCGTGGTCGCGGAGCAGGTCGCGCAGGAACCCGGTGGCGTCCATGGTGGCGTGTACGTGGCGCTGGCCGTCGCAGGTCCAGCGGATCTCCGCATCGGTGGTCAGCCGGCGGGAGAGCTGGTCCGGCGAGCCCCGGGCGATGATCCGGCCGTTGGCCAGGATGACGATCAGGTCGGCGAGCTTCTCCGCCTCGGCCAGGTCGTGGGTGGTCAGCAGGATGGTGGTCTGGTCCAGGTCGGCGAGGCGGTGCACGAGCTCGTGGAACTCGCGTCGGGCCGCCGGGTCAAGGCCGACCGTCGGCTCATCCAGGAAGAGCAGCTCTGGCCGGCCCACGATGCCGACCGCCACGTCGAGGCGCCGCCGTTGCCCGCCGGAGAGCCGGGACACCCGAGCGTTGGCGTGTGCGGTCAGCCCGACAGCCGCCAGCAGGTCGTCCACCGGCCACGGGCGTTGGATCAGGTCGGTCGCGTACGGCGCGTAGTAGTCGCCGAGGTGGGAGAGGAGGTCCCGGACCCGCCACCGGCCGTGGTCACGCCAGGACTGGAGCACCACGCCGATCTGGGCACGCCACCGCTCGTCCCCGCGGGCGGGTTCAACGCCGAGCACCCGGACCGAACCGGCTGAGGGCAGCCGGAACCCCTCAAGGATCTCGATGGTGGTGGTCTTGCCGGCACCGTTCGGCCCGAGCAGCGCGATCACCTCCCCTCGCTGCGCGGTGAGGTCGATGCCGTTCAGCACGTCCACGGTGCCGTAGCGCATGCGTAGGTCTCGAACGTCGAGGACCAAATGATCGTCGGGACTTCGGGGGGCCTCGACAGCCTCCGACCGTTCGACTGTAGTCATGCTCTTGAAGATAGCACCTCTACTACAGGATTAGGTATAGCAACTCTCTCCTGACGGGGTTGAGGCGGTGTCGTGGTGTGGGGGTTCCGCGAGTCGTATCCCTTTGTGGGGTCTTTGTCAGGATCGCCGGAGTGTGCCGTAGGTGGAACAACAGGTTACTGGGAGGTAGCTAGGCATTGACGAACGAGAATTACTGCCCGCATCATCGTTCGCACCGGTCGATCGGACTCGCACCGCACCCACCACCCTCATGGAGGTGCAGCCCATGCTGCTTCGAAAGACCGCCGTCGTGCTCGCGTTCGCGCTCGGCGCCACGCTCACCGTCCCCGGTGTCGCCGCCAGCGCAGCACCCGCCATCCCGGAGGGCGCCGTCAGTGCGGCACCCGCCGGTGCTGCGGCTGAGCAAACGTCCACCCACGACGCCCCGGCGAGTAGCTCCGGTGCCGCCGCAGCCGGCCCGGCCGTGGCGACCAACAACCCGGTAATCATCGTTGGCGGGTTGAGCGGTTTCGCCTTCGCGTACGAGCCGCTCGCCGCGCGTCTGGGCGCCGATGGCTTCCGTCCCTTCATCTATGAACTGCCGGGGCTGGGCTTCGGCGACATCCCGACCTCGGCCCGCGCCTTCGCCGACTACGTCGATCAGGTTCGCGCCACCACCGGTGCCACCCGGGTGGATCTGGTGGGGCACTCCGAGGGGGGCTTGGTGGCCCGCTACTACCTGAAGCGACTCGGTGGCACCGGAGCCGTCGACCGATACGTCAGCCTCGGCAGCCCGCAGTACGGGACGTACGTGGCCAACGTCATCGCCTTCCTCGGGCTCGGCAGCTGCGCCGGTGTGGTGGCCTGTCAGCAGATGAGGATCGGTTCGGACTTCCTCGCCGACCTCAACGCCGGCGACGACACCCCCGGCGCGGTCAGCTACACCACGGTTCGTACGTGGCAGGACGAATTGGTGCGGCCGGTGCGCAACGCCGCGCTGGATGACGGGGCGAAAAACGTACTGATCCAGTCCTGGTGTCCGCTGCGGTTGGTCGGGCACCTCGGGCTGGCGCTGGACGGGACCACCTACACGGTGATTCGGCAGGCGCTGCGCGACGAGTCGATTCGCCCCAACTGCTGGGCCGTCTAGGCATGTCTTCCGGTGGGGCGGTCGGCACGTAGACCGCCCCACCGGGCTGTGCCGGCTGATCCAGTTGTCGCCCGGGCCGCGTGCCAAGCTGCTTCGGCCCTCCCGTGGCGTGCGTTCCCGGTCGCAGTGGGGCGGGGATCGGGCAAACCGGCGAGCGAGGTCGAATGTCCCCGCGCTGTTAACCCATGCCTTTCGGCCCGGCTTACCGTGGGCGGTACGATCTCGGGGCGCGCGGTCGCCGACGCCCGCCCCCCACGACGTTCCCGGCGGTTATCCACTGCCGGCCGTGCAGCCGCGCAACGTCGGAGAACGTGTTCGCACTGCGACAGGGGTCGGCCCGCGGACCGGCCCGGAGGAGAGATTAGCCTGATGGGCGTGACACGCCGCGCAAAGATTGTTTGCACACTCGGCCCCGCCGTCTCCTCGCCGGAGCGTATTCGTGGCCTTGTTGAGGCCGGAATGGATGTGGCGAGGCTCAACTTCAGCCACGGCAGCCACGCCGATCACGAGGCGGTTTGCCGGCTGGTGCGGGAGGCGGCCGAGGCGGCGGGGAGGCCGGTCGCGGTTCTCGCCGACCTCCAGGGTCCCAAGATCCGGCTTGGCCGGTTCGCTGACGGTCCGCACGAGTGGCGCACCGGTGACTCGGTGGTCATCACCGGTGATGACGTTCTCGGCACCCGGGACCGAGTCGCCTGCACCTATCGGAAGCTGCCCGAGGAGGTGAAGCCCGGCGACCGGCTGCTGATCGACGACGGCCGGGTCGCGGTCGAGGTCACCGACGTCACCGGCAACGACATCCGTTGCCTGGTCACCGAGGGCGGACCGGTCTCCAACAACAAGGGCGTCTCGCTGCCGAACGTGGCGGTCAGCGTCCCCGCGCTCTCCGAGAAAGACACCGAGGACCTGCGGTTCGCCCTCGGCCTCGGCGCCGACCTGGTGGCGCTCTCCTTCGTCCGCTCCGCCGACGACATCAAGCTGGTCCACGCCATCATGGCCGAGGAGGGTGTGCACCGGCCCGTGCTGGCCAAGGTGGAGAAGCCGGAGGCGGTGGATCAGCTCGGGGCGATCGTCCTGGCCTTCGACGGGATCATGGTGGCCCGGGGTGACCTCGGCGTGGAGATGCCGTTGGACCAGGTGCCCCTGGTCCAGAAGCGCGCGGTGCAGCTCTGCCGGGAGAACGCCAAGCCGGTCATCGTCGCCACCCAGATGCTTGACTCCATGATTGAGAACTCTCGGCCCACCCGTGCCGAGGCCTCCGATGTGGCCAACGCCGTGCTGGACGGTGCGGACGCGGTGATGCTCTCCGGTGAGACCAGTGTTGGAAAGTACCCGGTGCTCACCGTGAGCACCATGGCGAAGATCGTGGCGACAACGGAGGCGGGCTCGATCTCGGTGCCTCGGCTCCAGCACGATCCGCGTACCCACGGGGGCGCGCTCACCGTCGCCGCCTCGTCGATCGCCCGGGCGATCGACGCCAAGGCTCTGGTGGCGTTCTCGCAGACCGGCGACACCGTCCGACGACTCTCCCGGCTGCACTGCGACCTGCCGTTGCTCGCGTTCACCCCGGTGCCGGAGGTGCGCGACCAGCTCGCCCTCTCCTGGGGTGTACAGACGTTCCTGATGCCCTTCGTTGAGCACACCGACGCCATGTTCCGGCAGGTTGACGAGGCGCTGCTCGGCCTCGGTCTGGCCAACCCCGGCGAATACGTCGTGATCGTCGCCGGTAGCCCGCCCGGAACCCCCGGCTCGACCAACACCCTGCGGGTGCACCAGCTCGGGTCGCTGGTTGACCTCGCTGCGGCCCGGGCGCTCCAGTGAGCGTTCGGAGCGAGCCGGGCCCGCGATCCCCGCGGACGCGACGGGGGGTCCGGTGAGCGAGTCCGGTGCGGTGGTCGGTCAGGCCGCGGTCGATCAGCTGCTGGAGGTGCTGGACCTCAGCCCGACCGGCGAGCGAACCTTCCGGGGGATGAGTCCGCAGGTCGGCCCACAGCGGGTGTACGGGGGGCAGGTCGCCGGGCAGGCGTTGGTCGCCGCCGGGCGGACGGTCGATCCGGAGCGCTCCGTGCACTCCCTGCATGGCTACTTCGTGCGACCGGGCGATCCGAGTGAACCGATCGACTATCAGGTCGAGTGCGTCCGTGACGGTCGTTCCTTCTCCGTCCGCCGGTCAGTGGCGCTGCAGCACGACAAACCGATCTTCTTCATGTCGGCGTCTTTCCAACGTCAGGAGGAGGGGCTGGACCACCACGCGCCCTCCCCGCCGGACGTGCCCGGCCCGGACGAGGTACCGACGATGAGCGATCGGCTCGCCCGCTACCCGGAACGGCTGGGCATCTGGGCGCTGATTCCCCGGCCGATCGATGTCCGCTATGTCGGCGAGCCCGGCTGGGTGCGCCCTGGTGACCGTCCGGCCGAGCCGAACCAGCGGGTGTGGATGCGGATCGACGGCAAGCTCCCGGACGATCCGCTGCTGCACGCCTGTGCTCTGACGTACGCCTCCGACCTCACCCTGCTGGACTCGGTGCTGTCGGTGCATGGAGAGGTGTGGGGGCCCGGCGGGGTGGTGGGCGCAAGTCTCGATCACGCCCTCTGGTTCCATCGGTCGTTCCGCGCCGACGAGTGGTTCCTCTACGACTGCTGGAGCCCGTCGGCCTCCGGTGCGCGAGGGTTGGCGACCGGTCGGATGTTTACCCGGGACGGCCGGCAGATCGCCAGCGCGGTGCAGGAGGGCTTGCTGCGTAAGGTCGGGGCCTGACGCGCTTGTTGTCCCCGGGGAGGGCCGACCTTTCCACCGATTGACCGTTGGAAAGGGTCGGCCCAAACAGTTCACGACGATGGCGCCTGATGGCGGTTTCATGCCGGTTTGGGGTGCGGTCGGGGGCACGGTGGTGGCGGAATCCCGGCCGCCGTCAGGGCGTTACACCATGCGTACGACCGAGCCGGCGTTCCGCCGATGGCGGATGCCAGCCGTGCGTGAGCCCCGGAATGTTGGCGGCCCG
>NZ_AZWO01000042.1 GCF_000514775.1 Salinispora pacifica CNR114 | reverse complement strand
GAGCCGGTCGCGTAGCTGCTGTGCGGCGTCGGTCAGCAGGCGCTGAATCCTGCTTGTGGCGGTGTAGCGGGCGGCGGCGGCGATCCAGTTCGCGACATGCTCGGGCTGCTCGATCGCGGCCTCGGTCAGCCGGTCGGTCGCGAGGCGGTAGCCGGCGGCGCCTGCGGCGCGCCGCAGGAAGGTGTCGTCCATGAGGCGGTCACCGCCCCGTGCGCCGTACGGCAGGTGCGGTGGATTCTGGGTTTGGGATCATGTCGGGTCCTTCTACGCACATCGGTGGCGCGCGGTTCGGACACGGAAGCCCCGGCCAGGGGCGGCTCCTGCTGACGCGGACCGGCAATCTACGTCAGCCAGCCCGGGCTGAGCGCTGTGCTCGGCGCCCGGGTGCTCGCCGAGTTCGGAGACGACAAGACCCGTTACGCCAGCGCCAAGGCCCGCAAGAACTACGCCGGCACCAGCCCGATCACGCGGCAGTCCGGCAAGAGGAAGGTCGTGCTGGCCCGCCACGTACACAACAACCGGCTCATCGACGCAGTTGGCCTGCAAGCGCTCACGGCCATACGTGCCTCCCCCGGTGCCCGCCGCTACTACGACCAACTCCGCGCCCGCGGCGTCGGCCACCGCGCCGCGCTGCGCCAGCTCGGTAACCGACTCGTCGGCGTGCTCCACGGCTGCCTAAAAACCAAGACCATCTACGACGAAGAGACCGCCTGGCCCAACCTCACAGAACGCCTCGAACACGCCGCAGCTTGACACCAATTCACACGGGATGTCTGCACTGTCAGAGGCTGGGCGTTGTTCAAAGACAACTACTCACCGGGCCTTGACAGATCACCGCGATCTGAGAGGACGTCTGATTCACGTATTTTGTGTGTTGTGGTTGTAGGGGTTCTCGCCAGGTTGGGGTGCTTTCGGCGGTGAGGCGTTTAGTGAGGTTGTCGATCATGGCGACGGTGATCACGCTGGCGGAGTTGTCGGGTCGGGCTTCGTAGTCGCGGACAAGTCGGCGGTGGTGCATGGGCCAGCCCAGGGTGCGTTCGACAACCCATCGCCGTTTGACCACGCTGAAGCCCTTGACCTGGGGGCCTTTGGTGACGGTCTCGACGTCAACGCCAAGGTCCTCTCACAGCGGTCGTGTCACAGGTCGCCACCCGCCCACCCGTGCCAGTTCGCCGCGCACCTGTGACAGTCGCGGATCCGCTGACACGACAAAGCTGTGACAGACACGTGTGCCGGCGCCATCGGCTCGAACCTTTGACACGCAGACATCTCTCACAGTGCTGGTCAACGCGGCGATCCATATCTCGCAACAGGTCGCGACCGCCCACGCTCGCCACTTCTGTCAGTAACACACCGTGACTGACAGAAGTGCCGGAGCTAGGGACACCTAGCGGACAGCCCGCACCTGCGGCTGCTCGTCCGCCACGCCGAGCAGGCCGGAGAAACACCTACCAACCGGGACGAGACGCCGCCGAGCCCGCCCCTGTGAGCGGCTGTGAGCGCGGCAAGTGTTCGCCAGGACTCACAAACCCCGGTTTGGGGGTGTCAGCGCTTCACGGCGCGGCGCGGAGCCGACAACACATGAGCGAGCACACGCCGCACCAGCACAACCCGGCCGACCACATCGAGCCGGCCGACTCCACCCTGATCGACCTGATCGCCGGCGACCCGCCGGTACCGATCACGGTCTGGCGCACGGCCCGTACCGACGCCGAAACCCACACCAGCTTGCCCACCCGTCTCGCCTACCGCCTCGTCGCCGCCTACAGCCGGCGCGGAGAGGCGGTCGTCGACCTCACCAACGACCACGCCCTGGCTGCGATCTGCAGCCGGGGCGAACGCCAACACCACCGCGCCTGGTTCACCGACGGCTCCGGCCTGCTCATCGGTCCGGCCACCACCGGCCTGCAGACGGCGACCGAGACCAACCCGCTCCCCACCTCGCACGAGCCGGAGGCCGACGACGGCGACGGCGAGGAGCCGCCCGAGTTGACCGAGTGGTTCGGAGACGACCTCACCGACTCCGACCTGTCCGGCACCGACACCGCGGCCGTCCGGCCGCCCGAGGATGGCCCCCTCGACGCAGCCACCAGCCTGGTGGTCGCCTACTGGCCGCTACACGACGCGGACACGACCGCACGGGTCCGGCTCGCCTGGCTGTTGGCCGCCTGCGCGCGGCTCCTGCGTCCCGGCGGCTGCCTCGTCCTCGTGGTTGGCGTGCCCGCTGGCACCCAGCCCACGCCGGAGGACTTCGGTCCCCTCGTGGCCGCTGCCTCCAGCGCGGGGCTCGGCTACCTGCAGCACATCGTCGCGGTGGAAGCCGACACCGACGGGGACCAGTTCGTCTACCACGTCGTCACCGACGAGGAACTGCTCACCCTGGCCCACGCCAACCCCGAACAGTGGGCGGTGGCTCACCTGCGGGTGCATGCCGACCTGCTGGTGTTTACACCGCGCACAGCCCCGGCGCCCGAGTCGGGACGACGCGGCAACGGCGGTGGTCGCCGTGCCTAAGCGCACCGCAGCCGAAGGGCCCGGCCCGCAGGAGCCAGACAACACCAGCCCCGCCGCTGGCGAGGACTACGCGGACCGGCATCGGGAGTACGAGGGTCGCCACCGCGCCGACCCCGAGGGCCTGTCTGTCTGGGCCACCGCCCAGTCGACCGGCCCAGTGCAACGGCGCGGCCGGTACGTGCCGGAGTCGGTCAAGCACCCCGCCAGGATGCTGCCGGCGATCGCCGCCCACGCGATCGGCGCCTATACCCAGTCCGGTGACCTGGTCCTAGACCCGATGTGCGGGATCGGCACCACCCTCGTCGAGGCGGTCCACGCCGGCCGTGACGCCTTCGGCATCGAGTACGAGCCGCAGTGGAGCAACATCGCCGATGCCAACATCCGCCACGCCCACGACCAGGGTGCCAGCGGACGCGCGTCGGTGATCCGCGGCGACGCCACCCGACTGATGTCGCTCGTACCGAAGGCACTCACCGGCCAGGTGGCGCTCGTGGTCACCTCACCGCCGTACGGGCCGACGGTGCACGGACTGGTCCGCCCAGGCGAGGGCGGGGTCGTCAAGTACGACGACCGGTACAACGACGGCGAGGACAAGGGCAACCTCGCCTACCGCGACCTCACCGGCCTCGCCGACGGGTTCGCGCAGATCCTGGGCGGCTGCGCCACCCTGCTGCGGCCGGGCGGCGTCGTCATAGTCACCGCGAGGCCGTGGCGCAAGCGAGGAGAGCTGGTCGACCTGCCCAGCGCCGTCATCGCCGCCGGTCTCCGCGCTGGCCTCGTCCCGATCGAGCGGTGCATCGCGCTGCTCGCGGCCGTCCGCGACGGGCACCTCGTCGCCCGCCCCAGCTTCTTCCAGCTCCAGCAGGTGCGAAAGGCCAGGGCCGGCGGGGTGCCGATGCACCTCATCGCCCACGAAGACGTCCTGGTCTTCGCCAAGGGGACGTCGCCAGAAGACGGAACCGAGGTGGTTGCGTGACCGCACCCACCCACCGCTACCTGTCCCTGGGTGCCGGCGTGCAGAGCTCCACGCTCCTGCTGCTGGCCGCACAGGGCAGGATCCCACGATTCGACGCGGCGATCTTCGCCGACACGCGCTGGGAACCCTCAACGGTCTACCAGCATCTGAACCGGCTGACCGGTATCGCCGAGCGGGCCGGGATCGAGGTCGTGCGCGTCAGCACCGGAGACATCCGGGCCGACGCGCTCGACCCAAGGCACCGCTTCGCCTCGATGCCCTTGTTCACGCTCGGCCCGAACGGCGAGCGGGGCATGGCGAGACGGCAATGCACCTCCGAGTACAAGATCAAACCGATCAAGGCCGAGGTGCGGCGCCGGCTTGGCTACCCGCACCCCGCTCGGGTACCGGCCGGAGTCCGGGCGGAGATGGCGATCGGCATCAGCCTGGACGAGATCGGCCGAGCCCGCGACTCCGACGTCGGCTACATGCGAAACGTACACCCACTGCTCGACCTCGGTTGGCGGCGGACCGACTGCCTCCGTTACCTGCACCAGCAGGGACTTGGGGACACCCCGAAGTCATCGTGCGTGGGCTGTCCGTACCACGACGACGGCTTCTGGGTCATGCTGCACGAGCACAGCCCACAGGAGTGGGCGGACGCGGTCGCGTTCGACCACTCCATCCGCAACGGCTCCGCGCGAGCCAACGCCGATGGGCATCCGCTGCGGGGCCAGTTCTTCTTGCACAGGGCACGGGTGCCGCTCGACGAGGTGGTTCTGCGTCCACGCCCGCAGCCGACGGACATGCCGGGCTGCGGGCCGTGGACCTGCCCGCACGACGAGCCGACAGTCGCGGACACCGGACGCGGGGAGGTGGCGTGAGCATTGATCACACCACCCGCCCACGGATCGGATCCGTCTGCACCGGGTACGGCGGACTCGACCTGGCCGTCGAGCTGGTGCTCGGCGGCCAACTCGCCTGGTACGCCGAAACCAACCGGCACGCCAACGCCGTCCTCGCCCACCACTGGCCAGAGGTCCCCAACCTCGGTGACATCAGCGTCGTCGAATGGGCCCAGGTCGCGCCAGTCGACATCCTCACCGCCGGATTTCCCTGCCAAGACATCTCCAACGCAGGGCGACGGCAAGGAATCACAGGGGAACACTCCAGCCTCTGGAAGCACGTCGCCACAGCCGTTCGCGTACTTCGACCCCGCCTCGTCGCGGTGGAGAACGTCGCCGCCCTCCTCAGACGAGGACTCGACGTCGTCCAAGCCGACCTGGCCGAGATCGGGTACGACACGAGCTGGACGTGCCTACGCGCATCCGACATCGGCGCAGCACACCGCAGAGACCGGCTGTTCCTGCTGGCCACTCCCGCGGAGGGAGGGGGTGCCGAGGCTGCCGACGCCGTGCGCCCGTGACGGCAAGGGCCCCGGCCACCAATACGGGTTGCCGGATTTGGTCGAGCCGGGCGGTACTCGCCATGGCCTACTGCCCACCCCGACCGTGGCCGACAGCAGATCGTCGGCCAATGCCGCCCCCGGACGAACCACACCCAGCGGACATGCGGGACGGACTCTGACCGACGCCGCTCGGCTGCTGCCGACGCCGAGAGCCAGCGACACCGGCACCCTGGGCCGGCGGGCCGGCGCGGGGTGGCGGCCCCCACTGTCGCAGGTGCTGCTGCCCACACCGAGGGCAACCGACGGAACCAAGGGCTGCCCGGCGCAACGCGGGTCACGCGGGGACCTCACCCTCCCGTCGGCGGCCGTACGGGTACCGGCCCGGACCCTGCCCACCCCGCGCGCCTCCGACGCTCGCGGGCCCGGCCGGCACGGCGACGGTGGCGCCGACCTACGCACCACCGTTGCCGGGCTGGGCCAGCCAGACGCCGACCGGTGGGGCGTCTACGCCGAAGCGGTAGCGCGGTGGGAGCTGTTGCTCGGCCGGCCCGTGCCGGAGCCGACCCAACAAGGGCGGCACGGCAGGCCGGTCCTGGCCCCGCCGTTCGTGGAATGGCTCATGGGCCGCGACTGGCAGTGGGTGACCGAGCCGACGCTTGGGTTGCCGCGCACCGGCGCGCTGCGCGTACTCGGCAACGGCGTTGTCCCGCAACAGGCCGCGGCTGCGTTGCGGCTGCTGCTGTGCCCGTACCGGTGGGCGGTGCCGGAATGACCGATCCCACCTTGCTCGACGCCTACCGGTACCGGAAGGTCGGCCCGGTCGAGCTGCACCTCGGCGACGCCCGCCAGGTGCTCACCGCCATGCCGGATGCGAGCGTCGACTCCATCGTCACCAGCCCTCCGTTCTGGTCGCTGCGCGACTACGGCACCGGCACGTGGCGCGGCGGCAACCCCGCTTGTCCGCACCCGCTGCGAGCGGATCGGCGGATTGGCGGAGCGTCATGCGGTCGGTGCGGGGCGACGTGGGTCGACCCGCAGTACGGGCTGGAGCCGACCGTCGAGGAGTATGTCGACCGGCCTCGGGCCGGTGCGGGCAACCTTGTCCCGCTCGGCCACGCCCACACCGCCGCCCATCCCTGCGGTCGTAACCCGGGCGATGTGTGGCGGATCGCGACCCGCCCCTACAGGGGCTCGCACGTGGCGCCGATCCCCATCGATCTGCCGCTGCGGGCGATCGCGGCCGGCTGCCAGCCTGGTGGCCGCGTCCTGGATCCGTTCTCCGGAGCGGCGACGACGGCGCTCGCCGCACTCCAGCTTGGCCACCGCTACGTGGGCATCGACATCAGCGCCGCGTTCCACGACGAGGCCCTGATCCGACTCGCCCCGCACCTGCCCGAGAAGACGCTTGGGGAGGACGGCGGGTGAGCCTGCGAACCGTTCCAGTCACCTTCGCCGAAGCCTGCCGCTTCGTCGCGGAGTGGCACAGGCATCACCGGCCGCCGCGCGGTCACAAGTTCAGCGTAGGTGCGGCCCAACATGATGTCCTGGTCGGCGTCGCCGTCGTCGGGCGTCCGGTCGCCCGGATGCTCGACGACGGCCTGACGCTCGAGGTCACCAGGGTCGCCACCGACGGCACCCGTCACGCGAACTCGCTGCTGTACGCGGCGGCGTGGCAGGCAGCCCGGGCATTGGGCTACCGGCGCCTGGTCACCTACACCCAAGACGGGGAAAGCGGAGCCAGCCTCCGAGCGAGCGGGTGGCGAATCGTCGCCTCCCGACCACCGCAACCGGGCTGGTCACGACCCAGCCGCCCCCGCATCGACCACGGCACCGCCGATATCGCGCGGAGCCGCTGGGAACCATCGAGCTGACCACCACACCAGCGAACCATCCATCCAAGGGCCCGCCACCACGGTGGCGGGCCCTTCCCCCTCTCCCAAAGGACGAAACCTCATGGACAGCACGGCCAGCACTGCCGCAGACGACGCCCCCGTACCCGCTTCGGTGTGGACCGTCGAGCGCATCCGCGCGCTCGGGACGGTCACCGACGTCGCCACCGTCGGCGAGATCTTCGGCCTGTCCCGCAACAGCGCCTACGAGCTGGCACGTGGGAACCGGCTACCGGTGCCGGTGCTGCGGGTCGGATCCCGCTACCGGGTCTCCGTCGCCGCGATCCTCACCGCCCTCAGCGTCCCCACCGAACACCCCACCCCGCCGTCCACGACTTGATCACGCGGCCGAGACGAGCGGTGATCACCACCCAACGGACACCCGACAATCCGATGGTCGCCAACGGCGACATCGGCGAGGAGAGAACTCGTCATGGCAGACGGATCCATCACCAAACGCTGCGGCTGCCGTGAGGGCGGCACGCGCCTCGGCGCCAGGTGCCCCAAGCTACGCCGGGGCAACGGCTGGAACCCCCACCACGGCTCGTGGCGGTACCAACTCGAACTCCCGGTCGACGCCGCCGGAAAGCGGCGGCAGCTACGCCGCACCGCTTTCGACACCCGCGAGGAGGCCGCACAGGAACGCGACCACGCCCGCACGCTGCTCGACCTCGCTGGCCGCGACGAGGTGCTGCGCCGGCAGATCGCCGACCTGCTGCAGGCGTGCAAGCCAAACCAGCCGCTTCCCGACACTGATCACGTCGCCCGCCGCATCCGCGCCGACGTGCCCGCCGACAACCGGCTCACCCTCGGCGAGTACCTCGCCGAGTGGATCAAGGGTCGGACCAAGTTGGCACCGGCGACTAGGCGCAGCTACCAGGACCACATCGACAAGTACTGGACGCCGCATCTGGGGCAGGTGGCGTTGCAGGAACTCGGCGTCGCGCACATCGAGTCGGTGTTCGCGACGATCGACGCCCGCAACGCCGAGATCCTCGCCGCCAAAGCCAGCCCCGTCAAAGAGATTCGCGACGCGGTCAAGGGGATCCGCACCGTCGGCGATGCCAGCCAGCAGCGGATCCTCGCGACGCTACGCAAGGCGCTCAACGACGCACGCCGGCTCTACCGCCATAAATTAGTCGAGTACAACCCGGCCGAGTCGGTCGAGCTGGAGTCCGGCAGGCCGCCGAGGCCTCGGTTGTGGACGGATGTGGCGGTCAACCGGTGGCGACACACCGGCCAGCGGCCCAGCCCGGTTATGGTCTGGACACCGGCGCAGGTGGGCGAGTTTCTGGACTTCGCGGAGTCCGAGGATCGCGAGTTGTATGCCCTGTTCGATCTGGCTGTTCACTGTGGGCCACGGCGGGGTGAGTTGTGCGGCCTGCACGATTACGACGTCGACCTGGAAGCCTCCGCGATCACCATCACCACCCAGCGCACGAGCGTCGGCTACAAGATCGTCGAGAAGGCGGTGAAGTCGGCGGCCGGGGACCGGGTCGTCGAAATCAGCGACGAGAGCGTAACGAGCCTACGCCGGTACCTGTTCCGCCGCGCGGCGTGGAAGGTCGCCGCCGGTGACGCCTGGGTCGACAGCGACATCTTCTTCGTGAGACAGCGGGACGGCCAGCCGTGGCACCCGGAGACGGTCACGGGCCGGTTCGACCGGCTCGTCGAACGCAGCGGGCTGCCACCGGTACGGTTCCACGATCTCCGGCACGTTGCCGCGACCCTGATGCTCGCTACCGGAGCAACCATCAAGGAGATCCAGGACACCCTCGGCCACTCCTCCTACAACCTGACCGCCGACACCTACACCTCGGTGTTAGCGGAGTTGAAGAAGGCCACGGCCGCGGCGACGACCAAGCTGATCCCGCGCAGGAACCGCCCGAAGACGGCGTAGCGCGAACGCGAACACGGCGTCGGGGAAGGTCGCGGCGACCCAGCACCGTGCCTTCCCGTGCGGCATGGTTTCGATCGTGTCTAGCCGGTGCACCGACAACCGGCCGCTGCCCCGGGCATACCGGGAGAGCGCACCCACGGCTCCACCCGTGTAGATGACGAGACCGTGATCTTCATTGCGGCTCCTGCCACTCAGTTAGCACTCTCGCCACGCGTGCCGGAGTGTCGGCGCTGTCAATGAAGAGTTGGATGTGACCCGCCGGTACTCCACCGGTTGATGGGCTGCGCAGGCCGCAGCCCGCGCTGGACAGCCGGTAGGCGAGCTGGCTGGCCGCAGGGCCGGCGTGGAGCAGGATCGAGGTGGACTCACTGGGCGCGAACGGGATCCCAGCCTCGTCGAGCACTGCGGCGAGCCGATGCCGGCCCTCAACGACCACGTGCCGGTTCGCCTCGAACGTTGCATGGTCGGCGAGGCTGGCCTGCGCGGCGACCTGGGTCAGCGTGCCGATGTCGTAATGCAGGAGGATCGGCCCGAGCGCGCCCAGCACGGCAGGAGCCCCGATCATGTAGCCGGCACGCAGCCCGAACAGCCGGCGTGTCTTCGAAAGGCTGCGGCAGACGATGATCGGCACCCTGCGCTCGACGAGGTCGCGGAACCACCTGTCGAACTCGTCGTCGTCCTGGAACTCGCCGTTGACGTTGTCGAGCACGACCACCGCGCGGTCGGGCACAACCTGGGCGAGGGCGACCAGGTCGGACAGCGGCGTGGTGGTGCCGGTGATGTTATGCGGACTGTCGACCAGGACGATCCGGGTCCGCTCGGACACCGCGCCGACGAGGCCGGATAGGTCGTGGCGGTAGTCGCGTAGCGGCACCGCTCGGCCGATCAGCCCGTAGTCGACGGTGAGTGAGCGGTACAGGTGGCACGACGGCTCCGAGTAGACGGTTTCGCCGCCACCGGAGGCGGCGGCACGAGCGACCAGGTGGTGCAGCAGGATTGCCGTGTCCGCGCCGACGACGAACGCCTCGGGCGGCAGCGAGTACCGGCCAGCGAGGGCGTGCCGCAGACTGGCGGAGTGCGGTTCTGGTGCGGTGGTGAAATCGGGTGGTGCGGTGATGCCCGCGAGGCCGACAGGCGACGGGCCGTAAGTACTCGTCGCGCGGGGTTCAAACATTGCCGCCCTCCGGAACGGCTACCGGGGCCAGCGGGATCGTCCGGTGTTCTGCTGGATTGAGGCCGCGGCGGCTGAGGAACTCGGCAAACAAGTTCTCGATCCGACGGGTGAAGGTCAGCTCGTCCAGCAGTGGGCGCAGCCGGGCCCGGGCGCCGTAGTCCGTAAGGGTGGCGGGCAGGTGCACGCCGAGTTCCTCGGCGCTGCTCGGGCATCGCGTGACCCAGCCCTCTACCGAATGCTTGAGCCCGTAGAGGCTCTCCTGGCGGTACACGGCACAGCGTGTGCGCTGCTCGCCGCGGTAGCTACTCTTGAGCCGGATCCGGATGCCATCGTCAACCCGAGGCTTGAGCGGATCGTCGCTGCTGGTGGGGTTCATCGCGTCACCTGCGAGGCAAGGGTCTGGTCGAGATCCGACCACTCGGTCCGCAGGTAGTGACTAAGCGCGAACTCCCATGGACGCATGTCGTTAAGGCCCAGATCTTCCAAGGCGGCATTGCGTAGCACCTCAAAGCGAGGCCGGGCCACCGGGTACCGGTCGGCGAAGTGGTCCGAATCGACTGTCACCAGCCGCACCCGCCCAGCGAGGCCGAGTTCATGCAGAATGTGCGCCGCGATCTCCGCCCGGGTCGGCCCGCCGCAGCCGACCATGTGATACAGCCCGTACCGGTCAGTGTCGACCAGGCGCAGCGGGCGGCGGGCGAAGTCGACGGTGTAGGTGAGCGAGCCGAACTGGTCACCGACGGCGAAGATCGTGTCGGCGCCGTCGCGAAGCTGCCCGAGGACCGCACCGAGGAACGTGCGATCCCGGTCCCGGCCCCCACCCATCAGCCAACCCGCCCGCACCACGAACGAGCGCTCGCAGAGCTCGGTGACCAGTCCTTCGCCGCAACGCGTGGACCGCGCATACTCATTGACCGGGTTTGGCTCGTCGGACTCGACGTACGGCCGGTCGGTGGCACCGTCAAACACCCGCGCCGTGCTCACGTACACCAGCGTCGCGCCCATGACTGCGGCGGCGAGCGCGACGTTCTCCGTACCGGTGGCGTTCGTTGACCAGCCGAGCTGCGGGTCTGTCTCGCACGCCTCCGGATCGGTCGCAGCGGCAAGGTGGATGACCAGATCGGGGCTGAAGACCCCCATCATGTGATTGACAGCGGCCCGGTCGCGGACGTCGAGCTGGAGCCACCCCGGCTTGATGTCGGTCCGGACCAGTTGAGCACCCGTCTCGTCCAGCGCCGCTAGCACTGCGGATCCCAGCATGCCCGCGGCACCGGTCACCATGACCCGTTGCGGGCCGTCACGACGGCCGCTGGCGGCGACCTTTGCCGGCTGGGAAGTCATGAGTACCTCCAGAGGACCGTTCGCGGGCTGTCAGGAATTGAGCACGTCTCGTATGCCTCGGGTTCGCCCGCGTTCGCCGGCGGAGACCCGTAGTACGACCCTCACGCAGCGGAGTTCATGTCGGCCACGCTCGACACGGATTTTCGACATCGAGTCGTCGGTGACTCGAAGTGAAGAGGTACCTCGTTTCCCAGTCAGGGCTGGACGCAGTGTGAAAACTCATCTCCGAGAATCTCGATGGACAGCGACATTGAGGTGAAAATTTCTTATTTCGGGGCCTTCCCGTGACATCTAAACCGGCCAGGGCAGGTGGCCCTATCCCGAGTCGAAAATCCGTGTCGAGGGTTTCCGACACCGGCGACCTACGAACTCAGCGGTGAGGTCAACCGCACGGCCATGGAGTATTGGAACAAACACGCTAGGCCGCCGATCCGCGTCCGCAGCAGCGGCGAAATCCGACACCTCATCAACGGCCTGTAATTGATCGATCCCGGGCTCGTGTCCTGCTCGCTGTGGCGCAACAAGACAACCGACGGCGCAATGCTGCCCCAGTACGCTGCGCTCGCCCGGAAAGCGTGACAACCGTGAGCCATTCCACCGCAATCGCAGCAGGTGCCGGCGGAAGTTGTTGGCCGGCCGCGCCACTTAGTCACCGGACCCTCGCGAGGCATCGGCGAGGCGGTGGCGCCGGCCGACGTATCTGACCGGCGCCATCCTGACCGCTGACCCCGGCTTCACCCTGTCGAGAACGAAAAGCCCGATCCGCTACGGAGAAGGGGCAGTGAGCGGTGGTAGACCGCACGCGCCTGCCACTCACGAAATTTTCCCGCTCTGTCAGGTGCCTGCATTCTCCTTGTCCCCGCCTCGCTCGCCGCTCTGTCTGTGAACGACCATTAGGGCGACATCGGTTAGGGTGACTGCTTGCGCAGGTTCGTGCTGGTCGGTCGTTATACATAGGTCGAATTTCATCGGGCGCGCTTGCCTCTACATCAGCGATGGCTTCGTCCCAGGGCGTCCGGACACGTTCGTCTCGCATGCCATCTCGATTCGCGGGAGTAGCCAATGTGACAGTGCCCTTGGGCGCGGTGATACACCGGCCTGGGTGGTCGCGCCGTAGGGTACGACGACGTGACGGGCATCGACACACTCCAGACGATAAGTACGACCGAGCTGTCCACGTACGAGGTGGAGGTCAAGTACCGCATCGGCGACCTCTCGGCGTTGGAGGGGGCTCTCAGGATGCGTGGTGGGGTCCTGTCAGCGCCGATCGTTCAGGATGATCAGGCGTACGCGAGGGTCGGTTGGGCGTACGGCCAGTCCAAGATCGGGGTACCGTTTGCGCGTCTGCGTACCGAGCGAGGTCGACATCTGCTGACGGTCAAGACGCCGGTGGCCAATGAGCAGTCGTGTGTTGAGCACGAGACCGAGGTGGCAGATCGGGAGCAAATGCACGCCGCGATTCAGCAGCTAGGCTTTTACCCGACGGTGAGGATTCGCAAGACGCGCCGCACGGCCACCATCGGGCCGATGTCGCTCTGCTTGGACGAGGTAGACGGGCTTGGTGCATTCCTGGAGATCGAGCGCATCGCCGTCGGCGACCACGGTGAGCGGGTCCAGGCCGAGTTGGATCGGTTCGCCGTCACGCTGGGGGTGCCACTGCAACGCACGATGGACACCTACGATTCGCTGATCCGTGCGCGGATGGCGATGACCTAGAACAGGGTCGCCGGCTCGGCCACCGCCGGCAGGGGGCGAATGTCGATCGTGTCGACCAGCAGGTCCAGGTCCAGGGTGACGGCCGCGTGGTCGGTGAGGCGCTGCTCGCGGGGCTCCTGCAGGTAGCGGCCACCGCAGAGCCGGTCGCGCAAGGCGGCGCCGACGTGCAGGTAGTCGAAGCGGTAGCCGTTGCCGGCCCGGCCGTACCAGCTGTGCTGCTGGACGCCTGGCGCGAGATAGTGGTGTACGTCGGTGAGGCCGGCAGCGGTGAGGGCGTCGAACAGGGCGTACTCGAACGGCAGCCACACACCGGAATAGGCCGGTTGGTGGTCGCGAGTGACGGCGTTGTAGTCCCCGCCGAGCACCAGGTGTGTCCGCTCGTCGTCGGGCATGCGATCGAGCGTGTCGACGAGGGAGGCGAGGAACGTCCGCTTGCGCTCGACCCTGCCGGGGGCACGGTTGCTAGACGGAACGTAGATGCCGAGCACCGTCATCGGTGGATCGGTGTGAACAGTGGCGGCGACGGCTCGCCCGGGGATACTCAGCCCAGCGGTGATATCCGGCCGGGCGGTGACCGGCACGCGGCTGATCATCGCCGCGCCGCGGTCGCCGGGCAGGGGCGGATGCTGCACCTGGCAGCCGGCACGGCGGAACTGGTCGAGCAGATAGGCAGTACCGTCACCGCCGCTGGTTTCGGTCAGCAGGAGGACCTGTTCCGGGCGGCCGGCGAGCCACCGCACCAGCGGCTCGGCACGCCGCCGGGAGGTGGCCTGGATGTTCAAGGTCAGGATCGATAGCACGAGGCGAGACTGTCAGGCCGCCGGGCGGCGGGCGAGCAAGGGGCTGAGAATATCGAGGATGGCGGAGACCACCTGGTCCGGGTCCCGCTCCCGGCAATCGATCTTCGCCTGATGCCATGACTGGCGGCCAAGGAAGTCGAACGCCTGGTCGTAGAGCTGCAACTCGCGTTCGGGAGTGCCGGTGGCCTCCAACCTCGTCAAGCGCCGACGTGCGGCGAGTCGCCTGGCGATGGTACGCGAGTCGTCGACCAGATAGATCGAGATGGCGGGTTGCAGGACGTACCGGTTGTAGCTCCAGATCTCCCGTAGGTCGACCGCGTCAACCCGTTGCAGCACCAGCGAGGACTGCACGTACCGGTCACTGATCACGATGTTGCCGGCGTCGAGCGTAGGGATGATCTCGTCCTCGACGTGCATGGTGCGGTCGGCCGCGATGGCGAGCGCGAGAGCGCGGCCGTGGATGATGGCCTCGGCCTCGCGAAGCAGCTCGCCCAGGCGGGTCCTGGTGGGCTCGGTCGTCAGGTGCACGGATTGATCGGCGCGATGGCGCAGTCGCTCGGCCAGTAGCCTCGCGATGGTTGTCTTCCCAACGCCGTTGGGTCCCTCGATCACGATCAACACGACGCGTCAGGCTCTGACAGGTTGGATCGACACCAGCGGGAGCCGGACGGCCTCGGGCGGGCACTGTTCGGCGTCCGGTTCACCGATGCGCTTCCCGGCGGCGACCACCGCTGCCGGGCAGCCATTGCCGCAGGAACCGCTTAACGTGCATGCGCCACAGGTTGCGTTGGCCCCGACCTGGTAGCGGTCGTGAAAACGGTACTGATCGAGGGTGTCGGAGATCTCCCCGTTGAGGATGTTGCCGATCAGAAACTCCCGGTCGGTGTGTTGGGACTGCGGTGTCCGGGCGGCGAAGACCAGGTACGGGCAGACCGCCGTGTCGCCGTTAGCGAAGACGTAGATCAGGGTGCCGGCGTCGCAGCCGGATAGGGGCCGGCTGTCGTTCGGAAACCGGATTGGCACCAACTCGACGCGGCTGGCTAGGGGCGTGGTGGCGGCGGCGATCGCCCGCATCGTCTGCTCCGGCGCGGCGAGCCGCCGGTGAGACTTCACGCCCCGGCCGAAGCTCGACAGCGGGTTCATCAACACATACTCGGCTCCCAAGTCTGCGGCGAACGTGCACAGCTCGGCGAACTCCTCCGGCTGGGTAAGCACGTTGGGCGTCGACAAGATGCCGTGCAGCAGCCCGGCCTCGGCAAACTTACGCGTCGTTTCCCGGGTGACGGTGAAGGAGTCCCGGTTACCCCGAAACCGGCCATGCGAGGCGGAGCGGAACCCGTCGAAGCTGACGTTGACCCGCACCTTGCCCAGCGCGGCGAGCGCGGCGATCTGTCTGTCGCTCGTCTGGGTGGCGTTAGTGCAGATCTTGATGGCCAGCCCCATTCCAGATGCAGCAGCGCAGATTTCCAGTAGATGAGGATGGACGAAGGGCTCCCCGCCCGTAAGCGTCAACCGCGCGACCCGGGCTCGCCGGAGCCGGGGCAGGACCGCCTCGACCATATCGTCGAGCGTGATGTCCATCCCGGCCTGTGTCGATGAGACAAAGCAGTGAGCGCAGTGCAGGTTGCACCGCTCGGTGATCTGCACCAGCGCCTTGCGTTCGCCGTCCTCCACGGAGGTCCGGAAATAGCAGGAGCTAGCGTGAGTATCGACGACCAACCGCTTACTCATAAGCCCTCCCGGTACCCGCCCGCTCCCAGGGCGGCGTTGGCATCGCCTGGCCGGGCTCACGGGACTTTCGATCTAGTTAACGGGGAATCTGTTCGTGTCGAACACCCTCGACACCGAAATCCGACACGGCCAGACGTCCGGACACGTTCGTCTCGCATGCCATCTCGATTCGCGGTAGTAGCCATGGTCCGCTCGTCGATCTGAACGGCGCGAATGTTCGATTCGAGGACGGCTTGGGCAGTTGCGTGGCTGACAGGCGGCACGGATCTCATGTCGATTCTTCGTGTCGACGGTGTTCGACGCCAAACACATTCGCCATAACTGAGTTCTGACATCGATCGCTGCGACACAGGAACCGACCGGGTACGGCAGGTAGCGCGCCACCGTCCGAGGCCGGCCGGCGTCGCAGCCGGTGGAGCGAGCCTGCGGCTCGCGCCACCTGCGACTGGGGAGGCAGGGTGCAAGTCCGATTCGACGCGGCGGCCGGAGGGCCGCACAGGACTGGCCTGCACGTCCAACTGATGCGGGTGTGTGTGGCGCCGGCGGCTGCGGTAGCGGTGATCGGCGTGGGGACGGCGGTCTCGGTTCTGGCACTGGCGCCGGGTCCAGTCCCGATGACTGCCACACTGGTGGTCCTGTGCGCTGCGGTGGCGTGCCTCGCGATTGTCACCAGCGCTTTCGTTTACGGTCGTGCAATCGCCCGGTCCGTTGCCCGCGCCGCAGTGGCCATCCCGCCCGCTGCGGGGCAGCCGGTGGCGGGGCAGCAAGAGGTGTATGTCGGCCTTGCACGGCGGTTGCAGGGCTTAGTGCATCGGGAGATCCAGTTGCTGGATGTCCTGGAGGCGCAGGTCGAGGACCCGGACTTGCTCAAGGGGTTGTTCCAGGTCGATCACCTCGCGACCCGCATGCGCCGCTATGCGGAGAACCTAGCGGTGGTCGGAGGGGCCGTGCCGCGGCGGCAGTGGAGCCGCCCGCTGCCGCTGGTCGAGGTACTCCGCTCGGCGATCGCCGAGGTGGAGCAGTACGCGCGAGTACGGGTCGTACCACCGGTCGAGGGAACAATGCAGGGGCATGCGGGAGCCGACGTCGTGCACCTGCTCGCCGAATTGATCGAAAATGCGACCGCCTTCGCACCTCCTCACACGGAGGTAACGGTGCGTGCTCGCCGGGTGGCGGCCGGGGTGGCGGTCGAGGTTGATGACCGCGGTCTGGGGATGCCACATCCTGAGCAGGATCGCGTGAACGCTCTGCTGGCGGACCCGAGCCGGGTGGATGTCGGGAACTTACTGCGCGACGGCCGGATCGGGGCGTGGGTCGTCTCCGCGCTGGCCCACCGGCACGGCATCGAAGTCCTATTACAAAGCAACGTCTACGGCGGCATGCAGGCGGTGGTAGTCCTGCCGGCGGCGTTGCTCGGAGACCGAACGGCCGAGCAACCGACGGCCGTGGACCTAGGCCAAACGCCATCGTCGGGCGGGCCAACAGGAACCCCGACGGTGCCATCGCCACTGATCGGTACCCCGCCATCGCCGGCCAGCGCGCGTAACCGCCTACCCGCGCCGCCACCCGAGGAGACGCAAGCCGCGCCATCCGAGGCGTTCCCGGTAGGCCCCGTTCCTGCTGTGGCCACCGGTCAAACGGGCGGGAACGGCGGGGCTGCCCGCCCCGCGCTGCCGCGCCGTCAGCGGCAAGCACACCTGGCCGCCCCGCTACGACAGAGCCGTCCGGCGTCGGTGAACCGCCCGGCCGGCGACCACGACCCGACCATGATGGCCAGTTTCCTGCGCGGCGCCGCCGCGAGCGGCGACCCCCGTTGATCGTGAGAAGGAGTTGTGCTGTGACGACCAAGACGCCTGGCCAGGAACTGGCCTGGTTGCTGTCCGGCCTGGCGGAACGCGTGCCACACACCCGCAGCGCACTTCTGCTGTCGTCCGACGGGCTGCCTCGGGCCGCCCACGGACTGGACAATGACGCCGCGGACCACTTGGCGGCGATCGCCTCCGGGTTGTTCTCCCTGGCCCGCAGCGCCGGCGAGAGGTTCGACCGTAGCAACGGCGTGCGACAGGTGCTGGCCGAACTCGACGAGACGCTGCTGTTCGTCACAGCGGCGGGTGAAGGCGCGGTTTTGGCGGTGCTGGCGGGCCGCCAGGCGGATGTCAGCGTACTCGGCTACGAGATGTCGCAGATGGTCAAAAGCGTCCGGCCCTATCTGGCGACACCTGCCCGCGGCGCCGGTGCACCGGTCCCCGCCGTTCGATGACCACCGCCGGCGGTGCACATCAGGAAACCTGGCTCGACGACGCGGCCGGACGCCTGGTGCGCCCCTACACCGTCAGCGCGGGGCGGACCCGGCCCACGCACCCGATGGAACTGCTGTCGTGGGTTGTCGCCACCGGCGCGCCACCTCGAGGACGGCTGGAGCCGGACCACGACGTGGCCCTGCGCCTGTGCGGTGTCGCGACCACCGTCGCCGAGGTGGCCGCCCGGATGAGGCTACCGGCGGCGATCGCCAAGGTGGTGCTGGCGGATTTGGTGGCGGTCGGCGCGGTACGCACCCGCCCACCCAGCCCGGTCGCCGACCCGACTGACCGACCGATCCTGGAGAAGCTTCTTGCCGGACTACAGCAACGACTCTGACTGGACACCGAACGCGTTCAAGGTGTTGATCGCCGGCGGGTTCGGCGTCGGGAAGACCACCTTCATCGCCGCGACGAGCGAGATCCCACCGCTGTCCACTGAAGAACTACTCACCGAGGCCGGCGTTGGCACCGACGACCTCACCGGGGTGGAGGGCAAAACGACCACCACCGTGGCGTTGGACTTCGGCCGCATCACCATCGACTCCGAAAACATGCTGTACCTGTTCGGCACGCCAGGACAGGACCGATTCTGGTTCATGTGGGACGAGCTGTGCCACGGCGCGCTTGGCGCGGTGGTGCTGGTCGACACCCGCCGCCTGCCGGACTGCTTCGCCGCCGTGGACTTCTTCGAATCCCGGCACATGCGGTTCCTGGTCGCCGTCAACGAGTTCGACGGTACCCACCGCTACGACCCTCCTGAGGTGCGGGCGGCTCTGAGCTTGCGGCCCGAGGTGCCGCTCGTGATGTGCGACGCCCGCCACCCACGGTCCGCGACCGCCGTCCTGGTGGCGCTCCTGCGGCACCTGATGCTCACCGACCCCCCGCCCGTATCCGCTAATCCGTCGATAGAGGCAGGCAGCCGAGCATGACCAGCGACAGTTTCGAGCCGCAACCCCTGACCCCGCCCGACCGGGAGGCGCCGCAGCGGCTGCACCGGCTGCGGGCGCTCGGACTCGGCAGGCCCGAACGGGAGTTCGACGACTTCGCCCGCAGGCTGGCACAGACCACCGCCATGCCGTGGGCGATGGTGAACTTCCTCGACGAGCACGGCCAGTTCTTCGCCGGCTTGTACACCGCCCGGACCACCCAGCCGGGGATATCGGCACCGGTCACCCCACTCGAACCGGGCCGCCGTATGTCTCGCGACCAGGGGTTCTGCCCGCACGTCGTCGCCCGGCGCAAGGCGCTCGTGCTCGACGACGTCTGCTCCTACCCACGGTTCGCCGGCAACCCCGTTGTCGACCAGCTCGGCATCCGCACCTACCTGGGCGCCCCGTTGATCGACCACACCGGCACCACCCTGGGAACGATCTGCGTCGTCGGCACCGAGCCCCGCGCCTGGGGCCAGGAAGGGCTCACCACCATCAAGAACCTGGCCGCCGAACTGTCCGAGCTCATCAACCAGCGAGAACGCCCTCCCCGGTAACTCCCTGGAAGGCCCGACAACCTCCGATCGCGCTACCGACCTCATCCAGCGGACATGGGACACACCCGTCGCTCCGGCCGGTCGGCAGCTCAAGTTCCAGGAACTGCTTGTGACAGCACCCCCACCACGGTCCCACCCGGCGGCGTAACCCACCGCCGCCGGAGGGCACCGTGGGCGACTCACGAGGAGATCGGCAGATGGTCAACGGCTACCACCTCACCCCCCGTCACACACACCTGCGGGACACGGTCCGCGCGTTCGCCGAGACCGAAGTCCGACCCCACATCCCGGAACTGGAGGCATCCCGGACCGTGGCGCACAACCTGTCCCGGCAGATCGCCCGCCAAGGTTGGCTCGGCGTCACGATCGACCCCGGCCACGGCGGACTCGGACTGGGCCACCTCGCCAAGACCATCATCATCGAGGAACTGTCCCGGGTATCGGCCGCCATGGGCGCCATGATTCAGGCATCCCAACTCGGCGTCGCGAAGATCATCCACTTTGGCAGCGACGAGCAGAAGCAGACCTGGCTACCCCCTATCGCCGCCGGCACCTGCCTGCCCACCATCGCCGTCACCGAACCCGGCTCCGGCAGCCACGTCCTCGGCATGACCACCACCGCTGTCCGCGACGGCGACGACTACTTCATCACCGGCACGAAGACCATGGTCGGCAACAGCCACATCGCCGACCTGCACGGCGTCGTCGCCCGCACCGGACCCGGCAACCGCGGACTATCCGCCTTCCTGGTGGAGGCCGACCGGCCCGGCGTACACCTCACGCCGCACCAGCCAGCCATGGGCCTGCACGGCTTCAGCTTCGGCGAAATTACCTTCAGCGACTGCCGCGTCCCCGCGGCCAACCGGCTCGGCGGCGAAGGAGACGGCCTCGACGTCGCCTACTCCTCCAGCATCCTGTACGGCCGGCCCAATCTGGCCGCCGTCGCCCTCGGCATCCACCAGGCGATCCTCGACACCACGGTCGCCTACGCGGCCGGCCAGCGCCGCTACGGTGAGCCGCTGGCCGACCTGCCGACGGTGATGCAGCAGCTCGGTCACATCCAGTCCCGGCTGATGACCGCCCGGCTGGCCGCCTACCACGCGGTGCACCTGCTCGACAGAGGGCAGCCCTGCGACGCCGAACTCATCAACGCCAAGCTGATCAACGCCGAATACGCGATCGACTCTGCCCGCACCGCGATGGAGATCCACGCCGCACACGGCCTCCACCCGCAGCGATCACCCATCGAGCGCTACCTCCGCGACGCCCTGCACATCTTCGCCCCCGCCGGCACCTCCGACATCCAACGCCTCCGACTGGCCGAACACGCCCTCGACGCCACCAAACAACCCTGGTCCACCCGGTTCAAAGCCGCCTCGCCCAGCCGCCTTGAGAAGAGCGTAGCGCGGTGAAACCCATGTGCCGGCCCGGAACGAGAGGAGCGGGCGTCGCATGCTGACCCCCACCATGGCCAGCGAACAGCCAACAGACACGCTGCCCGTGCTGGCGCAGTACCTCCACGCGCGGCTCGGCCCGCTTCCGCTGAGGCCACCCGTCGCCATCAGCTTCGACGTGGACGACACCCTGGTCGACACCAAGACGAGCCTGGCTCACGGCGTCAGGGTGGGCAGCCAGCTCGCGGCCAGCCTCACCTCGCGGGTCGACCCGGACGAACTCACCGACGCCTACCACGCCGCGTTCGGCGTCTTCTGGGAACATCCCGCCGACACGGGCACCTACAGCCTGTTGAGTCGGCCCGGGGCGCGGTTCCGGTGTTGCCACCGGCCCGTTTCCCCGGGCCGCTCGCCGAGTGAAGTAGGCCGCCGGCGAGGTGCCCGTGGTGTGGGTCCTTTTCCGTCGGCCCCTTCCCGAACCGTGCTGGACGATTTCTCGTCACACGGCTCTCCAGTGGTCAGTTCCGGGTGGGTGCGGTTGTCCTTCCGGCGTGGATGTTCTCGTGGCAGGCCCGGCAGATAACGAGGGTTTTGCGGCGCCGTTTGGCCATGAGGTGCACCCATGCTGGTTTGTCGGGTCGGTCGTGGCGGTTGAGGTCGGCGAGTTTGCGGACATGGTGAACCTCGATGTTCGTCCGGGATTCGCAGATCTCGCAGCAGTCGGCGAGGAGCCGGTGGATCAACTCGTTTCGCTTTGTGCTGGCCATGATCGGTGACAGGTCGGTAAGGACGGCTGTGCGTTGGCGTTTGAGCGGGATCCCGCCGAAGCGGGCGACCAGTGGTTTCCTGCCCCGGTCCCGATCGACGGTGACCTGGAAACAGGTTCGTTTCCGTCATGGGTTTCGATGACCGTCTTGTACTTTCTGGCCATCTTGGTGACGGTGGACTTGTGTTTACCTGCGAGGGTTTTGAGCATCGAGGTCTCCATGACCCAGCGCAGGGTGTCCAGGCGGAACACGTCTTGGGCGAGGAGGTAGTACTGGACCAGCCCCCGGTACTCGGCCTGATACTTCGCGATGATGGTGAAGTCCTGATCGTGAAGTAGCGAACCGCGTTGAGCCGGTTTACCTTCGCGCATATAGTTCACGCACTTCTGCCTGATGACGTCCCTGGGCACGAACAACCCGATCGCGGCGTTGACTGACCGTTGACCGCGACGGTCGAGCTTGTTGTCGGCTCGTTGGGTTCGGATTTCGTAGCCGAGAAACCGCGCCGCCTGGCTGGCGGCGTGGGTGATCAACGTTTTGGACTGGGACAGTTCCAGCTTCATATCCTCGCGCAGGAACGTCGCGATCCGCGACTTGATCTGCTCGGAGGGTCATTCAAAACCCGGGTGCGGCGGTTCTGAAGATCTCCAGGGCGGTGGCGGTGCGTAACACGTCGGGGAAGTCGGTCATGATCCGGTGGTAGCCGGTCTTGAGGATCTTCCAGTTCTTCAGATGACTGATGGCGCGTTCGACGGCGGCGCGGAGCCGGTTGACGCTGTAGTTGTACGCCTTTTGCTGGGCGGTCAGTTCCCCACCGGGTGGTTTCTTGTGCGGGGTGATCGGGCCGGTGCCCTGGTAGCCGCCGTCGCCGATCATGCCTGGTCCGTCGGTGAGGTGGCTGGCCCAGCGTTCGGCGATGCCGGAGATGAAGAACGCCGCCGCGTCGTGGCGGGCGCCGTTGACGGGTTCGCCGACGTCGGCGACGCGGCCATCGAGATTGGCGATGACCTGCACGTTCTGCCCGGACAGGTGTTTCTTGCCGGAGAACAGTCCGTGGTAGGACTCGCGTTCGCCGACCGGGGCGACGAACCCGTCAACCAGCACACCGTCACGGCGGGTCTGCTCCAGGCGCGCTGGTCGACCTCAGGACGGGTGACCCAGCGCAGGATCGGCTGCAGGATCTGGTGATAGCGGGTGATCGTGGCCTGCGAACAGCCGAACACCTCGCCGAGGACCTCGTCGGGCATGTTGTGCCGGAGTCCGAACAGCACCGCGATCACCGCCGTGGCCAGCGGCAACACGTGCGGACGCCCGACCGGCGGCTTCTCCCACTCATCGCCCACGATCTCGCGAACCCGGCCAATCAGGTCAGCGAGCCGGTCGGTCGGGAGTCCTGTCATACTTTCACAGCGCAGCGGCTGACCCTCGATCAACTTCCACACAAAGCTGATCTATCAGATCCCAGCCGCTGCGTCTACTCCGGACAGTCAACCCGGGTCACGGGCACCCTCGAACCTCACTCGACGTGACATCCATGGGTGTCGACCGAGTCGCTCGACGCTCGCTCGGTTCCGGCCGAGCTTCAGCACGCCCGCCGGCCGGCCGTGCCCGTCCCGGACGGCGAACACCGGGCTGGTGCTGGGGCGGAGCTGCTCGACCCGGCCGTCCGGCGAGCGGTAGACCGGCGCGGGCCGGTGATAGTCCGGCTCGACCAGGTAATCGGCGGGGACGGCGGTACGGATGTGGGTGAGCGCGGCGTCAACGGCGCTGGTCATCGGCAGCGGAGTGGGCAGTGCGGCCAGCAGTGTCAGGTCGACCCGGCCGGCGGTGAGGATGCTCCAGCGGCTGTGATCGTCCTGCCCGGCGTAGAACAGGTCAGCGATGCCCGGCCCGGTGGACAGCCACACCGGGTACCAGACACGGCGGGAGTCCGGACCGTCGAGCCTGCGGTGCAGGATCGGACCGAGCTTTCGCCAGACGATGCCGTCGCGGGAGACCGCCGCCGCGATGCTGCGCGAGTCGGCGGCGCCGTAGGCCATGACCAGGGTCCCGTCGGCGGCCTCGACAACGGCTGGGCAGTCGACGCCGTCGGCGTCCGCGCTGCCCGGTTCTCCGCGATCCACGGCCATCCCGCCGTGCTGCCACGCCCGCCCGTCAACGGAGCGGGCGACGTGCAGACCCCGCCCTCGCCTGTCGTGGCCGGCGTACCACATCCACCACTCGTTGCCCCGCCGCAGCACCGATGCCAAGAGCACCCGGTCGTTCCCGCCTGCCGCGGTCAGACCGGCGACCACTGCGGGCGGGGACCACGCGGCACCGTCGGCACTGACCGTGTGATAGATCCCCCAGCGCCCGTCAGCGGTGCCCGCGCTGAACCACAGGTGCAGGTGCTCGCCCTCGCTGGCGAGACTCGCGCCGAGCACCTCATCCACACCCGGCGGCGCCGGTACCCGCACACCGCTGTCGACGGCGCTGGCCGTGAAGGTCGTCAAGGTCATGATCCATAGGCCGGGTCGGCCGTCCCCGCGACCGGGACAACTACCTCCGTTAGGCGCGTCAACGGCGGCCCGGGTGACCACCAGCAGGATGCGACCACGATGGCGAGCCGCGCCCGCCGCGACCGGGCTCCAACCCCCGACGGCAACTGCTCGCCCCCGGCGCCCCACGATGTCCAGGTGCGGCCCTACGGTTCCCTGGGCCGACACCTGCCGGTCAGCTAACCCGCCTGCCGTCCCCAGCAGCGACTGCGCCCAACGTCGAACGCCGAGCGGTTCGACAACCATCCCAGACACCTTCCCCCCCGGGTTCGGCCGAGCCCCTCTCCAGTGCAGTCGCTGGGCCCGCTGTCGGATAGGTCCGACAACGGATCTCGACATCGGGGATGTCGATCTCGACGGGATCTTCAGGTCCGACGGGCCTGAACGGGTCGAGCCCGATCGCCGTAAACCCGCCCTGCGGCCTGGCAGAGCTGCGTAAGGTGAGAGCGACCCCCGGCCGCAACGACGCCGTTGGGGGATCATGCTGCGTCCGCCGATCGAGCCGATGCGCGCTCGGCCGATAACCCACCTGCCGGACCTGAACCGGCCAGACGTCATTGTCGAGCCGAAGTGGGACGGGTGGCGGGCGGTGGCGTTCATCGAGGCAGAGGACGTCTTCCTACAGTCCCGCGCGGGACGCCCGCTCCACCCCTACTTCCCAGACGTGTCCCAGCACCTCGCCTCGACCCTGCCGCCCGGGACCGTCGTCGACGGTGAGCTGGTTGCCTGGGAGACCGGCCGGCAGCGGACCTCATTCGCGCTGCTGCAACGGCGTATCACCGCCGGGCGCCGTCTCGTCGAGGAGATTCGCCGGCATCCCGCGTACCTGGTGATCTTCGACTTCCTGCAGGAGGCAGGGATCGAGGTGGTTCGTTCGCCGCTGTCGGCCCGGCGGGCGCGTCTGGCGCGTCTGCTCGCCGACGGCCCGCCGGAGCTGCCGCTATGCCCGCAGACCACCGACCGAGACCTGGCGTTCACCTGGTACGAGCACGGCGGGGATGTCGGCATCGAGGGGGTGGTGGTCAAGGTCCTGGCGGGAACCTATCGGCTGGGGCGAGCTGATTGGATCAAGATCAAGAAGCAGGTCAGTGCCGAGGCGGTGGCCGGGGGTGTCGTCGGTCGCCTGACCGACCCGATCGCGCTTTTGCTCGGCAGGTTCGACCCGAGTAGCGGGCGGCTGCGCTACGTCGGTCGCACCATCCCGCTGACCTTGGCGCAGCGCCGTGAACTCGGCACCCTGCTCCCCATCCCCGCCTGGCGCGGGCCAGACCAGCGGCATCCGTGGCCGCAGCCATTACCGGCCGCGTGGATCGGGCAGTACCACCGCCCACAACCCCTCGACTACATCCCGGTCGAGCCGGTGATCGTTGTTAAGGTGAGCGCGGACGTCGCCTGGGAACACGGCCGATGGCGGCATCCCCTGCGCCTGCTCCGTATACGCCTGGACCTCGAACCCAAAGACGTCGACCTTTCGCCGGCCCCCTTCACCTAGATTCTCGGCCGAGAGCAGCGCGCAGTCACCGGGGCTCTACAGCCACGAGACAGCCAGCTGGTTGTGGGGAGTAGTGATCAGGAACTGGCCATCGAGGCGCGGCTCGGTGCCGGCGGGTTGGAGCACGAACTCGACAGCGCGGCCCCGGGGGCCGCGATCCCATGCTGCGATCTCGCCCGCGACGCGGTGGGCCAGCTCGTCACCGGCGGGGCCGTGGCCGATGACCCCGATCTCATGGGGACGTCCGGTGCCGCCGCTTTCGGCTGGTTCAGACTCGATGGGGCGGAGGGTGAGGTAGGCCAGGCTGCCCTTGTCGGTGGTCGCCATCGAGCGCCAGGTCCGCGAGGGGAGCTGTACGAGGCCGCTGTCGAGCGCCTCGGCCTGTATCGGCATGGCGCTGATCGCGTTCGGCTGGGTGCAGGCCAGCCACAGCCACAACATCTCGATCGACTCCATGCCGCCGAGCCGTACGCCTGTCCACACCTTGACGGCGGGCTGGCCCAATACGCCGGTGAGCGCGGCGGGGTCGATGGTCTGGTCCCGGTGGATCTCCAAGCGGACCGACCCGCCTGGGGCCAGATCGATCATCCTGCGCGGGTCCGCCATCGCCCCGCGCAGGGGCATGAACCCGCACAGCTCGCTGCGTGTGCTGCGCCAGCGCTGCCCGTCATGTTCGAAGGCAATTGCCCGGGCCGCACTGCCGCGGATCCGGAGCGGCGCGACCAGCCGCCCGTGCGAGGCGAGCTGCGCCAGCCAGGCCGGCGGCATATCCCAGACACCAACGGTGGCGATTACCCGATCGTAGGGCGCTTCGGCGGGGTAGCCGTCCGCTCCGTCGCCGAGCACGACCTGCACGTTCCGGATCCCCGCCGCCGCCAGGCCCGCCCGGGCCTCGGTCACGAGGTCGTCGTCCACGTCGATCGAGACGACCAGGCCGTGCTCGCCGGCGAGCCAGCCCATCAGCCCGGCGTTGTACCCGGTGCCGGCGCCGGCTTCCAGGACTCGGTGGCCGGGCTCGACGCCGAGCATGTCGAGCATCATTGCGACGATCCGGGGCTGCGATGCCGCGCTGATCGCGACTCCCGTGTCGTCATGCTTGGTTCGAACGGTGTCGTCTGCGTAGGCATCGGACAGCGGTACACCGGGGACGAAGGTGTGCCGGGGTACCGAGCGCATTGCCGCCTCGATTCGCCCCGGCCGGAGCGCGTGTTCCGTCAGGAGGTGATCAACCAGGCCGTCCAGGAGGCGCTGGACAGTAACGGCGTCGTTGTCCTCAGTCACGGTCACTCGGCCGAGGCTAGTGCTCGGGGTTGCCTCGGTGCGGGGCCGACACGCGCCGTCCCGCAAGTCGGGGTGAGGGGCGACGCAGCGACTCGCCTCAGTGTGCTGTTGGCCTGCCCACTTAGCGCAGACGGCGCGATGGGATGTCAACGGCTCATGCCGCCCGACCTGCGGCAGCCGCTCGTTCCGTCGCGATGAGCGGCGTCGCCTGACGCCTTCGAGGCCGCCGCACTGGTCGTTCTAGGTCTGCCGGTTTCGACGGAGTGAGTCGCCCGGTACCGGCCGTGAGCGGGTCATCGGCGGCGAGCAATCGTGGCGATATGGTGACGGTATGTCGCTGGGGCAGTCGATTCGCACGTTGAGCGCCTACGGGTACAACCTCGGCGGTCCCCGCGCCTGGAACCTGTATCGGTTCGGCGCCGGTGACGAACTGCGGACTGCCTGGTACGACGAGGCCGACCCAACGCACGACTTCGTGGCGCGCGCCAAGGAGGTCGCCCATGACCGCCTTGGGCTGCCCTCGAACGGCCAAGCCGGCTTGGATCTGCCGGTGGTGTTCGTGGAGACGCTCGATGTGTCCCCGCCGGGCTGGACTCGGGAGGCCAGCGCCCCGCCCACACCCAGCTACAACCTGCCGGCCACGTCGGACCTGCGGTCGCTGGACCGGGTCGCGATCGCTCAGTTCGTCCTCGTTATCGCCGACTCGCTGTTCGACCGCGACGCGGAACACCTTGCCCACCACCAGGGCGACGACTACGGCCTTGACCCTGCGGTCGGCATTGCCGGCGACCCAGGTCTCGACTGGGACCGGGTCCTCGTCGACACGCTGACCACGCTCGGCCTTGAGCCGGTCGGCATGCCGGACTGGCTATGGTTCCGCAGCAGATGGTCGGACGACTGAACCCGGGTACGCCGTTAGGACGTAGCCACCGCGCTCCACGTCGGCGAGTGCTCCGAGCGCCCGATGGGCCACGTCGGCAACCCCAACCCGACTTCGATTCAGGAAGACACTTGCCATGCAGGCCCAACCACCCGCCCGTACGGTCCGCCTCACTGCCTCCCGTTCCGTACGCCGTGTCGGCCGCCACCTGCGCGCCGTCCACGAGGCGACAGCCATACCGGGGCGGCTGGACGCCGACCTCGTCATCGGGGACGAGGACGAGCAGATCGCTGCTGCGCAAGCCGACGTCGACCTCGTCATCCTGGATGGGCATGGTTACCTCGACGAGGTGCGGGTCGGTCGGCTCTCGGTGACGGCCTTGCGTGTTGCGGGCGAGGGTGTGACCGCACCGGGCTTCGTGCTCGGCTGTTGCTGGGGTGCCGCACAGCCATTCGTGGACGCCCTGACTGGCTGTCTGGACGCTCCGACGACGCTCCTCGGCTGCGCCGGGATCGCCAGGTTCGAACACGCCGAACCGCTATTCGTCGCGCTGCTCCGCCAACTCGCCGACTGCGCTCCCGGGCAGATGAACTCTGATCGCATGCGGGAGATCATGACCACGTCGTTGACGACGGTCATCGACGCGCATCCTCGGCGCGACTGGGCACGCTGGCGGGTCATCCCGTTGGTCCCGGTCGGCTGAGCTACTGCGGGCTCCGGCGCTGAGCCGCTCCAGTCCAGGTAGGGCGGGCCGCATCGTCTGGGCGGTTTGGAGCGAGGCCCGTACCGGTCGGCTGACCCGGGGTGCATCGGTTGCTGATTCCGTACGCGCTACGGGTCGGCCGTACTCCCACGGGGAACCGGTGGTCCGGCTGGGAGGTAGCGATTGAATCTGGCTACGGGTACAGCGGTGCGGGCGGCTTCCAACGGCGATCGGCGCGGGCGCGGCGGGTGCGGATGAGGCCACGCAGCAGGAACGGCACCAGGTCCTCGACGAACGGAAGCCCCGCCTCGGCCAACTCGGTTGCGAGTTCGTTGACGTCGCGTTCGTACTCTCGCAGGGCGGCTTGCCGGGCGGACTCCGGGTCGTTCACAAGCGTCTGCCGCGCCTGGAGTCGTAGGTGGTGCCGGTGGGCCACCACCGCGGGCACCGTGGGCGGCCCGAACACGAAGGCGCGCAGCCGGGCCTGGGTCTCCTCGTCGAGGGCGGCCCAGGCCGCAGCTTGGGCACTGTCGACGGGTGGGGTGTCGTCGGCCAGCGTCGATTGGTCGAGTTCGGCTGCGTCCCACAGATCCATCTCCATCTGGCGGGCGAGGAGCCGCTGCATGAGATCGACGAACGCGGTTGGGTCGCGCAACTGCTCTACGCGTGGCAGGAAGTCGTCCGGTAGCTCATCCACGTCAACACTCTACTCGAACATCTGTTCGACCTGGGTTTTGGAGATGCAGAGGGTTGCGGCGCCCCGGGAACCCGGCGTGCCAGGTCCCGTGCCCTGCCTTATCCGGGTCGCGATGTAACCCGTGTTCAAACTCTGGGCCTGCCAGAGGCTAGAACAGGTTGGTGGCGCCCTTGGTTTTGAGTAGCTTCTGGGCTCGTGCGTACAGCTCGTCGCGTACGTAGGCTGGCGGGGGGAAGCCGTCGCCGTGGGGGATGAGGAACTGTTCGGCGGCCTGCTTGCGGGCGCCGGGCGAGCTGGCTTGCTGGTAGGTGGCGTCGGTGAGCAACTGCGGGGTCAGCTCGTCCAGACGGGTGACGAGTTCGGCGTATCGCGACCTGGCCATGTCTTCAGCTTGTTCGCTGGCCACTCGTAGCGCTTCCCAGCCGACGTGGCGGTGGGTGCCCTCGGGGATGGCCATCTGCCCGATCCGCTGCCGATGGCCGATCTTGGCCGCCCGAAACTCTGGGTTGGCTAGGAGTTTCTCCGCCAGCTCACTGGCGAGACGCTTCTGTGTCTCTTCGTCGAGCCGCTCGTCTTGATCGCCGTCGGTGTCATGGGCGTAGAGGTCTTGACGGGGCAGGCGCGCCGAGGCCGCGTTCTTGAGTTCTTCCGCCTCCTCGTGCCATGGAGTGCTGCGCTCCCAGAAGTGAACGATGCCGTTTACTGCGAACGCGAGTCGGACGAGCCCAATTTCTCCTTTACGTCTGGCCAGATCCTCGGGTAGCTCGCCAAGATCTGATTCGACTTCAGGATTGAATGGGTTAGCGTCCAGATACAGCACACCGCCCCCGATCTTGGCTGCCAGGTCAAGGAACGAGGGAAGATCCAGTCGGTCGGGATCGATGCACACTTCAGGGCCGAAGTCGCGCTGTGGTGCGGCGGGCACGAGTGTCATCTGGTTCTTCTTGGCGTATTCAGTGGCGGTGGCCGCGAGCTTGGTGAGACTGGTCATGCGAGCAGCGTAAGAAGCAGGAGGGCTGTTGGCGGTGGTTCGACACGCCACCTACTTCTCACCGATATGGAGCTCCGGCGCGGGGGGCACGGTCGCGACCGTCCATCTCCGGAGCGATTGTTGATCAAAAATCTTCGCCTGGCATAGGCAGGACGGTTGCGTTGTTGATGTGGCTCGGAACGACCCCAGTGAGATCAGTCCCGCTCGGCTTCGCCGGTCGGCGCCTGCTCATCGCCCTGCTGGTCCGGTGCCTCGTCCTGCGCTTGGAGTTGCAGCCGTAGCTTGTCTCGCTCGCTGGTGATGTCGACGAGTTCCCTGGTGACGGCGTTTAGTTGGGCTTTCAGGACGGTAGGGTCGCCGGCCTGTAGGTACTCCGTGAGTCGGGCGGCGGCGTCTGCGGCGGTCAGTAACGCCTGGTGGATCGTCTGGGCGTTCTTGAGCGCTTCGTTGACGGTGCTGTCATTGTCTGGCCTGGTGGCGAGGGTTCGGGGTGCGGCGTACAGGGTGGGGCCGAGGTCTCGTCGCGCTCGGGAGGCTGTTTGGCTGTTGTGGTCTGGGCGGGCGCAGTATGCGGGTGGGCGACCGGGGCCGGTGGCTGGTTCGGGACTGCTATCGCATCCTGGGTATCGGCAGGTCGGTGTGTGCGGCTGGCTGGGGTTGTCGAGTGGGAAAAGGGCGGCTTCGCTGCTCACCGGGAGCCTCCGTATTCCGAGGTTCGTCGTTGGTTGTGCGTTTGCTCGGCTGGTGGTGCAGTCACTGGTGCGGACGAGGGCGTGCGAGGTCAGGGTTTGGTAGCAGTGGGGGCTGTGAGGTCGGCGAGGAGTTCGTCGGCGACCGCCTCTTCGTAGACGGCGACGCGGTATTTGGCCATGGCCCGGGCGAGGTTCGGGTCCCATGGGGTGATGGTCGGAATTTTGGTGAGCGGGCTGGCGTCTTCGGCGCGCGTGATGCCGTTCAGGTAGTCCTGGTGCGTCATGCGCCATGGTGTGGCGGTGTGGCGGTCGGCTGCGGCAATGGTCATCGCGATGCCGGCGTGGTCGAAGTCGCCGTGGTAGCGGAGGGCTGCTCCTGCGGCGGTGACGCGGTTGGCTAGGCGGTGGAATGCGGTGGCGGGTCGGCCTTCGGTGCAGATTAGCGGGGCTGCGTTTCGGCCTAGTTCGGCTGCCGCGCGTCGAAGGACAGCGGGGTTTTCGCATATGTACACCGGGCCGGTGACGACGGGGGTGATGGGCATGGTGATCAGTTGGTAGAGCATTATCCGGAACGGCATGCCGTGGTGGGCGGCGTCGGTTAGCCATTGGCCGAGGCCGTTGCCTTCGCAGGGTAGGTTGAGGACGAGGACGTGGCTGGCGAGGTCGTCAACGACGACGTCTGCCAGGTCCCATAGGGCGCGTCGTTCTTCTGCGGTTCGTGGGCGAGGGACGTCGTGGCGTAGCGCGAGGGCGCGGAGCACGAGGGTGGGCAGGGTGCCCTGGTTGAGGGTTTTGGGATAGCCGGTGGTGTCGTTGGCGAGCGACGGGATGGGGATGGGTGGCGCGTCGGAGGCTCGTCGGGTCAGGGTGTCGAGTACCTGTACGGCCTGATGCAGGATGTGTATCTCGTTGGCCCTGATGAGCTTGGTGAGTGTGCCGTCGCCGGCGATGCCGTCGAGCCATTGTTCGAACCACGGCTGGTCAGCGGTGAAGCTGGCGCGCGCGGTGTCGAGCGCCTCTTGGCGGGCGGCGGCTTCGGTGGCTCGTCCGGCTGGCCTGTTGTCGAGGGAACGTGCGTGGATGCGTTCGAGGACAGTGGTGAGCCCGAGTCCGCACCCGTGACGCATCGCGGCGTCTACTGCGGTGAGGGAGACCGTGAGACGTTTGACGGTGGCGTCGCGGTACTGGCCGGTGATGCCGATGATGGCTTTGCGTTCGTCCTCCCGTGGAGAGGAGACGCTGATCGAGGTGTTGAGGTCGCCGCCGTTTCGTTCAAGGGCTCGTCGAGCGGCGGTGAGGAGTCGTTGGTAGGCACTGCCGCGATAGGGATCAAGCGGGTCCCGTGCTGTCGCCGTTCCGGTCACGAAGTTGCCTCATCCGGGTCGTCGAAGTCGTCCTCGTCATCGAGGCCGAGTGGGTGGGCGGACAGGGTCGGGGCGGGAACATGGCGGGTAGGGGGCATTCCCAGCACGGTGGTGGCCAGCTCGGTGCTGCTGGCGTGGCCGTCGTCGGCGTGCAGCGTGCCGCCGTCCCACAGCAGGAGCATGCAGGACACCGCGTGCGCGATCTCGTCGTGATGGAGGTCGTAGTGTGCGACCGCCGGCACGGTGGGATAGGTCAGCCACAGATCGTGTCCGGTGGCGATGACGTCCAGGTCGAACGCGACGGTGAGTCCCATCAGGTCGGGTTTGTACTTGTCGTCGATCCCGGCGAACGCCTCGTCGAGGGCGATGAGTCGTGGGCAGGTCGGCAGGGCTGACGCGTACTGGGCGTTTGCAGCAGCGAACAGCGGTAGGTGGATGGAGGCCGACTTTTCACCACCGGACAGGACACTGTGCCGACTCTTTGTGAGTTCCTCCTCGGCTCCGCCGGGCCTGATGAGCTTGAGTCGGAAGGTTCGCCATGCGCGGTAGTCGAGAACTTCGGTGAGTAGCTGCTGGTAGCTCTTGCGTCGGTCCCGCTGGGCCCGGTCGCGAGCTCGCGCGGCGTGAATCTCGGTGCGGAAGTGGCCACGCAACGCGGCGAGATCCTCTGGGCCGAGGTGAGCGGCGTCCTTCTTGAGGATCGTGGCCACGGCACGTTGGGCGTCGCTGAGGTTGTTGGCGAGTACCCAACTGATGCCCACGGTGGCGCCGGAGGACATACGACGGCTGGTGGTGGCGGCGTCCATCCTCTGAACGAGGTCGCGAGCGGCGACGGTACGGGAGTGGATCTGGGCGGCGATACCCGTCAGGATGCCGTCTTCGAGTACTGCCCGTTCACGTTCGTTGAGGAGGATTTCCTGCTCGGCGAGGCGAGTGGCGAGGCGTCCGGCGAACACCGCGATGGGGGCGAGGCCGTCCGTGTCGGCCACGCGCACCGTGATGAGGCCCTCGATCTGATCCCATTCGAGTCGATAGTCCTGTTCGCACGCGGTGAGGTGGTCGGAGAGATCGTGAAGGGCCGTGGAGAGGCGCGACGCGCTCTGCTGCAGGAAGGTTGGTGAGGGAATCCGGTCGGTCAGCGTGGTGTCGTAGGTGGCAAGCAGGCTGCGCGCGGGGTCTGGGAGATAGCTGTTGATGTCGACGGTGGGTGCGTCGCTGTCGGCGGTGTCACTGCCGGGGCTACGGGAGACGAGTTCTTCGATACGCTCGCGTACCTGCGCCGCGATGAGCGCCGGGTCGGGCCACTCGTCTTGCACGGGCCAGGTCTGTGTGCTGGCGACGTCGAGCAGGGGACGGAACTCCGCCAGCGTGTACGGGCCGAGGGTGAGAAGTTCACGGCAGGTTTCTTCGACGGCACTGGTCAGCGTTTTTTCTTGCCCGAGAAGGGCCTGGGAGGCAGCCGCTCGTTCCAATCGATGCCTGGTGTGTTCGGTCTTGGCCTTCTCGTGTTCTTGTTCCGCCAGTCGCAGGTCCTTCTCTGTCTGGCTGACCTGGGCGGCGACGGCAGCGGCTTCGGGACCGTGCGCGGCTTCGGCGGCGTCGAGTTCGGCGGTGATCTTGGTGAGTGTCGCTTCCTCTTGCTGCAGCGACAGGTTGAGGGCTTCTCGCTGGCCTTCGTGTCTCGCGAGAACCTCACGCCGGCCCGCCACGTCGCGGGTGGTGTCCGCGGCCCGTCGCCGCGCGTTGTGTAGGGCGGGTCCGGCGGTCAGGAAGTCGTCCAACCCTTGCTCGACGGTCGCGATGAGTTGGGGGTCGGTCGGCATGGCGTGTTCGTCGGCAACCTGGCGGAGGCGTCGATCCGCAGCGGATACCAGCGCGGTTCTTTTGTCGAGAATGGCGCGGGCTCCGGCGACGGCCTGACGAGTACCTGCGATCTTGCCCGAGGCGGTGTCGACGGTGCGGGCGGCTTGCGCGAGTGGACGGGTTGGCGGTAGGGCTTGGCGCGCGGCGACGAGGCTCTTCAGGGCGTCGTTCACCGCACGGTGCTCGTTTGCCAACGTCTGGAGCCGATCGCTTATCCGGGCGATGGTGGCGTCGCATTCGGCGAGTCGAGCGGCGCGGCGGGCGGCGCGCGCGGTGGGACCGATGTACTCGGGGGTGGGCTTGGTGAGTGCGCCCGCTTGGACTCCTTGGACGTAGACGCCGTGTGGTGTGACCGCCGGGGCGGGTGCGGTCGCGAGCGCGGAGTCGGGGTGCTCGGCGACCGCGATCGAGGCGAGAATCGCCTCGATGGTACTGGCGTCGACGTCGATGTCGTCTTCTGCGGACAACATATCGGCCAAGGTGCGGCCGGTGGGGCGGTCTTCGGGCGGAAGGGGCAGGAGGTAGTTGTCGTGTCGCTGGGCGACGAGATCGGCGGCGGGGGTGGCCGTGTCGGGATGGATCCACGCGGTGAGCAGTCCCGCGCTGTGCAGGGCCGCTTCGATACCGGCGGCGGTGGTGTCGTCGACGTGGTCTTGGAAGCGCACCAGTCGCCACAAGGGGCCGCCGGGACGGTCGGCTCGGGACGCTTGCCGTAGCCCGTTGTCAAGGGGAGCCTCGTCGCGTTCGGCGGCGATGTTGTCCCGACGGGCCTGCTCGTCGAGCAGTTCCTTGCGGGTGGCCTGGGACTCCTCGTCGAGTTGATGTGCTCGTAGCCCCAGGTCGTCACGGCGGTCACGGGTGATGGTGTCGAAGGTGGCGGGTAGATCGGCCGCTCCCGGTTCACCGATGCGGTCGATCGCCTGCGCGAGGCTTTGATGGTCGTCGTCAACAACGGTCGGGCCGGTGTCTGAGGGGGATGCCCAGTGTCGGGCCCAGTCAGCGAGCGCCTGGTGGGCTTCCGCCCGGAGGCGGGAGAGGCTGTCCTGGGCGGACGCGAGTTCTGACTCCGCGATCTGCTGCTGGGCCTCGGCGGCGGAGAGGCTCTCGCTGGCGTGATTTCGGGCTTGCTTCGCCTCGGCCACCTTGAGTAGTTCGGCGCGAACGGCGCGGATGTCAGCGGCACGGGTAGCGGCACGGGACTTGGTGAGAGTGACGATGTCGCCGTCGAGGGTGAGTGGGTCTCCGTCCCAGACGATGCCGGCGCGTTGCACCGCGTCGAGAAGCTGACGCGCGACGGCTCCCGCCTCCTGCGAATGCCTGTCCAGCCGGTTCAGGGACTCCGTGAGTTCGCTGTTGATCTGTGTGGTCTGCTGGTCATGGCGGTGCAGGGCTTCGCGGGCGCGGCCGACGTGGCGGGTCGTATCACTTACCCGTTCACGCAGGTGGAGCAGGCCACCGTGCTGATGGTAGGCGTCGAGGTTCTTCAGGCCGGTGAGGTGGCCTGTTAGGCGGCTACATTCCAGTCCGGCCTTGGTGATCTGTTGCTCGGCCTGCGAAATTCGCCGGTCGAGGTCGTGAACGGTCCGGGCGTCCCGGGCGAGTTCACGGGCAGTGCCGGCGACGGTATCGGCGCGTTGACTGATGGCGTGTAGCCGTGCCCGAGTGTGCGCCTGCAGGTAGGTGCGGTAATCGGTGAGGAAGCCTTGTACGGCGAGGTCGACGGCGGCGAGGGTGTCCAGCTCGCGCTGTACGCCCTCGAGGTCGTCGAAGGACTGGGCCGCCTGTTTGATCAGATTCTCGTCGAGTGGCCGTAGCCCTGCGGAGAGTGTGTCGGAAACCTTTGCGGGGTCGAGGTCTTTGGCGAGCAACGGCCGTCGCAGCTGGAGTAGTAGGTCCACCATCTGGGTGTAGCGTTCGAGACCGAGCCCGAACAGCCGGGTGTCGACGGCGGACCGATAGCGTTTGGCTCCCTTGATGACTGCTTCCTCGCCGAGCATGGCAGTGAGCTGCTTCTTGCTCACTGGCTCGTCGTTGCGGGTGAGGAGGCCGAAGTCAACGCCGACACGCCCGTCCGTGACGAAGTACCACCGTGTCACGTCGGTCTCATGCTTGCGTGCCAGCATGCCGACACCGACGGTGACCGCTTCCAGGACATTGCCGTCTTCGTCTGTGCGCGTGAATTCGATCCAGACGTAGCCGTAGCTGGCGTCCTGCCCACGGTAGAGCAGGTTGGACTTCATGGTGCGCTCCTCGCCGGAGAACGGGTCGAGGCGGCGGGCGTCGATGGAGCCGTCGAGGACGAACGGGAAGAGCACTTCCAAGGCTTTCGTCTTGCCGGAGCCGTTCGCTCCGCGCAGCACGAGTCGGCCGTCGGCGAAGACGAACTCCTCGTCGACGTAGTCCCAGAGGTTGATGATTCCTGCTCGGGTAGGACGGAATCGGTCGCTGCGGGCGTGCGTTGGAGGGGCGACAGGGTCACCGCTGGTCATGTTTGTCCTTTCGCTGTACTGAAGTATTCGCCGGGGTGTCGCCGACAGGTATGAAGCCGCTGGCCTTTTGCTGGCTACGTCTGCGTCGCGATGTGAAGCTGCAGTTGGTCATTGGCTGGCGCGACCACCGGAATGATGGTGCGGTAGCGGCCGGCTGCCGGGAGTACCAAGACGCCGTTGGTGGCCGGCGCGAGGAGGTTCATCTCGATCAGGAATCGGATCGCGTTCCGGAGTAGGCCGTTGGGGTCGGCGGCCCAGGTGTCGGTGAAGGATTTCATCGGAAACCGGGCGTATAGGCCGTGCATCATGTCGGTGAGGCGGGCGTCGCTGATGAAAGGCCATTCACCCTGCGCCCTGGCCGCGGTTGTGCCGGAGACCTCGGTCGCATCGACGACAGCCGTGCTGGTGTGGTCTGTTGTGGGCATAGCGACGTCGAGGCGTGTCAGCAGCCCGAGCTGCTCCTCGGCGTCCGCGGCGAGGGCCCACCGTGAGATAGGGGCCTCGGGATCGCTGAGGGCGTCCGCGATTGTTCCCAGCAGCAGGGCGGCGGCGCGTGCGACCGCGTTCGACCTCGGAAAGGTCTCGTCACTGAAGCCGCCTGTGCTGTCGATCAGGGCAATGCCCTCGGCGCGGCGTTCGACGAGCCCTCCCGTGAGTCGTCCGAGCTCCTCAGCGAGCTGCGGATGACGCAGCGCGGCACCCGTGTGTTCGTCGACCTGGTCGAAGTAGGTGACGGGGTATTCGATGACGTGTCGTCGGGCTCGCTGACCGGCGAGGCGTGAGGCATCGCGTTCCCCCTTGACGTCAGAGGCCAGCAGCGCGGCGGCGGTAGGCAGCTCTTGCAGGGAACGCGACGGGCGAAACACGGCGGCGCAGATGTCGTGGTCCACGTCGTAGAGCGCGTCGCCGTTGTCATGGTCACGCAGCCACGCGCTCGCTGAGCCGTCGGAGCAGCGCAGGGCGCCGAGCCGTTCCAGGAACATGAGTACGTCCGCGAGGGCGTTCTTGTGCGGGGTGATGGTCGGCTCGAAGCCGAGTCCGTCGATGGCGTTGGCTTGCGGTACGAGGAGCCGGGCGATGACGCTGAGTGAAACCTCGGTGTAGGAGCGACGGAGACCCGCCAAGACGAGGCAGAGGTAGGCGTAGCGCCGGCGATCGAAGGGCCGGTTATTGTGGCGGAACTGGGCGACTGCGTCGAGCCGGTCGAACTGGCGAATCAGTCGGGCGTGGGACGTCCTGACGTCCAGCCGGTAGTCGAACAGGTATCGGAGATCACGCGCCAGGGGATCCTCCCAGCGGTGAATCAACTCCAGTGCCCCGGTCGTCGGGTAGATGTCGGTGACGAGCGGAAACCGCAAGACGAGCCGTGCGGCTCGTTGATAGGCGGGCAGATCTGTGGGGGATACCCCTTCAGCGACGTGATGAGACTTCACCGACACTCCCCTCAAGCCGATCACGACGATCCGCCGGCACTACGGCTTCAACGGCGACGGCGACCCCGGGCAGATGCAGACGGCCGTACTCGGTACGGACTACGCAGCCTTCGGCGCTTGGCGTCAGCGTGATTCGCAACGAGGCCGTCCCGGCGTGCGCCACGAGCAGCCGCCCCGACACGACCGTGCGGGTCTCCAACGCCAGGGTCAGGAGACGAAGAAGGACGGCCACCTCATCCTGGCCAAGTACTCGGCCGGTGGCACCGCTATCGGCAAGAGCGGCCTCCGCCGCCGCGGCACGTGCCCGCGCCGCAGCCTGCCGCCTGTGCAGCATCGCCTTGGCGCCCTCGCCTCGCCGTAGGGGTGCCGGGCGGCCGGGGCTGGGACGGCGCCCGTGCTCCAGCATGCTCACGTTCACCGGCACGCCCGGCGCCTCCCACCAGGGCAACCTGGTCGATATCAGCTCTGGGTCGTCGTGACGGCCGCCGAGGTGGCGCACCGACCGCCAGTTGAACCCGGCGGCGACGATGGCGTGGGCAGCACCGTCATCCGGCGCCGCCATGACCCATCGGGCAAGGTGGCGCAGCTGTGCCTGCCGGCTCACCCCGCCACGGCGTCCCTCCAGAACCTGTCGCAGTAGCCCCACGACGCCGCCAATCGCGGACACGGTGGCGGCTTGAAGCTGATCGGCATCGCTCGGTTGGACAGGGCTGGCGCGGAACCAGTCACGCAGGCCCTGCCATCGCCGCCGCCAGTCGTCGTGGCGAGCCTGCGGTGATGCCAGGACCCGCTCGTCCGCCTCGGCCGCCCGCGCGAGCATCACCTCTACGCCGCTCTCCTCCACCCGGTGGACCGTCTCAGCCAGCCTCGGCGCGTACCGCGCCAGGTCGGAGGCGAAATCAGCCATATGAGCCAGCAGCGCGTCCTTGTACCGGAGAAACGTCTCCGGAGATGAGTCGGTGCCGCGGGCGAGGTCATCAAGCATCAGGTAGAACCTGGCGGCTCGCCGGGTCATATCCGCCACGACGGAGTCAAGCCGTGACAGCTTGCGGTACACCTCTTCCCCGTCCCCGGCGAGGTTCGCCTCAATAAGAGCGCGGAAATCGGCAAGGACATCAGCGAACACCAACCGAGACAGGCTGACCTCGTCCAGCCGGGTAGATAACACGTCCTCTACGGCCGTGTACGCGCGGTATCCCAACTCGGTGAACTGATAGGTCGTATGCCGCCGTCGGTAGAGCGCGAGGCTTCCGGCACGCGATGCATCGTCGCTCGGCGCCAGAACGTGATCGTCCACCAATTCGTCGAGCATGTACCGCAAATTGAGATTGCCCGGCATCTCTCGATGGGTCGCCGCGAGTTCCGCAAGGGCATCCGCGACATCGTCAACGTGCAGGCGAGGACGATGAGATGCCCGACGCAGTTCCACCGCACGTAACACCCACAGGTATCCCTCGTCCCGGCGAGTGAAGTTGAACAATTTGAGACGATCGGCAAGCGCGAAGGCATCGAGCGCCAAGCTGCCACCCGCCGCCCTATCGGCTGCGCCCAGAGACACGGCACCTCACCCGGGATGAGGGCAACTTGGGGAAACCAGAGCCTCGGATACAGCGGCCCGGATGCAGGCGCTGCGGCCCTGTTGAGACTGCCACTCCGGCGATGACGCCTTCAATATGGTGCCGATCGATGGTCGGCCGGGTGGATTTTCACAGGTCAGCATGAGCGCAGATGGTAGGCAGCCTGAATGACACTTTGAGGCCCTCTTGGATCAGGCTGTGGTGATCAACACCCGGCTCGTGCTGATGCTCGCACTTCGTCGGCACGTCCGATATAGGGGTAGACAGACGAGCCGTCAAAGGCCCAGGGAGAGCGTTTCCAGCCCAAAATACGCAACGGATAAAAAGGGCAGCGAAGTCGTGCGTGCGGCGGACAGGGACAAATGTCGCCCGAAGCTCCACGGGTACACGGCTTTGGACGTCGGCGGCGCGGCACGCTATCCGACCGGGCGCGACGACAAGCCTGCGCTCAACCCACACTCGCCCTGCAGTCGTCACACGCCAGTTGACGCCGCCGCGGGCGTCGAGCCCAACACCGGTTGACCGAGGCGTCCTGGGCGAACGTGAGGGAACAGAGCTTTGCCACGCGGCCGGTCCAGCTCGCATGGTTGCTGATGCTGTCGGACCCAGAACCGTACGTGTCGCGATCGCCGGTGCCTGGATCTGGTTAGACTCGCGGCTCGAACATTTGTGCCAACTTGCGAAGGGTGCTTGTGTCCAGCCAGCCTGTGAATCTTGGATGGATCTACCGGCCCGACTGCGGTGATAGTGGTCGAGACCCGGTTGATGAGCACGCCGGCAAGCTCGTCCGAGCGGTGGGTAAGAAAGCCGACGACGGCGGTCGGGTCGAGGTCGTGCTGGCCGATGGCGTACGGATACAGGCATATCGTCACGAGGTCGTACCCGGGTAGCCGGTTGAGTGCGCCTGGGGGGTGTCCCTATGGGTTTGGTCAAGCCTCGGAAGGGGCTGAGGTTAACCGGTGGGTGAGGTCGTTGAGGCAGGCGGTGAGATCGGCGGCGGTGGACATTTCGTANTGGATACTGATGACGGTGCCTGTGGAGATCTGGGCGAGGTCAAGCTCGGCTTCGCCGCTGGTCCAGACGGTCAGCTGGGCCTCGCGGTCTGTGGTGGTGCAGACGATCCAGGCCGCTGACTTGTCGCGGGTGGGTCCGCGATGCAGTTTCCATCGCACGCCTGTCCTGTT
>NZ_AZWO01000041.1 GCF_000514775.1 Salinispora pacifica CNR114 | reverse complement strand
ACGATCAGCGGCACGTCGATGGCGTCGCCGCACGTCGCGGGTGCCGCGGCGCTGGTCCTGTCGGCCAACCCGTCGTACACCCCGCAGCAGATTCGGGACGCACTGGTCGACAACGCCACCGACGGCGCGATTGGCTCGCCGGGCAGTGGCTCGCCGAACAAGCTTCTCTACGTCGGTGACGGCGGCACCACGCCGCCGCCTCCGCCGCCGGGCTGCTCCGGCACCAACGACACCGACGTGGCGATTCCGGACGCCGGTTCCGCGGTGACCAGCTCGATCGCCATCGCCGGCTGCGACCGGGACGCCTCCGCCTCCTCGACCGTGGCGGTGGACATCCCCCACACCTGGCGGGGTGACCTCGTCATCGACCTGATCGCGCCGGACGGCTCGTCCTACCGACTGAAGACCAACAACCTCTCCGACTCCGCCGACAACGTCAACGAGACCTACACGGTGAACCTCTCCAGCGAGGCGGCCGAGGGGACCTGGAACCTTCGGGTCCAGGATATTTACCGCGGGGACATCGGCTACATCGACACCTGGACCCTGACGGTCTGATCTGATTTCGCCGGGCGGGGCCCTTTCCGAAGACTCCGGGAGGGGCCCGTGCCGTGTCGAATCCTCCCTCAGACGGCGAAGCTGGTGGGCTGGTCGGTGGCGGGTTCCGGCGGCTCCGCCTTCCACAGGCCGGTCTTCTGTGCGGCCAGCCGGGCCAGGTAGGCCGGGTTGAGGATCAGGTAACGACGCCAGAGCCGCTTCGGTTCCAGACCGAGTCGCCAAAGCCACTCCAGGCCGGCCCGCTGCATCCACGGTGGCGGCTGCCGCAGCAGACCCGCGTGGTAGTCGAAGGCCGCACCGACCGCCATCAGCGGCATGTCCAGCAGCGGTCGCATGGCGTACGCGAAAATCTCCTGCCGCGGGCAGCCCAGCCCGATCAGGACGAGTCGGGCCCCGCTGTCCCGAATCCGGTCGGCGATCTCGACCGCCTCGCCGGGTTGCACCGGTCGGAACTTGGACGGCTCCACCCCGGCGAGCTTCAGCGCGGGAAACATTCGCTCCAGTGCCGGCACCAGCGTTGCGAGCGTCTCCTCGGTGGAGCCGTAGAGATAGACCGGAAGGCCCTCGTCGGCGAAGCGGGACAACACATGCAGGGTGAGTGTGGGGCCGTAGACCCGGTCGGTCAACCCGGCCCGGTGCAGCACGTTGAGCGCCCAGCGCACCGGCTGTCCATCCGGAGTGACCACGTCGAACGAGTTCAACCGGGCATTGTGTGCGGGGTCGAGCACCCCGGTCATCACGCCGTGTACGGCCAGGGCGGTCAGCGCCAGCGGTTGCCGCTCGTGCGCCGCGGTCACGACCGTCTCGGTGGCGGTGGCGTAGTCGGTGACATCAATGAGGACGCCGAGCACGTTCCGCTTGCACCGGGGGGTCATGACTGCGGAACCCACTTGTCGACGTTGGCCTCGTAGATCTCCCGCATGATCATGGGCACGTCGTAGACCTGCTTCCAGTCCGGGTAGTCGGCGTGGAAGGCTTCGTTCGAGCCGATCCACCACTTGTGGTCGCCGATTCGGTTCGCCTCGACGTACTCGGAGTCCATCTCCTGCCCGGTGATCTGCTGGGCCAGGGCGAAGGCCTCGCGCATCGAGGTGTTGGAGTGCCGGCCGCCGCCCAGGTTGTAGACGGCGGCGGAGCGCGGGTCACGGAAGAACGACTCGAATGCCGAGACCACGTCCGAGCTGTGAATCGCGTCCCGGACCTGCTTGCCCTGGTATCCGAAGATCTTGTATTTCCGGCGCTCCATGTTGGCCCGCATCACGTACCCGAGAAAACCGTGCAGCTCGGTGGCGGCGTGCGCGGGCCCGGTCAGGGTGCCACCGCGGAAGCAGGCCGTCCGCATGTCGAAGTAACGGCCGTACTCCTGCACCATCACGTCCGCCGCCACCTTGGAGGCGCCGAAGATCGAGTGTAGGCAGGCGTCGATCGACATGTCCTCCCGGATGCCCTGTTCGTACGGGTGCCCGGGCTCGATCTCCCACCGGGTCGCCAACTCGACCAGCGGCAGGCTGTTCGGCCGGTCGCCGTAGACCTTGTTTGTGGAGCAGTGGATGACCGGTGCCTCGGCGCAGTGCTCGCGGACGTTCTGCAGCACATTGAGGGTGCCGGCGGCGTTGACGTCGAAGTCGGTGAACGGGTCGCGGACGGCCCAGTCGTGCGACGGCTGTGCGGCGGTGTGGATCACCACGGCGGTGTCGCGGCCGTACCGGCGGAAGAGCTTCGCGAGGGCGTCCCGGTCGCGGATGTCGATGTTCTGGTGCGAGTAGGCGGCCCCCAGCTCCTCGGTGAGCCGTCGGACGTTCCACGCGGTCGAGGCCTCCGCGCCGAAGAACTCCTGCCGCATGTCATTGTCAATTCCGACGACATCGAGACCGAGGCCGGCGAAATGCCGGACCGCTTCGGAACCAATGAGACCTCCCGATCCGGTCACGAATGCGACACTCACACGTCACTCCTGGTCCGTCGGAGTCAAGAACGATCGGAGCATAGCGTGACGTACGACGTGCCCCGAGACGGCGCGAGGGCCCCGCTATTGCGGAGCCCTCGTCTGGTGGGGAAGGGGGGAGTTGAACCCCCACGCCCTTTCGGGCACACGGACCTGAACCGTGCGCGTCTGCCATTCCGCCACTTCCCCGTGGCTTCAACCGGAGACACCTGGTGTCCGGCCCTCCGGCTGCGCCGCCGGGCTCGGGACATTCTACGTGGCTCCTCGCGCTTGCCACCAACGGTTACCCTCGTAGGAAGGCCACCGTTTGTGGCGGACGAAAGACTAGCACGACGGAACCGGCCCGCCGAACGGGCCGGGACAAGCGCGGCCGAGCGGCGTGTGAGCTGCACGCTCGTCGGCCGGATACCATCATGTCCTCGGGACCCGAGGAGGAGCCGGTGAGCGTGCTGCAACGCTTTGAGAAGCGTCTGGAAGGCCTGGTCGAAGGGGCTTTCGCCAAGGTCTTCAAAGGGGTGGTCCACCCCGTGGAGATCCTCAACGCCATGCAGCGGGAGGCCGAGGCGCACAAGGCGATTTTGGCCGGTGGGCGCACGTTGGTGCCCAACCGCTACGTGATCGATCTCTCGCCATACGACCACAGTCGCCTGGCGCCGTACGCTGCCGCGCTGGCCCAGGAGCTGGCCCAGTCGCAGGCGGAGTTCATCGGCGAGCAGGCGTGGACGGTCTACGGCGATGTGATCGTCGAGGTCGAACGAGGGGAGGGGCTCGACACCGGCATGTTCCGGGTCACCGCCGAGGTCTATACCGGCGGCGAGGTCGCCCCGGTTTCGGGGCCGGGCTACGACGCCGGCCCGCCGGGTTACGACGCCGGCCCGCCGGCCTACCCCGCGTACGACCAGGGGGGTGGCTACGGCCCGCCGCCCGGTCAGGGTGGCGGCCCCAACGTGCGGTTGGTCTCCGGTGACGGGCGGACCTACCCGCTCCAGCTGGGGACGACCGTGATCGGCCGCGGCGACCAGGCCACCCTGCGCCTACCCGATGTCGGCATCTCGCGGCGACACGCCCGGCTGGATTTTGATGGTGGGCAGGTCGTGCTGACCGACCTCGGGTCGACCAACGGCACGATGGTCAACGGTCAGCGGGTCTCCGCGGTTGCCTTGAACCCCGGCGACATGGTCCAGCTCGGCACCACGACCCTGACCTTCCGCGTGGATGGCTGATCCGCCTTGCCGGAACTCGTCGTCACCGTTGCCCGGTTCGGGTTCCTGATCCTGCTGTGGATTTTCGTCTTCACGGTGGTCGGGGTGATCCGCCGGGACCTCTTCGCGGGTGCCCGCTCCGGCCGGCTGGTAGCGGCCCCCCGGGGAGTCGGAGCCGTCCTTGGTCAGGGCGGTAAGCCGGCCCGGGTGAAGCGGGGAAAGGCAGCCCGCCAGCTGGTGGTGACCGCCGGCCAGCTGGCCGGCACTCGCATTACCCTCGGTGAAGCGCAGATCACAATCGGTCGGGCTGAGGATTCCACCCTCGTGATTACCGACGATTACGCCTCCGCGCGACACGCCCGGCTCGTGCCCCGCGACGGGCAGTGGTTCGTTGAGGACCTTGGCTCGACTAACGGCACCTACCTGGATCGCGCTAAGGTCACCGGACCTACCCCCGTCCCCCTCGGCGTGCCGATCCGCATCGGGCGCACCTCACTCGAATTACGGCCATGACTCTGACCCTCCGCTATGCGGCCCACAGCGACCGCGGGCTGATCCGAGACGGCAACCAGGACTCCGTCTATGCCGGGCCACGGCTGCTCGCCGTCGCTGACGGTATGGGCGGTATGGCCGCCGGTGATGTCGCCAGCAACATTGTCATCGGCGCCATGGCGCCGCTGGACGAGGATGTCCCGGGTAACGCCCTCGTGGATGCCCTTCGTTCGGCTGTCACCAACGCCACCCAACAGCTACGCGAGACGGTTGACGCCAATCCGCAGCTGGAGGGGATGGGCACGACACTCACCGCGATCCTCTTCTCCGGCAGCAAGCTGGGCATGGTGCACATTGGCGACTCTCGTGCCTACCTGCTGCGTGCCGGCGAGTTCGCCCAGATAACCAAGGACGACACGTACGTCCAGATGCTTGTTGACGAGGGCCGGATCAGCGCCGAGGAGGCGAGCAGCCACCCCCAGCGGTCGCTGCTGACCCGGGCCCTCGATGGCCGGGACATCGACGCGGAGTACTCGGTGCGCCAGGTCCTCGCCGGCGACCGGTACCTGATCTGTAGCGACGGTCTCTCGGGCGTGGTGAGCGCAGAGACGATCGTGGAGACGATGCGGGAGTACGCCGACCCGCAGCATTGCGTGGAGCGGTTGGTCCAGCTCGCGCTGCGCGGTGGCGGGCCGGACAACATCACCGTGATCATCGCCGACGCGACCGACCAGGACATCGTCGAGGCGAGCCCGATCGTCGGTGGCGCCGCCTCCCGGGACCGGGGCATGGCGACCTCGGCCGATGACTCCACCCCCGCGGCCCGCGCCTCGGCGCTCTCCGGGGCGCCGCCGGAGCCGCCGGACGAGTCGACTGCCGGGGACGACGAGCCGGAGCGCGGCCGCCGCCGGCCGATCCGCCTCGCGGCGATGAGTCTCGCCCTGCTCGTCCTGCTGGGCGGAACGCTCTACGGTTGGTGGAGCTACACCCAGCGGCAGTACTACGTCGGAGCCACGGGGAGCGGCCAGGTCGCGGTGTTCCGTGGCGTCGAGGGTCAGATCGCCGGCATCGACCTCTCTGCCGTGCACTCGACCAGCTCCGCCGAGCTGGACGACCTCACGCTCGCCGCACAGGAACAGGTCAAACAGGGCATCCCTGCCAAGAGTGAGGCGGATGCGGAGCGCCGGCTCGCCGAGCTGACCGCTGATACTCCGACCAATCCCAACCTGAAGCCGACCTGTCCCCCGAGCCCCAGTCCGACCCCGCCAGCGGCGCCGAGCCCGACCGGGGAGCTCGATGCGTCAACGCCGGCCACCGTTTCGAGTACACCTCCGGCGGCCTCCGCCACCCCGAGCACGCCGGCAACCGGCGAGCCGACCGAACCGACCCCCTCGCCCGACGCCTTGCCCGCCATCCCGCCGCCGGCTGTTGATCCGGCCGCCTGCCGGTCGCCCGAGTGAGCGCCGGCTTGATCTGTCAGGACATTCAGTGACCGTAGCGGCCACGTCGACATCCCCGCCCACGACCACGGGCGGGCAGAGCGGCGTGCGGCTGGCCCGGTCCCGGCGTAACGCCGAGCTGTCGCTGCTGTTACTCGCCATGGTGCTGGTGGCCGCGTACGGGGCGATGGTCGAAGCCAGCGTGCTCGACACGGTCACGCCGAGCTTCTGGGTGCCGGCCGCCGCGCTCAGCGCGGTCTTCCTCGGCCTGCACGTGGTGATCCGGTTCCTGGCTCCCTTCGCCGACCCGGCCCTGTTGCCGTCCGTCGCCCTCCTTAACGGCCTCGGTGTCGGCTTCCTGCACCGGCTGGACCTGGCCCGCGCCACCCCGGCCGAGCGTGCCGAACTGGCGACCTTCGCCGGCACCGGCGGGCGTCAACTCGCCTGGACACTGATCTCGGTCGCCCTCGCCGCCGGGCTGCTCGCTGTCGTCCGAGACCACCGCTCGATCTCTCGGTACGCGTACACCCTGGGTCTCGCCGGCATCGTGCTGGTGATGATCCCGGCGGTGCTACCGCGGAGCATTTCCGAGATCAACGGTGCGAAGCTCTGGATCCGGGTCGGTGGTCTCTCCATCCAGCCCGGCGAGTTCGCCAAGCTCGCGCTGCTCGCCTTCTTCGCGTACTACCTGGTGCGCAAGCGGGAGGTCCTCTCCCTGGCCAGTCGCCGGTTTCTCGGTGTCGATCTCCCCCGGGGCCGGGACCTCGGGCCGGTCGTGGTGGTCTGGCTGATCAGCCTCCTGGTGCTGGTCTTCGAGAAGGACCTGGGCACCTCCCTGCTCTACTTCGGCATGTTCGTGGCGACGCTCTACATCGCCACCGAACGGGTGAGCTGGCTCCTCATCGGCTTGGTGCTCTTCTTCGGCGGCGCCTATCTGGCGTACGTGTTGGGCGACGTGGTCGGTGGTCCGTTCGCCAACTTCTACCTACGGGCCAACATCTGGCTGGACCCGTTCGCCGACCCGTACAACGACGGCTACCAGCTGGTGCAGGGATTGCTCGCCCTTGGTAGCGGAGGAATGTTCGGCGCCGGGCCCGGCGCCGGCCAGCCGCTCAAGCTGCCCGAAGTGCAGAACGACTTCATCTTCGCCGGCCTCGGTGAGGAGATCGGTCTCTTCGGTCTCTCCGCCCTGCTGGTGGTCTACCTGCTCATCGTCGAGCGGGGGCTGCGCGCCGCACTGGCGGTTCACGACTCGTTCGGCAAGCTGCTCGCCGGCGGTCTGGCGTTCACCCTCGGGCTCCAGGTCTTCGTGATCGTTGGCGGGATCAGCGGTCTGATTCCGCTCACCGGCCAGACCACGCCGTTCCTCTCCGCCGGCGGTTCGTCACTGATGGCGAACTGGCTACTCATCGCGATCCTGCTCCGGGTCTCCGATGCTGCCCGCCGGCCGGTGACCGGCGGAGGCGCTCCGTCGACCCGACCGACGGGCGGCCCACCGGAGCAGCTACACGGTGCCCCGACGGAGGTGATCAGACCGTGAACGCACCACTGCGCCGGGTGGGTCTCGTCGTGATGGTCCTGTTCGGGCTTCTCTTCGCGAACCTGAACTGGATTCAGGCCTACAAGGCCGACGACTACCGCAACAGCGACTACAACGGCCGGGTCCAGGTCGCCGAATACGAGCGCAAGCGCGGCAACATCGAGGCCGGCGGTACGGCGTTCGCGGTGAGTAAGGAGACCGACGGGGAGCTGGAGTACCTGCGCACCTATCCCGGCGGGGAGAAGTACGCCCACGCGATCGGCTACAAGCCGGTCAACCTGGCCGACACCGGCATCGAGGAGGCGGAGAACGCGTTCCTGGCCGGCACCAGCGACCAGCTGATCGGCGACCGGCTGCGGGACCTGGTCACCGGCGACGAGACCGCCGGCGCGAACGTCCTGCTCACCATCTCCGAGCAGGCGCAGGACGTCGCGTACGAGCAGCTGCGGGACAACCGTGCGGGGGTCAGCAAGGGCGCGGCCATCGCCCTCGATCCGCGTACCGGGGCGGTGCAGGCGCTGGTCTCGATGCCGAGCTTCGACCCGAACCCACTGGCCAGCCACGACTCGGACGAGGCCACGACGGCCTACAACAAGCTGCAGCAGAACCCGGACGGTCCGCTGAAGAACCGGGCGCTCGGCGAGGTGCTCCCGCCGGGCTCCACCTTCAAGATCGTGACGGCCGCCGCCGCGCTCGAGAACGGTGTCACCCAGGACACGAAGATCCCCGCCGGGCCCAGTTGGACGCCGCCGACCTCGGGCAAGCCGATCGAAAACGCGGCCCCCTCCATCTGTCCGGAGGAGGAGGTCACCCTGATGAACGCGGTGACCGAGTCGTGTAACACCGGCTTTGCCCAGCTCGGCGTACGCCTCGGCGCGGACACGCTCAAGGAGAAGGCCCGGCAGTTCGGCTTCGAGCAGGACGACTTGACCGTCGGCCGGCTCGGTGAGGATGGCGAACCGGTCGCGGCCAGTCGGACCGGCGGCATGGAGAACCCCGACGGCAGCGTTGACCAGGCTGCCCTCGCCCAGTCCTCCATCGGCCAGCGGGATGTCCGGATGACGCCGCTCCAGGGTGCTCTGATCGCCGCCACGGTCGCCAACGACGGCAGCCAGATGCGTCCGTACCTGGTCAGTCAGATCCTCGGTGCTGATCGCACCACCAACTACTACACCGCCGAGCCCGACGAGTTGCGCCAGCCGGTCAGTGACCAGGTCGCCGCCGACCTGCGGGAGATGATGGAGAGTGTCGTCCAGAACGGCACCGGCCGGAACGCCCGGATCAGTGGCTACACCGTCGGCGGCAAGACCGGCACGGCGGAGTCTGGTCCGGACACTCCCGATCACGGTTGGTTCATCGGCTTCGCACTCGACGAGGACGGCAACCCGGTCTCCGCGGTCTGTGTCCTGCTGGAGGAGTCCGGCGACGGCGGCAGCGCCGAGGCCGCGCGGATCGCCGGGCAGATCATGCGGGCGGCGATCGCCTCACCGGGGAGCCGCTGACGTGCTCAGTACGGGGGTGAAGCTCGGCAACCGCTACCGTCTCGACGAGCGGATCGCCAGCGGCGGCATGGGCGATGTCTGGCGCGGCACCGACGAGGTGCTCGGCCGGACAGTCGCCGTGAAGAGTCTCCTGCCCGCCCTGCTGGACGATCCTGACTTCGCCGAGCGGTTCCGGGGCGAGGCGCGCACGATGGCGACCATCAACCACCCCGGTGTCGTTGACATCTACGACTTCGGCAGCGACCAGCAGATCGCTTTCCTGGTGATGGAGCACGTGGAGGGAGAAGCGCTCCTGGCCACCCTGAACCGGGTCGGCCGGCTCACCTCCGCCCGGACGATGGCCCTGGTAGCCCAGGCTGCCGACGCGTTGCACGCCGCCCACCTGGAGGGCATCGTGCACCGGGACGTGAAGCCCGGCAATCTCCTGGTCCGGCCGAACGGCACCCTGGTACTCACCGACTTCGGTATCGCCCGATCCGACCTGGTGGCCCAGCTCACCGCCGCCGGCTCGGTACTCGGTACCGCCTCGTACATCTCACCGGAGCAGGCCACCGGAGCGGTCGCCACCCCGGCCTCGGATGTGTACGCCCTCGGTGTGGTCGCCTACCAGTGTCTCTCCGGCCGGCGGCCGTTTGCGGGCGACAACCCACTCGAGATTGCCCTGCAGCACGTCCGGGATACACCTCGGGCGCTGCCTGCCGACATTCCGCCGCAGGTGCGGGCGGTGGTGGAGCGGGCCATGGCGAAGGACCCGGCGGACCGCTGGCCGAGCGCGGCGGCGTTGGCCGGAGTGGCTCGACAACTGAAGGCCCAGCTCTCCCAGTCTGCCCGGGCGGCGGGCCAGGCCAGTCCGGTCTCGGCGGTGCCGGGTCGGGCCAGTGTGGTTTCGCCGGCGCCTGCACCACCGGGTCGGGCTAGCGTGGTTTCGCCAGCGCCGGTCCGACCGGTTTCGGCGGTGCCGGGTCGGGCCAGCGTGGTTTCGCCGGCGCCGGCCGCGCCGGCGCCGGCCGCGCCGGCGCCGGGCCGGGCCAAGGTGCCGCCGCCGGTCGTCGCCCGGCCGCCGCAGGCTTCCCGCTCGCCGGGGCCGCCGCAGCCTTCCCCGCCGCAGCCTTCCCCGCCGCTGGCCCCGCGACCGCAGGCGCAGTGGTCCCCGGTTGCGGCCGTGCCGCTGGCGTCCGCGCGGCTCGGGCACCCCCCAACACCGGCTCCGCGGTCCCGCCGGTCCCGGTTCGGGAGACTGCTCCTTGTCCTCCTCCTGGCCGCTCTGGTCCTGACCTGCTTTCGCATGGTTTCCTACGTTTGGGACGAGGTGTTTGCCGGGCCCGCGGCCCGGCCGGGGCAGTCGACGGGAACGTCCGGCGAACTCCGGCTCGACGGACGCGACGATTCAGACCAAACGTCGTACCGTCAACTGCAACTGCCCGCGACGGGCGGCGACGAGACGACGACGAGCGAAGGACGACAGACGCGATGACAGCGCAGGCCCGCCTGCTCGGTGGCCGCTACCAGGTCGGCGAGCTTATCGGCTACGGCGGCATGGCCGAGGTGCATCGCGGTCGTGACCTGCGACTGGGTCGGGATGTTGCGATCAAGATGCTCCGGGCCGACCTGGCCCGCGACGCCACCTTCCAGATGCGGTTCCGACGGGAGGCGCAGAACGCGGCCTCCCTCAACCACCCGGCCATCGTCGCCGTCTACGACACCGGCGAGGAGCAGGCACCGACCGGGGAGACCCTGCCGTTCATCGTCATGGAGTTCGTCGGCGGGCGGACCCTGAAGGAGGTGCTGGGCGCCGAGGGGCGGCTCCAGCCGCGGCGGGCGCTGGAGATCTGCGCCGACATGTGTGCGGCGCTGGAGTTCAGCCACCGGCACAGCATCATCCACCGGGACATCAAGCCCGGCAACGTCATGCTCACCCAGACCGGCCAGGTCAAGGTGATGGACTTCGGGATCGCCCGGGCGCTGGCCAGCGGCGCGACCACGATGACGCAGACCAGCGCCGTGATCGGCACCGCCCAGTACCTCTCACCCGAGCAGGCCCGCGGCGAGTCGGTGGACGCCCGCTCGGATGTCTACGCCGCCGGCTGTGTGCTCTTCGAGTTGCTCTGCGGGCACCCGCCGTTTGTCGGGGACAGCCCGGTCAGCGTCGCGTACCAGCATGTTCGGGAGACGCCACCGACGCCCAGCGACCTCAACCCGGAGGTCCCCCCGGCTGTCGACGCGATCATCCTCAAGGCGCTGTCGAAGAACCCGCTCAACCGCTACCAGAGCGCCGGCGAGATGCGGGCGGACCTGCTGCGTGCCGCCGCCGGACGGCCGGTCATGGCGACCCCGGTCCTGCGGGAGGAGGAGGCCACCCAACTCGCCCCGGCCGGCGCCGGATACCCGGCCGCCGCGCCCGGTCCACGTACCCAACAGATACCAGCCCGGGTCGGCGACCCACGTCGGCGTCGGGCATCGTCGTGGCTGATCGCCACCTTCGCCGCGCTCGGCGTACTCGCGGTGGCCGCGCTGGCGGTGGTGGCCCTCCTGCCCGAAGAACCCGAGCGGGCCACGGTCCCGCCGGTAACCGGGCTGACCCAGGAGCAGGCGTTCGCGGCGATCAAGGAAGCCAGCCTGGTGCCGAATACCGGCCGGGAGGTCCGCGACAACGACTGCACCAAGGGGGAGGTGGCCAACCAGGAGCCAGCCCAGGGTGAGCGGCTGGCCCCGGACGACGTTGTCACGATCTTCATCTGCGCTGGGCCGGCGACGGTGACGATTCCGGACACCCTGGTCGGCTCCACCTACGACAACGCGAAACGGCAGCTGGAGAATGCCGGCTTCGAGGTCGCGCGGGAGGAGGTCGACGACGCGGAGCCGGCGGGCACCGTCCTGCGGGTGACGCCGGATGAGGGCAGCCAGGCGGCGGAGGGGGAGGTGGTCACACTGACCGTCTCCAAGGGCAACATCGGCACCGTACCGAACGTGGTGCAGTCCTATGTTGAGGATGCCAAGCGGGAGCTCGAGAACGCCGGCTACAAGGTTGACGTCAGGGAGGGCCAGCCGGTGCCGCCGGGCGAGGAAGGCCGGGTGACGAACCAGAACCCGGGTCCGAACACCAAGCTTGCGAGGGGCAAGACGGTGACCATCACGGTGACGGTGCTGGAGGAGCCGACCGAGCCCCCGACGCCGGAGCCGACCGAGACGCCGACGCCGACGCCGGAGCCGACCGAGACGCCGCCGGGCGACGGTGATTGAGGTGCGGCGCTGTTGATCGTCGGTTAGGTGGTGCTGAAGGCGGTACGTCGGCGTGCGTCGACCTCGGCCGCCAGCGCGGGGGCGCGCTCCAGCGCCTCCGGGAAGCCGCAGGACGCCAACCAGTTCGCCAGCATCAGGTGCCCGCCCTCGGTCAGGACCGACTCGGGGTGAAACTGCACTCCCTCGATCGGCAACGTCCGGTGGCGCATCGCCATCACCACACCGGAGCTGGTCCAACCGGTGACCTCCAACTCGGCCGGCAACGTCCCCGGCACGAGAGTGAGCGAGTGGTAGCGGGTCGCGGTGAACACCTTCGGTAGGCCGGCCAGTACCCCCACGCCCTGGTGCCGGACCTCCGAGGTCTTGCCGTGCAGCAGCTCCGGAGCCTGGGCGACGGTGGCGCCGAACGCCTCCCCGATCGCCTGGTGGCCGAGGCAGACACCGAAGAGGGGGAGCACCCCGGCGTACTCCCGGATGATGTCCAGGCAGATGCCGGCGCGATCCGGGCTACCCGGACCGGGGGAGAGCAGGACGCCATTGGCCTTCGCCTGCCCGACCTCCGCGACGCTGATCTCGTCGTTGCGGCGTACCTCGCAGTCGGCGCCGAGCTGACCCAGGTACTGCACCAGGTTGAAGACGAACGAGTCGTAGTTGTCGATGACCAGGATGCGCACGGGTCACTCTTCCGGGGAGGGGGGCGGGTTGTTCTCGTCCGTGTCGTACGGCAGGTCGTGCCCGTCCTCGGTTGGTGCCGGTCCGTCGCCGGGCGGCGGATAGCCGGGAGCACTCGGGTCCCCAGAATCTCCCGTTTCCTGACCGACCTGTACATCGTCGAAGGGGAGCAGCGGCTCAGCCCAGGGGAAGATTACGTACCAGAGCAGGGCGACTGCGGCCGTCGTCAACAGGACGCTGCCGGCCAGCTTGCCGGGAAGTCCGAACGGCAACTTCCGCCAGATCCAGGCGTACATCTCCTCAGCCCCCCAGTTCCGCCGGGCGACCCACCGACTTGGCCTGGGTCCGGTCCAGCTTCGCGTGGATGATCAGGCGTTCGTAGTTGTCGAACTTCGGGTGGCAGGTGGTCAGGGTGAGCATCGCGTCGGTCGGCTCGGCACCCGGGTCGCCGGGAACCGGCGCCACCACGGACACCTCGCTCGGTTTGACGATGTGATTGCGAGTGACGCGGTAGATGTGCCAGTTGTCGCGATCCTCGGCGACGATCACGTCGCCATCCTTCAGCTCGTCGAGTCGCCAGAAGGTGGCCCGGTTCCGGTGTCCCGCGATGGAGAAGTTGCCGGGCTGGCCGGGGAGGGCACTCGTCGGATAGTGGCCCGGGGCGTATCGGAGGTCCTTCTGGGTCACCCCCTCGACGACAATCCAGTTCTTGTCGAGCTGTGGAATGTACAGGCCGGCGATCGGAGTGCCCTGCACGGTCGGCGAGGCGGGGGCGGACGAGGAAGCAGCGGAGGGCGTCACCGTGGGGTCACCGGTCGGCCCCCACGCCTCGGCAAGCTGCTGGCTGAGGTCGTTCTGGTGGGCGTTGACGATCACCGACTTCCCCCAGATCTCGTACCCGGCGAAGAGGAGCACCACTATGCCGAAGGTGATGAGTACCTCTCCGGCGGCGCGGACGCCGGTGCGGAAGCGGGACCGGAACGTCGGCCGAGTCATCTCCGAGTAGACGCTCTTGTAGCCGTCGCCGGACTGCTCTGGGCGTAGCTTGACCACCCGCTCGCCCCGGCGCGGCTGGGCCGGCTCCCCGCCGGCGGGTTCGGTCGTGGCGTCCGCGTCCCGCGGCGGCTGGGGCACCGCGCCCATCAGGGCGGTGGAGTCGAGTGGCGGAGGAGGACGGCTGGCCACTCGCGGGATGAGCGCGGTGGCCGCCGGATCGGCGGCGGAGCCAGTGCCCCGGGGGGTATCGGGGACCGGGCTGGCCTTCGGGGCGGTGTCAGCGTTCGGGGCGGTGTCAGCCTCCGGGGCGGTGTCAGCCTCCGGAGCGGTGCCGGCCTCCGGGGCGGTGTCAGCGTTCGGGGTCGCGGCCCGCGGCGGTGTGGTGGGAATGAAGGCGGTGGGGGCGTCAGCCGTCGACGGGGTGCGGTCCCACGCTGGCCGGCGCGGGTGGCCCGGGCTCGCTGCGGGGGAAGGGGTGGGTGGTCCCGACGAGTGGGGTGGGGTTTCGGGCCGAAGTTCCCGATGGGCTGCGGTCGGCTGGTCGAGTAGCCGCTCGGCCGCTGGTGCCGTCGGTGGCGCTGGTTCCCTCGGTGGTGGCGCTGGTGCCGTCGGCGTGGGCGGGTACGCAGCGTCGAAGGCTGAGCCGGTTGGAGGTGCTGAGGCGGGGCCGGCCGAGTGTCGTGGTGACTGGCTCGGCGGGCGCTGCGGCGCGCCGGCCAACCCCGGCAGCTGGATCGGCTGGCTCGGTGGGGCTGGGGCGGACGGCTGGCCCGGTGGGGCTGGGGCGGACGGCTGGGGCGGGGCTCCCGGCGGGGGTAGCGGCTGCTCCGCATCGTGCCGGGGCTGCTGCCCGGGGCGCTCCAGCCGCGGCAGGAACGCCGTCTCGTCGTTGTCCCGATCGGGTTGCCAGTTCTCCGGTGCCCTGGTCATTCGGGCACCGTCGTCCAACGGAGGGCGGCTGAGCCCTCAAACGCCGGCACCGTCACGGTGGAGTCAGTCTCCTTGTAGCCGAGCTTGTAGGTGTTCGCCAGGTCTCTGAACAACCGGACTCCCTCGGATTCGGTGAGGGCCTGCTGGAGAGCAGCGGGGTCACCGATCGCTACGATCTTGAATGGAGGGGAGTACACCCGGCCATGGAGTAGCAGGGTGTTACCGACGCAGCGTACCGCGCTGGTGGCGAGTACGCGGACATCCATGATTGACATCGCCTCCGCGCCGCCGGCCCAGAGGGCGTTCACCACGGCCTGTACGTCGCCTTGGTGCACCACCAGGTCGTCGTTGGTGGCGCCTGCGGGCAGGTTGCCGTCCCCGCGCCGCGGCGCGTCGTCGAGCTCCACGGTCACCCCGGGGCCGGTGAGGGCGGTGAAGCCGGCCGGCTCCTGGCTGGCCGCCGCCCGCTCCTGCTGCTGCTGGATCGTCCCGTCCGAACCGGCGAGGGCGTCGGTGCGGGCCTCGACCGTCGCGCGGAGCTCCGCCGCCCGCTGCTCGCTGGCCGCCACCTCGGCGTGGCGGTCCTGGATGAGCTGGTTGAGCTGGGGGCGCCGGTCCTCGCGCAGGGTGGTGCCCCCGGCGGTGGTAGCGGTGGTGGTGAAGAGCAGCCCGGCCGCAGCGGCGATCAATGGTACGCCGACCGGCCAGCCGAGCCGGCGCTGCCGAGGGCGCCGGATGAGGGCGACGACGACCCGCCGGAGCACCTTCCGCCAGGAGGCCGCGCCGGATGTGTACTCCACGGGTTCCCTCCCCTCGTCGCCTGCCAGCCCGCTCCAATCACCCCTCCGGGTGTTGGAGAAGACCTTTCGTGGCCTGAACGGGTCTTCCGGACTACGCTAGCTGTCGAACATTATTGGCCATGGACCGTCGCCCTCGCGCCCGGTTGTCAGGCCGGACGAGGTCGTCACCCCCTCTGGAGAGCGTCGTGCCCAAGTCTCAGGTCCGTAAGAAGAAGGTGTACACCCCGCCGACGGATGTGCGTCCGACGGCGACGGCGGCGACGCGTAAGCCTAGCCCGGTCTGGTTGCCGGTCACGGCGGTCGCGCTCATCGTCGCCGGCATCGGCTGGCTGGTGGTCTACTACCTCTCCGAGCAGGCGTATCCGGTCATGTCGTGGGGTTACTGGAACCTCGCGGTGGGCTTCGGCGCAATGGTCGGCTCCCTGATCCTGCTCTCGCGCTGGCGTTGACCACGCGTTGACCCGCGCGCCGGCCGGAGCCGGCGCGCCCGCCCAGCCAGCCCGGTCGACCTGGCCCCAATCGGCGCTGCCGGGCGCGGCACCTTATGGTGTGGCGCAGGACGGAATCGCTGCGGGTGCGAGATGCGTCACGTTACCGCCGGGTAACCTTGCGCGTAGGCTGCACTGCACGACCGGGTGAGGCAAGGTCAACGATCGGCCCGGGCCCGGGTGCGCGGCAGGAGCTTCGCCGACCGCGTCCTGGCCGGTACCGATCGCCGAGCCGCTCGAGCAGTAGTAGACCGGGAGGGCCGACTCGATGGGCAGCGTCCAGATCGCCACCACGATCGTCGCGGCCGCCATCACCGCGGTGGCGGTGTGGCTCGCCGTGCGGGCAGTCAGGAAGATGGTGGCGGTGATCCGGCTGGGCCAGCCGGATCCGGCCCGCTTCACCGACTGGGCCACGCGGACGCGGACGATGCTGGCGGAGACCGCCGGGCACACCCGGATGCTTCGCTGGAGTCTGGTGGGAGCCGCGCACTGGTTCGTGATGGTCGGGTTCATCGTGCTGTCGCTGCTGGTGCTGGAGGCGTACTTCGAGGTCGTCTCCCCCACCGGGGGACTCCCGCTGGTCGGGAACTGGGCGGTCTACGGTCTCGTCACCGAGTGGCTCGGCATCCTCGGGATCGCCAGCATCCTGGTGTTGATCGCGATCCGGCTGCGCAACCGACCGACCCGGCCCGGTGGGAGGTCCCGGTTCACGGGCTCAACCATGTGGCAGGGCTACTTCGTTGAGGCCGTCATCCTCGGCGTCCTGGTGATGGGTTTTCTCATCCGGGGTTTCAAGGTCGCTACTGATCACTTCGAGTACCCGGTTTGGGCGGCACCGCTCAGCCACGCGGTCGGTGGCCTGCTACCGGACTGGGAGGCCGGGGTCAGCGTCGCCGCCGTCATCAAGATTGCGATCTCGATGACCTGGCTGATCGTGATCTCGCTGAACGTGACCATGGGAGTCGCCTGGCACCGCTTCCTGGCCTTCCCCAACATCCTCTTCAAGCGCAACCCGGGTCGGCCGGGGTCCGGGCTCGGTGCGCTGCGGCCGATGACCAGTAACGGCGAGCTCCTCGACTTCGAGGAGGCGGACCCGGAGAAGGACCAGTTCGGGGTCGCCCAGGTCGAGCAGTTCACCTGGAAGGGACTGCTGGACTTCAGTACCTGCACCGAGTGTGGCCGCTGCCAGTCCCAGTGTCCGGCGTGGAACACCGGTAAGCCGCTGTCGCCGAAGCTGTTGGTGCTCAGCCTCCGCGATCACGCCTACGCGAAGGCCCCGTACCTGCTGGCCGGCGGCGGCAAGGATCTGACCGGTGCGGAGAAGGCGACCGACGGGCAGCTCGCCCACGTTGACGCGCTGGCGCTCGCCGAGGCGGAGAAGCCGCTGATCGGCGGCGCCGAGGAGTCCGGTGTCATCGACCCGGACGTGCTCTGGTCCTGCACCACCTGCGGGGCCTGCGTCGAACAGTGCCCGGTCGACATCGAGCATGTCGACCACATCGTCGATATGCGTCGCTACCAGATGCTCATCGAGTCCAGCTTCCCCTCGGAGGCCGGGGTGATGCTGCGCAATCTGGAGAACAAGGGCAACCCGTGGGGTGCGCCGCAGAACACCCGGGAGGACTGGACCAAGGGTCTCGACTTCGAGGTGCCGCGGGTCGGTGAGGTTGACGACTTCGAGTACCTGTTCTGGGTTGGCTGCGCCGGAGCCTTCGAGGACCGGGCCAAGAAGACCACCCGGGCGGTCGCCACGCTCCTGCACGAGGCGGGCGTCTCCTTCGCCATCCTGGGCGAGGGGGAGACCTGCTCCGGGGATCCGGCCCGTCGGATCGGCAACGAGTTCGTCTTCCAGATGCTCGCCCAGCAGAACGTCGAGACCCTGAACGAGGCGTTCGAGGGCCGGGAGCAGAGCCGGCGCAAGATCGTCGCTACCTGTCCGCACTGTTTCAACACCCTGGGCAACGAGTACGGGCAGCTCGGTGGTGAGTTCGAGGTGGTACACCACACCCAGCTGCTGGCTCACCTGGTCGCCACCGGCGCGCTGACGCCGGTGCAGCCGATCGATGGCGGCGTCACCTACCACGACCCCTGCTATTTGGGCCGGCACAACCGGGTCTTCGCCCCACCGCGCGAGGTGCTCGGAACGGCGATCCAGGGCGAGCTGACCGAGATGCCGCGTAACAGCGAGCGCTCCTTCTGCTGTGGCGCCGGCGGCGCCCGCATGTGGATGGAGGAGAAGATCGGTAAGCGGATCAACGTGGATCGGGTCGAGGAGGCCATGTCGACCGGCGCAGCGACGGTTGCGGTCGGCTGCCCGTTCTGCTCGACGATGCTCAACGACGGCGTGAACGGTAAGGGCGCTGGTGAGCAGGTCGAAGTGGTTGACGTGGCGAGCGTCCTGCTCCGGTCGGTGCGCCCGGAGCAGCCACCGGTTGACCAGAAGAGTGCACAGGTCGCGGGCTGATCCAGCCATTACGGGCTCTACCAGGTGCCGCGCCGGCACCTGGTAGAGCCCTTTCCACACCGGGACGGCGGTGGCACCCCGATGGGGGTGCCACCGCCGGTCGCTTCGTATCAGCTCGACTGAATCGTGACTACTTACGGTAATGGTTGTGGATATAAGTATATTGGCAGTACGTATTTTGAGGGGGGTCAGCACTATTTGTGGGCGAGTGACTACGTAGAGGTGAAACCCGCTCGCCTGCCTTGATTCCGTACCAGGCCCTACCTATTGTTGTGCGTGCGCTGCGGTGGATCGTCTGCCTCGTACCCCCCCTTGTTCCGAGGCGCCCCGCGGTCTGGGTTGCAAAAGGAGTCGGTGCTGGTGGCAACCACGCCCCCTCATCGTCAGGACTGGGTACGGCCACGCCGTTCGGGCGGATTGCGTCGGGCCGTGCACGGTCTGCTCGCCGCGGCCGCCGCGGTGGCGGTCAGTCTCGGCGCGCTGGCGGTTCCCGCGTACGCCGAGCCGACCGTGGAGGAGATCGAGGCCGCGATTGACGAGCAGTGGCGCGAGATGGAGCCCACGATCGCGCAGTACAACAAGGTTCGGGCGGAGCTGAAGACCAACCGCGAGAAGTCGGAGGAGCTGGCGGAGAAGCTCGCTCCGCTCCAGCAGCAGAGCGAGACCGCGATGAAGCGGATGGGCGGTCTGGCCTCGCAGTACTACATCAGTGGGCCGTCGCGGGAACTCGGTGCGCTGCTGGTGAGCGATGACCCGAATGAGATCCGCGAGGAGTTGGCCCTACTGAATCGGGTTGCCATTATGGAGAACCGGCAGCTCGAGGAGGTGCTGGCGATCCGTAAAGAGTATGAGGGCCAGAAGAATTCGCTCGATGAACTGATTGCGAAGCAGGATAAGCAGGAGAGCGAGCTGGCGGCGAGAAAGAAGCAGATCGACGCCGAGATCAAGCGGCTCAAGGACTCACTACCAGTGACCACGGTGTCGACGCCGCAGTGCCCCACCATCAACGGTGTCGTGACCGAAGCTGCCCGGATCGCCATCCGGACCGCCTGCGCTCAGGTGGGTGACCCGTACGTCTGGGGGGCCAACGGCCCCAACTCGTTCGACTGCTCCGGGCTGACGCAGTACGCGTACAAGGCGGCCGGTGTCTACCTGACGCACTACACCGGTGCCCAGTGGAACGAGGGCCCGGCGATTTCGCAATCCGAAGCGCGCCCTGGTGACCTTGTCTTCTTCTCCAGCCCCAGCAACCTGCACCATGTCGGCCTGTACCTGGGCAACGGCCAGATGGTGCACGCGCCCCGGGCCGGCAAGCCGGTCATGGTCGCCAGCATCTACAACATGCCGAGTATCGCCGGCTTCCGTCGACCGGGCTGAGCCGGCGACTGGACCGAGGCCCCGGACGAGACAGGTCGTCCGGGGCCTCGTCGTATCCAGCTGCCGGTCCCGACGCTGCCAGTCCCCGGCGGTGCCGCCGCCGGCTCGCCCCGTGGGAGCGTCGCCGGCTCAGCCGTGGGGTAGCCGTCTTGGTCGCCCGGCGTCAGCGCGTCGGCCAGGTATGCCAACTCTGCCAGGAGCGGCTGGGCGTCGGGCCCCGCTGCCCCTGGTAACGGGACCCGTAGACGGCCGATCCGTATGGGTGCTCGGCAGGTGAGCAGAGGCGGAAGATGCAGAGCTGACCGATCTTCATGCCGGGCCAGAGCATGATCGGCAGGTTCGCCACGTTGGAGAGCTCCAGCGTCACGTGGCCGGAGAAGCCCGGGTCGATGAAGCCGGCGGTCGAGTGGGTGAGCAGCCCGAGCCGGCCGAGTGAGCTCTTGCCCTCCAGCCGGCCGGCGAGCTGGTCCCCGAGCGAGATGACCTCAAGGGTGGAGGCGAGCACGAACTCGCCGGGGTGCAGCACGAATGGCTCGCCGTCGGGCACCTCGACCGCCGAGGTCAGGTCGTCCTGCTGCTGGGACGGGTCGATGTGGGTGTACAGGTGGTTGTTGAACACCCGGAAGAGCTTGTCCAGCCGTACGTCGATGCTGGATGGCTGGACCAGCGCGGGATCGAACGGCTCCAGCGCCAGCGTGCCGGCCTTGATCTCGGAGGCCAGGTCACGATCGGAGAGAAGCATCGGACCACCATAGCGAGTGGGACGACACGCGCCTATTTCGCCTGGGCATTCGAACGCACGTTCGATAGGGTCTGGGGTATGGCTTCCTGGTCCGAGTTCGCCGCCGACGTACCCCGCCTCGCCGACGGGGTACGCCGGCTTCTCCAGCAGTACGGGCCGGGCCTGGGCTACCTGGCCACGGTCCGCGCCGATGGTGGTCCTCGCGTGCATCCGGTCTCCCCGGTGCTCGCCGAAGAGGGCCTCTTCTGTTTCGTGATTGACTCGCCCAAGCGGCGTGACCTGGAGCGCGACGGGCGTTACGCGCTGCACTCCTTCCCCGCAGAGGAGAGCGACGACGAGGCCTACCTCGCGGGTCGGGCGCAGCTGGTGACGGATCCGGCCCGGGTGACCCGCTTGGCCCGCCGACACTGCGCGATCTACGACATCGACTGGCGGCTCTTCGAGTTCAGCATCGATGTCGCGATGATCGCCCAGCACGACATCGCTGGCGTGGCGAGACCGGCGGTTCAGGTCTGGCTGGAGCCGGGTGGTCAGGCCGGGTCGGGTCAGCCCGGCCAGCCTCGACGCGCCGGCTCGCCGGCCCCCACCGTCGATCAGGGCAGCGCGGCGGCCTGAGCGCCGGCCCTGCACGCGCCGCTGCCGGCTCCAAACCTTTGGAGCCGGCAGCGGACCGTACCGGTCGAGGGCTAGGCCCGATACGCATTCCAGGCAGTCAGCATGCGGCTGGCCTGGCCCGGAGTGAATTCGTACATGCAGGAGTCGTACGTGTAGTCCATGAAGTTGTGGATCGGGTCCACGCCCGCCGAGGAGCAGGTGTCCCGTCCGGTGGGGCACTGGTAGGCGGGGGAGGCTTCGGCCGGGGTGTCGCTGACCCCGTCCCCGGAGCCACTGCAGCCGCCCTGGAAGGTGTGGTAAAGGTTCAGCCAGTGGCCAACCTCGTGGGTGCCGGTGTCGCCGAGGTTGTAGTTGGTGGCGGTGCCACCCGGCAGCGACTCGTTCAGCACGACGACGCCGTCCAACTTGCTTATCGAGCGCTGCGGGAAGGTCGCCCAGCCGAGCAGGCCGCTCGAAAGGTCACCGAGGTAGATGTTGAGGGTTTCCGCACCGCCGACGCGCAGCGACCTCTTCATCGACCGTTCCGACGATGAGCCGTAGTTGATCGGGTACCAGCTCGGGTTCGTGACCCGGTTGATCGACTGGAGTGCGAAGCTGAAGGCCGTCGGGGCGCCACCGGTCGCCCCGCTGAACGAGTCGTTCAGCACGTCGATCTGTGAGTAGATCATGGAGTCCGGGATGTTGCCGCCGGCCCGGCTGCTGTTTTCCTGGATGACATGCACCACCACCGGGATGGCGACCGACGCGGGAGCCACGGGTGCGAACGCGGCGGCGCCCTCGCGCCGTACCTGCATCTCCACCAGTTCGATCAGCTCATTCTCCCGTGCTGCCACCTGGGCTTCGGTCAGGTGGTTCGGGTCGTGTTCGGTGATGCTGCCCGGCCGAGCCTTGGCGTCGGCGTGGACCGGCTCGCACTCCTCGCTCGCGGCGTGTTCCGCGGCGTGGTTCGCGAGCGGCGCCGCGTGCGCCGGGACGTAGCCGGCCGTGACGGCGCCGAGGAGCAGCGCGAGCGACGTTGACGCGATGCCGGCGCTTCGACGGGACAGTAGGGGTCGGAGGCCCATGGGCCACCTCCTTCTGGCAGCACAGCGGGGGGGTGTGCGTGCCATGGCAGGAAACGTAAGGCAGACCTTACAAGACATCGACAACTTTGAAAATGCTGAGCCGGCTCCGAAGGGCCTGACCGGCAGTTCGCTCCATCTCCCTTGGCGGGGCTCGTCCGGAGCCACTGCACCGAGCCCGACCTTCGCGGTTACGGGTTCAGCCCGCTCCGGTGACTGCTGCCGCTCGCAGACCGCTCGGGTCGGCGGGTGCCGGGATATGCGCCGCGCGGTGCTTGGGGTACAGTGGTGCCGCTTGCGGGTGTAGTTCAATGGCAGAACATCAGCTTCCCAAGCTGACAGTGCGGGTTCGATTCCCGTCACCCGCTCCACGCACGGAAGCCCTGGTCAGGACAGATGTCCCGCCAGGGCTTCCGTCGTTCTAGACGGCTGAAACAGGTGCTCGTGCCATTAGCGTGCCATTAGCGTGCCTCGGTGGCCGGTCCGCCGCCCTCGGTAGCCCGCTTGACCCGGCGCTTGCTCGGCTTGCGCCGGGCCGCCTTGACGGCCCGGTCGATCGCGTCGGCGATGCCCTGGTCGGCCTCCCGGTTGGCGTGCTGGTAGATCAGCGCGGCGCGAGGGCTGTCGTGACCCATCCGCGCCATGATGTCGCGCAGGCTCGCGCCCGGCGCTCGCGACGCGAGCGTGTTGCCGGTGTGCCGCAGGTCGTGAAAGTGCAGTCCGGGCACGCCCACGGCGGCGACCGCATCGGGCCACTTGACCAGCTTGTTGAAGTTGCCGCGCCAGAGATTCCGGCCGTTCTCACCGGTAAACACGAATGCTTCCGGTGCCTCGCCGACGTGGCTGCTCACGTGCTGTTTCAGTATGGGCAGAGCAGCCTTCGGTAGCGCGATGGTTCGCACACCGGCCCGGGATTTCGGCGGGCCGAGGATCAGGCCGGTTCCTCGGTGTTCGACGAATGCTTGCCGCACGCGCACCGTGCCGGCAACCAGGTCGACGTCTTGCCGCTGCAGGGCGACCACTTCACCCCATCGCAGGCATCCGAACGTGGTAACCAGGATCAGCGCCCGGAAACGGTCTGGCATCCGCTCGGCCAAGGCAAAGATCTGCGGAACGGTAAGCACCGGCCGCTCGGCGGCCTTCTCCTGGTCAGCACCGACAACGCGGCACGGGTTGATCCTGATCAGTTCGTCCTCCTTCACAGCTGTCATCAGGATGGCGCGCAGCAGTCGGTACGCCTTCGCGGCCATGGTCAACGACACGCCGTCGGCGAGCAGACGGGAGCGCCACTCCCGGACCATCGGTGTGTCGATCCGGTTAAGCGGCACGCCGCCCAGGTACGGCGTGATGTGCTTGCCCAGCGTCCATCGGTACAGATGGACAGTGCGGGGGCGCAGGTTCGGCCGCTCGGTGATCCACCGTTCCGCATAGTCCTGCAACTGGATCTTTCCTCGATTAGGGTCGATCCACTCCCTGCGGGCCATCTGCGCCTCAATCAGGGTTAGATACCGCTCGGCCTCGGTTTTGCGGGCGAATGTCTGATCCCCGGGTCGCATCGTGCCATCCGGCGCGAGGTGTCGAACTTGGTAGCGGCCGGAGGGCAACTTGCGCACGCTGCCGTAGCGGCGGTGTCCGTCCTTGTTCGGCATTATCAGGCAACGCTCCTTAACTCGCGCCAGATGGACTCTGCGGTCACGGGCTCGACTCGTCCGGCGTGGACGAACGCAGCCAGGTCGGCGGGGTCGATCCGGATCGACCGGCCGATGCGGTGAAATGCGATCTGCCGCTCGGCGACGGCGCGGCGGACGTAGCGCACGCTCATGCCGATGCGGCTTGCGGCCTCTCGGATGGTCAGCAATTCGGCGGGTAGCTCCAGTACCGGCGCGTTTTGGGTGATCCGCTTAGCCATCGGGTGTCCTTTCCGGGCAGTGCGGTCCGTCAGGGGTGGTGCGGCAAGGCGCTGAGAGCGCCCGTCGCGGTCGTTCCTTTGGTGAAGGCGGTCCGGCGAGGGGTGGTGAAGTGCGATGGCAAAAGGCCGCAGGGCGGGCCGCTGAGAGCCACGCTGAGCCAAGATCTCAGGCATCTGGGTGGTTCTACATAGGGCCTGTGCTGAAACAGCGTGCTGCACCGCTGTTTCAGCGTGTTTGTCAGGGTTGCGGCCAGAGTCCGGGTGTCCCCGTGGTGTCCCCCTTGTTTTCGCTGGTCAGGGTGGGTTGGGGGACACCGGGGACAGGGGGGACACCGGGGACTCGGTACCGGCCGCCGGTGTCGGCGGCGAGTTGTCCGTCGGCGAGCATTCGCTGACAGGTGCGCTTCACAGTTTCGTAGGCAAGGCCGACGCTGCCGGCGATGGCCTTGGGTGTGCTGCCGGGGGTGGTTCGCAGGAACCGCAGGATCGCTGCGCGGGTCTCGCCGACCTGGTGATCCTGGGCCGGGCCGTCGAGCATCTGCCACGCCCCGGCGGCGGTGTCGAAGTTCAGGGCGTACTCGTTTTCGTCAACATCGCGGCCGGTCACGTGGAGCACGCCGTCGCCCTGGTTGCGTGCCCGTTTGAGGACGAGGGTGGCGTCGGCGGCTCCGGCGAGGCCGTTGGTGCCGGATACCTCGGTGAGGAAGTCGTCGGATCCGGCCTTGCGTACGTGGTGGACCAGGACGAACGCGACGCCGTAGTCGTCGGCGACCTTCTTCGCCCGGCCGACGGCGGCGTAGTCGGCGTCGTAGGCGGAGGAGCCGGGTGCGGAGTTGCCGCGTAGCTTGGCGAACACGTCGATGATGACCATGCGCGCGGATGGGTTGCGGTCTAGCCACGCGGCGATGGCCCGGTCTCCGCCTTGCGGTAGGGGCGGGCACTCGGTGGCGAGGGTGAGACCGGCCGGTGCCTTTCGCTGGCCCAGCACCTTGCTCAGCCGTGATTGCAGACGGCGGGCGGTGTCTTCCAGGGCGAGGTACAGCACCGGGCCACGCTCGACGGGGATCGTCCCGAACGCCTTACCGCCGAGGGCGACATCGACACCGAGGCCGAGCGACATCCACGATTTGCCGACCTTCGGTGGTCCGCATAGCAGGTTGACGCCCTCGGACAGCACGCCGGGCACGGCCCACTTTGGCGGGGCGAAGGTCATCGCCATGATGTCGGCCGCGGACCACGAGGTGCGGATCCGGGCTGGCCGCGCCTGCTCGGCCGACAGCACTTCGGCGGCATCGTCCGGCCCAGCGACGTGCAGGTTCGGTCGCTCATTCGGTTCGGCGCTCATGCGGCCACCGTCCGGGGGCGGCGGGCACCTGCCCGGAATCCGGAGGCGATGGTGGCCAGCACCGCTCGGTGTCGCAGTCCGGCGGAAATCCCCGCGTGTTCCAGCGCAGTAGACGCCTCGTCGGTGGACAGGGAACCGCCCGCGACAAGCTGACCGAGCGCCACCGAGGCGAGGTACAGGGCGTCGTTGTGGTGGTCCGGGGCGGTGGTGATCCGCGCGCACTCCCGTTCGACAGCGGATCGCACGAATGCCCGTCCCCGCCCGTTCGGCAGTGCCACCACCACCGGGCGTTGCGGCGGCAGCGGAGCCGGGGTGAGCAGTCCGGCCAGCCAGTCCGGTAGCGGTGCGGGGTCGGTGTCTAGGTCGACGGTGTAGGGCCGTCCGGCAACGGTGGAGCCGGCGGCGACGACGTAGCCGCCGTGGGCGCGGGTGTCGACCATCGGGCCGAGGCCGTTGCCACGCTCTCCGGCGGTGTTGCGCAGGACGGGGCCGTCGTCGGGGTGCCGGTAGTAGAGGTGGGTGCCGCCTCGTCCGGTGGTCACGGTGTACGTGGCGTCGATGCCGGTCCCGTGCTGCCGGGCGAGGTCGGTAAGGGTATCCAGCCCGGTCGGGCCGGCGCTGCCGTCCTTCGGCGTGTCGAGATCGACCACCACGAGGTGGGACGGCCCGCACGCCAGGCCAATGCCGTAGGGGCGGGCGGTCCAGGCTCGGCGGATGCGGTCGGGGTCGGTGGTGGCGCGGGGCTCCCATCCGACGTGCCCGGCGCGGCAGCGTGGGTCGCGGCCGGTGCAGTCGTCGGCGGTGTGGTTGGGGAACGCGGGTCGCTTGTCGTCGGGACGGAGCGGAAGGACGTGCCAGCCGCGTTCGGCGTGGCCGAGGGCGGCGGTCAACAGCGGGTTGTCCGACATGGTGCGGGTCCTCTCCATGACAGCAGGTGGGATGTCGGGTATCGGTCGGCGATGGCGTTGGTACTTTTCGTGGGCGCACGCAGCGCAGTAGCGGGCCTTCTCCCACCGGGCGACCTGCAACGGCAGGCCGGAGGCGGTGTCTTCGGCGGCGACGGTTCGTTCGCAGATGTGCGGGTACGGCAGATCGACTGATACGAAACGACCGAGGGCTTTGCTCGCCCCGATCCAGTGCCCGCCGGTCATCGGCCGGTGATCGCGGCGCGGGTGACGGCCTGGCGCACGTCGCCGAGCAAGCCCACCAACTGCCGCCGTGCGGCCACCTCACCGGAGGCGAGTGCGACCCTGACGCGAACCTCGGCGTGCTCCCGGCCGGCGGCGGTGCGAACTCGTACGAGTACGGCGCGGGCGCGGGCGGCGATGTCGATCACGATCTCTTCCGACCGGTGCTCACCGAGGCCGCAGCGGTGATCCTTGCCGCACCACTCGGTGTGCCCGTCGTGCGGTCGACGGCTCATCGCTTGGCCGCTTGGTACTCGTCTTTGATGTGGTTGATGGCGTGTCGGCCGACGCGCAGCCGTAGCCCGGTTCCGGCGCAGCGGCGGCACTCCCGCCGCAGCCGGCCGAACGCGGACAGCTTGCGGCCGGTGCCCTTGCAGGTGCGGCAACGTCCGAACGGCGCAGCCACGCACAGCGCGAGGTAACCGAGCGTGAGCGCGGCGAGGGTGAGGCAGGGGGCGGTGGTTAGCAGGGTGCGGGGGGTCATGACAGCCTCCAGGGCCGGTTTTCGGGTGTGGTTGGGGGAGGCCGCTAGATTCCTAGCGTCCTGATCAGGTATCGGATGCCGTCCTAGGGGTGGTCCTAGGTCTAGGAGGTGCCTGCTCCTAGACCTAGGACCAAACCCGGGTTAGCTCGCGTCCCGCTTCCGGTTACGCTCGGCTATCGTCGCGATGATCGCGGCGCGTTCGAAACCGCCCCGGTTCGCACCCTTGCCGGTGTCTGGGTCGGTGCCCCACGTCTGCCCGACCTTCACCCCGAACGGCTTGAGCGCCACGGTCACCTGCTCGCCGTCCCAGCCGGTGTAGACCTCGGGCCGCAGCTCGGCCAGCCGAGCCGCGACGGTGCGGCACCACACCTTGGCCTCACTGGCGGGCACCACGGCGGTGATGTCGTCGAGCAGGTTGTAGGACAGCGCCTGGACCTTGGCGGGCTGCTCACCGAGGGCGTGCCCGGTTAACCGCCCGGCGGCCTCCCGAGCGATGCGGGCGCGAGCCGCGATCTTCTCGGCTAGGGGGCCGTCGATGTTGACGGTGGTGGTGATCCGGGCGTCGGCGCCCTCACCGACGAAGTAGCCCGTGCCCTTGTCCGTCCAGGCGAACATCGTGGCGCGGATGCCCTGCTTGTACTGCGAGGTACCGAGCACCATGTCGTTCTCGGTCTGCCCCATCACCTTGAGACAGAACCGCGTCGATGCGTTCGCGCTGATCCCGGTCGGGAGGCTCTTGGCGTCCGGCCGCTGGGTGGCGAACACGGGGATGATCCCGAGCGCCGGCCCTCGCTTCACAAGGTCGGTGGAGATGGCCTCCAACTCCTTGCCGTACTCGGGGTGCTCGAACCACTTCTGACACTCGTCCACCCCGACGACCAGCGGATGCAGGCCAAGCGACTTCTTCGAGGCCAGTTCAGGCGTGACCTTGTTCTCGGGGCAGAGGTCGCGGGGCAGGCCGCGGATCACCTTGGCGCGTCGGCGCAGCTCGTCGCGCAGCTCCCGCATGCCGGCCACCGCGTACTCGATGTCCTCGTCTTCCTCCCCGGCGCGGTAGCGGTGCGCGACCTGCTCCAACGCCGACAGGTCACCGGTGCCCTTGAGGTCGTAGGCGTGGATCTCCGCACGCGGGTCCAACGCCGCGATCAACAGCACCTCCCGCAGGGTGAAGGTCTTTCCCATGCGGGGGATGGAACCGATGACCATGGCCATGAACATCAGCGTGAGGTCAACCCATCGGCCGCGCGGGTCGGTGCCGAACGGCTGCGGCCGGAACAGGTCCACGCTGCCGGCCTTGAGCAGCGGCCACACCGGCTTCCGGGCCTTGGACATGTCCTGATCCCCAACCCAGAGCACAAGTCGGCCGGGGTGCACCTCGGGCTGCCCCTCCGGCCACACACACCCGAGCGGGCGGGAGAGGCCGGCGGCGAGCTTTTCCCGCTTCTCGATGACCTCGGTCGCGGTGACCCCGTTCGGCAGCTCCACATCGGCGCGCCAGCCGGGGCCGTCGCGGGTGATCGGGGCGGGGAACCAGTCCTTGCCCCGGTCGCCCTTGGACAGCGCCTGGTTGATGCCGGTGATGCCGAGGTTGCCCAACGCCCGTACCACCACATCCGAGGTGAGTTTCTGCACGCGGGGCACGACCACGGCGGTGTCGAGCAGGGGCTTATCCGCCGGGCGGCCGAGCGCACCGAGGGCGGCGAGCAGTGCGGCGAGGGTGGCGTAACGGGCCTCGGCCGGGGCGAGGGCGTAGGCGATACCCAGCGCGGGCAGCACGCCCAGCACGACGGCGGCGGTGATGAAGCCGCGCCACCGGACGCGCCGGTCCCGCAGCCGCGACACCTTGAGGTACATCTCCGCGTCGCCCTTGTCCGCCGTCAACTGGCGCACGTGCTCACCTTGCAGGTCAAACAGCCAGCGCCCCCACCCGCCGAGCAGTCGGCCCGCGCCGCGCGGGGCACGCCATGCCAGCTTGCCGGCGTACTTGGGGGTGCGGGTCAGGTGGAACGTTCCGGCGTGGAACAGGTGCCCGACCGTCCAACGGGCGGCGTCGCGCAGCTCGGCACGCGAGCGCAGCCACGCCGGCACAATCGGCCGACGCTTCGCGTCCTGCAACCCCGCCACCGTGAACCGCGGCGACCGCTGCGCGGCCGGCGAATCCACCAGACGCGGGCCGGTCTCGCCCAGGTCGCCGTCGTCGGGCGGGGTGGGTGCCTGCCGGCGGGACCGGGCGGCATCCAGGTTCACCACCTCGGCATCCACGCCGCCGGTGGTGGTGGGGTCGGTCAGGTCCGCCTCAGCGGCCTGCCAGTCGAAACGCTCGTCTTGGGGGGACGTCATGATGGGGGAACCTCCAACAGGTCAGGGGATCGGTAGGGGGCCGGCGGCGCGGCGCGGTTTGCGAGGCCAGGGCCGCGCCGCCGGGCGGGGTCAGGACTTGTGTTTGCGGGCGCAGACCGGGCAGGTGATCGTGGTTCCCGGCGGCATTTCCACCTCGCCGGTGAGGTCCACACCACACAGCCCACGCAGCGCTTTCTTGCGGGGGTTCAGGACATGCACGGCAGCAGACGCCGCCGGCGGTGTCGTACGACCGAACATTGCGGTTCCCTTCCGGCGGCCAGAGGGTCTGGCGGCCACCGCACACCACCGGGTGAGGACCGGTGGTGACGGAGACGGTCAGGCCGCGATGAGCAGCGCGGATACGAACAGAAACCCGATGTGCCAGGACTGGTCCAAGGCGTGGGCGCCGGTTCCCAGGCAGGGCTTGTCGTCACGGCCGGGGCGGGGTGCGCCGAGGGCGTAGAAGCGGGCCGAGCCGAGCGCGTCGGCGATTCGCTTGAGCGGGGTACGCCGGTCGGCGGCGTAGTGCGACACCGCCGAGACGGTCAGTCCGACGCTGACCGCCCACGGATCCAGGCGCAGCCCGGTGCCGGCGGCCAGGACCGCCAGCGCTACCAGGGCCGTGAGGGTGTAGGTGGCGACGTGGGTGGCGCAGGCGATGCGGCCCGGCCACCCGGGCATGCCCTTACGGTCGGCCTGGCGCTGCGACTGGACCCAGTGGTCGCCCACCTGGTGAGCAACATAGAGAGCAACGAACACGGCTGCGAACACGGCGGCGTGCGCGCCGGTCGGGTCTGCGAACATGAGGGGCATCTCCCCGGGGTCGGTAGGTGCGGCTCAGGGGTGAGGGCCGGCGGCACAGCCCACAGGCATGGAAACCAGTGCTGTGCCGCCGGGTGGGGTTAGTTGGCCGGGCGGCGTACGCCGGTCATCGCTTCACGATCCGTGCGGTCGACCCCTTGGGGTACCCGCCCGTCTTCTCCACGCTGTCCTTGATCCGCTCGGCGTCGTTCAGGTCGCGTGCATCCGTGGCCCATCGGCACTTGCGGCCCGGGTGGTTCTCCGTCGCGACTACGTAGTACGAGTCCTTCTTCGCCATCGCTGGCGCTCCCTTCCGGCCGTCCAGACGGTCTGGCGGCCACCACCCAGCACCAGCCCCGGGCGGGGGGCTGGTGCTGGACGGAGGCGGTCAGTGGCTATCGGCGGCGGCGGGTCAGGAGGCGGGTTAGGGGGCCTTCGGTGATCGTTTGAGTGGTGTACTCGTCGTAGCCGCGGAGGTGCCGCGGCAGAGTCGTCTCGACCACCTCCACCCGCCCCGACTTGGTGATCTGGTGGCCGTACTCCTTCTTGGTGCCGAACACGTGAGGGGTCCTTTCGACGCAGGGTGGGCTAGCGGATGGTGAGGTCGCCATGGATCTCGTCGGCCTGCCAGCCGACTCGGGCGCCGCCGGAGCGGATGTTCTCGACGCGCCCGGTGCTGGGCTTGGTGGGCTTGGGGGGCTTGGGGGTTTTGCGGCCCTTGACCTCACCGACCTGACAATCGATGCGGTCGTTGCCGGAAGCGCGGTTGATGCGTCCCACGGTGGTTCCCTTCTGGGTTGTGCCGTCCAGGCGGTCTGGCGGCCACCGCGCCCCACCGGACCGGCGATGGTCCGGTGGGGACGGAGGCGGTCAGGGGCTATCGGCGGTGGCGGCGGGCGATCCGGTCAGCGGCGACCTGGCCGCGGCTGCCGGCGGGGAGGCGGGCCTCACGGGTTGCCGTGACTGCGATGGAGGGGCAGTAGCCGCAGCGGCCGGTGTTCTGGCAGGTGCAAGCCGGAGGGCGGGTACGCTTGGCCATTCGGATCGGACTCCTGTCCGTGAAGGGCGCCGGCGGCACAGCACTGGTTTCTGAGGCCGTTTGGGCTGTGCCGCCGGGCGGGGTCAGTCGTGCGAGCGAACGAGGTGCGCCAGGGCGGCACCCATTCCGAGCACAGCAACGGGCAGGCAGGACACGAGGGTGGTGATCCACCACGGGGCGGACTCGACACCGGCCGCGACAAGAAGGTGGTAGGCGACCTGGCCGAGCGCGCCGATCGCGAGGGAGCCGAGCGCGGACCACTTCGCGAATGTCCGTGCCCGGGGCGGTACTCGGCCGGACAGCCACACGTACAGCGCGTACGCGGCGTACGCCTCCACCCCGATCGGCAGCGTGATCGCGCTGTCGATGGTGGCCCACGAACCCGGTTCCACGATCCCGGGTAGCAGGTCCACCTTTCCGAACCCGGTGAGCTTGCCGAGCCCCACCCATCCGGACCAGACGGCCACGAACGCGCCGAGGGCCATCAGCACGACCGGCCACACCATCGGTCGGCGATCGGTTCGGGGCGTGATGTTGGTGCCCAGGTCTGCGACGGGTGTGGGCTGCGTAATGTCCGGTTCTGGGGCGTCATTGGCGGCCGGTGTTGGCTCCACCGTCGGGGCGGGGTCGGTCGTGGCGGGTGGGGTGGGCTCGGTCGGATCTGATCTCGTGTCGGTGGGCTCCGGGGTGGGCTCGTTGTCGGCCGGCGGCGCGGGCAGTGGGGTGCGGGTCAGCTCAGCGAGGATCGCGTCGGCTTTCGGCCCGCCTACGTGCAGCTCCTTTTTGATGCGGTTGCGAGACGGGACCGTGCCGAGCTGCGCGGCCAGGTCCCGCGCGGCGGGCACCAGGTCTTTTACCGGTTTCGGGTACGCGGACAGCGTGGGGGCAGTCATCGGGGAAACCTCCGATCAGTGAGTGAGGGCGTCCGCGATCAGGTCGCGGTGGGCTGGGAACAGCCGGCCGCCGTGTAGCACGTCGAGGTGGGTCAGTAGGCAGTCGTAGTCGTCGGCGGGGAGCCAGTCGGCGCGGCGGGCGTCGTCGGCGCCGGTCACGTCCGGCAGGATGCGGAAACCGCACCGGAGGTCGATGTGGACAGGGGTGGTGACCATCCACGCCTCATCCGAGGCCCTCGGGTCGGGCACGTACCGGGCGGGCAGCGTCGTAATCCGCGGGTCGGTGGGGTCGGCGACAAGTCCGGTTTCCTCGGTCAGCTCGCGAAACGCGGCGGCGGTGGGGGTCTCGCCGGGGTCGACGTGGCCGCCGGGCAGCGCCCATCCGTGGTTGTCGTCGCGCTCGATCAGCAGCAACCACCGGTCACCGTCGGAATCCGTTGCGGTGACGATCGCGTCGGCGGCCTGAGCCTCTCCCCAGTGGCCGAGCTCGTTGCGGCCGTAGCGGATGCCGGTCGGTGCGTGCGGGTTGACCGGCCGTCCGTCGACCAGGGGAAACGGAATCGCTGCGACAGCCCGGCGGGCGGTCCAGTCGATACGGGTCGGGTCCATCTCCGGGTCGGCCCACGACGCCCCGGCAGCGATGCCGTTCAGGACACTGGGGTGGGTGTAGGTGCGGTTCATGCTGCTTCCTCCATGGGGTAGGCACAGTCGACGCACTCGCCGAGCGAGAGCGGGATGCAGTAGGGGCGGACGGTCCGGCAGGTGGGGCAGGTGCGGCGGGCGGTCAGCGCCTTGGCGAGCGCCGCCAGGACGGCCGGCGACGCAGTGCGCTTGGGCCGGGCCAGGTCGAGTCGGTACAAATGCGCGACGCGAGTACCGCCGACGCCGCGCCACAGCACCTGAGCGGCGACCGGCTGACCACCGGGGCGTAGGCCGGCGGAGCGTAGTTGGCGGCGGGTGGCGTAGCCGGGTGGTGCACCCCGCCACCAGTAGGTGGGGATGCCGTACCGTGCCCCGTCCGGATCCCAGTAGGCGGCGCGGATGCGCGACATCAGGCCGCGCGGTGCGCGTCGGTGCGGGCGTTCAGGTCGGCGGCGGCGCGGGTCACGCGAGCCTCGGCCCGGCGCAACCGACGCCAGTCCAGCGGCGACGGGCCGCCGTGGTCCTCGGCGTAGAGCATCGTGATCTCGGCGTCGAGCACGTCCAGCTCGGCCGCGATCAACGGCCACTCACGATCAATAGCCGCCAGGTCAGCGGCAGACGGTTCTGCAAACACGGGAACCTCCGGTACAGCTCGAAGCAGCAGGTACAGGTGTCGTTGTGCAGTGCGCGCAACCCGCCTCACTCGCTCCGCTCACCCGGGACCTACCGAGATCGACCGCCATGCGGCTCAATGCAAAGTTCCTGCTCAGCGAGCTACGCGCACTTGTTCCAGTCGCTGTGGAGTTGTCAAAGATCAACCGAACCCGGCGTCTCATGGGCGTACGGCAACGCGTGCCGCCGTTCCCCGAGCCACCGACCGGCTTGGCACCTCTGTACTTCGGTACCGAGGTGAAAAGCACGCTAGGGCATGTTGGCTCAGCGCGCAAGTACTTCGCTACCGAGGTTCCGAAGCTGCTGGTAGCATCCGACAAATGGAGCCAGACCGAACGCTGGGCACCGTCCCCTTGCATGATCAGATCGCCGACGACCTTCGAGCGCGGATCGCGTCCGGTGAGTACGCGCCAGGGCAGTCCTTGCCGTCGGTTCGGCAGCTTCAGGAGCGCTGGGGCTGCGCTGACGGGACAGTCCGCGAAGCAATCGCAATTTTGCTAGGTGAAGGTCGCATTACCAGTAGCCGAGGGGCGCGAGCTCGGGTGCGAATTCCACCCACCCGCAGTGAACTTGCTATATCGATCAGCCCGGAAGCCGCCCAAACGCAGAAAGATCTGGCGCTTCAGTCGGAAGAGGAGCGCGCAGCGACAGGTGCCGTGGAGTTGGCGCTCGGTGTGCCGATCAACCAAACTAGATTCACTGCAACGTATTCAAGAGTGCAGGCGGATCAGGAGTTGGCGACAGAATTCGATGTGAAGGTTGGCACGGAGCTACTCAGGCGTTCCTATCGAACCGTAAACAGAGACGGCGGTCGCTTAATCCTTTCAAGTGTTTCACACGTGCCCGTTTCGCTAGTCGAGCAAAACCCAGAGCTGCTAGACGAGAAGAATGAGCCGTGGCCCGGTGGGCACTGGCATCAACTACACACGGTTGGCATAGAAATAGATCGGCTCGACAACTCAATAATTGCGCTTCAGCCAACTACCCGTCAGCGTCAGGATTGGGGCATGGACCCTGGGGTGCCGCTACTCTGTCTGCGTAGCCGATCCGTGGATACTCTTGGACGGGTAGTGGAGGTTGCCGACTCAACCTATCCGGCCGACCGTACGGCTATCCGGTATAGCCATCAACTCAAAAGGTGGGAATAGCGTGCCGACCCTATCGATTATTACAGCCGCTTACGCGCCGGGTGCGGCGTATCTGAAGGAAACGGTCGCAGGTGTTGAGCAGCAGGAACTTCCTACTGGTTGGCAGCTTGAGTGGGTCGTCCAGGAAGACGGCGCAGCGCCATCTCTGGCACATAAGTTCGCAAACGTAAAGTCAGTTCTGTATGAGGCAAACGGCGCGCAACTGGGTGCAGCGGCAACGCGAAACCTTGCCCTCTCCCGGGCTTCAGGGGATCTGATTCAGGTACTGGATTCGGACGATGTTCTGCTACCTGGCGCGCTCGGCACACTCATACCGGCTTTTGATGACAATCGCATTCATTGGGCAGTTGGGCAAGCCGATGACCTGATGCCAGATGGTTCCAGGGTTCCATGGGATTCCGCTCTTGACTACGGCACGGTGAGAGCGGGAAGCGTGAATCGTTGGGCCGAGTCGCATGGCGGAAACTGGCCGATCCATTGTGCTGGGCTAATGCTTCGAGCGCTATCGCTTCGCGCCATTGGCGGATGGGTTGGGTTGCCGGGTGATGAGGATATCGCAATGTTTGCCGCCTTGTCTGAAATTGCAGATGGTTGCAATGTCGATAAGGTGACCTGGCTGTATCGTCAGCATCCGCAGCAGATCACGAGATCAGGGGCAACGCGGCACCTGAGCGAGGATTGCCGCCGTCTCGCGCTTCAACGAGCCAAGGCAGTTCAGCTAACCGGGCTCAACTTCGCAGACCAGGGAAGCTGCGGCTTCATTCCGAACGCTCACCTGGTTGACGTCGGACCGGCGCTTAAGGGGGAGAAGCCGATCTAGCCTGAAACGCTCCGGTTGCGCCCGGTTAGGCTCCGGCGGTGGCGTGCTCCGTCGCACTGGTTTCTGATGGTGGCGCTTCAGGGGCTGTGTCTCACTTGCGGGATGCGGTGCTGTGACCAGCGCAGACGTCTCCGCCACGAGGGGTCGACCTAGCACCGACACCGGCACCCGAGTCCCCGGTGTCCCTCCTGTCCCTGGTGTCCCCCAACCCGCCTTGACCAGCGAAAACATGGGGGACAGTACCTGCGATAGGTGTCCCCCACGACCGGGGCGAGCGGGGCGGCTCGACACACACCCTCTGTTTCAGTTCGGACTGTGTGGATTCCAAGTCGTGCCATTAGCGTGCCATTAGCTCAGGCCGGCTGGGGTCACTCCAGGCCACTCACCGCAGGGTTCAGCTCGGCCGGATAGCGGTGATCAGGGGTCCTTGTATGGTTCCCAAGCTGACAGTGCGGGTTCGATTCCCGTCACCCGCTCCAACGTTTACCTGCTCAGGACTCGATTCTGCGGGCCGAACAATCGGTGTCCACCGATATGCGATGATCGCTTGTTGAGGAATGAGTCGCGATTGCTGTTCGTTCCGCTGCGAGATTCCGGCCAGCGGCGGCGCACAACCCGTGTGGTATTCGGACAAAGCGGTCGGACGGAAGTCCAAGGGTGCCACCGTCAGATCGGAAGTCTGACGGTGTGATCGTGGCGTCGTTCAGTGCACCTCCACTTGCCGGCCACTTATACCTCGGCTTGGTTGGCGAGCTAGAGCTCACGCCACTTACCGGACGAACTACCCAACATGTCGCTCGGCGTGCTGACCCTTTCCCGCCGATCGGACGTCTCATGTCGGGTCGACTTTCCAGCCTGACTCACACCGGGCCGCCTCCATCGCCGGCTGGGGTGGTCGAGGCTGGCTGGACGACTCCGTCGGCGCGGCGCTCCAACCGCTCACGCAGCTGCTCGAAATGCTCAGAACGCTCTTGCATGTCACTGCTGTTGGCCTTCTCCGCCATCATGTCCTCGAGCTTCTCCCCGGCCGCCCGCTGCTCCGCGACGATCCGACCCACCACCTCGGCGAGCTCCTTCTCAGTCATCTCAGCGGCACCCGCGGCGGCAGGGCTGCCCAGCAGGTCGGCCAGGATATCTGTCCACTGCCGGCTGAGCCGCTCGGTGTACTCGGCGCGACGTACCCGCACATCATGCTCGCAATCCAGCCTGATCAACTGCTCCCAGTACGGCCGGACCGCCTCCTTGACCTGCTCGTCCAGTTCCACCCATACGTACGGCCGGCAGGTCGCCGCTATTCCCCGCAAGGCGAATGGCCAGGGGCCGCCCTCGATGAGCGCCTGCTGCAGTTCCTGTTCCATTTCCCGGGCGTGGTGGGGTGCGTGGTTACGCGCATGTCGCGCCGCGAGCGCCTTCAGCCGTCTGATCGGGTACGGCGCAAGGGCGTCCATGAGACTCGACAACTGCTCCTGGTAGACGCCCTCGGCCGACCAGTGAAAGGTGGCGTGCACCCGAAAGGTGAAGACGTAACCACTCGCCGGGACCACCAGGGGTGTCTGTAACGTGCGCTGTCCGCGCACCTGCGGGGGAGGAGGTGGGGGTGAGACCGGTGTCGGAGGCAACGGCTCCGGCGGGCTCAACGCGCGGATGAACGCCCGCCAGATCCGGCCAAGCCAGGCACTGAAGCGCAGCCACCGACTAACTGAAGGCCCCACCGGGCCGGTCTCAACGCTCACGGGTCGTTCGTCCTTCCAGTCGTACCCACTCCGGGATGCCGTTGCCGAGTTCGGGGGTTCTAGTTAGGTAGAAGGTGACCCGCCGACGGTTCGCGGGGGTCGTGATGATCGCGTCTAGCAGCGCGCCGACATGTATCCGTACGTCGTCATTGCCGTCCGCGTAGCGAATCCACGAAGCGAGCGTGGTCGCGGACACCGGCGCGCAGTCCGAGTCGAAGAACCCGCCGCGCCAGAGGTGACCGAGTGCCTCTGGATCTACCTGCCCTTCGACGATCCGTTGCAGCAGGTCGGGCCGGCCGTCGAGGGACGTCGCCTCGATCCGGGCGGTCAGCGCCACAACAGCCCGCGCGACATGCACCCGGAATGGCGCGGCGAGTGGCCAACCAGCCAACTCGTCAATGATCCAGCCAGCCCGCTCGGGGCGGTAGAGCTGATTCACCGCCGCCGCAACCGCATGGCGGGGCACCTGCATCGGATCCTCGGCGATTCGCAACAGGTCCAACATGCTCCACGCCAGGAACGTCTGCTCGAGGCCGCTCGCGTAGACCCGCGCGGCCGTGTCGTGCTGGTACTTGTAATTCCCGGAACACCACTCGCGGAGCTTGGCGCGCACCTTCGGCGCTGCGTCGCCACCCTTCGCCGAGTAAGTCAGGGCCCACGCCGCGGCCTGACGGACCGCTCTCCTTGGCGACTTCGCCCAGTCGTCGATCAGATCCTTGTACACCCGGACGAAGTCGAGATCCGCAAGCAGGCCGGCGGCCTCTGCGGCCGCTCGCTGCATGACCTCGTCATTGTCTCTACCCAGCCGATCGAGCCATCTCAGCAGAGATCGGCGGGTGCCGTCGAAGTCGTGCCAAGCCACATCGATGATCGCGCCGCGCAGTCCGGGATCGCGAATCCACGCGGTGCGGGACGACCCGGTGCGCTCGGTGCCCGGTTCGCAGGCGGCCAGCCAGTCGTCCTCCAGTTCCGCGCCGAGCAACTGCTGGACCGGATGTTGTAGTGCCATGTTGCCCCAGTCCGGGCGAAGTGCCGCGGTGTCAATCTCCTGAAGGAGCAGGTCAGCGGCTTCGAAAACGTAGTGCAACGGGCGGCGTCGGAAGACCGCGTACGCCAATCGGAAGGCCCGTTCGTGCTGGCTCGCCCGGCGCCGCCCCGTAGACCCGTCCGGCTTGGGCAGCATGATGTCCGAGGCGCGTTCCCGGCGCTTCGGCTGGGAACGCTGGAGGATGGCGTGCAAGGCCTCCGGGTTCGACGGCTGCTTGACGGTGATCGCCGCCGCGAGGGCGACACACTCTTTGGGCCCGTAAGTCGCTTTGAGCTCTGTGTCCACCGCGCCCCGGCACTCCTCCACCGTCAGGTGCACGGCCGGCGGCTGCGTACCGAGATGGTTGTTGAAGACGGCGATCGGATCGGGTGCCCTGTGCGGCACCTCACCACCGTGCTGGTCCCACTGCCGCAGCCGACCTTCTTTGATCAGCAGGAGGCTCGAATTGTGGCTGCGGAACAGGGGCGCGAGCCTGCGCATTGCGGCGAGGTGATCGTCCTCCGCAAGCCTCAGCACGAATCCGCTGTCCACCGCCACCAGATCCGGCGTCCCGGTCAGTCTCTCGGGCGGTACGCCGGTGGGCAGCACCACCTCGTGCACGTGGTCGGATCCGTACCGGCGGGCGAGCGCGGCTCGAGCCGTACTGAATCGACCCGAATTTCGGGGCCCGAGCAAGCAGACCGTCGACCGCTCCGCCAGCAGGGAATCGAGCATCTCGTCGGCGTCGGCTGGTGCATAGACCTTCAGCAGACTGTCGACGCCGGGAAGCTCGCCGATGATCGGATCGAGCGGCTTCTCCCAGTTGTAGTTGTTCATCGTGTTGTGCGTGCCGAACTGCGTCGGCCCGAAGGGGGTTGTATCGGTGAAGCGCATGCCTGACTGCGTGGGCCCGACGGTGGTCGGGCCGGTGTAGCGCGCCCCGAACAACTCCTCGGTGACGTCTGGGTCGGCTCTCAGCACGTCGGGGTCGATAGGGGCGTCGTCCTCCTTCGGTACCTCGGGCTTCGGCGGAGACTCCGACGCGACGGGCGGCTCCTGCGCTTGCTCGTCATCCACGGGGATTCCCCATGGTGTTGTGGTTGCCAAACTGGGTGGGCCCGTGGGTGGTGACGCCGTGAAAGACCTGGCCGGCGGGGACCGGGACCTGCGACCCCGGGCGCGGCTCGTCTGCCCGGGGACCGCCGTTGCCCGTGGTTTCGCCGGGCACATGGATCCACGCCGTGGCTTCGAAGTTGTTCTCCGGTATCTCGGCCGTGACCTTGGCGAACTGGTCCGGGCGAAGGTCCTGGTAGTGCACGATGACGTCGTGGTACACCGAGTCTGAGACGATCAGCGCGGCGTTAGCGCCCCGGTGCGTCCGTAGCGCCTGCTTGAGCTGCGGCGAGTCGTTCAACCGGCAAACATGCACGACCGCGTCGCTGGGAAAGCCGTTGGCGCCGTCCAGATGTACGAGTCCCTGGTGGACCGCGAGACGCAGCCGGATTTTCGCCTCGGGCGCTAGTCCTTGATTGTGTTCCCGTAACAGCCGATCGACGACCGGCGCGAGCCTCCCGACGACCGCGCGCTCGCTGACCTGAGGCGGCAGGATGGCCAACTCGCCGTCGCCGCCCGGCTGGACGCGCCAGCTGTCGCGGTCGAGTCCGGCCTCGGCGCAGGCCTCTTCCATGATTTGCTTGAACGCTACCTGGGCGCGATGTTGCAGTACGTTGCTGCGCTTGCTGTAGCTCTCCATGTCAACGGCGACAACGACTCGGCGGTGCGGATCCTGCATGACGGGCCCTTCGATGACGGATGCGGTCGCCCTCCTTCCTACCGACGTGGCCACCAGCCAACTACGTACTTCTATGGGTTGTCCGGAACCCGATCTTCGGCCCAACGACATAGGAAGATGCCTTCTTCTCCGGCGTCGCAGGATGCACTAACGGCATGACCGTTGCCGATCAGTCCGACGTCCACCTCGACCTCCACTCCGCCCTGTACACCGCTACGTCGTTGCAGACCACCATCCGCCACGCCGATGCCAAGGCACGGATCATGCTTGGCCTGCTGGGCGGCTCGGTTGTCGTCGTCCTGCAGCAGGCACCGACCCTGGCCCGATGCGACAGTGCTCCCCTGCTGACGGTCACCGCCGTCGCGGCCGTGGTCTGGCTCGCCGCCCTGGCCGCCGGCGGCTGGCATCTGGTGGCGGCGGTGTCGCCGCGCCTGTCCCCGGCCGGCCGCGCCAACCGTTTCGCCTTCCCGGCCACGCGACCCGCGACGACCGGCGTCCGTGAGCAGCGCAACGATGCCTGGGACCTGGTATCGGCCCTAGCCGGTATCGCCGTGGACAAGCATTCCCTGGTGCGGCGGGCCCGCCTCGCCCTGGCGGTCGCCATGTTCGCGGCCGGGATATTGACGGCGCTTACCACCATCGTGGCGATCGCCATGTAGCGCGGACGCGGACGGCGTGCTGTAGTCAGGTCTGCTCAGAAAGTCAGCACCCTGGACCGCGCGGAGGCGGAGCGTGACCGACACCCCCTGGCTACCCGGCACGCTATTGCGCCGCATCGACGAAACGAGTCGCCGCGCGCTGCTCCGGCTGGGAGTCGAGCGGACCGCGACGGCGTCCCGGGTGCTGCTGAGCGAGGGCGTCCAGGAGTCACACGTGATCCTCTTGGAAGACGCCCTTGCGAAGGTCACCGTGGCGATGACCGACGGCCGCCAGGCCCTCATCGACGTCCGGGTTTCGGGCGACATGATCGGCGAGATGTCCGCCCTCAACGGCGAGCCGCGCTCGGCAACCGTGACCACGTGCCGGACCTCGAAGATCCGGATCATCCAGCGCAGCGAACTCCGAGCCTTCCTGCGCGGATACCCGGACGCGGCCATGGAACTGGCCGGCATCGTCGCGAACCGCCTTCGCTCCGCGAACCGCCGCCGCGTCGATTTCGCCGCCCACCCTGTCAAGATCCGTCTGGCCCGGGTCCTCTGGGAGATTGCTGCGGCCTACGGCTATCGCGACCGCGACGGCATCGTCGTCGACATCCACCTGACCCAGGACGAGCTGGCGACCATGTGCGGCGCCGCTGAGATCACGCTGCAGAAGGCCCTGCGCGACTTGCGAAAGGCCGGCATCGTCGCCACCGGCTACCGCCGGATGCTGGTACGCGACGCCGCTGCCCTCCAGCGGTGCGCCGACACCCCCTGACGCTGGCCGCCCAAGGAGTCACCTGGCCCTCCACATCCAACACCGGAAGCATCGGATCTACGAATCGGGTGATAGGTGCGGCACGCGCCCTGCTGGCCGGTTGATTGCCGCCCGTCTAAGCGTTGGTCGCAGTAGGACGATCCGACATCAGGTGCGCCTGCGTTGGCTAACTTGTTGGGGAACCGTCCGGCATCGGCTGCCCGAGTCCGGGACGCGCTGGGATACCGCTGAGACGTATGGGCATTTCAGCGGTACTCATCCGGAACTGTGCAAGATCAAGTGGGACGGTTGTCGCGTTGTTCCCAAGCTGACAGTGCGGGTTCGATTCCCGTCACCCGCTCCACGCACGAAAGCCCTGGTCAGGGCAGATGTCCCGCCAGGGCTTCCGTCGTTCTAGGTCCTGCTGAAACAAGAATGGGCCACTAGCTTGCCGGGGTGGCCGGTCCGTCGCCCTCGGTAGCCCGCTTGACCCGGCGCTTGCTCGGCTTGCGCCGGGCCGCCTTGACGGCCTGGTCGATCGCGTCGGCGATGCCCTGGTCGGCCTCCCTGTTGGCGTGCTGGTAGATCAGCGCGGCGCGGGGGCTGTCGTGACCCATCCGCGCCATGATGTCGCGCAGGCTCATGCCTGGCGCTCGCGACGCGAGCGTGTTGCCGGTGTGCCGCAGGGTCGTGAAAGTACAGTTCAGAACACCCACGGCAGCGACCGCCTCAGGCCACTTGACCAGCTTGTTGAAGTTGCCGCGCCAGAGGTTCGGGCTGCTCTCGCCAGGACAGCAGGATGGGAGCGCCAGCCACGGTGGCAGCGATGACGCCCGCGCTACCGACGGCACCGGCCAGATAGCCGGCGGCGAGGCCAGGGTGGCGGCCACGGGTTTGGGAGATGCGTCCGACGGCATTGGCTGCCAGCACGGAACCGGCGGTGCCCACGGCACTGGGCAGACCGGCAAGGCTGGTGGAGTTGATGTGCTCCAGTGGTCCAGCGACAGTC
>NZ_AZWO01000040.1 GCF_000514775.1 Salinispora pacifica CNR114 | reverse complement strand
TGAACACCGAAACCGGCAGCGACGTGTACCGCAGCGTCGAGATCTCCACCCCCGAGGCCGACACCACACAGACCGACACCCTGCGCGAAGACATCATCCGCACCGTCGACGACGGCCGCGCCGTCGTGGCCAACATCGCCGGCACCGCCACCGACACCAACGGCGAGAGCCACTCCTTCGCCGGCGGCCACTACATCACCGTCAACGGCTACCGCGACGCCGGCGACCAGGTGAAGATCGCCGACTCGGCGAACCCGAACACCGCCGAGTACTGGATCACCACCGAAGCCCTCGCCGACTGGATCGCCACCCGCGGCTACTCCACCAGCTGACCACCAACCAACCGACAAGGGCCGGCCCCACCAGGGGCCGGCCCTTGTCGTCGTCCGCCGGGCCCGGTTCAGCCGCCCGAGTCGGCCAGCTCCGCGCCCTGCGGAACCGTGTCGTCGTCCCGGCTGTCCAGCCACCCGTTCGGCAGGAACACCTTGCCCGGGGAGTTGGTCCGGCCACGGGGCTGACCCAGCGTCTCCACCGGGAACGGCGCCGCCGGGTCGAGCTTGCCGAGCAGATCGTCGAGCTGCGCCAGGCTGTCAATCATCGCGAGCGACCGACGTAGCTCGCTGCCGACCGGAAAACCCTTCAAATACCAGGCGACGTGCTTCCGGAAGTCGGTGCAGCCGTCTCGTTCACCGCGCGCCGCGTCCCGGGCGCCGACGGTGAACTGCTCGACCAGCAGCTCCGCGTGCCGGCGCATGGTCGTGGCCACCTCCCCCAACGTGGGCAGCCGCCGGTGCGGCGCACCGGTGAAGGCCGCCTCCAGGTCGGCGAAGAGCCACGGCCGGCCCAGGCAGCCCCGCCCCACCACGACCCCGTCGACGCCGGTGTGCGCCACCATCCGCAGCGCGTCGTCCGCCTCCCAGATGTCGCCATTACCCAGTACCGGCACGTCCAGCGCCGCCTTCAGCGTCGCGATGGCGTCCCAGTCGGCGGTCCCCGAATACCGCTGGGCAGCCGTACGCCCGTGCAGCGCCACCGCCGCGACCCCAGCATCCTGGGCGGCGAGGCCCGCCTCCACGTACGTCAGGTGGTCGTCATCGATGCCCTTGCGCATCTTCACGGTGACCGGCACCCCGGCGGGTGCGGCGGCGTCCACCGCGGCCCGCACCAGCCGGGCGAAGAGCCGACGCCGCCACGGCAGGGCGGCACCACCGCCCCGGCGGGTCACCTTCGGGACCGGGCAACCGAAGTTCAGGTCGATATGGTCGGCGAGGTCCCGCTCGACGACGATGCGCACCGCGGCGGCGGTGGTGTCGGGGTCGGTGCCGTAGAGCTGGAGGCTGCGCGGCGACTCCCCGGGGCCGAAGGCGATCATGCGCAGGGTCTTGGGGTTCCGCTCGACCAGCGCGACCGTCGTGATCATCTCGCAGACGTAGATGCCACCGCCCTGCTCCCGGCAGAGCTGACGGAAGCCGACGTTGGTGATGCCCGCCATCGGTGCCAGGACCACCGGCGGCCACACCTGGTGCCGCCCGATGGTCAGCGGGCGGGGCGGGACGGCCTTCGTCGTGGTCACCACTCCAGTGTAAGGAGGCCCTGGTCCTCCCTCCGCTGGCCTACTAGCGGAGGGAGGAGCCGCCCCGCGGCTCAGCAGCCGGGGAGGCGCTCGATCAGGTACCGCTCGACCTGGTCCAGGGCAATCCGCTCCTGGGCCATCGTGTCCCGGTTGCGCACGGTCACCGCGTCGTCGTCGAGGGTGTCGAAGTCGACCGTCACGCAGAACGGGGTGCCGATCTCGTCCTGCCGGCGGTAACGGCGACCGATGGCCTGCGAGTCGTCGAACTCCACCACCCAGCGCTTACGCAGGTCGGCGGCGAGTTTTCGGGCCTTCGGCGAGAGCGCCTCGTTGCGGGACAGTGGCAGCACCGCCACCTTCACCGGGGCCAGCCGCGGGTCGAAGCGCATCACCGTGCGCTTGTCCACGCCGCCCTTGGTGTTCGGCGCCTCGTCCTCGTCGTACGCCTCGAGCAGGAACGCCAGCACCGCACGGGTGAGGCCGGCCGCCGGCTCGATCACGTACGGGATCCAGCGCTCGCCCTTGGCCTGGTCGAAGTAGGACAGGTCGACCCCGGAGTGCTTACTGTGTGTGGCGAGGTCGAAGTCGGTGCGGTTGGCGATGCCCTCCAGCTCCGCGAACTCGGTGCCACCGAACTGGAACCGGTACTCGATGTCGACGGTCCGCTTCGAGTAGTGGGAGAGCTTCTCCTGCGGGTGCTCGTAGCGACGCAGGTTACGCTCGCTGAGACCGAGGTCGAGGTACCAGTTCCAGCGCTCGGCGAGCCAGTACTCGTGCCAGCCCTCGTCGGTGCCCGGTTCGACGAAGAACTCCATCTCCATCTGCTCGAACTCGCGGGTCCGGAAGATGAAGTTTCCCGGGGTGATCTCGTTGCGGAAGGACTTGCCGGTCTGGGCGATGCCGAACGGCGGCTTCTTCCGCGCCACCGTCTCGACGTTCTTGTAGTTGACGAAGATGCCCTGCGCGGTCTCCGGTCGCAGGTAGTGCAGACCCTCGTCGCTCTCCACCGGGCCCAGATGGGTCTTCATCAGGCCGTTGAACATCCGCGGCTCGGTGAAGGTGCCCTTGTTTCCGCAGTTCGGGCAGTTCAGCTCGGTCAACGAGGCCGGCGGACGACCGTGCTTGGCCTCGTACGCCTCCTCCAGGTGGTCGGCCCGGAACCGCTTGTGGCAGGACTGGCACTCGGTCAGCGGGTCCACGAAGGCGTCCAGGTGGCCGGAGGCGGCCCAGACATCACGGGCCAGAATCACCGCGGAGTCGAGACCCACCACGTCGTCGCGCTGCTGGACCATGCTCCGCCACCACTGCCGGCGGACGTTCTCCTTCAACTCCACCCCGAGCGGGCCGTAGTCCCACGCCGAACGGGTACCCCCGTAGATCTCGCTGGACGGGAAGACGAAACCCCGACGCTTGGCGAGGCTGACAACGGCGTCGATACGGTCTGCAGGCATTTTTCCTCCTACGCCGGCTGGCGGTCGGCGGGGACAGTACGGGATGGAGTGAGGTTCGGGACAACGGTATGACCGGCGACGTCCTGAGCCCAGGAGAATACCGGGAGCGGTTCAGCTCACCCCGCACACCTCCAGTTGACCGGTCTGCTGGTTCTGCTCAAGGTTCACCCGTTGGTGGTCGCGGTCGCCGCCGCTGAGGGTGACGTCCACCGACACGGTCAGGTCGTTCTGGTCGACCTCGCCGACCTGGAACGAGGTCACCTGCGGCGCGCTGGCGGCCCGCCGTTCGAACTCCCGCCGCGACATCTGCTGTCGTGCCTGTGGACAGAGTTGGTCGTAGGCGGCGCCGTACTCCCGTTCCACCAACGCCTGGTAGTAGTCGGTGGAGGCCGCTCGCCCCTGCTCATCGATCGCCTGCACACCGGTCACCAGAAGCCCGATCACCGCCGCGCCCCCGCCGCCGCAGCAGAGCACCAGGGCGAGCGCCCCGGCACCGAGTCCCAGCCAGAGTCGGGTGCGACGGCCCTCGACCGGCGGTGCCGCGAACGGCGGCGCGACGCCGGGGCCGGCCGGCGGATTCGGCACTCCCGGCCCGGGGGGCGGTCCGGGCACGGCGGGGGGCGCGGCGCCGGCTGCCGGTCCGGGCGCGGCAGGGGGTGCGGCGCCGTCTTGCGGGCCGGGCACCGACGGGTGTGGGGAGGGAGCGGCCGGTCCGGGAGCGGTCATGGGCTCAATGTAGTGCGTATAGCTCACCGGTACGGATCGGCCGCCCGATCGCTCGCCGTCACGACCACGTCGGCGCCGGGCGCGGCGGTGGCGAGGGCCTCGTAGGCCGACGGTTCGTCGACCGACTCGGCGAGCAGCGGAACCGCGGTGACCTTGACATCGAAACCGCCGAGCGCTCGCCGGTAGGTGCCGACCGATTCCCACTCGGTGAGCAGGCACCAGTGGCGCGGGTCGTCCAGCGCGCGGACGAGTTGCCCGCGCAGGTATCCGGGGCGGGCCGCGAGCGCGGCGAGCGCGGCGTGCGCCCGCGCGGTGAAGTCGGCGACGACATCGGGCTCGACCACGAACCGGTTGGTGACCAACACCGGCTACCTCCTCGTAGAGTCTGTGGGATGCAGCGTACGCAGCACCGGTTAGCGAGCCGGTTAGCCCGGGCAAACCCGACGGCAGTCTTCCTGGTCACCCTGGTGGTGGTGCTGGTCGCACTCTTCACTCCGGGGGTGGTCGGCGGGCTACTCACCCTCGCCCTCGCGGCGGTCGTCGCCACGCTGGTGGTCACCGCGGGGGCGAGCCAGCCGGCACGGCTGCGGGCGGTCCGGCTCCTGGTGCTGACGCTGCTGATCACCGCCGGGCTGGTCAAGCTCTTCTGACATGCACTCATGCGTTTTTGACAATCATTATCATTGTTGCGGACAGTTGCCCACATGAACAACCGCCGTGCTCCACGCGCCCTGGCCGCCGCCTCCGCCGCCCTGCTCGCCCTCGGCGCCGCCGCCTGCTCCGACAAGCCGACCGATGCCGACCCGGAGCGGGTTGAGGTGGTCGCCGCGTTCTACCCACTCCAGTTCCTGGCCGAGCAGATCGGCGGAGACGCAGTAACCGTCAGTAACCTGGTCAAGCCCGGCGCCGAGCCCCACGATGTCGAGTTGAGCCCGAGTCAGGTCGGGGACGTGGCCGGGGCCGAGCTGATCGTCTACCTCGAGGGCTTCCAGCCTCAGGTGGACGAGGCCGTGCAGCAGAACGCCGCCGACCGGGCGTTCGACGTCACCACCGTCGAGCCGCTGCTCGACGCCACCGCCGACAGCCACGATCACGACCACGGACACGAAGGCGAAGGCGAAGGCGAAGCAGGACACGAGGACGACCACGGACACGAGGACGAGGGCGGCGGCAAGACGCCGGAGGACCCGGACCACGCGGTGGAGGCAGGCAGTAAGGACCCGCACCTGTGGCTGGACCCCACCCGGCTCGCCACCGTCGGTGACCAGCTCGCCGACCGACTCGCCCAGGCCGACCCCGAGCACGCCGACGACTACACCGCCCGCGCGACCGAACTCCGGGGCAAGCTGGAGCAGCTCGACGCAGAGTTCACCACCGGCTTGGAGACCTGCCAGCGGCGGGAGATCGTGGTCAGCCACACCGCCTTCGGCTACCTGACCACGCGTTACCAGCTGGAGCAGATCGGCATCACCGGACTGAGCCCGGAGCACGAGCCGTCGCCGCAGCGGCTGGCCGAGGTGATCGAGGAGGCGAAGGAGCACCAGGCCACCACGATCTTCTTCGAGACGCTGGTCAGCCCGAAGGTCGCCGAGACCATCGCGGCCCAGGTCGGGGCCGAGACCGCGGTGCTCGACCCGCTCGAGGGGCTCGCCGCCGACAACAATGGGGACTACTTCTCGGTGATGCAGGCCAACCTCGCGACGCTACAAACGGCGCTGGACTGCGCATGAGCGCACCCGTCATCACCGTCACGCGGGCGGCGATCGGCTACGAGGGCCGGGCCGTGCTGCGAGACGTCTCGCTGACCGTGACCGCCGGTGAGGTGGTAGCCGTGCTCGGTGCCAACGGCTCCGGCAAGTCCACCCTGACCCGAGCCGTACTCGGGCTCGTCCCGCTCAGCTCCGGCTCGGTGGCGCTCTTCGACCAGCCGGCGCGGCGATTCCGTCAGTGGCACCGCATCGGGTACGTCCCGCAACGCCTCGGTGCTGGCGGCGGTGTACCCGCCACCGTCCGCGAGGTGGTCGCGGCGGGGCGGCTGGCCCGCCGCGGCATCCTGCGGCCCCCCGGCCGCGCGGACCGGAGGGCGGTGGAGACCGCCCTGGCGGCGGTCGGTCTCGCCGACCGGACCGGGGACCCGGTCTCGACCCTCTCCGGCGGCCAGCAGCAGCGCGTCCTCATCGCCCGGGCCCTGGCCGGCGAGCCGGAGCTGCTGATCCTCGACGAGCCGACCGCCGGCGTGGACGCGACGAGTCAGGAGGCGTTCGCCGAAGCGCTCCAGGAATTCGTCGCCGGCGGTGGCACCGTCCTGCTGGTCGCACACGAGCTGGGGCCGCTGCGGCCGTTGATCTCCCGAGCCGTCGTCGTGCACGCCGGGGGGATCGCGCACGACGGCCCGGTGCCCGAGCCGGCCGGCCACCATGCCGAACCGGACCACGACCACGTGCACCCGCACGGTCCCAACGAGCCCGCCGGTCTCTGGAGCGCGTGAGATGGAACTCTTCCAGTACCCATACATGCAACGTGCGCTGGTCGGCGCGTTGGTCATCGGCCTGGCCGCCCCGGCGCTCGGCATCTACCTGGTACAGCGGCGGCTGGCCCTGATCGGCGACGGCGTCGGGCACATGGCGCTCACCGGCGTCGGTGCCGGCCTGCTGCTCAACCGCTCCCCGGTCCTGGCTGCGGTGATCGTGGCCAGCCTCGGCGCGATCACCGTCGAATTGGTTCGGGCCCGCGGTCGCACCTCCGGTGACCTGGCGCTCGCCCTGCTCTTCTACGGGGGCATCGCCGGTGGCGTGATGCTCGTCGGGCTCTCCGACAGCACCAGCGCGAGCCTCAACGCGTACCTCTTCGGCTCGCTCTCCACGATCAGCCCCACCGACCTGACCACGATCGTGGTGCTCGGCGCCGCGATCCTGGTCACCATGCTGGCGTTGCGCCCGGCGCTCTTCGCGATCTGTCACGACGAGGAGTACGCCCGCGTCTCCGGGCTGCCCGTCCGCGCCCTCAACCTGCTCCTCGCGGTCGCCACGGCGGTCACCGTCACCATCGCGATGCGCGCCGTCGGTGTCCTGCTGATCAGCGCGCTGATGGTGGTGCCGGTCGCCGCCGCCCAGCAGGTCACCCGCGGTTTCCGTAGCACGATGACGGCCGCCATGGCGCTCGGGCTCTTCGCCGCCGGATCGGGGGTGTACGTGGCGGCCAACGCCGACACCGCCCCCGGCGCGTCGGTGGTGCTGATGGCGATCGCCTCGTTCGCGGTGGTGGCGCTCGGCGGCGTGGGCTGGCGGACGCTACGACGACGGCGGGTCGCCGCGGCGGAGCCGTCGGCGGTAGAGCCGCACGAGGTGGTGCTGAGCCGGTCCTGACCAACAGCGCACCCCTGGGGTTGGTTACCGTTACCCCTGTGAGCAGCGAGTCCGGCTACGACGCCTACGAGGGGGCGAGCGAGCTGCTGCGCGCCCTCTCCGCCCCGATCCGGCTGGCCATCGTCAGCCAACTCGCCGAGGGTGAACGGTGCGTACACGAATTGGTTGACCAGCTCGGTGCCGCACAGCCGTTGGTCTCCCAGCACCTGCGGGTGCTCCGCGGTGCCGGGGTGGTGCGGGGTTCCCGGCGCGGACGGGAAATCGCCTACACGTTGGTTGACGAACACGTCGCGCACATCGTGGCGGACGCGGTCAGCCACGCCGGCGAGCACACCACCCCCGCCTGAGGCTCACCTCGGATCCCGGACCCGGGCCACGATCGCGTCCGCGAGCGGCGCTGGTGCCCGGTCCGGAATCCAGTGGCTCACCCCGGTCAGCTCGACGAAGCGGTAGTCCCCGGTCACGTGGGCGGCGCAGGCCGCGGCGGCGGTGCGGCCGATCGCGATGTCCCGGTCGCTCCAGACGTACGTCGTCGGCACCGACACCGGCCCGACGGCCGCCAGGTCCCTCCGGGACATCGCCCGGTACCAGTTCAGGGCGGCACTCAACGCGCCCGGAGCGAGCATCGGTTCGACGTACGCGGCCACCCGGTCGGCGTCGCCGGCTCCGGCCAGCATCCGGCGCAGCCCGGTCGCCCGTCGGGCCAGCAACACCGCCTCCGCCGTCCCTTTCCGCCGAAACAGCCGCATGTACGCCGAGCGGGCCCGCTGGGACCGATCGGTGCTGAGGGCGTGGGCCATGGCTCCCGGGTGCGGCACGGAGACCGCGGTCAGCGAGCGCACCCGGGCCGGATGCCCGGCAGCGAGGGCCCAGCTGACCACCGCGCCCCAGTCATGCCCGACCACGTGCGCGGCGGCGACGCCGAGGTGGTCCAGCACCGCCACCGCGTCGCCGACCAGCTCACCGAGGCGGTACGCGGAGACCGCCGCCGGACGGGCACCGGGCGAGTAGCCGCGCTGATCGAGTGCGTACGTGCGCAACCCGGCGGCGTGCAGGAGCGGCACCACGTCGGCCCACTCCCCGCTGTGTTGGGGGAAGCCGTGCAGCAGAAGCACCGGCGGGCCGGCCGCCGGGCCACCGACGCGGACATCGAAGGTAAAACCGCGGACATCGACACCCATGATCGGCAGCCTACCCCGGCCCGACCGAAGTAACCCCGGTCAAGCTGCACCGATGTCACTTTGTTGAAAGATCTTCGGAGGTGCTAGCGTCGGTCGCACATTTTCACCTCCGACAGGGGAGCGCACAGCGCTGAGAGTGTGGGCAACGCCCCACAGACCCTCGAACCTGATCTGGGTAATGCCAGCGCAGGGAGTTCGGTCGGCCTCCAGGCGTGCCATCGTCCGGCCTAGCCGGAATGGACGTGCCCTCCCCTGCTCTCCCGGAGCAGACAGGGAAGAACGATGAGTAAAGTCACAACAACGACCAAGCGCTGGCGCACCGTCGATGTGGTCGTCGCCGCCGTCATCGCCGTCACCTTCGGCGTCATCTTCTGGGCCTGGGGGCTACTCTGGAGCGTCGCCACCCCGGTGTTCGCCTTCTTCCCGCCGGCCCAGGCCATCATGTACGGCGTCTGGCTGATCCCGGCGGTGCTGGGCGGCCTGGTGATCCGCCGCCCCGGTGCGGCGCTCTTCTGCGAAATGGTGGCCGCGATCGTGTCCACCCTGCTCGGCTCCGAGTGGGGCAGCATCACCATCCTCCAGGGTCTGGCCCAGGGGATCGGCGCCGAGTTGGCCTTCGCCGCCTTCCGCTACCGCTCCTTCCGGCTACCCACGGCACTACTCGCGGGGGCGCTGACCGGCCTCAGCGCGGCCCTCTTCGACTTCTTCGTCTGGAACAGCGAGTACGCGCTGGGCAGCTACCGGATCCCGTACGCGCTGCTGACGATCGCCAGCGCCACCGCCATCGCCGGGTTCGGCGCCGAGAACCTGACCCGAGCCCTGGCTCGGACGGGCGTGCTGGACCTGTTCCCCGCCGGCCGCGAACGCACCACCATCTGAGCACCGTGTCGATCGGGAGGTTGGGGCCGCAGTCCGCGGGTCAGCATCCAGCTCCGGGGCGGCGCCGGTGAGCGCGGTTCGGTTGCGGGGCTTCGGGTGGCGGCACGCGGGGCGGAAACGGTGGGCCGTCCGCGGGCTCGACCTGCGGATCGAGCACGGCGAACGGGTCCTGCTGTTGGGGGCCTCCGGGGCGGGTAAGAGCACCCTGCTCGCCGCGCTGGCCGGGCTACTTCCGGAGGACTCCGGCGAGCGGGAAGGCACGGTCGAGGTCGACGGCCGGGACCCACGCACGGCTCGCGAAGAGGTCGGCCTGCTCTTCCAGGACCCGGAGACCCAGCTGGTGATGGCGCGCTGCGGCGACGACGTCGCCTTCGGCCCCGAGAACCGTGGGCTACCCGCCGAGCAGATCTGGCCCCGGGTGGACGAGGCCCTGCGCCGGGTTGGTTTCCGCTACGGCCGGGACCGGCCGACCGCTGCGCTCTCCGGCGGCGAACAGCAGCGCCTCGCCCTCGCCGGGGTACTCGCGCTCCGCCCGCGTCTGCTGCTGCTCGACGAGCCGACCGCCAACCTGGACCCGGCCGGTGCGGCGCTGATCCGCGACGCGGTCGCCGCGGCGCTCGATGCCGACACCACCCTGCTCCTCGTCGAGCACCGGCTCACCGAGGCGCTGCCGCTGGTCGACCGGGTGGTCGTGCTGGCGCCGGGCGGCGGCGTCCACGCCGACGGCACCCCGCAGGCGGTCTTCGCCGCACACGGCGAGGCGCTCGCCGCCGAGGGGGTCTGGGTGCCGGGGCATCCGCTGCCACCGCGGCCGGCCACCACCAGCGCCGGGGAGACGCTACTCACCGCCGACGAGCTCGCCCTGCCGCCCCGGCTGGCCAGCGTCTCCCTCTCCGTACGGGCCGGCGAGGCGCTCGCCGTCCACGGACCCAACGGGGCCGGGAAGTCCACCCTGGCCCTCCTGCTGGGTGGGCTGCTCGCACCGGCGGCGGGCCGGGTCACCGCGACCGCGGAGCTGGCCGGTGGGGACGCCCGCACCCCGCCGCACCGGTGGCGGGCGCCGGCGCTGGTGCATCGGATCGGCTCGGTCTTCCAGGATCCGGAACACCAGTTCGTCACCGCCGCCGTCGCCGACGAACTGGCGCTGGGTCCGCGCCGCACCGGCCGGACCGAGGCGCAGGTCCGCGCCACCGTGGACGCGCTGCTCGACCGGCTCCGCCTGACGGCGCTCGCCGAGGCCAACCCGTACACCCTCTCCGGCGGCGAGGCACGGCGGCTGAGCGTGGCGACGGCCCTGGCCACCGCGCCCCGCCTGCTCGTCTGCGACGAGCCCACCTTCGGCCAGGACCGGCGGACCTGGCGGGAGCTGGTGGAGCTCTTCGCCGAGCTGCGCGACAACGGGCACGGGCTGGTCACGGTGACCCACGACCCGGAGTTCATCGCCACGCTCGCCGACCGCCAGGTACGGCTCGACCATCCGCGGAGCGTGCCGTGATCAACCTCGAACCGGTGACCCGACCAGACGCCCCGCTGGCCCGGCGCAACCCGGTGGCGAAGCTGGCGGCGGCGCTACTCTGCTCGGTCATCCTGATCGCCACCCTCGACCCGGTGGCACCAGCCATCGCCATCGCCTTCGAGCTGGCGCTGCTACCGCTGTTCGGCGTACGGCTCCGGGTGCTCGCCCGCCGGGCCATGCCGCTGCTGGTCAGCTCGGTGGGCGTCCTCGGCACGCTGGTGCTCTTCGCCGCCGAACGCTCCGGGCGCATCCTGGTCGAGGCCGGCCCGTTCCTGGTCACCTCCGGTGTGCTGATCACCGCGCTCGGTCTGGTGTTGCGCATGTTCGCGGTGGCCCTGCCGGGAGTGATCGTGGTCGCGACCACCGACCCGACCGATCTGGCCGACGCGCTGGTGCAGAACGCCAGGCTGCCCGCCCGCTTCGCCTACGGGGCGCTGGCGGCGTTCCGGATGGTGCCGCTGCTCACCCAGGAGTGGCAAATGATCAGCATGGCGCGGCGGGCCCGGGGCGTTGACGCCGGCCGTAACCCCCTGGCCCGGCTGCGGCTCTTCGGGTCGACCGCGTTCACGCTGCTGGTCGGCGCGATCCGGCGCGGAACCCGACTCGCGGTGGCGATGGACGCGCGGGGCTTCGACACCACGACCCCCCGATCGATGGCCCGCCGCCAACACTTCGGCCGCGCCGACGGTCTCCTGATCGCCGGTGCGACCCTCCTGGCCGGTGTCGCGCTCACGGTCAGCGTCGCCGTCGGCACGTTCCGCCCCCTGATCGGCTGACCGCCGAGCCCAGAGCACCGCCGGGTGGGGTGGCTGTGGACCAGCGGAACGCAAAGCGCGATACGGTCACAGACGGAGCGAGGCGGAGGTGGCAGGGATGGACGGCCAGGCACAGATCGGCGTTACCGGGCTGGCGGTGATGGGTCGCAATGTCGCCCGGAACCTGGCCCGCAACGGCTTCGTCGTGGCGGTGCACAACCGCTCTCCAGAACGGACCCGCCGGCTGATCGACGAGCACGGCGAGGAGGGACGGTTCGTCCCCACCGACTCGCTGGCCGACTTCGTCGCCGCGTTGGAGCGCCCCCGGGCGATCATCACGATGGTCAAGGCCGGCGCGCCGACCGACGCCGTCATTGACGATTTGGTGCCGCTGCTCGATGCCGGCGACATCATCGTCGACTGCGGCAACGCCCACTTCGCCGACACCCGGCGGCGCGAGGAGGCACTGCGCAAGCAGGGGCTGCACTTCGTCGGCACCGGCGTCTCCGGTGGTGAGGAGGGCGCGTTGTGGGGGCCGAGCATTATGCCGGGCGGCTCCGCCGAGTCCTACCAGAAGCTGGGGCCGATCTTCGAACGGATCGCGGCGCAGGTGGATGGCGAGCCCTGCTGTCGACACATCGGGCCGGACGGCGCCGGCCACTTCGTCAAGATGGTCCACAACGGCATCGAGTACGCCGACATGCAGCTCATCGCTGAGGCGTACGACCTGCTGCGGGTTGGTCTGGACGCGACCCCGGCCGAATTGGCGGAGATCTTCCGGGAGTGGAACTCCAGCGAACTGGAGTCGTACCTCATCGAGATCACCGCTGACGTGCTTGGGCACACCGACGCCAGCACCGGGCGGGCCTTCGTGGACATCGTGCTCGACCAGGCGGAGCAGAAGGGCACCGGACGCTGGACCGTGCAGAACGCCCTGGACCTGGGCATCCCGATCACCGGCATCGCCGAGGCGACGTTCGCGCGTTCCCTCTCCGGGCACGCCGACCAGCGCGCGGCCGTCCGCCACGCCTTCGCCGACCTGGGCCCGACCTGGCAGATCCAGGACCGGGACGCCTTTGTCGAGGACGTCCGGCGCGCGCTGCTGGCCACGAAGATCATCGCGTATGCCCAGGGCTTCGACCAGATTCGGGCCGGCAGCCAGGAGTACGACTGGGACATCGACCTGGGCGGCACCGCCACGATCTGGCGCGGCGGATGCATCATCCGGGCCCGCTTCCTCGACCGGATCCGGCAGGCCTACGACGACCAGCCCGACCTACCCACGCTGCTGGTGGCGCCGTGGTTCGCCGACGCCGTACACGCCGGGTTGGCGGGGTGGCGGCGCGTGGTCGCCGAGGCCGCCCACGCCGGCGTGCCCACCCCCGCGTTCGCCTCGTCCCTGTCCTACTTTGACGCTCTGCGCGCGGACCGGCTACCGGCGGCCCTGCTCCAGGGCCTGCGGGACAACTTCGGTGCCCACACCTACCGCCGGGTTGACCGCGATGGCTCCTTCCACACCCTCTGGGCCGGCGACCGCAGTGAGGTCGAGGCCTGACCCGGGCGACCGGGGTCAGGTGGTAGGCGCCACCGGGTTCGGCAGCGCTCCGCCGAACCGGCGGTCCCGCTGGGCATAGAGCTCACAGGCGTACCAGAGGTGCCGGCGGTCGAAGTCCGGCCAGAGCGTGTCCAGGAAGACCAACTCGGCGTAGGCGCTCTGCCAGAGCAGGAAGTTTGAGGTGCGTTGCTCTCCGGAGGGGCGCAGGAAGAGATCCACGTCGGGGACCTCCGGGTGGTAGAGGTGGCGGGCCAGGGTCTTCTCGGTGACCTTGGCCGGGTCGAGCCGGCCGGCCGCCACCTCCCGGGCGATCGCGGCGGCGGCGTCGGCGATCTCGGCCTGTCCGCCATAGTTGACGCAGAACTGCAGGGTGAGCGTCGAGTTGCCGCGGGACATCTCCTCGGCCGCCTGCAACTCCGAGATGACGCTCTTCCACAGCCGCCCGGACCGGCCCGACCAGACGACCCGTACGCCCAGGTCGACAAGTTGGTCGCGGCGGCGGCGGATCACGTCCCGGTTGAAGCCCATCAGGAAGCGCACCTCGTCCGGTGAGCGCCGCCAGTTCTCCGTCGAGAACGCGTACGCCGACAGGTACGGGATGCCCAGCTCGATCGCGCCCTCGACGGCGTCGAAAAGGGAGAACTCTCCCGCTTCATGCCCTTTTGTCCGTGGAAGCCCGCGCTCCTTGGCCCACCGGCCGTTACCGTCCATCACCACCGCGACGTGCCGCGGCAACGCCTCGGCGGGCAGCGCCGGTGGCCGGGCGCCGGACGGGTGGGGGGTGGGCGGCACCGGTGCACGGCCGGGTCGCCTGCTCGATCGGATCACTCGGTCTACTCCCTGTCCACGCCGGCCACGGCCGACCCGCCTCCGCCGGTCGGCGTCCCGACCGCGCCGGCGACCGGAACGCCCCGGTCCACCAGCGGCAGCGAGCGTAGCGCGCGCTCCAGATGCCACTGCAGGTGCGCCGCGACCAACCCGCTGCACTCCCGGCGAACACCACTCCCCGCGGCGTCGGCAACCCGCCAGTCGCCGCTGGTGAGCGCGGTCATCAGGTCAATGGTGGCCGGTGCGGGGTGGGCCGCGCCGGGCGGCCGACAGTCGAGACAGACGGCACCACCGGCCGGAACGGAGAAGGCCCGGTGCCGCCCCGGCGTGCCGCAGACCGCGCAGCCGGCCAGCGCCGGCGCCCATCCGGCCAGGGCCATGCCACGCAGCAGGTACGCGTCCAGCACCAGGGTCGCGGCGTGCTCCCCGTCGGCCAGCGCGCGCAGCGCCCCCAGGGTGAGCTGGAACAACCGCAGCGACGGCTCCCGCTCGACCGGGGTGAGCCGCTCCGCGGTCTCGCAGACCGCACTCGCCGCCGTGTAGCGGGGGTAGTCGCCAAGAAGGCGTTTGCCGTACAGGGCAATGCCCTCTACCTGGCTGACCGTGTGCAGCGAGCTGCCCTGCTGGCCCTTCGGGTCGCCGGCGAGTTGCAGGTCGACGTGGCCGAAGGGCTCCAGCCGGGCTCCGAACTTGCTGGTGGTCCGGCGCACCCCGCGGGCCACCGCGCGCAGCCGCCCGTGCCGACGGCTGAGCAGGGTGATGATGCGATCCGACTCGCCGAGCTTCTGCACGCGCAGCACCACCGCATCGTCGCGGTAGAGCTGTCGGCGGTACCCGGCCATCCGATCATTCTCCCTCAGGTTGCCAGCTCCGGGTCGACTCGGGGCGGCCGCGGCGCCCCTGGGTGGTCATCGCGCGTTGCTGTCCATGCTCTCGTTCTGTACGTGCTCGTTCTCCGGCGACCGGGGCGTCGGCACCACCGGCGATCTCCGCGCCGTCCCGGCCTGGTCCGCCGGGCCGACCGCGGGCTGCGCCGCCTCGGGTATGGCTGCCACCTCCGCAGACGTGGCCGCCGCCTCCGGGGGTGTAGCTGCCGCCCCCGCAGACGTGGCTGCCGCTCCCGGCGGTGTAGCTGCCGCTCGCCGTCCGAAACCGGGAAACAACTCCGGCCGGCGCCGGGCCGCGATGTCCTCAACCCACCCGACGAGCATGATGACGACCCCGAGCAGGGCGAACACCAGCACGACCCGGATGGCCAGGCCGAGTAGGTTCTGGTGCGACCAACCAACCACGTCCACCAGCGGGGTGAGCGCGACCACGAAGGCCATGTGCCACAGGTACACGGTGAGGGCGCGCCGATTGATCAGAGTGATCAACCGACTGACAATCGCGTTGCGGTCGATCCACGCCGTTCTCGCCGGTTCCCGCCCAAGCACGACCAGGATGACACCAGCCGACCAGAGGGCGTTGGCGAGCGGATTGCCGTTGAGGTCGAGCCCCTTGGTCCCGGGCTGGGTCAGGTTCCACCAGCCGCCGACGGCGACGAGGGCGATCGCGGTCGGCCACAAGATGCGGTTGGCGAGCCGGCGCAGCATCCCCTCCTGGTGCGCGAAGCCCAACATCCACGCCCCGAGGTACAGGCCGAACTGCTGCACCACCATCGGCGGATCCGGGTACAGCCCCAGTTCGATCGCCGCGGTCAGGACGTACGGGACGAGCAGGGTGGGCAGCGGGAACCGGCGGAACAACCACAATGCCAACGGCGAGACGAGCACAAACCAGAGGTAGTTGCGCAGGTACCAGATCGGGCTCAGCGCCAGGGCGCCCCAGTGGGTTGACGGTGGGTTGGCCACCGGGAAGAGCCAGAGCAGGACCTCGGAGGTGAACGGCAGCCCGGTGAGCAGCATGGCCGGCACGAAGATCGCGGCGACCATCCAGAGCGACGGCAGCAGCCGCCGCAGCCGACGACCGACCGCCGCCGTCCCGAACCGATGCAGGGACGCTGCCATCAACGACCCGGCCAGCGCGAACATCACCGACATCGCGGGAAAGACCAACGTCATGGTGGCCCACCCCGTTACGTGGTAGACCACGACCCGTACGACGGCGAGGGCGCGCAACAGGTCCAGGTAACGATTTCGCATCAGCTCGCAACTATTTCCAGTAAGGGGCGGGCAACACAACCCCCTACCTTCCGCTGGCGACCGGAAAAGCGCGAGCCTGTCGGGAGGAAAGTGAACTTCCTCATCAACTCGTCGAAGCCGACAAGTCACCTGGAACGGCCGGCGAACCAGCCGGACGTTGCGCTAGAAACCGAGCTTACGGAGCTGTTTCGGGTCCCGCTGCCAGTCCTTCGCCACTCGGACGTGCAGGTCAAGGTAGACCCGGGTACCGAGCAGCTCCTCGATCTGCCGCCGCGCCCGGATGCCGACGTCCCGGAGCCGGCTGGCCCGGTGCCCGATCACGATCGCCTTCTGGCTCGGCCGCTCGACGTACACATCGGCGTAGATCTTGATGACCCGTTCCGCGGAGATCATCTCCTCCACCACCACCGCGATGGAGTGCGGCAGCTCGTCCCGCACCCCCTCCAGCGCCGCCTCCCGGATCAGCTCGGCGACCAGCACCTGCTCCGGTTCCTCGGTGAGCATGTCGTCCGGATAGAGCTGCGGTGACTCCGGCAGGTAGCGGGTCATCACGTCCACCAGCGTGTCGACCTGGTGCCCGGAGACCGCGCTGACCGGCACGATCTCCGCGAAGTCGGCCAGTTCACTCACCGCGACCAGCTGCTTGGCCAGCTGCTCCCGGTCGACCAGGTCGGTCTTCGTGACCACGGCGAGCACGGTCGCCTTCAGCTCGGCCAACTCGCCGGTGATGAAGCGGTCGCCCCGGCCGATCGGCTCGTCCGCCGGGATGCAGAGGCCGATCACATCAACCTCGCTCCACGTCTGCCGCACCAGATCGTTGAGGCGCTCGCCGAGCAGCGTCCGGGGCCGGTGCAGGCCCGGCGTGTCGACCAGCACGAGCTGCGAATCGGGCCGGTGCAGCACCGCCCGGATGACGTGCCGGGTTGTCTGCGGCTTACTCGACGTGATGGCGATCTTCTGCCCGACGATCGCGTTGGTCAGCGTTGACTTACCGGCGTTCGGCCGTCCAACAAAGCAGCCGAAGCCCGCCCGGTACGGCTGCCGAAGGTGCGCGGAAGTCACTCGGTCACCGTCCCGAGAACCGTGCCGTCCGGCGCCGCCACGTGGATCGGCGCGTCGGCGGCGAGGTCACGGACCGCCGCATGGCCGGCGGCGTCCAGCGTCGACGCCTCGGTCACCACCGCCGCGGCCTCCAGCCGGGTGCAGCCAGCCGCCGCCGCCGAGCCCACGGCGAGCTGAAGCGCGGTCAACGCCAGCGACGGCAGCGAGACGCTCGCCGCGGCGTAGGTCCGGCCGTCCTGGTCCCGGACCGCGGCACCTTCGACGGCACCGATCCGGCCGCGCGCCCCCCGGGCCAGGACGACCAGTTTGGCGTCCTCGGCGGTCAGCTCCACCGGGGTAGACCCGGTGGACGGTACGGCGGGTGAATCAGGCATCGGCGGGTTGCCTCTCCTCGGCTTGGTCGGTGTCGTCCGGGGCGTCGGCGGATTCGCCACGCTTCGGATCGTGCTGTTGGTCGGCCGGCTCCACCCGACGCACCAGGACCGTGTCGATCCGGTTACGCCGCCCGGTGGTGCCCTCAGCGAGCAGCCGCAGACCGGCCACCTCCACCTGGGCACCGGGGATCGGGACCCGGCCCAGGGACTGTGCGAGCAGGCCGCCCACCGTCTCCACCTCGTCGTTGGGCAGCTCGGTGTCGAACAACTCGCCGAGGTCCTCCACAGGTAGCCGCGCGGTTACCCGCACCGCATCGTCGTCGAGGTGCTCGACCGGCGGACGCTCAACATCGTACTCGTCGGTAATCTCGCCGACGATCTCCTCCAGGATGTCCTCGATAGTCACCAGCCCGCCGGTCCCGCCGTACTCGTCGACGACGATCACGAGGTGGTTCCGGGCAGCCTGCATCTCCGATAGGAGATCGTCAACCGGCTTGGACTCCGGCACGAAGGTGGCCGGGCGCATCAACTCGGCCACCGGGAGGCGCCGATCCTCCGGTGCGCCGCCCTGCGTACGCCGGATCAGGTCTTTCAGGTAGAGCACGCCGAGCACATCGTCAACGCTGTCGCCGATGACCGGGATCCGGGAGAAGCCGGACCGCAGAAAGAGCGCCAGGGCCTGGGAGAGCATCTTGTGCCGCTCAATCCAGACCATTTCGGTACGCGGCACCATCACCTCCCGGACGATGGTGTCACCGAGCGCAAAGACCGAGTGGATCATCTGCCGCTCGCCGTGCTCCACCACGCCGCGCTGCTCGGCCAGATCGACCAGTTCACGCAGCTCCACCTGGGTGGCGAAGGGACCCTCCCGGAAGCCGCGCCCGGGGGTGACCGCGTTACCGATCAGGATCAACAGAGAGGCGAGGGGGTTGAGTGCCCGACCCAGCCAACGCACCAGCGGCGCCACCCCGCGACCCACCGCGTAGGCGTGCTGTCGGCCGATGGTGCGCGGCCCGACACCGACCACCACGAAGCTGACCACGGTCATCGCCCCGGCCGTCACCACCGCGGCCAGCCAGCCGGCGCCGAGCGAGTCGACCGCGACCAGGGCCACCAGGGTGGTCGCGCTCAGCTCAGCGAGCAGCCGCAACAGCAGCAACAGGTTGAGGTGCCGGACCACGTCCCCGGCGACAGACTGTAACGCTCGGGCGCCCCGGGCTCCGTCGCGGACCAACTCGGCCGCGCGGGCCGGCGAGACCGCGGCCAGCGCCGCCTCGGTCATTGCGATCAGGCCGGCGAGGACCACCAGGCCAGCCGCGAGGAAGACCAGTTGCACGTCGGGCAGGCCGGACGCGCCGGCCGTTGTTGCGGCAAGAGAGGCCATCATCGTGACCGGGTCGACCGCCAACTCACCAGCAGCCGGGCCTGGAGGGCGAACATCTCCCGCTCCTCCTCCGGCTCGGCGTGGTCGTATCCGAGCAGGTGCAGCACCCCGTGCACGGTGAGTAGGTGCAGCTCGTCGGCGGTGGAGTGACCCGCGGTCGCCGCCTGCTTCGCGGCCACCTCGGGGCAGAGCACGATGTCACCGAGCAACGCCGGCTCGGCGCCGACGGTGGCGTTCTCCCCCGGCCCGTGGTCGACGCTGCCCTCGTCCATCGGGAAGGCAAGGACATCGGTGGGGCCGTCCCCGCCCATCCAGCGATGGTTCAACTCGGCCATGTAGTCGATATCGACAAGCAACACGGAGAGCTCGGCGAGCTGGTTGACCCCCATTTCGTCGAGGGCGTGCCGGGCGACGGCGAGTATCGCGTCGGTGTCGACGTCAACCCCGGACTCATTGGCAATCTCGATGGACACTGTCTTCCTTCGCTTCGTTAGCGGCGCCGACCGGCGCGGCCACCCTGGGCGGGCCGCCCGGGCACCGCCTGCACGCTCTTCGCCTGCTGGCTTTCCCGCTCCACGTCCCAGCGGGCGTACGCGTCAACGATCTCCCCAACCAGCCGGTGTCGAACCACGTCCGAGCTGGAGAGCTGGGCGAAGTGCACGTCCGCCAGATCGGTGAGGATCTCCCGGACGACCCGCAGGCCACTGGTCGTCCCGCCGGGAAGGTCCACCTGGGTAACGTCGCCGGTCACCACGATCCTGGAACCGAAGCCGAGCCGGGTGAGGAACATCTTCATCTGCTCCGGCGTGGTGTTCTGCGCCTCGTCCAGGATGATGAACGCGTCATTGAGCGTACGACCCCGCATGTACGCCAGCGGCGCCACCTCGATCGTGCCCGCCGCCATCAGCTTCGGGATCGACTCCGGGTCGAGCATGTCGTGCAGCGCGTCGTACAGCGGTCGCAGGTACGGGTCGATCTTCTCGTTCAGCGTGCCGGGCAGGAAGCCCAGCCGCTCGCCCGCCTCGACCGCCGGCCGGGTGAGGATGATCCGGTTGACCTGCTTGGCCTGCAGCGCCTGGACCGCCTTCGCCATCGCCAGGTAGGTCTTGCCGGTGCCGGCTGGACCGATACCGAAGACGATGGTGTGCGCGTCGATAGCGTCGACGTAGCGCTTCTGCCCGAGCGTCTTGGGGCGAATGGTACGACCACGTCGGGAGAGGATGTTGAGCGTCAGAACCTCGGCGGGCCGTTCGGCACTGCCCTGCTCGAGCATGCCAACGGTGCGCCGGACAGCATCGGTGGTCAGCGTCTCACCTTTCTCGATGAGTTCTATCAATTCGCCAAAGAGCCGCTCGGCGAGAGCGTTGTCCGCGGGTGCGCCGGTGATCGTGATCTCGTTACCCCGAACGTGCACGTCGCTGTTTACGGAGCGCTCGACCAGTCGCAGGATCTCGTCGCCCGCACCGAGGAGATTGACCATGATCCTCGGTTCCGGGACGGTGATCCTGGTCTGTGCCCGGGGCGGGCCGGGAGGTGGAGTGCTGGTCATAGGTTGGGCCGAGTGGCCCTGCCCCACCTGCTCTCGATCTCGGCGCCGGGCTGGTCGCCGCGGCGTGCTGGTCGTTGCCCCCATGGTATCGGTTCAACCGCCGGGGCACCTCGCCCAATTCCCCTGCCCGGCACCGACCGGCCGACCCCCGCCGCCGTCAGCTGAGGTTCCCGGCCAGCATCGGCCCGAGCGGCGCGCCACCGAGCAGGTGTGCGTGGACATGAAAGACCTCCTGACCGCCGTACGCTCCGGTGTTGAAGAGCAGCCGGAAGCCATCACCGAGCAGGCCTTCCTCCTCGGCGACCGCGGCGGCGGTGGCGAGCACCTCACCGGCGAGCCCCGGGTCCCCCTCCGCCAGGGTGGCCACGTCGGCGTAGTGCTCCTTCGGAATCACCAGCACGTGCACCGGAGCCTTCGGACCGATGTCACGGAACGCGAGGGTTGTCTGGGTCTCCCGAACAACAGTGGCGGGAATCTCACCGGCGACGATCCGGCAGAACAGACAGTCAGTTGTATTCACCGAGGCAGTGTAAGGAAACGCTCCGGACACCGCCGCCCAGAGCGGAAGAACCGGCGCTACCAGCGGCCAAGGCGGGCGGCGAGCACCGAAAGCGCCGCCACCCCGGCGGTGGAGGTACGCAGCACCGACGGGCCCAGCCGCACCGTCCGGGCTCCGGCCCCGGCGAAGGCGGCCAGCTCGGCCGGGGCTACGCCGCCCTCGGGACCGACCACCAGCACGATCTCGCCGCGGTCGGGTAGCTCCGCGGTGACCAGACGTTCCTCCGCCTGCTCGTGTAGCACGAACGCCGCCGCAGCGCCGACGATCCGACGGGCCACCTCGGAGGTGGACTCGGCCGGGGCGCCGGTCACCACCGGCAGCCAGGCCCGGCGGGCCTGCTTCGCGGCCTCCCGCGCGGTGGCGACCCACTTGCCCCGGGCACGTGCCCCCCGATCACCCCGCCACTGGGTGACCGAACGCCCGGCTGTCCAGGGCACGATCGCGTCCACGCCGACCTCGGTCATCGCCTGCACGGCCAGCTCACCCCGCTCCCCCTTGGCCAGCCCCTGAACGACGACGAGCCGGTGGGCGGGGGCGGCGAGGTGATCCCGGGAGGTGATCCGAAAGTCAAGGACACCCTTTCCCACCGCCGTGACCACGGCGACGGCCGTGCCGCCGCAACCGTCAGCGAGCAGCAACTCCTCGCCGACCCGCAACCGCTGCACCGTCGCGGCGTGATGCCCCTCCGGCCCGTCCAGGGTCGCCGTCTCGGCGGTGGGCAACGAATCAACCAGGAACAGCGGCGCGGACACGGTGCCAGGCTAGCGACCGGCCCGGTGCCCCGGGCCGCTGGCCTGGGACACCGGGACCGGTCGAGTCAGGCGTGGCCGTTGAAAGCGTCGCGCATCCGGGAGAAGAAGCCCCCCTGCTTGGTCAGCTCGGCGACCTCCTCGCCCCGGGTCTGGGCGAACTCGCGCAGCATCTGTTCCTGGTCGGCGTCCAGCTTGGTGGGCGTCCGCACATCCAGGTGGACGAACAGGTCACCCCGGCCGGTCCCCCGCAGGTGCGGCACGCCGCGGGCGCGAAGCCGCAGCATGCTGCCGGGCTGGGTGCCGGCCTTGACGTCAACCGGCTCCTCGCTGTCCAGCGTCTTGATGGTCAGGCGGGTGCCAAGCGCCGCCGTCGTCATCGGGACAGCCACCCGGCAGTGCAGGTCGTCGCCCTTGCGGGAAAAGACATCGTGCGGGCGCTCGTGGATCTCCACATAGAGGTCGCCGGCGGTGCCACCGCCGGGGCCCACCTCGCCCTGTTGGGCCAGTCGGATCCGCATCCCGTCCTCGACCCCGGCGGGAATCTTGACGGTCAGCGAACGCCGGGTCCGCACCCGGCCGTCCCCGGCGCAGGTGGGGCAGGGGTTCGGAATCGTGGTGCCATGGCCCTGACAGGCGGTACACGGCCGGGCCGAGACCACCTGCCCGAGGAAGGTGCGCTGCACCGACTGCACCTCGCCCCGCCCGCCACACGCCTCGCAGGTCTCCGGATGGGTGCCGGCGGCGGTGCCCGCACCGGAACAGGTGGTGCAGAGGACGGCGGTGTCGACCGTGATCGGCGCCTCCACGCCGAACGCGGTCTCGGGCAGGTCCAGTTCGAGGCGCAGGATCGCGTCGGAGCCCGGTCGGGTGCGGGGACGCGGCCCCCGTCCGCCGCCGCCGGCGGCCCCCCCGAAGAAGGCGTCCATGATGTCCTGGAAGCCGACGAACGGACCGGCCTCGCCGGGTCCACCCGGGCCGCCGCCCCCGCCGCCCGGGGCGAGCGGGTCGCCACCGAGGTCCACGATCTGCCGCTTCCGGTCGTCGGAGAGGACCTCGTACGCGGCGTTGATGTCCTTGAACTTCTCTTGCGCCGCCGCGTCCGGATTCACGTCCGGGTGGTACTGGCGCGCGAGCTTGCGGTAGGCGCGCTTGATCTCGTCGTCGGAGGCTTCCCGGCTCACGCCGAGGATGCCGTAGTAGTCCTTGGCCACTGCGTTCGGTGTCCTCATGTTCGTCTCGCTTGCGCCGACCGCCGGCCCGGTCCGGCCGGACGGTAATGCCTAGTTCTGGGCTAGCAGGTCGCCCACGTAGCGCGCCACGGCCCGAACCGTGGCGATGGTGCTGGGATAGTCCATCCGGGTCGGCCCGACCACTCCGAGACCCCCCAGGATGGTCACCCCTGGCCCGTAGCCGGTGCTCACCACCGAGGTGGCCCGGAGGTTGTCGATCTCGTTCTCGTCGCCGATCCGGACGCGCATCGCGCTCGGCTCGACCTCCCCAATGAGTTTGAGGAGGACCACCTCCTCCTCCAACGCCTCCAGGATGGGGCGCAACGATCCCTGGAAGTCGAGCAGACCACCGCGGGTGAGATTGGCGGTGCCGGCGAGGGCGATGCGCTCCTCGTGCCGTTCGACCAGCGTCTCCAGCAGGACGGTGGAGAGGGTGATCATGGCCGGGCGCAGCTCACCGCTCACCTCGTCAACCAACGCCTGCACCAGCGGCGGTGTGTCGGCGAGCCGGGTACCGACCAGCTTCTCATTGACCAGCTGCCGCAGATCGATCACGTCGTCCGGGGGGATCGGCCCCGGTAGCTCGACGAGCCGCTGCTCGACCCGACCGGTATCGGCGATCATGACCAGCATCAGCCGGGTCGTGGAGATCGGCACCAGCTCCAGGTGCCGGACCGAGGAGCGAGCCAAGGATGGGTACTGCACGACGGCGACCTGCCGGGTCAGCTGGGCCAGCAGCCGGACCGTGCGGTGCACCACGTCGTCGAGGTCAACCGCGCCGACCAGGAAACGCTCGATCGCCCGGCGCTCGGCCGGGGTGAGCGGCTTCACCCGGGACAGCCGGTCCACGAAGAGCCGATAGCCGCGGTCGGTGGGCACCCGGCCGGCGCTGGTGTGCGGCTGCCGGATGTAGCCCTCCTCCTCCAGGACCGCCATGTCGTTGCGGACGGTCGCCGGGGAGACTCCGAGTTGGTGGCGCTCGACCAGCATCTTGCTGCCGACGGGCTCCTGCGTGGCGACGTAGTCTTCGACGATCGCGCGCAGCACCGCGAGTTTGCGGTCGTCGAGACCCATCCTTCCCCCCTCCTCCTGCGACGCGTCGGCGGTCGAGGCGCTTCCTGGCACTCGACTCTAGCGAGTGCCAGTCTACGTCGGCACGCCCGCCAACGCGATGATCAACAAAGATCGAGTACCGTCATCGAATGATGCGGCTGGGCCCGCCGCCCAACCCGACGGTCCGCCTAAGGTGATCATCTGGACAGCCGGGATGGCGCCGCACTGGGGCTGGTTGTCCCCTGCGCCTACGGTGACCCCATGACGGAACCACCTCGCCCTCCTACCGGCGGAGAGCCTGGGCTACCCGGCCCGGGTCCTGACGACCCCACCACCCCGATGCCCGGGACATCTGACCCGGGTAGCTGGCCGCCACCGGGCAGCTACCCACCCCCCGGCGCCATGCCACCGCCCGGCGGCTATCCACCCAGCGATGCCGGCTTCCCACCCGGCGGAGGGTACGGCCCACCCGGCGGAGGGTACGGCCCACCCGGCGGAGGGTACGGCCCACCCGGCGGAGGGTACGGCCCACCCGGCGGAGGGTACGGCCCACCCGGCGGAGGGTACGGCCCACCCGGCGGTTACGGAAACAGCGAGGACCGGATGTGGGTCCTCGGCGCGCACCTCGGCGGCGCCGTCGGCGCACTGATCAGCGTTGGTCTGCTCGGGTTCGTCGCCCCACTGATCGCCTACCTGGCCCGCGGCAACCAGTCACCAGCCGTCCGCGCGCACGCCCAAGCGGCGCTCAACTTCCAGATCACCTGGTCGCTAATCGCCTTTGTCCTGCTCTTCGTGGGCGGGTGCCTGCTGTTCCTGCCGAACATCACCGTCGTGGTGATGCAGGTCGTGTTCGGCATCATCGCCGCCCTCCGGGCGAATGAGGGCCGGCAATACCGCTACCCGATGTCGGCCAAGCTCATCAAGTGAAGCCCGACTGGCCGGATCCCGACCGAACGGGTTCCGGCCGGGCCGGCTCCGCTGTTGCCCGGTCCCATCGCCGTCGCGGTCCACACCGGCACCGACCAATCATCCGATTTGCCCATCCCGACTGGATGACGGGATACGAGTGGTTCGTGAGCGCTGGGCCGACGAGGACCGGAAGGCGCCGATCAGCCGAGCAGGTCCCGCACCACCGCGTCCGCGAGCAACCGACCGCGCAGGGTCAACACCGCCCGACCACCGCCATACGCCGCCGCGGCCAGCAGACCGGCTGCCCGGGCCCGATCGGCGCCGGCACGACCGACGGGGTCCAACACGTCCAGCGGTAGGCCCGTGGCGAGCCGGAGCCGCAGCATGACATCCTCCAGGTGCGCCTCGTCGACGGTCAGCACCTCCCGGGCCAGGCCCGGCGACGCACCCGCCGCGAGCCGTTGCGCGTACGCCGTGGGGTGTTTGACGTTCCACCAGCGCACCCCCCCAATGTGGCTGTGTGCCCCCGGGCCGAGGCCCCACCAGTTGCCGCCGGTCCAGTACAAAAGGTTGTGCCGGCACCGGGCAGCCGGGGTCCGCGCCCAGTTGGAGACCTCGTACCAGGAGAACCCGGCGGCGTCGAGGGCCGCCTCCGCGGCCAGGTAGCGGTCCGCGGCGACGTCGTCGGAGGGCTGCGCCAACTCGCCCCGCCGCACCTGGGCCGCGAGCCGGGTCCCCTCCTCCACGATCAGGGAGTACGCGCTGACGTGGTCCACCCCCGCGGCGACCACCTCGTCGAGCGAGGCGGCGAAGTCGGCCGCGCTCTCCCCCGGCGTCCCGTAGATCAGGTCCAGGTTGACGTGGTCGAACCCGGCCTCCCGAGCCTCCCGGGCGGCGGCGACGGCCCGGCCGGCGCTGTGCCGCCGATCCAGGATCGCGAGCACTCCGGGCGACGCGGACTGCATACCCAGGGAAATCCTCGTGTAGCCGGCAGTCCGCAGCGCGGCGAGAGATCGCGGGGTGACCGACTCCGGGTTGGCCTCCGTGGTGATCTCCGCGTCGGTGGCCAACCCCCAGGTGCGATCGATGCCGTCGAGGATCCGGGCGAGGTCCGCCGCGGGCAGCAGGGTGGGGGTGCCACCGCCGACGAAGACCGTGTCGACCCGGGGCGGAGGGTTCCCGCGCAGCACACGGGCGGCCAGCGCGAGTTCGGCGAGGACCGTGTCGGCGTACTCCTCCCGGCTGGCGCCACCCCCCAACTCGGCGGCGGTGTAGGTGTTGAAGTCGCAGTACCCGCACCGGCTGGCACAGAAGGGGACGTGTACGTACACGCCGAACCCCCGCGTTCCCACCGAGGTCAGGGCGGTTGTGGGCAGCGATCCATCCACCGGGATGCGCTCGCCTTCTGGTAGGACACCGGGCATGGCCACTAGTGTGCCCGCATGACCTCTCCCGACGCGCTGGTGCGGGCCGCCACGGCCGGCGGGGTGATCACCCTCACCCTGAGCAGCCCGCACAACCGCAACGCGCTCTCCACCCCGCTGATGACCCAGCTGCTCGACGGACTCGCCGCGGCGGTCGCCGACGACGCCGTGCGCGCGGTCGTGCTGGACCATGCCGGGCCGGTCTTCTGCTCCGGCGCCGACCTGAAGGAGACCGCTGCCGCGTACGCCAGCGGCACGGTGCCGGCCGGGATGCTCGGTGACGTGCTCGCGGCCGTGTCGGAATGCCCAAAGCCGGTGGTGGCGCGGGTGGCCGGGCCGGCACGGGCCGGCGGGCTGGGCCTGATCGCCGCGGCCGATCTGGCGATCTGTGCCCAGGAGGCGACGTTCGCCTTCACCGAGGTCCGAATCGGGGTGATCCCGGCGGTGATCTCGGCAACGGTACTGCCCCGACTGCGGCCCCGTGCCGCGGCCGAGCTCTACCTGACCGGGGACACATTCGACGGGCAGCGGGCCGCCGAGGTCGGTTTGGTCACCGCGGCGGTACCGCTGGCGGAGTTGGACGCCGTCGTCGCCCGCTACTGCGATTCACTGGTCCGGGGCGCACCCGGCGCACTGGCCGGGGCCAAACAACTGCTCCGCCGCCCCACCGCGACCGATCTGCGGGGCGAGCTCACCGACCTGGCCGCCCTCTCCACCGGCTACTTCCTCTCCGCGGAGGGGCTGGAGGGCGTGTCGGCGTTCCGGGAGAAGCGGCCAGCGAGCTGGGTGCCGGGCCAGTAGCCCGATTCTTGGCGGGCCCGGCACGGGCGGTAGCCCCGGGTTTCTGGCCGGCGCAGCACGGGAAGGCTGACGCCCACCGCCGCCTCGACCGACCGGCAGCCGAACCGACGAACGCCCGGGCAGCGCCGCCCCGGCTGGCCGGCGGCTCACGGGCACCCGGGGCTTACTCTTGTCGGACTCGTCGAAACAGGGGGTGCAGGTGCGGACTCGGGCAGTCGTAGCGGCTGGCGTCGTTCTGGCGCTCGTCGCCATGGTCGGGCTCTTCGTCACCTTCCGGCACATCGCGGACGGGATTCGGCTCCCGTTCGCCGGGCGGAGTTGCACGGTGCAGGCAGGCGGCCAGGTGGAGCTCGATGCCGGCCAGATGGCCAACGCGGCGACAATCGCGGCTATCGGGGCGCAGCGCGGCATGCCGGAACGGGCGGTCGTGGTGGCGCTGGCGACCGCGTACCAGGAGTCGGGGCTGCGCAACCTGGCCGGCGGCGACCGGGATTCGGTGGGCCTGTTCCAGCAACGGCCCAGCCAGGGCTGGGGCTCGCCAGCCGAGATCCGGGACCCGCGGTACGCGACGAACACCTTCTACGCCGCGCTGGCGAAGGTGCGCGACTGGGAAGAGATGCGGGTGACCGACGCCGCCCAGACGGTGCAGCGCTCGGCCTTCCCGGAGGCATACCAGAAGTGGGCCGACGAGTCGGAGGTGCTGAGCCGGGCCCTGCTCGGTCAGGCCAGCGGAGCGGTGGCCTGCGCCGTCAACGACGATCCGGAGCACCGCGGCGCCGCGGCGACCGCGGCGCTGGCCCAGGGGCTCACCCTGGACTGGGGGCTCGCCCCCGAGGCCGCGGCGGCCGGCCCGACCCGGCTGACCGTGACCGTGGACGACGAGCAGGGCGGCTGGCGGTACGCGCACTGGCTGGTGTCCCACGCCCAGGACAACGGCGTCCAACTGGTCCACTTCCGAGGGCTACGGTGGACCGCGGAGGAGGGCGTCTGGGCCCCGACAACCGGCAAACAGAGCCCCACCCGGGTGGTCGCCGAGGTCCTCGACGCCTCCTGAGGTCGACCGGATCGGGCTGACCAGGGCGGCTGCCCCGAGTCAGCCCGAGCGTCGGCTATTTCTTACCGGACGTCTTGCCGCCGCCCCCGGAGTCCGCGGAGAGCGCGGCGATGAATGCCTCCTGCGGCACCTCGACCCGGCCCACCATCTTCATCCGCTTCTTGCCTTCCTTCTGCTTCTCCAGCAGCTTGCGCTTGCGGCTGATGTCACCGCCGTAGCACTTCGCCAGGACGTCCTTGCGGATCGCGCGGATGGTCTCCCGGGCGATCACCCGACTGCCGATCGCCGCCTGGATGGGCACCTCGAACTGCTGACGGGGGATCAGGGAGCGCAGCTTCGCGGCGATGGTGGTGCCGTAGGCGTACGCCTTGTCCTTGTGCACGATCGCGCTGAACGCGTCAACCGGCTCGCCGTGCAGCAGGATGTCCACCTTGACCAGTTCGGAGGCCTGCTCGCCGGAGGGCTCGTAGTCCAACGACGCGTACCCCTTGGTGCGGCTCTTGAGCTGGTCGAAGAAGTCGAAAATAATCTCTGCCAGCGGCAGCGTGTAGCGCAGCTCCACCCGGTCGGCGGAGAGGTAGTCCATGCCAAGCAGCGTGCCCCGGCGGCCCTGGCAGAGCTCCATGACCGCGCCGACGAAGTCGTTCGGGGTCAACACCGTGGCGCGCACCACCGGCTCGTACACCTCGGCGATCTTGCCGGTCGGGTACTCGCTCGGGTTGGTGACCACGACCTCCTCGCCGTCCTCGTTGATGGCCCGGTAGACCACGTTCGGCGCGGTGGAGATCAGGTCGAGGTTGAACTCCCGCTCCAGTCGCTCCCGGATGATCTCCAGGTGTAACAGGCCGAGGAAGCCGCAGCGAAAGCCGAACCCGAGCGCACCAGAGGTCTCCGGCTCGTAGGTCAGTGCCGCGTCATTGAGCTTGAGCTTGTCCAACGCGTCCCGCAGGTTCGGGTAGTCCGACCCGTCAATCGGGTAGAGGCCGGAGTAGACCATCGGCTTCGGGTCCTTGTACCCACCGAGCGGCTCCGCCGCCGGCCGCGCGTTGATGGTGACGGTGTCACCGACCCGGGACTGCCGGACATCCTTCACGCCGGTGATCAGATATCCGACCTCGCCGACCCCGAGGGCGTCCGCCTTGACCATCTCCGGGGAGATCACCCCGATCTCCAGCAGCTCGTGGACCGCACCGGTGGACATCATCTTGATCCGGTCCCGGGCGCTGATCTGCCCGTCAACCACCCGGACGTAGGTGACGACGCCCCGGTACACGTCGTACACGGAGTCGAAGATCATTGCCCGGGCCGACGACTCCGCCACACCGACCGGCGGGGTGAACTGCCGGACGATCTCGTCGAGCAGGTGCGGCACACCGTCGCCGGTCTTGCCGGAGACCCGGATGCAGTCCGCCGGATCGCCGCCGATCAGGTGGGCCAGTTCCTCGGCGTACTTCTCCGGCTGCGCCGCCGGCAGGTCGATCTTGTTGAGTACCGGGATGATGTGCAGATCGTTCTCGAGCGCCAGGTAGAGGTTGGCCAGGGTCTGCGCCTCGATGCCCTGGGCGGCGTCCACCAGCAGGATCGCGCCCTCGCAGGCCGCCAGGGAGCGGGAGACCTCGTAGCTGAAGTCGACGTGCCCGGGGGTGTCGATCATGTTGAGCACGGCGCTCTCGCCGGCCCGCTCCCCCTCCCGAATCGCCCACGGCATCCGGACAGCCTGACTCTTGATGGTGATCCCGCGCTCCCGCTCGATGTCCATCCGATCGAGGTATTGCGCCCGCATCTGTCGGGGATCGACCACACCGGTGAGCTGCAACATCCGGTCGGCCAGGGTCGACTTCCCATGATCGATGTGGGCGATGATGCAGAAGTTCCGGATACGCGCCGGTTCGGTGGCACCAGGAGTGTTCGCGCCGGAATCGAGCGTCGGTGGCACAGCGGTCCGTTCTGGTCGACTGACGTGGAGCGAGCCGGCGCGGCACCGGCCCCCTCTATGCTCCCACGCCACGCTCATGGGTCCGCTGCGCGGGCAAACCCGAACGCGCCGTGCTGATGAACCGGGCTCGTTCCGCGGCAGGCCGGCCGGTTTCGCCCGGCAGCCCGACGCATCATTGGCTACTGAACTATTCGCCCGGTGGCTCGACGAAGAGGGCGGCGAGCTTCGGGAGCCGGCGGCGAGCCTCATCCGCGTCGTCAAAATCCCAGAAGTCGTTCAGGTCCGGCACCGGAACCGGGTCCCGGTCCGCCGGCAGTTCGGCCGCGGTCGCCTTCCGGTACGCCTCCCACGGCACCGCCAGCATTCGGGCGCAGGCGAACTCCTCACCCGACAACGACGCGGTCCGTACCGGCGGCAGGTCGGCCAGCGAGTCCGGCTCGGCGACGGCACGCGCGAACACCTCGCGTCCCTGGGTCATCAGCCAGCCACGGAAGTCGTGGAAGCCGTCGTCGGAGATCCCCCCGTTGATCAGGTATGCCGCACCCCAGAGGTCCACTCGGTGCGAGGCGGCCAGCACCCGGGCCTGATGGCGCGTGTATCCGAGGATCTCCTCCGGTTCCCGCGCCGCGAGCAGGGCCACGGCCCGAGCGGCGACCGCGTCCGGCTCACCCCCACCCCCTGCCCGGGCCTGGTCAACCAGCTGCCAGAAGTCGTCGGTCCGCATGACCCGCCAGTCTTCCAGCCCCGCCGACCAGGAGCGTGCGACGACTCCCCGAACCCGCCGGCCAGGAGGATGCGACAGCCTTCGGGAAGCCACCCGATCATGGCTGGCCGGTGACACCCGCCGTTCGTTCGTCGACACACTGCCCGCTTTACCTGGTGGACTCGCAAATCCATACGACACTGGAGAGATGCCGAGTTCACCCCCGCATCCCGGGACCACCCGCCGGCCCGGCTGGTCCGACCTGCCAGTGGGTGTGCGGGCAGCCCTCGCCGACCGCCTCGGCGCCCCCGTGGTCGCGACCCGTACCGCGACCACCGGCTTCACCCGTGGCTTCGCTGGGGTGCTGTCCGCCGCCGACGGCGGCCGGGTCTTCGTCAAGGCCGCGCCCCGCGACTCCCACCTGGCCAACTGGTACTGGCGAGAGGCGACGGTCCTCGACCGGCTCCCGCCCGGGCTGCCGGCACCCCGAACCCGGTGGACCCTGACCGAGTCCGGCTGGTTCGCCGTCGCTCTCGACGCGGTTGACGGCTATCCGCCCAGACGCCCGTGGGAGCCATCGGAGCTGACCACGACCCTGACCGCGTACGCGGAGGTCGCCGTCGCCCTGGACCCACCGCCCAGCGACCTCGCCGCGCTCAACCCGCCGCACCTGGCCGACCTGGCCCGAGCCGACATCCTCTGCTGGGGTGACGTGGCAGCGGGCCGGGAGGCCCCGCCGCCGCTGCCGGCCGGGCTCGAGCAGCGGCTGCCCGAACTGGTCGGGCTCGAGTCCCGGCTGCCGGGGTACCTTGCCCCGGCGTCCGGTTTCGTCCACGGTGACCTGCGTCCGGACAACGTGCTACTCACCTCGCATGGGCAGGTGTGGTTCTGTGACTGGACCTGGCTCTGCCGAGGTCCGGCCTGGTTCGACCTGGTCACGCTCCTCCTCGGGGGGCTTGCCGTGGAGCAGCAGGAGATCACCGTCGCAGCGTTGGCCGGGACCGGCGGCGCAAGCTCCCCGAACGAAGCCGCGAGCTCCCCCTTCCCGAAGATCACCGTCGGACCAACGCCCGCCCTGACCACCGACTGGCTGGAAACCGCCTTCGCGGCCCACCCAGCTACCGCCGAGGCCCCGCCGGATGCCCTGGATGTCACGCTGGCGGCGCTGGCCGGCTACTTCCTCACCACCGCAGCCACGGTTCCGGAGACCGCGACCGAGCAGCTCGCGGCCCACCAACGCCGCAGCGGCGAGTACGCGCTCGACTGGCTCGCCCGCCGGCAGGGCTGGAGTTGAGCCGCGGTGGGTGCAGAGCTCCACCGCCCCCGGCGGGTGGCCCGGGAGGCAACTTTGGCGCTACCCAAGCGACCTGGTAGCCTGGCACCTCGCGCGACGATGACGCATGCTCGCCGCGTGGATGCAGACCAACCCGAGCTATCAGACGAGGCTGTCGCGTGGCGAACATCAAGTCCCAGATCAAGCGCAACCGGCAGAACGAGAAGCGCCGGCTGCGTAACAAGTCGGTCAAGTCGTCGCTGAAGACCGCCATCCGCAAGTTCCACGAGGCCGCCGAGACCGGCGACGTGGAGAAGGCGACGGTCCTCATGCGCGATGCCGCCCGCAAGCTGGACAAGGCCGCCAGCAAGGGCGTTATCCACGCCAACCAGGCTGCGAACCGTAAGTCGGCTATCGCCAAGCGCGTGGCGTCGTTCTCCGCCTGACCCAGCCATACCAGTTCAGGACAAGACCCCGGGTCCGATCCGGTCCGGGGTTTTGTGCTGCCCGCCGCACACTCCTGCGGTGACCCGGGGCAGCCGTCGTGTCGCCGAGGTCAGCGGTCGGTCGGGGCCGCTCCGGCCGAGGAGAGCTCCCCGCTGCGGCCGAGGACAGCTCCCGTGCTCCGGCCGAGGCCAGCTCCCCGGGACGCTCCGGTGCGGACGAGACGACGACGCCGGGCACGCTGTGCCAGTTCCAGCCGACCCGCGCGGTGCCGACCACCGGCTCCATCTGGTGACGGAAGCGGTCCCGCTCCTGGTCGGGCACGAGCGCCGCGGAGCGGACGACCCGCGCCGCCACCACGTCGTTGATCTTCACCATCACCGCGACCATCGTCGGCAGCACCAGCACCGACCACCAGCTGACCAGTTCGGCGAGCGCCAGTAGCGCCGCCAGCGCGACGGCCCCCTCGAAGAAAACGAAGCAGAGCACCCCACCGGGGTTGACGAACCGCAGCCCCAGCAGTCGCGCGTACAACGGCCGGTAGCGCTCCTCCTCCGCCGTCAGGATGGCCCACGACCTCGGTCCGGTCACCGGCCGCCACCCTGCCGCGCCGCCGCCACCGAAAAGACGGCCCGCTCCAGCGCGTACGCCCGGTCGTCCGAGCCCCCCTTCACGGCCGCATTGCACTCGGCCGCAGCCCGCATGGCCTGGACCAGCCCCTCCGGCGTCCAACCGCGGCTCTGCCGCTGCGCCCGCTCAATCTTCCAGGCCGGCATGCCGAGGGTGCTGGCCAGTTGGTAGGGGCTTCCCCGCCCGGCGGAGGCGACCCGGGCCACGGTACGCACGCCGTCGGCGAGCGCATCAGCAATCGGCACCGGGTCAACGCCGACGTGCAGCGCCCAACGCAGCGCCTCCAACGCAGCCGGCACGTCGCCCACCATCGTCGCGTCGGCGACGGTGAAGCCGGACACCTCGACCCGCCCCCGGTAGTACCGGGCCACCGTCTCCGGGCTGATCTTCCCCTCGGTGTCGGCCAACAACTGCGAGCAGGCGGCGGCGAGTTCGCGCAGGTCATTACCGACCGCCGCGATGAGCGCCTCGGCAGCGGAGTCGGTACACCGGCCACCGGCCCGCCGAAACTCGTCCCGGACGAACGCCACCCGCTCCCGGTGCCCCCGCAGCCGGGCAGCCGGCACCACGGTCGCGCCGGCCGCCTTCAGCCCGTCCGCGAACGCCTTGCCCTTGGCCGCACCGAGGTGGAGCACGACCAGCTGCACCTCGGGGTCGGGGTGCTTCGCGTAAGCGAGGAGGGCCGTCGCCAGATCCTTACGCGCGTCCTGGCCAGACCGCAGAATCAACAACCGCCGTCCGCCGAAGAGCGACGGACTGAGCATCTCCGCGATCTCACCGACGGTGAGGGAGCCGGCTTGATACTCGCGGACGTCCACCTCCGGATCCACACTCCGACTCTGGGCGACCGCCTCGGTGACCGCACGAGTAGCGAGGAGTTCCTCGTCACCGAGGACGAGCAGAATCGGAGCGAGGCTGGCGGCGGTCACGCCGCCCATATTCGCATGGTCGGCCGAGCACGCCAGCCCGGTCGTCCGCCCTCCGATGTCAGAGCCCGCACTCAGCGCAAATCCCGACTTTTACGTCTGTTTCACCTTGAAAACTGACATACCGAGCGCCGGGTGGGGCTCCCGGCATCCGGATGACGACGACAGCGCCTTGAACACCACGTCCCGGCCGGCCCCGCCGTCCGGGCGCGCGGACCCAATGGGCTCAATGTCCCGCGGCCCTCGACATGGTCGTGTTAGCCGCGATGGAACGCGGCGTCGATCTCTCGTCAGTGGGGCTCGCTCGCGGTCCTCGGCGGCGACTCTCCGATAGCGGCCGAGCACCGTCGTGCCGGATGAACAGTTGTCGCCGCCGCAACGCATCACCCGTTGCGTCAAGCTCGTAGCCCTCCACCCACACCCACCCGGGATAGGTAGGCCGATCAAGAACCCGAATCACCCGAACCACGACGGGGCAGACGAACTGCGGGGAAGAACTTCGATCCAGGCGGACGGACTCTCCGGCCCTCATTCCACGGCCCCCGGCAGCCTGGCCCGTCATCGCAACGTCCCGATCACAACCCCAACAACAACGATCATCACAACGAGCGCCGCGACCAGCTTCTGCCTGGTTGTCGGCGGATCCGGCTCCCTCGGCACCACTGGAACCCCATCACCATCCGGCAGCGGAGGCGATCCGTGTGGATCACGGTTGCCATGTAGCGGGGGCCTGTTGTCGTCGGCCATCACAGCCTCCTCAGCCCGTCCAGCACGGACTGAAGAACGTCCAGGTCAGGATGGGAGGTGTAGTACACCCGCGCCCGACCCACAGCCGGCCAGTTGGCAGCGGCGGTGGGCCGAGGGCCAGGATGCAGCGACCGGGCCAAATATTGAGGGCACGCCCTCGATGGGTTCGCGTCTCGCCGGGCATCCGATACGGGGAATCCCGTGCCGGGGACTGGTCCACCGCCTATCTCAGTCATGCCGCTCGCCTCTCTGGTTGCGCCTACCTGCCTCAGCACGTATGCCCTGCTCCTTTACAGGCGTGTCGTGAGGCACCTGGCATGCATATGCACCACTCAAGGCAACGTCAGGAAATGTCGGCTAGCTCCGAGCCTTGCTTTTGACAATCTGCCGACAGTCCTCAGGCAGACGGCGGTGATGGCGAACCGGTCAGGAATGATGTCGCAGCATTGTCGAAAACCGATGACAACCCTAGACGGTAGCGGCAGCGACCTCTTTTGATGTTCGTGTCAACCTCCGGCACGGCCTGTAAGGCAGTCCGGTCCACCGCCGAAAGTGGGATGATCACCTTGAAGCGTCTTATCGTCGATACGCACGCCTCGTCTTGCTTTTTCCGCACATCAGTAGGCGGAGATGGCCGCAAGGCGCTAATACAGATCACCGAACGCTGCAACCTACACTGCGCCCACTGCTTCGTCTCTTCCACCGCGGTCGGCGCTGACCTGCCGCTGAAGGACTTCACCGCCTACGTCCTACCCCGGCTACTTGATGCTCGGGTCGAACGCATCACGCTCACCGGCGGTGAGCCCTTCGTCCATCCGGACCTGCTGGCGATATGCCAGGCGGTAGCCGATCGAGGGATGCCGGTTGGGATCTGCACCAACGCCACCCAGACCAGCGACGCAGATGTCGCTGCCTTGGCTGAACTGGGTAGCGTCCACATCAATGTGTCGTTCGACGGTTTCCGGCCCGACAGTCACGGCAAGTTCCGCGGCGACCGATCATCGTTTGCTGCGGCCCTTGCCACCACCCGCAAGTTCGCTGACGCTGGCCTGCTCAAAGGGCTCCTGTCGACGCCGAACGCGTTGACCGTTCCCGAGGAATTCGCGGACCTCTGCGCCTTCGGTGTCGAGGTCGGTGCCGAGTACGTCCTGATGAACCCGCTGTCGTCGTTCGGGCGAGGGGTGAAGAGTCGCGGTCGGCTCGCGGCCACCACAGCAGCCATGAACGCCCTCCGCGCGGTGACTGACCGATTCGCCGACCAACTCGACCTCGTACGCATCCGATTCCCCAACGACGAGTTGCCCTTGGGGGACTGCGACGCCGGCAAGCTGATCTACGTGTTCGTTGACGGGCAGGTTGCGATCTGCCCGTACCTCGTCTTCGCCGCCCGCACCCCCGCATCCCGGCACCGCGACACGGAGTTCCTCGCGGGCAACGTCCTGCGCTCGGCCATCACAGCCCACCTAGATGAGCACCCCTTCCACACCCGCTATGCGGCGGGTGCGAACACCACCTGCAGCAGCTGCACCCTCAACGAACAATGCGGCAAGGGCTGTCCTGCCGCAGTCGTCGCGGCTGGAGGTCACATCGGTGATCTGGACACCGAGCAATGCCCGATCACCGGCCCGGATGACCGGCGGCTACTACCCCTCGCGGCCGGGGAGTGATCGAGCTGTTCATCGCGATCGAAGGTCCCAACGGCGTCGGGAAGAGCACCATCGCCGGCCGGCTGGCTGACCGTCTCGCTGACGACGGCCCCACCGGCGTGCACCTGACCGCCGAGCCCACCCGCACACCCCTAGGCCGGCTTCTTCGACGCTCGGAGGATTTCCTCCACAGCAGGGCACTCGCCCTCGCGCTCGCCGCCGACCGCGCCGCGCATATCGACAACGAGATCATCCCCCGACTCGATGACGGCTTCCACGTCGTCACGGACCGATACGTTGCTTCCTCATTGGTCCTGCAACGCATCGACGGCCTTGACCTCGCCGAGATCTGGTCCTACAACCAGTACGTCCTGCCCGCCACCGTCATCTACCTCGAAGACGACCCCGACCTCATCCGCTGCCGGCTTTCCGCCCGCGAACACTTGAGCCGCCTGGAGCACACCGGATCACCCGAGGCGGAACTCGCCCTCTACCGTGACGCGGCCCAACACCTACACCGACAGCAATGGCGCCAACACACCGTCGCCTGCAACCGGCTCACCCCCGACCAGGTCGTCACCGCTATCCTCGGTCTCCTCCACACCGACGCGCCATGAGCAGCGAGGCCCACCACCCGTGCTGTCAATCCTGACGATCAACGTGCAGGCCGCCGCGCTCCCCCGCGCGCGTCACCTACTCACCTGGCTGCTGGATCGCAACGACGACATCATCATCCTGACCGAAACCAGCAACGGGCCCGGCACCCAACACCTACTCACTGAACTGGCCACAGCCGGCCTGACCATTACCCACCAGCGCTCACCCGATGGCGATCGGGGCTGCGCTATCGCCACCCGCGTCCCCAGCCGAGCCACACCCCACCTCACCAACGCTGTTAGCCGGCCTGGCCGGGCCCCCGCCATCACCATCGACACCAACCCGGCCATCACCGCGCTCGGCCTTTACGTGCCATCCAGCGACCGCGCACCCGACAAGGTCGCCAAGAAACGGGCCTTCCTCACCACCGTGCACAACGCCCTGGCCCGACTACCCGACGCCGAGCGGGCCCATCTGATAATCGGCGGAGACTACAACGTCATTAGCCGCAGCCACCAACCCCGCTATCCGGGATTCCTCGCATTCGAGTACAAATTCCTCGATGCCCTCAACACCCTTGGGTTAACCGATGTCCATGAGAGGTTACACCCCGGCGTCCAAGCCCACAGCTGGATCGGTCGAGCAGGCAACGGATACCGATTCGACTACCTGCATTCTGGCGCGGCCCTACTACCTCATCTGACCGCCACCGCATACCTCCATCAACCTCGACTAGAGCGCCTCACCGACCACGCCGCGCACAGCCTCACCATCGACCTCCAGCTCGCCGGGAGTCGCAACTCCGGCTACGCGGCACCGCCCCCTGCCGATAGCTCAACCGCGCTTCACCAGGACTTCAACGGCGTGCCAGGCCCGCGCCCCGATCAGGCAACGGGTTGCGGTCGCGCGGCGGCCCGCAGCAGCGAGTCGTAAGTCTGCCCCACCCTTTCCATCGCTATCCCCAGGGACGTAGCCTGGACGTGCAACCGCTCCTGGGCGTCTGCTCCGGATTCCTGATCATCGGCCATGGTCTCCAACTCCAGGAACGTGCCGAGCCCATCAACGGCATCCACACAGACGGTGACCTCGCCCCAACGCCCGATTCTGCGGGTCTTGACGATCTGCACGGTGGGGGTGAAACCCATGCTCAGCAACGCCGCATGCATCTGCCCTCGGTCAGCGACCGTGGTCTCGTGTTCCAGGCAGGCAAGCTCGTTGTTGATCGGCCGCTTGACCGTAAAAAGGTGCCGGCCCGACTGCGTGCGAAGTCGGGCGAAAGGAACATCTTTCTTAGGCATCCCGTACTGCCAGGTAACGGGGGCATATGCCTGGTCATCCTGACGCACTGGCCCCGACAACCGAACACCGCGGCCATCGAGAGCCACCAGCAGCGCCGTTTCATCTGATACCAGGTATTTGACCTCAACCTCTTGCACTGAGAGAGCCTATAAAACCACCAGCACGCGCAGGGCACCGCCACACCACGAAGGGCCGCACCATCCCTTCGCCCATCGAAAGCATCCACCTACCGAGGCCCCAGCGCGGGGGCTGTTGGCGGGCCGACCGTTCGGGTTAACGTGCAGTCGTCTAGCTCCGTCGATAAGTCACGCATTCCGAGGGAGGTAACGGGCGTGGATCCTCACCATGTGAGCGAGGCGTGGCGGGCGCTCGGGCAGCAGTTGGCCCAGTTCCGTAAAGCTGCCGGCTATACCCAACACTCGCTGGCGCCCAAGGCACTGTCTGCCCGCAGCACCATCGCCAACACTGAAGTCGGACGGCAGCGCCCAGATTGCGCGTTCTGGGGACGCTGCGATGCGCTCCTGGACACCGGCGGAGTCCTCACCGCCGCCTACGACCGGGTCCTGGTCCTCCAACAGCAGTATCGGCGCGACAGCAGTACCGCGGCGCTGCACACGATGATCGCGCGGGCAGAGGCTGCCTGCCCACCACCCACCAATCAGAACCAGCCCCCATACCGTGCCCCTGTTCAACACGAGGCCAGCGCCCGCAACTCAGCAGACAACCCGGATATCGTGACGGCAATGGCCGCGCAGGAGCGGATACACCAAGCCCACCTTAGTCGCCGTGCGCTCCTGCAAGCGGTGCCTGGAAGCCTGATGGCAGCACTGCCTGAGACCAGCCCGACCCACAAGACAAAGACCGTCCGGGTCGATCCGGCTATCGTGGACCACTTCACGCGAATGCGCTGCGTGCTCGTGGAATCCGACAACCGAATCGGTGCCGCCACGATCCTGCCGACCGTGCGAGGGCAACTCGGGCTCATCGCCGAGTACCGCAGAGCCACCCAGGGTCCCCTACACGACGCGCTGCTGGCTACCGAAGCGCGATGGGCTGAGTTCACCGGCTGGCTCAGCGACGATCTGGGCGAACGCGCCGCCGGTGACTGGTGGATCGCGCAGGCATTGACCATGGCCCAGGAAGCCGGTGACACCGAGTTCACCGGCTACGTGTTCGCCCGTATGGCCCAACGCGCAGCCGAAGCTCTCGACCAGGACCGAGTACACGGACTCGCCCGAGCAGCCGCACGCAGCGGCAGCAAGCGTGCCCAGGTGCAGGCTTTCGCAACAGTCCACACCGCTCACGCGCACGCCATCGACGGAAACACCTCCCGATTCCAGGCCGCGATCAACGACGCCCACCACCTCATCGCCGACATCGCACCCGACCAGGGCCTCGGCGCCTTCTGCACCACCAGCTACGTACGGGCGCACGAAGGGGACTGCTGGTTACGGCTGGGCCGTCCCCACGCCGCCATCGAATGCTTCCACCAAGCCCTCGGTACATGGCCAGAGTCCTACCAACGCGACCGGGGCCTCTACCTCGCACGAACCGCCGCCGCCCACCTCGCTGCCGACGAGCCCGAACAGGCCGCCAACACCGCCCTCGCCGCCCTCGAACTTGCCCGCCTAACCCGCTCCACCCGCGTACACCACCACGTCACCACCATCAGCAGTCAACTCACGGCACACACCACCGCACCCGCAGTAGCGCAACTCCATGCCGCCCTCACCGCCGCAGCAACACCGGCATGACCCCTACCGCTTGCCCCTTCGACGTCACCTTCGTCGGTCGGGCCAACATCGACCTCACCACTCACGTCCCCCACCGTGCCAGTCCAGGACGCACCACCTTTGGATCACCACTGACCACCCGTCCCGGCGGGAAGAGCCTCAACCAGGCCATCACCACCGCCCAACGGGGCGGACGCGCCTGCCTCATCGCCAACATCGGGTCCGACTCCTGGGGCCACCAAATCCACACCGCCCTCACCCAGGCAAGCGTTGACACCCGCTACCTCACACACATCCCCAATACCGCCACCAGCGCTGCCGTCATCGAAGTCACCCCCGACGGCGAAAGCTACATCACCCTGGCCCTCTCCCCCGCCACCGAACTCACCACGCACGACATCCGCCAGGCCACCACCATCCTCGACACACGGGCCATAGTCGTCCAACTCGACCTACCCGCCGAACCCGTCACCACCCTGCTACATCAGCGTCCCGCGCCAATCGTCATCGGCAACCTCGTCCCCCACACCAACCTCCACCCCAATCTGCTACGCCACCTCGATCTCCTCGTGGTCAACCACCACGAAGCCACCACCATCCTGCGCACCAACACCACCAACCCCCTCCACGCGGCCACCGCCCTACAGCAACTCGGCCCCCGCGCCGTCGTCGTCACCGCCGGCCCCGACGGCGCCGCCTACATCTACCCCCGCGGATCCGGAACCATCCCCGCCCCCGCCGTGCCCGTCATCGACACCACCGGCGCTGGCGACGCCTTCCTCGGCGCCCTCGCCCTCGACCTCACCCGACAGACCCCACTACCCGACGCCATCACCACCGCCACCCACATCGCCGCCCAGACCATCCAACACAGCGGCGCCAACACCACACTGCCCATGACCAGCCACAACCCGCCAACGCCGCCACAAACATGAGCACCGTGAGAACTGGCGTAACTAGCGTCTGATCGGGTCCTCGGCGCCCCGGGTGACGACGGCCAACCCGGACGGTCGGGTCACCACGGCAACGTCGCCGTCAAGGTCGGTACGCAGGATCCGGGCTCCGCCGCGGGCAAGACGGCCCAGCACCGACGCGTCCGGATGCCCATAGGTGTTCTCCCGGCCGACCGGGACCACCGCGACCAGCGGACGGACCGCGTCGAGAAAGGCCGGGTCCTGATACGCCGAACCGTGATGGGCGACCTTCAACACGTGCGCGCGGAGCCCACCAGGCGGCGCATGATCGAGGAGGGCCTGCTGTTCCTCGATCTCGGCATCTCCGGTCAGCAGGATCCGCACCCCGTTGACGGTGGCCAGTAAGACCAGCGAGTTGTTGTTCGGATCTGAACGGGTGCCCCGCAGTGGAACCGGTGGACCGATCACGGTCATCTCCACCGTGCCAGCCCGATAGCCCCAACCGGCCGGCGCGGAGATCATCTCGACGGAGCCCGCCGCCGCCGCGACCTGAACCAGGTCCCGGCCGAACGCCGGCTCCGACCACGACGGAGCGAGCACGGCCGCGACCCGCCGCCCCCGGAAGACACCGGCCACCCCACCCACATGGTCGTGGTGGAAGTGACTGATCACCAGCAGTGGCACCTCCCGCACACCGATCCGCCGTAGGCAGCGATCCACCAACCCCGGCTCCGCCCCCGCGTCCACCACCACCCCCCGCCCCGGACCAACCGACAGGACCAGCGCATCACCCTGGCCGACCGCACACGCCACAACCACCCAACCGGCCGGCGGCCAACCAGCAGCCACCAGCCGCACCGGCAAGGCACCGAGCACGGCCGCAACCGCGGTCACCGCCACCAGCCGCCGCACCACCCGGCGACGGACCGCCACCAGCAACGCCAGCGTCAACCCCGCCAGTAGCAACGCACCCCCGACCCCCGCCGGCCAGGGAAGCGCCCCCGCCGGCGCCCGCGCCCCGTAGTGCGCCACAGTGACCAGCCACCACGCCGGCCAACTGGCCAGCCAGGCCAGAAACTCGGCACCCGCCGACCACAGCGGCGACAGCGCCGCCGCCACAACACCGAGCACCGTGGCCGGCGCGATCGCGGGCGCCACCAGCAGATTCGCCGGCACCGCGACCAGGCTGACCGTGCCCGAAATCCCCGCGACCACCGGCGCGCAGGCCACCTGCGCAGCAGCCGGCACCGCCAGCGCCTCAGCAACCCCCGGCGGCACCCGACGACGACGTAACGCATCCCGCCACCGCGGCGCCAACAGCAACAACCCACCCGTGGCGAGCACCGAGAGCGCGAAACCGAAGTCCCCCGCCAGCTCAGGATCGACAAGCACCAGCACGGTGACCGCCGCAGCCAATGCCGGCAACGCTGCGCGCGGCCGACCCACGGCGAGCGCGGCCAACCCGATCGCGCCCATCGCCGCCGCCCGCACCACACTCGGCGACGGACGGACCAAGATCACGAAACCCACCAACGCAACCACACAGAGTCCGGCGGCGAGCCAGGGACCAGCCCGCCCCCAACGAGCGAGCAGCAACACCGCACCAACGACGATCGCGACGTTGGAACCAGATACCGCTGTCAGGTGGGTCATCCCGGTGTCGAGAAAGTCCTCCCGCACTGAGTCGGGCAGCCGGCTCGTGTCGCCCACCACCAGGCCGGGCAGCAGGCCACCCCGCTCGTCCGGTAGCGGCTCGCAGGCTTTCTGGAGGCCGGCGCGGAGCACTCCGGCGGCACGCTGCAAGCCCGGTGGCGACCCGTGTGGGACCGGGGCCCGGCTTGACTCCAGGACCGCAGCGGTCAGATCGCCGCCTCGTGGAGCAGCGAGTCGACCTTCGGCGGTCAGCCGCTGCCCCGGCAGCAGCGCTCGCCAGGCCGGGTCGGCAGCGAGGACCAGCATCCGGACCCGCGCCTCGACCCGGTGCCCGCCGAGAGTGGTGATGCGGCTCGACTCCGCTGCCACCAAGAACGTGGCCGGCCGCCCAGACCCGGAGCGGACCAGCCGGGGGTCATCCCGGACGACCAGGTCGACGGTAACGACGGCCCGCTCCTCGACGAGGGCACGCACCGGGGTGGCGTCCCGCGCGGCTACCCGCGCGGCGGTGACGCTCGCTCCGCACACCACGCCGAGTAGGACGGCGATGGCCGTCCAGCCGTACCGGCGGACGGATGCCGGCGGCCGGCCGAGAAGTCCAGACCGGTAAACCCCGCCGGCGGCAGCCATCACCGCGGCGATCGTGGCGACCAGCAGCGACGCCCTGGCGGGCAGGTACAGGCCGGCCAACGCGGCCAGCCACGCGGCGACGGCCAGCCCAGCCAGCCGCAGGTCCGGCGGGTCGGCGGGCGTACCAGGGGCGGAACGTCCCGGGTGGGCAGGGACGGCGCCGGATGCGGTCGGTGCAGCTGCCCGCCGAGCGGGCCCAGGGCGCTGCCCGTCCCGGTGGCTTCTCACACCGTCACCAGGTCCTTGAGCTGTTCGTACCGGGTGTCGCCGATGCCGCCAACCTGGCGTAGGTCGCTGACCGACCGGAAGCCGCCATGCTTTTCACGGTGGTCAAGGATGCGCTGCGCGAGCACCGGGCCGACTCCGGGCAAGGTGTCGAGCTGCGCCAGGGTGGCGGTGTTGAGGTTGACCTTGCCGCCGGGCGCCGCTCCCGCCGCCCCACCGGCGGAGGCCACCCCCGGTGGCGCGGTGACACCGATCAGGATGAGTTCCCCATCGACTAACTTCCGGGCCGGATTGAACAGGGCGACATCGACGCCGGGCAGCGCCCCACCGGCCGCCTGCACCGCGTCCGCGACCCGGGCACCGGCCGGCACCCGGACAAGTCCCGGTCGGCGGACCTTGCCGGCGACCGCCACGACCAGCTCACCGACCGCCTCCGTCGGGTCAATGGACGCGGACGGAACGACCGGCGTCACCGCTGCGACCGGCTCGACCTGAGGCCGGGACTGCCACGCCCAGAAGCCCGCCCCGAGCACCACCAGCACAGCGACGAGAGCCAATGCCCGCACCCCACGCCGCCCCGGATCGAAAGCGCCCGGCCCCGACAGGACTCGGCTCGATGGGTCTCCATCCGGTTCGGCGGACGACACCGCCTCCCCCTCCGACCCGTCCTGCGGGGTGCGCCACGGACCGTCCGGCACCGCCGGCCGCGGCACCACCGCCGGGGCCATGGCCATCGGCGGGCCGGCGCCGGACAGCTCGCCTGCCGGCAGCACTCGATGCAGGCGCTCCCGGACCGCCCTCTCCTCGTCGTATGACACGGCGCGACGCTAGGCCGACGGGTGGAACGAACGCCCTCCGCGCGAGGCTCCGCTGTGGATGAGAGCGCGCCTGTGGACAGCCCCCTGACCATGGTCCCGGTGTGCTATCGATCGCGCCTCCGACAGCCGTTCCGCCGGAACGGGCAGCGTGCTGGCTCAGCCCTCGGCAGGCGGACGGCGGTGCACGACCACGCCGATCAGACCGGGCCCCGCATGCGCGGCGACCACCGCACCGGCCTCAGAGACGTACGTGCTCCGCAGGCGATCCCCGAACCGCGCCGCCAGCGCCATCTGGAGTGCCTCGACGCGCTGCGGCGCGGCGAGGTGATGCAGAGCCAGGTCAACGTCGGCATCCCCGGCGGCCTCGACAGCGAGGTCCACCAGCCGGGCGATGCCCCGGCTGGCGGTACGCACCCGGTCTCGGAGGACGATCACGCCATCCCGCATGTGCATGATCGGCTTCACCGAGAGAGCAGTCCCGAGCAGCGCCGAGGCGGCGTTGATCCGCCCGCCCCGACGGAGGAACTCCAGCGTGTCGACGTAGAAGTAGATGGTGCTCCGCGCTGTGGCCCGCTGGGCGGCAGCGTGAGCCGCGACCAGGTCGGCACCGGTTGCCGCAGCTTCGGCTGCGGCAACCGCGGGGAATCCGATGCCCATGCCGCAGGAGCGGCTGTCCACCACCGCCACCCGGTCACCGAACTCCGCGGCGGCCAGTCGCGCGGACTCGACCGTGCCGGAGAGCCCTGCGGACAGGTGCACCGAGACGATGCCGTCGGCGCCGCCATCGAGGATCCGGCGGTACGTGCGCACAAACTGCGCTGGGGCCGGCCGGGAGGTACTGACTGACACCCGCCGCCCGCTCAGGGCCCGGGAAGCGTCAGCGGGAGAGGTCTCCACCCCCTCGCGCCCTTCCATGCCGTTGAGCACGACGGTCAGAGGCACCACCGTTAGCTGGTGACTGGCCAGCAGCCCAGGGGGAAGGTAGGCGGTGGAGTCGGTGACGACCGCGACGGGCATGCCGGAACGCTAACCGATGCCGACCGGCGCCGCAGAGGCAGAATCAGGTCAGAAACCGCCGAAGGCGCTGTTGGCCGGCACCCGGTTCGGGTGCCGGCCAACAGTTTCTTTCCCCCTTGTGTGGGTCAGGTCTGCGGGGGTTTGTTTGTGGGTGGTGCGGGTGGGGTCAGCTGGCCCAGTGCTCGGCCACCAGGTCGGCGGCCTGGGTCTCCCACTGGGCGTAGTGGAACGGGTACGCCGACACCTGCACCTTCTGGGCGGCTTCGGTCAGGGGCATGTCCTGCCAGCCCTCGACCTGCTTGAGGCCGTTGAGGAAGGCGGTGGTGGAGTAGGCGGGGTCGGTGATCTGCTCCACCGTGCCCCAACCAGACGACGGACGCTGCTGGAACAGGCCCTGC
>NZ_AZWO01000039.1 GCF_000514775.1 Salinispora pacifica CNR114 | reverse complement strand
CCCTGCCCGACGCGGTGCAGGTCGCGGACAGGTGGCACCTGTGGCACAACCTGTGCGAAGCCGCTCTGAGCGAGGTGAAGGCGCACAGCGCCTGCTGGGCAGGTGTGCTGGACGCACCCATCTACGACGGCCCCCGCGNGCAGACGACCCAGCAACGCTGGCACCAGGTCCATGACCTGCTCGACCAAGGCGTGGGCCTGCTGGAATGCGCCCGCCGCCTGCAGCTATCCCTGAACACCGTCAAACGCTACGCGCGAGCCGACCGGCCCGAGCGGATGCTCCGCGTACCTAAATACCGTGCCAGCCTCGTCGACCCCTACCGTGAGCACCTACGCAAACGTCGGGCCGAGGACCCCGGCGTCGGCGTCAAGCATCTCTTCGAAGAGATCAAGGCCCTCGGCTTCACCGGCTGCCTCAACCTCCTGCACAAGTACATCAACCAAGGCCGCGCGGACGCCGACCGCAGCCACATCTCCCCACGCCGCCTCGCCCGGATGATCCTCACCAGACCCGACAACCTCAAGCCCGAGCATCGAGATCTACTGGCACGGCTCACCGCCGCCTGCCCAGAGATGACGCAACTCGCCGCCGCTGTCGGACGCTTCGCCGAGCTCCTGACGCCTCAGCCCGCAAACACCGACCGGCTCTCGCACTGGATCCTGCAGGTTCGCGCGGTCGATCTACCTCACCTGCACGCCTTGACCAGGGGCCTGGAACGCGACCGCGACGCCGTGAACGCCGCGCTCACGCTCCCCTACAGCAACGGCCCCACCGAAGGCGTCAACACCAAGACCAAACGAATCGCACGTCAAATGCACGGACGAGCAGGCTTCACCCTGCTCCGCCACCGCATCCTCCTCGGATAACAGCACCCACCGTCACCACCGAAAGTGAGACAGGGCCGTTAGATATCCACACTCCCAACCTCGGTAGGTAGAGCAGGGCCACGGTCTGCACGAGCTGCAGGATCACCAGGGTGACCAGGGCCGGCCGGGCTCGGCGCAGGTGATCCGGTAGCAGCGCTCGCAGGGCGCCGGCGAACCGGCCGTCACCGGAGAAGACGACGTCGCCTGCCTGGGCTGCGCGGGCGCCCATCACACCACCGCCCGCGGGCCGGGGACGGTGCTGTGGGCGGTCAGCGACCGCCACCGCCCGGAGTCGAAGAAGCGCTCGGCGAAGCTCCGCTCCCACCGCCGCGCGTCGTTGTCCAGCACGCCGTAAACCTCGATCACCTCCGGGTCGACCCAGGCGAACGTCTCGACCCAGCCAGCCGGCACGTCCGCGGGGTAGAGCAGTCGGGCGTGGTACAGCGCGTAGTACGCGCTCTCCGCGCACCCGTACCGTCGGGTCCGTTCAACCAGGGTGCGCAGGTCCTGTGCGCTCAGCCGCCGCGCCAGCTCGACCAAGTCGAGGAACTTGAGCAGCATGAGGTCCTTTCCCAGCTCGATGTACATGAGCGTGGTGGCCTCGACGTGCAGTTGGACACCGGCGTCGATGATCTGGTCCGCGCGTCGGCGCACCGCGCCGGGTCGTTGCCCTCCAGGATGCGGCCGCCGGCGGCACCGGAGATCCTGCTTGCTGGCCCTGGGCCAGCGGGCTCTCCGGTCCGGCGGAAGGTCGATGAACTGACCATCGGTCAAGGCCCACGCACACACACCCGGCCCGGGCGTCCAGCTCAGGTGGCAGGCAGCCAGGACTGCCAGACGTCAGGGTTCGCGTCCAGCCATTTCTTGGCGGCCTCGTCTCGGGACAGCTTGTCCTGCCGGATGTAGCGAGCGACCGTGTTCTGATCGGCGTTAGTCCACTGGAAGTTCTTGATCAAACCCGCGGCCGGGCTACCGGATTCGGCGAACTCCCGGTTGGCGATCTTGTCGAGATCGTACGGCTGGTAGTCACAGGCCACCGTCGCCGGATCGGCGTCGCACCCGGGGGTGTACTCAGGGAGTCTGATGTGCACCAGATCGACCTCGGAGAGGAACCACTGGGGTGCGTAGAAGTACCCGATGACGGCCCGCCGTTCCTCCTCCGCCGCACGGAACGCCTCGATCAACTTGTCCTCACTACCGGTGAAGGTGACCGTGTAGTTCAGCTTCAGGTTTCGGATCAGGGCCTCGTCGTTGGTGACGTAGCTGGGGTCGCCACCGAGCAACTCTCCTTTGCCGCCGGAGCCGGGGGTCCGGAACAGAAAGGCGTAGTCGTTGAGCTTCCGCCAGTCGGTGATGCCCGGGTACCTCTCGGCCAGCCATGGCGGGACATACCAGCCGATGATGCCCTTGTTACCGGTGAGGCCGTGCTCCACGGCGACCCGCTCGTCATCGATGTACTGCTTTTTCAAGTCGTCGTGACCCCAGTTCTCCAGGATCGCGTCGACCTCGCCGGCGGCGAGCAGCTTCCAGGAGTCTTCCTCACTCAGGTCCTTCTCGACCACGGTGCAGTTGAGCCGGTTCTTGGCCAGGTAGCTGATGACGGCGAGGTTTGCCTCGTACCCGACCCACGGGTTTACCGCCAGGGTCAAGGTGCCGCAGTCGGTCGCCGTGGGTGGGCCGGGGGCCGCGACTTTGGGCTGAATATCGGACGCACACCCAGCCAGAGCCAGTACGGCCGAGCCGACGAGGGACGTTGCCCTGATCCAAGCTGGTATCCGCATCGCGCGTGTTCCCCTTCTCGTTAGGCTCTGCCGGCGACATCACCGACGGTTGACCGAGCTAGGTGTTGGGTCAGGACCACCTCGGTGAGCGCGGTCAACACCTGCTTGACCGACCCCCGGTCGCGGGCGTCGCAATCCACGATCAGCACGTCGTCCGCCACCCCCAGGGCCTCTCGTACCTCGGTGAGCTCGAACCGGTAGGCCACGTCGAAGTTGTTGATCGCCAACAGGAAAGGAACGTTATGATCCTCGAAGTAGTCGATGGCGGGAAAGCAGTCCTCGATGCGACGGGTGTCGACCAGGACAACCGCTCCCAACGCACCGTCCACGAGGTCGTCCCACAGAAAAGCGAAGCGGTCCTGACCCGGCGTGCCAAACAGGTACATCAGCAGGGACTCATCGAGACTGATTCGGCCGAAGTCCAGGGCCACTGTGGTGGTGGTCTTGGCCGCGACCCCGGTGACGTCGTCGACGCCCACCGACACTTCGGTCATTTCGGCCTCAGTGACCAGGGGTTCGATCTCCGAGATGGCCCCGACGAAGGTGGTCTTGCCGACCCCGAATCCGCCACTGACCACGATCTTCACGGACGTGGGCGCGGACCGATAGCTAGAGGGCGCGGACACGGTCTCTGATCCTCTCAAGCATGGCGAGGGAGAACTCGCCCTCTTCCTCGCGACGCAGGTGGCCCTCGGTGAGGAGGTCGGCGACGAGCACCCGGACCACGCCGAGCGGTACCCGCATCGCCACCGCTAGATCTGCGACACTGGTGGGTCGCTGGCACAGCGTCACGATTCGGTTGGCCTCGAAACGCAGCGGTGCGGAGAGCGCTGCGGGCCGGGCGGAGAGCAGGGTCTCCACCCGCAGCCCGTCCTGCACCGGCCGGGTACGCCCGCCGGTGAGCAGGAACGGACGCACCGCCGCCTCGTCCGCCGGTTCCGCGGCGGGCGGCTGCGGTTCCACGGGAGCTGGCGGCCGCGTGGAGGTCCAGTGTGGGATCATCCGCGGGTCGGGCAGCCGGGGTCCGCTGTCGTTCACCGGGGTAGGACCCGTCTCGACTCGGAGATCAGGGCGGGGGTCAGCATGGCGCCGAACCGCTCAGCGAGGAGCGAGATTTCGTAGCCGACCAGTCCCAGGTCGCATCCGCCTTCGGCGAGCACACCCAGGCAGCTACCGTCACCGATCGTCGATATCAGGAGGAACCCTCGCCTCATCTCGATCATGATCAGCTTCAGTCCATCGAAGTCGTACTTCCGAGAGGCTGTTCGTGCCAGGCTCGACATACTGGACACGATCGCCGCCAACTGGTCCGCGGCCCCCCGGTCCAGTCCCGCCGATGCGGCTATCAACAGGCCGTCGGTGGAAACGGCGACAGCATCCCGGGCCCCGTCGGTATGCCGGACGAACTTAGCCAGCAACCAGTTCAACTGGTGCGGATCGGTCTGGGTGTCAACCGTCACGTGTCCTCCAAGGCTCGGTCGGGGCATCAGTGTCGGAGTCAGTCCCGTGCGCCGGCGGCTCGATCTGACCGCGAAACATTCCAGCGCGCAGTGCGGTTAACCGGTCCCGAATGTTCGTTGGTGAGTCGTCAAGAGCTGGCGGACGTTGTCCCGACTCGGGTGCGGTGACCGCAGGCACCGCTGTGGTCGTCCGCCGCTCCCGCGGCAGGCGTTTGCGCAACCCGTTGGCGGTCCGATCCCCGCTCAGGCCCGCCGGGGATACCTGGATGGGGGAGCCGGTCGGCTGGTCGATCACCGGCGGGGCCGCGGCGTCGGGCTGAGAACCACCAGTGTCTGGGGCGGTGCCGGCGGATGCCCCCTCGGCGGCGGGACGACTGGCGACCTGAAGGGGTTGGTAGGACGGGCCCGCGGACACCGCCGCGACCTGTTCGGACGCGATAGCGATCGGCAAGGCCTCCCCGGCCACCGAGCTGTCCTCGCCCCGGTCCGTGCCCGGAGTTGTCAGCACGGCGAGCGGTAGGAGCACCCTGGCGGTTACCCCGGTTACCGGCGAGGGGACCAGTTGGACATCGACCTCAAGGTCCCGGGCGAGTTGGCCCACCACATAATGCCCGAGATACCGGGTGGGGGCCACGAGGAAGTCGCCCTCCCCACGAAGCCGGGCATTCGCCTGAGCTAGCTCCTCGGACGACATCCCAACACCGTGGTCGGTAATGGCGATGAGATACCCCTCGCCGCTGCGGCGACCCTGGATTTCCACGTCGGATTCGGGTGGTGAGAAGGTCAGCCCGTTCTCCACCAACTCGGCGAGTATGTGCGCCACCGCGCTGACATCGGCTCCGACGACCCAGGAATCGTCGATGCGTCGCAACTGCACGCGCCGGTACTCCTCGACCTCGGAGATTGCCGCGCGAATCACATCGGCGACCGGCAGTGGTGCCAGCCCCTGGCGCGGCTTAGGCTTACCCGCACCCACCAGTACCAGCAGGCTTTCCGCGTTGCGGCGCATACGGGTGGCGAGATGATCCAGCTCGAAGAGGTTGGCGAGCCCGGCGGGATCACTCTCCTCCCGTTCCAACGTGGTGATGAACCCGAGCTGGCGCCGCAGCAGATTCTGGTTACGCCGCCCCAGGTTCGCCAGCGATTCGGTGGTACTGCGACGGAGCAGGGCCTGCTCGGCGGCGAGTCGGAAGGCCACAGCCTGCACTTGGTCGAGGGCGCCAGCCACCGATCGGATTTCCGAAGTGGATCCGGCCGGTACCCGGACCGAGTCCGGGGCCACCAGATCACCGTCCTCGTGCCCATCCTGGAGCCGGCTCACCGCGGCTGGCAGCCGGGTTGTCGCCAGGTCGTTGGCCTCGGCGACAAGCGTCGCCAGCGGGCGGGTGATCGACCGCGCGGCCAACACCAGCAAGGCGATCGCGCTGACCAGGAAGAGCAGCACACCGGTGGCGACCACGAGGATGCGCTGGGTCGACTCGTTCTGGCGCTCCGCGGCCCGAGCCTCGATCTCCGCGCCGACGTGCTGCTGAATTCCGCGCATGCCGTCCAGCACGGTGGTGAGGGCCGACCACCATGACTGGGGGTTGACCTGTAACCGACGGCCATCCGCGGAGGTGAGGGCGACCTGCTCGAAGTGGGCAGCCACCCGGGCGGCACCCGTGTCCAGCACCCAATCGCTGGCGGCCTTCTGACTCGGCGTCGCCTGTCCCGTGAAGTCGACGAGGGCGACGTCCCGAGCAGCACGCATCGCGGCGAACTGGAGGAACTCACCCTTTTCGAATCCACCGGCGGAGAACACCCCGTTGAGGAAGGCCCGCTGTTGGGCGGTGCTCTCCTTGATCCTGTTTAGTGCGGTGAAGGTGGCGACGTGCCGCCGCAGCTCCGGATCGGTGACCTGTTCGAGTCCGAGGTCGACGCGATTCAATGTGGCGATGCGTTCGGTGAAGAACTCGAACGTGGCTGCCCGCCCGGCGCTGCCGTTGTCGGCACCGGAGCGGACCACGGAAAGCCCGTCGAGCTCCCGCAGCGCCAGGTCCACGCGGTCGGCAACATCCCCACCGTCGGCGATCGCGGTTTCGACCACCGCCCGCCGCTGGTCCACCCGCTGCCGGGCTGGGCCAATCTCGGAACGAAACCCCACGTTGCCGCCGAGCAGACCGGCGGTGAGACCGCGCTCAGTCTGCAGTTCCTGGGTCAGATCCTGCACGGCGAGGGCGAGCGACACCGAGTCACTGGCCGCCGTGACGGCGCGGTAGCTGGAAGTCTCCACGACCGTTATGTAGCCGAGCAGTAAGACGACTGCCACTACCGGCAGGGCGATGATGCCGACCAACCGGCCACGGATGGTTCCTCCCTGACTCGGGACCACCTGGGCCGAGGAGGATCCGACCGAGGGCTCCGGACTCGGCGAAGCCAACGTGGAGCTCGTCTGCCTGCTGCGCCGATGCCGCACCACCGTCACTACCTGCTCCTTGTCACGCCAGCCGGGCGGCGGCGGGTGAAGACCGTTTCAAACCTATGTGGACATGCGTTTTGGTCGCCGACAACGCCTCCCCGCCCGGTGGTATCGGATCACAGGAAATATGGCGGTACATTCGTCGTCCCGCAACCCTTGGACGGCGGTGACTTGGGCCAGAACCCTACTTCATAGCCCTTTGACCGATCTGGCTCCCGGCTGGATCGCCGATTTCGCGTCCGATCGCACCATCTACCGACGAAGTCTCAAGACCCGCTTCGCCGTCGCCAGACCACACGGAGCGCTGTTCTCAGGTCACGCTGCGCATCCGGGTTGTCGCGGGATGGCCGCCACCATGCTGGGCACCGACAAACACCGAGATGTATCCGCGGTGGCTACGGAAGGGTCCGTCCCACGGCCACGCCCTGGACCGGGATCCCTCGTGGATAGTCATCGCGGTGCGACAGGTACGTCGCCGGAGCATATGTTCGGCCGGTTCTTGGCCACAATGGTGCCGGTGCCGGTGCCGGTGATCAACACGACAGTGCCGCCTCCTTCGATGAAGATGCCCCGCCATCGGTGACAGCGATGTTCTCGATAATCTTCGTCGAAAAGAGAATGAGTGTTTCGTTACTGTCGTTGTAGACGCCAGTGCCCTGATCGGCTTGGATGCCGACGATCTTTATGCTCTGTACCGTCGTTTGCGCCGAGTTGTATATTCCTCCGCCGAGGGACGTTGGGGTGGTGTTGTTCTTGATGAGACTGTCCTCGACGACAACGAAGCTTGGGTCCCTTTTACCTTCGACGAACAGGCCACCTCCCAGGCTCACAGAGGTGTTCTCAATGAGGTTGACATGCCGCACCGTCAACTGTCCTCCAATGCCGACCCGGGCGCCGCCACCGCCACCACTCGCGGTATTACCCGCGAGACGGGTACCGGTGCCGTCCCGCCGGAAATAGACAGCCCCCTGATCCTGACGTTTGGTGCGCGCTGACCTCGACGCCGAGGACGACGGTGGTGAACGGCACCGTCTGTTCGCGGAAGACGTGCGCAAGGCCTTCGACTGGTATCGGGCGCACCGCGACCCACTGGACTGGCGCAGAATCTTGACGCACTGCTGACCGAGCGTGGCGTCACTGCTCGGTGGCGCGTCCGGTTTCTCGCCGACGCCGGACGTGATTACCGCCGGAGTGACCCGACTCCCGACCGACAGAGGGTGGACGACAGCGCTGCCTCTGACCTTCACCGACGGCTACAGCGACGCCGGTAGCACCAGACGCATGGTCGGAGAATGCGTCGGCGCGAAGCCCAACGCCCGGTAGTGCGACTCACCATCTCGGGAAGCCTGCAGATACGCTCTCGTAACTCCCCGCTGCTGATACCAACCGAGGAGCGCCTGCATGCAGGACCGCGAGTAGCCACGCCTACGGCAGTCGCGATCCGTGGCTACATTGAAGACGTGTCCCACATCGCCGCCGGGGTTGTCCGGACCACCCAGACGATGAGGGGACATTCAGTGCGTACCAACGGGAGGTCTGCACGGCGTTCGCTGACGCTGACGCGGAGGTGGCGGAGGCCCGCGAGCGCAACCCGGGTTTGTGCTGCCTGAGTTCCTGACCACCCTGCCCTGGCTGGTCGGTGCGTCCGCCGCCTGCCTGGACGAGGCCCACCGCGATCCGCCGCGGGCGGAGGGCCATCGTCCAGGTAGCGGTGCGTCGTTGCGCTCAGCTTTCGGCGTTGCGCCGGCGCCGGTGCGTGAGACCGATTGTGAGCAGGAGGGCGGTGCCGGTTAGCACGGCCAGGCTGCCGGCGAGGAGCATCGACCCGCTGGACGATCCGGTGATTGGTAGGTCGGTCCCGGTCGGGCTTGGCGTGACGGTCGGGGTCGCCGTCGGATCGGCGGTGGGGCTGGTAGTTGGCGTCGCCGTCGGGCTGGCCGTCGGGGAACCGCTGTCGCAGGCGAGCGTCGTGCTGAAGGGGGAGTCGTGGATTTCCCCGCCGCGATGCTCCAGGGTGCGCGCGATGATGCTGCCTTCGGTGTTGCTCTGGTCAAGATCGGTGTAGTCGGCGCGCGGCGCGTAGATCGTTCCTTCGACCGTGGCGCCGCCGGGCGCGAGGGTGAGGGTGGTGGCGGTGGGGAAGTTGAACAGGATGAAGCGGGCTTCGGGCCCACCGATGCCGGCGAAGTTCGGTGCGGTCCAGGCGAAGGTGTCCCCCACATCGGTGGTGTCGACGTTAACCAACAATGGGCTGCTCGCGGTCGGCTGGTCGGCGAAGGTCAGGATGCCGATGTTGTCCAGATCGGTCGAGTTGATGTTGAGCACGTTGGTGGTGTTCGGGCTCAGGTTGATGACGGCGTTGGTCCCGGGCGGGATGGGGGAGGAGATCGGGTCGCCGTTCGGGTCCCGCAGCACGACGGTGTTCTGGCACGTCGCGAGCTCGGTGGAGTTTGACCGGAAGGTCTGGAACGCCTCCGCGAAGTCGATCACCGAGACCGGGCCGACACTCGGTACCGACTGGTTGGTGACGAGTTCGATCCGGGGTGAGGCGTCGTAGTCGTCGGCCGGCAGGATCCGTGTGTTGGACGGCGCGTTGTTGTTGTCGACATTCCGCACGAAGGTGCCGTTCAGGTTTCCGATCTTGGCGTATCCGCCCTGCAGGACTTGGAGGCGGGTGCCGGGCTGACTGTTCACGAAGTCCACCTGCCCGTCCACCACGAGAGCCGTGGGGATGCTCTCGCCGGGGGCGAAGAAGTTTCCGGCGCTCACCACGGCCAACTGGTACTGCGAGAATGCGAGGTTCCCGCCGACGGCCAGCGTCCCCTCGTTCTCCGTGCCGATCAAGGTCGCGTTTCCCTCCGTCATGACCAGGAATCCTTGGGTGGCCTCGACGGGGTCGATCGGGCCGACGGGTGCGGCGCTGACCACGTTGCCCATCATCACGAATGCGGTGGTGGCGGCTACCGCAGCGGTCGCGGTGGCGCGGGTGGTAGTCACCTTCGCGTTCTTGTTCATGGCTTCCCATCACATAGACGACTTTTTGCCCTCCTTGCTGATGATAGGTACGAAATGGGTGATTCATGGGTCTTGACCTGCCCGGGCCTGTCGAGTCGAGACCGCGTAGCGCCAGATCGGGGCCAGTGCGCCCGACCGCGTCCCCACGGGACTGCCTGCCGGGGTGGAAGTGCGTCGGCTCCGACTAGGTGCTAACCGGGCCTGATGCCGGCGACGGAAAGTGCCGTCGGGCCGAATTGGTCCTCGACATGGCGTGGGCGAGGACCACGTAGGCCACGGTGGGGCTGAGCACAGCGACCATGCTGCTCAGGCACGCCAGCGTTGTGCCGGCAGCTGACGCGTCGGTTGCTACCGCCACGACGACAACATAGATCGTGGCCAGCGCGGCGGCCACGGCGAACGTAGTCACTAGCCTCAGAAAGAGGCGCCCATGTTTCGTGGCCGCCTCGCCGACCAGGCCGGCTGGCAAGAACAGCAGCGGCACCAAGATGGCGCCCAGCACGGCAGCAAGCAGCACCGTCATCGGCCCGGCTAGCGGACTACCTAGCGGTGCATTGGTCAACAGCGCAAGTCCGAACAGCACTGTGTAGGCGGCGGCCGCCTGCGCGACGAACACCCACCAGGCCGCGACCGCACCTAGAAGGTGCCGGACAGTCTGTTTGAGCATGGCGTCTCCCCTTACCACGGCTTCAGCAGTCGCCGAGACCAGCATGTAGACGCTGACCACACTGCCATGACCACAGTGTGGGCTCCGGATCTTCTGGACCTTCCCAGGTCTCCGGCTCCCAGGCCCAGCTGGCGCCGTCGTCGGCCTCTCCGCGGTCGGCGCGGAGCCGGATGCCCGACGACGTTACGACGTGGCGCTCCCACCCGGCCGGTACACCACGTGGTCGGTTCGGACGCGGCCGGCGTCAGGACGGTTCATAGGCCAGATTGGGTCGCAGCCACCGCTCGGCCTCGGCGACGCTGATGGCGCGGCGGGCGGCGTAGTCTTCGATCTGGTCCTTGCCGATCCGGCCCACGGTGAAGTATTTCGCCGCCGGGTTGGCAAAGATCAGCCCACTGACGCTGGCTGCCGGCGTCATCGCGCAGGTCTCCGTCAGACCGATGCCGAGCTCGGCGGTCTCCAGCAGGTCGAACAGGTCCCGCTTCTCGCTGTGATCCGGGCTGGCGGGATAGCCGAGCGCCGGTCGGATGCCCCGGAAGCGTTCGGCGTGCAGGTCGGCGAGGTCCGGCGTGGCGTCTGGCTCGAACCAGTCGCGGCGGGCCTTCAGGTGGATGTACTCGGCGAAGGCTTCGGCAAGGCGGTCGGCCAGCGCCTTGACCATGATCGCGCGGTAGTCGTCGTGCTGGGCCTCGTAGTGCGCGGCCAGGGAGTCGGCGCCGTGGATGGTCACGGCGAAGCCACCGAGGTGGTCACCGTCGGGGGCGACGTAGTCGGCCAGGCAGCGGTTGTTTCGGCCGGCCGGTTTCACCGTCTGCTGGCGTAGCATCGGCAGGCGCACCCCGTTGCCGAGGACGATGTCGTCGCCCTCGGAGTGTGCGGGCCAGAAGCCGTAGACGCCTCGGGCCTGGAAGGAGCCGTCCTTCGTGATCTTGTCCAACAGAGTGTTGGCGTCGTCGTAGAGCTCGCGGGCGACCGGCTGATCCAGGATCGCCGGGAACTTGCCCTTGAGCTCCCAGGCCAAGAACAGGAACTGCCAGTCGATCATCTCGCGCAGCTCGGGCAGGGTGGGCTGGACCGTCCGCCAGCCGGTGAAGTTTGGGGTCGGTAGGTCGCTGAAGTCGACCTGCTCGCGGTTGGCGCGGGCCTCAGCCAGGCCGAGCATCGGCTGGGAGCGCCGGTTGGCGTGCGCCTCGCGCAGTTGCTCCTGCTCGACGCGGTTGGTGCGGTCCAACTCGCGGGCCCGACCGTCGTCGAGCAGGTCGGAGACCACGCCGACGACCCGGGACGCGTCGAGCACGTGCACGGTTGTGCCGTCGTACGAGGGGGCGATGCGCACGGCGGTGTGTTGACGCGATGTCGTGGCCCCGCCGATCAGCAGGGGCACCTTGAGACCGCGGCGCTGCATCTCGGCGCCGACGGCGACCATCTCGTCCAGTGATGGCGTGATCAAGCCGGACAGGCCGATGGCGTCGGCGCCCTCGGCGACGGCGGTGTCCAGAATCCGGCCGGCCGGAACCATCACGCCCAGGTCGATGACCTCGTAGTTGTTGCAACCCAGGACCACGCCGACGATGTTCTTGCCGATGTCGTGCACATCGCCCTTCACGGTCGCCAGTACGACCTTGCCCTGCCCGCGGCCGGGGTCGATCCGGCCCTCCAGGCGAGCCTGCTCCTTCTCGGCTTCCATGAACGGTTCGAGGTAGGCGACCGAGCGCTTCATGACCCGGGCACTCTTGACCACCTGCGGCAGGAACATCTTGCCGGCGCCGAACAGGTCGCCGACGATCTTCATTCCGTCCATCAGCGGACCCTCGATGACATTGAGGGGCCGGTCGAGGCCCTGCCGGGCCTCCTCCGTGTCCTCTTCGATGAAGTCGACGATGCCGTGCACGAGCGCGTACGACAGCCGCTCGTGCACCGGCGCCTCGCGCCAGGAGAGGTCGACCGCACGCTTCGTGCCGGAACCGGTGACGGTCGACGCGAAGGTGACCAGGCGGTCGGTGGCGTCCGGGCGCCGGTCGAAAATCACGTCCTCGACGAGTTCGATGAGGTCGGCGGGGATGTCGGCGTATACGGCGAGCTGGCCGGCGTTGACGATGCCCATGTCCAACCCGGCACGGACAGCGTGCAACAGGAACGCCGAATGCATCGCCTCGCGAACCACGTCGTTACCCCGGAAGGAGAATGACAGGTTGGAGATGCCGCCGCTGGTGCGGGCACCCGGGCAGCGCGCCTTGATCAGCGGGAGGGCGTCGATGAACGCCTTCGCGTACCCGTTGTGCTCGGCGATGCCGGTGGCGACCGCGAGCACGTTCGGGTCGAAGATAATGTCCTCCGGCGCGAACCCGACCTGCTCGACGAGCAGATCGTAGGCCCGGGCGCAGATGGACACCTTTCGTTCGGTGGTGTCGGCCTGGCCGTCCTCGTCGAAGGCCATCACCACCACGCCGGCACCATAGTCGTGGATCCGGCGGGCCTGCGCCAGGAACGACTCCGTGCCTTCCTTGAGGCTGATGGAGTTGACCACGGCCTTGCCCTGCACACACTTGAGGCCGGCTTCGAGCACCGTCCACTTCGAGCTGTCAATCACCACCGGGATCCGGGCAACCTCGGGCTCGGTGGCGATAAGATTGAGGAAGGTCGTCATGGCGCGCTCGCTGTCGAGCAGGTCCGCGTCCATGTTGACGTCGAGCAGGTTGGCGCCGCCGCGGACCTGCTCCAGGGCCACGTCGACCGCGCCCTGATAGTTGTCCGACTCGATGAGCCGACGGAACTTGGCCGAGCCGGTGACGTTGGTGCGCTCACCGATCATCACGAACCCGGTGTCCGGTCCGATCGCGAACGGCTCCAGCCCACTGAACCGGGTGGCTTCAGGCTGGGCGGCAACCGTCCGTGGCGGGATGCCGGCCACGGCGGCGGCGATCCGGGCGATGTGCTCCGGTGAGGTGCCGCAGCAGCCACCGGCGATGTTGAGCAAGCCGGATGCGGCAAACTCGCCGAGCAGGCCGGCGGTTTCCTCCGGCGTTTGGTCGTAGCCGCCGAAAGCGTTCGGCAGACCGGCGTTGGGGTGACACGCCACGTAGCTCTTGGCGATCTTGGAAAGCTCCTCGATATGCGGGCGCATCTCGGCCGCGCCCAGCGAGCAGTTCACGCCGACGACCAGCGGATCGGCCCGCTCTATCGAGCGCCAGAATGCCTCCACGGTCTGCCCCGACAGCGTCCGGCCGCTGAGGTCGACGATGGTCACGGAAATCCACAGCGGCAGCTGCGGCGCGACCTCACGAGCTGCGGCGATCGCCGCTTTCGCGTTCAACGTGTCGAAGATCGTCTCGATCAGCAGGAGGTCGACACCGCCCTCGGCCAGGGCCGAGATCTGCTCCGCGTACGCCGCGCGCACCTCGTCGAAGTCGACGGCGCGATACGCCGGGTCCTCGACCCGCGGCGACAGCGACAGCGTCACGTTCAGCGGCCCGATCGAGCCGGCCACGAATCGGCCACCGAACTCGTCCGCCGCCTGCCGGGCCAGCCGCGCACCCTGAACGTTCATCTCACGAACCAGTGACTGGAGCCCGTAGTCGGCCTGGCCGATGCTCGTCGCCGTGAAGGTATTGGTCGTGGTGATATCGGCGCCGGCGGCCAGATACTGCCGGTGTACGTCCAGAATGACGTCGGGCCGGGTGAGGTTGAGCAGGTCGGGATCGCCATTGACGTCCTGCGGATGGTCGACGATCAGGTCGCCTCGATAGTCCGCGGCGGTGAGCTTCGCGGCCTGCAGCATCGTGCCCCAGGCGCCGTCTAGTACCAGAACCCGCTGCGACATCAGCTGCCGTAGCGACGATGCCGTGCTCTTCTGGCTCAGTAACGCGCTCAAGCAGCCGCCTCCAAAGCTCGGAGGCGCCCTTGTTTTAACAAATCAGGGCCGAGCGTGGCGGGCTCTGCCCGTCGCAGCGCCTCTCGACCCGAGCCAGATAGTACCCGATCCGCGTGCCTGGGCGTCCCCCATGAAGCGTCGGCATCTGACTGCTGCGGTCACGAGCCAAGCCCGATCGGTGACGAGCACCGCCCTTCACGGGCGAGGCGGCGGAGCGAGTCGACGCCGATGGTGAGCACGTAGCTGGACTCCGTCACGGGTAGGGGAGCCAGCGCGGCAGCGCCAGCGCAGCCGACACCCCCGCCGGCTCGCGCCCGCACCTGGGTCCGGGTCGGGAAGCTACGGCTCCCGTGAAGCCCGGGGGGCATCAATGGCCCCATCAAACCCGGTGCGGGACAGGACGGCACCGCCGTCGAAAAGGCGTACCTCGCCGAGCTGACCGGAAGCGCCATAGGCGGATAAAACGGGCAATCGGAATCGGTTAGACCGGGAGTGGATCCGTCTGACTCGAGGCTGAACCCGTCCAGCTCTTGACCGCTGGACAACTTGGGAACTAATGTTCCGGAACATGTCTTCCACAATTCGAGCGGTAGCCACGCTGGAGGGCCTGCGGGCGTTGGCCCATCCGACCCGCCTGGCTCTCCTCGACCTGCTTCGGGTACGGGACACGCTGACGGCGAGTGAAGGTGCCACGCTGCTCGGCCTCACCCCGAAGACCTGCTCCTACCACCTGCGCATCCTCGCCGCGCAGGGCCTGGTCGAGCCGGCCGTGGTGGAGGGGGCCAGCCTTCGGGAGCGCCACTGGCGACGGGCGACCCCGGATACCGACGTGCCCTTGGCGGACGTGCCGACGGATGACCCAGAAACGGGAAAGGCGCAGGAGCAGTTCATGCGCGTCCGGCTGCACCGGGACCAGGCCCTGTTGCAGGAGTTCGTGGCCACGCACGACGAGCGCCACGCCGGGTGGAACACGTCGGTGACGATGCACAGCCGCACCGCGCTGATGTCGCCCGCCGAACTGTCCGCCTGGGGGCGGGAAGTGGAGTCGATCACCCGGGAGCATGTGCGCCGCGCCGAACTGGCGTCCTCGGAGGCACAGGAGCCCGTCCGACTGATCCTCTACGGGTTCCCGCAAACCATGCCCGGGGGAAGGCAGTCGTGAGCACCGCCCCGGACCAGACCTCCGCGCCGCCGGTGGCCGACCCCGTCGGAGTGCGTCGGTACCTCGTGGTGGTCTCGCACCCGACGATTCGGTGGGCGTTCCCCGGCTCGCTGATCGCACGGCTCACCCAGACCATGGTCCCGCTCGCGTTGCTCCTGTTCGCCCAAGAACACCTCGGTGGGTTAGGGGCAGGGGGCGCGGTCGTAGCCGTCTATGCGGTTACCGCGAGCTTCGGCTTCGTCGTCATCGGCCGAATGGTCGACCGCCGGGGACCGTACGTGCTGGTCATCGCGGCGGTGATCAATGCGGCGGGCATCATCGCCCTCGTCGTGGTGCCCGCGCCGTTCATCTGGCCGCTCGCAGCGGTCGCTGGCGTGTCGACCCCGCCGCTGGGTGCGGCTATCCGCTCCGTGTTCATCCGCAGCTTCGGCAAGCCGAGCGAGCGGGCCAGCGCCCTGAGCCTGGACACGATCGGCACGGAGGTCATGTTCATCGGGGGTCCCGCGCTCGTCGCCGCACTGGTGGTAGTGGCTTCGCCCATGACGGCGTTGCTTATCGCTGTCGTCGTGGGTCTGGTGGGCGCCGGGCTGTTCGCCGCCACGGCGGGTTGGTCGAAGGGTGAGCAGATTCGGGCGACCACCCGACACCGCAGGTTGTTGGACCGCGGGTTGTTGTCCCTCGCTCCCCTACTGCTCATCGTGGCGCTGCAGATGGCGGCGGTCGGGTTCATCGAGGTCGGGATCATCGCCCGGGCCATCGAACTCGGGTCGACGTCCGCAGCGGGAGTGTTGTTGGCGGTCTGGGCAGCCGGGAGCGTGGCGGGAGGGCTCGCGTTCGGCACTCGGGACTGGCCCGGAGGTATCCGGCGGCAGTGCGGAGTCCTACTGGGCCTGACCGGCCTCGGATTCTGCACCCTGTTGACGGGTCAGAACCTCGTGGTCCTCTATCCCCTGATGTTCCTGGCCGGACTCGCGATCTCACCGGCGGCGGCGACACTGGCCACGATCTGCGGTCTTCTCGCGCCCGCGCACTGCCGGACCGAGGCGTTCACGTGGCTCGCTTCCGCGACCGGTCTCGGCGGCGCCGGCGGCTACGCTCTCGGCGGCGTGCTGGTCAGCCAGACCAACGCCGGCACGGCCTTTCTCGTCGCTGCGGCGATTCCGGTGCTCGCGGTCGTGCTGGTCCTGACCCTGCCGGCCCGGCGCCTGTCGGGTGTGACCGGCGGTGGTGCCGAAGACGGCGCGCTTCTACATCGATAGTTCGGCCCGGTGCCGGAAACAGCAACGCTCCGTTGAGCCGGCGGTCGAGGCGCGCTGGCGGAGCGGTCGGCAGCGGTTGCTTCACCTCGGTCACCGGGGTCACCTTTGGTTGTGGGGATGGCATCGACGAAAGCTCTCAGCTCCGGGCGGCTACCGGTCGTGGTCGAGACGGGAGTGGAGGTGCATGTCGTGCCAGCCATCGGTGTGGCGAGCCTCGCCCCGTTTCGTGCCTTCCATCGTGAAGCCGGCGTACTGCGCGACCCGGCAGGACGCGGTGTTCACCGTCGAGTGGCAGAGTTCGACGCGGTGGAGCCGGAGGGTGGTGAAGGACCAGGCGGTGACCGCGGACAACGCGCGGGGGGCGACCCGGCGGCCGCGCGCCTCCGGCAGCACCCAGTACGACACCTCCGCCAAGCCCTCGGCCAGGTCCACCCGGCGCAGGCTGATCTGCCCTACGACGTGTCCCGCAGCCAGCACGGCCCAACCGGCGCCGGTCTCCCCGCTCCACCGGCCGGGCCAGGCGGCTATCCAGTCATCAGCTTCATCGTCGGTCATCGAGCGGCAGTGCCAGCGTTGGATGGCCGGGTCGGCGTAGCCAGCCACGACGGTACGCCGATCTGACGGCTGCCAGGGGCGAAGCAGTAGGTCCTGCGTGGTGAGCTCGGGTTGCGTCAGCGCCGCCATCGAGCCGCGCGGCAGTGCGGGTGAGGCAAGGATCGGCACAGATCGACTGTAGAGGCACAGCGCCCGCCCGGGCTTGGCACCACCGGTGCGGCGGTCGGAGAGCCCGGTCAGCTGTCGCTAACTTCTGGCCCAGCCGGGCATCTCATCGCCAGTCAAGCGCTAGACGCCGGGCCGCGGCACCCACCAGTCGCCGAGGGCTTTATGCAGGATCGAGACGACGGCGATGTGCAAGATTGCCAGGATTAGGCCGATCGCGAAGCCGAGAGCGCCGCGGTCTCGCCGTTCGCCGCTGCCGGAGGGGGCGGCATGAGGGGCCGAACGTGCCCACGGATGCTCCCGGACCAACCAGAACAACAAGCCGAGACCCAGCGGTGTTAGGTAGATCAGCCAAAACCAGAACCATCGAGTGCCCCGGCGTGGCGGTGGACCGGCGATCACGACGCCAAGAATGACCACGGCGAGAAGGAAGGTTATCCCGGCCGTGATGGATGCCCCCTGGGGCAGGATGCCGCCTCGCTGCTCGATCCCGGCGGCGCGTAGCTGCCGCGCGATGCCGGCGGCTCCAGGCCCGGAGTAGCCGTCATCGTCGATGGGTACCTCCACCTGCGTGAAAGTGGTGGTGTCGGTCCAGTACCACCGACCATCGGAGGTTTTCCACGCGAAGTATGACCCGCGCTGGCTGGAGCTCTGTCGCAGACCGGGAGTTTCGAACCAACGTCCCGCGTCGGTGCTGTTCCAGTGGTCGCCCCACTGAAAGGCCGTCACGCGGCCGGCAGCGGCATCGGCATACGCCTTTTCGTAGCTCTGCTCTCGGGGAGTCGTCCACCAGGCGGCGACCGCCGCCACCAGCCACAGTAGGACCAGGGCGAGTCGCAGCGCACTCCACCATCGGAGGCTCCGGTCCACCGTACTGATGACAGGTGATTCCATGAGCGCATTGTCGCAGGATGTAGCCAGTTGCTGTTGCCGGTGGATAGTCGTCACCACCTGAACTCGGTGGTCAGTGTGGTGACATCCGGCCTCGTCGGATCGGCACTGGTCGCCAGACAGGTTGAGCCCCAATAATCCGGTGATCTCGACGGTCGTCTTCGCGATACTGGGCTGACGAGGTCGAGACCGTTGTGGCCGAGCACGAGGGCGCACCCCGGTGTTCGGTAGACCTGTGCAACGCAAACCATCAGGAAGTGCAGATCATGACGTACGCCGTGCTGCCCGCCACCCGGGCTCCGGTTCGGGTGTGGACCGACCCGTACAGCATCGAACCGCAGGCCGCTCAGCAGCTCCGCAACATCGGCACCCTGCCCTGGGTGCAGGGCGTCGCCGTGATGCCCGACGTGCATTTCGGTAAGGGCGCCACCGTCGGCTCGGTCATCGCGATGCGGCAGGCCGTCTCGCCGGCCGCGGTTGGCGTCGACATCGGCTGCGGCATGTCGGCGGTTCGGACCTCGCTGACCGCGGCTGACCTGCCGGACGACCTCGCGGGGCTGCGGCACGCCATCGAGGACGCGATTCCGGTCGGCTTCGCCCAGCGCAAGAAGGCGGTGAACCCGCGTCGGATCTGGGGGCTGGCGCAGGCGGGATGGGACGACTTCTGGCGGCGCTTCACCGACCTGCACGCCGGGGTCGCCCGGCTGGAAGGCCGAGCGATGAACCAGATGGGAACCCTCGGCGGCGGAAACCACTTCATCGAGGTCTGCCTGGAGCAGGGTGGTGTCGATGCGGGCCGGGTGTGGTTGATGCTGCACTCCGGCTCCCGGAACATCGGCAAGGAGCTGGCGGAGCGGCACATGGCCATCGCCCGGAGGCTGCCGCACAACGCCGCCCTGCCCGACCGTGATCTGGCGGTCTTCCTCGCCGGGACGGCGGAGATGGACGCCTACCGGCGGGACCTGTGGTGGGCGCAGGAGTACGCGCGGCGTAACCGTGCGGTCATGCTCGCGCTGCTCTGCACCGTGGTCCGGGACCGGTTCCCGCAGGTGAGCTACGACGAGCCGATCAGCTGCCACCACAACTATGTCGCCGAGGAGACCTACGACGGTGTGGAGGTGTTGGTGACCCGCAAGGGCGCCATCCGGGCCGGGGCGGGAGAGCTGGGCATCATCCCCGGATCGATGGGGACCGGTTCCTACATCGTGCGGGGTAAGGGCAACGAGGCGGCGTACTGCTCCGCGTCGCACGGCGCGGGCCGGCGGATGTCCCGGGGGCAGGCCAAGCGGAGCTTCACCACCGATGATCTGGCGGCGCAGACCGCCGGGGTGGAGTGCCGCAAGGACGCTGGGGTCGTGGACGAGATTCCCGGCGCGTACAAGGACATCGAGGCCGTGCTGGAGCAGCAGACCGATCTGGTCGAGGTGGTCGCGCACCTCAAGCAGGTGGTGTGCGTAAAGGGGTAGGCCGCACCAGCGACCAACCGGACAATGGACGGGTGGATGAAAGGGTGTTTTCGGAAGCTAACCTGCACTCTGCCTGTTCGCAGGCTTTGCGCTACGTGGCAACCCGGTCCGCGGGGCCCCCGGTCGACGCGTCTCTGCGGATCACGCTGAACTTTCATCCTGACCGGATGGTCGCTGACAGCCCTATCCTCGGCAGGATGGTGGCGGACGGGGTTTACCTATCTCAGTTTGTCACCGGCACCAGCAACGGTGGGCTCACCGCCCATCCCGGTGGTGACCGGTGGCGCTGGGAACAGCGGATGTTCGGCGGCGCCTACGACGCTATACCCGTCCAGCATCGGCCGGTTTACGGTGGGCTGAACTCCCGCCGTAAACCGGTCGGTGCCGCACCCCGATTCGGCTCAGCTCACCTGCGGCTGACGGCGTCCACGCTCAACCGGGCGACCTTCTGCTACCCGGACAGCCACCTCGAGCCAACCATGTTCGGCGTGGCCGAACGCATGTCGCTGGTCGACCTGGCTCACGCCGACCAGCGGGACGAACTGGACGACTACGTCGAGGCGCAGGTGCACGGTGCGGTCCGGCTGGACCGTGATGTCGAGGCCCTCGTACTGGATTCCTGCTATCGCGGCACCGACGTCGAGAGTGCAGCCCGTCGCCTGCCCTGCCGGCTGGAGTGGCATCCGGGATTCCGGCTCTCCGTAGCCGAGCTCCGTCGGCATCCGGAGTACCGTGGCCCGCGCTACGTGGAACTCGGTGCCGCTCTCGCCGTCCAGGGGTACCTCACCCCACGCATCATCGGGGACGCCGTTCGTACCGGTTGCTACCACCCGCAGGATCTCAAGCGCGTCTGGCACTACCTCGCCCGTTTCGGCAGCCCCGCCACGCCGTCCCGCGTCCCTGACTGAGGTTTGCGCCGGGGCAGCCCGCCTACCGGGGCGGGCGGGCCGTGCCACCGAAACCGCGGGGGAGGCCGGCCCGTTACCGCCCGGGCTGGTGGTAGCGGCGCTCAAGAAGTGCGATGAGGGTGGCTCGTTCGGCCGCGACGCCTTCCGCGAGGCGAGCCGCGGCCTGTACCGCCAGCCAGGATCCCGACTGCGGTGGCGGCCGCACCGAGCCGGCCCGGTAGGCGCGGGTGTAGCGGCGGGCGAACACGGACCGGCTGCTGCTGATCAGCGTACGAGCCACCCGCGATGTCTCCGGTAGCGGAGCGGAGTAGCGCAGAAGCAGCTTCGTCCGGGCATGGTCGGCTGCTGGGGCGCCGCGCGTCGCGTTGGGCCAGTCGATGACCGCGGCTCGACCATCGGTGAGCATCAGGTTGCCGGGGTGGTAGTCCCCGTGGCAGAGACGGTCCCCGTCGGGTAGGTCTTCGAGTAGCCGCAGCGTGTGGTCCCGGAGCCGCGTCGGCATGGTGGCGTCGGTGATGCGGGCGGCCAGGACCGAGCGGAGTTCGGGGAGGTCGGCGGGGGCCGACACCTGGTGTACGGCGAGGTGGGTGGCGGCCAGCGTACGGGCCAAACCGGGCATCCGCCACGGCTGTCGCTGCAACTGGGTGAGCATGTCCACCCCGTCCAGGCGTTCCAGCACCAGGCCGACGCGTCCGTTCCACTCCACCGTGTGGGCAAGTTTCGGAGCGATGCCGGGCCCGGCCAGCGCGGTCAGTGCTCTCGCCTCGGCGCGGTGTCCGAGCAGCCCGGGCCGGTACAGCTTGATGACCGCGTCGTCGCACCACCTGTGTACGTCCGCCTCCCGTCCGGCGCCGATCTTGGCTCCGATCATTTTTGGGCCCTTCGGCGGGGTGCGCGGCTGGCCTCGATCAGGGTCCTGGTGGAGCGCGCGACGAATGCGCCGTGGGCGCGGATGTGGGCGTCGAGCCGTTCGAGTCGGGCGCGGTGCCGCTCCACGGTGAAGTCGGGCACCCACCAGGCGCACTTGCGCAGGGTGTAGACGACCGCGCCGATGTCGAAGAACTCCATCCGGCAGCGGGCGGTGCGCAGCTCCACGATCTCCAGCCCGGCGCGCCGCGCGGCGGCGACCTCCCGGTGTGGGTCACGAGCGAAACGCTCGTGGGGCACGGGGCCGCGAAAGTACTCGATGAGTTCGAACGCGGAGGCGGGCCCGACATGCTGGGCGAGGTAGCTGCCGCCGTCCTGGAGCACCCGGGCGATCTCGGACCAGTCGGGGCGGACGGGGTGGCGGCTGGTCACCAGCGGGAAGCTGGCATCGGCAAAGGGCAACGATCGTCCCGGTCCTACCGCGACGACCGCGACGCCGCGGGGCTGTAGCAGTGCTCGGGCGCGTTCCACGTTCGGTGGCCAGCCCTCGGTGACCACCATTCGGGGCGCCAGCCGGGGCAGCTCGGCGAGGACCTCACCACCGCCGGTGTCGATATCCAGTGCCGCGGGGGAGTGGGGTAGCCGGGACGCGAGCAGACGTGAGTAGCGCCAGGGCGGTCGCTGCTCGGTCGCCCGGCCGTCAAGCCAGTCGAAGCTCCACCCGGACACGTCCGCCGCTGCTGCCTCGTCAACCAGTTCCTGGAAGGCACGCACCTCCGAATTTTGACCGTGCCGTCAACCGGTTTGACCTTTCAGGGTCGACCGAGGCCGATGACCGTGCTCACGAACGGGTGTTCGCGGCCCGCTCACCAGCCGAGCACGGCCGGGTTCGAAGCCGTTATCGGCTGTCTGGAGGTGATACCTGACGTCGAGGACCGGGCATGCTCAAGCCCCCCCAGCGCGCCAGCACCGGGGGGCTCAAGTGCTTGTCAGCGCCGGGCGTGCGTAACGAACGCCTGCCACGCCTCCGGATCGAACACCAGCGCGACCAGGTCTATACGCCTACCGGTGCACATTCTCCATCGTTGATCCCTGCGCGGAACGCGGTCCACTCGGCCGGGGTGAACCGCAGCTCCTGCCCGTCCTTGCAGACCTGGACGCCGCTGGGTAGTTGGATGACCCATGGGTGCTCGTGGCCTGTCCCCACCGCCCGGATGAGGTCTTCCCACTCGGAGTAGGTGGCGGCCAGCTCCGGCCCAGCCGGGTCTTTGCTATCCCGAATGTAGACCGTATGGGCAGTGTGCGCCCATTCGACACAATTGCCACCGGAGCCCCCAGATCGGGTGCTTTTACGGTATTCGCGGAGCTGAGTCATGGCTGATACTCCAGGATCGGAACGGCTTGGCAGCAGACAAGCCTGAATATCGTTTCGTACCGGGCAATCTCGACGCCCTTTTGCAGGTACGCGGCGGAGCTGGGCGAGTCGAGATATACAACTGACGGGTCCTCCGCAGGGTCCGGAAAGTCTAGGATCACGAACGCGGACTCCATCGCGGCGTGCGCGCCACCTGCGAGCGGTAGGACCGAGACGGTGGTGTTGGGCCGGGTTGCCACCTGACGCAGCCTGGTGATTTGCTCAGCCATCACATCCGACCCGCCGACCTCGCGCCGCACCGCCGCCTCGTTGAGTACGACATGCAAGGCTGGTGGTTGAGGGTCGGCCCGCGTGAGGATCGCCTGGCGATTGATCCTTAGCGCGACACGACTTTCGATTTCGTAGTCGCTGTCATCGGGGTTGCGCGCCTGGTAGACGGCGCGCGCGTACTCGGGTGTCTGCAACAGGCCCGGGATCAGTTCGGACTCGTAGGTCCGGATCATGGCCGCAGCGGGCTCGATCTCCAAGTAGAGGCTGAACCACTCCGGGACATCGTCGCCGTAGACGTGCCACCAGCTCTGACCGCCCGTCGCCAATGCGAGCGCGGTCAGCTGCTCGGTTTCGTCCGCCGATGCCTGGTAGTGCGCACACAGCACCGCGACATCTTGGGGTTTGACCGGGTGTCGTCCGGCCTCCATCTTGAACAACTTCGCTCGACTGATGCCGAGTCGCCGATGCGCGACTACCTCGTCAACCGATGCGCGGGTGGTGTCGCGTAGCCGGCGCAGTTGCCGGCCGAGTTGGCGGCGGACCACGGTCGGGCCAGCTGCTGGGGCTGGAGTGGGCATGTTCCTCTCCTCGTAATCCCTGGCCACACCCACAGTGTCTCAGCCTGAGACCGCACCGTCGGCGCTGGGGGCCAGCAGAGCAGCAGCGCGGGGCCAGTGGAACAAAAAGCGGTCGTGATACTTGTGTGGCGAGAGTATCACTGCGATAGTCGAGTGAAGTTCGGTCACCATGCGCAATCGAACCGAACCCCTCGGGAGCTAGTGCGATACCTCGTACTCCCGGTCTTTGCCTGATCTGAGAGGGGAACAGACCATGGTTCGCTGGCTATTTCGCCGCTGCCGCCGCCCCGCACCGTTGGACGCCACCGGTCCCACCACCCCGTACGCGGCGTGCGCTAGTGCCTTCCACCCGAAACGACCAGCCAACCTGCCCGCGTGGATGACTCAGCCCACCGTCGCCAACCCGCAGGTAGGCCGCGTCGGTTGGCTCACCCCGGCGCAGCAGTGGCGAGCCAACGGAGGCCGCTGGTGACCGCGCACCAGCCGCCTGCCCGAAGCGCCGACAGGCGAGACTGAGATGGCATCGATGGTTGTCGCTGCTATTGCCGTCGTCGTTGGGCTCGCCGTTGGCGTGGTCCTGGGCCTGGTGACCAAGAGCCGTTCGGGTAGTTGGTGCCCCCGGTGTGGTGACCTCAAGCGCTGCCTACGTGACCACGACACGCGTGGGAGCCGGTCGTGGTGAGAAAGGCACACGACCCCATGCGCCCGCTCTGGCGGTGCCGGGCCTGCGGCGCCGACTGGCCCTGCCAGCCCGCCCGGCTCGCGTTGTTGGATGAGTATCGCGGCAGGAGGTCCGCCCTGCTGGCCCACCAGGGCAAGCTTTTGGCCGAGGCATCTGATCAGCTATCCCGGCTCAACGGCACCAGGCCGGACCTCAGGGAGAGGTTTGTCGACTGGTGCTGGCGGGCGGAACCCGACCACCCCACATCCAGCGCCTTCGAGTCGGGAGACCTGGACCTGGACCTGGTGTTTCGCGGAATCGAAATGATCATCCGTAGCCACTGGGGAGGGCGGACCTGCCCCCGGTGCGCGAACAAGGGTTGCCCGCATCTCGACTGGGCCGACGGCTGGCTGGCCCGCCTACGACGATCACCGCAAGGCCGCCCAGACGAAAGCCGTGCTCCGTTCCGAAGCGGGTAGCGGGGTCCGAAGCGGGTATCGGAACGCCGTGGCAGGTGGCGTCGTGGCAGGTGGCGTCCGGGTCGGGGGGCCCGAACTTCGGCGTTGGTTGGCGGGGACGGCCGCCGTCGCCGCGGGCGGGGCGGTGGTGCACGCGCTGCCGGTGGTCACCGCCAGCGGAGCGCTGCGGCGCCGGTATTGGCCCCGGCTGGCGGGGGTGGGTGCGGCCAGCCGGATCGCGTTGACCTTCGACGACGGGCCACGCCGTGCCTCCACCACCCGGTTTCTGCGGGCGTTGGAGCATGCCGAGCTGCGGGCGACGTTCTTTCTGCTCGGCACGCTGCTCGACCGTGATCCGGGACTCGGTCGGGAAATGGCGGCGGCCGGGCATGAGCTCGCGGTGCACGGATGGGAGCACCGGAACCTGCTGTGCCGATCACCTGCCGCGACCTACGCTGATATTGCCCGCGCTCGGGATACCGTCGCGGCGGTCACCGGAGCCGAGCCGTTGTGGTACCGGCCGCCATACGGGGTACTGACGCTGCCGGCGCTGCTGGCTTGCCGGCGGCTGGGCCTGACCCCCCGCCTCTGGACCGCCTGGGGACGCGACTGGGACGTGACACGGTCTCCGGCGTCGATCTGGGCAACCATCGTGAAGGATCTCGACGGTGGCGGCACGCTGTTGCTACATGATTCGGATCATGCGTCCAGCCCGGGTGCCTGGCGAGGTGCCCTGGCTGTCCTGCCTCGCCTCGTGAGCTGGGCCCAGGAGCGGGAGCTGACCATCGGGACGCTCGGCGCACACGAGGAGACCGAGGCGGCCCGGGAGCCCGGGGCGTGGCGCACACCGGTCCGGGCACGACCGGGGCATGGCGACGTACCGGGTGGGTAACCGCAGCCGGTGAAGCCACGGCCGGGCGGGAGAGGTCCGCGCGGCGGTACGTCCCCGATTGGTGCCGGTCGCGACGACCTCGACGGCCGCCAGGGCCAGCTGCGGATCCTGGTCGTCTCCGCCGACATCGGCGCGGGCCACGACGCCGCCGCGGCCGAACTCGCCGCCCGGCTCGCCGGCGATGGAGTCGTCGTGGAGCAGCTCAACTTCTTCGCGGCCCTGCCCCGGCCGCTGCACCGGCTCGTCCGGGAGGGCTACCGCACCATGCTCCAGCGGTTTCCCTGGAGCTACGACGCGCTCTTCCGGTTCACCGACCGGTCGTCGTCGATGGTCCGGGCGTTCCGGGCCGCGCTGCGGGCGGCCGTACCGCGGATGCTGTCGCGGATATCGGCGGACACCTGCCTGGTGGTGACGACACACCCATTCGCCAACCAGCTACTCGGCCCGATGCGCGGCACGGGGCAGCTCACCGTGCCGGTGCTCAGCTACGTCACGGATTTCGTCGTCCACCCGATCTGGATCTCGCCGGGGGTCGACACCTACTGCGTCGTTCACGACGGGACACAGCGGCAGGCGGCGGCGCGTGGGGCCGCTGACGTCCGGGTGGTCGATCCGCTGATCTCCGCCGAGTTCGCCGCGTCGGCGACGGCCTGCCAGCGTACGGCTCGGGCCCGTTTCGGCCTGCCCGAGCAGGAGCGGCTGGCCTTGATCGTCGCCGGCTCCTGGGGGGTGGGCGACGTGGCCCGTACCGCTCGGGATGTGCTCGCCGCCGGCTGCGTCACCCCCGTCGTAGCGTGTGGGCGCAACGTCCGGCTGCGCCAGCGCCTGAGTGCCTTTCCCGGACACGTCCTGGGCTGGGTCGAGGACATGCCCACCCTGATGCGGGCGGTTGATGTGGTGGTGGAGAACGCCGGCGGGCTCACCTTTCAGCAGTCGCTGGCCGGTGGGCTACCCACCGTCACCTATCGGCCGATTTCTGGGCATGGTCGGGCCAACGCGGAGCTGCTCGCCGAGGCGGGGCTCACCACCTATGTCACGACCGCTGCCGAGCTGGCGCCGGTGCTGACGGAGCTGACCGGCGCGGCGGCCAGCCCGGCTCTTCCCGTTGGCAGCGCCACCGACATGGCCAGTTTGATTTCGGAGGTGGTCCGGAGCGGCGACCGGCTTGACCGGAAGCGGGCAGCATGAGCGCGCATTCCTCCTAGGCTGAGGGCGAGTCCGCCTTGGGAGTGACCTAGGAGTCCTGGCTATGCCGCAGTCACACGATTTGGATCATCGGTACGTGGTGCCGCCCTACCTGCGGATCGTCAACGAGCAGACGGTGCCCGGCACGAGCCAGCCGGTCGCGCTCTGGGACTTCCGGGTGGCGCAGCCGAACGCGTCCCAGGTGCCGGGCCCGGTCATGCACACACTTGAACACTTTCTCGGCACCTACGTACGGCAACATCACCCTACGATCATGAACGTCGCGCCGATGGGCTGCATGACCGGCTTGTACGTCTGGACGGTGGGCCCGTGGAGCTTCGACGACCTGGCTGAGGTCATCGCCGCCGGCCTGCGCTCCATCGAGGACGCCACCGAGGTGCCGCTCGCGAACGCTATCCAATGTGGCTCGGCGGAGTACCACGCCTTGGTGGGCGCGCAGGAACTCGCCGCACAACTGCTCGCGAAGCGGGATCAGTGGGGGGATCCGGGTCCGGACGCCCATGAGGTGAGCGCGGCAGACCTGCGGGAACTCGCAGCGGGCCAGTGAGCCGACACCTTGGTGGTAACGGGGGAGGAACGGCCCGCAAGAAGGCGAGAATGATTCTACTTTTGTCCCTGGCGGGTCCGGCGGTCGTGCCCGCCGCTTGAGGGGGACGAATGATTCGCCGTCGGTTCATCGCCTGCGGGCTGCTGCCGGTCGCCACCGGACTGAGCCTGCTCGCGCCCGCCACACCGAGTCTGGCGCAGCGCCAACCCGGGGCGGACAGCCCACCGGCCCGGGAGGCGGTTGACGCTTCCTCGACCGAGCGGCTCGAGATCCGGGCACCCCGCGAGTTCAGCGGCATCGCCTGGCTCACCACCGAGGAGAGCGACGGGGTGGTGCAGGAGGTCTTCCTGGTCTGCCACGACACCCGGGACAACGATGCGGAGCGCGACCTGCCGCGACTCTCGATCGTGCGGACGCCCGTCGACCCGAACGGCATCATCGTTGACGAACTCGATGTCGACTTCCCCGGTCGTGGGGTGCCGAATGATCTCGAAAGCATCGCCCGCCTGCCCGGCCGGAACGCGGCCCTGCTGGCGGAGAGCAACGCCGACGGTGTCGACCCCAACCCCACGATCTATCTCGCCCGGTGGGACCGGGACCTCAACGTCGAGATCGTGAGCGCGGTGCCGTGGCCCGAGACGCCCGAGCCGCTGGTGAACGTCGAGGCGACGGCCGTGGCGACGATCCGCGGAGAGGACTACTTCGTCTACGCCGAGCGGGCGGAGGGTCGGGACACCACCTTCATCCACATGACTCGCCTGAAGGTGTCCGAGGACGGCGAGATCCAGTTCGGTCGGCGGTGGACCTCGGTTCCCTTCACGGCACCCGAACCACCGGATGGACGACCCGCCTCGGGCATGGACATCGACCGGTGGGGCAACGTCTACGTCTCGTCCGCGTACGACCCGGGTGACCTCGGCCCCTTTGACAGCGCGGTGTATCGCGCGGCGACGGTCCGGGAGGAGGGACGCAGCGGCGTGCGGCTGCGTCCGGTCGAGCCACCCCAGCAACTGGCGCGCAGCTCGGGCCTCAAAATCGAAGGCGTGGGACTGGTCGCCGGCTCACTTCCGATCTTCATCGGAGACGACGACGAGGACTACGGTGGCCTGCTGCGTCAACTGCGGGTGACCTTCGAGTAGGCCGGCTTCGCACACCGTGCGTCGGTGGTCGATCTCCCGCCTGGTTGGGGGCAGCGAGCCAGGTGGCCGTTCTGAGAACATCCCCGGGTGACGATTGGCGATCCTCCCCGTACGGATGACCGGAGAACGCCGGGCCCAGCGGGCCACCTGGCTGCTCGGCGTCGGGATGCCGAGAAGCTGGGCACCCCGTTCTGGCAGCTGTGGTCCGCGTCCGCGGCGTCGAACCTCGCCGACGGGATCGTCAAACTTGCGCTGCCGCTGGTCGCGGTCAGCTTGACGGATTCACCGATGCGGGTGGCCGGGGTGGCGATGGCGTTCAGCCTGCCGTGGCTGTTCTTCGCGCTGCCGGCCGGCGCGTTGGCCGACCGGTGGGACCGCCGCCGGGTGATGGCGGCCGCCAACGCGGTGCGTGCGGTGTTGTTCGGGGTGATGGCGCTGGCCGCGGCCCTGGATGCGGCGTCGATCTGGCTGCTCTACGCGGTGGCGTTCGGCGCCGGCGTCGCCGAGACGCTCTATGACACCTCGGCCCAGTCGATCCTGCCGCAGGTGGTGTCGCGGGACGCGCTGCCGCGCGCCAACGGGCGACTGCACGCGGTCGAGCTGACGGCCAACCAGTTCGTTGGCCCACCCCTGGCGGGGTTCCTGGTCTCCGCGAGCGTGGCGGTGGCGGTGGCGGGGCCGGCGGGGCTGTGGGCGGTCGCGGTCGCGGCGTTACTCCTCATCCGCGGCCGGTTCCGGGTCGAACGGGACGCGCCGAGCAGCCTGCGTCGGGACATCGCGGAGGGCCTCCGGTTCCTCTGGCGACACCAACTGCTGCGCACCATGGCGGTGATGGTGGGGGTCAGCAACTTCACGATGAGCGCGGTTGTCGCGGTGCTGCCGCTCTACGCGGTCGGTCCCGAATCGGCGATGGGGCTCACCGAGTCGGGGTACGGGCTGCTGCTCGCGACCCTGGCCGTCGGCATTGTGCTCGGCTCGTTGGTCGCGGGGGCGATTGAGCGACGGCTGGGTCGCTCCGCCACCCTCGGCGTGGCAGTCGTCGTCGCCGCGGTAGTTGTCGGTGTGCCGGCGTTGAGCGCCAACCCGTTCGTGGTGGGCGCGGTCTATCTGGGGGGCGGGGTTCTGGTCGCCACCTGGAATGTGATCACGATTTCGCTCCGCCAACGGATCACCCCCGACCGGTTGCTGGGCCGGGTCAACAGCGGTTACCGGATGCTGGCCTGGGGCGGCATGCCCCTCGGTGCGCTCACCGGCGGTCTGCTGGCGGAGTTGCTCGGCCTGCGCGTGGTCTTCGCGGTCATGGGTGTGTTGGCGCTCAGCCTGGTCATTGGCTTGTTCTGGGTCACCGACAGTGCGATTGACGCTGCCGAGCGGGAGGCGGAGCAGCAGGTGTGAACGCCGTTCAATCCGGGTCAACGCTGATCGGCCGTTCGAAGAACGATTCCAGGACGACGATGGTTTGGGTGCTGGTGACGCCGTCGATGGCGAAGAGGCGTCTCAGCAGGGCTTGCAGGTCTTGGGTGGTGGCGGTGCGAACCTTCACCAGCACGCTCGCCGTGCCGGCGATGATGTGTGCCTCCTGGATCTCGGGAATGGCCGTGAGCGCGTCCCGGGTGGCCGCGTCGCCCATCCACTCGTCGGCACCGAGCATCACGTAGGCGAGCACGTCCCGGCTGACAGCGGCCGGATCGACGTCAACGGTGGTACGCCGGATCACGCCCCGTTCGCGCAGCTTGCGTACGCGTTCGTGCGCCGAACCCGCGGACAGGTCAACGGCCGCGCCGAGGGCCGCGTAGGACTGGGTCGCGTCCTGCTGCAGGCGGGCTACCAGGACGCGGTCAATATCGTCAAGCATCGAACACCCATCGGGATCGGAACGGCGACGACTTGACCATATCAGATTCGGAAGGCAGGCTTTGCTGTAGAACAACATCTGGCGAGGAGGCCAATATGCCTGACACAGTCCCTGCTGAGTTCCGACTGCTGGATGAGCGCTTCCGGGACCTCGACGGTGACTTCGTCCTGACCGTCCTGCACGGTGACGCGCGGAAGTCGGAAGGCCCGGCCTACTTCGCGGCGGGGCGCTACCTGGTGTGGAGCGACATCCCCAACGATCGGCTGCTGCGCTGGGACGAGACCACCGGCGCGGTTGGGGTGTTTCGCCAGCCCTCCGGCTACGCCAACGGCAACACGATCGATCGGCAGGGCCGGTTGATCACCTGCGAACAGGGAAACCGGCGGGTGACCCGCACCGAGCACGACGGGACGATCACCGTGCTGGCAGATCGCTACACCGGCAAGCGGCTCAACAGCCCCAACGACGTGGTGGTCCGGGCCGACGGCACGATCTGGTTCACCGACCCGAGCTACGGCATCAACAGCGACTACGAGGGCAACAAAGCCGAGCCCGAGTTCGGTGGCTCGTGCTACGTGTTTCGGCTGGACCCCCGCACCGGGGAGCTGCGGGTGGTCGCGGACGACTTCTTCCGCCCCAACGGTCTGGCGTTCTCACCGGACGAACAACAGCTGTTCATCGTCGATACCCGACAGGAACCCAGCCACATCCGGGTCTTCGACGTCACCGCCGACGGGACCCTCAGCGGGGGCAAGATCTTCGCCGAGTGTGACTACGGACGCTTCGACGGGCTGCGCGTCGATGACGCCGGTCGGGTCTGGGCTGCGGCCTGGGACGGCGTGCACTGCTTCGCTCCCGATGGCAGCCTCATCGGGAAGTTGCTCCTGCCCGAGCCGGCCGCCAATCTCACCTTCGGTGGGCCGAAACGCAACCAGCTCTACCTCACCGCGGGCCGGTCGGTGTACGCGCTGCGGGTCACCTTCAACGGCGCCCGCTACCCGGAACCAAGCGCCCGATGACCGGATCGTCGCGCCCACTGTGACCGGGCACGTCCTCTGAGAAATAGCATCGACGCGGTGACGAGCGCCGCGAGCACAATCGTGGCGATGCCGGAATACAGCAATGTGTCAGCGGCGCCCCAAAGCGTGACCAGTGGGCCGCCGAGCGCCGCACCCAAAGGTGTTGCCGTGGTGGTGACGGCGGACCGGGCTGCCAGGATGGAGGTAAGTTCAGAAGCCTCTGCGGCCTGCTGAAAAAGAGAAATAGTGAACGCTGGAAATGGGCCGTAGATCAATCCGCCGAGGGCGAACGAGGTCATGGTTGCTGAGGTGTTGTCGGTGATGCCGAAGGGGAGGAGGGCTAGACCCCAGCCGAAGATGATGGCGATCACAGCCGGCCATCTGGGCGCGCGGGCCAAGGCGCCGCCGGCGAAACCGCCGATCACCGCGCCGATACCGAATGCGGTCCAAAATGCTCCGAGTAGTTGGCCGCTGCCAGCCAGGTTGCCGGCGACATAGAGCGGAAGCCCAACCTCGACCGGGCCGTACAGGAAGAAGAAGGCGGCCGTGACCAGCAACAGGGAAACCAGTTGGGGTCGCCGCGCGAGTATCCGGAAGCCGGCCACGACGCCAGCCCGTCGAGCTACCGCCGGTTGTTGCGGAAGCTTCAGGCGGGCGACCGTGGTGAGAAGAAGCAGGTATGAGATCGCATTGACTGCGAGGATTGCCGAGCCGTCCAGCTTCAGCAGGATCATGCCAGCAATTGCCGGGCCGATGATGATGCTGACCTGCTGGGATACGCTGAGTAGAGCATTCGCGGGAAGTTGACGACCATCGGCGAACAACTGGCTGACAATAGTGTACAGACCCGCGTTCCCCCACGCTGAAAAGAGAGACGAAACGGCTAGGAGGGCAATGTAGGAGAAGGCGTTGAGTTGGTCGGCAGCGGCCAGCGCGACAATTGTTGCCAGCCCAAGAGTTCGCAGGCCGGTGCTTGCGCCGACCAACTTCTGTGCGCTCATGCCGCCGAACCACCGGCCAAGCACGAGAGCTCCAAGGGCGCCGGGCAGCGTATACGCCGCCAGCGACAGTCCAGCGACAACTCCCCCTTGATCCGGCTGTGCCAGTTGTATCGCCAACCACGGTATTCCTACGAGTGCCATGCCGTCGCCAAGGAAGGAAACAGCGGAAGCGAAGATCAGTCTGGAGTACCGGCCGTCGGTGAGAACAGGGCGATAGGCGGAAAGAAGAGGGATTCGGATCCTACCCAGCATTCAGGTTCCAGGAAGTCCTTGCGTTGGGTCAACCAGTGGAGAATTGCGGTGATGCGGTCAGTGGTGCGAACCAACCACCCACCCACATCGGACTCCCGGACGGCTCAGGCGAAGTCGGCGGCGTGGTCGGCGGCCCACTGGGCGAAGGTCCGCGCGGGTCGCCCCAGTACCGTCTCGACATCGTCGGTCACCTGCTCTGGCTTCTCCACCATCGCCGCCCAGCCGGCCAACGCCATCTCCGCGAATCCGGCGTCCCCGAACGCCTCGACCAGCATCGGGCGGACAGCCTCCGCCGGGATGTCCTGCCACCGCACCTCACGGCCGATCGCGGCGCCGATGAGGCGTACCTGCTCGACCTGGGTGACCGTCTCTGGGCCGGTGAGCACGTAGGTCCGCCGGTCGTGCCGGTCCCCGGTCATCGCCTCGACCGCCACCGCGGCGATGTCGTCCTCGTGGATCAGGGACCGGGCCGCGGCGCCGTACGGCCAGCGCACCACCCCCTCGGCGCGAATAGCGTCGGCCCAGCCCAGCGTGTTCGTGGCGAAGCCGGTGGGACGCAGCACCGTCCCGGGGAGGTCGCGTTCGAGGAGGGCGCGCTCCACCACCGCCCAGAACGAGTTCGGGTCGACTTCGGCGGAGGCGGCCGACAGGTACACCACCCGGGGTGACCCGGCGCTGGCCAGCACGTCCGCGAGGGCCGGCGCGAGCGCAACGGCGACGGCGGGGTCAGTGTACGGCCAGATCAGGAACACGGCCCGGACCCCGCCCAGGTGCGGGCGGAGGGTCGCCGGATCAGCCAGATCAGCGGTGACCGCCGGTACCCCGGCCGGAAGGTTCGCCCGGCTGGGGTCGCGGACGACGGCGCGGACGTCGTGGCCTGCGGCGGTCAGCCGTGCCACCACCCGCCGTCCGACGTTGCCGGTCGCGCCAGTAACCAAGAACATGGGTCTCCTCCAGGAACGCTCCGATCGCGACAGGGAGACGGTAAAACCTCAACCAAGGTTGAGGTCAACCGTTCGCCACGCGTCGGAGCGCGCCCTACGCGCCCTGCCCCTGGTTCTGCATGAGGCCACCGTCCATGAAGTAGGTCGACCCGGTGACGTAGTTCGCGTCGTCGCTGGCCAGGAAGACGGCGAGCTTCGCGATCTCCTCCGGCTGGGCGGCCCGCTTCCACGGGATCGACTGCACCTGCTCCTCCAGGTACTGCGGGTCGTCGATCGCACGTTGGTTGAACGGCGTGAGCACCATGCCCGGCCCGATGTTGTTGACGTTCATGTGTAGCGGGGCGACCTCCAGCGCGATGCTCTTGGCCAGCTCCAGCATGCCGCCCTTGCTGGCGTCGTAGTCGGCGCCGCCGGCCCGGGCCACCTCCTGGTGGATGGAGGTGATGTTGATGATCTTTCCGTGTCCACCATGGTCGCGGCGGTGCCGGACGAACCGCCGACAGCAGAAGAACATCCCGTACAGGTTCGTACGGATGGCGCGGTCCCAGGTCTCGGTGTCCAGATCGGCGACCGGGGTGCCGGACGCGTCCACCCCGGCGTCGTTCATCAGGATGTCCAGCTCTCCGAACGTCGCCAGGGCCTCGTCGAACATCGCCTCGACCTGGTGCTCGACGCTGATGTCGCCCTGCACCACCACGGCGCGCCGACCGGCCCGCTCGATCTCGGCCTTGGTGTGGCTCGCCCCCGCATGGTCATGCAGGTAGTGCACCACCACGTCGGCGCCCTCCCGGCCAAACTCGATCGCGGTGGCCTGCCCGATACCGGAGTCCGAGCCGGTGATCAGGGCGGTTCTACCCATCAGTCGTCCGCTCATCAACGTGCTCCTTTCCTCGACTGCCACTACCTACTGGTTCCCGCGGCCTCGACCTGGCCGATGGTCCAGGCGGCGTTGATCAGACCGATGTGGGACAAGGCCTGGGGAAAGTTGCCGATCAGGCGCCCGTCGCGTCGGTCGATCTCCTCGGCGAGTAGGCCGAGATCGTTCGCCCGGCCGGTGACGGTCTCGAAGACCTGTCGGGCCCGGTCAACCCGCCCGGCCAGAGCCAGGGCCTGGGCCAGCCAGTACGAGCAGATGATGAAGGCGCCCTCGTCCCCGGCCCGGGTCCAGCGCTGCACCAGGCCGTCCTGGACCAGGTCCCGTTCGATGGCATCCACCGTGCCCAGGATCTTGTCGTCGTCGGCGGGGAGGAACCCGAGAATGGGCATGACCAGGACTCCGGCATCCAGGTGGTCGGAGCCGAACGCGCCGGTGAACGCCCTGCTCGAGCTGTTCCACCCCTCCTCCAGGATCGCCGCGCGGACCTCCGCCATCGCCTCCGACCACTGCGGGACCTTCGCCTCAGCATCCAGAAGCCCGGCGAGCTTGACGGCCCGGTCGAGGGCCAACCAGCACATCACCTTCGAGGTCAGGTAGTGCCGCTGCCCCTCGCGCCCCTCCCAGATTCCGGCATCCCGCTCCCGCCAGGTGTCCGCGGCCCGGTCGGCCAGGGAGCGGAGCAGGCTGGCGGCGGCGGGCGACAACTCGGTGAGCTGGTCCCGCAGGACCCAGGCGCACTCGATGACCTCGCCGATAACGTCGAGTTGCTTCTGCAGCCAGGCGTCGTTACCAACCCGTACCGGGCGGCTGTCCCGGTAGCCCTCAAGGTGCCCGAGGGTGTGCTCGGTGAGATCACGCTCACCGCCCGGGCCAAACATGATCGGGACGTGGTCCTCCGCCTCCACCGAGCCCATCGACTCGGCCATCCAGTCGAAGAACCGGTGTGCCTCGTCCGGGCAGGCGGCGACCCAGAGCGCCTTCAGGGTGAAGGCGCCGTCGCGGAGCCAGCCGAACCGGTAGTCCCAGTTCGCCTCGCCACCGATCTCCTCGGGCAGGGAGGTGGTGGGGGCGGCGATCACGGCCCCGGTCGGCTGGTAGGTCAGCGCCTGCAGGACGAGGGCACTGCGTCGGACCTGCTCCCGGTAGGGCCCCTGGTACCCCTGGTGGATGCGGTCCCAGGACCGCCAGGCGGCGATGGTGTCCCGCAGCGCCACCCGACCGTCGAGGGGAACCGTCGGCGGGTCGGTGGACCGTCGGTGGTGCAGCGCGAAGACCGCGCTCTCGCCTTCGGCGAGACTGAACTCTCCGGTCACCACGGAACCGTCGATGGTCAGGTCGCGGTCGCTGGTAAGGGTCAGCCGGTCGGCGCCGCCGGAGATCTCGATCCCCGTCGTGGCGTCGGAGACAGTGGGGCTGACCAGGCCGTACTCGGGCCGGGCCGCCACCTCGACCGTCACCTGCGCCGGGCCGGCGATTGCGTCGACCCGGCGCAGGAGGACGTGCGGCGAGCTGAGGCCGATCTGGTGACCGCGTTCCCCGACCCCGAGGCTGAGCGCATCGGTCAGCCGCAGCACCCCGTCCTGGGTGTGAAAGTCGGTCTGGACGACCATCGTGCCGTCGAGGTAGCAGCGGCTCGTCGTGTACCGCCCGTGCGGTCGGATCCACCAGTGGCCGCCAGCGGAGCCGAGTAGCTGCGCGAAGACGCTTGGCCCGTCGAACCGGGGTGGACACCACCAGTCCACCGAACCGTCCGCCGACACCAACGCCGCGCCCTGGCAGTCGCCCAGAAACGCATAGTCACTGATCTCCGCCACACCCGCGTTCTACCCGCGATGGCACCGGTTACGCCTCAGAGGGTGATCACTACTTTCGCCCGCGCGTGTTCACCTTCGAGGTACCGAAGTGCTTGCGGTACCTCGTGCAGCGGGTAGCTCCGATCGATGACCGGGGTTAGGTCCCCGGCCTCGGCGTGGTCGCGGAGCACGTCGAGGTGCTTTCGGCTGGGCACGGTGGTGAGAACGGCGATGCGCTGTCGGACGAAGGGCGCCAGGAGTCGCCCGCGGGTGATGAGCCAGACCGGTCCGACGAGGCTACCGCCGCGGTAGACCCCGCCGCCGGAGAGGATCAGCCTCCCGGCGGGGGCCAGCACTCGCCGGAGTGCGGTGAGCGAGCGGTTGCCGACCAGGTCGAACACGACATCGTGTGGTTGGGCGTCGTGGGTGAAGTCGCTCCGGGTGTAGTCAATGACGTGGTCAGCGCCGAGGGAACGAACCAGCTCGGTGTTCCGGGTGCTGCACACTCCGGTCACGGTCGCGCCGAGCGCCTTGGCCAGCTGCACGGCGAGGGTGCCGACGCCGCCGGAGGCACCGTTGATCAGGACGCGGTGGCCGGGCTCGACCTGCCCGAGATCCGCCAGCCCCATGAGTGCGGTGACGCCGGCGAGGGGCAGGGCGGCGGCCTGCCGCGGCGTCAGGTTGGTCGGCTTCGGCGCGACCAGGGCTTCGGGTACGCAGACGTACTCGGCGAAGGCGCCGTTAGCATCGCCGAGGTCGCCGAAGACCGCATCGCCGGAATGAAACTGGTGAACGTTCTCGCCGACGGATTCCACCACGCCGGCGAAGTCGCGGCCACGGATGCGGGCCCGGGGCTTCGACCGGCCCAGCGCCAACCGCGCCATCCGCGGATCGCCGCGTAGCACATGCCAGTCGTAGGCGTTGAGGGCTGCGGCTTCGACCCGCACCAGCACCTCGTCGGCGGCGGGCACCGGCGGGTCAACCTCCGCGAGGGTGAGGGACTCCGGCGGCCCGTAGCGGTCCTGCACGATGGCCTTCATTCTCCACTCCAAGGTGTACGGCGTCCGCCTCATTCTTTGGTGTACGGCGTACGCTGTCTCTGAACAGTAGGTGTACGCCGTACACTCGTCAAGGCGGTTATGGTTTCCAGCACCGCTGGAGACGAGGAAACGAGATGGCTGAGCAGACCGAGGTGCCTCGCCGAACGCCGCTGAGCAGGGAGCGAGTCCTGCGGGCCGCTGTCGCGCTTGCCGACGAGGCCGGGATCGACTCCCTCAGCATGCGCAACCTTGCCCAGGACCTGGGCGTCGTGCCGATGGCCCTCTACAAGCACGTGGCCAACAAGGACGAACTGGTCGCCGGCATGATCGATGTGGTCATCGACGAGATCGCCCCGCCGCTGGCCGACACCGACTGGAAGCACGCGGTCCGGGAGCGGATTCTCTCCGCGCGGCGGGTGCTGCAGCGGCACCCCTGGGTGTCCCTCGCCATTGAGTCGCAGCAGACGCCGACGCCGGCCATCCTCGCCTACCTCGACTCGATGGTCGGGACCTTCCGGACTGGCGGCTTCTCCGTGGACCTCGCCCACCACGTGATGCACGCGATGGGCAGCCGCACCCTGGGTTTCAGTCAGGAACTCTTCGACACCGCACGGAACGCCGGCCGGACCGGCGTGACCAGTCCGGAGCCACCGGCGGCCCTACCAGCGCAGTTCGCCGACCGATTCCCCAACCTTGCGAAGATCGCCGTGGTGGCGTCCCACGACGACACGTCGGTGGTGGGGCGGGGCTGCGACGACCAGTTCGAGTTCGAGTTCGCCCTGGACCTGTTGCTCGAGGGCATCGAACGGCTGCATCAGCAGGGCTGGACATCCGCTCGTTGAGGCGCTGATGCGGCCAGCGGGCCGTATCGCGCGCCTCAATTTGGGTAGGGCTGCCCCCAGCAAAGACTGGCTGGTACGCCGCATTTCCTGGCCCACCCCGCGTTCCTAGGCTCGGGACGACGGGAGTGGTTCGCCGGGCGGTGCGCTGAGATCGTGCTGCTCTCCGACCGGCTCGGGGTTGGGATTGGGGATTGCCGTGAGCGGTAGGTCGAGGAAGTTCTCTGTTCGTCTCCTCGTGGCGTCGGGGGTGCTGGCCCTCGCCGCCCTGGCAGTCGCCGCCGGCGGCGTTCCGCAGCGGGACAGCAGGGCTACCCCAGAATGGGAGCGCCCGTTTCCAGTGGCGGAGAGCGTCTATCCGTTCCAGTCAAAAGTCTACGAGTGGAACGGGTTCGCATATCACTATGTGGACGTGCCCCCAGCCGTCGGCCATACCCCCAAGGGCACCGTTCTGGCGGTCCACGGCAACGGAACCTGGAGCATGATCTATCGGAAAATTGTCGACCCGTTGAGCGCGGCTGGATTTCGGGTGATCCTCACCGACCACCTTGGTTTCGGTTTCTCCGACAAACCGAGGGTCAGCGAATTCGACTACCTGCCGAGTTCGCACGCGACGGTGCTGCGGGACTTCATCGCCGACCTGGCCCTGGAAGATCTCTACCTGGTGCTCCAGGACTGGGGTGGGCCGATCGGACTGGCCGCCGGAGTCGCGACCCCGGAGAAGGTGCGGGGTCTTGTGCTGATGAACACCTGGGCCTGGCAACTCGACCGTATCGAACAGGGGCAGACCGGATTCATGCACGCGGTGCACGATCGTGGGCGCCATGCGCAGCTGGAACCAGAGTTCTACACGGAGGGCGAGCTCATCCGCCGCGGTGCGATCGGGGTCGCCGAACGCAACGCGGTGGAGGGGTCGGCGGAGTACGCGGCGCTGCGGGACGCGATGTGGGGGCCCTACCTCACCCTGGAGCCCCCGCATGAGCTGCGCTATCCGGAGGTGACCCAGCCCGTGCACATCTCCGCCATGGCGACCGTCGCGGACGGCGCGTTCCTGGATCAACTCGACCGGGACCTGGCCGCGCTGCGGTCGAAGCCGGTCTTCCTCGCCTTCGGTGACGACACGGCCTTCGGGCCCTACAAGGTCGACCTGGCGATTCTCGGCGGCGACCGGGAGCTCTGCCGGCCCGGCTATCACCCGGCGAGTGAGGAGGTCACCACCCGGACCAATTGTGTCGATGACGAGACCGGTGCGGCCTACTGGTATCCGCTGGAGCGGTTTCTGTCGGAGTGGCACCCCACCGCGGTCGTCGGTCAGTGGCGGGACAGTACCCACGGCCACTGGGTGCAGGACGAGGTTCCCTCGGTGGTGGTCGAGGCGGTGCGATCCGTCCACGCGGCCGGTACCCGACCGTGAGGACGGGTACCCCAACCCGGGCCCTGGAACCACCTGATCAGCTCCGAGCCACATCTGGCGACTCACCGGCCCTGGCGCGGGCTCTTCCGCTAGCGTGAAGAAGTTCCACAAACGAACGACGAGGCGACCAGGGGGTACCGCATGTCACGCCTGACTATTGTTGCCAACATTCACGCCAAGCCGGACCAGGTCGACCTGGTAAAGGCGGAGTTGGAGAAGCTTATCCCGACCACTCGGGCAGAGAAGGGGTGTATCAACTACGATCTACACCAGGATAATAGTGACCCGGCTCATTTCGTTTTCTACGAGAACTGGGAGTCCCGTGACCTGTGGCAGGCGCACATGAACGCCGCTCACATGGAGGCTTACGGAGCGGCGACCGCCGGCAAGGTGGATGAATTCGTAGTCAACGAGATGACCCACATTGGCTGACGACTCGTGAACCGCGCTGTTGGGCTGAGGGCGTTTCACAACGGAACGATCAGGCGAGGAGGGGTGCAGAATGTCGCGTTTGTCTATTGTTGCCAACGTTCACGCTCGGCCGGGCCAGGCGGACCTGGTGAAAGCGGAGTTGAAGAAGCTTGTCCCGTTGACTCGGGCGGAGAAGGGGTGTATCAACTACGACCTGCACCAGGATAATAGCGACCCGGCCCACTTCGTCCTCTACGAGAACTGGGAGTCCCGCGAGATCTGGGAGGCGCACAAGGGTGGCGCGCACTTGCGGGAGTATATGGAGGCGACTTCCGGCAAGATCGATAAGTACGATTTCATTGACATGACGTATCTTGATTGATGTAGCGTTTGGGGCCAGCTCGGGTGCGCCGTACCGGAGGTGGCGGGGCAACGAGGTCATCCCGCCTGCGCCCAGTGGACCCAGAGCGGCAGCAGCAGTAGCGCCGCGACCGAGCTCTTCACCACCAGCGCGGCCGACAGCTCGACGTCAACGCCGTAGCGCTGCGCGACGATGAACAGGTTCTGTGGCGCCGGCATCGCCGCGATGAGGACGAGATAGGTCAACCAGGGGCCGTCAATATCGAGGACGTGCGCGACGGCCAGCCAGACCGCAAACGGGAACAGCAGACACTTGACGGCGATCAGCCAGATCTCCTCGCCGGTGGTGTGGCGGAAGCTGACCCCGCTGCCGCCCAGGTGCAGGCCCAGGGCGAAGAGCGCGATCGGCGCGGCGGCGGCACCGACGAAGTCGAATCCGCCGAGCAGCGGCTCCGGTATCCGGACGGCTAGCAGGTTGAACAGGAGGCCGGCGTTGCACGCCAAGACGACCGGGGTGTTCAGGGCACCCCACACCGCCCGGCCCACTCGGCCGCGTCGGCTCCGACGTTGCGGCGGCGCCGGTGGCCCGCCGGTCTGCGTCGGTCCCAGCCCGCCGGTCGGCTGCGCCTGCCGCCCGCCGGCCCCAGCCGAGGTGGGTACGGCCTGACCAGCCGGTACAGCCTGACCAGCCGGTACAGCCTGCACCGGCGCCCCGCTCAGCTCCATGATGGCCAGGACGACCAGGGTGAGGACGCATACCTGGAGCAGCAGCACCGGAAAGACCGGCGCTGCGTCGCCAAAGAGCATGATGAATACGGGTACCGCGAAATAGGCCGTATTTACCTGGATCGCCGCCATGATCCGTAACGCGAGCTGTCGCGGCTCGCGGGTGGTGGTCAGCCCCGCCAGCACCCCGACCACCGCCATGGTGATTCCCGCCGTGCCGGCGTAGCCGGCGAGAGCGGGCCAGGCGAACAGGACGCTCAGATCGCTGCGGTAGACGTTGGCGAACAGGTAGCACGGCACGGCGAAGAGGAAGGCGAAATCGGCGAACGCCTTCGAGCTCGCCGCGCTGACGACGCTCCGCCGGGCGAACAACACACCGCCGCCGAGAGCCAACGCCACCGGCACGAGCTTTCCGAAGACGGCAAGCGCTTCCAACGGCACGGGCCTCCAGCGGTCCTGGTTGGCCGGCCCGATCCGGTCGGCAGAGGGCGTCCCGTGGTCCGGCGGAGGCTCCGTTGCTATCAAAGGGACAAGGGTCGACGCCAATCGGGGAGCGGGTGAACAACATCCGCCGCCGCAGTAGGTAGGTTCGGCCGACCCATGCGGCTTCGGCCCGACCGTTGCTCAGCGCGTGAGCTCCGCCGCCTGCGTGATGACGTGGTCGATGAGGCCGTACTCGCGGGCTTGCTCCGGGGTGAACCAGCGATCCCGGTCCCAGTCTCGCTGGATGTCCGCCAGCGTCCGACCACTGTGCTGGGCGATCAGTCCCTGCATGGTCTTCTTCACGTGCAGGAGGTTCTCCGCCTGGATCCGGACGTCGGCAGCGGTGCCCCCCATCCCGCCGGCCGGCTGGTGCATGAGGATCCACGAGTGGGGCAGCGCGTATCGTTTGCCCGCCGTCCCGGCGCAGAGGAGGAACTGCCCCATCGAGCCGGCCATGCCCAACGCCAGCGTCGCCACGTCGTTGCGGACAAACCGCATCGTGTCGTAGACGGCCATCCCCGCGCTCACCGAGCCGCCGGGCGAGTTGATGTAGAGCTTGATGTCGCGGTCCGAGTCCTCGGCGGCCAGCAGCAGGATCTGGGCACAGACCCGGTTGGCCGACTCGTCGGTCACCTCGGTGCCGAGGAAGACGATGCGTTCCCTCAGCAGCCGCTCGAAGACCTGGTCGCCGAAGCCCTGCTGCCCATCGGCCAACATTCTGATCATTAGGTGCTACCTCCAGCGCGTCGGCGGGCGGGGACCGCCCGGGAGTCGGCCCGTCCAGCGTGCGCGTGCCGGGGTAGGAGGAGGTAGCCGATCTGCCGGCAGCAGATCGGCTCAGAGCAGATCGGTCGAGGGCGGATCGGCCGAGCAGATCGATCGGCTCGGGGCGGTCTGGTTGGGCTACCGCCGGGTCCGCTACCGCCGAGCCAGCTGCCGGCGTGCCCGGACGAGCCGCCGGACCCGCCACGAGCGTCGTGCGGTTCGGTCAGCCGGCGCCGCCGCGATCAACCGGACTCGTAGGCCGGCCCCTCCCGCCGGGCCGCCGGTCAGCGCCGGCCCGGTCAGCGCCGGCCCGGTCAGCGCCGGCCCGATCGGCGCGGGCCCGATCGGCGCGAGCCCCGCCCCACCGATGGGTAGCCCAGGAGAACCCAGTCGAAGGGGCACCTGGCCGGCGCCGCAGGAGGTGGGGCCGCCGCCGCGTAGCCCGGCCCGGACCGAGTGCTGCCGGGCCGGCTCGACGCGGGAACTCGGCGTGCGGTTGACCTCGCCGATGGTGAACCCCATCGGCTCGGGCCGCTCCAGGCGGCGTAGCTCGTCCCGGGCCTCCCCGAGCAGGTCGGATAGGCGGATCCCGAGTGCCCGGCAGACCGCCGCGAGCACCTCGGACGAGGCCTCCTTACGCCCCCGCTCCACCTCGGATAGGTACGGCATGGAGACCCCGGCGGCCGTAGCTACCTCCCGCAGCGTGCGGCCCTGCCGCATCCGGACCCGGCGCAACACCCCGCCGATGACTCGTCTGAGCAACGACATCCTTCGCCTCGCTTTCGTTGGCTGTGGTCGCGGGGCACAGCTCCCATCATGCCCGTCGGGGGCTGTCGTGCCGTCGTCCCTGCCGCCTCGCCATCTGCGTTACCCCCGACCCGTTATGTTGTGGGCGTGCAGGTATCAGCGGAGTTTGGGCGGGGCGAGCGGTGATCCATTTCCCGGCGCAACGGCGCGATCCGCTGAGCGCGTTGAGTCTACGGTTGGCCGCGGCCCTCGGGCTCGTCCTTGCCAGCGTCGCCGTGGTGTGGCTCGGCAGGGACGGTTATCGGGACGCCAACCGCGACTCGGACGGGCTGAGCCTCCTCGACTGCTTCTACTACGTTGTGGTTTCCCTCTCCACCACCGGGTACGGCGACATCGCCCCGGTCTCGGAGTCGGCCCGTCTGCTCAACGTCCTCTACATCACCCCGGCCCGGGTCATCTTTCTGATCATTCTGGTCGGCACCACCCTGGAAGTCCTGACCGAGCAGTACCGGACCGGCCGTCGCCTGTCGCGGTGGAGGAGAGCTGTGAAGGACCACGTCATCATCTGCGGCTACGGCACCAAGGGCCGCAGTGCGATCTCCGCCCTGCTCGAGAACGGTTTCGACAAGTCCAGGATCGTGGTGGTCGAACGTAGCGGCGCCGCCCTGCGGCAGGCGACCTCGGCCGGTCTGGTGGCGATCGAGGGGTCGGCGACCCGCTCGGCAACCCTCAACGAGGCGCACATCCGGACCGCCAAGGCGGTGATCATTGCTACCGACAGTGACGATGCTTCGGTGCTGGTGGCGCTGACCGTTCGGCAGCTCACCGCAGGACAGGTGCGGATCATCGCTGCGGCCCGGGAGGCGGAGAACGCCCCGCTGCTCAAACAGAGTGGTGCCCATCATGTGATCGTCTCGTCGGCGACCGCCGGTCGGCTGCTGGGCCTCTCCACCTCCGCGCCGCCGCTGATCGATGTCGTGGAGGATCTGCTCACGCCCGGTCAGGGGATGGCGCTCGCGATGCGGTCGGCCGAGCGGCACGAGGTCGGCCGCTCCCCCCGCGAGTTGGAGGCTCTGGTCATCGCGTTGGTGCGGCGGGGCAAGGTGGTCACCCTCGCCGATCGGGCCGGCGGGGTCATCGAAACCGGCGACATGCTCGTGCACGTCCGCGACGACCGTCGAACCTCCACCCCGATGTCCTGAACCCCGCGCCGCTGCGCCTCGGGCCGCTGTCCTGAACCCCGCGCCGTAAGTGCCCCGGGCCGGAGCGCCCGCGCCGCTGCACTCCGGGCCGCTGTCCGGAGCCCGGCTACCCGGCGGACACGGGGACCAGCCTCCGGCTCAGTTGATCGTCCAGGTATCGCCGCTGTGCAACAGGCCGGCGAACTGCTGCTCCCGAGTCTCGGTCACCGTCGCCCGGGCGGCGTCGAGCTGCTCCTGCACCACGCTGTCGTACGACGGTCGTCGGACCGAACGCAACACCCCGATCGGGGTGTTGCGCAGGTCCAGGCCCGGCAGCCGAGACAGGGCGAACGCGTACGCCGGGTCGGTGATGGTGGCATCGTGGACGACGATCTCCTCCGCCGTGGTGGCCGCGGTCTCGCGGACCTCCAGGCCGAAACCGCCGGGCGGGTGTACGACGCAGAACTGCCCGTCCCGGCCGAACGTGATCGGCTGGTTGTGCTCCAGCCGGATCAGCGAGTCGTCCCGGGTGGCGGGACCCTTGAGCTGTTCGAAGGCCCCGTCGTTGAAGATGTTGCAGTTCTGGTAGATCTCCACGAAGGCCGAGCCCTCGTGCTCGGCGGCGGCCCGGAGCACCGACTGCAGGTGTTTGCGGTCCGAGTCGATGGTGCGGGCCACGAATGTGGCCTCCGCGCCCAGCGCCAGCGAGAGCGGGTTGAAAGGTGCGTCCGCCGACCCGACCGGGGTCGACTTGGTGATCTTGCCGACCTCGGACGTGGGGGAGTACTGCCCCTTGGTCAGGCCGTAGATCTGGTTGTTGAACAGCAGGATCTTCAGGTTGACGTTACGCCGTAGCGCGTGGATCAGGTGGTTGCCGCCGATCGACAGCGCGTCGCCGTCCCCGGTGACCACCCAGACGGAGAGGTCGGGGCGGGTGGTGGAGAGGCCGGTGGCGATCGCCGGGGCGCGCCCGTGGATCGAGTGCATCCCGTACGTGTTCATGTAGTACGGGAAGCGCGACGAGCAGCCGATGCCGGAGACGAAGACGATCCGCTCCCGGGGGATGTTCAGCTCCGGCATGAAGCCCTGGACGGCGGCGAGGATCGCGTAGTCACCACAGCCGGGGCACCACCGCACCTCCTGGTTGGACTTGAAGTCCTTCGCGGTGAGCTTGAGGGCGACGGGCTCAGACATTCTTCAGGACCTCTTCCAGCATCGTCTCCAGCTCGTTGGCGGTGAACGGCAGACCGTGTACCTGGTTGTAGCCGATCGCGTCGACCAGGTACCGGGCGCGGATCACGTGGGCGAGCTGACCGAGGTTCATCTCGGGGATGACCACCCGCTCGTAGGAGCGCAGTATCTCGCCGAGGTTGGCCGGCATCGGGGCGAGGTGCCGCAGGTGCGCCTGGGCGACGGAGAGCCCGCGTTGGCGGAGGCCCCGGCAGGCCGCGCCGATCGGCCCGTAGGTGGACCCCCAGCCGAGCACCAGCACCTGAGCGTCACCGTCCGGGTCCTCGACCTCAAGGTCGGGCACCGGGATGGCCTCGATCCGGGTGGCACGGGTCCGCACCATGAAGTCGTGGTTGGCCGGGTCGTACGAGATGTCGCCGGTCTTGTCGGCCTTCTCCAGCCCACCGATGCGGTGCTCCAGCCCCGGTGTGCCGGGGACGGCCCAGGGCCGGGCCAGGGTCTCCGGATCCCGCAGGTACGGCAGGAAGGTGGCACCGTCCTCGCCGTTGGGCCGGGTGGCGAAGTCGACCCGCAGGTCGGGCAGGGACTCGACGTCGGGGAGCAGCCATGGCTCGGATCCGTTGGCCACGTAGTTGTCGGAGAGCAGGAGCACCGGCGTGCGGTAGGTCAGCGCGATCCGGGCCGCCTCCAACGCCGCGTAGAAGCAGTCGGCCGGGGACCTCGGCGCGAGCACCGCCACCGGCGCCTCGCCGTGTCGGCCGAAGAGGGCCATGTTCAGGTCGGCCTGCTCGGTCTTGGTCGGCATCCCGGTCGACGGCCCGGCCCGCTGCACGTCCACGATGACCAGCGGCAGCTCCAGCGCCACCGCGAGCGAGATGGTCTCGCTCTTGAGTGCCACGCCGGGGCCGCTGGTGGTGGTGACGCCGAGCGCCCCGCCGTACGAGGCGCCCAGCGCCGCACCGATGGCCGCGATCTCGTCCTCGGCCTGCATGGTGAGCACGCCGAAACGCTTGTGCTTGCTCAGTTCGTGCAGGATGTCCGATGCCGGGGTGATCGGGTAGGCGCCGAGGAAGACCAGCAGCTCGGAGCGGACCCCGGCGGCCACCAGGCCGAGCGACAGGGCCGCGTTGCCGGTGATGTTCCGGTAGGTCCCGGGCGGCATCTTCGCCGGCTTGACCTCGTACCGGACCGCGAAGTCCTCGGTCGTCTCACCGAAGTTCCAGCCGGCCTTGAACGCCGCGACGTTGGCTCCGACCAGCTCCGGCCGGGTCGCGAACTTGCGCTCCAGGAACCGTAGGGTCGACTCGTACGGCCGGGAGTACATCCAGCTCAGCAGACCCAGCGCGAACATGTTCTTGGCCCGTTCGGCGTCTTTCTTGGACACCTCGTGGTCGGCGAGCGCCCCGACGGTCATCGAGGTCAGCGCCACCGGGTGCACCGTGTAGCCGGCGAGCGAGTCGTCCTCGAGCGGGTTGGCCTGGTAGCCGACCTTGGCCAGGTTACGGCGGGTGAACTCGTCGGTGTTGACGATGATGTCGGCTCCGCGCGGCAGGTCGGCGAGGTTGGCCTTGAGCGCGGCCGGGTTCATCGCGACCAGGACGTTCGGCGAGTCGCCGGGGGTGAGGATGTCGTAGTCGGCGAAGTGCACCTGGAAGCTCGACACCCCGGGTAGCGTCCCGGCGGGCGCGCGGATCTCCGCGGGGAAGTTGGGCAGCGTGGAGATGTCGTTACCGAGTTGGGCGGTTTCGGAGGTGAATCGGTCGCCGGTCAGCTGCATCCCGTCGCCGGAGTCCCCGGCGAAGCGGATGACCACGCGGTCCAGTTGGCGGATCTTCTTGGTCATGACCGCACCCCGCTCTGGTCGGCACGGTCGCCCGGATCGCCGCACTCGCTCCTGACCTCGCCCTGCCCGGTCACATGGCCTCCTCGGCGCGCCGCCGTGACCCACCTCGTGTGGTTGTCCGGCCTGCTGTCGGTTCTCACCTGAGAGCCTACGTCGGATCACCTCCACGCCAGCTCGAGAGGTCCGTCGACTGAGACTTGATTTGGCGAGTAGATGACCGTTTCATTGCTATTTTTGGCCGGCTGTCGTAATCCAGATCACCCGATTGCTTCGTCGGTCTCGATGCCGGTGAACTCCGGTGCCCGTTGGCTGCCCCAAAGGCTGTCGGCCGAGCGGGGGGTGGTGGCCGGAAGGCTCTTTGTGGCCGCCGTTGCTATCGCCAATGCGATGCGATTACCGATAAAATAGGCGTTTTGGTCGAATTGGTAGTTCATCGAATGTGAGGTATCTGACGTTTTGTCGGGTGGCCCGGGTCACCGTCGCCGGGGAATCGGTGGTGGGGGCCCGTGGTTATACCTGGCGTAACCATGCGGGGCAGCCGCGAGCGCCCCGCCGGACCGCCGGACGCCGGTGGTTCGACCGCCCCGGAATGCCACCGGGCCGGCGTTGGTTACCTCCCCGGGCCGCCCGAGTAGCACCCCGCCGGGCGCAACCCCCTCTTTCGAATCTCTTCTCGAACCACCTCGCCCGACCCGTAGGCGCCCCCCGCGTCCGCGGCACCCCCGAGCGAAAGGCTTCGATCATCATGCGTACCGACATCCTTCGCAAGACCGCCCTGACCGCCGCTGGCCTGATCGCCACCGGTGGCGCCATCGCCGCCCCCGCGACCGCCGCCTTCGCCGCCCCCACCGCGCAGCCCACCGCGCAAAGCCAGCGCGACGGCACCCGCGTACTCCCGGTCGACTACGAGGCCCAGCCGAACTTCTACTACTGCGGCCCCGCCGCCGCCCGCAACGCCCTGTCCGTGCAGGACAAGGACATCGACGTCTACTCGATGGCCGAGCGGATGGGCACCACCGAGTCCGGCACCGACTCCATCAACGACATCACCCCGGTGCTGAACACCGAAACCGGCAGCGACGTGTACCGCAGCGTCGAGATCTCCACCCCCGAGGCCGACACCACACAGACCGACACCCTGCGCGAAGACATCATCCGCACCGTCGACGACGGCCGCGCCGTCGTGGCCAACATCGCCGGCACCGCCACCGACACCAACGGCGAGAGCCACTCCTTCGCCGGCGGCCACTACATCNCCGTCAACGGCTACCGCGACGCCGGCGACCAGGTGAAGATCGCCGACTCGGCGAACCCGAACACCGCCGAGTACTGGATCACCACCGAAGCCCTCGCCGACTGGATCGCCACCCGCGGCTACTCCACCAGCTGACC
>NZ_AZWO01000038.1 GCF_000514775.1 Salinispora pacifica CNR114 | reverse complement strand
GGCTCTTCGAAGTTAGGCGAGGTTGAGGTGTCCGCGGTGGCGTCGGGTGGTCGCGGTGCGGGTGCGTAGGCGCTGGTTTTCGGGGTTTCGGAAGCCGTAGGCGTCGCGGGCGACGGTCTTGATGACCCGGTTGGTTCCTTCTGAGCCGGCGTTGGTGATGCCGGTGGTCAGGAACGCGTGGATCTGCGGCCACCAGGTCTCGATGGTGGTGGCGAGTCGGTGTAGTTCGGGCAGGTCAGTGGCAGCGCAGCGGGTGTAGAAGCGGCGTAGCAGCCGGTGGACGTGTTCGCGGTCGGGCTGGGTGCGGGCGGTCGCGAGCAGGTCGAGCAGGTCTTCCTTGGCGTTCCACGCGGCGAGGATCGGGGTGCCGATCTTGGCGGGTAGGGCGTCGAGGGTGTCGGTCAGGCGGTCGACGTGTTTGCCGGGCATGCGAGCCGCCGAGCGGGTCAGCCGGTTGCGCATCCGCCACTCCGGGTCGTTACCGCGGCCACGACGCCCGCGTTGGGTGAGCGTGACCCGGCGGCGGACCTCGGTCACGGCCCGGTTGGCCAGCTGCACGACGTGGAAGTGGTCGGCGACCAGCACCGCGTGCGGCAGCACTTGCCGGATCGCGGCCTTGAACACGGTGCACATGTCGATCGCGACCGCGCGGATCTGCTCGCGCCAGGCCGGTGGGCGAGCGGCCAGCCAGCCGGTGACAGCGGCGGTGGTGCGGCCTTCGACCTGCGCGAGGAGCCCTTGGCCGCCGGACAAGTCGCAGAAGCCGACGTGCCACCGGTCCGCGGTCGTGGTCCACGAGGCGGCCTGCTCGTCCCAGATCCAGTGCGGTTTGCCCCGGCGGACCTCGTCGATGCCAAGCACCGCGACCGGCTCGGGCTCGGCCGGCAACACCGCAGTGGCGTGGGTGGTGAACGCGGCCGCGACGATCGGCCACGAGACACCGTGGTCGCGGGCGGCCTGCACGATCGTGCGCCCGCCGTCGGCGACCGCCGCCCCAGCCGCCTGCCGCAACCGGATGGTCAGCCTTGAACGGGCCGGCACCTGGGCGACCTGCTCGGTGAACGACCTGCGCGGACAGGCCGGCGTCGGGCAGTACCAGCGTCGTTTACGCCAGCGCAGCCTCACCGGCCGCCCAGCGACCGGCAGGTCCCGCGGCCGCGTCGTGGTCCACTGCTTCACCCGCGCTGCTCGCTGCCCGCACTGCGGGCAGCATCGTGCCTGTTCACAACTGGTGGACAGGTTCACCACGGGGACGCCGGCGGCGTCCAGCTCGACTCGCTCGGCCACCAGGCCGTCCAGACCCAGCAGCCGGGTCGTATCGTTGACCATGCTCGCAGCTCTTCACTTGTGACATCCGAACTAGACACTCAGATGATCACCGATGAGCTGCGAGCCCTTCACATCCGGGTCACCGCCAGCCACGAACCCCGCTCAACTTCGAAGAGCCGTAATGCCGTTGTTGGCGATGCCCCCGCCGTTGCCGTCGGCGATGTTGCGGGTGATAGCGCTGTCGTTGGTGGTGAGTCTTCCGCCGGTGTTGACGAGTATTGCGCCACCGTCGCCGATGGTCTGTCCGCCGGTGATTTTCAGATTGTTGAGGGTGAGGTCGCCGCCGACGTTGATGGTGAGGATGCGGAACTGGTCGGCGGCGGCGGCGCGTTCGATGGTGGTGTGTTTGCTGCCGTTGAGGGTGATGGTGGGCAGGCCGGCGCCGTCGAGGTTGGTGGTGAGCAGGTAGGTGCAGTCTTTGGCGAGGTTGAGGGTGGCGCCGCCGCGGGCGTTGGCGAGGGTGATAGCGGCGATGAGGGCGTTGGCGTCGCAGGGCACGGGGGCGCCCTTGGGTTGCTTCCCCTTCACCCCGCTGCCCCTGCCGGTGTGCTTGCCCCTGCCGTCGTCGCGTTTACCGCGGCGGTCGTCAACGGAGGGGGCGTCGCCGGCGGCAGCGACGTCGTGACTGATCGCGCTGGCGGCCGGGGTGACGACCGCGCCGCCGGTGCTGAGGGTCAAGCCCGTCATGCCGGCCAACCCGACGGCCCACCACCGGTTTCTGGCTCGGCGCGCCCGGGGCTTGTCTGGTTCGTGGTCGTGGTGCGGTTGGGCCATCACAGTCTTGGTCTCCTTTCTCCGTGAACGGCGAGCAACGCACCACCTGCGGTGGCCGTTCCTCGGCTACCGGGCAGGCGATAGCGACCACCTTCAGCTAACTCCGACACAGCCCCCAGACAGCCATAAAAACGAAGAAAACGCTTAAATAAGACAGAGATGCGGTGCGAGTCAGGACAACGGCCGGACCCTGACTGATCCGGGCGGACCGGGCCAACCCGGACGAGTGGTGGTGCTCGGATCAGGTCACCGCGGAGCAGTCCGGTCCAGCCGTCAGGAAGAATCTGAGGGTTGGTGTCACCGCCAGCCCCGCACCCGCTTCGGGGGCGCCCAGCAGCCCTGCCCCGCCGAGGTTAGGTAATCGTAGGCGGTTTCGGTGGGTGGGCACGGCCACCCACAGCCACAGACCGGGCACCGGTCCACGCGTGGCCAGTGTTCGGTGATGATTCGCCGAGCGGACAGGAGCATCCGGTTGCGCAACTGGGCTGCCGACAGCCGGTCACGGGCGCGATCAGGCATCGGTGGCCATCACTGGGAGTTGGCCCGCTGTCGGGCCAGCGGGGTCATCAACGGCCGAGTATCGAAGATCACCGTTGGCTGGTTGCGGAGTGGGTTGTAGGCACCCGCCCGTGTCGCGTACCGGTTCGCAGGTCCGGTCGCATCCATGTGCGCGGGCCGACGGCCGAAGCGGTGCGTGGCGGCAGGCCGTGCGGGTACGGACTGGCCGATGAGTCGCCGCCAGGCACTACGGATGTTTCGCATGAGGATCGCCCTCCCTCGGTGCTGCTATAGCGGTTGGCTCCCGTCATGATGTCGCTGCTGTGTCGCCGGGCGCGGCGGCACAGCACATGGCAAACCACCACCATTCACGGCGACATTCAGGCGACAGATAGCTATGGTGATGACCATGACTACCCCCAACACCGCGCTCCGAGCTGTCCGTGCCGGGATGCGGATGAGCCAGGACGACTTCGCCCGCGCGCTGCAGGCCGCCGGGCACCGGGCCGGAGAACCGAACGACGCCAACAAGCGGCTTGTCCAGCGGTGGGAGTCTGGCGCGATCGCTGCTCCCAGGCCCGTCTACCTCCGTGCGCTGGAGGTCGTTACCGGCCTCCCCATCGAGCTACTCGGCTTCGCCGCGCTGCCGGGCGCTCAGGTCAAGGCCGATCGCGAGGGAGGCCACGACCTGACCTCGTCGATGTCGGATCTGGCCACCCCAGAGCCGGCGGCTCGCCCCGGCACCCCGCACGGCTCTTACGTGGGCGTGTGGCTCAGTCGCTATCAGTACTACTCAAGCGGCCGCGGTGAGTCTTACGCCGGGCAGCACTACGTGGTGCTGTTGCAGCACAGTGACCGGCTGACCGTACGCAGCCTCCCGAACTCCGCCTCCTCCTCGCTGGCGCTGGATCTCACGGTGGACGGCAGCGTCATCACCGGGACGTGGACCGAGCAGACGGCCGAGGAGGGCTACTACCGAGGCGCCCGCTATCACGGAGCGATCCAGTTGCTCGTCGAGCCGACCGGCAGACGCATGACCGGCAAGTGGGTCGGCTTCGGTAAAGCCATGGATATCAACACTGGCCCATGGGAGCTGGTGTTCCAGGACAACTCGACCAGCAAGGCCACTCTGGACCGGTACAACACTCTGCCGCGGGACCTTCCCGAATAGCGCGCGGTCTCCCCGGGAGCTGAGGGCATCCCGGCGCGATGGGCGCCGGAACCCTGGCTCGCCACCCGCGTCGAACGGACCGGGCCCCGCCCCCTACCGGAGTTCGGCGGGAGCGGGGCCACTGTGGGGCCGATTCGTTTGGTCTTCTAGCCGGCGCAGCCGGGGACGTTGACGCAGTTGTTGGGTCGGTTCTTGACCACGATCGTGCCGGTGGCGGTGTTCAGGTTCACCGTGCCGTTGTCGTTGTAGATCCCCCCGCCGTCGGTGACGGCGACATTCTTGATGACTTTTGTCGCGATGAGGTCGAGGGTGCCGGTGGCTTCGTTGTTGATGCCGCCGCCCTGGTTGCCCGCCTGGTTACCGATGACCTCCGTCTGCTGGAGGACGGTCTCTCCGGAGTTACTGATGCCGCCCCCGTTGGTGGCGGCGGTGTTCTTCTTGATGGTGCTGTCCCTGACGACGAGGAATGCGCCATTGGAGACCGCCGCCCCGCCACCAGATTGGCTCGTCGCGGTGTTGTCCGCGAGGAGAACCTTTTCGAGGGTGACCTGGCCGGGGGAGTTGATCAGGAAACCGCCACCCTGGGGTGCGGTGTTGTTCAAGATTCGGGTGTGCGTCAGGGTATGCGTTCCCGAACCCAGCAGCAGCCCACCGCCGGCGTCGCTGGCCTGGTTGTGAGCGATGACGCTGTGCGTGGCGCTCATGCTGTCAAGGCTGAAGATGCCGCCCGCCTCACTTCCGTTGTTCGACTCGACCTGAGACTTGGTCAACGTGAGCAGGCCGGAGTTGAAGATCCCGCCGCCGAATACGGCAGTGTTGCGGCTGACGGTGGAGTGGTTGAGGGTGGCCACGCCGTTGTTGCGGATGCCGCCACCGCTGCCCCCGGAGATGTTGCGGGTGATGGTGCTGTGGTTGGTGGTGAGTGCGCCGCCGGTGTTGACGAGGATGCCGCCGCCGTCGCNGTCGGTTTGTCCGCCGGTGATGGTGAGGTGGTGGAGGGTGAGGTCGCCGCCGGTGTCGACGGTGAGGATTCTGAATTGTTCGACGGCGGCGGCGCGTTCGATGGTGGTGTGTTTGCCGCCGTTGAGGGTGATGGGGGTGGTGATGTCGGGGAGGCCGGCGTCGTCGATGGGGGCGGTGAGTAGGTAGGTGCACTTGCTGGCGAGGTTGAGGGTGGCGCCGCCGCGGGCGTTGGCGAGGGTGATCGCGGCGATCAGCTTGTCCGTGTCGCAGGGGACGGGAATGCCCTTGGGTTCCTTCTTGCCCTTGCCCTGCTCGTCGGATTCGCCGCGGTGGCCACCGGTGGCGGGCTTGTCCGGCGTCCCGGGATGGTCCGCGGTCTTGCCAGGGCGGTCCTCGGCGCTGGTCGGGAAAGGCCGGGCGGCGTCCGCGGCGGCGGCAACCCCGACGGTGGTGAGGGCCAAGCCCGTCATCCCGGCCAGTCCGACCGCCCACCATCGTGGCTTTGGGCGGCGTTGGCGCAGCCGGCTCGGTTCGTGTTTGTGGTGCTGCTGGTCCATCGCGTGGTCCATCGCGCTCCGCTGTCCTTCCCCGTTTACGGACGAGGAGCCACCCAGGGCGGTGCGGTGTGGCGCTCCTCGGGCTACCAGGTAGGAGGCAACCAACACGAGTAAAATCCGGCATAGGGTATGTAAGAGGCGATATATGAACAAAAGCCCCCAAATGAGATGCGAGCCTGCTTACACGTATCGGGTAGTCGCGTTGAGCTGCGGTAGTTTTGCATCCCGTGACAGCACCTGAGATCACCGTTGCCATGCCGGGAGACCGTGAGCGCGTCGTCGGCTCACTTGTCGCCGCCTTCGAGAAGGACCCCCTGCTGCGATGTTATTTCCCCGACCAGGCGACCTACCCTGAGTACGCCACTGTCTTCTTTGGGTACCTTTTCGACAAGCAGGTGCAGCAACAAACGATCTGGACGATCGAGCGCGGAGCGTCGGTCGCGATCTGGCAGGCGCCTGGGGTGGAAGGCGAGGAACTGGACGGCGTTCTCGCCACTCACCTCCCCGCCGAGGCGCTGAGTCGCTTCGATGCCTTCCATCGGGCGATGGACGCGGCGCTGCCCACAGAGCCGTTCTGGTACCTCAGCGTCCTGGGCACCCATCCTGAGAGTATGGGTCGTCGATGGGGCCACGCGGTCATGGCGATGGGGCTGCGACACGCCGCCGCAGCGGGTCTTCCGGCGGTCCTGGAAACCAGCAACCCCGACAACGTCGAGGTGTACCGGCGTGCTGGCTGGGAGGTGGCGAGCACCTTCGAGGAGCCCCTGCCCACCTGGATCATGCGGCAGTCGACGCACTGAGTTCCGGCCCCAACGCACCTCGGCAGGACCGCCGGCGCGGTCGTTGAGTGAGGCGCCGGCGGTCACTGCCTCGATGCGTACGGGCGGTCAGCAGCAGCTCGCCTGGTTGCCGCTGCCCGCCGTTTCCTTCGCCCCGGTCGGGGTGCAGCACGCGCTCTCGGTCGCCTTCTGGAGTTGGTCGGAGTCGGCCTTGACGGTGTAGACCTCCCACGGCTCCTTGCCGGGGCCGTGCACCCAGACCTTGTCCTGGAGCGCGTAGCAGCACTCGGTGTTCTGCTCCTCCAGGGTGGTAAGACCGGAGTCGGCGAGTCGCCTGGTCGCGGCGTCTACCTCGTCGGTGCTGGGCACCTCGACCCCCAGGTGGTCCAGCGCGGTGGTCTGGTCCGGCTCACCTTCCAGGAGTACGAGCTTCAGCGGCGGGTTCGTCACGGCGAAGTTGGCGTAGCCGGGGCGGCGCTTGGCTGGCTCGGTGTTGAACAGCTTCGAGTAGAAGGCGATTGAGCCTTCGAGGTCGGAGACGCGGAGCGCGAGCTGTACCCGGGACATGGTTTTCCTCCTGCTGGGTTCGATCATCTGGTTGTCGGCGTGGATGGAGCGACGCCGGCTTCGCTGTCTCGATGTTTCTCGAAGCAAACTCCAGTCTGCTCCCTGATTTGAAGACTGTCAACCTAGAGAGTTATCTAAATAGCTCTTCAGCTCCGCTGCGCCCCGGGCCCGTTTGCTGTTGATCGGGCGGTGGCCGGCTGCGGAGCCTCGACGTCGAGCCGGGTCTCCTCCTCCTGGGGGTGAAGGACGCGGGCCACGAGCGCGGCGACCAGGCAGAGGATCGCGGGCAGGACGAACGTGTAGTTCAGGGGCATCAGCTGGGTGAGCGGCCCGATGACGGCGGGTCCGCCAAGCATGCCGAGGTAGCCGAGGCCCGCGACGCGGGAGACGTTGGTGCCGGCAGCATCCGGGTCGGTGTGACCGGCCGCGCTGAAGAGCTGCGGGACGGCGCCGGAGAGACCGATTCCGAGCAGCGTCCACCCGGCGAGAGCGAGTGGGATCGACGGCGCGAGCGCGATGGTGGTGAGGGCGAGCGCGGCCAGCGCGCAGCCGTACCGGACGATGGCCACCGGGCCGAAACGGGCGACGATGGTGTCGGTGAGGAAGCGTCCAATCGTCATGGCGGCGGCGAAGGCTCCGTAGGCGAGCGCGGCGGTGGCGGCGGGTGTGTCGAACGCGTCGCGCATGGACAACGTGCTCCAGTCGTTGGCGACGCCTTCGGTGAGCATCAGGATCAGTGCGAGCCCGGCGAGCGCCCAGATGCGCAGCGGAGCTTTGGTCCGGCGGCTCCTGGTGGTGCTGGCTGGGGTCCGCGCGCCGGTGTTCGCCGGCAACGACAGCAGTGCGGGCGCGGCGGCCGCGGTGGCTGCCAGGCCGAGGAGGCTGACCGTGGTCAGCGTGGTTGTGGGGCCCCAGCCCCAGCTGAGGGTCCGCGCGCCGGCCAGTGCGGCGAGGACGCCGCCGACGGAGAACATGGCATGGAACGCGGACATGATCGGGCGCTTGTATCCAGCCTCGACCTGCACCGCGTGGGCGTTCATGCTGACGTCCAGGCAGCCGTTGCCGATGCCCAGCACCAGTAGGGCCAGGCCCAGTGTCCCGGCGTTCCCAGCGAAGGCGGGCGGGATCAGCGTCGCGCTGCACAGGGCCGCGCTCAGCGGGACGACCCGACGCGCGCCGAAGCGGTCGGTGAGGGGTCCCACGACCTGCATCCCGACGAAAGCGCCGGCACCGAGGAGGAGCAGGAGCCAGCCGAGTGTGGCGTGGCTGATGGCGGCCCGGTGCTCGATGACAGGGATATGGACGACCCAGATCCCCAGGATGAAGCCGTTGAGGGTGAAGTAGGCGAAGGTGGCCAGCCGAGCCGCCCGTAGCGATTCAAACATGCAAGCGAACATAGCAAACATGTTTTTTGTTCTAACATCGAAATTTGAACGCAACTGGTGTTCAATAGGGGGATGGCGAGCGTGGACCGACACCGACAGATCACCGATGCCGTACGCCGGGCCGGGCGGCTCAGCGTCGCGGAGCTGGCGGAGCGAACCGGCACCTCGGAGATGACCGTCCGCCGAGACCTGGAGCTCCTGGCCGAGCAGGGCCTGCTTGAGCGTTACCGGGGTGGGGCCAGAAGCGTGCTGCTGCGCGGCGACGAACCCCCGTTCGCGCTTCGGGCGAGCGAGGGTGCGGAGGTCAAACAACGAATCGCCGCGGCGGTAGCCGAGATGATCGCGGACGGCGAGGCGATCGTCATCGACGCTGGCACCACCTGCCTTGCGGTGGCCCGCGCACTGGCGCGTCGCCGCCTGACCGTCATGCCGCTGTCCCTGCACGCGACCAACGCCCTCGTCGGCGCACCCCAACTGAGGCTGCTCGTGCCTGGTGGGGAGCCCCGCCCCGGCGAGTTGGCGCTGACCGGCCCTCTGGCGGAGGCGTCCCTCGCCACGCTGCGCTTCGACACCGCGGTCATCGGCTGCTGCGGCCTGACCGCCACGAACGGGCTGACCGCGTACGACCTGGCTGACGCCGCGATCAAGCGCGCCGCGATTGCATCGGCCCACCGCGTCATCGTGGTAGCCGAGGCGGCCAAACTCTCCCGTACCGCCCTCGCCCTGGTCGCTCCCGCCGCTGCGCTGCACGCTGTCGTAACCACCGCTGACGCCCCCGACGAGGAGGTGGACGCCCTGAAAGCCCTCGGCGTCGCCGTACGTCAGGTGTGATCCGTGAGCCGCTCTCCTGCGGGCCCAGCCCGTGGGGGTGGGCTGGTGCTCGATAATCCGGGTGACAGCGGCGGTGTGGGCTGCCTACCCTGACGGAGGTTCCGTACCCTGCTCTGGGCCGCTGCCCTGGGAGAGAGATTTTATGATCCAGCCCGCGCCGAGTGCGCCTCGCTGCACCGTTCAGTAGTCCGCTTCTCGATGCCGCTCCTTCCGAGCGGTAAGTGACCGGACGTTATCTTCCGGTGCCTGACTCCGCCACCCATGCCCGGCGTGCGTATGCCACGACGGGTCGAGGCGAGGCTTGCTCGGCCTGCTCTTGCTGTCCCTACCAGCATTTCAGCAAGGAGCACCCCGGGTGTCCAACACCAAGAAGACTCTCTCGCGTACGTCGCAGAACATCCTGAAGATCGACACGTTCTCCTGTATCCGGTGCGGCCTCACCGTGTCCGCCGCCGCCGGAGACGGTGTCCGGCGCAATCACTGCCCGTCCTGTCTGCACTCCCAGCACGTTCACGATCACGTCGAGGGCGGTCCCAGTGACTGTCGGAGCCGGATGTCGCCGATCGCCATCGCCGTGCTCCGCACTGGCGACTGGATGGTCATCCACCGCTGCGTACGCTGCGATGAGCTGACCGCCAACCCCATCTGCGCCGACGACAACCAGCTCATCTTGATGCGTATCGCCGTGCGCCCACTGGCGCAGCCCCCGTTTCCGCTCGAAACCTTCGGCGACCTCTGAATCGACTGGAGGTATCGACGATGCCAAGGCGTAGCGGAAGCGCGTACGAGCGGGCGCGAGCCAACCGGCGGCCACAGCGACACAAGGACGTTCTCCACCGGCAGGGTGGGCATCGGGCGAACGACTTCCGATGCGTGGGCTGCCGGCTGGACGTGTCGTCCGAGGCGCCCGGCACCACGCACCGCAATCACTGCCCGAACTGCCTGGCCAGCCTGCACGTGGACCGGCGAATCCCCGGCGACCGAGCCGCGACCTGCCGCGGCCGGATGGAGGCGTTGAGCATGTCGGTGCGGCCCGACGGTGAATGGATGATCATCCACCAGTGCCGCTCCTGCGGCGAGCTCAGCGCCAACCGGATCGCCGGCGACGACAACGCACTGATCCTCGTACGGTTGGCGGTCAAGCCGTTACGGGATCCCGGCATCGCCCGGCGCATGTTTCTCGTACCGTGATCGACCGATCGACACCTGACCGCTGAGGTCGGTGGGCGGAGGGCTCGGCGCGCTGATCCTGACCAGTTCGGCTCGCCGAGCTGCCCACCACCACGTCGACTCGCCGGCCGACTTTCTGCCACTTCGGACTGTCGGCGGATCGCCGCTACCCTGGCGTGATGTCCCAAGACCAACCGACGCGGGCGGAGTTGGCCCCGATTCCCCGTTCCGGCGCGCGCATCGGGCCGGAGTACGACCAGCTTCGAAAGACCGGCGACGTGCATCAGGTGCTGCTGCCGGATACCTCTATGGCCTGGCTGGTCACCAGCCCGGACCTGGTCTCCCGGGCGCTGGCCGACCCCCGCCTGGCCCTCAACCGAAAGCACAGCCGGGGCGGCTGGTCCGGATTCGCGCTGCCGCCGGCCCTCGACGCGAACCTACTCAACCTGGACGCACCCGATCACACCCGACTGCGCCGCCTGGTCGGCCCGGCCTTCAGCCCACAGCGGGTCGCCGCACTGCGTCCCCGGATCCAACGAACCGCCGAAGAGCTGGCGGAGACGATGGTCGCCACGGGTAGCCCCGTCGACCTGGTCACCGGCTATTGCACGCCGCTCTCCGTCCAGGTGATCGCCGACCTGCTGGGCGTACCGGACGCTGGGCGTACCGATCTGCGGGCCTGGACCGACACGATGCTCACCAGCTACCCGCCGGATCGGGATGCTATCCGGCAGGCGGTCGTCGAACTACACGGCTACGTCGTCAACCTGATCGAGGCGAAGCAACAGCGACCCGGCGACGACCTGCTGAGCGCCTTGGTCGCCACCGAGCAGGAGGGGGACCGGCTTACCCGGGACGAACTGACCTCACTGGCCTTCCTGATCCTGTTCGCCGGGTACGAGAACACCGCCAACCTGATCGCCTCGACCGTGCTGCGCCTACTTGACCATGGCAGCCTCCGTGGGGTGCGGGTTTCCGAGGCGATCGAGGAGACGCTGCGCCTCGAACCGCCTGCACCCGCCGCGATCCGTCGCTTCCCCACCGAGGAGATGACCATCGGGGGCGCCACGATTCCGGCCGGCGACACGGTGCTGCTGAGCATCGCCGCCGCCACCCGGGGGGCGGATGGAAACCCCGCGCGGCTCGCCTTCGGCAACGGCCCCCACTACTGCCTCGGTGCGGCCCTGGCCCGGGTCGAGGCCGAGGAGGCGATCACCGTGCTGGCCCGGCGGCTGCCAGGCCTGGCACTCGCCGTACCCGGGGCGCCGGTCCGGTGGCGCCCGACGTTCCGCACGCACGGCCCCGCCGAACTCCTGGTTGCCTGGTAGCCGGCCGTGGGCTGGCCCGGCGCCGGCCCTACCTCGCAGGTAATGGACAGCGAGACGTCGGCGACGGACGATGCTGGGATGACCGTCACGAGACCCGCCGTTGGGGTGATGCTGCGGGACTGGCGCCGTCGGCGCCGACTCAGCCAGCTGGAGCTCTCTATCCGGGCCGACATCTCCACCCGACACCTCAGCTTCCTGGAGACTGGTCGCTCGTCGCCGAGCCGGGAGATGGTGTTGCAGCTGGCGGATCGGCTGGACCTGGCGTTGCGGGAGCGGAACCGGCTGCTGTTGGCCGCTGGGTTCGCGCCGGTCTATCCAGAGAACGCGCTGGACGCTCCGCCCATGACCGTCATCCGCGCTGCTATTCGACAGGTGCTCGACGGGCACGAACCGTACCCCGCCGTCGTCGTTGACCGGGGTTGGAACCTGGTGGCGGCCAACGAGAGCCTGTCGGTGCTCACCGATCTGGTGGCACCCGAGCTGCTCATGCCGCCGGCGAATGTCCTCCGGGCGAGTCTGCACCCGGCAGGGTTGGCCCCACACATCGTGAACCTGGGTGAGTGGCGGTGGCACCTGTTGCATCGGCTGGGCCGGCAGGTGGAGTTCAGTGGTGACCCCGATCTGGCTGACCTTGAGGAGGAGCTGCGGGGCTACCCCGGCGGTGCAGCCCATGCCGTCGGCCCGATGACCAACGACATCGTGGTGCCGGTGCGACTGCGCCGAGACGGCCGGGTGCTCAACCTCTTCACCACGGTGGCAACCTTCGGTACGCCCTTGGACGTAACCCTCTCCGAGTTGTCGATCGAGTCGTTCTATCCCGCCGACGAGGAGACCGCGCGAGAGCTGAGAAGCCGGCGCTCGGCTTCCGGCTGAGGGCTGGCCCTGCGGTCCGCGCTGGCCAGAGCCTTCGCCCAGGCAGCCCTCAGCTGTCCGGCTGCGTCGGCTCCGTGGGTGAGGTGATGGCTCGTGGTTCTGGCCGCCGCCTTCCCGTGTCGGGCATCTTTGGGGTCGCCCCGGAAACGGTCTGATGGGTGGGCAGCTCGACAGTGTGGCGCGGCAATGGTGTGGCTTGGCAATGGTGTGGCGCGGCAATGGTGTGCGGCGGGGCGGGGTTCGCTACCTGATAGGTAATCGACACGGTGTTATTGGGCTGTCACTGTCGAGTCATGAAGAGCGTGCTGCCGGTGGTAGTGGCGGGGCGTGCCCTCCTCCGGTGGCTCCACGTGCCACGTGATGTCGAAAGGAGTGAATCGATGCCTGATTTTACCGTCGCGCAGGCCGCCGATCTCTTCCGTGCCCGGCCGGACCGCCTTGTCGATGTGGGTCAAGGTCAGGTTGCGGTCCGCAGTATTGGCGAAGGGCCAGACGTGCTCTTCGTGCATGGCTGGCCGGTCAGCGGGGCAACGTTCCGTAGCCTGCTGCCCTTTTTCGTTCCGCGCTTTCGATGCCACGTTATTGATCTCGTTGGGGCCGGCGACAGCCGCTTCGACCGGGCCGTTCGCATTGATGTCGCCACGCACGCGGCGGCGGTACGGCACGTCCTGGACAACCTTGCCCTGAAGGATGTGGCGGTGGTGGGCCATGACAGCGGTGGGCTCATCGCGCGATGTGCCCTGGCCGGGGATCCTCGCGTCCGCTCCTGGGGTCTGATCGACACCGAGCAGCCGCAGGGGGCCCACTGGCGCCTCTCGCTGCTGTTCGCCACCCGCCACCTACCCGGATTCGAGCGTCTGCTCACGTTCGCGTTGAACAATCGGCTACTGCGGCGAAACCGGTTCGTTCTCGGCGACGCCTTCCAGGACCGAAAACTGCTGGACGGAGATTTCGCGGAGTTCTTCCTGCGGCCCCTCAAGGAAAGCGCCGATCTGCGTTGGGCATTCGGCCAGTTCCCCCGGAACTTCGACTTCTCGGCTTTCGAAGCTCTGGCTGGCCTGCACTCCCGCATCACCGTTCCCGTCCAGCTGGTTTGGGGCGCCGACGACCCCTACTTCCCGGTGGCCTGGACCCGCACGATGATGTCCGGGTTCCGGGGTGACGTTCGCCTGCACGAAGTGCGGCGCGGCAAGCTCTTCGTCCACGAGGAGTTCGCCGAAGAAGTCGCTGCCGCGCTGACGCCCACGCTGGCCGCGCCCCGCCCCCCGATCCGGGCCCATCACGGGTAGCCAGTGGCGCCGACGTGGCCGGCGGCGGGTGAGGCTGGGGGAGAGCTCCCGCCGCCGGCCACGAGTCAACCGGAGCCCGGCCGAGGTCAGCTCGTCGGGAAGTTGTCGGGGGTGCTGATCCGGCTGCGGAGGAGATTGCCGGAGGCGGTCAGGTTCGATGTCCCGGAGAAGTCGCCGCTGTTGCAGGTTCCGGGGTTGAACGCTCCGCTGCCCTCGTTGGCGTCGGAGTAGGTCCAGTTCGCGTAGCCGATCTTCAGCTGGTCGAGCAGGTTGATCCAGGCGTTGGTGCTGCCCACGTCGACCCCACCGTCACCGGTGTAGTCGACGGTGCCGAACTCGGTGACGAACAGCGGGAGTGCCGCCGCCGCGCGCTGCACCTCGGCCCGGTAGAGGTCCTGGTGCGACGCGGCGTAGAAGTGGAACGCGTACATGATGTTGCTGGCGTTGACCGGATTGTTGATGACCTCGTCGGCGTTGGCTCCCTCGGAGACGCCGAGCGAGGACCAGCCACGGGTGCCAACGATGATCACGGCATCCGGATCGTTGGCCCGGATCACCGGGATAACCTGCTCGGCATAGCTTTTGATGGTGCCCCAGCCGACCCCGTTGGGCTCGTTGGCGATCTCGTAGATGACGTTCTTCTTGTCGGCGTTGCGAGAAGCGACGGCGGCGAAGAAGGTCTTCGCCCGATCGAGGTTGTACATCGGGTCGCCCGGTGTCAGCGTGTGGAAGTCGATCATCGCGTAGAGGCCGCGTTCCTCGGCCTCGTCCACGAGCTCGTTGACCCGGTTGGTGAACCACGGCGGGTTGGTCTCGTAGCCCCCCTCCTGCACGTACATCGCGATCCGGAACAGGTCGGCCCGCCACTCGTCGGCCAGTACGTTGAGCGAGGCGTCGTTGTAGCAGTTGTTGAACCACTGCAGGCCGTGGGTGCTCATGCCGCGCAGCTGGATCGGCTGGTGGTACTGGTTGCACAGGTTCACCCCGCAGACGTACAACTGGCCGTTGATCGCCAACGGGGTCTGGTCGTCGCCCGGAGGTGGGGCGTGCTGCCGCCGCCGACTATCCAGACCTGGTTGGGCTGGGTGCCGCCGCCGCCGAAACAGTCCCAGATTTGGAGTCGGGTGCCGTTGCCGGTGCCCTGCTCCACCGCGTCAAGGCACTTGCCGGACTGCGGGTTGGTGATGGTGCCGTCGCCGTTGACCTGCCAACTCTGGGCTCCGGTGCCGTTGCAGGCGTAGAGCTGCACCCGGGCGCCGTTGGCGGTGGACCCGCCGGAGACGTCCAGGCATTTGCCGGTCTGTGGGTTGACGAAGGTGTTGCCGGAACGGCTCCAGAGCTGGTTCCAGTTTGCGGTGCAGTCCCAGAGCTGGATCGGGGTGCTGTCGGCGGTGCCGAGGTCCAGGAGGTCCAGGCATCGTCCGCTGGCCTGGCCGACGATGGTGCCGCCGTCACCCGGCGGCGGTGGGGGTGGGGGACTCGTTCCGATGTTCACATCGGCGGAGAAGTTGTTGACGGCCAGCCCGACCCCGCCGTTCCACGGTTCGAAGCCCGCCTGCAGGCTGGTCAGGTACCAGTCGTTGGTGACCTGGGTCCGCGCGACAACGTCGTCGATGAAGTCCTTGACGTTGAACGACCAGCTGTTGATGGTCGCCGGTGCGAGGTAGGAGACGACGTCGTTGCCGCCGTTGTTACCTCGCCAGACCTCCCAGTTACGTCCCCCCACCGAGGTGTTGCCGACCGGACCGCCGATCGGCTGGATCGAACCCTGTCGGTGGAACCAGATCATGATCTCCATCTGGCTCACTCCGTCGGTCTTCGGAGTCGGATCCATCCAGATGTCGTAGGTGGCGTTGTAGGCGCCGCCCGCGTATCCGTAGTTGATCGCGGACGGGACGCTGCTGACCTGGCTGAGCTGCGCCGGCAGGTTGGTCCCGGGTGAGCAGTTCTGGTAGTGGCAGCCGAGCACCACCGACGGGTAGGAGAGCGGCGGCCCGGAGGTGGAGGTGGATCCCTGCTGTGAGGTGATCCGGAAGCCATTGTTGGTGGTTTCGATGCACTGCTCGGCGGCGCTGCCCCAGCGGTTGTTCTGGACGATGTACTTGTCCTGGATGGTGGTGGTGCCGTACTGCTCGCAGATCGTCGCTGCTTGCGCCGGCGTTGCGGCGACCAGCGCGGCGGTGGCCGCGACCGCGAGCACGGTCAGGGCCTGGAACAGGCGTCTCATGTCGTACCTCCTTGTCTCGGGGTGCCCTGGGAGCGCTCCAAGCAATGGCATGTACCGATGTAACCATGTCGCTTCGGGATCGAGAAGAGGTGATGAAAGCCTGTTTCAGGCAGGCGTCGCGCGGATCTGGCCGTCATCACCGCTGATCTGTTCCGGTCACCGGACTTCTGCCATGATGTCCGGGCGAAGCGCGCGAACTCGCGCGACGGGGGTGGAGGCATGACGGTGAGATCGCGCCGATGACCATGGTGGTTGACGTTCGGCAGGTTACGGTCCGGTACGGCTCGACGCTGGTTCTGGACCGGATCGACCTCCAGGTCCCCGAGGGCGGCGCCGTCGCACTGGTCGGCGAGAACGGCGCCGGAAAGTCCACTTTGCTGCGGTGCGTCACCGGCCTGCAGGAGCCAACCGCCGGTGAGATCTCCGTCTTCGCGGCGGTGCCGGGCCGCGGTGCGGAGTTCTGGCGACAGGTGGCCACCACAGTGGAGTCGCCGAGCTGGTACCAGGGCCTGACCGTGCGGGAACATCTCGACCTGGTCCGGGTGGTCAACGGCGGCGACCCCGACGATGGACACATCGCCGAGCTCTGCGTCACCCTCGGTCTGGCCGGGCTCTCCGACAGCCTGCCCAGCACCCTCTCCTCCGGGCAGCGGCAGCGCTTCCTGCTCGCCGCGACCCTCGTGCGGCCCAGCCGACTCCTCGTCCTGGACGAGCCCGAGCAACGCCTCGACACCCGGATCAAGGGTGCGGTCGCCGCCCACCTGCGCTCGTACGTGGCGGCCGGCGGCACGCTCGTCATGGCCAGCCACGACGACGGGTTCCGGGTCGGCGTCGGCGCCGGCGAGGTCGTACTCATCCAGCCGGAGGCGGAGTGACCCCGGTCGCGGCCCCGGCCCGGCCGGCGGCCCCGGCCCCGATTAATGCCCGCCGCTGGGTACGCCGCCGCCGGATCGCCGCCGAGGGCCGCGTCGACCTCGGCGCTGTCTACGTCGTCACCCTCACGGTGCTGATGGCCCTCGCGCTGGTCGGGCAGCCGGTGGTGCGGGTGGTCTGGCCACCGGATCCGCTCGGTGCCCCGGCGGTGTCCCCGTTCGTCGCAGCGGTGGCGGTCCTCGCCGCCTTCTTCGTCGTGCTGCGCCAACTCGGCCCGCTCTCGGTCAGCCGCGGCGACGCCACCTGGCTGCTGCTTGCGCCGATACCCCGGCGTACGCTGCTCGCGCCGGCGCTCGCCCTCACCACCGTCGCCGCGCTCGTCGTCGGCGCTGCCATGGGAATCGCGGTGACCGGGCGCGTCGTCGCCCGCCCGGCCGAGCCCCTGGCACTGTGGGCGGGTGCCACCACCGGCGCGGCTGCCGCGGTCTTCGTGGCGTTGCTCGCCATCGCCGGCCAGCCCCGGCCCGCCGCGGCCCGCCTCGCGGACGGCGGGGGCGTCGCGGTCGGCGCGGGTAGCCTCGTCGTGGCCGCCGCGTTGAGCGCCACCGGCGGTTACCGCCTGCCCGCCTTGCCGATACCACCGGTGGTGGTGCTCGCCACCGGTGTCGCCGCCCTGGTCACGGGGGTGTTCCTGGTCGGTTTGACGTTGCGGACGGTGGAGGGTTGGCCCGCCGCGCCGATCGCCGAGGCGTCGATCAACGCGGGCGCGTACGCCGATGTCGCCTACGCGGTTGAACCCTCCTACCTGGCCGAGATGAGTGCCCGCCGGTTCTGGCGCAGCCGGACCCGGGTCCGGACGACGCGCCTGCTGCCGATCCGCTGGCTCTCTCCGCTCATCGCCCAGGATCTGATCATTCTGCGTCGGAAGGCGCCGCGGCTCTGGTGGCCGGTTGGCGCGGTAGCCGTCCCGGTCTACCTCGCCGAGGGTCCGGTCTGGCTGCTGATCGGCGTGGTCCTGATCGGCGCGCTGGGCGCCGCCGGCTTTACCGGGGAGTCCACGCACAGTGACGCCGCGAACCCGGCGCTACTGCGGCTGCTCGGGGTCACGGGCCGTCGCGTGACCGCCGCGCGACTCGTGGTGCCCGCCGCCATCGGTGGTGGCTGGCTCGCGATCACCCTGGCCGTGTTGCAGGGCCTCGGGGCGCTCACCGGGCCGTGGTGGGCGCTCGGTCTGCTGGCGGGGCCGGCCGTGGCGGCGGGTGCCTACCAGCGGGCGAAGGCGAGTGCCGCCTCGCTCGGCACCATCCTGATCGACACGCCGCTCGGGGCGTTTCCGGCCGGAATGCTGCTCTGGCTGATCAACGGGGTCGATGTTCTCGCCGTACTGACCCTGCCGGTCTCGGTCGGCCTGGTGCTGCTGCCGGCGCCGGAGGTGCTCGGTTGGCCGTGGCTGCTCGCGCAGGCGGCCAGCTCGGTGCTGGGGTGCGCGCTGCTGGTGCGGCTATCCGCCCGCACCACCGGTGCACTCTGACCCGTGCCACGGGCTCGCCTTGACCGTGCTACGGGTCCGCCTTGACTGTGCCACGGGTCCGGGGACCGTGCCACGGGCTCGCTCTGACCGCGCCGATCACTCCCGGACGGTCGGTGCCGCCGCGCCGACCCGGCCGAGCGCCTGACTGGGACGGGCTGGAGCGGCGGAGTCCGGCCGAGGGGATTACTCCTGATGCGATCAGCCGGACCCCTGGCCGGTCAGCGGTGACTGAACCTGTGGTCGAGGTAGACGAGTGCGTCGCCGACGGGGCGCTCCGCGCCTCCGCTTGGCTGATTGACCAAAGTGCCCTCGACGGACATCGTGGTTGATCCGCCACCATCCAGGTTTACCGCGTTGTGCATGCCGAGCGCGGCGGCGACTGTGGCGGTCTCGGTCATGGTGGTGCCCACGCTGGTGGTCTGTCGACCATCGATGGTCACGAGCATGATTTTGCCGTCGAGGGCGGTTCCGGCGATGGTGCGCGGGTGTCGTGCGAAAAAGCCGTCCGAGTCGGTGGGCGCGACGACCTGCCCGTCTCTCATCAGCCGGTAGCGGCCGTTGACCGCGAACGTCCCGGGGCGCAGCGGAACCTTCTTGCCAGCCTCGTCCTGCAGGGTACTGGAGTGTTTCACGCAGCCCTGCGCCACGGCGAGCAGATCCGCCGTTTCCCGCCCGGTCGCCTGGAGGGAGGTCTGGTCCGGGGTGAGAGTCGTGCCGCGGGTGGTCGTGGTGCGGACCACGCAGCCCCTACTGTCGAGGACGACCTCGACGCCCGGTCCGGACGGCGTGCTGGCGGCGAACTCCGGTGTGAATCGCACCGTGTCGCCGGAGTAGGCACACTGGGTTGGGTCTGGCAGCTCGGTGCAGGCGTCCGGGACAACCGGCGGGTGGTTGACGTACTCCAGCGGCAGGCTGACCTTGGTCTGGGCGTTGCGGACGCTACCGGTCCACCGCAGCTGGCCCATGAGCACCTCGTGGTTCTTGGCGTCTAGGACCAGTGCCACCTCCGCGGCGTCACCGGTTGGCTCGCTGAGCAGTTGTCCGCCGTACACCCCGAGGCCAGCGGGGTCGCCGGGGTACTCGGCGCTGGCGGTGAAGGTGAAGAAGGAGGCGTTGACTCCGGCCAGCGCGTCCGACCCGCGGACGAGGTCGGTGGTCTTCTCGACTCCGGCCAGGTCGGATCCGTAGGTGGCGGCGAGGTGCCCCCGGCTCTGCCGGGGGTCGATTGTCAGGACATTGACCACCCACGGGCCCCGGGGGGTGTCGCCGATCTGGTCGATCGGTGCTGGCTCGGTGCCACGGACGATCCGGGTCAGCGTTACGCCCCGGGCGAGCGTCTCGCTGCTGCGACTCTCCACCAGGTCGGAGTCGCCGAGGGGCAGAGTGGCCTCGTTCGCCGAGACCGGCGTGGGGGTGGCGGTGAGGCCGAGCAGGGCCGCCCCAAGCAGGGCTGTGGCCACAGTGGCCGCATTGCGGCGTGGGTGCGGAGAACTGTTTCTCATCTGTGCCATCACTACATGCTGTACAGCTCCGAGGAACTCACCAGAACATTGGTACGAAGGGTGCGCTAATACTTGGTCAGCGGTGGGTGGTGGGTGAGCGGGGCCCAGCAGGGCTGTTCCGGTGCCGTCGGCGTCGCGCGGCGCTGCCACCCAGGGGTGCGGTCACGGCGAGCGCACACGCGTAGCTGTCGGCGGTGACGCGTCGCCCGCGTCACCCACTTGGCCTGACAAATTGCTACTGACTGGTAAATCGCCCGAATTACCTGAAGTGGGCGTATGGCTACGTTTCCGAATCTTGCCGCCTAATCGATCGCATTCGCATTATCGGCCTGATTTCCGTGGGCGATCGGATGACCGAATAGGCGACGATCGGTCAACCCGGTCCAACCGAATTGGGCGGTATAGTTTCCGGCTAACTTGTGGCTGTCTCCCGTGGAGAGTGTCGATGGAAGAATCCGAGGATCCGCGCCCCTACCACGTCGTGATGAACGACGAAGAGCAGTACTCGATCTGGCCGGACGGGTCGGAGCTTCCGGCCGGATGGCGCCGGGTGGGCTTCAGTGGCGATCGCGCCAGCTGTCTGGCGCACATCGACGAGGTCTGGACCGACCTGCGCCCGCGCGGGCTGCGGGAGTGGCTGAAGGCCCAGGGCTGACCCGCGCCGCACGGGCTACCGCCGCGGGCGCACCGGGCAACCGGGGCGCCCGCGGCCATTTTTCGGCCCGTGGCGATTATCTTCGCCTGCGGTCACTTTCTTCGCCCCGCAGTCACTTTCTTCACCGGGGAATACTCCCAAGTGACGGGCTGGGAGATGGTTGACATTGTCCCGAAAATAGCCGGATCGTTCGCCGGTTGTCGGCTAGCCGTTGAGCGGCTCAGATCAGGCTTGTTGGTTGGTTGACAGGTCCTGAATATTGCTCGTAGTTTCTTTTCATCTCCGGTTCCACGAGCGCCCTCGACGCGGGGCCGGCGAAATTTGCAGTTCTCCGTTCCGCTGTTCTGTAGCTGTCTTTCGGTGTTGCGACGCGAAGGAGTGCACAGTGTGGGCAGGGCCCCGCCACGCCGCTAACGACCCGGACCCGACACCCACCGCCGCGGTCGGCGGCACCGTGCCGGACCTCGTGGCCGCCGTGGCGCGGCGGCAGCCGGACGCGGTCGCGGTGGTCGGCGGCGATGGGGAGACGCTCACCTACCGTGAGCTGACTGAGCGGTCCGATGCCCTGGCCCACCGGCTCGTCGCCGGGGGCGTCTGTCCGGATGAGCCGGTGGCGGTGGTCCTCCCCCGCTCGGTGGAGCTCGTCGTCACCCTGCTCGCCGTCCTCAAGGCCGGCGGTGCGTATCTGCCGCTTGACCCGGCCGACCCACCAGCGCGGATCCGGCAGTTGCTCACCGTTGCCGGGGAGCCGCCGGTGCTGGCCAGCACCGAAGTGCCGGGTTCCAGTCGGCTGTTCCGCCTGGACCAGCCCGGCACCGCCGCGTCAACCGACCCCGCCGCGTCAACCGACCCGGCCGCGTCAACCGGCACCGCACCGCGGCGACTTCACCCCGCCAGCCTCGCCTACGTCAACTTCACCTCCGGCTCCACGGGCTCGCCGAAGGGGGTCGCCGTTACCCACTCCGCCGTGGTTCGCCTGGTCCACCAGCCTGGCTACCTGCGCCTGGGGCCCACCGAGACAGTCCTTCAACTCGCTCCGGTCGCGTTCGACGCGGCGACCCTGGAGATCTGGGGTGCGCTTTCCAGTGGGGCCCGGCTGGTGCTGGCCCCACCCGGTGCGCTTGAACTCGCCGAGTTGGCGCAGCTGCTGCGCCGGGAACGGATCACAGTCCTCTGGCTGACCGCCGGGCTCTTTCATCAACTGGTGGAGTTCGACCCGGACTGCCTCGCCGGGGTCGGGCAGCTCCTCGCGGGCGGGGACGTGCTCGCTCCGGAGGCGGTCCGCCGGGCACTGCGAGCGCGCGACGGGGCAGTCCTGATCAATGGGTACGGGCCAACGGAGAACACCACCTTCACCTGCGTGCACGCGATGACCGATCCGGAGGCCGTACCGGACCCGGTGCCGATTGGCCGGCCGGTGCCCGGGAGCACCGTGTACGTTCTCGATCCGGCCGGGCGGCAGGTGCCTGTCGGTGTTCCCGGAGAGCTGTACACCGGCGGTGCCGGCGTCGCCCGGGGATACCTCGGTCGCCCGGGAGCCACGGCGGCGGCATTCCTACCCGACCCGTTCGACCCTCGCCCGGGGGCCCGGATGTACCGCACCGGGGACCGGGTCCGCTGGCGGCCGGACGGCACCCTCGACTTTCTCGGCCGAATCGACGAGCAGGTGAAGATCCGCGGGTTCCGGGTGGAGCCGGGCGAGGTAGTGGCGGCGTTGCGGGCTCACCCCGCCGTGGGGGACGCCGCTGTTCTGGTGGACGGGGAGGGGGAGCGGCGCCGGTTGCTGGCGTATCTGACGCCCCGCCCCGGCAAGCCGGCCCCGACCTCCCAGGAACTGGCCGAGTACGCGGCCGACCGGCTCCCGGCCCACCTCCGACCGGGGGCCTACCTGGTCCTTCCCACGCTGCCCCTGACCCGCAGCGGCAAGATTGACCGGCGGGCGCTGCCCCGACCGGAGCCGCCCGCGGCTCGGCTCGGCCGCGAGGTGACCGATCCGGTCCAGGTACGCCTGGCGGCCCTGTGGGCGGAACTCCTCGGCAGCAGCCCCTCCGCCGCTGACGACGACTTCTTCGCGCTGGGCGGAAACTCGCTGCTCGCCACCCGGCTGACCTTCGTCGTCGCCGACCAGTTCGGGGTGCACCTGCCGGTACGTCTCGTCTACGAGAACCCGACCCTCGCCCGGCTGGCCGGCATCCTTGGCGGGCAGCTTCCGGCGCGGTCGGCCAACACCGGAGTCCGTCGCCTGGCGGATGGACCGACGGCGACGCGGCCCGGCGCGGAACCGAGCACCGAGTCCCACCTCCTGCCGGCGTCGCTCGGCCAGCGTCGATTGTGGATGCTCGACCAGCTGACACCGGGGGCGGCGACGTACCACATCGCCTGGGCGGTCGAGCTGACCGGCCCGCTCGACGTGGCCGCGTTGGAGTCGACGCTGAGCTGGCTGGTGGACCGGCACGAAACCCTCCGGACGCACTTCACCTCGGTGGACGGAGAGCCAGCACAGCTGGTCGTGCCCGCCGCGCCGGTCCGACTGTCGGTGGTGGACGCCACATCCGAAGCGGCCGGGCGGGAGTTGGTGAACGCGTCAGCCCGGGAACCCTTCGACCTGGCGACCGGCCCGTTAGCCCGGTTCGGGCTCGTCCGACGCAGCCGGGAAACGCACGTTCTCACCATCGTGGTGCACCACGGTCTCGCCGATGGTTGGTCGTTCGACATCCTCTTCCGCGAGCTGGCGGCCGGGTACGCGGCGGCGGTCGCCGGTGCCCAGGCTGACCTGCCAGCCCCACAGGTGCGGTACGCGGACTTCGCGGTCTGGCAGCGGGAGCAGGCCGACCGTGGCGCCTTCGCGGCCGACATCGACTTCTGGCACGCGGAGCTGGCCGGCGCCCCGACCCTGCTCGACCTCCCCGCCGACCGCACCACCGCACCGGTATGGCCGACAACGCGGGCATCACCATCCTCATCGTCCGGTCCGGCTGAGCAGACCGATACCGGCGGCGAGGTGGTCTTCGACGTCCCCGACGAGTTGACCGCCCGATTGCGGGCGAGCCGGGACGGCACCCTGTTCACCCGGCTCCTGGCCGGCTTCCAGACCCTCCTGCATCGGCTCACCGGGGCCGACGACCTGCTGGTAGCGGTCCCGGTGGCCGGGCGCACCCGGCCGGAGACCCGGAACGTGGTGGGCTTCTTCGCCAACACCCTCGCCCTGCGGGCCCGCTTCACCGATCGGTCCGACTTCACCGACCTCCTCGCCCAGGCCCGCGCCGCGAGCATCGCCGCACAGACGCGGCAGGACGTGCCCTTCGACCGGATCGTGGACCGACTCGTCCCGACCCGCAGCCTCGCCCACAGCCCGCTGGTGCAGGTGATGTTCGCCCTCGACGAGCCACCGCCGGAAACCACGGCGGCGGGGCTGCGAATCGCCCCCCGGCTCTGGGAGAACGGCACGGTCAAGTTCGACCTCACCCTGACCATGGAGGACCGCCCCGACGGGCTGCGCGGTCGCCTCACCTACCGCACCGATCGCTACGAGGCGAACCGGATCCGCGGCATCGCGCAGCGGTACCTCACCCTGCTCGCCGCGGCCCTCGACCGGCCCGACACGCCCGTCCGCGAGCTACCCCTGCTCGACCCGGTCGAACGGGCACAGCTCTTGCGGGCGGGCAACGACACCGAACTGCCCCTGCCCGACGTGGCCAGTGTCGGTGAACTACTCGACCGGTTCGCGCCGGCCGACCCGGGCGCGGTCGCGGTTACCGGCCCAGATGGCGCCCTGCGCCACCGGGACCTCGCCACTCGCGTCAATCGCCTCGCCCATCTGCTTCGCGCCCACGGCGTCGGGCCGGACGTCCCGGTCGGGCTCTGTCTCGGCCGGCACACCGACCTGGTGGCCGCGCTGCTCGCTGTCTGGCGGGCCGGGGGTGGGTACCTGCCGCTCGACCCGGCACTGCCCGTCGGCCGGCTGGCCACCATGCTGGCCGACGCGGCCCCGCCGGTGCTGCTCACCGACCCCGCCGGGGCACCCCTGATCGGCGACGCCATCGCCGCTGCCGGCACCACCCCGGTGGTGCTCCGGGTCGACCAGCTCGACTCGGACCTGCCGACCGACCCGCCACCGGTCGTCGGTCACCTGGACGGCCTCGCCTACCTGCTCTACACCTCCGGCTCCACCGGTGCGCCGAAGGGTGTCGCGGTCACCCACCGTTCGGTGATCAACCACCTGGTCGGCTGCCACCGCCTGCTCGGGCTCACCGCCGACGACCGAGTCGCGGCGATCACCACCCCGGCCTTCGACATCTCCCTGGTGGAGCTGGTGCTGCCGCTGTTGGCCGGGGCGCGGGTCGAGATTCTCGACGCGGCGACCGCGCAGGACGCCACCTTGTTACGGGCGGCCTGTGGGCAGCGAGGTGTCACCGTCGTCCAGGCCACCCCAGCGACCTGGCGGATGCTGGTCACCGCCGCCGGCGTACCCGCCGGGGTGCGGTTGCGGATCAGCGGGGGCGAGGCGCTGGCCCGCGACCTGGCCGACGCGTTGCGCGCCGACGGTGCCCGGGTCATCAACGGGTACGGACCGTCGGAGACGACCGTCTACTCCGCGGCGGGGTTGGTGGGGGAAACCGGCCCGGTCGACCTCGGGCGTCCTCTCGCCAACACCCGGATCCAGCTGCTCGACCCCGCCGGTCAGCCAGTCCCGGACGGTGTGGTCGGAGAAATCCATATCGGCGGCACCGGAGTGGCGCGCGGTTACCACGGTGATCCGGGTCGTACCGCGGCCCGGTTTCGCCCCGACCCGTTCAGCCCGAGCCCCGGCGCGCGGCTCTACGCCACCGGCGACCTGGCCCGTCGGCTCCCGAACGGGCGTCTCGTCTACCACGGCCGCGCCGACCAGCAGGTCAAGGTGCGGGGATTCCGGATCGAACTCGGCGAGATCGAGTCAGCGTTGCGGGACCAGCCCGGCATCCGGGACGCCGTAGTGACCACCTGGGGGGTGGACGACGACGTCCGGCTCGCCGCGTACGCGGTCACCGAGACCGCCGCCGTTGACCCGGCGGTGGTCTGGCCGGTGCTCCGCGCCGGTCTGACCCGGCGGCTGCCGGCGCACATGGTGCCGGCCACTCTGGTCCTGCTCGAAGCGCTACCCCGCACCGCGAGCGGCAAACTGGACCGGCGGGCGCTGCCCGAGCCGACCTGGCGGGAGACCGCCGGTAGCGGCCCGACCGCCCCCCGTACCCCGGTCGAGGCACAGCTCACCACGCTCTGGCAGGACGTGCTCGGCCGCCCGGAGGTCGGCGTGCACGACAACTTCTTCGCTCTGGGTGGCCACTCGCTCACCGCGACTCGGCTGATCGCCCGCATCCGTACCAGCTTCGGCGTCGAGCTGGCGCTGCGGAGTCTCTTCGCCGCGCCCACCGTCGCCGAACTCGCGGTCCAGCTCGCCGCCGCGGGCGCCCCCGGCGAACCGCACCGGATCGGTCCGGCCGACACCAGCCGGAAGCACCTGCTCGCCTCGCTCGACGATCTCTCCGACCGCGAGGTGGACGAGCTGCTGGAAAGTCTGATCGCCGAGGAGGGCGTATGAACAGGCGCAGAGAACGTGTGGTCGTCGTCGGGGCCGGCCTGGCCGGTTCGCTCGCCGCGCTGTACCTCGCCCGGCAGGGCTACGAGGTGGACGTCTTCGAGCGACGACCGGACCCCCGTTCCGCGCTGGCCCGTCCGGAGGGTCGGTCGATCAACCTGGGGCTCTCCGCCCGGGGCATGCGGGCGCTGGACGGGGTGGGTCTCCTCGCCGACGTGCTCAAGCACAGTGTGCCGATGCGCGAACGGGTGGTGCATTCGCCGGACGGTGGGGTGCGCGCCCAGCCGTACGGGGTGCGCGAGCACGAGATCCTCCATTCGGTACTCCGGGAGGAGCTGATCTCACTGGTGGTGACCGCCGCCGAAGCCGAACCGGAGGTACGGTTCCACTTCGATCATCTCCTGGCCAGCCTCGACCGGGAGACCGGCACCGTGCACGTCGCCCCCACCACCGGTGGCGAGCCGAGAACAGTCACCGCGGACCTGATTGTCGGTGCCGACGGGGCTTTTTCCACCGTCCGGCAGCAGCTGCAGCACGGGTCGCGTGCCAACCACGCCCAGGAGTTCCTGCCCTGGGGATACAAGGAGCTGACCATCCCGGTCGGCGCCGACGGTCAGCCCCGGGTTCGACTGGAGGCGCTGCACGTCTGGCCCGGCCACGAGGCGATGATGGTCGCTCACCCCAACCGGGACGCCTCGCTGACCTGCACGCTCTTCATGGCGTACGAGGGCCCGGTGAGCTTCGCCGCTCTCGACACCCCAGCGGCGGTGCGGGACTTCTTCCGCCAGCGCTTTCCCGACGCGGAGGAGCTGATGCCCGACCTGATCCGGGAGATCACCGAGCACCCGGTCGGGCACCTGGTCACCGTCCGGACCGCGCCCTGGCGGTACGCGGACCGGGTGGTGCTGATCGGTGATGCCGCACATGCTGTCTACCCGTTCTACGGCCAGGGCATGAACTCGGCTTTCGAGGACTGCGTGGTGCTCGACGAATGTCTCACCGCACACCCCGACCGGGCCACCGCGCTGGCCGCCTACGAGGCGGCCCGAAAGCCGCACACCGACGTGCTCGCGGACCTGTCCACCGCCAACTTCGAGGACCTGCGCAATCGGGTGCACCGGTTCGGCTACAGCGCCGCCGCTGCCGCCGATCGACTGCTCGCCCGGCTGTTGCCGCAACGCTGGGTGCCGCTGTACACGATGGTCGCGCACACCACCATCCCGTACGCCGACGCGCTGGCCCGCGCCAACCGTCAGGACCGTATCCTGCACCGCGCCGGCGTCGGGCTCGCCCTGGCCACCGGTCTTGCCGTAACCGCCGCCGCCCGACGCGCCGGCCGTCGCCGCCGCGCGAACCGGCGGTGAGGGCGGTGCTGAGGGCTCCGTTTGACCCCAAACAGATTTTGTTCACCCAGGCTGACCTGGATGCCGATGCGCTGCACCCGCTGTTGGCCGGAGCGGTTGACCAGGTGCGGGCCGTGGCCGCCTGGGCCCGGGAGTACCTCTGTGCACCCCATCCGGAGCTGGGCCGTAAGGGCCCGGTCTGTCCGTACGCCCAGGGCTCCCTGGACCGGGATGTTTTCTACCTGGCCGTGCATCGTGGGGAGACCGTCAATGAGGCGGAGCTGGACGAGGTGCTGGCGGTCTACCGGGACTGGTTCCACCAGCTGGACCCGCTCACCGGGCCGTCCGCCCAGTTCAAGACCATCCTGCTGACGCTACCGGACCTGCCCGGCGACGTTGCCCGACAGGTCGTGGATCGGACCCAGCTGCGGCTCAAACCGCACTACACCGACCAGGGGCTGATGCTCGGTGAGTTCCACGACGGACCGCCAGCCAAGGGCGGCCTGTGGAACCCGGACTTCCGGCCGTTGCGGAGCCCCGTTCCGATGCTGGTGGTCCGGTACATGGTCGCCAGTGATCTGCCGTTTCTCGCCGACGACCCGGTGACCCTCGCCAGCTACCTGCGGTACTTCGGGCACGGCGGCCCGGCCTCGCTGCGTGGGCAGGTCCGGGCGGCCGCCCAACGGCACGGTCTGCCGATGCCCGAACCCAGCGCCAACGTCGGCATCCCGCACCCGAACACGAACCAGGGGGTTCGATGACGACCGCCGACTCCACCGCACCCGACAGCGGCGGCAAGCGTGCCCTGCTGGCCCACCTGCTCGCCGAGCGGGCCCAGGCGCCCCGCAGCTACCCGGTTTCCTTCGGCCAACAGCGGCTGTGGTTCCTGGACCGATTTACCGGGGGCATCCCGGTTTACAACATCCCGGTCGCCTTCCAGGTGGACGGGCCACTGGACGTCCCGGCGCTGCGTACCGCGCTGACCACGCTCGTCAACCGGCATCCGGCGCTGCGTACCACATTCAGTGAATCCGGTGGCGAACCAGTGCAGGTGGTGCGGCCGACCGCCGAGGTGGATCTCACCGAGACGGATCTGACCGGGCTGCCGGCGGAGCAGTGTGAGGTCGAGGCCACCACGCTCGTCCGGGCGCACTCCGGGCGACCGTTCGACCTGGCCGCGGGTCCGCTGTTGCGGGTGATGGTGATCCGGACCGGCCCGGATCGGCACCATGTGGCGTTCTGCGTGCACCACATCGTCTTCGACGCCTGGTCGATCGGGGTGCTCTTCCAGGAGTTGGAGACCGCCTACGCGGCTGCGCTGGCAGGTGCTCCGGCCAACCTGCCCGACCTGCCCACCCAGTACGCCGACTTCACCGTCTGGCAGCGGGAGCGGCTCGCCGGCGATGCGCTGCGCCGACAGCTCGACCACTGGACTACGCACCTGCGTGGGGCGCCGGCCCTGCTCAGCCTCCCCACCGACCGGCCCCGCCCGGCCAATCGCTCGTATCGGGGTGCCTGCCACTACGTCACGGTCCCGGCGGCGGCCGTTGACCGGGTAGAGGAGTTCAACCAGGGCGCGGGGGTCACCATGTTCATGACCCTGCTCGCCGTGTTCCAGGCGGTGTTGTCCCGGCACAGTGGGCAGGACGACATCGTGATCGGCGCCCCGGTCGCCGGTCGGGAGCATCCCGACCTGGAGCGGCTGGTCGGCTTCTTCGTCAACACGCTTGCCCTGCGGGTGTCGTCCGCGGGCTCCCCCTCGCTACGGCAACTCGTCGACCGGGTACGGGAGGTCACCCTCGTCGGTCTCGGCAACGCCGAGGTGCCGTTCGAGAAGGTGGTTGAGGAGCTGCAGCCGGAACGCAGCCTGGCCCACGCGCCGATCTTCCAGGCCCAGCTGATCCTGCAGAACGCGCCGCAGAACGCCTTTCAGCTCGCCGGTTGCACGACCACCTCCCTGCGGGTCGACAGCGGCACCGCCAAGTTCGACCTCACCCTCGCCGGTGAGCTGACCGCTGAGGGCGCCCTGCGGTTGGCCTTCGAGTACGACACCGATCTGTTCGATGCCAGCACCGTCGACCGGCTGGCCCGGCACCTGTGCACTCTGTTGGACGCGGCGGTCGCCGAGCCGGATCGTCCCCTGACCCGGATTCCGCTGCTGCGCGGAGTGGAGCGCTGGCGTGCCGTGGTCGAGTGGAATCAGACCGATCGGGGCACCCTGCCGGTCGACACCCTTTTGGACCTGCTCCCCACCGAACCCGCCGAGTCCGGCGCTCCACCTGCCGTCATCGGTCCGGACGGGCAGGTGGACCGGGCCGGGCTGCACCGGCGGGCCGGACAGATCGCCCGGCGGCTGCTCGCCGCCGGCGTCGCCCCGGACACTCCGGTCGGCATCTGCCTGGATCGGGGTGTCGACCTGGTCGCCGCGGTGCTCGGTGTGTGGCGGGCCGGTGCTGGTTACCTGCCGCTCGACCCCACCCTGCCCCCGGAGCGGCTGCGCCACCTGCTCGCCGACTCCGGCACCCGGGTCGTGTTGACCCACCGGGCGGTCGTCGCGCGGCTCGACCCGGTGCTGGCGGGCTCGGTGACGGTGCTGCTCGACGATGCCACCGACACGCCTGGCCCAGCTGAGCCACTTCCGGCGGTCCCGGCGCATCCGGACGGACTGGCATACCTGATCTACACCTCGGGTTCGACCGGTCGACCGAAAGGGGTGGCGGTCCCGCACCGCAGCGTGACCAACCTCGTTGCCTCCTTCCACGACGACCTGGACCTGACGCCGGCGGACCGGTTCGCCGCGGTCACCACCCTGTCGTTCGACATCTCGGTGTTGGAACTGCTGGTGCCGCTGCTGTTGGACGTCCCGCTGCTGGTCGTGGGCGCCGACGAGGTCGGCGATGGGCCGGCCCTGCGTCGTCGGCTCACCGAAGCGGGGATCACCGCCATGCAGGCCACCCCGGCGACCTGGCGACTGCTGCAGGCGTCCGGCGGGGTACCGCCGACGCTGCGGCTGCGCCTCTGTGGCGGTGAGGCCCTGTCCCGGGATCTTGCCGACGCCCTGCAGGCCGACGGCGGGACCCTGTGGAACTGCTATGGGCCCACCGAAACCACCGTCTGGTCCGCAGCCGCCCCCGTGCGGCCGACCCCGGCCGCGGTGGACCTCGGTTCACCGATCGCCAACACCCGGATCTACCTGCTCGACGAGGCGTACCAGCCGGTGCCGGTGGGCGTGGTGGGACAGATCCACATCGGCGGGTCCGGTGTGGTGCGCGGATACCACGGCCGACCCGGCCTGACCGCTGATCGGTTCGTCCCCGACCCGTTCGCCGACCACCCCGGCGCCCGGCTCTACGCCACCGGTGACCTGGCCCGGCAGCGCGCCGACGGCCGGCTGGAGTTCCTTGGCCGCACCGACCATCAGGTCAAGGTGCGCGGGTTTCGGATCGAGCTGGGCGAGATCGAGTCCCTGCTCCGGGGCCACGACCTGGTGGCGGACGCGGTGGTCGGCACCTGGGCCGGCGGGGACGGCGACACCCGCCTGGTGGCGTACGCCGTGCCGGCGTACGGCGTTGCCCCGGACTCCCTGACTGACCAGGTCCGTGCCGACCTGGCCGGCCGGCTGCCGGAGTACATGCTTCCCGCGGCCCTGGTGCCGATGACCGCATTGCCGCTCAACGGCAACGGCAAGGTCGACCGGACGGCCCTGCCCACCCCCACCTGGACCGACTCGCGGGTGGAGCGGGTCGCCCCCCGCGACCCCCTGGAGCAGTTACTCGCCGGGATCTGGCAGGAGGTACTGCACGTCGAGCGGGTCGGTGTGCACGACGACTTCTTCCGCCTCGGTGGGCATTCCCTCCTCGGCGCGCAGGCGTTGAGTCGGATCGGCGCCGCGCTGGAGACGGAGGTGCCGATCCGGATCCTCTTCGAGGCGCCGACGATCGACGCGATGGCTCGCGCGCTGCGCTCCACCGAGGAGACAGCCGGCCAGACCGACGCCGTCGCCGCCCTTCGGATGGAGGCGGCCGACCTCTCCGACGCGGAGCTACGGGCCCTGCTGGACGGCCCGGAATGAACGCCTCCGGGCCCGACCGCGAACAGCTGATCCGGGAGCTGATGGCCCGCCGGGGACTGACCCGCCGGGCGCAACCGGTCGGGATTCCCCCTCGGGACCCGGGTGCCCGGGTGCCGCTCTCCCCGATGCAGGAGGGCATGTGGTTCCTCGACCAACTTCAGCCCGGAAACACGGCGTACGTGCTCAGCAAGGCAGTGTGCGTCACCGGCCGGTTGGACCTCGTCGCGCTGCAGTCCGCGCTCGACGATGTCGTCGCCGCGCACGAGGCACTCCGGACCAGGTTCGTGCAGCGGGACGGGGCGGTGGAGCAGGTCGTCCTGCCCGCCACCGACCCGGCAGCCCGGTGTCAGCTTGTCGTGGAGGAGCTGACCACGGTGGCGCCCGACGCCCGTGAGGCCGCAGCGACCGCCGTCGCCAGCCGGGAGAGTGAAACGCCGTTCGACCTGGGCCGGGCACCCCTGCTGCGGGTCCGGTTGGGGCGGCTGGACCGGGACGAACACCTGTTGGTGGTGGCCCTGCACCACATCATCGCCGACGAGCAGTCCCTCGACATCGTGCTCGCCGGGCTGCTCGACGGCCACCACCGCCGGCGCACCGGGGCGGTCACCGCCCCAACGTCCAACGCAACCCCACCCGCACCAGCCTCGACCCCACCGCCGGCCACGCACTTTCCCGACCACGTGCTCTGGCAGCGGGACTGGTTGGCCAGCGCCGCCGCCGACCGGGCGCGCGAGTTCTGGACCGAACGGCTGGCCGGCTGCTCCGGCGTGCTCGACCTGCCCACCGACCGGCCGCGACCGGCCACGCTGACCTTCGCCGGCAGTACCCACGGCTTCGCCCTCACCGATGATCTGATCGCGGCGCTCGACGGTCTGGCCCAGCGGACCGGCTGCACCCGTTTCATGATCCTGCTCGCCGGTCTGCAGGTACTGCTGGCCCGCCTCGCCGGCACCGACGACGTCTGCGTCGCCGCCCCGGTGACATTGCGCGCCAACCCCGAGCAGCAGCAGCTGGTCGGCCTGCTCGTCAACAGCCTGCCGCTGCGCACCGACCTGTCCGGGGACCCGACGCTGGCCGAGGCGCTGGCCCGGGTCCGGCGTACCTGTGTGGAGTCCCTGACGCACGCCGAGCTGCCCTTCGAGCGGATCATCGAGACCGTGCGGCTGCCCCGCGACCCGAGCCGCAACCCACTGTTCCAGGTGATGCTGGTGCTGAACCAAGCCAGTGCCGCCGGTCCTCGGGCGGGTCTCGTCGTCCGTCCGGTGCCGGTGCTGCGGGAGACCGCCCGGATGGAGCTCACCGTCGCGGTGTACGAGTCCCCGGCCGGCCTCAACGCCCTGGTCGACTACAACACCGACCTCTTCGACCAGGTGACCATCGCCCGGTTCGTCGACCGGTTCCGGTCCGTGCTGTGGGCGTTGGCCACCAGGCCGCAACTGCCACTCTCCGCGCTGGAGTTGGTCGGCCCCGCCGAGCGACGTGACCTGGCCTCCTGGAACAACACCGACCGGGCGTACCCGGATGGGCTGGGGCTACACGAGCTGGTGAGCGTACGGGCGGCGACCGACCCGGACGCGCCCGCCCTGCTGGACATCAGCCCGGGCGAGCCGGACCGGCCGGCCCTGACCTACGGCCGGCTGGACGCCGACGCGGACCGGCTCGCCGCGTACCTACGCCGCTGTGGGGTCCGTCCCGACCAGCCGGTGGGGCTCGCCTTGGCCGCCGGTCGAGCGGCCGTCACCGGCATCCTGGCGATCCTCAAGGCCGGCGCCGGGTACCTGCCGGTGGACCCCAGCCACCCCCCAGCCCGGCTGCGTGCCCTGCTCACCGCCGCCGGCGCCCCGGTCTGCCTGGCCGATGCCGAGCTCGCCGCCACCCTGGCCGCCGGGCCGGACACGCACGACGACCCGCCGTACGTCGGCATCGTGCTCGCTGTTGGTCCTGATGGTCAACCGGCCGACGTGGGCCCGACCGGCAAGCCGCCACCTGCTGCTCCCCGGCCGGTTCACCCGGACCAGCTCGCCTACGTCATCCACACCTCCGGCTCCACCGGCACGCCGAAGGGGGTGATGGTCAGCCACCGCACCGCCGTCAACCTGGCCCTGGCCTTCGTCGACCTGCACCGCATCGGTCCCGGTGACCGGCTGCTCATGCTGCCCCCACTGAGCTTCGACGCCGCCGTCGGTGATCTCTTCCCGGCCCTGGTCAGCGGGGCCACGATCGTGGTGCACCGGCAGCCGGCCGCGATCACCGGCACGGGCCTGGTCGAGCTGTGCCGGGCGCACGGCCTCACCCTGGTCGACACCGCCGCGCCGCTCTGGGCCCGCTGGGTCACCGACCTCGCCGCGCGGCCCGGTGCGCTCGACGTCGGCGCGTTGCGGGCCATGATGGTCGGCGGGGAACCCGTGGACCTGGCGACGGTGCGCCGTTGGGCGGAACTCACCGCTGGCCGAGTCACGCTGCACAACCACTACGGCCCGACCGAGGCGACCGTCTGCGCCACCACCCACGCCACCGTGGACGCGGCCGACCTGCCCGGACTGACCCGGCTGCCGATCGGCCGCCCGGTGCCCAACGTTCAGGTGCACGTCCTCGATCCCGATCTGCGGCCGGTGCCGATCGGCCTCGCCGGTGAGGTCTGGATCGGCGGCACGGCCCCCGCCCGCGGATACCTCGACAATCCCGGTGCGACCGCGGACCGCTTCGTCCCGAACCCGTACGGCCCCGCCGGGTCGCGGCTATACCGCACCGGCGACCTCGGCCGGCACCGTGCCGACGGCAGCCTCGAGTTCCTCGGCCGGAGCGACCAGCAGGTCAAGATCCGGGGCCATCGGATTGAGCTCGGCGAGGTCGAGGCGGCCTGCGCCGCCCTGCCCGGGATGCGCCGTACCGCCGTGGTCGTTGACCACGCCCCGACCGGCCCCCGGCTCGTCGCCTACCTGGTCGCCGACGACGCGACCCCGGTTGACCCCCAGGCCCGGGTCACGCTGCGCCGCCGGCTGCCGGAGTACCTCGTCCCCGCCGCCTTGATCCGGGTGCCCGACCTGCCCACCAACCGGCACGGCAAGCTCGACCTGGCCGCCCTGCCCCGACCGGAGGAGATCGACCGGGTGGCGCACGAGCCACCGACCACCCCGACCGAGCTGACGCTCGCCGGCATCTGGGCCGAGCTGCTCGACACCGACCCGGTGGGCCGGCACGACAACTTCTTCGACCTCGGTGGACACTCGCTGCTCGCGGCGAGTCTGGCGACCCGGATCCGGGCCGCGCTCGGGGTGGAGCTGCCCCTGCGGGCGCTCTTCTCCACCGCCGACCTCGCCGGTCTCGCCGCCGTTCTCGACGGAGTCGGGCCCACCCGGGACGGTGACGTCGACCTGCTCCGCGCCGAGGCCCGACTCCCCGCCGACCTGGCCGTACCGTCCGGGAGGTCGGCTGCGCCGGCACGGTCGGTGCTCTGCACCGGGGCGACCGGCTTCCTCGGGGCGTACCTGCTCGCGGACTGGCTCGCCCACAGCTCCGCCACCGTGCACTGTCTGGTCCGGGCGGACACCCCGACCGCCGCGCTAGACCGGGTCCGCGGCAACCTGCGCCGGTACGGCCTCTGGCGGCCGGAGTACGACGCCCGGCTGATCGGCGTCCCCGGCGACCTCGGTGCACCCCGACTCGGCCTGAGCGGCGCCTACTTCGCCGAGCTGGGCGAGGGACTGGACGCGATCGTGCACAACGGCGGCGTGGTCAACTTCGTCGCGCCGTACTCGACGCTGCGCCCGGCCAACGTCGGCGGCACGGTGGAGGTGCTCCGGCTGGCCAGCGCCGGCCGCCCGAGCGCAGTCCACCTCGTCTCCACCCTCGGGGTCTTCGTCACCCCGGCACACCGCGGCACCCTGGTGCGTGAGGGCGACATCCCGGGCGACTGCGACGGGCTCGCCGACGGCTACAACGCCAGCAAGTGGGTGGCCGACGCGTTGGTCCGGGCCGCCCGGGAGCGGGGGCTGCCGGTCAGCGTGCACCGGCCCGCCCGGATCACCGGGGACGCCGGCAGCGGCCTCGGTAACACCGACGACTACTTCAGTCGGCTGCTGAAGACCTGCGTGCAGCTCGGCGCCGTACCGGAGATCGACGACCCCGCCGACCTCGCGCCGGTCAACTACGTCGGGGCCGGCATCGGGCACCTGACCCGGGCGGGCGCGACGACGGACCACCACTACTACAACAACCAGACCATGTCGTACGCGGCCCTCGCCGCCGCGCTGGCCAGCTTCGGCTACCCGGTGACCTCGGTGCCGTACCCCCGCTGGCGGGCGGCGCTGCTGGACCGGCCGGACGCCGCGCTGGCCCGGCTCGCCCCGCTCTTCGAGGTGGACACCCCGGTCCGGACGCAGCCGGACTTCGACTGCACCGGCACCGAGGCGACGCTCGCGGCGGCCGGGATCACCTGCCCGCCGGCCGATGAGGGGCTGCTGCACACCTACCTGTCGGCGTTCGTGGCCGCCGGCTTCCTCGCCCCACCGCCCGGGAGGGGCCATGGCTGAGCGTACGGCGCCCACCGCCCGGTGGGTCGCGATCTGGCTCGGCCAGCTCGTCTCCCTGATCGGGTCTAGCCTCACCGCGTTCGTCCTCGGGGTCTGGGTCTATCAGCGCACCGGTTCGGTCACCCAGTTCTCGCTGATCTTTCTCGCCGCCACCCTGCCGGCGGTCCTGTTCGCGCCGTTCGCCGGGTCGCTGGCCGACCGTCGGGACCGCCGTAGCCTGATGCTGGTCGCCGACACCGTGGCTGCCGCCGGTACGGCGGCACTCGCCGCGCTGGTCGTCGCCGATGCCCTCCAGGTCTGGCACATCTACCTGGGGACCGCGGTGAGCGCCACCGCGTCCACCGTGCATCAGGTCGCCTACCAGGCGATGACCCCGGCGTTGGTCGGTAAGCGGCAGTTGGGCCGGTTCAACGGGCTTATGCAGGTCTCCCGGGCGGTACAGATCGCCGCACCACTGATCGCCGGGGTACTGGTGGTGACCGTCGGGATCGGCGGGGTGATGGCGATCGACCTGGGTACGTTCGTGGTCGCGGCCGCGACCCTGCTGTTGGTCCGGCTGCCCGCCGAGGTGACCCACCCGGCCGCACCCGGTCCTGCCGAGGCGGTACTGCGGACAGCCGCCGCCGGCTGGCATTATCTGCGGCAACGGCCGAGCCTGCTTGCGCTCATGCTGGTCTTCGGCGCCTTCAACTTTCTCTTCGGCATCGCCGGGGTCCTGGTACAACCACTGATCCTCTCGTTCGCCACGGCGGACACCCTCGGCCTGCTGATGTCCGCGGGGGGCGCCGGTCTCTTCGCCGGCAGCCTGGTGATGGGGGTGTGGGGCGGGCCGACCCGTCGGGTCACCGCTGTCTGCGGTGGACTCGCGCTCGGGGGAGTGGCTCTCGCGCTGCACGCGGCGGCCCCGTCCGCCTGGCTGATCGGGGTGGTGGCCCCGCTCTTCCTCTTCACCCTGCCGATCGTGAACAGCTCCACCATGACCCTGATCCAGACCAAGACCGAGCCCTCTGTGTTGGGCCGCGTGCTCGCTACCGCCCGGGTGATCGGTGACGCCAGTGTGCCGCTGGCGTACGTGCTGGCCGGGCCGATCGCCGATGGCCTCTTCGAGCCGCTGCTGCGCTCGGAGGGGGCGCTCGCCGATTCGGTCGGCCAGGTGATCGGCACCGGGGAGGGCCGCGGTATCGCGCTGCTCTTCGCGGTCACCGGGGTGGCGATGGTGCTCCTCGCCGCGCTCGCCTGGACCCGGCCGGTGCTGCGCGCCGCCGACGATCTACCCGACGCGCTCCCCGACGACACCCCGGGGCCTGACGATCCCCCCGACCCCCCGGGGCCTGACGATCCCCCTGACGACGCCTCGGGTCCCGGGGCTGTATCCGCCGACCGTCAACCCGCCACCTGAAGGAGCCCTGCCATGCCGGTGCCGTTGAGCCCGGAGGAGGCGCGGCAGTTCCACGCCTCCGACGCCGCCCCCGCCGCGTTTCTCGACCTGCTCGACGCGGTCTCCTTCCGTAGTGCCGGCGCCGCGCTCCGGCTGGGCGTCTTCGAGGAGTTGGCCGGCGGCCCGCTCCCGGTCGAGCGGCTCGCCGTCCGTACTGCCACGGATCCGCTCGGTCTGCGGATCCTGCTCGACGCGTTGACCAGCTTCGGCTACCTGATCCGCGCCGAGGGTGGGTACGCCAACAGCGCCAACACGACCCGCTGGCTCCTGCGGGCCGTCCCGGACAGCTTCGCGCCGGTGCTCGCCTTCTGGTCGGCGCTGCTCACCGGTTGGTGGCACGACCTGGAGTCGTCGATCTGCTCCGGCACTCCGACCGGTGACTTCTACGCCTGGCTGGAGCAGCGACCGGAGGTCCTGGCGGACTTCCAGACCATGCTGCGTCGACTCGCCGAGGGGCTCAGTGCGGAGATCGTCGAACTGCTGCCGGTGCCGGCCGACGCGCGTAGCCTGCTTGACGTCGGTGGCGGGCATGCCAGCTATCCGGTTGCCTTCCTCACCGCACATCCGCAGCTGCGGGCCACCGTGGTGGACCTGGCTGGTGCGCTGACCCAGGGGGCGGAGACCGTCGCCGCCGCCGGCCTGACCGACCGGTGCACGCTCCGGGCGGGTGACCTCTTCGAGGTCGACTTTGGTACCGGTCACGATCTGGTGTTGCTCTTCAATGTCGTGCACGGTTATCAGGCGGCTGAGACGCTGACCCTGCTGCGTCGGGTCGCCGCCGCGCTCCGTCCCGGCGGCCGGGTGGCCCTGCTTGAACCGCTCGCCACGGCACCGGAGCAGCCGACTGCCGGGCTGGGTACGGCGTTCGTCCGGATGTTCAGCCTGAACCTCTTCCACACCCAGGGCGGCCGGGCCTACGACCACGACGAACTCGTCGGGCTGCTGCGCGAGGCCGGCTTCACCGACGTACGGCAGCAGGTGCTCGGCGGTTCGGAGACGGACCATCTGGTGACCGCGCAGCTCAGGCCGCTTGACTAATTCGAGGCTGTCGATAACGCTGAGAGCGCTCTCTGCCACCACCACCCGTCCGGGAGCCCATCATGCCGACAGCTCGCCTGATCTCCCACCGGCCGCGCTACCGCCGCGCGCTGGCGTTCGCGGTCCCGCTCATCCTGCTCGCCACCGTCCTGACGCTTCCCGCCCAGCGGGCCCAGGCCGCAGCCGTCCTGCTCTCCCAGGGCAAGCCGACCACCGCCTCCTCAGTCGAACTCGGAGACACTCCGGCCACCGCCGCCACTGACGGCGACCCGGACACCCGCTGGTCGAGCGAGTTCAGCGACCCGCAGTGGCTCCAGGTTGACCTGGGCGGCACCGCCACGATCAGTCAGGTAACCCTGCGGTGGGAGGCCGCCTACGGGAGTGCCTTCCAGATCCAGGTTTCGGCCAACCCCGCCGGCCCCTGGCAGACGATCTATCAGACGGCCGCCGGGACAGGTGACACCCAGAACCTCACGGTCAGCGGCACCGGACGCCACATCCGGCTCTACGGCACCGCCCGGGGCACCGCGTGGGGTTACTCCCTGTGGGAGTTCGAGGTCTACGGCACCAGCGGCTCCACCTGCACGGGTAATGCCGCACTCGGTCGGGACGTGACGGCCTCCTCGGTCGAGTCCGCCACCACCCCGGCCACGGCGGCCGTGGACGGCAACACCGCCACCCGCTGGTCGAGCGCCTTCGCCGACCCACAGTGGCTGCGGGTCGACCTCGGTGCGGTCCGGACCATCTGCCAGGTCGTCCTGAGGTGGGAGGCGGCCGCCGCGCGGGCGTTCGAGCTCCAGACCGCCGACAGTCCGGCTGGACCGTGGACCACCCGCTACGCCACCACGACCGGCGCCGGCGGTGTGCAGACGCTCGATGTCTCCGGCGCGGGACGGTACGTGCGGATGTACGGCACCGCCCGCAACACCCCGTACGGCTACTCGCTCTGGGAGTTCGTGGTGCGGACGACGGGGTCGGAACCACCACCGCCGAGCGACGACTTCTGGGGTGACACCAGCACGATCCCGCCCGCCCAGAACGTCCTCACAGTCAAGATCCTGAACCGGACCAACGGCCGTTACCCCGACAGCCAGGTGTACTGGAGCTTCGGCGGCCAGACCCGCTCCATCGCGGAACAGCCGTACCTCGACATGCCGGCGAACTCGGCCGGCCGGATGTACTTCCACCTCGGCTCACCGACCAGCCAATACCGGGACTTCGTCGAGTTCACCGTGGCCGCGGACCGCTTCAACGGCAACACCACCCGAGTGGACGCGTTCGGGCTCCCACTGGCGATGCGGCTGCGCGCCGGTGGCGGATACGACCGAGCCGTCGGCGAGACCGAGACGATCTTCACCGAGGGTCGTGACACGACGTTCCAGCGGTTCTCGGACGCGATGCCAGCCGAGTTCAAGCACCTCGCCACAATCGAGGCGCCGTATCGTGTGCCGTCCCCCGGCAACACGCCCCAGTTCCGCTCGGGCGGACAGTACGCCGACTACCTGAGCGGGTACGCATCGTCGGTCGGGATCCCCGCCACCACCGCCCAGATCTTCGGGTGCTCCGGGCCGCTGGCGAGTAACCCGGACGGATGTGCTGCGCTGAACCGGCACGTCGCCCACCTGCCCCGGTCGCAGTGGGAGGACCCGCACCTCTTCTACCAGCAGGCACCGGCGAACTACTACGCGAAGTTCTGGCACGAGCAGTCCATCGACGGCCTCTCCTACGGCTTCCCCTACGACGATGTCGCGGACCAGTCCTCGTTCATCTCCGCCGGCGACCCGGAGTGGTTGATCGTCGCGGTGGGGTGGTAGCCGAGCCAGGTCAGCGCGACGATCGCGCGGTCCACATCGTGGCGCAGGAGACAGAGCCGGTCCACCAGAGCGGCCGGTGAGCAGCCTTCGGTGTCGTCCACGGCCTCCCGCCACGTGGCTGGGGGGCCGCTGGTCGGGGCGGCACCGCCACCGCGCGCCGGGACCGCGCGGTGGCGGTGCTCCCGGTACGCGATGCGGTCATATTCGGCGGTGAGCACCCCGCCGGTGCGCAGCGCCTCGTCGCAGCGGGCCCAGAAGGGCCGTTCCGGGTGCTGGCGACCGGTCTCGGTGTTCGCCACGGAACTGCGTCCGTACTGGACGAGCCGAGCGAGGCTGTGCTGGGTCTGCCCGGCGGCCCGGCGCAGCTCGGCGAGGCGACGGCCGAGGGCGCGGCGGGCGGTCCTGGTGTCGTCGGTGTCGCGCATCGCTGCCACCCCCGGGTCGCGGTCACGATGAGCGAACACCGTAGCTGTCGCTGGTGACACTTCCGCCCGGTGTCGCCGACGCGTTCGGGTGATGTCGGAATCGGTGTCGCCGCTACCGACATTGTCGGCGCGCGGTGCTGCGGGCGTGTCCCCCGGGCCAGTCCTACGTTTCCCGCATGTCGACAACCAACCTGCCCGATCGCCCGTCCGACCAGCCAAAGCCGACCCAGCGAGACCTGCGCCCCGATGCCGAGGGTGCGCGGGACTCGGCCTTACCGGAGTTGCGCCAGATGTGGTGGGAGACCGGGGTGCGAGCGCGGGCGCAGGCCGGTCTCTTCGCGGTCTTCTCCGAGCTGCCCCGACTGGTGGGCGCGGCGCTGGCCGTGAGCTGGCGGGCCGACCGGCTCCGCACCTCGATCGTGGCGGGCACCACGGTGGGCGCCGGAGTGCTGGCCGCCTTCGGGCTCCTCGCCGCGCAGCGGGTCCTGGTGGAGTTGTTCGCCGGGGGCCCGACCGCCGACAAGGTGCTCGCCGCGCTGCCCGCCCTGGTCGCCCTGGCGGCGGTGACCGCGTTGCGGGCCGGCATGGCCACCGCGATGGGGTACGCCCAGAACGGTCTGAGCCCGAAGGTCGACCGGGAGGTGGAACGGGGCCTGTTCGAGGTGACCACGGCCGTCCGGCTGGAGGCGTTCGACGCGGACGCCTTCGCCGACGATATGGAGCGGGCCTCCCGGGGCGCGGACTCCACCACCGGCCTGGTGCAGGCGTCGATAAACCTGCTCGCCGGCCTTACCGGCGTGCTCGCCGTCGCGGTCGCCGTCGTGGTGATCCACCCGCTGCTGCTGGTCGCGCTGCTGGTGGCCACGGTGCCGAACGGGTGGGCGTCGCTGCGCGCCGGGCACCTGCGCTACCAGACGTACGCGGCGGGGTCGGTGCGGCGGCGTCGGTTGTGGCTGCTGCATCGGTTGATGGCCGAACGCGACTCCGCCCCCGAGCTGCGCACCTACGGGCTGCGGTCCTTCCTGCTCGACCAGTACGACCGGGTGATGGGGGTCGAGACCGGGATCCAGCTCGCTCTGGCCCGTCGGGTCACCACGACCACCACCGTCGGCGCGATGATCGGTGGGATCGCCACCGCCGTGGTCTACGTCCTGCTCGGCTTCCTACTGGTCGAGGGGCACATCCCCCTCGCCGCCGCGGCCACCGGCGTCATCGCCGTGCAGTCCGCACAGCGATCCCTGGCGGTGGTCACCTTCCAGATGGACCGCGCCTACACCGAGGGCCAGCACTTCCGCGACTACACCGGTTTCATGACCCGCGCCGCCGACTACCTGCCCGAGCCCCGTACCGGTGCCGCTGATCGCCTGCCCGAGCCCCGTACCGGTGCCGCTGATCGCCTGGTGCCGCAGCGGTTGCGCGCGGTCGCGGTGGATGCGGTCAGCCTGCGCTACCCCGACCGGGACGCCGCCGCCGTTGAACAGGTCAGCCTGAGTATCGCGGCGGGGCAGACGGTGGCGTTCGTGGGGGAGAACGGCTCCGGCAAGTCGACCCTCGCCACAATGATCGCCACCCTGCGGACGCCCACCGGCGGGACCATCCGCTACAACGGTCGGCCCACCGACGACTGGGACACCGAAGCGCTACGGGCCCGGATCGCGGTGGTGACGCAGGAGTACCACAAGTGGCCGTTCACCGCCGCCACGAACATCGCCATCGGTGACCTCACCACCACCCCGCGGTCCGATCGCATCGAGGCCGCCGCCAATCGTGCCGTCGCCCACCACATGATCAAAGAACTGCCGCACGGCTACGAGACCCTGCTCGACCGGACCTTCGCCGGCGGTCAGGACCTCTCCGGTGGGCAGTGGCAACGCATCACGGCCGCCCGGGGCTTCCTGCGGGACGCCGACCTGCTCATCATGGACGAGCCCTCCTCGGCACTCGACCCGCGCGCGGAGGACGCCCTGTTCCAGGCCATCCGCGACCGGCAGGGCCACGGGATCACCATCCTCATCACCCACCGGCTGGCAAACGTCCGCCACGCGGATCGCATCTACGTCCTGCACCACGGCCGGCTCGTCGAGGCCGGCACCCACGACGACCTGCTCGCGGCCGGCGGTCGGTACGCCGAGCTGTTCACTTTGCAAGCCGCCGGCTACGACACTGCCGTGTCGCTACCCCGCCAGACCGCTGCCGCCGCCCGGAGCGCGCCGTGACGTGGTGGGCGTCGGAGCTGGTCAGAGCAGCCGGGCGAGCGCGGCGGCGACCTCGCCCGGCGCGTTCAGCATGTGCAGGTGTCCACCGTCGAGCCGGGCCGAACGCCAGCCCCAGCTCTCCGCCGTGACCCGTTCGGCTCGGTACGCGTCGCCGAAGGCGAGATAGCCGGCGGGACGGTCGGACCAGCCGGGGGCGACGGTTACCCGCTGCGCGAAGTAGCTGAGCGGAAAGCGCTGTTGCTGTGCGGACACCTCCGCCCTGACCTGCTCGGAGGGGAAGAGGGCGGCGACCTCCTCCGGTGGCCACCAGGAGGTCCAGACCGGCAGTTCACCGTCCGGCCCGGCCCGGGTCTGCAGCATTTCCCGGAGGCCCTGCGGTGCCACCGGGGTGGTGCCCTGCTCGGGCGGGAGGATCGCGTCCACGAAGACAAGCCCGGTCACCGAGCGCTGCGCGGTGATGGCCGGGACGTAGAGGCCGGCGTTGCTCTGCGGTACCAGCACGTAGTCGCGGCCGGTGGGCAGGCTGTCCAGGTACCACCGCAGGATGTCGGCCACGGAGGTCCCACTCGCCCCCGGCTCCCCGGCGACGATGACCTCCCGGCCGGCGGCGCGGAGTCGTTCCCGCACCGGCTGCCAGACGGCGGGTCCGAGCAGCGCGCTGGGAAGGAGGGCGATCGTCGGATTCATCAGCCGCTCCCGCCACTCGTACGCGTCAATTGCTGCCGGGAATACGTTACCCGAGCTTCAAGATCACCTAATGGCGCATCGAACCTCTAGGATTTCGGCGTGAATCCTGCACGTATTCTTTCGCCCCGGATACGTAAGATCGCGCTCTGGACCGTGGCGGTTTTCACCGCACTGGCCCTCGTGCTCACCCTCACCGCCGTGTGGACGGTGCGGCGAGCGTTCCCGCAGCACGACGGTGCGCTTCGGCTGCCCGGGCTCACCGCACCGGTCACCGTGCACCGCGACGAGCACGGCATCCCGCAGGTGTACGCGGAGACCGCCGAGGACCTGTTTCGTGCCCAGGGCTACCTCCACGCGCAGGATCGGTTCTGGGAGATGGACTTCCGCCGCCATCTCACCGCGGGCCGGCTCGCCGAACTCTTCGGCGAGAGCCAGGTGGAGACCGACGTCTACCTCCGGACGATGGGGTGGCGTCGGGTCGCCGAGCAGGAGTGGGACCTCCTCGGGGCGGAAACCAAGCGCTACCTACAGGTGTACGCCGACGGGGTGAACGCCTGGCTTGACGGGCACGACGGGAGCCGGGCGAGTCTGGAGTACGCCGTACTCGGCCTGCAGAATTCGGGCTACGCGATCGAGGCGTGGCACCCGGTGGACAGTCTCGCCTGGCTGAAGGCGATGGCGTGGGACCTGCGCGGCAACATGAGAGACGAGCTCGCCCGTGCGGCGCTCCTCGCCGCGGGCCTGACCCGCCAGCAGGTCGAGGAGTTGTATCCGGGGTATCCCTTCGACCGGCACCAGCCGATCGTCGTCGCGGGCGGCATCGTGGACGGTGCCTTCGACCAGGAAGCCGACCCGGCCTCCCCGGATCCGGATGACCGCTCGGCTCCCGCCGGGACCGAGACTGCCGGAACGGGCGGGGGCGTGCTCCCCGCGAACCCGGCCGAACCAGCCACCGCCCGACCAGCCGGCGTCGCGGAACCGGCTGACCCCACCGCTGGCACGGCTGCCACGGAGCTGGCCACCGCGCTGGCCAGCGGGCTCTCCCGGCTGCCGACCATGGTGGGCACCGGTCGGGGCATCGGCTCCAACTCGTGGGTTATCGCCGGCGATCTGACCAACACCGGGAAGCCGATCCTCGCCAACGATCCGCACCTCGGTCCCAGCATGCCCGGCATCTGGTACCAGAACGGCCTGCACTGTGCGTGCGACATCAATGTCTCCGGTTTCAGCTTCTCCGGCATACCGGGCGTGGTCATCGGGCACAACGCCCACATCGCTTGGGGCTTCACCAACCTGAGCCCCGACGTCACCGATCTCTACCTGGAGCGGGTGGACGGCGACCGGGTGCAGGTCGACGGAGCGTGGCAGCCGTTGACGACCCGCACCGAAACCATCAAGGTCGCCGGCGGCGAGGATGTGTCGATCACCGTACGGGCCTCCGGGCACGGCCCCCTGCTCTCCGACGCGTCGGCCGAACTACGCGAGATCGGTCTCGCGCCGCCGGTCGACCCGGCGGGTTCGCCGGCATCGGTCGCCGCCACCCCGCAGCTGCGCCCCGACGAGCCGGCGCCCACCGACGAGTCGGCGCCCACCGACGGCGCGCAGCGTGACGGCTACGCCATCGCGCTGAGCTGGACCGCGCTTGCGCCGGGCCGGACCGCCGACGCCATCTTCAAACTGAACACCGCGACGAACTGGACCGACTTCCGCGCCGCGGCGGCGCTGTTCGAGGTGCCCGCGCAGAACCTGGTCTACGCCGACACCGACGGCAACATCGGCTACCAGGCTCCCGGCCAGATCCCGGTGCGGGGCACCGGAGACGGGCGATGGATGGCACCCGGGTGGGACTCGGCATACGACTGGCAGGGTTTCCTTCCCTTCGCGGAGTTACCGAATGTCCTCAACCCGCCCGCCGGCTACCTGGTCACCGCCAACGAGGCCGTCATCGGCCCCTCGTACCCGCACCTGCTCACCACCGACTGGCACTACGGCTACCGCAGCCAGCGCATCCACGAGTTGATCAGCTCGGCCCGGGAGGCCGGGGCGATCACCGTCGCGGACGTGCAGGCCATGCAGTTCGACAACCGCAACGGCTTCGCGCCGACGCTCGTCCCGGCGGTCCAGGCGGCTGTTGCCGCCGATGCCTCGGATCTGGTCCGGTCCGCCACCGAGCTGTGGACGGAGTGGGACTACCAGCAGCCGGCGGAGGGGGAGCCGGGCACCGAGGACGGGCGCCGCTCCGCCGCGGCGGCGTACTACAACGCCGTCTGGCGGCACCTGCTCCTGGCGACCTTCGACGAGCTGCCCGCGGACTACCGGCTCGACGGCAACGACCAGTCGTACGAGGTGGTGCGGGGTCTGCTCAGCCAGCCCGACTCGCCGTGGTGGGACCGGCCGGAGACCGAGGCCGTCGAGGGCCGCGACGACCTGCTGCGCGCGGCGGCCGAAGCGGCGGCGAGTGAACTCTCCCGCGACCAGGGCGACGAGCCGGCCGACTGGCGTTGGGGCCGGATGCACACGTTGACCGTGCGAAACCAGTCCTTCGGCACCTCGGGTGTGGGGATCGTCGAGTGGCTCTTCAACACGGACCCGGTCGGCGTCTCCGGCGGCAGCGCGATCGTCAACGCCACCGGCTGGGACGCCGCCGACGGGTACGAGGTCAAGGCCGTTCCGTCCATGAGGATGATCGTTGACTTGGCGGACCTGGACGCCTCCCGGTGGATCCAGCTGACCGGCAACTCCGGCCATGCCTTCCACCGCAACTACGACGACCAGCTGGAGCTGTGGCGTACCGGGGAGACCCTGCCGATGCGCTGGGAGGAAACCAGTATCGAGGCGGAGGCGGCGCAGACGCTCACCCTGGAGCCGTGACGGCCCGCCGGCTTCCGCGGAGTGCGGGCCCGCCGGAGCGGGGTGGCCCCTAAGGGGTGTAGCTCTGGGTCCTATCCGGAGTTACACCCATAGCCGAGGATGAATCGGTAGTCGAGTATGGACGGCATGATAGTTCTGAAGGAGGCGCCATGCCCAGCCGTACCCTGACCACCGCGGTCGCCGCGCTCACCCTGGTCGCCGGAGTGTCCGCGCCGGCCCGGGCCGATCCGACCCCCGCGACACCCACCCTTTCCTGGGGTGAATGCCAGGAAGAGCCACCAGCGTCCGCCCCGGAAGGCACGGTGGAGTGTGCCCAGCTCCGGCTGCCGGTGGACTGGTCCCGCCCGCATGGCCCGACGTTTGAGCTCTCCGTCGCGCGCCGGCCAGCGCGGGAGTCGCAGCAACGGGTGGGCACGCTGGTGTTCGGGCCGGGCGGCCCGGCAGACTCCGGAGTGGACAAGATCCGCAAAGGTGTGCGGTTCAGCGACGAGTTGCTCGACCGGTTCGACGTGGTCAGCTTCGACCCGCGCACGGTGGCCCGCAGCGCCGCGCCGGATTGCAGCCCGGACCCGACGCTGCCCAAACCGCCGATTCCGCTGGGCAGCCAGGCGGACTTCGATGCCATGGTGGCCTACAACCAGGCGTTCTGGGAGCGGTGCCGGCCAACCAGCCCGGTCTTCGACCACGCCGACACGCTCAGCACGGTGCGGGATCTGGAGGCGTTGCGGCGCGCACTGGGCGAGCGCCAGATCTCCTTCCACGGCAGTTCCTACGGCACCCTGCTGGGTCAGCAGTACGCCGAGCAGTACCCGCACCGGGTGCGAGCCGTCGTGCTGGAGGGCGTGTTCGACCACAGCCTGGGACTGCGCCCCTTCGTCCGCACCCAGGCAGCCGCGCTGCAGGACTCGTTCGACGAGTTCGTCTCCTGGTGTGACCGGTCAACCGAGTGCGTGCTGCACGGCCGGGACGTCCGGGCGGTCTGGGCCGAGGTGCTGGCCCGCGCGGATCGGGGCGAGTACGCGCCGCGTACCGCCTTCGACGTCACCGCCGTGGCGCTCGGGCTGCTTGCCGGCCCGCGCTGGTCGGAGCTGGCGGTCGCCGTGAGCGACATGGAGGGCGGCACCCCGCCCCCCGAGGTGAATCTTTCACTCTCCGCTGCCGCCTTCTGCGCGGATTGGCCCGTCCCGGTCCGCGACTACACCGAGTACGCCGGCCTGGTCCGGGAGGCCGCGGCCGCCGGGCCGGACATCCGGTACGGCAGCGGGCTGTTGGCGGTGCAGACCTGCCTCGGCTGGCCGTCGCCGGTCCGGAACCCGCCGCACGTACCGCAGGTACGGACCCGTACTCCGCTGTTGTTGCTCAACGCCCTGCACGACCCCCGTACCGGCTACAACTGGGCCACCAACGTCGCCCAGCACCTTGGCCGGCATGGGCGCCTGGTGACGTACGAGGGCTGGGGCCACGGCATCTACCAGCGCACCGACTGCACGAAGGCCGCGGTGGACCGCTACCTCGTCGACCTGACGTTGCCCGCCCCCGGTGCGCGGTGCCCGGCGGCCTGAACCGACCGTCTGCTGGCCGGCAAGAGGTGGTTGCCGGTCCCGTGCGGCAGGAGGCCGGATCGATCGATTCGCAGTAGTGTCCGCGCGGGGGCGTGGAGTTCTGCCCGCTCCCGCGCGGAGCTGTTGTCGGAGATGTCGCCTCGTCAGGAGAAGCTGATGGCCAAGTACCTGCTGCTCAAGCACTACCGGGGTGGCCCGGCACCCGCCGTGGACTGGGCACCGATGGACCAGTGGACACCGGACGAGGTCGACGCGCACATGCGGTTCATGCACGACTTCGGGGCGCGGCTGGAGGAGACGGGCGAGCTCGTTGACGCCCAAGCACTGTCGCCGGACGGCGCGTTCGTGCGGTACGACGGCGAGGGGCGGCCGCCGGTGACCGACGGGCCGTTCGTCGAGACCAAGGACCTGGTCGCTGGGTGGTACGTCGTCGACGTGGAGTCGTGGGACCGCGCGGTGGAGCTGGCGGGGGAGCTTTCGGCCGCCCCCGGGCCGGGCGGTAGGCCGATCCACGAGTGGCTGGAGGTCCGACCGTTCTACGGTGTGCCGGCGGCTGTGCCGGAGTGAACGGGGAACTGCTGCGGGACCTCGTACCAGCGGTGATCGGGGTTCTCGTCCGGCGTGGTGCGGATTTCGCGTCGGCCGAGGATGCCGTGCAGGATGCCCTGGTCGAGGCGGTGCGCGGGTGGCCGGAGAGTCCGCCGCGGGACCCCCGGGGCTGGTTGATCACCGTGGCCTGGCGTAGGTTCCTCGACGCCGCCCGCGCCGACACCTCCCGGCGGCAGCGCGAGGTACGCGTCGAGGGTGAGCCCGTACCCGGGCCGGTCGAGGCGGTGGACGACACGCTGCAGCTGTATTTCCTCTGCGCGCACCCCTGCCTGACACCGGCCTCATCCGTCGCGCTCACGCTGCGCGCGGTCGGTGGTCTGACCACGCGCCAGATCGCGCGGGCCTACCTCGTACCGGAGGCGACCATGGCTCAGCGGATCAGCCGGGCCAAGCGGAAGGTCTCGGGCGTCCGCCTCAACCAGCCCGGTGATGTCGCCACCGTGTTGCGGGTGCTCTACCTCGTCTTCAACGAGGGCCATTCCGGGGATGTCGACCTGGCCGCCGAGGCGATCCGGCTCACTCGTCAACTAGCCGCCCAGATTGACCACGAGGAGGTCGCGGGCCTGCTGGCGCTGATGCTGCTGCACCACGCGCGGCGTCCGGTGCGTACCAGCCCGGACGGCCGGCTCGTGCCCCTTGCCGAGCAGGACCGCAGCCGGTGGAACCGCCACCTGATCGCCGAGGGGGTCGAGGTGCTCCAGAACGCCCTCGCCCGCGACCGGCTGGGAGAGTTCCAGGCTCAGGCCGCCATCGCCGCACTGCACGCCGACGCCCGGACGGTCGAGGAGACCGACTGGCGGCAGATCGTCGAGTGGTACGACGAGCTGGTGCGCCTCACCGACAGCCCGGTGGCCCGGCTTAATCGGGCGGTCGCGCTCGGGGAGGCGGACGGCCCGAGGACCGGCCTGGCCGCCCTGGCAGGGCTTGACCCCGCCCTGCCCAGGTACGCCGCCGTCGCGGCGTACCTGCACGAGCGGGCGGGCGACCCGGTAACCGCAGCCCGGCTCTACGCCGAGGCTGCCCGCTCGGCGCCGAGCCTCCCCGAGCGCGACCACCTCACGCGGCAGGCTGCCCGACTCAACTCGCAACCGCGGAGATGAGCAGCGGTCGACGTGCTATCGCTGGGCGCGCAGGAGCCAGGCTTGGTGTTCGATGGTGTGGCCGGCGGTGATGAGTAGGTCCTGGGTGACGGGGTCGTCGGCGGTGGCCTCGATTGCTTGGCGGATTCCGGTGCCGGTGGTGGTGAGGAGCTCGCCGATCTTGTCGATCACGGTGTCGTCCGGTAGTACGCCGTTGTCCAACTGGGGTAGCCGGCTGGTGGCGGCGATGGTGGTGGCGCGTGCGTCGGGTGGTGTGCCGATGGCGGCGGCGCGTTCGGCGATGGTGTCGGCGTGTTCACGTGCCGCGTCGGCGAGGGCGTCGAGTTGCTGGTGTAGGGGCAGGAACCGAGGCCCGGTCACGTTCCAGTGGGCTTGTTTGGCCTGGAGGACGAGGTCGAGTAGGTCGATGAGGGTCTGCTGCAGGATGCCGCCGACGCTGCCGGGAGTGGGTGTGGGCGCAACGGTGGGGGCGGTGGTCGTGGACATCAGCGGATCTCTTTCAGGCGAGTAGGGAGCGGCCGGAGCCGGCCTCGGCTGTGGCGCTACTTGGCGAGGAAGGTCAGCAGGGCCTGGTTGACGTCGTCGGCGTGGGTCCAGAGCAGGCCGTGGGGTGCGCCGTCGATTTCGACGTAGTCGGCGTTGGGTAGCTGCTTGCGCAGTTCGCGGGCGGTGGCGTCGATGGGCAGGATGTTGTCGGCGGTGCCGTGCAGGATCAGGCTGGGTACGTCGATCTTGGGGATGTCGGCGCGGAAGTCGGTGATCCAGGTGGGCACGGCGGCGCTGGAGGCGTACCAGGACGCGCCGGCGGCGATGTTCCAGCTGTTG
>NZ_AZWO01000037.1 GCF_000514775.1 Salinispora pacifica CNR114 | reverse complement strand
CGGGACGCGCCCGCGTCATCGGCGTCGCTGCCGCCGCGCAGAGGTTCGTCGGCTGGTTCCGGCCCGCGCGCCCCGTTCCGCCGACGCCGGTACCGCTGCCCCGCCGGCAGCCCATGGCCACCCTCGGCCTCGCGGCCTGACGTCCCGAACAGAGCAGCGACCGGGGCAGATCCCGCCGCCGGTTCGACAACCCCCATGGAGGCGCCTTGACCTTCTACCAAGAGACAACCCTGGCCGGCTACGCCCGTGCCGCCGTCCACCTCAAGTCACGGATGGTCGACTACAGCCGTACCCGCTTCGCCCAGCAGTACCTGAAGGCATACCTCGACGCCGCGTTCGAGGAGACCGTTGCGACGACCCCGCCGAAGGTGCTCGCGGCCATCGACAAGCTCGCCCACCAGCCGTGGCAACTCGGCGATTCCTACGTGCTGGCCCCCGAGATGACCGCGATCGTGGCCGCCGCCGCCGAGGCACTCGACCTGACCGGCGACCTCATCCCCGACGACATCGCCCCCAGCGACAGCGGCGTCCTCTTCCTGCCCGAACCGATCTACTACCGTGGAATACACGGCCAGGTCACATCGATAGGCGCGGTCACCTGGGCCAAGATGCACAACATCGGCACCGGAAGCACCGACTGGTGGATCACCGGCTGGGCCGACCGTAACGATCCGCTCGACCCCAGCGCCGCCCGCCTCCGAGCCCAGTGCGATCAGGACGCACAACTCGCGGCGGACTTCGGCCCGTACGTGCTGGCCTTACCGGCCCGGATTCCCGTGGGCAAACCGGTCGAAGCCCGTTCCGACCTTGCCCCGTTCGATGATGACGACATCGAGTGGGAACCAGCCCCGGACGGGCGGTTCTGCATCGACGAGTCGACCGTCCGGGTCAACGCGGTCGCCGCCGTCGCCTACGCGTTCTGGGTCATCCAGGCCCAACCCCTCGCCACCGTATCCGCCCCACCCCTCGACCGCGCCGCCCGCCGCCGCGCCCAACGAGACAAGGTCGGCCACCTGACCCGCGTCGTCATGCTGCGCCGACGCAAACCCGTCACCGACCGCAACACCGGTGAAGCGAAATGGCACTACCGGGTCCGGTTCTTTGTGCGAGGCCACTGGCGTCACCTCTTCGATGCTGACGGTCGGCGGTATCGCATCTGGGTCCACAAGCACATCAAGGGGCCAGACGGTGCCCCGCTGCTTCTTGGCGACGCCGTCTCCATCCTCACCCGCTAAACAAGAAAGAAAACAAGGTGCCACCCCTCGAGGAGTTCCTCCAAAACCAACAACGTCTCATCAACGAGTTCGGCTGGGCAGTGACCGCCGTACTACCCGATCTCGGGGAGAGCGGCTCCACGTTCGCCTACACCGTCGGCCTGACCGAGCACGATCTCCCTGAGTTGGTCATCGCCGGCCTCGACCCGCTCACCGCCCAGGAATTGCTCAACGACATGGCCGCACGCGTCTCCTCCCGGGCCGAGCGGTTCACCCACGGCCAACGCGTCGCCGACCTGCTCGCCGGCTACGACGCGATCATCGTCGAGGGACCCGCCACCGACGCGCTGCATCCCGGTGCGGCCCACGCCCGGTACGGCAAGGATCGCGTGCGCCTCCAGCAGATCGTGTGGCCGGACACGCACTCCAGGTTCCCGTGGGACGACGGCTACGAATACCCCGCTCACGTACAACCGCTGCTGGGACGCCCATAACCGATGAGCGGCATCACGGGAACCATCAACGACCTGGCGCTTCCACCCGGACGACGACGACATGTTCGCCGTTGGCGCCGGTACGTGGACGTGGGAGGAGCGGCCGGAGTAGAACCCGGCCAGCCACCCGACCCGGCGCGCCCCGGGCTGTACTCGCCCGCCCGGGCGAGGCCCGTACTGCGGGCAGGCACGGCCAAGGCGCAGGGCAAGCCCTTAAACGCAGTTTCTCTACCCGAAGAAAGGAGGCGAGATGCTCAGGATCCTCGCGGTATCCGTCCGAGGTCATCGGTACCTGGAGGGAAGCCCGAGCGTTCACCCCGTCAGCGAGGTACCCGCCGGTATAGGGACCCTGTTCTCTGGCCTGACGGCGGTGCAACACCACGTGCAGCGCGAGTACCGCACCCTGTCGGTGATCTGGCGCGTCGAGGTCATCAACGAGCGTGGTCAGGTCGTATCGCGCGGCACGCGTGACGGCCTCAACGGCACCGGCAACCGNTGGGTGTGGCAGAGCACGTAANCCGTGACCGGCGCACCCACGCCACCCGAGCCCGACTCCGCTCGACGTCCGGACACTCCGGCGAGCGGCACCAGCTCCACCNGTTCCTGCGGCGTCATCCGTAGCTGACCGACGCCCGCTTTCGGCACCGCCACCGGTTGTCCGCCCCGCCTGTTGACGGCGGTTCGGCGCGGCACCAACCAACCCCATTCCCGACCGGGAGGTGGCCACGCCGGAGGCGCGGCCACCTCCCGGCCCATTTCTCAGGAGGAACAACGGATGGACTCTTCACCCACACCGGCGCACAACAGCCCCGAACGCGACTTGATCAGCGAGAGCGGCAGCGGTAGTCGTGTGTCCGCTGCACCGAGCGACGGCGTCAGGGGACCGGCGATGGCGACACCGACAACGAGTACACCCGCTACATCGGCCGGCGGCAACGTGATCAACGCGGTCAGCGGGCTGCCAAGGCTACGCGCGGGCGAGCTGCAGAACCAGGTCCTCGTGTCGGCTCCGCCTGAAAACTGGCTCTGGCACATATTTTGTGATTGATCTTGGTGGCGGTTCACGAGTTGGTCAGGATGCGTTTGCGCAGGAGGTCGAGGTTCGCCCGGCCGTACATCTGCCGCTTGATCGTCTTGATGCGGTTGACTTGGCCCTCGACCGGACCTGAACTCCAAGGCTGGGTGAGGCCGGCGACGACGGCGTCGCGGTCGCTGACAAGACCGGCGGCGAAGCCGCGGATTTCGGGGTATCCGGCGTGGCGGGCGCGGTCGATCCAGGCGTCGAGGTGCTGCCCGGTGCCTTGGTGGCGGACCAGGGCGGCGAACCCGCGGGCGAGGTCGGCGACGGTGTCGAGGTCCGGGCAGCGGCGGCGGGCGTCGGCGAGATTGGTGTGGTCGTCGGCGGTGAGTTTGTGGCCGGGGCGCATGATCCAGGCGGTGATCCGCCGGGCCGACGGCACCCGGACTGCGGTCGCCGGGGCAGGTCGGGTGCGGTTGATGGTGAGCCAGTCGCGCAGCACCCGCAAGCTGCCGTGGTAGCCGCGGGCCAGGATCTCGGCGTGCAGGTCAGCGGTCTGGTGGATGCCGTCGGTGAGGCGTTGCCGTAGGTAGGAGTGGAATGGGGCGAGGACGCTGGGTCGGCTGCTGGCGTTCGGGCCGATCAACGCTTCGGCGGTGGCGGCGTGGGCGTACTTGCGGGCGGTTCTGACGTTCATGTCGAGGTGGCGGGCGGTTGCTTTGATCGACAGTCCTTCGGCTCGTAGGGCGTGCACGGCGGCGTGGCGTTGGCGGGTGTTCGTCGCCCGTCGTCCCGCTGCGACGGGCTCGTTGGGCGGTGCGGCCAGGGCAGATGGTGGTTCGGTGTGGGTGCGTAGGCATCGGCGGTGCCCGCGGATGACGTTCTCGACGGTGTCGCTGAGGTTCTTCAGCAGGTGCCACCGGTCGGCGACCTGGATCGCGTCAGGTGCCCCTTTGCGGGCACCGTCGGCATAGCTGCCGCCTCGATCGCGGCAGATGATCTGAACGCCGGGATGGTCGCGCAGCCAGGCGGCGAGGGTGTCGGCGGTGCGGTCGGGCAGAATGTCGATCGGCCGGCGGGTGTGCATGTCGAGCAGCACGGTCGCGTAGCGGTGGCCCCGACGGCGGGCGAAGTCGTCCACGCCGAGCACCGTCGGTGTCACCGGCGGCGGGTTGGGCATCCGGCGGATCATCCGGATCAANGTCNNNCGCGACACCGNNNCNGCTAACCGATGCGCCAGCCGGCTGCCCGGTCGACCGCCCAGCGCCACCGCGACGGCTTCCAGGTCACCCGCGACCACGACGGTGTGACGGGCATGCCGCCGCGTCAGCCCGGGCACCTGCTCGACGAACGTTCACCGCCAGCATTCGGCGTTGGCGCAGGTGAATCGGCGGACCGTCAACGCGACCAGCACCTCATGACCACCCAACCTGACATCGGCCAGCCGCCGCACATAGCGACCATGCACAGTGGTCGACCACACGCCACAGGCGCCACACCGTGCCCGCACCGTCTGCGTCGCCGCAGTGATCCTGACCCCGACGGCCCGGACCACCACCGCCTCCAACCGCAAGCCCATCAGGTGCGGCAGCAACGCCGAAATGATCTCCATCCCGGCAACCCAACCCGAACTACCGACGAGCGCGACTCACAAAATGTGTGCCAGAGCCAAGTTTTGGGGCGGTGTTGACACCTCGCGGTCCTAGCCAGCCGCACCGGCGTCGCCCTGGATGTCGGCGACATCGCCGGGGTCCTCGTCGGCCGGTCCTCTGGCGCGATCGGTCAGGCGTGCGACCGGCTCGTTGGGCGCGGCCACGCCGAACTCCTGCCAAGCTCGCCGAAGCAGTACCGCATCAGCTCGGCCGGGCTAAGGGAGCACCGGGCGAACCCGACGCTGATACCGCCCGCACCACAAGGCAGCACCGCTCGACCCGCGTCCGCCGCCCGGTCGGCTGCCCCAGCCCCACGCCCGGCGGCAGCCACCGGCCCCACCCCGCCGGGGGCTGCTACCGCGCGACCCACGATGCCGGCGGCGCCCGCGCCGAAGAAACCGACCACGGGGCCGGTTCGGCGCCCGAACGGGCAGTTGTACTACCCACGGCTGCTGGCCAAACGCCCCGACGTCGACGTACTGCGGACCTGCGCAGCAGATCGTGGATCGTCTGGTCGGTGCCGTCTGTCAGAGGTCGGGGAACGGGCGGTGATCGGGGTTCTGAGCAGCTCTGTCAGAGGCTTGTGAGCCCGCTGTGGCGGAATCGATGTCACCGCTCGCCGTGACAACACCGGCGACGTCATCGAATCTCATCGCTGTCACAGGAGTTTTGACATGAGCGTGTCCGACGCTACGGACTGGCCCACATCCGCCCTTGACGCGGCGGCGACCGCCTTCGCCGCGCTGACGTGCGAGCCCGCGCCACTGGTGCTCGACTGCACGGCGTTCGGCCCCGACACGGGTCTCCCGCAGCAGGAGGTGCCGCTGCCCGCGCTGCGGGACTGGCTGCTGCGTCACCCTCGCGCCTACACGGCGCGTGACGAGGTGTGGCGGGAGCTGATCCGCCGTGCTCGGCTCGACGGGCCGCACTGGGTCGTCGCCGCGGTCGGCATGGCGATGCCGGCGCTGCAGCAGTACGCGGGCCAGTCGTGCGAGGGGTACAACGGGGACCCGGCGGACGTGGACGCCGAGATCCTGACCGGCTTCCTGACCGCGCTGCGCGATCGGGCGGACCTGACCAAGCCGGCGCCGTACGCGGGCCTGTGCAAGGCGGCGTGGCGGGCCGGGCGTGATCTACGGCTGCAGCAGCAGGATTACCTGCCGGTGGAGGACATCGAGCACGTCACGCCCGGTCCCCGCACGCCGAAGGCGCCATACGGGCATCCGGACCTACTGGTCCGCCGTGCGGTTACCCTGGGAATCCTCGACCCGGAGGACGAGCAGGCCTACATCGACGTGAGGCTCGGACACCGGGCGATCGAGCCCATCGCCGTCGCGAACGGCGTCAGCGTGGACGCTCTACGTATGCGGCTGTCGCGCATCGACAGCCGCATCGCCGAGGCCCTCGCGGACGGGCTGCTGACCGGGGTCGCGTCGCCGGAGACGGTGGCGCAGCTACGGCTGCAGGCCGGGCAGCGCAGCCAACGGCGGGCAGGCCGCGCCGCCGCCCGCCGCGAAGCCGCCGCCCACGCGCCGGTCATGGCGGCTGCCTGACAGTCTCCACCCCACCGACTCCAGCGGCTGTGGCCCGACGTGCACAACGTCGGGCCACAGCCGTTTCTGCTGTGCAACGACGCGTACTACCGCGTGCTGTCAAGGGCTGTGAGCACTGGCGACGCTCACACGACCTCGCACCCGGGCGGTTCCGACCCGCTGTGAGCTGCTGTCCTCGAACACGCCTGCTGTGTGAAACCAGCCCTGACCTGCGCTGTGAGTCGTCGCCGCGCCGTGTGAGCGGCTTGTGAGCGTGGCAAGTGTTCGCCACGGCTCACAAACCCCGGTTTGGGGGTGCGGGACTCTTCCGAGCCATGCCGCTCGCCGGTCCCGCCCGCCGCCGGGCGACACGAGGAACGAATGCGATCCGCATGCCTCGGGTGCCGCGCCACGTTGATGCGCTGACACCACATTGATGACCGCAAACCACCCATGAGGGAGGACGAGCTCCTCCCGGGGTTTACGCGGTTCGTCCGCTCCTTCACCTGCGCCCGGCGGCGGTCCCTTCGGACCGCTTCGAGCAATCGCCACGCCTCGGTCACGCCGTTCGTTCGGCGCGTCCAGGGCGCGGCGGGAGGTGAACCTCAATGTCCCGCACCCCACTGCGCACCCTTTGGAACCAACCCGTCGCACGCGCGGCGCTACGCGCTGCCGTGCCGCTGGCCGGCGTCGGCCTGACCCTGGCCCTCCCGGCCGCCGCTCACGCTGATCCCAGGGACACCGTCCACCTGGCGGCGAACTCGCTGCCGGTGGTGATCGCCAACTTGCAGACCTGGGTCATGGGGATCCTCGCCGCGATCGCCACCCTCTTCCTGGTCTTGGCCGGCGTGTACTGGGCCACCGCCGGCGGCGACCCGTCGCAGGTCGAGAAGGCCAAGTTGGCGCTTCGCAACGCTCTGATCGGGTACGGCCTGGCCGTCCTCGCGCCAATCCTGCTGCAGGTCATCCAGGGCATCGTCGGGGGCTGATCCGTCATGGGATGGATCCTCGACCAGGTACTCGACTGGCTCACCGCGGCGATCCTGGCCTGCCTCACGGCGATCTTCGACTTCATCACCGGCATCCTTCTCACCACCCCGATGGTCACCGCGCTTCCGCAGGTCCAGGCGCTCACCGGCCGATCGGTCTGGATCGTGGACACCGTCTTCGTGTTGGCGTTCGTCGCCGCCGGCGTCCTGGTTCTGGTCGCTGGCGGCGACGAACAGTCCCGCTACACGCTCAAGGACCTCCTGCCGCGGCTGGTCGTCGGATTCACCGCTGCGCACTTTAGTCAGCTCGCCTGCGGCCAGCTCATTGACCTCGGCAACGGGCTGACCGGAGCGATCAGCGAGGACACCTACGACGGCGGCGGGGCGTTCACCGCGATCCAGAGGCACCTCGCCGCGGCGCAGGACGAGAACGTCGCGCTGCTGTTCCTGGTGCTGATCCTGATCATCACGGTGCTGATCGTGACGACCGCGTTTCAGCTGATCGGCCGCTTCGTGGCGCTGCTGGTGCTGACGAGCGTCGCGCCACTGGCGCTGGCCTGCCACGCGTTGCCGCAGACCGAGCCTGCCGCCCGGCTGTGGTGGCGGGCGTACATCGGGTGCCTCGCGATACCCGTCGCTCAGGCGTTCTTCCTCACCGCTGGCGAGCAGACGTTACTCGACCCGGACTCCATGCTGCCCGTGTTCGGGCTGCCCATCGACCCCGGCGGCACCCTGAACCTCATGGTTGTCGTGGTCCTGCTCTGGACCACCGTCCGGATCCCCACGCTGATGGGCCGCTGGGCGAGTCAGAGCGGACGCGGCGGGAACGTGCTCGGCGCGGTCGTCCGCGTCGTCGTCGTACAGCAGCTCGCGCGCAGCGTCCCTGGACTCAACACGCTTCGGAAGGCCGTCAGATGACCAGATTCGAACCCGACCACTCGCCGACCAGGGCGCGCATGCCGTCAGACGTCGACGCCCCCGACAAGGTCGCCTACGGTTTGACGTTTCACCAGTTGGCGATCGTCGCCGCCGGAGCGCTTCTGTGCTACGGCGCATGGCAAGCCTTGAACACGATGGTCCCGGTACCGGTGCTCATCGGTGCTGGTGTGGTGTTGGGCGGGCTGGTGATCGGCCTAGCGCTCGGCCGCCGAGACGGTCTGTCGATGGATACGTGGCTGCTGCATGCGATCCGTCACACCCGCACCCCTCGGTCGCTGTCGGCCGCTGATGTGGCGGCGGATCCCGGTGCGCCGGACTGGGTCGAGACGCCGAAGAGCGGCCGGATGCCGCTGCCGGCGCCGTTGCGGTTGCCCGCTGACGCCATCGACGACGACGGGGAGATCAGCCTCGGTAGCGCCCGCGCCGCGATCGTCGGCACCACCACGGTGAACCTCGCGCTGCGCACCCCCGACGAGCAGGCGGCCCTCATTGATGGCTGGGGGAGGTGGCTCAACAGCTTGTCCACGCCGACGCAGATCGTCGTGTCGGCGCAGCCGGTCGATCTGGCGCCTCACAGCCGTGCGCTTGCCGCCGCCGCGGATGCCCAGCCGCATCCGCAGCTCCGCGCAGCGTGCGCCGATCACGCCGAGTTCCTCGGCGACCTCGCCTCGCGGCGCGACCCGCTGCGTCGGCAGGTCCTGGTCGTCAACCGGACGGCCGCGGGCGAGCGCACCGGTCACGCCGCGCGGCGTCGCGCCGACGACACCGTTCGGGCACTGGCCGGGCTCGGCGTCAGCCCCCGGGTGCTCGACGGTGCAGCGGTGACCGCCGCTCTGACCTCCGCCGCCGACCCGTACCGGCCACCGCGCCCGGGCGGCCTCGCCGCACCCGATGCCGTCATCACCGCGAGCGCCCCAACTCGCACCCGCAAGAAGAGGAAGAAGTCATGATCAGGAGGAGACGCTCCGGCAGCGCGGCCGTGGAAGCACCGCCGGCCTCGCTGGCGTCGGCGGTCGCGCCGGCCACGGTCGAGGTCACGCCCCGGTGGCTGCGCGTCGGCGACGGGTACGCCGCCACCCTGGTGGTGACCGGATACCCGGCCGAGGTCGGCCCGGCGTGGCTGGAGCCGCTGTTGTCCTGGCCGGGCCGGCTCGACCTCGCGTTGCACATCGAGCCGCTGCCGGCGCCGATCGCCGCGTCCCGGCTGCGTAAGCAGCGGGCCCGGCTGGAGTCGTCCCGGCGGGCCGACTCCGAGCGGGGGAAGCTGGCCGACCCCTACGTTGACGCCGCCGCTCACGACGCCGGCGACCTGGCCGAGCGCCTCGCCCGGGGCGCGGCGAAGCTGTTCCGGGTCGGCCTATATCTCACCGTGCACGCCCGCACCGAAGCCGAACTACTGGAGGCGTGCGCGCAGGTCCGGGCCGCCGCCGCCTCGACCCTCCTGGAGGTGCAACCCGCGACCTGGCGGCAGCTTCCCGGCTGGACCACCACCCTGCCCCTCGCCTCGGACGGGCTGCGGATGCTGCGCACCATGGACACCCAAGCCCTGGCCAGCTCGTTCCCGCTGGCGTCGCCGGATCTGCCCGCGCCGCTGCCCGGCGACCCGCCGACCACCAGGGGGGTCCTCTACGGCATCAACCCCGCCAGCGCCGGGATCGTCTGGTGGGACCGCTGGACGCAGGAGAACCACAACTCCATCGTCTTGGCCAGGTCCGGGGCGGGGAAGTCGTACTTCGTCAAGTTGGAAATCCTGCGCAGCCTCTACCAGGGTGTGCAGGTCGCGGTCGTCGATCCCGAGGACGAGTACCTGCGGCTCGCCGACGCGGTCGGAGGCAGCGTCGTGCGTCTCGGCCTACCTGGCGTGAAGATCAACCCCCTGGATTTGCCGGCCGGCGACCGCCGTCCGGACGTCCTCACCCGCCGTGGGCTGTTCCTGCACACGCTGATCAGCATTCTGCTCGGGCATCAGCCGCCGCCGGCTGAGCGGGCCGCACTGGACCGGGCCATTCTCGCGGTCTATCGGGCCGCTGGCATCACGGCGGACCCGGCCACGCATCACCGGCCGGCGCCGCTGCTGCGTGACCTGGCCGAGATGCTGCGCGCCGATGACGACCCGGCCGCCGCGACTCTGGCCGCCCGGCTGGCGCCGTGGGTGCAGGGCAGCTTCGCCGATTTGTTCGACGGGCCGACCACCCAGACCCCGGTCGGGCACCTCGTCGTGTGGTCGCTCCGTCACCTGCCCGACGAGCTACGCACGGTCGGCACGCTGCTCGCGCTGGACTCGATCTGGCGCACGGTCGACGCCCCAGGGCACCTACAGCGGCGCCTTGTCGTGGTCGACGAGGCCTGGTTGCTGATGCGTGACGGCGAGGGCGCGCGGTTTCTCTTCCGCATGTCGAAGGCGGCGCGTAAGCGCAACGCGGGGCTGACCGTGGTCACCCAGGACGCCGCCGACGTGCTCGGCACGGATCTCGGCCAGGCGGTGGTGTCCAACGCCTCGACACAGGTGCTGCTGCGGCAGGCACCGCAGGCCATCGACGCCGTCGGAGAGGCGTTCGGCCTCACCGGCGGCGAGCGGCGGCTGCTGCTGTCGGCCCGCCGGGGCCAGGGGTTGTTGATCTCTGGGGTGAGCAGGACGAGCTTCGAATCCATCTCCTCGGAGGCGGAGCACGAGCTGTGCACCACGAACCCGGCCGAGTTGGCCGACCTCGATGAGGAGGACGACCTGTGACACCACCGACCGAAATTCTTCGAGCGGCTCTCGCTTCACCGTCACCGGCGCCCAGCCCCACGTTCGGGCCGGGCGCCGGTTCCGTTGCGCCACCCTCGGGACCCGGCGCTGCTGTGGTGGACGCCGCCGTGTGGGCGGCACAGCGGCCATGGCTGGCCGGTGTCGCCGCCGGCCTGCTGGCCGTCTGGATCGCCGGCCGCAACCTGGTGGAGATCTGGCGGCACCGCCACCACGCCCACGGCGCACGCCTCGTGACGATCGCGCCGCCGCCCGAGGTCGACCCGCACAGCGCTGGCGCGTTGTGGGCGAACCTGGCCGGCGTGCTGACCCCGTCCCGGCGGCGGCGCCTGCTCTACGGCGCCCCGCACGTCGTGTGGCAGTACACCTGGTCCGGCCGGCAGTTGCTCATCTCGATCTGGGTACCCGGCACTGTGCCACCCGGAGCGGTCGAGGCGGCGGTGCGAGCGGCGTGGCCCAGCTCGGCCACCACCACCGACGACCATCCGCAACCGCCGATCCCCTTGGACGCGCATCCCGCCGTAGGCGGACACCTGCTGCCGGTGTACGCGGAGTGGCTTCCGCTGGCCACCGACCACGACACTGACCCGCTGCGCCCACTCATGTCCGCCGGAGCCCAGCTCAAACCCGGCGAGTACGGCTGTGTGCAGATCCTGGCCCGTCCCGCCACCCCGCGTAGGGCGGCACGAGCCCGCCGGGCAGCCGGAAGGCTACGGGCCGGCAAGACCGCCGTACCGGCGATCAACCCGGCCGCGCCGGTGCTGTGGCTGCTGGACGCGTTCCTGCCCGGCGGCGGCGCCGGCCGCGCCACATTACCGGTCTCCCGCAGAGATCCGACCGTGGAACGGGACGTCCGGGCGATCCTCGACAAGACGGCGCACCCGCTGTGGCAGACCGGGATCCGGTACGCGGTCGCCACCACCCGTCGTCGACCCGGGGCCGACCCGCTCGGTCGGCTGAGGGGCATCGCCGACACCCTCGCCTCGGCGTTCGCCATCCACACCGGCCGCAACCGGCTCACCCACCGGGCTCGGATGCCCGCGCCGGTGGCCATCCTCGCCGCCTGCCGACTCGGTCCGGGGTTTCTCACCTCCGCCCCGGAACTCGCGGCACTCGCGGCGCTACCGCAGGACCTCGCCGTGCCCGGCCTGGACCGGGCGCGGGCCGCGTCGATACCAGCGCCGGTCGCGACTCCCGGCGGTGGGCGTGGCGTAAAGATGCTCGGCGACGCCGAAATTGGCGGCCACGGTGTGGGGCTGTCGGTGCCGGACGCGAGGTATCACATGCATGTGATCGGTTCGACCGGCTCCGGCAAGACCACACTGCTGGTCAACATGGCCCTGGACGACATCAAAGCCGGGCGGGGCACTGTCGTCATCGACCCGCACGGCGACCTCGTCCTGGACATCCTCGACCGGCTCCCCGCCGACGTCGGCGACCGCGTCGTGCTCTTCGATCCCGACCAGGACAACCCGCCCACACTGAACCCGCTCGAGGGCGAGGACCCCGACCTCGTGGTCGACAACCTCGTCAGCATCTTCGGGAACATCTTCGCCAAGGCGTGGGGGCCACGCATGGACGACGTCATGCGGGTCGCGTGCCTTACGCTGCTGCGCCACAACAACGTGACCCTGCAGCACATCCCCCCGCTGCTCAACAGCCCTCAGTTCCGGTCCGCGATGACGGTGGACCTGGACGACCCGGCGGGGCTAAGCGGCTTCTGGCAGTGGTACGACAGCCTCAACGACAGCCTGCGGTCGCAGGTCATCGGGCCGGTCCTCGCGCGCCTGCGGTCCTTCCTGCTGCGCGACTTTGTCAAGCGGACCATGCGGTACCCGAAGTCCAGCTTCGACATGGGCAAGGCCCTTGACGGCGGCGTGCTGTTGGTTCGGATTCCCAAGGGTGTGCTCGGCGAGGACACCAGCCGGCTTCTCGGCTCCCTCGTCCTCGCGCAGGTGTGGCAGGCCGCCACCGCCCGCGCTGCCATCGAACCCGAGCGGCGCCGCGACGCCACTCTCATCATCGACGAGGCGCAGAACTTCCTGACCCTGGCCAACTCGCTGGACACGATGCTCGCCGAGGCGCGCAAGTACCGGCTCTCGCTCGTGCTCGCCCACCAGGACCTGGCGCAGTTCCCACGAGACCTGCTCGCCGCCGCGTCCGCGAACGCCCGCAACAAGCTGTACTTCACCTGCGCGCCGGAGGACGCCAAGGTGCTGTCCCGGCACACCGTGCCCGAGCTGGGGGAGCACGACCTCGCCCACCTGGACGCGTACACCGCCGCCGCGCGCCTGGTCATCAACGGCCGCCAGACGCCGGCGTTCACCATGCGGACCCGACCGCCGAGACCGATCGTCGGTGAGGCGACCGCCATCCGCCAGGCGGCAGCGGCGGCGGTACCGAGTCAGGACACCAGCGCCGTCGACGAACTCGTCGAGCGACTCAGCCGCAAGCCCGACGACCGGCGGTCCCGTCCGAAAAGCGACCGCACCTGACTCACTGATGAGGCGGTGGCGTCGCACGGGTCGCGCACCGGCTCGTCACGGGGATCGTCACCGGTGACTGCCGGATGCCAGCCGCGCAGCGCTGACCTGGGCTGTCAGTGCCGCACACGCCCCCTGACAGCCCCTCCGCACCGCCCTCCTCCTCTCCAGACACCCCTCCCGATCAGGAGGGGACCCCTTCCTGCCAAGGAGCAAACCGTGTACTCCCGTGTTCCCTTCGCCTCCAGCAAGCCGGATTCGCTCGCCGTCTTCGGTCGAATCGTCCCCCGCGACCATGCCCTACTCGCCCTGATGGCCGAGCACTACCTGCTGTCCACCGACCAGATCACCAACGCCTTCTTCGAGGCCCGTCGTACCGCCCAGCGGCGGCTTACGATCCTGCACCGTCTCGACGTGCTGCACCGCTTCGGCCGCAGCGGCGACGCCGGCCGGTTCGGGTCGCTGCTTTACACCCTCGGCCCCGTCGGGCTGCAACTGCACCCGACCGTCTACCACGACCCGGCCGGGACCGGCGGCAAGCCGCCACGCAGCTCGCTGGAGCGCACCAAGCGCATCGCCGCCAGCGGCCAGGTCAACCACCTGCTCGGCGTCAACCAGTTCTTTACCGATCTGATCGCCACCGCCCGCCGTACCACCGACGGCCACCTGTCGCGGTGGTGGTCCGAGCAGCACGCGACCACGGTCTACGCCCAGGCCGGCATCCGCCCCGACGGGCACGGCATCTGGACGACCGCGGGCACCTCGACGGGCTTCTTCCTCGAGCACGACAACGACACCGAGAACCTGGCACGGGTCGTGGCCAAGCTGCGCGGATACGAACGCCTCACCGCCTTCGGTCCCCGCTACCCCGTGCTGTTCTGGGTGCCCAGCCGGCGCCGCGAGGCCAGCCTGCTCGGCGTGCTCGCCGGACTGCGCAGCGCCAGCCCGATCGCGACCGCCGTGCACGGCCCCGACCCGGCGGGCAGGGTCTGGACGCTCGTCTCGGATCCCACCCACCGGCGGCACCTGCACGAGCTGCCGTCGGACCACGGACCCGACACGGTCACGAACCCGCAGCGCTTCGATGACCTGTAGACCGACGCGCGCCGGCTACCGTCCGCGCCTGCCACCAAACAAGATCATCTGTGAGAGTCGGAGAGTCTCACAGCGACCGCGCCGACGTCGGCGAGATACGCGCCGGAAGCTCTCACAGCGCAGGTCAACCCCCACTTTTCGGCCATCAACTCGCCGGACCGGCCTGACAGAACAGGCCGCTACCGTTCACGGCACTAACAACACCTCATATATCTCCACCCCGGTTCGGTCCCACCTCGGAACCACCGCCGCACCCACCGGTGCGCCACGCCCACCCGCCCCACCCGGGCCGGTCGGCACCGCGCCGCGCGGCGACTCCAGGTCGCACCCAACCGACCCGCACCACACCTCTCCCGCAACCGACCCACGCACCCAGTGGGCCGGTTATCTCCGCGCGCCCTGACGCGCCACCCGAAGGAGGACACCCATGGGCAAGATTCCCCGCAAGGTCACCCACACTCCGGCTGTCAAGCCGAAGGCCACGATCCGCACCATGATCCTCTGCATCCCGGGCGAGCTGCCCCGCGAGGCGCTGACCGCGCACCAGCTCGACCGCAACTTCGGCGTCCAGGGCACCCTGTCGCCCCGGTTCTGGGCCAGCGGTGCGTTGTACCTCTGGCAGCGCCGGCAGATGATCAGCCTGCGCAAGGGCCGCCCTGCCTACTGCGCCGGCGGACCGGTGAAACTGCTCGACCTGGACGGCATGCTCCAAGCCGCCGGCATGGGGGCGGGCATCCGCCACCAACTGTTCAGCCGGGTCGTGCACGGCACCCGCAACGCCACCCCGTGGCACGTCTACGAGTCCCGCCACCTGGCGGACCCGGACGAGTACCCGTGGGACAAGGCCGTGGCGGACTACAACAACCAGCCCCGGGTTAACGCGATCCGGATGCACAACGCCGCCACGTACGGCGCCGGACAGATCTCCCTCAACGAGCTGGAGGTGTACCAGGCCGGCTCCATGGCCTACCAGCACCACAGCGCGCTGACCGCGGTCGCGGGCGACGCGCTGATCACCGCCGAGGGAGCCAAGCTGGCCCCGGCCAGCGACGCCATGGCCGACCGAGTGACCTACCTCGAACAGGCCAACCGCCTGTTCGCCGCCATCGACCCCGACCAGCGACTGCTCGCGGTCGCGCTCTGACCGACCGGGACAGGAAGGAGACAGCCCGATGGGCCGAGTCATGTTCCTGCTCGACGAGGTCGAGCAACTCGCCGACGCCTGCATCCGCGCCCAGCGGCGCAGCGCGGCAACCCGCGAGGTACCCCACCCGGTACCACCGGTGCTGCGGGTGATGCACGACGAGTTTCACCAGATCTATCTGACCGGCAACAGCACCTACGCGGACGAGAACCACCGCCTGCGGCCCGTCACCCCCAGCCTCCTCGGCTGGCAGGAGACACCAGTGCTGGCCGGCGACCTCACCGGCAAGCGGTACCGACGGCTGCACCCAGGTCGTCTCGGCGACATCCCGCTCTCCGGGTCGGGGCACAACCTGCTCCACCTCATCCAGCTCGGCGTCGACGCTGGCTGGAGCACCTTCGTCGTCGACTACCTCGACGACACCGTCATTCCCGGTGTCGGCTGCGGGCGCTTTAGCGCCTCGCACTGACACCTGCCGGAATCGATCGGGCCAGCAGCCGCCATCCCTGTACCCGAAGGATGCGCGCTGCTGCCCCGGCGGCTGTTCGCCGTCGACCTGCCGCCACGCCGTGAGCGCAGACCGACGTCGTCGGACCCGACGACCTCGATCTCGACGTCCCCGTCGAGCGAGTCGCCTTCGGCGCGGCCCACAACGGCGTCCCGCCGCTACCGCCGCCGGTCGCGGGCACCTACTACCTGGTGTCCCTGGTCGTCGGCCTGGCCGGGCACGACCGCGACGACCTGCTGGTCTGGCACGACACCGTCCGAGACCTGGACGGATCGATCATCGGCGCCCGCAAGCTCGCGCGTCCGCACCGCCTCTGAGCATCGACCGCAACACCTGGACCGGTCGGGCCAGCCACACCTCCCTCGCACCCGAAGGGACCCGTGTTGCTGCCCGGCCGGCTCCACCCCATGGCACGCGAGGGATGCGTGTTGCCGTCCTGTCGGCCCCGCCATCCACATCCCCGCTTGCAAGAGGAAGGGATCCACCAGCATGAGTTCGGTCATCCGGTTCACGCTCGCCGCCGTCCTAGACATCGCCGAGCACGCCGTGGCCGCCACCGCGCACGCCGACCCAGTCGACGAGGAACCCGCCGGCCCCGCGCTACTCCTCGTCGCCGACGACGGCGTCTATCTCATGTCCAATGGCCTGCCGCAACCACCGCCGGGCCCGGACCAGCCGGCAACCTCCACCGTACGGGCGGTCTTCGCCGAGCACCTCGGCCCAGGGCAGCCAGCTTACGACGGCGACGATCAGCTCATCGCCCTCCCGCTGTGCCAGCCCGGCGACCGGCTCATCGAGAAGCTCCGCGCCGCCGCGCGCACCGGCCACGACGCCCTAATCATCACCCTCCTCAACGACCAGCTCAGCGTCGCGGCCATCCGGACGCCGAAAGCCCCACGCCTCGGCTGAACCCGCCGGCCGCCCCAGGCAGGGGCACCCAGCCGACGCCACGGCCGGCGAGACGGCCGCCCTTTCCCTCTTCCACCAGCAAACGGCACCCGATCCGGCAATCTGCCGGGTCAAGTCGTGCCCGCAGAAGCCAACGGCGGCCAATCCCGGCCGCCGTCATCACCCTGTCTGAAAGGACAAGTCAGCATGCCTCAACTCCCGATCTGCCCCGTCTGCGACGAGCCGGTGGCAGACCAGCCCGCGCAGGACTGGACCAGCGCCTACCGCGGCGGAGCCCCGTGGTGGCACCTGGTCGACAACACGCCCATCTGCCCCGCCGAGGGCGGAACCTACTCCCGGGCGGTGTTCGTCGAGGACGGGTGGTCAATGCCCACTCCTGAGTACGAGCCCCGGCGCGGCAGCACGGCCGTGTTCTCCGGACGGTGGCTGCGCTACGAGCCAGTCCCCGGGTTCGGCCGCTACTACGAGGGATACCGCGCGACGGTGCTCGGCTGGTGGAACGGCGCCTTCGAACTCGCGCTCGACCACGAGGCCCTGACCGCACTCACCCAGACGTTCAACGCGATGGCCGACTACGTGGGCGGCGACTGGCGCACGGTCGCCTTCGACGGCCACACCCTCACCATCGCCCGCCCGCAGTCCGTCGGCGGCGGCGTCCACCAAGCCAGACCCACTGACGGACGCTACCGGATCGGCTGGGGTCTTCCGTGGCTGCCGGTGCGCTCCAACCGCTGCGACCGCGTCTTCGGCCGCCCGTAGCCGGACAACCCCAGCAGCACCAGGCTCCGCACGCCCTGCCCGCGCTTCGGCGGCGGACCGAGATCCGGTCATCCGACTTGATCACGAGGTGCCGCCGAAGCGTCCATCAGTGCACACCACATCCAGCCACATCGAACAGCAGCCACAGGGAGGACAGATGGACAACCCGGAACAGACCACGACGCCCGCTCTCGACAAGGTCGCCGCCGCACTGGCCGAACTCGGTCAGGAAGCCGCCGCTGCCATCGCCGAATACGCCGGCGTCGGGTACTCCACGGCCACAAAGAAACTCCGCGTGCTGGAGGAAGCCGGCAAGGCCGAACCGTACCGCGCCGATGACGGCCGCACCCTCTGGCGTCGGGCCGCGAGCGCGGCTAGCAGCACCGACGGTGACGACGCATCGGCCAGCACGTCCGACGCGAAACCGCTCGACGCACCGGCACCACCCAGCGGTGAGGGCGGGGGCCACGAGCAGCCTGACGAGCCCTCCACGCCAGCCGATGACACGACCGAGCCGGACGAGCCCGCCACGCCGACGGCATGCACGACCGAGCCGGACGAGCCGACGGCCGCACGGCCGCACGACGCTGACGTCGCGTCATCGGATGCCGGAGTGGATCGGCCAACCCTGCACGACCCGCCGGACGAATCCCCGACCGGGCCCGCTCTATCAGCCGAAGTCGACGACAAGCGCGACGAACCCGCGGAGACCGCAGGCATGAGCGACTCGGACGCCGCGACGGTTGACGAGGCGGACACCGGCGACACCCCGGCGAGCACGGACGGCTCTGTCTCGGCCAGCGCCCCGGCCGAGGATCCGAGCGCGTCAACGGACGGAAAGCCGCGCCGGTCGAAAGGCACCCTGCGTGGGGCCATCCTCGACGTTCTCGAGGCCCACCCAGACCAGCAGTTCAGAACCAGCCAGTTGTGCAAGGCCATCGACAAGGCGAAGGAGGGCAGCGGCTCGGCCAAGGCCAGCGCGGGCGCGGTCGTCAACGCCGTGCACAAGCTCGTCGCCGACAACCTCGCCGTCCAGGTCGTCGAACGGCCGGCTGCCTTCCAACTCGCCCCGAAGGCCGACTAGACCAGTCCACCCCTGGTAGCCCGGGGCGGGCGTTGATCTTGGCGGAACACGCCCACCCCGGTGCTCCTTCGCATCAAGGAGCGATGTCGAGTGTCCCACCTCAACTCCTACCTCACCGCAGCCGGCGGACTCCTCGCGGGTCTCGCCACTGCGGCGGCTCTGCTCGCCTGGCAGCGGCGGATCATCCACCAGCAGCGACAGACGCTGACCGCCCGCGAGCGGGACCGGTCCTACTGGCACTGCCTCGCCACGCACAGCGACACCACCGAGCTGCCGAACCGCAGGGCTCTGCGGACCCACCTGGAGGCCACCTTCTCGCTCGGGGAACCGCTCGGGCTCGTCTTCATCGACCTCGACGGGTTCAAATGGGTCAACGACACTTACGGTCACGAGCACGGCAACGACCTGCTGTACCAGGTCGGCCAGCGTCTGGCCACCCTCGGCCCACCGGCGGCTCTGGTCGCGCACCTGTCCGGCGATGAATTCGCCGTCGTCGTGCACGGCAACGCGGGCGATGTCGAGGACGTCGCCCGCACGGCGTACGTACGCATCTCGGGTCTGCCGAACAACGTCGGCGACACGGCGGTGACGCTCACCGCCAGCGTCGGCTACGCGCTCGCGGAACCGTACATGCTGCCCCGCGACCTGCTGCGGGCGGCGGATCAGGCGATGTACCTGGCCAAGGCCAGGCGCAGCGGTGCCCACGCCCACGACCCGAGCCACAACACGCCACCGGGTGCCGTCATCCGCTACCGCGACCTGCGGTAGCCCGGCCCGGCACTACCCGGCGACAAGCCATCACATTCCAGGAGCCCTGCAGGCCGATCGGCCTGCAGGGCTCCTCACGTCAAGGAGCCAACAGGTGCTGTCCTTCCCCGCCGTCCACACTCTGACCGGATGCCTCCTGGACCTCGAAGCGAGTGCCGACCAGCTCGGCTGGGGTCGCCCGCCCTTCCTGCTGCTCATCCAGGACCAGCCATCACCATCGGCACCCATCAGCAGGACGCGTCAGGTGACCGCCGTCCAGGTACCAATGAACCCAGCGCGCGTAGGCCGGTACAGCGCCGGCCTCCCCGATCTCCTGCTGGATCTCGCCGCCGCGCTGAGCGCCGACCGGCCGGTCGGGCGACCCACGCTGGCCGCCTGCGTCGATCTCAACCTCATCGGCGATCGAGTCTCCGATCCCACCCCCGGACTACGGCTGTTGGCCTGGGCCGTCTGTTACGAGGACGTGCTCGTCGAGTCCGACGAGCTACACGAGATCCGACGAGTCGACGCCGTGGACGCCGACAGTCGCGGCTACCAGATCACGAGGTTGCGCGGCGAGCCGTACCCCGTGGTCTTCATCGACGAGCAGCCCGGGGAACACGAGCCGGCCACTCGACTCGGCCTGGACAGGCTCGTCGAGGCCACTAGCCGACCGAGGCCACCGTCGGCGACAACCCGCTGACCACCCTTCAGCGACAAGCTCAGCCGCGCCATCCAACCTCCGCGTCCGCGCGGCTACCCATCGTGCTTTCCAGCGCCCTTCAAGGCAGACGACTTGACCTTGTTCGAGAGATGAGCGTCGATCGTACTGGTCATCGCACGGCCCGCCCATCAGGAGAAACACGACCAACGGGTCGGACGGTGACCCCTGCCTGGACACCGATGGAAGGTCACCCGCATGTTCGACCCGACCGAACCCCGCCCGTCCGAACGCGCGCTGCTGCCCCGCGACGTCACCGATCCGCTGCTGTGGCGGCTGGCCGTCGACGTAGCCACCGCTCACCAGCTTGGCCCTGATGACCGGTGCGTCAACCTACAGTGCGCCGACCAGTCCGGTGCGTGCGTGGCCGCCCGGATGGCCCAACGGGCGATGCGCCTCTCCCGCCGCCCGGAACCGCGACCACGACCCCTGCCACAGACCGCCCCCGCTGGGGAACGGACGCCGCAGCAGCCGGTCCGCGACTCCGGCGGCTTCGTCGGCTGGTTCACCGCCCGCATCACCGCCACAGCCAGCGGCCTGCGGTTGCGGATCCCACAACGGCTACCACGCCGTGTTCTCGGCGCAACCCTGACCACCGCGTACGCCGCATAGCCAGCACCAGAGCGACCAACGCCATCCAACCCTGACCAGGAGGACAAGCATGACCTTCCGCAACGAGGCCGCCCTCACCGGCTACGCCCGAGCCGCCGTAGCGATGAAAACCTGCATGCACGATTTCTGCACCAGCACCGCCGGTAGCGAGTACACACGAGCCTTCGTCGAGACCCTCTTCGTGAACTCTCCCGAACCCGAACCTCACGGCGAGGCCACACCCGACCAGAAAGTCGCCGAGGTCATCAACCGCGCCAGCGGCACCGTGTGGGCGCAGGGCGAGGCGTACGTCCCCGCTCCCGCCATGACCGCCATCGTCGCCGCAGCGGCCGAAGCCCTCGACCTCACCGACGACCTCCTCACCGCCGATGTCGCACCCGCCGACGGCGGCGTGCTCGTCCTGCCCGAACCGATCTACCACCGCAACCTCAACGGCCAGGTCAGCGGAATCGCCGCGATCACCTGTACCACCATTTCCTCCCCCAGCGGCCGGTCATGGCTGATCTGCGGCTGGGCCGACCGCGACGACCCCGAAGATCCTCACGCCGCCCGCATCCGGGGCTACACCCAGCAGGATCCGACCCTGCTGTCGCGACTCGGCCCCTACGTGATGACGAACCTGACATGCTGCCCATCGCGGCACCGGTACCCGCCGTCGAACACCCGGACGACCTCGAGCCCGACCGCGACTGGGAAACCGCGCCCGACGGCCGGTACGTCATCGCCGACGCCACCGCCCGCACCCACGTCTGCGCGGCGATCGCCTACGCGTTCTGGCGCAGTCAGGCCCAACCCATCAGCGTCGCCGCGCCGGCACCACTGGAACCGGCCCGCCCGCCGCCGCGCCGCACGCGCCTCCATCGTGCACAACACCCACGTGGTGATGCTGCGGCGCACCTCCGCCCTGACCGAACCCGGCGACGGACCGGCCAGGTGGCACTACCGCGTCCGGTTCGTCGTGCGCGGTCACTGGCGCCCCCTGATCGACAAGCACGGGCAGGCGTACCGGATCTGGGTCCGGGTCCACGTCAAGGGACCCGAGGACGCGCCGCTGCTGCGCGGTGAGGAGGTCGCGGTCCTCGCCCGCTAGCGCAACCCGCACTCAACTCCACGGCGACGACCGCGCGGTCGACCCCGACCGCGCGGTCGTCGCCGTGCCCATAGCCCGTTCAGCGATTCACGAGGAGACATCACCCGTGGGAACCCCCTGCTACGTCGGCGCCGCCGACCCCGCCCAGCCGACCATCGTCCGCGCCCGCTACGTCCACTTCGACGGCTACCCCTCATCACTCATTCCGCAACTGCGCGGCATCTGGGCCACCACCACCCGCCGCGACACCAACGCCCTCATCGACGCGGTCCTCGCCCACGACTGGGACTACCTCGGACCCGATCTCATCCCGGACCCGCAGCCCTTCGCCGGCCAGCACCACGTCGCGGGGGTCGGCATGACGCTCGACGACACCGCGCCGGAGCCGCTCACCGTTTTCCCGCTCAGCCGCGCCGTCGACCTCGTCGCCTCGTGGATCTACGTGATCAACCCCGCCGACGACACGGTCACCGTGCACAGCGGCGACGGCGAGCCGGCCGGCGTCCACAGCCTCGGCTAACCCTACAAACCAGGAGGAACCAACCATGCCCGACTCGTCCGCGTCGCCTACCGAACCCATCACCTCGACCCCTTCGGCAGGGGGTCGGGGATGAAGCTCCGATCCCTGGTGTCACTTGCCGTGGCGCTCATCGCCGTGTTCATCCTCTGCGCCGGTGGCCTCGGCGGATTCCTCGGCGGCGGCACCGCCGCCGCCGGCTGCATCCCTGTGGCCACCTCACCCGGCTCCTCTTCACCCACGATGACGGCACCGGTCGCCGGACCGACCCTGTGGCCGGCTATCGGTGACTGGGATAGCGGCCAGGTCGGCAACGCCGCCGCGATCACCATCACCGGCGCCCGTCTGGGAGTACCCGGACGCGGGTGGGTGATCGCGGTCGCCACCGCCATGCAAGAGAGCACCCTGAGGAACCTGGCCGGTGGCGACCGCGACTCCGTCGGTCTGTTCCAGCAGCGCCCTAGCCAAGGCTGGGGCACCCCCGCCCAGCTCCAAGACCCCGTCTACGCGTCGGAGAAGTTCTTCGGCAAGTTGGGCGCGATCGACGGCTGGCAGACGATGCCGCTTACCGAGGCGGCTCAGGCCGTGCAGATCTCCGCCTACCCCGACGCGTACGCGAAGTGGGAGGGACCAGCCGCCGAGCTGGTCACCGCGATCGCCGAGACCGCCGGCCTACCCACCGACGGGCTGGCCGGCTGCGGGGCCGTCGGCCCATGGACCCAGCCGGTGCTCGCCCCGGTCGGATCCGCCTTCCGCAGCTCGGACCGGCCAGGTCACGACGGCGTCGATTTCAGCGCCCCACGGGGCACGGTCATCCGCGCCGCGTCGGCCGGCACCGTCCGCACCGTGCGCTGCAACGCGGTCTACGCCGACAGCGGTGCCGAATGGGGCTGTCACCGCGACGGCGACCCCATCCGCACGCGCGGGTGCGGATGGTACGTCGACATCGACCACGCTGGCGGTCTGCTTACCCGCTACTGCCACATGGACAAGCCCCCGATGGTGGCGGTCGGGCAGCAGGTCGTCGTCGGCCAGCCCATCGGCGTCGTCGGCTCCACCGGCCACAGCTCCGGTCCGCACCTGCACTACGAGGTGCACCAGAACGGCGATGCCAGCGCGAACGGGGCCATCGACCCGGTGCCGTTCATGGTTGCACAAGGCGCCCCTCTCGGAGCGCCGCCCGTGTAGGTCCTCATTACATCTGTCGGTTTATCTCGAAATGTCGGTGCAGATGTCGGTTCCGACATCTCGATGAGAAGAACGCCGGTCAAGCCGCTGCCGGATGGTCGCCCCTGCTGATCGATCGGAGGAAAACAACACATTGATGAGAAGGATCCGCCGACAAGTCGATGAGAAGCCGAGGTCGAGGCCCAGGTCAGCCGCCGACGCTCCGACATACAGCCCGCCTGACCAGCTCAACCCCGGTCTCCGCTCGGACCGAGCGGATCCCTCCGCGACACCTTCCCCGAAAGGAGCAGCGTGTGACCACCGACGAGGACACCGACCACGAGGGCCTGCTGGAGCGTCTGCTCCGGCACCTCCTGTCCGGCAACGACCTCGACGAACTCTGTGAGGAAGCCGCCCTGCCCGTACTGATGGAGCACACGGGAGGGCCGCTGTACGTGCGGGAGGTCGTTACCTACGGCGACGCCGGTGTCATGACCCTCAACCGCGGCGTCGTGATTCGGTTGTCCGACGGCAGCGAGTTCCAGCTCAGCATCGTCACCTCCCGCCGTCCCGGCAGCCCCGTCCGGGTCCGCCCGCCGAGCACTTCCGGCTGACCCGCAAAACGCACCCTCGGCGTCGCGGCACCAGCCGCCCGAATCCGGGCCCGACATCCACCTGCTCGTGAGTGAGCCGCCGCCCCTGCCCGCTCGGCAAGAGCCCTGCGGGCAGCCCAGCCAGCAATCCATCCAAACCACGGAGGTACCACTGTGTCCCACACCCCGGGCGAACCCATCGCCCCCGAGCCCGCAACCGCGCCGTGCCTGATCGGCCAGCTTCACGATGACGGGCACACCGTCACCGCTGACGAGCATTCGGCCACGTCCGGCGACCACCTCGCCCCGCATCACGTCATGGTCGGTGACCTCGGCGTCTTCGCCGGCGACTGGGCCGCCTACGACCACCACGGCCGAACCCGCTACCCGACCGGCTTCGTCGGCCGCCTCGACGCCCAGCGAGGGCGCGACGGACAGTACGCGGTCTTCTCCTGCGACCGGAACATCGCCGACGCGATCGTCGTCGAGCAGGGGCGGCTGCGCGACGAGACCCGGCGGCGGCTGGCTGCCGAGGGCCTGCGGGAGCCGGATCTCGACGCCGAGGTGGACCTGGCGAACGCGCCACTGCGCTTCGAGGGCGACGAGATCGTCATGGACGAGCGGCGCGTCCACGGGGAGGCCGACGGGCTCTCACGAATCTGCCCGGACGCCGCCGGACGGTACACGATCTGCGCCTGGCAGTGGGAGTGGCGCGCCGTCGACCCCGCCGACTGCGACCGCGTTGTCGGCACGCCACCGACGGCGGCGGAACAGCCCGCCCGGATCCCGCTGGTCCACAGTCCGCTGCACGTGCCGCACAACCGGCTCACCGTCACCAACCTCGCCGAGAGGCTGAACTACGACAGGGTCCCGTTCAACGCCACGCTCTGCCTCGACGGCGCACCGATCGGTGAGATCCGCAACGAGGGCAACGGCAGCGGAACCTGGCTGACGCACCACGACCCGGCCAGATTCAGCTCGCGCCACATGCACCAGTTCCTGCTCCGATGCCGCTACCTGCGCCAACCCACCAACGAGATGACGGTCCTGGACCGGCTGGTTACGGAGTACGACCTGGACCGGCGAATCACCGCTCTGCCGCCGAACACGATCCTGGCCCGGTCGGTCGACGACAACGGCGACTACTGCGGCAACGTCGTCGACCTCGAATCCCTCACCGGCCTCGACCGATTCGACCAGGCCGAAGCGTGGAACGACCTCGCCCGCTACCTGGCCACCTTCGCGACCAGTGCTTTCAGTACGCACTGGCAGGTGTGGCACCACGGCCGTTGGCAGCGCGTTCCCGCCCTGAGCACGACCGCCGACGTCGGGCCGAACAGGCACTGAGGTACCGCGCGACGTACGGCTCCGGTGGTCCACCGGAGCCGTATTGACACCACGAGCAGAGGGGCGAGCCCGGCTACCGGGCTCGCCCCTCAACCGACGACCGGGAAGCCGGATGTCCGGCCCGCCGTGGCGCTGCACCACCTGGCCGACGCCCTGCACACCGCCCCGATGCGTAGCTGGCTGCACGAGGACGGGCGACGCTGCGTCGGCTTCGCGATGGTCTTCGACGACTGGCTTGAGGCGGTCCACCCCGGCTGCCGGCACGGTGACTTCGCCCAGGCGCCGGCGTCCGCCCGCGTCGAGGCCCGTGTCCTCGCCGCCGTCGACGCCGACCTGCGGGTCTACCGAGCGATCCGGACGCGCGGCGCCCAGGCGCCGAGCATCACCACCTGGGCGTCCCCACCGCCCCGAATCCGCAACACCCGAATCACCACCGGGCTGTCCCGGCTGATGAACCTGGCCCGCTTTCTGTAACACCCCGCCCGGGCCGGACTCCGGCCCGACATCACTCCTTGACCCGCCCTCGCGCCGCCGAACTGGTAGGCGCCCGACCTGAGCACCGCTCCGCGTAGCCAGTATGGCTACGCGCGCTCTTCCCGCCCGCTGTGGCGCACCACTGCCGCCGCGGGCCCCGGGAAGGGGCGCGCGGCGGCTTCATTTCGCCAAGGAGCATTCATGTCGATCTCGACACGCCTTCCGATCCGCCAGCCGCTGACCGGCCACACACCGCCGGAGCTGGGCGGATACGACTTGATCACGTCCGGGACCGCGGGTATCGGTTGCACGCTGACCGCACCCGTCATCGGAGGTGCCCGATGACCTCACCCGCTCGTCCCGCCAAGCTGAAGGCCAAGCCCCGCCCCATGTTCGGGCCGGTCCTGACCCTGCTCGCGGCCGAGCCGCACCGTGCCTTCTCCATCGGCGACCTCGGCAAGGAACTGCCGGGCCGGTCCTCCGGGGCGATCGGCTCCGTCCTGAACCGCCTCGTCGACCGAAAGTGGGCCACCATGTCCGGTGGGTCACCACGCCGGTACACGATTACCGCCGAGGGTATCGACGCGTTCAAGGCGGGGGCCGGCGCCAGCCGCGCCCCCTCGGCCGCCACCCCCACGGTCCCGGTGTCACCCGCGCCGGCACCCACCCCGACCGGGCCAGTGCCACCGCGTCCCGGCGCTGTTCTGCGCCCCAACGGCGTCTGGTACCTGCCCCGACGGCTCGGCGACAGCACCGACGTCGAGGTGCTGCGCCGGCTGCGCCGCGACAACATCACGGTCCTGCTCTACGGGCCGCCCGGCACCGGCAAGACCAGCCTCATCGAAGCCGCCTACGCCGACGCGATCACCGTCGCCGGCCACGGCGACACCACTGTCGAGGACCTCGTCGGCAACTACGTCCCGCTGCCCGACGGCGGCTTCGAGTTCGCCTACGGGCCGCTCGTCGTCGCCATGCGCGAGGGACGCGCCCTATTCATCGACGACGCCACGTTGATCCCACCCCGCGTGCTCGCCGCCCTGTACCCGGCGATGGACGGCCGGGCCACCATCACCATCGCCGCCCACCACAACGAGGTTGTGACCGCCGTCGACTGGTTCTACGTCTGCGCCGGCCACAACCCCGGCGTGCACGGAGCGATCCTCACCGAAGCCCTCGCCTCGCGATTCGCGGTGCACATCGAGGTCACCACCGACATGCAGCTCGCCCGATCCCTCGGCGTGCCGAACGGAGCCATCGACGCGGCGATCGCCCTCAACACGCGAATGCGCAAGCACGAGATCGACTGGGCGCCGCAGCTGCGCGAGCTGCTGGCGTTCAAGCGCGTCGCCGCGAGTCTCGGCCTCGACGCCGCCGTGTCCAACCTCGCCGCGATCGCACCCGAACTCGACCGGCAGGCGGTCATCGAGGCCCTCCAGCGTGCCTACCGCACCACGACCATCAACCCGCTCACCCTCGGCAAGCAGAAGTAGGGGCTATCATGACCAGCGTTTCCGCGCATCTGAGCACCTCCGGCCCCGCCCCGGCTCCGGCGCCGGCTTCGTCGCCCTGGAGTCCGTGGTCGGCGGCCTGGACCAAGCACGCCGCTCGGCTCACCGGCCGTCCGGACGCCTCCGTCACCGTCACCCCCGCCAGCGGTGGCGGCCCGAAGGGGTTCAGCTACCCGGCGACCGCCGAGATCCAGGTCGACGCCGACCTCATCGGCGACCCGGAGATCGCCGACCCCCGGCGACTCGGGCACCGGTCGAAGGTCCCCGTGGCCTACGGCGTCCTGCTGCACGAGGTCGCCCACGTCATTCACTCGCACTGGGACCCGCCACCGTCGGTGCCTCCCGTCGTCCGGGAAGCCGCGCTCATGCTCGAAGAATCCCGGATCGAAGGGCACTACCGTACGGCCCGACCCCGCGACCGCCGGTGGCTGCGCCGCGCCATGACCAGCCTCATCGTCCCCGACGACACCCCCACCGACACGAGATGGAGCGCCGCCTACGCCGCCGGACTGATCCTCGCCCGAGTCGACGCGAAGATCCTCTACTCCGCCGACGTCCGCGAGCCACGACGCGCCATCACCAAGGTCCTCGGCCGCAAGCTCCTTAAGGGCCTGCGCGCGATCTGGCGGGAAGCCCAGACCGTCGGTGACACCGACACCGACCGCATGATCGACCTCGGCGAACGCTGGTGCCGTCTCCTGGGCATCGACCCCACCGTCAGCCCTGGCATACCCGCCGACGAAGCGGCCACCAGCGCGATCGCGGCGGCCATCGCCGCCGCTATCGACGCCATCCTCAACAACCCCGCCGACGCCCCCGAACACGTCGGACCCCGCGACGACGTGCCCGGCATCTACGTCGACACCGACACACCGATCACCTGGACCGAACGCGACCCCCGCGACGCCGAACGCCAGGCCGCCCATCGGCTCACGGCCCTGCTACGACGCGCCCGCCACCGGGAACCCGCCCGCACCATGGAGGCCAGCAGCGCACCACCCGGACGGTTACGCACCCGCGCTGCCGTTACCCTCGCCGCCCAACGGGCAGCCGGCGCCATCCCCACCGCCCAACCGTGGCGGCGCGCCGTACGACGCCCCGTCCCCGACCCGGAGCTGACCGTCGCCATCCTCATCGACGCGTCCGGCTCGATGGGAGCGTTCGCCGCCCCCATGTCCTCCGCCGCATGGATCGTCGCCCAAGCCAGCACCCGCGCCAGAGCCACCAGCGCGACCCTGGCCTACGGCGACCGGGTCACCGTGCTCATCCCACCCGGCCGCCGACCCACCAAGGTCCGCGACATGCAAGCCGACGCCGGCATGGAACGCTTCGTCGAAGCCTGCGCCGAAGCCGACCGGCTCCTGCACCTGACCACCCCCGGCACCGCGCGGCTGCTGGTCGTCGTCTCCGACGGCCACTACCGCAACCCGGAACAGAGCCAAGCCGCCATCACCCGACTCCATAACACCGGCTGCGCCATCCTCTGGCTCGCACCCGACAACAAACGCTGGTCGCCCAGGGTCTACGACAACACCACCACCATCAACGTCGACGACCCCACCACCTGCATCAATCTCATCGGGCAAGCGGCGATCGAGGCCCTGGCCAGGGCCTAAGCCCGCCGCCGCGCGGGAACCCAACAACCCTGAGCACACAGGAGCGGCTCCCGATACGGATGATCGGGAGCCGCTCCTCACGCTCCGCCCGCGCGTGTAGGGCATCCGAGATCGCTGCTCGGAATCCGGCAGCGGGCCCGCCCGCGCTCAGGCTAGTTTGAGGACGACCGTTTTCTCCCCGCGCGACTTGTCTCCGTCGCCGTCGCGAGCGTCAATTCGCGCGAGGCGCGTTTACGTACCCATCTCGGCTCGCCAACAAGGCACTCCCAGCCATGACTGAAGGAATGACCATCTCTACCGTCGACTCCGCAAAACCGCAGCCCGAAACCATATTCGTCGATCTACATGGCCTGCCCTACATCGACCAATCCTGGGGCCCGATGTACCTATCGCCCTGCTGCTACGCCGCCGCCACCATCTTCACCGACGACGGTGTGCTCTATTGCAAGAAATGCTACGAGGGCGTCGACGAGCGCTTGGCCGGCAGACCCGAACCGCATACGCCAGCGTTGCCGCTGCCCCGCGAACAGCTCCGCAGCCCCAAATCTCCGCGCTGATTGACCAATGTGGGCCCGGCCCTTTTACAGCCGCGCCCCGTCATCCGTACCCACAAACGCCCCAACCCGCTCACAGAACGGCTACCGGCATGCCTGACACCAAACGTTCGCTGCCCGACTTCAACTCCAGCAACCGCGCCTACCTTCGCTTTTTCGATCTCCTGCCGGACCTCGGCGTCACCATGCAAATCGACGCCGACACCGGCCGACCGCTCACCTTCACCATTACCGATCCGCTGTCAGGTGACACCTTCACGCTCAGCGCCGACAGCTCGCTGGAGATGACCGAAATCGAGGCGCGATGAACCCGCCCCCCACCAGGCCTGGGGCCGCCGGCCATCGGCTGATGCCCGTCGTTGCCATCGACGTCGACGGCGTTCTCAATCCCGACCACCCGGCTACCGCCCGCCAACTCGGCTACCAGCCCCACGAGTACGACGGTCCCGACCCAGCAGGCCAGCCAATGTCCGGCACGGTATGGCTACATCCCGACCACGGCACGTGGCTGCGAGAACTCGCCCAGCGCGCCGACCTCCTCTGGTGCACGAGCTGGCGGCCCATCGCCGCGACCTGGATCGCCCCTCGACTCGGCCTCCCCAACGACCTGCCCTGGGTCGACCTGGGACAAGGCGGCGGCATTCGGTTCGGGCGCCAGCTCAAGCTTCCCCCGCTGTACCGAGCCGTCGGCACACGGCCGGTAGCCGTCCTCGACGACGAGTTCGGCGGACGGGATCCCGACGAGGCCGCCGCACGTACCGCCAACGGCCACCAGACGCTGCTCGTACCGGTCAACGGTGGGACCGGCCTGCAACGGCAGCACGTCGATCTGGTGCACCGATGGCTCGACTGCCTGGTGGAGCAGGCGTCACCGCTACCACAGAGGCCAGCCAAAGGCGGATCCGACCGCCGGAGACGACGCCGGTCCTCTGCGTTCGACGACGCCGATGACCGGCAGGCGGTGAAGGTGCTGCTCACAGCGTCGGTGATCCGGTTCTCCGAAAATCTCGGCTGCTATCGCGCCAATGCGACACGTGTGTCTTCCGACCCGCCACCCTGATGCACCTCGCCGAAGGCCGTCTCCACGACCTCGTCACACAGGCACGAGAAGACGAATCCTTCATCGTCTGCCACGACACGCTGCCGGACTATCGGTTCCCCGAGGTCAAGCCGGCGATCTGCCGCGGGTTCGCCGACCGTTACTCGACCCAGGCGCTACAGGTGATCGAGCGGCTCTTCGGCTTCATCGAGGTGAACCCACCTCACCAGCCGGGGAGCCGCGTGGGCACACCGGAAGCAGTGGAGCCCAGATCCACGAACGAGGTAGGACCGCGCAGGACGGAGAACGAGGTGGGCTGGGCGGTAGCCGCTCAGCCCACCTCCTCGGAGTAAGAAGCATGCCCTTTTGCGTTTCCAAACCCGGCCGGCATCGGTGTGCCCCGCGCCGAAATCGCGCGTGCGGGCCGGGCGGTCCCGCTCACCTAGTCCGGCAACTGCCGCCCCCGACTCCGTGAAAGTCCCGGCTTGCGAGGGTAATCAGGCGGCAGGTAGCGGTAGACGGAACGCAAGGAACTTGCCGATCCGGTTCGCGAGAGCCTCAAGGTCCATGTCGGCGGGTCGACCGGGCGCAACGGCTGCGGTCGCCTCGACATCGGCGATTGCTGGTGCGAGGTGCGGACTCACGGACGGTGGCCGCCATCATTCGCGTGTCTGGCGGGGCCCCGACTCCGCAAATCGGCGATGAGCTGGTCGGCGAGTGCGATGGTGTCGTCGCTGGGCTCGGCGTCGATCTCTTCGAGGCGGCGGGTCAGATTGCGGCGCAGGGCGCGGATCTCGTCGAGGTGTCCCAGGGCGGCACGGGCGCGCATCGCCTGCTGGTACAGCGGTTCGGCGTAGGGGTCGTGGCGCATCGCGGCGTCCAGGACCGTGAGTGCTTCGGCGGGGTCGGTGGTGGCGGCGGCGAGGGCGAGGTGGGCGTCGAGGGCCTGTCGGCGGATGCCTTCGCGGTGTACCTCGATCCACTCGTAGTCGTAGCCGTCGGCGAGGCCGCCACCGTAGGCGTCGACCGCAGTTCGGAGTGCGGCGATTCGGATGCTGTCGTCGGTAGCCCGTTCGGCAGCGCGGAGCGCGTCGCGCATCCGCCACAGGTCGGTGTCAATCGCCTCTCGGGCGAGGGCGTAGCGGCGGGATGGGTGGGTAAGGTAGCTGCCGGCTCCGCCGGTGCGGGCGAGGGTCTTGCGCAGGGCGGATACGTAGGTGTGCAGGCGGTGCGGGGCTTTCGAGCGCGGGGCCTCGGGAAGGAGATCATCGAGGATCGCGTCCTGGGACGCGTCGCCGTCGTGAACGATGAGGTAGACGAGCAGCTCAAGCGCCTTGGCCCGCAGTGGCACGGTGGTGTCCATGTCGATGATCCGGGTGTCCCCGAGTACCCGCACCGCGATCCGCGGACCGGGTGCGTCCGCAGAGTTGTCCTCGCGGTCGCCGCTGTCCGGCTCGTTGCCTGGGTTCGGTTGAGGGGCGGTGCGGGTGGAAGCCTCGAGTGCGACCGGGTCGGGCGCCAATTCGGCTTGTTCGACGTCGAGTGGCGTGGCCGGGGACGGTTGTGAATCCGGTGCGGGAGCGGGGGCGGTGGGTTCCGCTGGGGCGGAGGCCTGCCGTACGCCGGTGTGTGCCTCGGCGAGCGTGGTGATCACGTCGATCGTCTCCGCCGGCGTGAGCACGGCGAGCCGGCCGATGTCGGCGGAGTGCGTGCCGTGGCGCGCTTCCTCGGCAGCGCGGCTGGTGGTCCCGTCGCTGTCGACGATGATCGTGTCTCCGTCGGGCCAGGGGCCGAGCAGGATGCCGTGGATGTCGAGGCGTTGTCCCTGCGCGAGGAGCGCGGCGATTCGGGTACGTTCGTGGCTCGCTGTAGCGTCGGCAATGAGGACGATCGGTGGCTGCCACTCCTCGTAGGGGTCGGTGTGTCGCAGATCGGAGATGGTGTCAACCTCGTGCTGGTAGACGAGGCGGGTGCGGTGCAGGGTCTGCGCTTCGAGGATGTCGAGGGCGTCGTCGAGGCCGCCGGTGACGGTTAGGCGGGGAGTCTCGGGCAGGGCGACGGCGGCAGTACCCAGCAGGGTCGCCGCGGTCATCGACGGGATGACGACCCAGCTTCGCGCGTCCGGGTCGTCCACGCCACCGGCAGCGAGGGCGGCAGTGAGGAAGCCGCGCCCGGCTGCCTCATCGCCGGGGCCAGTCAGCCCGAGGCCGGCTGGTGGCCACACCGCAGCCAGGGGGTTGTCCAGGGCCGGTACCACCGGAACCGGGACGGGCGGCGCTTCCTCGTCTTTGGGTTCCTTTTCGGATGGCACGGTGTCGGTCGTGCCGGGTGCCTGGTCTTCGACGTCGCTGCTACCCGACGTTGATTGCTCGTCATCGGTGTCGATCTCGACAGGCTTCGATGTGTTGAGGATGTCGAGACCGTCGTTGTCGTCGGCCAATCGTCGCCGCAGGCCGCGCCGCACCTGAGTCACGACCGCCGGCATCGGCGCGAGGTCAGGGTCGCCGGCTCGGGTGTGGGTGTCGGGCGGGCGTGGCTCGTAGCGGCGCCGGCGCAGCGCCCAGACTAGGGTCGCGCCGGCGGCGATCGCGGCGGCGAGGCCGAGGTCCAGCCAGCTTCCGGTGCCTAGCGAGATGCCGTCGGGACGACCCGCGTCGGTGGACGGGCTGTCTGCCGGGTCCGTCGCGCCGCTGGCGGGGCTGCTGGCCGCTGCCGGTGTGCTGGTGGCGGAGTTGCCCGGCATACCGCTGGGCGCGGACGGCGTGGAAGTGGTGGCCGGGCTCGCTGGGACGGGTTCGGTGACGCCGTCGTCGATCGGTCGGCTGGTGCTCGGGCCAGGTTGCACGGCGGTGGCCTCGGGGGCGGCCGGCTCGTTAGTTGGCTGGGCCTGCTCCGGAGTGCTCGGGGTTTCGGCCTTGGGAGGGGCTGGCGGAGGCGCGGGCTGCGCTGTGGCTGGTGGGGTCGCGTCCTTGGGCAGTTCCAGCACCCACCCGGGGTAGATCAGGTGTGGGCTGGTGAAGGTGCCCCCGACTTGCGCGAAATGGGTGCCCCGGTTCAGCGCCCAGATTTCCGGCCAGCGGTTGGCATCGCCAAGCCACTCTTTGGCGATCTCGGAGAGAGTATCGCCGTGCTCCACTTTGCATTCGAAGCTCTGCCCGGCGGTAACGAGGGTGATCTGGCCGGCGGCGAGGCGAGTCGCGGGTCGAGCCGTTCCTGGCGTCTCTGGCGTCCCCGGCCGTGCGGTCACGGTGGGCGGGGCCTGCGTCGCACCGGAAGCCCGGTCGGCGCCCGCCGTGGCCTGGGCAGTGGTGCTGTGGCCCGTTGCGACGGCGGGGTGGATGAGAGTCGGTGCGGCCTGCGCCGCGGTGGCGAGGACGCCGCCGGTGATTGCCGTGACCAAGAGCGCGGCGAGTCCTCGGGCGGGTGCCATGGCTTTCGGCTGCGGTAGCCGGATACCGGCGACGACCTCCACGATTTCCGCGAGCAGTGACCAGGCGAACGCAGCCCAGGCCAGCCACAGGAGGCACACGACGAGGTTGCCGAGCATGGTGTCGGTCAGTGGCGAGGTCAGGGCCGTGCCGATGTCCTGCAAGGTGGGGACCTGGGCGGGTAGAGGCCAGCCGACGTAGCGGATCAGTGCGGATGGAACGCCGGCGGTAAGCAGGAGCAGGAGCGCGAGTCCGGCCAGCCTGCGGGCCGTGGCGGCGAGGAGTGCGATCACTGGTGCTCCCAGTCGTGCGAGAGGGTCATAGGGGCGTGGTGACGCCGGTGAGCGGGGTGGCGGTCGCCGTCGCCGATACCGGCAGGTTGGTGATACCGACGATGTGCAGAAGTTGGGTCTGCCGGGTGCCGGTGATTGTCACGGTGACGGTGGTGGTGGAGGCGGACACCGTGACCTGCTCGGCGCCGGTCTGCCGGGCGAACGCCCTCGCTGCGGCGGCGGCCTGCGTGGGTTGGAGCTGGATGGTGCCGTTGGCGCGGTAGGTAGCAAGGTCGATCTCGTGGGCACCGGCCCGGGCAGCGGCCTGGGCGACATCGAGCATCCGCACCTTGTCGGACATGCCCAGGCCGAGGTCGAGAACCAAACCGGCGAGGACCAAGACGATTACGACGCCGACGATCGTCCACGGGGTGATCTGACCCTGGTCATTCCGCGACGCGGTCCGTAACGCGGTACGCAGGCGCTTCACGGCGTTGACCCGATGTACCGGTCAACGGGTTGCGACGCCGTGCTCGATAGCGTCACCGACCCGGGCAGACCCAGGCCGAACAGGTCTTCCAGGTGAACGGTGCAGACCACGGTGGCAGAAACCTGACCACCCGGGATCATGCCGCCGGTGCTGACCGACGTGCTGTGTGGTTGGCAGGTCATGGTCCGGCCCTGCAGGGTTGCGGCGGCAGCGTCTCGTCCACCGGCGACTGCGCCGGTGGGGGTCCGAGCGAGGGACGCCTGGCGAGCAGCCGCGGCTGCCGCCGCGTGCACGTCACTGTTGGCCGAGACGAGCCGCAGGCAGGCAACGATGGCTAGGGCGGCGAGGACCATCAATGGTACGTAGGTCAGCGCGATCTCGGTGGATACCGATCCTCTATCCCCCCTCAACCTCGCGACGCGGCGAATGAGTAGGCGCTCGGGGTCCGCTGGCACCCGTGTTCTTCTCACTGGCCTCCTCCTGAGAAGCCGAGTCCCAGCGTGTCGAGGTCTGGGCGAAATCGTTCGACTGGAGCGCTCACCCTGGTGCCCACACGGAGAGTGAGGAATGGCACGACGCGAGGTGCGGTCGCGTCTATTTCGACGATCGCGGTGTCGGCCGTGCGGGTGATGTCGACCTGCTGGGCGCTGACCAGACTGCCGCTGACCTGGGTCAGGACCGCGTGGGCGTCAACCTGCCCGGCCGCGACCGTGCCGCCCTCGACCCTGGTCGTCTGCAGCGCATGGTTGGCGGCGTGCTGGACCGCGAGCTGGGCAACGCCCCAGGTCGCGAACTGCACTCCGAGCAGGACGAGCAGCATGAGGAGCGGGACGTAGAGCACCATCTCGGTGGTGACGTTGCCTCGGTCGCCACCGAGGTGGCGCCGATGTCGGAGTGGGCGTCTGGCGGCCATCGCTATAGGGTGATTCCGGTGATCTTCGTGATAATCTTGGACTGGAAGATCGCGTACACCGCAGCCACGAGCAGCACCAGGAATGCAATCCACAGTACTTTCTCGGTCGTTTCGGAACCGCGATCTGCGCTGTCGCGCAGGCGACGGATCCGGTCGGTCAGGGTGAGATGGACCAGGGTCAGCAGAGCGAGTGCTTTCGGCATGGAACTTCTCCTTTGGTGTGGATTGGCCTTTGTCTAGAAGGTGTCGATGGCAGCGACCGCCGGGTAGAGGAGGAAGAGCATGTAGCCGATCGCGAGGAGCATTACCGGCATCGACATGCGCTCTGTCGCGGAGTTCGCCTTTGCTTCCAGGGCGTTTGCCTGATGTGCGCGCATTGTGGCGGCGCGGATGCTAAGTGAAGTGCGGATCCGGGCGCCTTCGGCGCCGGCGAGGCTCATCGTCGAGGCCAGTTCCTGCAGTTCGATCACGCCGGTCTCCTCGCCGAGCTGGCCCAGCGACTGCCACGGTGGGATCCGCAGCAGCCGGGACGTCGCCACCGCTCGGTTGAGCCTGCTGGCAGCCCACCCGCTGGTGTCAGCACACGCGTCGTCAAGAGCCTGCTCAAGTCCGGCACCCCCAGCCAGGGAGATGACGACCAGATCGAGCACGGCAGACAGGGCGAATCGGAGTTCCTCCCGACGTCGCTCGGCCTCCGCATGCACTGTGGTCTCTGCCAGCCACCAGCCACCAACACCACCAGCAAGGGATGCCCACAGCGGAATCCCACCGCCGAAGGTCGTACCCCCGGCGGCCAGCAATCCGATAGCAACCGGCGGGAGCAGCAGCCCGGCCAGCACGGCGAGTGTCTGATCGGCGAGGTGCACGGCGGCGGGCCGCTCCAGTACCGCCAAATCGGCCTTGGTGCGGGCCAGCGGCAGCCCGAGTGCCTGCCACGGCCTGGACAGGAATTGGGTCCGCCACGGCAGCGGCTCGGCGACCAGAGCAGGCGCACGACGCAGGGCATCGAGGGCTTGCGCGAGGGACGGCCGCGCGGGAAGCAGGCCGGTGGCGAACAGCAGCAGCCCCAACCCGGCCACCATGCCCGCGATCAGGACGCTGCCACTCATGCCGTTGTCCTGTCTGTGTGCGGGTGCCCGAGGATGCGCGGCGGCTGGGGGATCCGCGAGGCGCGGGCCAACCAGACAAACCCGCCCGCGAAGACACCGCCGACCACGAGCAGGACCATCTGCCCGGTGAGCGTGCCGTATGGGGCCAGAAAGCCGCGGTTGACCAGGATCAGGCCGGCGACCATGACGACACAGGTGCCGGTGATGACCCGTGCCGCGGTCCGGGTGGTGGCCCGGGTGGTCGCGACGCGCATCCGGATCTGCGCCTGCTCCCGGGCAGTTGCGGCCAGGCTCGTTAGGCTCTCCGTTAGCTGACCGCCGTGGTAGCCGGCGGCCTGCTGCAATGCCCGCACCACCAGGTCGGCGGTCGGATCGGCCAACTCGTCCGCGAACGCACGCAGCGCGTCGGACAGCCGTACGCCGGTGCGGACGGAGTCGGCCAGACGCTGTACCTGGGCGCGGATCGGCAACGGGGTCACTGGCGCGGTGGCGGTGATCGCCTGCTCCAGCCCGGCGGCCGAGGAGAGGGTGTCACGCAGCAGCTCGGCCCACGTCGCGATCGCCTCGATCCGGGCGAGGGAGCGGCGGTGTTCGCGATCCGGCCCGAGCACGCGCGGCAGCGTCCACACCGCCGCAGCGGTGAGCAGGGCCGCCACCGGCCAGCGGGTCAGCACGACAGCGGCGAGCCCGCCCGCGGTCGCGGCGAGCGCCCGTGTCCGATCGACCGACGTCCAGGCTCGTCGGGTTCGGCTGGCCGGGGCTGGCCCGGGAGGGCGGCGACGGAGCCCGTCGATGACCAGGATCAGACCGGCGGCGCAGGCCACACCGAGCACAACGGCGCGCATCGGCTACCACCGGTCCTTGCTGAGCAGGTCCGCGTCGAGGCCGGCGGCGACGAGGTCGTCGAGAGTGTCGGCGCGCATCGGCGTCGCCGGTACTGCCCTCCCGTCCCGGGCGGGCTTGTAGATCTCGTTGCTCGGAACCTGCGTGCCGTCGGTCTCCAGGATCTGCCGGATCGAGGAGACGACCCGAACCCCATCGGTCGCGGTCGCCAGGTGGATCACGAAATCGACGGCCTGGCCGATCAGCATGTTCGCGGAATCGAACGGAAACCGCTCGGGCGCCTGCATGACGTAGGTGGCCAGCCGGGTCAACGCCTGCTTACTCGACGACGCGTGGAGGGTGCACATGCTGCCGTCGTTGCCCTGGCTCATCGCCATTAACATCGGTACGGCCTCGGCACCCCGGGACTCTCCGACGATGACCCGATCGGGGCGCATTCGCAGCCCCCACCGCACCATCGTGGCCATGTCGATCCCGCCAACACCCTCCAAGTTCGGTTCGCGCTGCTGCAGCGCGGTCGTGTTGGGATGCTGCTCGGCGTCCTCGTCGAGCCCCAGCTCGTAGGCGTCCTCGACCGTGACTATGCGCTCCAGCGGGCTCATCGCACCGGCGGCGGCTCGCAACAGGGTGGTCTTCCCCGCACCGGTACCGCCGCTAATGATCAAGTTCTTCTTGGCGCGCACCATGGCCGCGATCAGCTCCCGCAGGCCAAGGGTGAGTTCACCGCGCTGGAGCAGGTCGTCGAGCGTGACCCGGCGCAGAACGTTGCGCCGGATCGACAGCGACGGCCGCTTGGACACCGCCATGACCGCGAACAGCCGCTGCCCACCTGGCAGGCGAAGTGACAGGCCCGGCGAGCCTCGGTCGAAACGCCGCTCCTCCTGGCCGCTTCGGGCGGCTGCGACCCGGACAAGTTCGGCGAGGTCCTCGTCGGACTCCGCCACCGGGGCTACCCGCTCGACACGACCGCCGGTGTACCTGACCCAGACGTTGTCACAACCATTGACGAAAATGTCTTCGATGTTGATCTCGTCGATCAGCCGCTGCAACCCGCCGAGCCCCGTGAAAGTGTCCCGCAGCGCGCGGGCAACGGCCGCCTCCACCTGCGGCGTCAGCGGTGTCCGGCCAGCCGCGATGTCCGACTCGGCGTTGCGTACAAGCTCCTCGGCGATGTAACGGGCGATCAGCGCGTTCCGCTCCGTCTCGGCGAGCTCGGCCCCTCGCTTGGCGAGACGGTCACTGACCCGCCCACGCAGCCGGGCGACGGTGTCCGGTGGGGCAGCAACGCCACCGGCAGGAATCGACGCCGTCATCGGTCCACCGCTTCAAGACCAGCGGTGTCGGGCTGTGGCGCCCGCTGTCGCACCGTCACGGCCAGGTCGCGTAGCGCCCGGACCAGCGCCGTGCGCTGCCACGTCCGGCCCATTAGCCGCCCTGCGAGGACTCCGGCGCCGCGCGGGTCACGGGGCAGCTCGGCCCACACCGGTACCGCCAGCCGAGCCTCGATCTCGGCCGCCGCGTACGGGCCCTTGCCGACGAACACCAGCCCGACCCGATCGCGCCGAACTGAGTCGGACAGCGCAGATAGGCGTGTGTCGACATGGTCTAGGTACTCCGTCAACGGAGTCGCCACCAGCACTACGACGTCTGCCGCGGCGACGAGGTCCGTCGCCGGGCTACCCGGATAGAGCCGCCCCGCGTCCACGATCACCATCGGCGCGAGGTGCCGCAGCGCCTTATCGGCGTGGCGGGCAATCACCCCGACCGAGCCTGCGGCGATGTCAGCCGACCCCGGCGCCACCACCACATCGACCCCCACCGGAAGTCGCTGCACATGGTCGTTGCGTGCACCCATCACACCGTGCCGGGCCACCGCCGCCAACGACGCCACCCCCGGCTGCTGGGCAAGCCCGAACCGGGCGGCCAGCACTCCACCCGACGGGTCCATCTCAATTAACAGCGTCCCCTCCTGCGACGACCCCGCCGCGAGACCCACTGCGACCGTGGACACCCCCGGCGATCCAGACGCCGACGCACACACGACCAGCATCGCCCTACCCCTCCGGCCCGAGGTGAACCAGCGACACATCGCCCGTCGCGGAGGCAATGGCCTCCGCCGCGTCCGCCGCTAGTAGTAGGGTCACCAACTGGCTGTCGACCTGGTCCTCACCGGCCTCGGCCGACACAAGCGTGGCGATCGCCCGCTGCACACCCGATGTCCCGCTCGGTGCCGCGTTGTTGTCCGGCGGTGGAACCGGCTGCCCGGCGGTCGGTGGCGGAACCACCAGTACGATCACCCGGGCGCCTGGCGCCAGTCCCACCGGAGCGCGACCCGGCTTCACCGGCAGCGCTATCACCGCCTCACCGGACGGCGGCCACGCCGCCGGCCCCACCTGCTCGGACGTCAGCAGACTGCCCGCAGCGAGGGGCGTCGCCGTGGTGCGCCCCACCACCTGGCTACGTTGATCAGCCGGAACCAGCGCCAACCCAGACGCGTTCGCGACACGTACGACCCGCAGATCCGCATCGGCGATCACCTGTCCGGCTGGAACCGGCCGAGCGACCGACAGGTACGACTGATTCGCGTTGACACGAAGATCGGTCTGCCAGAACACGACAACCGTGGACAAAACCAGCAGGACACCCAAGACCATCCGCCGGCTGTTCCGGTGCCCTGGTCGGACCGGCGTCGTCGTAGGTGCCTGCTGTGCCGTCGGCTTCGCGGCATGGGAACGATCAACAGTAACTGTCATCTTCAGCCCGCCACGACTGCCTGCGACTGCGCCACCGGCAGCGCTACCGACGAGGTCGTCGTTAGCGGCGGCACCGTGCCGGTCTGCCCACCACCAGCCCAGGTCACCGACCAGGTCACCGTCGCGCGGAGCGCGAATCTGCTACCCACCGCGCCTGCGGAGCTGCTCCGATAGGTGTGCCCGCACGACGAGGCTGTCCGAGGATCGGTACCAGCGCGCCACTGTGTCCCAGGCCCTTCACACACCACATCAGGGCTTCCGTCACCTGGGCTCCACACCACACGGATCGGCGTAGCCGTCGCGGTCACGCTCATCCCTGGCACTGACGCCGTCGCTCGACGTACACCCCACGTCGAATCGTCCACCCACAGCCACACCGGCACCTGCACCAGCGCCCCGGCCGACGAGCTCGGATTAGTCCGGATCGCCGGGGCCGGAAGCCTCAACCGGGACACCGCCTCTTGGCCAAGCGCGTGCGGATCAGCCACCTGCCCCGCCGCTAGCCACATCGGCGAAGTCGCCGAGCCGACGTTGCCCAGGTGGCAAATCTGCCGGTACCAACCACCCTCGCTGGAACCGGCCGGTCGCGGAGGCTGTGGTTGCATGCGCTCGTAGACGCAGGTCGACTCCTCACCGCCGCCGGATCCCGAGTCGTCACCACCCCCGCCGCTACCGTCACCGCCGTTACCGGGCGTGCCGGGCACTCCCGCGGTGACGTCACACTCGGGCGCGCTTGGATTGGCACTGCAGTCGACGTTCCCGTAGCCACCACCGGCCAGCGCCGACGCTGGTCCGATGAGGACGGCTGCACTGAGGACTGCTATTGCGAGGACTGGCCCACCACGTCGATTCAGCACGTACCTATCTCCTGAACTCCAAAAGAGGTAACCTTCCAGCCCTCGGCCCCGAGGTCACTGACCGTTGCCCGGGTGGCACGCCGCCCTCCCGGTTCGTCGTCAACGCGATCGCCGGAAGCGTTGTAGACGAGAAAATTGGCGTCGTTCAAGCAGTCCGTCACGGAAACGGTGACGGGACTCGACGAGGACGACGCGGCAGTGGCCTGCGGATTCGACACGTACTCTCCCTTGAGCACGTGGCCCTTGCTCCGGTATGAGGACAGGCCCGATGTGAGCGTATTGAGAGCCGCACCGCTTGCATACTGGGCGAGTTCGGGTTCGTTCGCGTCGGCAGTCAGTCCTGCCTTCGCGTACGCACGCCACATTCCGCGGTACGCGTCTAGCGCGAGTTCCTCGGCACTACCACGTACATCCTGCTGGGGTGCTGGTACAGCGGGGGTTGTCGGTGAGTTCCCACCGGTACCAGTTCCGCCGTCGGTGCAGCCGGCAAGCATGACCGCGAGCGCGACGCCCACGGCCACCCCGAATCGGCTGTAGCACCATGAGACAACCTGACGCGGGTAGCTGGTAAGTACCCGTCGCTTCTGTCTCTCACTGCTAGTTACTGCGCTCTTGGTGACATCCAGCTGCGCAAGCTCGAACGACATCACCGCGCCTCCCCCATGGAACTTCCATATCTCAAGGTCTGCAATCACCTCTACACCCTCCACCTGCGGTTACCGCAACGTAACTACCACTCGGTAACTACCTGCTGGTAAGTCCCGAGCGGCGGCGTTAGATGCAGATTTATTAGGATGAATCCGATACTGGGTGTCGCATTCGCGACACTTCGCCTGAGTTGATTAAGGCTGCAGAGTTTTGTAGCTGCCGCGAAGGGGTCGCCGCGTGAGCGCCGTTCCGGAGGGGTCCTGAACGGCATGCGATCTTGGCTCTTGTGGCTCTGAGTAATTGCGGCGAGGGGTCGCTGATCAACTCGAACTCGATCGCCCCCGTGTGTTGAGCGCGAGCGGCTCGGTGGCGACCTCGGATGGCTCGCCGCCACCGGTCTTGTGCGACCTGAATCGTCTGCAGGTGCCTTGGACGTGTCGGACCCTTCGGGCGATCTGCCGGCTGTCGACCCTCGGCGCGGCTGTGGCGGGCTCTCTCGCCGTCCTAGCCGACGCGTGCGACGTGGCGGGCCGCGCACGGTCAGACTGTATCGATGATCAGCGATTTAACTGTGTCCCTGCCCTGACGTGAGGTGAAGTCATCTATTCACGAAGGGTATCGCGCCCCTTACACTTCCCGAGGTGGCCGACCTGATGGGGGGAAGGCGCGTGCAAGAGTTCGATACCTTCTACGCCGCTGTCAAACTCTGTGGACACCGTTGGACCCTTGAAATCTTGACCTCGCTGCAGCAGCAGCCGATGCGCTTCACCGACCTCATCCAAACGATCCGCCCTACGCCCAGCGCGAAGTCATTGAACGAGGCGCTTCATCGTCTTCAGGACCGGAAGCTGGTCGGGCGCACCGGCGGTGATGAGGGCGGCCTGTACCGGCTGTCGCCCGGCGGACGACAGCTCCTTCCCTTGCTCTTGGACTTCATGCAGGAAATCCAACGATGGGCCAAGCGGTACCAGGGCTCTGGCGACCAGGTGACTGGTGCAGGGACGAGCCGTAGGACATGACGCGTGTCCGGAATGCGGGTAGCAGCGGCGTGGCGCGATGTTCCGGGCTGCCCTGATCGGGGCGGGCGTGCTTGGCGCGGGTGTAGGCGCGATGCTTCCACGATCGGTATACCGCTGGTCCGTACCCGCCGGATTGCCTCCGCACTCCGCCTGCTGTTACTGCCAGGCAAGCTTCGAGTCTGGGCTCCGAGGCTGGGCCGCATTTGGCGACCGCTGCGCAAACTGCAGGCGGAGCCTTGGCCCTCCGTGGCCACTGCTCAGCGGCATCCTCGCGACCGCGTCGACCCTCTTGGCCTGGCGAACTATGCCATCGGCTGTGGAAGAGGTAGTGCTGCTGGCGGCGTGGCAGCTACTGGCCGGCGTTGGTCTGCTGCTGGCGTGCATCGACATCGCGGTACGACGGTTACCCACCCCGATCGTGCTCGCCGCCGGCGGCGGTCTAGTCGCGGTCGTCTGCGTAGCTGCCATCGTGTCGCGCCGGCCTTGGCTGCTCGCCAACTCCCTCGCGGCCGGTGTCGCGTTAGCGGTGGTGTACCTCGTGCTTGCGCTCCTAGGCGGTGGGTTGGGGATGGGCGACGTTCGCCTTGCAGGGCTACTGGGCCTGGCGCTCGGGCCTGGCGGCTGGACCGTCGTGCTTCTCGGCGCAGTATTGCCCTACCTTCTCGCTCTTCCGAGTGCTCTAGCGCATACGTGGCGGGGAAGAGGCGTGGAGGCGCAGCACCTTCCGTTTGGGCCGTATTTAGTTGCTGGGGCACTGCTCGCGATATGCATCGTCTACGCGTAGTCCGGACAAAAGATAGTGGATCAAGCGCCGTCCGGCAGTAGAATGCCGGACTAATTCAGTCGCGGGTCTCGGCTGCGATCTGAGTTGAGGTGTCTAGCGACTCGGCCAGCGCTGGTGGGGATGGATTGGCGTTCAACGCGGAGGCTGCCACCAGAGGCCACCGCAGTAGGGTCGCACAACCTGTTCGATCCGGACGAAACGCACGAGGCGAGGCCGTAGGGTCGGCCGCGTGGCCGAGACACAGACCGAACCTAAACTTTCCTACATCGCCAGTGTGACGCGGGTCCGCGCGGCGGCCGGCGTGATCCTTCGCGACCAGGCCGGTCGGGTGCTGGCTGTCCACCCGATCTACAAGGATACGTGGGAAGTCCCCGGTGGGACGGTGGAGCCGGACGAGTCTCCGGCGGATGCCTGCACCCGCGAGATCCGGGAAGAGCTGGGACTGTCGGTGCCTGTAGGAGCGCTGCTATGCGTCGACTGGGTGCCGGCGAGCCCGCCGTGGGATGGCGGGCTCATGTTCGTGTTTGACGGCGGGGTCCTGACCGGGGACCAGATCGCGACGATGCGGCTGTGCCCGGACGAGCTCGACCGGTTCGAGTTCGTCGAGCCGGAGCGCCTTCACGAGGTGTTGATTCCTCGGTTGGCGCGGCGGATTGCTGCGGCGGTGGCCGCAATCGGACGTGGTGGTGTCTACCTTGAGGATGGAGTCGAGGTCTCAAGTAGGTAGTCGGCAGCACGGAACCCTGGACGCGGTGCGGGCGGCAGGTCAGGCATGGCTGTGCTACCGGTTGCTGCCGAATTCAGAACGGCCTCGGCGGCGGCGATGGTCGCGACGGCCTGCTGCAAGGGCACGATCGGCGCGTCCCGGCCGAGGATGGCGTTGCGGAAGGCTTCGTGTTCCCTGAGCAGGGGTTCTCGTTTCGGGATCGCGTATCGGGTGATGGCTCCTTCGGTGACACCTCTGAACACTTCGGCGGCGGCCCATTCGGTCGGCGTTGAACCGTTGGCATAGAAGGTGAGATCGCCGTGGACGGTGTCGGCCGTGAGACAGCCGTGAGCGCCGGTGACGATGGTCATGCGTTCCTTGAGTGGGGATAGCCAGTTGACGATGTGGTTCGTGAGGGTGCCGTCGCTGAGTTCGCCGAGGATGACGGCGAGGTCTTCGGCGATCCGGCCGCTGCGGGCCGTGGTTCGGGCTGCGACTGAGACCAGCGGCATTCCGGTGACCCAGGTGGTGATGTCTAGGTCGTGGGTGGCGAGGTCGAGTACGACGCCGACGTCGCGGATCCGGGGCGGGTAGGGCCCTTGGCGCCGGGTAGTGATCTGGTAGAGGTCGCCGAGGGCGCCGTCGGCGAGTTGGAGCCGCATGGCTTCCAGTGCGGGATTATACCGTTCGGTATGGCCTACAGCCCCGATCAGTCCGGCGGTGTCGAAGGCTTGGGCGAGGGCGCGTGCGGTGGTCAGGTCCGGGGCGAGGGGCTTCTCGATCAGCGCGGGTACGCCTGCCTCGGCGAGTGCGTAGCCGATGGCCGCGTGGTGAGCGGTGGGCACGGCGACGACGCAGTAGTCGAGCCGATGGGTGAGGAGCTGCTCCAGATCGGCGGCAAGGGCGACACCTCGGGTGGCTTGGTGCTGGTCTCCGCGAGGGTCGGTCGCGGCGACGAGCTCGACGCCGGGGAGCTGGCTGAGGATGCGGGCATGGTGGCGACCCATCATGCCTAGGCCGATGAGTCCGGCTCGCAGCGGCGCGCTCATCGGCGCACCGCTGTTACGATTCGGGCCAGGTCGGACTGTGTGAGCTGCGGATGGACGGGCAGGGAAAGCACCTCGGCTGCCGCCTGTTCCGTGTACGGGAGGTCGGCGGGTTGGCCGTAGGCCGGGCTTCGATGCAGCGGCGTCGGATAGTGGATCTCGGTCTCGATCCGGGACTCGACGAGCTGTTGCCGTAGGGCGTTCCGGTTGTGGCTACGGATGACGTACTGGTGGTAGACGTGGACGGCGTCCGGCCGGACCGGAGGGGTGACAACGCCATGGAGCTTTCCGGTGAGTATGGCGGCGTGCGCTTGTCTGCGGAGGGTCCACGACGGCAGTGACCGCAGTTGAACCCGACCGACTGCGGCAGAGACGTCGGTCATCCGGCCGTTGAAGCCGATCAGCTCGTACTTGTAGCGGGAGGGCATGCCCTGGTTGCGCAGCAACCGTAGTCGTCTGGCCACCTGCTCATCGGCTGTGACCACCATGCCGCCTTCGATGGCGTGCATGTTCTTGGTGGGATAGAAGCTGAAGGCGGCGGCGTGACCGAACGCTCCTGTCGAGGTCCCGCCCAGTTCGGCGCCGGCGGCTTGGGCGGCGTCCTCGATGACCGCGAGGCCGTGGTGGGCCGCGAGGGCGGTCAGGCGGTTCATCGCGGCGGGGTGGCCGAACAGGTGGACTGGGATGATGGCGGCGGTGCTGGATGTGATGGCTGCTGCTGTTGCGTCGGGGTCGAGGGTGAAGGTCTCCGGGTCGATGTCGGTGAAGATAGGTGTAGCGCCAGTGTGGGCGACAGCGTGCGCGGTAGCGCCGAAAGTGAAGGACGGCAGGATCACCTGGTCTCCGGGTCCGATGCCGCAGGCGCGTAGCGCAAGGTGCAGAGCGATGGTGCCGGAGTTGACCGCCACACAGTGTCGACCGGCGACGAGGTTCGCGAACTCGGCTTCGAACGCGGCGACCTCGCTGCCTTGGACGAGTTGGCGGCTGCGCAGTACGCGAACGACGGCGTCGATCTCGGCGTCACCGACGTGTGGGTGGGCGAGTGTGATCGGACGCGTCATGGTCACCTCCGTGTTTCTTGCGAACGGCTCGGCACCGCCTGTGCCGCGGTGAGCCGGTCGTCAGATTTCATCGCGGGTGATGTCCGCGCCGAGGGCGGTGAACCGGATGGCCAGATCTGCGTGGCCCCGGTCGATCATGGTGCCGTTGCCGATGACCGTTTCGCCGTTCGCAACAAGGCCGGCCAGCACGAGCCCTATGCCGGTCCGCAGGTCCTGGGCGACGACCTCGGTGCCGCGCAGCGGCTTGCCACCGTGCACGACGGCCTTCTCGCCGTCGACGGTGAGGTCCGCACCGAGCTTGGTCAGCTCATCTGCGAGGGCGTAGCGGGCATCGTGGATACGCTCGCGGAAGTAGCTCGCTCCGGGCGCCTGGGTGGCGAGGGCCATCAGCGGAGGCTGCAGGTCGGTGGCGAATCCGGGGTGGGTGTCGGTGATGACGTTGATCGGATGCAGTTGACCGGGTCGGGTGACGTTGGTGACCGCCCCGGTGGCGCCGAGTTCAACGCCCATCTGGTGAAGTTTGTGGGCGGCGACTCCGAAATGATCAAGCACGGTGCCGCCGACGAGGTTGATCGTGCCGCCGGTGATGGCCGCCGCGATGGCCAGCACCCCGGCGTCCATGCGGTCCGGCATGACCGTGTACTCGGTCGCGTTGAGCTCGTCGACCCCGTGGACGACGATGCGGCCGGTCCCCGCGCCGCTAATCTGGGCACCCATGGCCGTGAGCATCGCGACTACGTCGAGGACCTCGGGTTCCAGAGCGGTGTTCTCGATGACGGTCCGGCCCGGGGTCAGAGCCGCAGCCATGATGAGGTTCTCGGTGCCGGTGTGTGAGGGGGTGTCGAGGTACAGGTCGGCACCGCGAAGGTTGCCGGCCTTGACGCTGATCGTGGTGCCCTGTTCGTCGATGTGCGCGCCGAGGCGGGTCAGCCCTCGATAGTGGAAGTCGAGTCCTCGGGTGCCGAGGGCACAACCACCGGCGCCCTCGAAGATGACCTCGCCGCAGCGGTGCAGCACCGGTGCGAGGAACAACACGCTGCCCCGGAACAGGCGGGTGAGATCGGCCGGTAGCCGTGAGCTGGTGATGTCGGTGGCGTCGATGACGAGCAGTCGGTCGTTCGGGTGGTACTCGACGTGGGCACCGAGGAGCCGGGCGAGATCGACGGCGCGCTGGAGGTCGGTGATCGCGGGGACGTTACGCAGCACCGTCTGACCGCGTCGGGCGAGCAGCGCGGCGCCGATCATGGGCAGTGCGGCGTTCTTCGCCCCTTGGACGACGGCGGTGCCGTGGAGCGGCCCGGCCGGGCGGACACGGTAGCGAACTTCGGTCATGTGACGCTTCTCCAACAGTGATCAGATGGTGCTCGGGCGGGTAGTCGCCGGTGGTGTACGGCGGTCACGTGGCCAGAGACAAGCCGTACGGTCGTTGGTGGTAGAGCCGGCCACAGGAGGGGCAGGCGAGGGTGTCGTTGAGGCGGTGTCCGCACATGCAGGACCAGCCGAGTTGCCGGGCTGGGTTGCCCATGACGAGCCCGTGGTCTGGCACGTCGTGCCCCACGACGCTGCCGATGCCGACCAGGGCGTACCGCCCGATGGTGACGCCTGGGGCGATGACCGAGTTGGCGCCGATTGTGGCGCCGTAGCGGATGGTGACCGGATCCCGCCGCCAGTCTTTGCGGCCCTTTAGGTGGCCGGAGGGGTTGACGGCTCGGGGCGCCTGGTCCTCCAGCAGGTAGACGCCAGGGGCGAGCATCACGCCGTCTTCCAGGGTGGCTCCGAACACCCCGCACCCGTCCTGGATCTTGACTCGGTTGCCGATGACCGCTGCTGAGGCCACATGTACGCCCTTGCCGAGCACGCAGTCCTCGCCTATCCGGACGCCCGCGTCGACCTGGCTGTGATGCCAGATCCGGCTCCGCGCTCCGAGGCGTGCGGCTGGGGCGACCTCCGCCGACTCGGCGATGAACGGCGCGTCTAACGCACGACTCGTCGTCGGTGTTGGTTTCTCGGTCATGCCGAACGCTCCGAAGATGTCAGTAGCCGCTCCAAGTCGTTGACGGTCCGGACGCTGAGCATCTTGTGGTCGGGCAGCGGACGACCGGTGCGTTCCTCCAGCAGCACCGCGAGGGTGAGCCGGCCGAGGGAGTCCAGACCGAGATCGGACAGCCGCGTGGAGGCGTCGATGGAGTTGGCGGCTCGGCCGCTGATCTCGCCGAGGATCTGTCGGGCCACGGTCTGAGGGTCCGTGGCCTGGATGCTCATCGGATCCGTCCCGCGGCGTCGAGTAGCAGCGGCAGGCATTCGGCCATCGGCGCACGCTGCCAGAGCCGGCGCATGGCGACTGCCCTTGCTGAACGGCCAGCGGCGATCTCGTGCAACCCCGCTGCCAGGAAGCGTTCCAACAGCTCGTGCGTTCCCGGCGGGAGGCTGCCGCCTGGTTGGCACAGCATGTCTACCAGGCCGCGACTCGCGCCGTCGATGAGGTCGTCGAGCGCCGGCAGGTTCATCGTCCGCTCCGGACTGAAGGGGTGGGTGAAGGTGGAACTGGGGGCAGTGATCCCATCGGCGACGATGACGGCGGCTCGCGGCGCGAGCAGTACTCCGCACCGGTAGGTGCCCGTTGCGAGGTGGATCATCGGGTGTCTGCTGCGGCCGATCAGCGGCAGGTGATCGAGGGCAACCGGTCGGTGCCCGACACGGACCTCGGTCAGTCCGGCGGAACGCAGGTCGGTGTTGAGCTCGGCGCTGGCATCGTGGATCAAGGTTGCGACCTCGTCCAGGGTCGGAGGTCGGCCGTAGTCGGGTTCGGTGGAGAGCCGGTTGGTCGCGCCCAGGTAGATGGTGTCGTCGCCGCGCGGGACCATGTGGCTGCCACAGGCGAAGCCCCGGTTCGGAGTTCGCACGGCAGCGGGCAGCGAGAACGGGACGCGGGCTAGCAGCGACACGCCTCGCCCGGACCGCAGCGGTGGTGCGCCGACCTGCTCGACGAGTTCTGGGGCGAGTAGAGTCGTCGTCTCGGCCCCGGCGGCGAGCACCAGGTGAGCGGCCAGGACACTGCTGCCATCAGCCGCGCCGACCGCCAGATGCTCGCCGCGCTCGTTGACTGTGGTCACGGTGGTGTTGAGCCACCGGCAGCGAGGATTGGCGTGCAGCACCGTGGTCAGCGCCTCGATCAGGATCATCGGGTTGATGCTGGCCTCATCCGGCAGCCAAAGCGCCTCGTGTGCCCGCACTTGCGGTGCCAGTCCTGGCACGGTGGCCGGCGACGCGAACTCAGCGCGACATCCATGGGACTCGGCCGCCTCTGCGATGGCCCGAAGGTTTGCAGCGTCGTCTGGCCCGTAGCCGTTGCCGACTACCCATACGCCCGGGACAAGCCGTACCGCCCGGTTGCTGGCCGCGCCGATGCGGTCCAGCCAGGCTTGGTATCCGGTCCGGGCGGCCAACCGTTCACCAACTTCGAGGCTGACCCGCTGAGGTTCGTGGCTAGCTTCGACCTCGCTGAACACGGTGAGCATCGCCCCGGCGGCCCGCGATGCCTGGCCCGTGTGGGAGCCGGTCCGAGGCCCGACCACGGTGACGTCCAGGTCTCGGCTGAGCAACTCGAAGGCGGTAGCAAGCCCGAGCAGGCCGGAGCCTGCCACAACCACATCAGTTACGAGCTGGTTCACTTTACTCACCGGATCCATTTAGCGAATCGATGCGGGTGCTGGCGAGGGTGTGCACCTCGAACCGTAGGCCGCGGAATACCGCCCGCTCGGTAGCCCGAAGCCGGTATAAACGCGACAGCAACACATCGCGGTGCTTCGCGTATCGGCGCATGGGGATGTCCAGCTCACAGACCTGCACCGTGCGGCACTCGTATCCGTTGCGCCGCAGCGTCTGGCGAGTACGGGGGATATCGGTCAAGGACGAATGCGTTAACAGCAGCGTCCCGCCCGGAGCAAGTAGCTCGTCGAGACGGGCGAGCAGGACGTCGTACAACGCCCGCCCGTCACTGCCGCCGACCAACGCGGCCTCGATACCGTCGTTAGCGACGTACACCGGATCGTGCGGAAAATGCGGTGGGTTGCACACCACTAGGTCCCACGGTTCGGCGACTTTCAACTCGGCGAGGTCCCCGACGATCGTCGCTATCTGTGCAGGCCGGATACCGTTGCGAGCCGCGTTGTCGCGGGTCACGTCGGCGCATGCCGGGTTGACATCCAGCGCGGTCACGTGGGCCGCGCCCGCCATAGCCAACGCCACCGTATAGAGGCCGGATCCGCACCCGATATCCAAGGCGCGGGCGCCCGCCACGGGCAGGGCAGGATCGGCATTCAACGCGGTCAGCAGCGTGAGCCCCACGTCGGTCGGAAAGAGGACCTGTCCCTCGTCCGATGTCTCAATATCGACCCTCCGGCCTCGCACCACGACCTCGGCGGAAGCCATGCCGCTGCGGATCGGCCTCACCTGGCACAGCGCATTTGCCGCGCCTGCCGGAATTCTTACCCGAACCGTCTGCGGCGGCGAACTGATTACATCTGTGCTCATTGATGTTCCTCCTCATCGGGAGAGGTGCTGGCGGTAACCGGTAGGGGCGGATGTGCCGGGTGGTCAGCCGAGGAAGCGGTCGAAGACATCGGCCGTGCTGTCGGTGTCATTTAGAGCATGAGGCTGCTGATTGGGCTGTCCCTGTAGCCCTCCAGAAGGGCAACATTTACCAGTGCTCGTCGGCGTTGTACGCCACCTCCAGCGACACCGCAGCCGGGGCACGGTCCGGAACGCTCTCTCCACGACTGGGGAGGTATTCATGTGGCCCTTCAGCAGCTTTTCCGCCATCACGTCACGGAACTTGGCATCCTCCTCGGAATCCTCGAACGAGTTCGCCTGTAGCCTCATCCACACTCCTGTACGGCTCCTTAATCTTGCTGGTCCTGGCGGGCTTATCGGACCTGGTCCGACTTGCCTAAGGTCTTACGCATCGAGTTTGAGTGCGCGACAACCCTCGATCGGGCCGAGTAACGCCGGGCCTTGGCGATCGTCTCGGTAGTCAGCCCGTGCCGAGCCGGGCAGGGCTGGGCCAGCCGGGCTCCCGCAGACCCCGGCCCAGTGTCAACACCGCCCCAAACTTGACCACCGTGGTCCGGCTGAAGCTGGACCACCTTGGTTTGGTTGATCTTTAGTTGTTGGTCTTGGTGGCTGCG
>NZ_AZWO01000036.1 GCF_000514775.1 Salinispora pacifica CNR114 | reverse complement strand
CCCGAACAGCGGACCGATCTGGCGCATGGTCAGGTTCGTGCGCCAGTACACGGCCACCAGCAACACCCGGTCGGCGAGGTCGAGTGACCACTGCCGGCCCGGCCGCCCGTCCGCGATCGCGTCACCGCCCCGCTCGGCGACCAGCCGGACCAGCCTGCGGAACTGGACGGGCTGTAGTCCGGTGAACGGGAAGATCCATTCCGGGCGGGTTGACGTGATCACCTGCACCCCGAACATCCTGCACGACTGTCCCTAACAGACGGACATCAGGGTTACGAGACATCCCTTAGTCCGTTCCGAGGGATGTTCACGCGTGTGCAATGAGTTCGTACAGGACGGTTCCGGCCAGTTTCGGACTCTGCGAGACGGTGGTGGAAAAGCCGTGCTGCCGGAGTAGTGTCGTAATCTGCTCCAGTCGGCCATTCTCCGCGTGCACTTCGGCCGCGATGCGACGAATCATCGGCCAGTGGCTTTCTTCGATTCCCTGGAGCACGGAGAGTTCGGCGCGCTCCACATCGATCTTAAGTAGGTCGATCTCCTCGATCCTGTACCGCCGCATTATTTCCGACACGGTAGTGGCGTGGACGGTGAGGGACGTCCCGGAGTGGAGATCCTCGAGGAGTTCGTCGATGTACTCCTCATCGATCCCTGAGTTTCGGAGAAACTGGCGTGTCGTCTCGTCGTCCGCCCCGCGGTTCGCGAAGAGACTCGAGTTGCCGGGAGAGTTCGGGTAGAAGGTGAACTCTAGTTCTCCGATCCTGTCAGATACGGCGGCACGTACCGCGGTGGACTGCGGAACATGCTGGCGTAGATTTTCCTCTAGGCACACGAAGGTCTGAGGCGCCGGCTCGAATGCGAAGATCCGCAGGTCAGGTACGGTGTGATGGAACATCAGAGAGGCGAGCCCGATGTTCGCCCCGATGTCGAGTACGACATCGCCGGGTCGCAGGCTGGCTGCGACGGAGCCGTACATTCCTTCTGCAGACATCTCGTCCCACAGTAGGAGCGCTTCTGATTCCGTGACGCAGGCAATCTTCCGCCCATCGGGCAGCTCAAGATTTGCTTTCGGGAAATCTGAGCTATCTGCGTGCATCGCAGTCATTGTTACTGTTGCCGCCCTTCTGGTGAGCCGTCGGTGAGCCGATCGGATCCAGCTGTGCCATGACACTGAGTGGACCTCGGGTGAAGTTGGAGGGACTCCACTTCACTGGTTCAACAAGACGAATCTGCTGAACCCGGGTGCGCAACTCCTCCAGGAACGCGGCGATCTCCATCCGCGCTAGTCGCGCGCCGACGCAGATGTGTCGTCCGTTGCCGAAGCTGAGATGCCGGTTGGGATGCCGCGTTATGTCGAACCTATCCGGTTCGGTGAAAACCGAGGGGTCGCGGTTGGCGGCGTATGTCCAGAGGGTGACCCGGTCGCCCGGTGCGAGGGTGCGCTCGCCGAGCCGGGTCTCCTGGGTGACCGTCCTCATGGCGTGCACGGCCGGAGAAGTCCAGCGCAGGATCTCTTCCACCGCGGGGGTGACCAGTTCCTGGTCCTGCTGCAGCCGCATCCACTGGTTGCGGTCTTTCGCCAGCGCGACCAGCCCCCCCGCGACCGCATAGCGGGTGGTTTCGTTGGCTCCGATGAGGATGCCGGCCAGGTTCACTACTAAATCGACATCGCCGAGTTGGGGCGCGCCGGACGCCTCGGCCTCGGCTGCGGCCCTGATGAGAATGGTGATCAGATCCTGTCCCGGGTTCTGCCGGCGTTCCTCGATGGCTTCGGTAAAGTAGAGGAAAAGCTCGGAATTGGCGGTCAGCCGGACGTCGTCATCGTCGGAGTCTATACCGTCGGTAGTCAGCTGACCGATCCGCTCCCAGTCGCTTCGGGGTAGCCCCATGAAAGAGCAGATGATGTGCGTCGGCAAAGGGCGGGCGACCGAGGAGACGAATTCGCGCGGTGCATCGGCGATGGCCCTGTCCATCAGCTCCCTCACCACAGTCTTGACGTGGGTCTCGAGGGTGCGGACTACGGGAGGGGTAAAAGCTGATCCCACCAGCCGTCGTACATATGTGTGCTCGGGGTTGTCGGTGACGATCAGCATCCTGTCGGCCACAGCCTTGACAGCGTCGGGATTGGCTCCGAGACGCATACCGAGTCGTGAGCTGAACAGGTCGGCGTTCGCGTAGACGTGTGACACGTCCGCATGCCGTGTGACGATCCAGAATCCCGGCCCGTTCTCTTCTGTCTGAAAATGAACAGGTTCATGTTCGCGCAGATACGACAACGCGTCGATGAATCGGTCGCCGGCGAACATTGTCGGATCGGTCAGATCGAAATGCCCTTCGCCCGGCCTGTTCCCTCCCAGGTGCATACGCTTTCCTCTCCAGCGTGGGCGCGGCAGATTTTGGGCGCGCATAACGTGCAGCAAAGACGCACGAGGTGCGACGCGAATCGGTTCAAGAGCACACGCCAGGGTCACGGTATGTAGTCGGTATTGCCCGGGATTTGCACTCACGCGCCTTCCTCCCAGGTGATCATTCCTATCACAGGTTCGCTGTTGCTGTACAGAGCCGGATACTCCTGCCGCATCGTTTCTGAGGTGTCCAGGTGTCCACAGGTGTCATGTCGCGTGCCGGTGGCGTCCATGGAAGTGGGGCGCCGCAGTGGCCTTCTATAGCGTATTGTCCCGTGCGCCTGATTCGCCGCCTCGACTGCGCCGCCCACCCACCGCCTCACGCCGTTCCCGTATGGACATCCGAGGTCCGATCGGTTATCTTTCAATGGCCCTCGCTGTAGATCACTTGTGGAGGGTCCTGATCAGGTTATTGCCACGGGGGGCACTCTTGCATAGCCACGCTCTGCGTCCAACACCCGCAGAAATCGCGGCTCCGGCTACTCCGGCTACTCCGGCTCAGCGCCGTATATGGCTGGAGAGCCGAGTTCGAGAGGACTCCGGAGCCGACGGCGCAGGATTTCACTCGGTTCTCCTGCTTGGGCTGCCGCCGGACGTTTGCTTCGGCTCGATGCGACGCGCTTTGACCGCGCTCGTGCAAAGACACGAAGCTCTGCGGACGACTTTTTACTTCGCCTCGGACGAATTGTTCCAGGTGGTCCAGCCGCCCTACGTTTCCGACCTTGCCGTCGAGGAAAGCGCCTGCGACGCAGGGGTGCCTGTGAGCGGCCAGCACGTCGACTTTTTTCGCGAGCCATTCGACTTGGCGGCCGGACCGGTCTTCCGAGCTCGTGTCTTCACTGACATGTCGGGCGAGCGAACGCTGATGATCGTGATGCATCACATCAGTACGGATGGCTGGTCAATCGGGCTTCTCCACCGCGATCTGGGGGAGCTGTACCGGGCCGAGGTGGGACGTGTGAGGCCGGATCTGCCGGAGATCTCGCTGCGGCTCGCTGACATCGGTCAACTGTCCAAGGGCGACATGGCACTCGCCGCCCGTAAGGAAAGCCTCGCCTACTGGGAGCAGCGGCTCTACGGGGCACCGTCGGTGCTGGAACTTCCGCTCACCCGCCCTAGACCAGCTGTGCGGTCTCATCATGGCGATCGTATGGAGTTGGAGCTCGCCGACTCCCTCTGCCGAAGCGTGGGCCGCCTGGCCCGCGAGCTCGACAGTTCCGACTTCGTCCTCTACCTCAGTGCATTTCAGGTCGCGCTGAGCCGCTGGTGCGAGCAGGGTGATGTCATGGTGGGCACGGTGATAGCCGACCGCTTCGAACCAGGCTCGGAGTACGTCGTCGGCCCGCTGGTCAACATGCTGCCGCTGTGGGCCCGCATCGACGAAGCGGTGACCTTCCGGCAACTGGTCGACGTCAACCGCGAGATGGTGCTGGAATCGCTCGAGCACGTCGGCCTCGGCTTCGACGAATTGGTCCAGCACCTCGGCCCCGAACGGCTCCGCGGCTGCGCCCCGCTGGTCCAAGCGGTGTTCAATGACGTACGCGAGGTCTACGCATCCGGTGACTCACCGTTGGGCCGCTCCCTGCCCTTCGCCTACGGGGACAGCACCCACTTCGACTTCGTGGCCGAACTAGAAGAGCACGCGGGCAAGGCGTACCTGGCCCTGTCGTTCGCCACCGACGTGCTGGACCGTTCTGCTGTGGCCGCCTTCGGGGCCCGGTATCTGAACCTGCTGCAGCAGCTCTGCCGCCACCCCGACGCGGCATTGCTCACTTATCCGCTGGTGAGCCCCGCGGAGCAGACCGATCTCCTTCGTAAGGGAGCAGGGCTGGCCGTCTCCGCAACGAAGGGGTTTGTGCAACGGGTGCAGGAGGCGGCGGCTCGACACCCCGACCGACCTGCCGTGATCGCAGGTGACGAGACGCTCACCTACCGGGAACTGCTCGACCGGGCCTCCCTGCTCGCGCAGGTACTGCGGGAGACAGGCGTGGGTCCCGAGACGCCGGTGGGAGTTCACCTCCCACGGTCGGCCGAGTTGGCTGTCGCCATGACAGCCGTCATGGGGGTGGGCGCCTCGTACATACCGCTCGACCCGGACTATCCCGTGGACCGACTGCGGTTCATGATGAACGACGCCGGTGTCACGGTGCTGATCACCTCAGTTCCACAGGATGTCGACTGGGCCGGGTCCTCCTGCACCGTGCTCCCGCCCGACGCCCGTACGACCGAAGCGGCAGCCTCCGTCGCCGCAGAGCCGCTCCCCGACGGTGTGGCGTACACGATCTACACATCGGGAACCACCGGGCGTCCCAAGGGGGTTCAGGTTCCGCACCGCGGGTTGAGTCACCTCATCGACTGGTACGTGGGCGCGTACGGGCTGACGCACCGGGACCGGATTCCGCAGATGGCGGGGATCAGTTTCGACGCCAGCATCCTGGAGATGGCGCCGACCCTCGCCGCCGGTGCCTGTCTTGTCGTCGTGCCCGACGACGTTAGGGTCGATCCGGCGGCGCTGTGCCGATTCCTCGACGTATCCGGCGTGACCGTGGTCTTTTTGGTAACACCGGTCCTCACCGCCGTCGAGGCTGCAGGCAGCGAACTACCAGCCCGAATCCGCAGGGTGCAGGTTGGCGGCGATGAACTGACCGCCGTGCCTGCCGGAAAGCCCTACCGCCTCGCCAACCTCTACGGCCCGACCGAGGTGACCGTTGTCAGCACTGCCGGGGATCAGTACGAGGCGACAACGATCACACTCGGCAAACCGCTGCCCGGCGGGAGGCTCTATCTACTCGACAGCCAGCTGCGACTGGTGCCCGACGGAACGTCCGGCGAGCTCTACATCGGGGGCGTCGGGGTTGCTCGCGGCTACGTGGGTCAGCCGGGGCTGACCGCCTCCCGTTTTCTCGCTGACCCGTTCGCCGCAGACGGATCCCGGATGTACCGCACTGGCGATCGCATGAAGTGGGACGGCGACCGGGGGCTGATCTTCCTCGGCCGTACCGACGCGCAGGTCAAGATTCGCGGATTTAGGATTGAACCTGCCGAAGTGGAACGTGTACTCCTGGAAGCCGAGGGAGTCGGCGCCGCCTGCGTGGTGGTGCGCGAGGTGCCGGGAGCAGGAAAGCAGCTTGCTGCCTACTTCATCCCCGCAGCCGCGACGGACGAAGTGCCAGATTTAGACGAGATCCGTGGTCATCTCGCCCGTAGGCTGCCGCAACACATGGTGCCGCCGATCCTGGTCCAAGTGTCCGAGTTCCCGCTGACGCCGAACGGAAAGGTTGACCGTAGCGCTCTGTCACAGCGCGAGATGCCGACCGCCGAAGAGCCCGACTTCACGGCTCCAGAGGGACCGGTGGCCGAACTCGTCGCTGTTGTCTGGGGCGAGGTGCTGGGCGTGTCGCGCTTGTCGGCCGAGGACGACTTCTTCGCTCTCGGCGGTCACTCCTTGCTGGCCACCCAGGCGGCCGCCCGCGTGTCCGACCGCTTGGGCCTGCGCATCCCTCTGAGCCTGTACTTCGAGCAGACGGTGCTGCAGTCCCTCGCCGACGAGATCGAGCAGCGACTCTTCGCCGCCATCGGCGAAACCGCCTGAAACGAAGCTTGCCGATCTTTTACCTGCCAGGAGAAGACACATGACGGCCTTTGGCGTCCAATACCAGGTCCTCGTGAACAACGAGGGGCAGTACGCGATCCACCCCGGTTGGCTGAGTTGGCCAGCGGGCTGGCGCGCGGCCGGATTCACCGGCTCCGAGACAGAGTGCATGGAGTTTGTCGATGAAGTGTGGACAGACATGCGTCCCCAGAGTTTGATCGACCAGCTGTCTGGGGGCTCTCGGTGAATCAGACGGTAGAACGTAGGGCGGCGATCGCGAAGTGGCTCGCCCAGCGAGCCGAAGCCACCGCGCAGGATCCGACCGTGACCCCCGCGAACACAGGGCGTATATCTATGGGCCAGCGTGGACTGTGGTTCCAGAGTGGCCTGGGCGAGAGTGAGAATACCGGCTCCGCCTTCTGCTATCGGCTACGCGGACCGTTGCATCACGAAAGCCTCGCCCGGGCGTTCGCAGCCGTCATCGCCCGCCATGAGCCCCTCCGTACCCGCTACGTCTATGAGCGGGACGAGCCCGCCATGGTGATCGACCCCCCGACCCCCGTTGCGCTGGACGTCGTCCAGGCCGAGCGGCCGGCCGGTGAGGACGGGATCGACTGGCTGGTCCCCTCAATCCAGGGCTACGTGAGCGAACCATTCGATCTGGGCGCCGACGCGGCCCTGCGGCTGCGGCTCTGGAGGATCACGGAGGACGATCACGTCCTCGCCATCGTAGTCCACCACATTGCCTTTGACGGCTGGTCCCTTGGGATCTTCCAGAACGAGCTCTCGTATCTTTACGACCACTTCTTGAACGGCACCCGGGTCACCCTTCCCGAACTGACGACGACGTACAGCGCGTACGCAGAGGAACAGCGCAGGTCGGTGGACGAATTGCGGTTCGCCGAGCACGCGGCGTACTGGAAGGAGCAACTGCGCTGCGCTCCGCCGCTGCTGGATCTGCCGACCGACCACCCGCGTCCGCTGGTGCAGTCCTTCAAGGGTGACCTATGCGCCTCCGCGGTGTCACCCGAGACCTGCCGGGGCCTGAGCGGGGTGGCCGAGGAAGAGGGGGCGTCGCTGGCCATGGCCCTCGTCGCCGGCTATGCGCTGTTCCTCGGTCGTTGGGCACGCAAGGACGAGGTCGTCGTCGGTGTGCCCGTGGCGAACCGCGCCAGAGCGGAACTCGAGCCGTTGATCGGCATGTTCGTCAACTTGCTGCCGATCCGTGTCCGGCTCGACCGCGACCTGACCTTCCGCGAGCTGCTGCGGCAGGTTCGCGTGACAATGCTCGCGGCGTTCGACCACCAAGCGCTGCCGTTCGACCAGATCGTCCAGGACCACCGTCGGGCGGACGAGGACCAGTGGTCCACACCGATGGTCAACGTTGCGCTCGCGCTGCAGACGGCCGATCGCGGCAGACTGGTGTTCGGTGAGGCGTCCATCGAACCGCTCATGGTCCACGAGCGCACCAGCATCTTCGACCTGACGTTGACGATGGGCCCGGCCGACGACGGGTTCGCCGGATACATGGAGTACAACAGGGAACTGTTCGAAGCCGAGACGATCAGTCGGATGAACGACGCGCTGAGCGTGGTGTTCGGCCATTGCGGCGGCCGCCCCGACGTGCCCCTCGCGGACCTTTCGCTGGGGGGGGAGGAGCCTGCGGCACAGACTGCCGGGGAACCGATAGCCGCATCGGTGGAGGGGCAGAGGGCCGGCCACAGCTTGTTCGACCGCTTTCTGTCCACCGAGCGCGACGATCCGCAGCGCGCCGCTGTGCTAGACCGTCGGGAGGCGATGACCTACGCCGAGTTGCGGACCGCCATCGAAGCGCTCGCCGCCCAGCTCAAGGATGCTGGAGTCGTCCCGGGATCGGTGGTGGGCGTGCACCTGCCGCGGGGCAGGGACCTTTTGACGGCGTTCCTCGCCGTTCTGTGGGCAGGCGGGGTCTACCTTCCTCTCGATCCGGTCCATCCCGCGCGGCGGCTGCGTGGCATCGTCGAGGACAGCGGTGCCAGTCACATCGTGACGGGAGCCGTCGGTGACGTCCCGTGGGAGCCCGGGCCCGTGGTTCTGGGACCTCGCCCGGAGGCCCGAGCTCGCCTTGCTCCCGTCGCGGTCGGGGAATCGGCCCCCGCCTACCTCATCTATACCTCTGGGTCGACCGGGCGGCCCAAGGGCGTGACGGTCAGCCGGGCGAGCCTGGACCACCTTGTCGTGGCGCAGGATGCACTGCCGGTCGAGGGCTTGGAGCGCTTCGCGGCCGTCGCCACGCCCTCGTTCGACGCGTCTATCTGGGAAATGGTGCTGCCGCTGGGCCGGGGCGGGCGTCTGGACTTCTGCGCCCCCGAGGAACTCGTCGAAGCGCTCCAGGAGTTCGGAACCCAGATGCTCACCGCCACTCCCTCGCTGCTGGCGACGGTCGACCGATTCCCGCCGTCGCTGCGGGTGGTCGTCTCGGCGGGCGAGGCACTTCCGCAAGCACTGGCGCGGAAGCTGGAGCAGTCCGTCTGCCTGGTCAACGCCTACGGTCCGACCGAGGTAACCGTGTGCGCCTCGTTCTCCACCAGCGCTCGTGGCCAGGACACACGAAGCATCGGCTTGGCGCTGCCCGGCGTCAACATCCACGTTCTCGACGCGAACCTCCGCGAGGTGCCTCACGGGGCCGTGGGCGAAATCTGCATCGGTGGAGCGGGCGTCGCACTCGGGTACCACGGTGACGAGGCCCTGACCAAGGACCGCTTCGTGTCGTCGGTGTTCCGGCCGGGTGACCGCGTCTATTGCACGGGCGACCTCGGCCGGTGGGGCGTGGACGGCTGTCTGTATTACCTGGGCCGCGTGGACGACCAGGTCAAGCTCAACGGCCAGCGGGTGCAACTGGCGGACATCGAGGCGGCTGCGTCTCGTGCGCCCGGCGTGCTCTCGGCCGCCGCCTACGTCGGCCAGTCCGCAGCGGGAATTCATCTGGGGCTGGCCGTCACCGCGGACAGCGGGACCGACACCGCGGGTCTCGTCACGGCGGTGGAGCGGAGCTGCGCCGAGTGGCTGCCGTCTGGCGTCGTACCGACCCGCGTCTGGGCTGCCGCAGAGTTGCCTCTGACTCCGAGCGGCAAGGTCGACCGGGCGGCGCTGGCCGCTGCGGAACCGGCCGGGCCCGAGGCACCGACGGATGCGGCGCCGCCGCGTACCGAGCTCGAAGCGGCGATCGCGGACATCTGGGAAGCCGTACTCGGTACACCGGTGAACGACCTGACCAGCACCCTGTACACCCTGGGCGGGCAGTCCCTGCAGGCGGTCCGGATCATCTCCGAGATCCGCAAGAAATATGGCATCGGGATCGCCGTGCGCGACTTCCTCTCGGCCCCGACCGTCGCGGCCCTGGCCGAGCGGGTCGGAAAGGAGTTGAACCAATGACGGCGATACCACGATCCGGCCCCGTGCTCGTCGGCCTGCGCGACGGCGCCGCCACCGCACCGCTGGTCGTTCTGCTGCCGCACTCCGGATGTAACAGCGGCGTGTTCCTGCCCGTGGCCCGCGCCATGACCGGCCCCTCATTCGTGATGGGCGTCGACTACCCCGGGCACGGCGGCCGCTTCACCGAGCCGCTGGCGCCGGACGTCTTCTACCTCGCCGCCGAGATCGCCGACTCCGTGGCGGCACTCACCCCGCCGGAAGTCGTTCTCTTCGGCCACAGCTTCGGCTCGATCGTCGGCTTCGAAGTGGCACGAGCGCTCAGTGCGCGGGGCGTACGGGTCCGCAGACTGATCGCCTCCAGCTGCGTCAGCCCCCACGCGATGGCCGCGGAGACACGCACGGTCCATCAGGAACCCGAACATGTCCTGGTCGATCTGCTGGTGGACCACGGGGGGCTCGATGCGGACCTGCTCGATGAGCCCGAGCTGCTGGAAGTGATGCTGCCCGTCATTCGTCACGACACCCGGCTCGGCGAAGTCCACCGGCCTGATCCGGCAGCGGTGGTCAACGCGCCGGTGACCGCCGTCGGCGGATCCGAGGACCGCACGGTGAGCAGTGCGGACCTAGCGGGCTGGGGTGAGTGCACGACTGACGAGTGCACGGTCGAGTTTGTGCCCGGTGGCCACTTCCACGTCATGGAGCATCCGCAGAACATAGCGGTTCTGCTCGACGCCGCAGCAGGCCGCGACGCCGGACAGCCGCTGGAGACCATCGAAGGACGGACAACATGAGGCAACTCTCGCCTAGCTTTTGGGAACTGAGCCCTCCGGCTGGGCCGGGGCTCCCGGTCGCGCTCCTCTTCCCCTTTGCTGGCGGGAGCGCCCATTCCATCAGGGAATGGGGCGACCGGTTCGCCGGCTACCGGACAATCGCCGTGCAGTACCCCGGGCGGGGCAGCCGCACCGAGGAGCCGTTTGCCGCGTCCGTGGAGGAGTCGGCTGCCGCGCTGGTCGACGAATACACCGACCTGTTCACCGAAGCGCCGGGGCTGCTCCTCGGACACAGCATGGGTAGCCTAGTTGCGCTGCAGACAGCGCTGGCGTTCGAGAAGCTCGGCACCCCGGTTGGTGCACTGGTGGTATCTGCCGCCGGACCCCCCGGGACCCGGCCGGGGGGTGATGGACCACTCTCGGAGGGCCGACACGGCCGACCGCTGCATCTCCTCGACGACGACGAGCTTGCCGCGTCACTGGTCGCAGCCGGTGGACTCCCGGCGGAGACACTGCATGAGCCGGAACTTCTCGCCCTGGCGCTGCCGGTGGTGCGCCATGACTTTCGGCTGGGATGGAACTATGTGTCTTCAGCGGAGGGGTGGACAGTATCGTGTCCACTTATAGCCGTCGGCGGCGTCGACGACCAGACCGTACCTGACCACGTCCTGCGTGCGTGGGAGCCCCTGACGACGGGTCCGTTCACGACTCGGACCTGGCCGGGCGGCCACTTCTACTACCGTTCGGACCTGCCGGGCTTCGATGATCTGGTCCGCCCGGAGCAGCTTCCTGTGACCCGTGGGCCCGTTGGACCGTCCGGTTCTCCGCCCGCTGCCGTGCAGCAGGCGGAGAACGAGGTGCTGGCAGCGGTCATCGACGTATGGGCCGAGCTGCTTCCCCTTGCCGCCGTCGACGGGCAGACGCGGTTCTTCGAGGCCGGAGGAACATCGATCGCGGCCATGCGGGGCTGCGCCAAGCTGAGCGCCAAGCTGGGCGTACGCGTGCCCGTGAAGATTCTCCTCGATCAAGGGCGTCTGGAGGACTTCGCCGCCCAGGTCTGTCAGATCCGGCGCGCCGCGCGATGAAGCGACTCCTGGTGCCGTACGACAAAGGGGCGGTGCATCCCGCAGAGATCGCGCGCGCGTTGGGAGACATCGCGGAAGTCGTCTTCGCGGTTCCAGACTCCCCACACGCGAGGCGTCTGGAACCGGTGATGGCCGCACTTGGCTGTACGATGCCGCTGTCGCAGCAGCGCGAGTCCGATCGCCGGGCAGCCAAGGCACTGGGACTCGACGGAGTCGTCACCTTCAGTGAACGGATGATCCGGTCAGCGGGGTGGATCGCCGCGGACCTGGGGTTGCCAGGCCCCGGCGCAGAGGCGGCCGAGGCGGTCACCGACAAGGGCCGCCAGCGTGATCTGCTGCGGGCCCGCGGCGTCGACACGACCCGATCGGTTGTGGTCGCTTGCGGCTCGGACTGGGACGCGGCCGTGGCGGCTGTCGGCCTCCCCGCGGTGCTCAAACCGGCACGGGGAGGAGGCAGCCGGGAGACGCATCCAGTCGCCGACGCCGAACAGGGAAGGCGTCTGTTTGCCCGTCTGCAGCGCTCCGACGAGGTCTTTGTGTTGGAGGAGCTGTTGCCCGGCGCCGATTGCGGTCCCTTCGGGAACTACGTCTCGTTAGAGAGCCTGGTACTGGCCGGGACACCGCACCATGTCGCGGTGACGGGGAAGTTCCCGCTCGCGGCACCCTTCCGCGAAGTGGGCCAGTTCTGGCCGGCTCCGCTGAAACCAGCCGACATGGACGCCGTGCTCGGTCTGACGACAGCCGCCCTGCAGGCACTCGGGTTCGAGACCGGAGTAACGCACACGGAGTTGAAGCTGACCCCGAGTGGCCCTCGCATCATCGAGGTGAACGGTCGTCTCGGCGGGCACATAAGCGAGCTCGCCAGACGCGCAGCAGGGATGGACGTGGTGCGGGTTGCAGGCCTTGCCGCCTTGGGAGAGGCGTCGCCGCCCCGGCCGGTTCCGACCTGCGGCCCAGTGCACTGGCAGTACAACAATCCGACACCACGCGACGCCTGTGAATTTGTCGGCGTCAACGGGTGGCGTGAGGCACTGGGGGTCGAGGGCGTCAGCGTCTACACGCCATACCTGCGGCCCGGGACCCGGCTACCGGGCGGGGTCATGACAGAGCCGCTGGATCTTGTGGGCGGAGAGGCCGCCGACTACGACGAGATGTTCACCCAACTCGTGGAGGTGGGGCGCCGTCTGTCGTATTCCTTTAAGTTCGCCGATCGCGAGCGGACCATATCCATGGGGTTGCTGCCTGATGCCTAGTCCAACAGACGCACTGACACGCCCTGCCGCAGAGCCGTATCTCCCCGACCCGACCGTGCACGCGGAGCAGGACCTCTCTGGTTACTTCCGGCAGATGCGCGTGCACCAGCCGGTGGCCTGGCGCCAGTCGGTGGACGGGCCGGGGTTCTGGCTGGTGAGCAGGCATGCCGACGTGCTCACCGTGTGCCGGGAATCCGACTCGTTCGTGTCCACCGGCGGCAACGTGATCGACACCCTGCTTAACGGCGGCGACACGGGGGCCGGCCGAATGCTCGCGGTGATGGACGGACCCAAGCACACCAGCATGCGCAAGCTGCTGTGGCGTTCCTTCACTCCCGGGGCGCTCACGACCTACGCGGAGCGCATCAGAGCAGCGACGCGGGAACTCCTCCGGACTGCCTTGCTGGCAGGCACCTGCGACTTCGCGCGTGATGTCGCGGCCCACATCCCCTTGGCGGCGATCTGCGACCTTTTGGGCGTACCCGCGGCAGACCGGCAGTTCATCCTGCAGCGGACCAGCAAGGCGCTCGGCTCCGAAGGGGCTGCCCATGCCCCGGGAGCCGCCCGGCTGGCCAAGGGCGAACTACTGCTGTACTTCGCCAAGCTGGCCCGTGCCCGACGGGATGAGCCCGCCGACGACCTGGTCACCTTGTTGTCCACCGGGCTGGTCGAGGGAGACAGGCTCACCGACGATGAGGTCGTGCTCAACTGCTACAGCCTCATCCTGGGCGGCGATGAGACGACGCGACTGGCCCTGATCGGCGCTGTCCAGGCCCTGATCCAGCACCCCGATCAGTGGAAGGCGCTGAAGACCGGCGAAGTCAGCACCGCATCGGCCACCGAAGAGGTCCTCCGGTGGACCTCGCCCGCCCTCCACGTCGGTCGGACGGCCGTGCGCGACGTTGAACTGGGCGGACATAAGATCCACAGCGGTGACGCGGTGGTGGCCTGGACCGCCTCTGCCAACTTCGACGAAGCCGAATTCGACGAGCCCGAACGATTCGACCTGGCTCGGCAGCCCAATCGGCACCTGTCCTTCGCCCATGGCCCTCATTACTGCCTCGGTGTCCATCTCGCGCGTATCGAGATCGCGGCGCTGCTCGACGGCCTGCGTGAGACTGTGAACGTCCTCGAGCCGGCGGGCCCCACCCAACGTGTCCATTCCAATTTCCTGAGTGGCTTGAGCAGCCTGCCGCTGCGGCTGGGAGCATAGGTGTTGACGATGCATGAACCGGCGACCATTCCCGCGCTCTTCGACGAAGTGGCCCAGCGTCACGCCGACCGCACCGCGCTCGTCTATCAGGGCACGACGCTGACGTATCAGGAACTGCAACACCGCGCCGACGACCTCGCCGATCTGCTGAACGGCGGTGGCGTCACTACCGAAACCGTCGTCGGCGTGTACGCGGAGCGCTCAATCGAACTCGTTGTTGCTTTCCTCGGTGTGCTCAAGGCGGGCGGAACCTACGTCTGCCTCAGCCCCGACCACCCCAGGGAACGACTGGCCCAGATCCTGGCCGAGGCGGGAGCAGCCCGCGTAGTCACTACCAGCCAGCACCGGCAGGCGGCGGAGGAATTCGGCCTGCCCGTGATCGACATCGCCGAGACCACGGACTCGGGCCGACTCTCCGCGGGCCGCGTGCTGTCCCGTCCGGTGACGGCTCCGGATGCACTCGCGTACATCATCTTCACGTCTGGGTCGACCGGGAGGCCGAAGGGCGTCGGCATCACGCACCGCAACCTTCTCGGGCTGGTCCGCGACCAGACGTATGCCGCATTCGGTCCCGAGGAAATCTATCTCCAGCTCTCTCCCGCGTTCTTCGATGCCTCGGCCTTCGAGATCTGGGGTGCGCTGCTCTCTGGCGCCCGGCTCGTCGTCGCGGCGGCCTCCTACCACGCCCTGGACGAGCTGCCCGACGTGCTGCGCACCGAGCAGGTCACGATGCTGCTGCTGACGCCTCCGCTCTTCCACGAACTGGTCCGGCGGCAGATCGACGCCTTCAGTACCGTCCGACGGCTCATCGTCGGAGCCGAGGCGATGTCGCTGACAGCCGCCCGGACCTATCTGGAGCACGCCCGCAGCCACGGTGCGAGCTTCGCCAACGTCTACGGTCCGACTGAAGCGACCACGTTGGCCAGCTGCTACGAGATCACCGACCTGGAGAGAAGCGAGGGGATCATTCCGATCGGCTCGGCCATCGACGGAGCAGCCATCCACCTGCTCGATGAGGACTTGAACCCCGTCGCTCCCGGCGCCACGGGTCAGATCTACATCGGCGGTCCCGGCGTCGCACGTGGCTATGTGGGACAGCCGGGTCTAACGGCAAGAAGCTTCGTCGCGGACCCGTACTCGGCTGTCCCCGGGGCACGCATGTACGCCACGGGAGACCTCGGGCGACGCCGCGCCGACGGGGAGATCGAGTTCCTCGGGCGCGGCGATGACCAGGTGAAGATTCGGGGCCACCGGGTTGAGCTGGGTGAGGTTGAAGCCGCACTGGCGCGGTGCCCGGGGGTCCACGCCGTCGCCGTGACCGCCCGAAGCACCAGCGTCGGCAGCCACCAGTTGGTCGCCCACCTGGTGGCTCAGGATCCCCAGAACCAGCGACTGGGCCGAGACCTGGCACAGTTCGCCGTTACCCGGCTTCCGGCCTATCTGCGGCCCTCCGCGATCCAGTTGCTTCCCGATTTTCCGCTCACGCCCTCTGGCAAGATCGACCGGAAGGCGCTCGACGCCCGGCTCGACGAACCGGCCCCTGCGGCGACACCGATGCCGACCCCGGACGACGAGCAGTCCGTTCTCACCGGCATCTGGCAGCAGATCCTGGGGGTCGACGACATCGGCCCGGACGACGACTTCTTCGCACTCGGGGGTGACTCGCTGCTGGCCATACGTGTCATCGCGGATGCGGAAGCGGCAGGGATCGACATCGCCCTCGCGGATTTGTTCGCCACGCCCACGATCAATGGGTTGACCGGCAGAGGGGCGTCGGACAAGTCGGGGGCTGCTGTGGCCGTAGCTGGGGCAACGCAGGAGAGGCCTTCGCCTGTCCAGCAGCGGCTACGGGATTTGTGGGCCGAACTGCTGGGCGTGGTGCCGGCGCTGGATGACGACTTTTTCGCCTTGGGGGGTGACTCGCTGCTGGCCATACGTGTCATCGCGGATGCGGAAGCGGCAGGGATCGACATCGCCCTCGCGGACCTGTTCGCCACGCCCACGATCCGCGCGCTGGCCCCTGACAGCAGCGGAACCCCCGTGCTCGCGCAGCGAAGCGACGGCCATGCCGACCACACCGAGGACAGTGACCTGACACGGCACTTCGGCCCGGAGGTCGAGACGGTGTATCCGGCGACCCTGATGCAGCTCGGCCTCCTCTTCGAGTCGGAAGCAGACCCAGACAGCGGACTGTACATCGATGTCATAAGCCGGCGGATCGCAGGCCGCTTCGAGGAGGCGCTGTTCACCGAGGCGTTGCGGCTGAACCTGACGCGGCACCCGGTCCTGCGTACAGGTTTCGACCTGCATACGCTCGACATGCCCGTGCAACTCGTGTACGCCGAGCCGGCCATCAGCCTGACGGTCAGGGACGTGCGAGGTGAGAGCCCCGACACGGCCGCCGCAGCCGTGAAGGAGGACCTGCGGGCGGCAGGGCTGCCCTTCGCCCCCGACGACCGCTCGCTCATCCGTTTCCGGGTCACCCGGACAGCCGTCGCGGAGTACTGCCTGACCTACGGCTTCCACCATGCCGTCATGGACGGCTGGAGCGAGTCGGTCTTCGCCGGGGAGCTGCTGCGTCGCTACGACGCACTGCTGCGCGGTGCAGCCCCCGTCCCCGTCCAGCCGTTGCAGGGTTACGGCGACTTCGTTGCCCTCGAACAGCAAACCCTGCAGTCGGAGACGGCCCGCCAGTACTGGAAGGAACGCTGTGCGGCCCTGGCCCCGACGCTCACCAACTCCGGGGAGGGTCGATCGGGCACCGACCGGCGGACCCTGACGGCAGTGGTGCCGCAGGATGTCGCGGCAGGGCTGAGACATGGATCCCGGCAGTGGCGGCTGCCGTACAAGAGCTTGCTCGTGGCGGGTCACTTGGCGGCTCTCGGCCGGATCCTCGGCACGGCTGAGCCGGTGACCGGCCTGATCGTGAACGGTCGCCCGCAAGCCACCGAGAGCGATCAGATGGTCGGTCTCTTCCTTAACGTGGTCCCGGTGTCGGCACCCGTCACCGGCTCGTGGAGAGAGATTGCCGGCAGTGTCTTCGAGGAGGAGAAGGCCCTCTTGCCGCACCGTCGCTTCCCCTACCCGGCACTGCGCGAGCTCATGGGCACGCAGCTGTTCGACGTGGCGTTTAACTACGTCCAGTTTCACCGCAGTGCGCGGCTCCTCGAACTGAAGGAGGTCCGCGTGCTCGACACCCGCATCGAGGACAAGACGAGCTTCCCGCTCGCTTTCGATGTGGTTCAGTCCCCGGACGGGGAGCAGCTCACCATCGAGGCGGCAGCCACGGCCGACACGTTCTCAGCAGCCCACCTGGAAGCCGTGGTGGCCGCCCACTTGGACGTCTATCGCGAGATGGCGGCCGACGCACTCACGGGCGAGGTGAGGCGCAGTGTATGACGTCATCGTCGTGGGCGCGCGTTGCGCAGGTGCCTCCACCGCACTGTTGCTCGCCCGCCAGGGCCACCGTGTGCTGCTGATCGAGCGCGCTCGGTTCCCGAAGGACACCCTGTCCACCCTGTACATCCACCAGCCGGGCGTGGCCAGGCTCGCCGCCTGGGGCGTATTGGATGATGTCGCCTCCACAGGATGCCCGCCGGTCGACACCGTGACCTATCGGGTCGACGACGTACGGCTGACCGGGTCGAGCCGACCCGTGGAGGGGCAACGAGCCTCCTACGCTCCGCGTCGATACCTGCTCGACCAGATCCTGGTCGATTCGGCCGTTGCCGCGGGCGTCGAGTTCCAGGACGAGACCACGGCAGGTGACCTGCTGTTCGAGGACGGCCGAGTCGTCGGGCTCCGGTGCCGAACGGCCGGTTCGGCGTGGCGGAGGGAGCGCGCGAGACTGGTCATCGGCGCCGACGGTATGCGCTCGCAAGTGGCGAGCCAGGTCGAGGCGACGGTCCTGCAGAGCACCGAACCCAGGACCTGCGCCTACTACACGTACTGGGACCTGCCGGGCCCGAGGATGGCCTTGCACGAGGCTTCCGGCCGCTGGGTGGGCGCCGTATCGACGAACGACGGCGCCACCCTGGTAGGGTGCTACTTCCCGCAGAGCGACTTCCAGCGCATTCGGGGAAATGCCCTCGATGCGTATCTGGACTGCTTCCGTGACCATGCTCCAGAGCTGTACGAACAGGTTGCGGCAGAAGGACCCATCGACAGGCTCTACGGCACCGGTGACCAGCGGAACTTCATCCGTCGAGCGGCCGGGCCCGGTTGGGCGCTGGTGGGCGACGCGGCCCATCACAAAGACTCCATCACTGCACGCGGCATCACCGATGCCTTCCTTCAGGCACAGTTGCTCGCCGACAGCCTTCCGGGCGACTTGGGGAGAGACGAGGCGCTGGACAAGGGACTGAGCCGGTACGCCGCCGATCACTACGATCTGGTCGTCGAGGGTTATCACAGCACCTTGTTCGTCGCGGAACTGACGGTGGCGGAGGGGCGACTCGCCATGCTGCGCGCCGTCGCCGAGAGCCCGGAGTTGACGGAGTTGTATTTCTCCATGCTCTCCGGCGCGTGCAGTTCCGATGACTTTTTTACCGAGGAGTTCATGGCCTCTCTGTAACGGTTCCGCTCGGCTGTGTGCCGCCGACCGCATCGGGCGTCCTGCCTCATGGCAGGACGCCCGTTCTTTCAGCTTTCGCCCAGCAACAGCCGCACTGCGGCCCGATCGACCTTTCCGTTCGGCGTCAACGGAAGCACGTCTGCAGAAACCAGGTGGGTGGGAACCGCATAGGGGGGAAGGACCTTCCGCACCTCTTCCAGGACCGCCCCGTGATCCAAGACGTCGTTGCTGACCACCAAGGCACCGAGAGCGCGGCCCCCGCCGACGGCATCGACCATTTCGACGGCAGCTTGGCGCACTGCGCCCACCGACGCCAACACTCCTTCAACCTCTGAGAGCTCGACCCGGAAGCCGTTGACCTTCACCTGCCGGTCGATCCGCCCCAGATACTCCAGGGCCCCGTCACCGCGCCAGCGCACAAGATCTCCGGTGCGGTACACACGTGTCCCCGGCACCTGAGGCAGCTCTACGAAAGCGGCAGCCGTGCGCACGGGGTCGTTCAGGTAACCGACTGCCAGGGACGGGCCAGCGATGCACAACTCCCCGACGGCACCTCGCGGCCGGAGCATCAGCGCCTCGTCTACGACGAACGCGGTGCAACCGGGTATCGGACGCCCGATCGGCGGCGAAGCGGTCCACTCGCCGGTCAGCCGCTGGAGCGTGACCGCCACGGTGGTCTCGGTGGGGCCGTATCCGTTCCACATCTCCCGCTCGGAGCAGGCCCAATCGGCCACGAGGGCGCCTGGAACCGCCTCACCGCCGACCGATACCAGTCGCAGGTACGGCAAGTCGGCCGGATCGAGCAACGGCAGCAGAGCCGGGGGAAGTTCGGCCACGGTGACTCCCTCCGTATGGAGGAAGCCGGTGAGCAGTATCGGGTCCATCCGGGTGTCCGGGTCGGGGATCACTACCTGGGCACCGGCCGCGAGGGTAGCGAACACCTCAAACACTGACACGTCGAACACCGGCCGGGCGAAAGCGAGCACCCGGTCCTCGGGGGTGATGCCGTACGCGGCGTTGATCTCTCGGCAAAAGTGGCCGAGGCTGCCTTGGGACACCTCGATGCCCTTGGGAACCCCGGTGCTCCCGGAGGAGGATAAGACGTACGCAGCCGCCGAAGGCTCCGGGAGACAGAGCGTTACAGGCTGCGCTGCGAGATCCCGAGGCGTCCGAACGACAGGCATCTCAACTGGCAGGAAGTCCGATTCTGGAACTTCCTCCCCGGCCTCGTCAGCCCACAGGCAGGCCGTGGCCCCGGTGCTGGTTGCAATCTGCTTCATTCGCGCGACGGGTGACTCTACGTCGACGGGAACGTAGCTTGCGCCAATCAGATGGCAGGCGAGCATGCCAGCCACGGTGAGATCGGACTGTGCGCCGTGCAGGAGCACGCGGTCGCCTTGGCACACGCCGGCGGAGCGCAGTTCGGCGGCAGTGGTCGCGGCCTGCCGGATCAGATCTCGGTAGGAGAGCGTCCTTCTGGCGTAGCGGACCGCAGGAGCCAGGGGGCGCCGCTCGGCCCAGTCGACAATCGCCTCCAGTGCGGTGCGGTACCGGACCTCGGATGGTGTTCCTCCACCCCCAAGCGTGAGCAACCCGTCGAGCGCGGCGTGGGAGAGCAGCGGGAGGTCTGCCAGTTCCGTCTCGGGACCGGCCAGCCAGCCGGCGACCAGCGTTCGCAGAGCGTCGAGAAACGCTGCCGCTGTCTGTTGGCCGAGGGTATCCTCGTCCCAGGATGCGGTCAGGGTTACCGCGCCACCCGTTGCGTCGGGCGCAGCGTCCAGAGCCATGGAGAGGGCGCCCGGAGAGCCGGGATCCGCCGCGCTGCGCGCGGCCGTAACACCTCGGGTGCCGTCCACAAGGAACCTACCGACCGTCGCGCCGGGCTCCGCGGGCATGTTGCGACTCCAGCGTTCGGCCAGGTATTCGGTCAACCGTTGAACGGCCTGTGCCGCCGGAACCTCGTGCCGGCGGCACCAGTCGAACAGCGCGCGGGCCTGTTCCCCGGCGAGTAGGACGATGTGTGTGTCGCGCCTTCCGCGAGCGTTGTGATCAGTCTCTGCGTGGTCCGGAGGAAGGGATAGATGCCATCCTGCCGGTGAGGCCCCTTCTGCGCTGTCCGAGTGTTCCGCGACCGCGGCGGGGAGGTTCACGCCGCTTCCTCCTGCTGCATGGCGGCGTTGCGTAGAGGAGCGGACGCCAGGGCCAGGAGGCCCGCGCCGGCCAGCACGGATGCACACACCACAGCTGTAGTGAAGGCACCGATGGCATCGGCCAGTTGGCCGAGCAGATTCAGGGTTACCACCAGGACCAGGCTCTGCACCAATGTGATGAGGGATTGAACCCGAGCCAGGTGCGTGTCAGGGCTGGCTCCCAGCATCAGCGGGCCGAGGTGAGTGACGAACATGCCCAAGCCGAGGCCGAACACCGTGGCCGCTGCCACCGCAATCGCAGCCTGCTCGGTCACTGCGAGCACGCAGATGCCGAGGCCCATGGGAACGACGCTCAAGGCTGCGACGAAGCCGGGCCTGCGAAGAGCTCCCCGCCGCGCCACGACTAGAGCCACGACGAGGGCACCGAGCGCCTGGCCGCCTAGGACCACGCCAGCAGCCTGTGCGCCCCAGTGGTTCTCCCGTGCCAACAGCGGGACGAGGAGTGCCCCGACCGGGATAGCAAATCCGGCGACTGCGCCGGTCAGGATCAGCGCTGGGCGCAGCACCGGGTGGCGCATCGAAAGCGTCACACCCTGGCCCGCCTCACGCAGCAGGCTCGCACGCTGAGCTGGCGGGGGAACCTCGAAGACAGGGCGAATGAGCACAGCGACGATCAGGGCGAAGGCGAACGTCAGGCCATCGAAAAGCGCAGCCCCGGCGAGGCCACCGGCCGCCACCAACGCTCCGCCGAGCGAGCCTCCGACCAGCGAGATCAGTTGGCTGCCGGTCTGGCTGAGACCGACGGCACGGTCAAGAGCGTCCGGGGCCACTAGTCGTCGCGGCATTGACCCCGCCACTGGGAGGTAGAAGGCGTCAATGGTCCCTATGACTACGCCGGCACCCAGCAGCAGCCACAGGGTGGATCCTTGGGTGACCGCGGTGAGCCCCACGACCACGGTCATGGCGACCATCAGCGCATCACCGATGATCAAGATGCGCCGGGGGGAGAACCGGTCCGCGACTGCCCCTCCGAGGAGAAGGAACAGGGTTCTCGGAAGAGCAACGGCAGTGAGCACGAGCCCCGCCGCGCCGCCCCCGTGGGCGGTTGCCGCCCAACCGAGGGCGAAGTACATGGCGACGTCCCCAAGCTGAGACGTGAACGCTCCGCTAAGCCAGAGGAAATATATTCTCGGCAGCTTCACAGGCGCCGCTACGCGGTCGCGGGCGATGGTCATGGAAGATCACAATAGTGGAGCTCCCTCCACTGTGCTAGCAAGATGACCTCCCGGCTTCCGGGGGTCGGAACGTGTCAAGGGATTGAGACCAACGGGAGTTAAGGGGCCTGTTGTTCCGGTTCGGGTTTGTTGATTCAGACCTGTTCGGGCAGGTTGAGGATCTTGGGTAGGAGCCGGGTGGTGCCGAACCGCTCCGGGTGGACCGACTTCGTGACCTGGTACAACCATGCTCACCGACACGCCGGGATCGGCTTGCACACCCCGGCCGAGGTCCACCACGGCCGCCATCACCGCGTCCGCGCCAACCGCCAGGCCACCCTCGCCACCGCGCGGGCGGTCATGAACGCCCGTGCCTGGGCGAGGGACGCGAACCGGTCCGGGAAGACTGGTGCGTACTTCAGCGTCTTGAAGCTCGCCTCGATGAACGGGTTGATGCTCCTATAGATGTCAAGCGGCCAGCGCAAGGTCCTTTTCGATAGTGTCGTTGCGCGGTGGGGGGCACAGGACCTGGTAGATCTCGCGGGCGATATAGCGCTTGAGGCAGCGCGTGATCTCGGCCTTGCTCTTGCCTTCGGTCAGGCGGCGGGTCATGTACTTCTGGGTGGGCTCGTGCCAGTGCAGGCGCACGACGACGATGGGGTCTGCTGCACCGATAGGTGACATCTGAGATGGCTTGCCCTGCGGGCAGGCTGGAAGGATGTCGCTGTGCCCAAGCCTTACCCCCGAGAGTTCCGTGATGACGTCGTGCGTGTGGCTCGTGACCGCGAGGCGGGAGTGACGGTCGAGCAGATCGCGAAGGACTTCGGGGTGCACCCGATGACGTTGTTCAAGTGGCTTCGCCAGGCCGATGTTGTCGCCGGCGCCACCCCTGGGACGTCCAGCAGCGAGTCGGCCGAGCTACGCGAGGCGCGTAAGCGGATCAGGTTGTTGGAGCAGGAGAACGAGGTCCTGCGCCGGGCGGCGGCGTATCTGTCGCAGGCGCATCTGCCGGGAAAAGGCTCTACCCGCTCGTGAGCGAGCTGTCCGCCGACGAGATCCCTGTGGCGGTGACGTGCCGGGTACTGAACATCGCTCGTCAGCCCTACTACCGGTGGCGTGCCCGCCGTGTCACCGACGCCGAACTGGCGGCGGCGTATCGGGCGGATGCGTTGTTCGACGCCCATCGCGACGACCCGGAGTTCGGTCACCGGTTCCTGGCCGATGAGGCCCGCGCTGCCGGCCAGCCGATGGTCGAGCGCACCGCCTGGAAGATTTGCTCCGGCATGGGATGGTTCAGCACGTTCAGCAAGCGCAAACGTCGGGGCAAGGGCAGCAAGGCCGGTCCGCGGTCGACTCATCGGCGCCCGGGTACTCGCCGAAATCGGAGATGACCGATCCCGCTTCGCTGATACACGAGCACTGAAATCGTATGCCGGTTCCGCCCCGATCACCCGCGCCTCCGGCAAGAGCCTGATCGTCATGCACCGACGAGTGAAAAACCAGCGCCTCGCCCACGCCAGCCATCTCTGGGCCTTCTCCGCCCTCACCGCCTCCCCCGGCACCCACGCTCACTACCAACGCCGACGAACCGCCGGCGACGGCCACACCGCCGCCCTGCGCCACCTGTCCAACCGGCTCCTTGGCTGCCTTCACCACTGCCTGCAAACCCGACAGCTCTACCAGGAGACAACCGCCTTCACCCCACCCCAACCACAACAGCTACCCACCGCAGCTTGACACCAAATTGCGTGGGATGTCTTGTCGGCGATGACGTGGTCCGGGCGCACGCGGGGCCGGCCGGGACCTGACCGCTCGACACGGATGTCGGCGAGGACCTGGGTGAAGCGGGTGCAGTCGTTGACGTTGCCGCCGGAGAGCACGAACGCCAGGGTTCGGCCCAGGCCGTCGCAGGCGAGGTGAATCTTGGTGGTCAGTCCACCTCGAGATCGACCGAGGGCGTGATCTTGTGGTTCGTCCGTTTCTCGCCGCCCCCTTTAGCGCCGGCGGCGTGCTGGTGGGCTCGCACGATGGTCGAGTCGACCGAGACCAGCCAGTCGATGTCACCGGCAGCGTCCGCGTCGACCTGGACCCCGGACAGCATCCGCTCGAATGTCCCGTCCAGGGCCCACCTGCGGAAACGGGTGTAGATCGATTGCCAGGATCCGTAGCGGGCGGGCACGTCCCGCCACGCCGCCCCGGCTCGGATCTTCCACACGATCCCGTTGAGCACCCTCCGGTCATCGACCCGAGGCCGACCACCCGTCACCGCCGACGGCAGGTACCTCGACAGCGCTTCCCACTCGACGTCAGACAACTCGTAGCGACGACCCACGCGCTACATCATCCGACATCAAGATCCTTTGAAGACACCGCCTAGCGGCCCGACGATGGGCACCCAAAAGTACGGATATCCACTCGGGTCCAGGAAGGCCGTCTCGTACCCGGTGAGGAAGGACGCGAGGCGGGGGCCGAAGTCACGGGCCGGGTTGATCGCGTAGCCGGCGTTGACGGCGAACGCCATGCCAATCGCGACCACGATCAGGCCGACGATCAGNGGGGCAAGGTTGGCACCGGGCANAGAGTTNCGGGCGTCGGTTACGGCAANGATCANAAACAGCAGGATCGCCGTGCCNATGATCTGGTCACGCAGGGCGCCCCACTCNGTNATGCCAGCACCCGGCAGNGTCGAGAAGACGCCCTGNCTCTTGCTGGTCAAGCCCGGGTCAAACCGCTGCAGCACCTCGCTGTAGTTCCAGCGAATGATCAGGGCCGCGACGAACGCCCCGGCGGTCTGTGCGAGGGCATAGTACGGCAGCCGCCATTCGTGATCATGGCTGGAGTTCGAGGGTGAGTCGCCGGGCGTAGTGGGCTCGTCTGGCTCGTGCCTGGTGGTGGCGTCGCCATCGTGACCAGCGCAGGTGGTAGGCGATGCTGCGCGTCGGCCGGATCAGTAGGACGTTGATCAGGCGGCGGATTTCGTTGACGGTCAGGTCGATCATGTCGGGTTGAGCGGGACGGTCTGCTGATCGGGCGGCGGCGGCGCAGATCGCGAGGACCGCGAGGGCTGCCAGGGCGAGGGTGGTGAACCGGTGCCAGGACGTCCAGCGGCGGACCTGGTGCTGGTCAAGCCCAACCTGTCCCTTTCCGGTCTGGAAACTCTCTTCCACGATCCATCTGATTCCGGCCACGCGGACCAGTTGGGCGAGTGTGACCGGGCCCGGCGCCCAGCAGCGGTAGAACGCCAGCTCACCAGTAGGGCGTAGAGGGTCAGGCCGGCGCGGGGGCTTTTGGGTCGAGGCGTTGCAGGGTGCAGAAGGCGTGGGCGGCGGATACGAGGGTGACGTGGTGGTGCCAGCCTTGCCAGGTGCGGCCCTCGTAGTGGTCGAGGCCGAGTCCGGTTTTCAGTTCGCGGTAGTCGTGTTCGATGCGCCAGCGGAGTTTCGCCCATCGGATGAGGGTGCGTTTCGGCGTGGTGGCGGGCAGGTTCGACAGCCAGTACTTGGTGGGTTCGTCGCGCTCGGGTGGCCATTCGGCGATCAGCCACGCTTCGGGTAGGTCCTGGTCGCGGTGTGCGGCGAGTAGGACCCGTCCGGCTGGGCGGACCCGTAGGAACACGAACCGGGAGCGCATCCTCACGGGCCGGCCGGCGCGGTTACGGGAGCCGTCACGCCAGTACACCGGCTGGGCCGCGGCAGCGCCGTGGCACAGGACCAGATCCTTGACCGAGGTCGCGGGGTTGCGGTATCGCAGTGTCGGTCGCCGGCCTGTCCACGCTGCCGGTGGCGCGGTCCGTGCCGCTTCCTGCCGTTAAACGCCGATCGTGGTGGCCATCTGCACCACATAGGACAAGCCACGCCCAATCGGGCCGTGGCGGAACTCGCCGCTGTCGCCGTACCCGGCGTCCGCCACGATCACCGGCGGCGTCAGCCCCCACCCGATCACCTCGTCGATCATGTCCAACCCGAGACGCCGCTTCTCCCGATGCCCGACCTCGCCAGGGATCTGCGATCGCACACGCCGCGCATCGACATCAGCCGCAGCGGCCGGCGAGGCGGGATCCCACGACTCCGGCAGGAACAACCGCCAGTCGACCGGACACGACGCGACATCGGTGACCCGGTTCAGACTCACCCCGATCTGACAGTTGGTGACCTTGCCCGCCGTACCGGTGTACTGCCGAGCCACACCCGGCGACGCCCTACCGCACTTGAGCCAACCCGTGTCATCCAGAGCCCACGCCGCCGGCCCGATCGCCTCATCCATCCGCACCGCCAGCCGCCGCCGCACCGGCACCACGTCCCACGGACTGTTCGTCACAAAATGGTTCAACGCCTGATCATGCACACCCGGCAGATGCCCCGCCATCGGCTGGATCGACTTACGCCGCCCATCCACCATCGACCCACGCACATACTGCCCAGCCCGGTCCTGCCACCCAGCACGAGTCAACGACCCGAACACCTCACCGGTGAACTCGGCCAGACCCTCACCCAGACGCTCCACTTCCCAAACATCCACACCAGAGCCAACAACTCACCACACCAACAGTCCTCGAACTATGCCCAAATGCGACAAAGCGCAACCTTGTGATTGGTTGTCACGTACGCGCGGGTCCTCCGGCGACGTGCGAGACGGTGTCGGTCACCTCCGCGAAGCCGCCGGCGCGTACGCGCTCGAACGTCAGCCTGGTGAGGTGTCGCTCGAAGCCCCGGCAGCGGGTTCGGGGATGATGCACGGATGGCACACGTCCTCGAGGCAGCGGCTCCGCTCCGCGGCCGGGCACGGGCCTTTCTGGCCGAGAACGCCCGCGTGATGCCGGTCGGCACCGGCCCGACGACGACCGTTGCCGGGCGGCCATGAAGGCGACGTTCGGACACAGCGACGAACAGGCGTTGGCCGCGCTGCGACACCTCCAGCGTCGGTACTCCGGGCTGACGTACCGCAGCGCGTTCCCGCGAGAGCGAGATCGTCTTCGAGCCCGTGTTCGACGTCGACCACGACGAGAAACAGATCAGGTTCGACTTCGCCATCTCGGACACCGATCCGGACGGTTGCCGCTACGGCTTCCCGCGTCCCGACGGCACGGTGTGGTTCGGCCACCTGAACACCGCCGTCCCCGCCTTTCCGTCGCTGGACTCTTCATCGAGTGCGACGCCCTGCTGCACCACGCCCACCGTCAGCATCTCCGGTCCACCGAGACGCCGCCCGACGCCGACGCCCACCGGGAGCGACTGCTGGACCGCCATCCCACCCTTCGACGCCTCGACATGGCCAGTGGTCTCTGTGTCGAGTGGTGGGCCGACGAGCGAAGACTCGTGCACGTCGATGGGTTCGCCGCACGGCAGGCAGCGCACGGACGCGGCGCGGGCCGGGTCGCGACCGTGGCGAGGACGTGGCACCTCGACGAGGATGCCGGGTCCGGGTGCGATGACCGGTCCTGATCGCCGGGGATCGACGGTGGGTCACCCCGGCGAGGCGACGAAGCGCAGTTCGGCACTGCGCCGCTGACCGTCCGGGCTGGTGAACCAGAGCTGGTCGGGGGCGGGCAGCATCTCGGTGACGGTGACCCGGGCGTCTGCCCCGGCGGTCCGCGCCGCCCGTCGCGCGGCGCGGGAGAGCACCTCCACCGAGGCGAGGCCGGCCAGGTCGACATAGACCGGCTTCTTCTCCCCGGTGCACCGGACGAAGACGTGCCGGGGCAGCCCGTGCCGGCCCGCCCAGGCCCGGGCGCGGCGGAACCGGCGGGCCTCGTCGGGGTCGGCGGCGAAGTCGATGGCGCCGGCGGGCAGGGTCCACGACTCACGGCTCACCACGAGCCTGCCGATGGTCAACCGGGGCCGGTGCGCAGCCGGGGAGAGGAGCCGGAAGTGCGGCATCAGGTTGGCCGCCACCAGGTCCGCCAGCACCTCCAGCAGGTCGTGGCACACGCCGTCGCGGCGCCGCCGGACGACGAGCCGGCCGTCGCTGTCGAGCACCTCGCAGCCACCGACCACCAGGTCGTGCTCCGGGTCATGGCCGCAGGTGTCGGGGGCGAAGACCAGACGACGATCCGCGGGGGCGTGCAGTCTCGGGGACAACCGGGTCGCGCTGCCGCCCTGCGCGCCCGTGGACGCCAGCCGGACCGTGCCGGCCGACAGGTCCGCCGCCATCGCCCGGGCCAACTCGTCCGGCGCGGGGTGGCACTCCACCCAGCTGGCGTACCGCATCGTGTGGTATCCGGGGTGCAGCTCCCCGAGGACCCAGTCGACGTTCCCGGCGACCACGGCGGCCAGGTCCGGCGCGGCGATCATCAGGTCCGGGCTGTGCTGGGCCGCCGCCGGCCAGCCCGGCGGGCCGGCGGGGAACGCGGCGGCGACGCCGGCCCGCAGACCGGCGGCGTCCCGCCACACCCGGCGCTCGCCGTCGTCGACGGCGAGCAGCCGTTCCCAGCGGGCGGCCAGGGCGCGGGTCAGCGGTCGCACCACCGGCTCCGGGTCGTCGATGAGCACTCCCCGGGCGGCCAGCCACAGCTCCGCCAGCGGCACCGGCCCACCCGGCCGCCGGGTGGCGAGCTGGTCGAAGTGGGTCCGAAGCGCCCGCCGGTAGAGGGCCGCACCGGCCGCCGTGTACCACCGGGCACTGTCCAGCAGCAGAGCCAGCGGAGCGCGGAGCGCGTCCAGCGCCGCCGGACCGATCGTGATCGTGTCCGGCTCCCGGCACTCCTCGAAGACCAGGGTACGACCGGCGTACAGCTGACCAGCCGCGCGGACCGGGGCCTCGCCGGTCAGGTCGGTGAAGGTCGCGTCCAGGGTGGACAGGGCGTCGCGGACCGCCGTCGCGTCACCCCGGGCCGCCGCCACCCCCGCCGCCGCGGCGGTGAGCCGGTCGAGGGCGGCGCGGGCGGGTCCGCGTACGGCGGGATCGTCGACCCGGTCCACGACGGCCCGCATGGTGGCGGCCGGGTGCAGGTCGTCCGGGGGTGCCTCCAGGGTCCACTCGATCCGGCGGTCGACGTACAGCCGGTCCAGGGCGGCGCGGATCCGCTCCGGGTCGGTGGTGCGGGCCGCCGGGTCGGCGCGGACCACGTCGACCACCTCCCGTGCGGTCCGGTCGGGTCGCAGCGCCCGCAGCACGGCGGCGTCGACCGGATCCAGAAACACCGGCTCGGCCAGCGGGACACGCAGGTCCTCCCCGTCGGCGTCGAGCAGGGGCAGCAGCCGGGGAACCAGCCACGGACGCAGCGGCGGGGCGAGCGCCCGACCGAGTGCCGCGAGGGCCCAGCCCTCCAGGTAGAGGGTGCGGTCGCCGCCGGTGCCGTCGTGCACGAGGCGGACGGGCTCCACCTGCGCCGGGTCGATCCGCCCCCACCGCAGCGGCCCGAAGAAGCCGATCGTGTCGTTCTTCAGGCAGTACCGGTGCAGGTAGCTGGTGACCAGGGCCTCGATCCGGCGGTGCCGACCGGTGCGGGAGACCGTCCGCGGGTCACGTCGCAGCAGCGTGTCGAACCCGTTGTCCAGCGCGGCCGGGTTCTGCCAGGCGACCGCCTCGCGGACCCGCGGGTCGGCGGCCACCCGGTGCAGTGCCCGCGCGAGGGCCCGCTCGGCGACCCGGAACCGGGCGAGGTAGTCCTCCGCGGGAGCGCCGCCGTTCGCCGCGTCGGCCAACCCGGCCAGCTCCGGGTCGACCAGGGACTCCACGAGGTCGGCGGGGAAACCGGCCGCGCGGACGCAGAACCACTGCCACAGGCCCCAGCCGCCGCCGAGCGCCACCTGGTGCGGGGCGGCCATCAGCCCGCCCGGACCGCGGTCACCAGGTGGTCGCTCTCCGAGCCACCGAGCACCTGCTGGCGTACCTCGGTGAAGCCGGCCTCGTGCAGCAGGCCGACGAGTTCGTCACGGGCGTAGGCCCGACCGCCCTGGGTGTGGAAGAGGTTCAGGCTGAACATCCGGACGAACGCCTCGCCCGGTCCGGCTGGCCGCTCGGGCACCTCCGCGAGCGGTTCGAGCAGGGCCACCCGCCCACCGGGTCGCAGCGCGGCGGCGACCCGGCGCAGCAGGGTCAGCGTCGCGGCCGGCTGGTAGCCGTACACAATGTTGAAGAGCAGCACCAGGTCGTGGCCGGTGCCGTAGTCGACCTCGAAGAGGTCGCCCGAGCGCAGGGTGACCCGGTCGGTAAGCCCGGCGGCGGCGACGGTCTCCGCACCCTGGGCCAGCGCGCCGGCCAGGTCCACGACGGTCGCCCGCAACCGCGGGTTCGCGGTGAGGAAGGCCACCGGGTAGCTCGCGTGCCCGCCGCCGATGTCGAGCAGGCTGCGCGCGTCGGCCGGTACCGGTACCTGCTCGACGATCTCCGCACCGAGCCGGTCGGCGAGGCGACGCAGCATGGTCTGGAAGTCCGCGAGGGTCTGCGGTTGCGTCTCCAGCCAGGCGTAGAAGTCGCCGGTCGGTGCGCCGGAGCGGATCGACGCCTCCAGGTCGTGCCACCAGCCGGTGAGAAGCGCCGACCAGAAGGAGAGCACCGGCGCGAAGCTGTCCGGGGCGGCACGCAGCAGCCAGCGCGCGGTGTTGGCGCTGTTGGCGTACCGGCCGTCGGCACGGGTTAGGTAGCCGTAGCCAGCCAGCGCGTCGAGGAGGATGCGCAGGCCGAGCGGGTCGGTGCCGGTACGCGCGGCGAGCTGGTCGACCGGCAGCGGGCCGTCGGCCAGCGCCTCGAAGACCCCCAGGCGCAACGCCGCTCCGGCGCTGCGGAAGGAGACCGCGTCGAGCAGGTCGAGGTACGCGGCGGGGGCGGCGTCGGAGGTGAGGAACTGCTGTTCCTCCTCCGGAGTCAGCGGCACCGGCATGGCGGGGGCTCCTTCACGTGGCTGGTCGACTGTCGGCCGGGGCGGTCTCGGGGTCCGGAGTGTCGTCGGGCAGGGCGTCGGGCAGGGCGTCGGCGCAGCGCAGCGCCGGCCGGGTCCAGGCGAGCGCGGCGAGGAGCACCATCGCCACCCCGGTGACCGCGAAGAGCAGCGCGATCCCCCGGCCGTCCCCGGTGCCGACCACCCGGCCCACCGAGTCGGCGAGCGCCCCGCCGGGACGCAGCAGCGGCTCGAAGACGCCGTCGGCGACCGGCCCGGCCAGCACGTACGCCAGCGGCACGCTGGCGTCACCGATCACCCGGGCGGTGGCCAGCACCCGGCCCAGCAGCGCCGGTTCGGTCTTGGTCTGGATCAGGGTCATGGTGGAGCTGTTCACGATCGGCAGGGTGAAGAGGAACAGCGGGGCGACCACGCCGATCAGCCAGGCGGAGGGGGACGCGGCGTGCAGGACGAGGGCCACTCCCCCGGCGGCGAGTCCACCGCAGACAGCGGTGACCCGGCGGGTCGGCCCGCCCCACGCTCCCATCACGAGGCTGCCGGCGAATAGACCGGCGCCCCCGGCGAACATCAGCACACCGAGGGTGTCCGCCGTGGTGAACGACAGGATCAGCGGCTGGACCAGCACCCCGGCGAGTCCGAAGAGGAAGTTGTACACGCCGAAAACCATCATGAGCTGGAGCAGGCCGCGCCGTTGCCGCAGGTACCGCCACCCGGCGGTGGCTCCCCGCAGCACCGCCTCGGCGGGACCGGATCGGGCGGGGCGGGCCACCTCGGCGGGGAGCCGGACCAGCAGCAGAGTCGAGGCCGCGACCACGAAGGTGCCCAGGTCGATCGCCATGACCCCGCCGATCCCGATGGTCACCACCAGCACCCCGGCGATCAGCGGGGCGGCGATCTGCACGGCCCGGGAGATCTGCATCAACCCGTTGAACCGGCCCAGGTGACGCTTGCCGACCAACGCCGGGGTCATCGCCTGGTAGGCGACCTGGTGCACGGTGGACGCGGCGGCGCTCACCGCGGTGGCGAGGTAGATGTGCCAGACCGCGAGGGCGTCGGCGGCAACCAGCGCGGCGAGCGCCGCCGTGCCAGCGGCGGCGACGGTGTCGGCGGCCACCATCAAACGGCGGCGGTCCCGGCGGTCCGCGAGCGCGCCGGCGACGGGCGCGAACAGCACCGCCGGCAGCGTCGCGGCGAGGAAGATCAACGCGAACTGGGTGACCGAGCCGGTGCGCTGGTAGACCCAGACACCGAGGACGAACCCGGTGAGGCTCGATCCGACGAGCGACACGAGCTGCCCGAACCAGATCGCCGCCCACCGGGCGGTGGGTGTCGCACGGTCATCCACGGGGCCGCCCGGGCGGTGGGTCGAGAAAGCCGGCGGCCACGAACGCCGCCAGGTAGGTGTGCACCATCCGCTCGTCGGCTGCCGGGCAGGTGACCCCGGCCGCCGCGAGCACCGCCTCGGTGCCGGCGCAGTCGAAGTCCGGCTGCGTCCGGACCGGGGTGTCCGCGCCGAGGAGCGGGGCGAAATGGGCCAGCGCGGCGTCCGGGCGGTCCAGCAGGGCCGCCCGCCAACGGGGGTACGCCACCACCGTCACCGGGTAGCCGAAGCTGGCGAGCGCGGCGGCCAGGGCGGGGTACGAGATGGTCCGGTTGTTGTAGTAGTGGTGGTCTCCGGTGGAACCGGTCCGGGTCAGGTGCCCGATGCCGGCCCCGACGTAGTCGACCGGCGCGAGATCGGCCGGGTCGTCGATCTCCGGTACGGCACCGAGCTGCACGCAGGTTTTCAGCAGCCGGCTGAAGAAGTCGTCGGTGTTGCCGACGCCGCTGCCGGCGTCGCCGGTGATCCGGGCCGGGCGGTGCACGCTGACCGGCAGTCCCCGTTCCCGGGCGGCGCGGACCAGCGCGTCGGCCACCCACTTGCTGGCGTTGTAGCCGTCGTGGAGGCCGTCGCATTCGTCCGGGACGTCGCCCTCGCGGACCAGGGTGCCGGTGCGGGACGGGGTGACGAACACCCCGAGGGTGGAGACGAAGTGCACCGCGCTCGGGCCGCCGGCGGTGGCCAACCGGAGCACCTCCCGGGTGCCGCCGACGTTGGCCGGACGCAGCACCGGGTATGGCTGGACAAAGTTGACCACGCCTCCGTTGTGCACGATCGCGTCCAGCCGTTCGCCCAGCTCGGCGAAGGCCACACCGGTCAGGCCGAGGCGGGGTGCCCCGAGGTCACCGGGGACACCGACAACGCGGTCGGCGTACTCCGGTCGCCAGAGTCCGTACCGGTGGAGGTTGGCGCGGACCCGGTTGATGGCGGCGACCGGTGTGTCGGCGCGGACCAGGCAGTGCATGGTGGCGGTGCTCGCGGCGAGCCAGTCGGCAAGCAGATACGCCCCGAGGAAGCCGGTCGCCCCGGTGCAGAGCACCGTGCGGGGCGGCGAGACCGGCGTCCCGGGGGGTACGGACAGGTCCTCGGGAAGACGGGCCTCGGCGCGGAGCAGGTCACCGCCGCTGCGCGACGTGGGAGCGCCGCCGTCGAGGACGGCGGCGAGACCGGCCAGGTCGGCGGTGGAGAAAACTTCCCGCAGTGGCAACTCCACCCCGAGCGCGGCCCGGATCCGGGTCGCCACGGTCGCCGCGAGCAGCGAGTGTCCGCCTAGGTCGAAGAAGTTGTCGTGCCGCCCGACCGGGCCGGTGTCGAGCAGCTCGGCCCAGATGTCGGCGAGTGTCTTCTCGGTCGGGGTGGCCGGTGCTTCGTGCGCCGGCCGGCCGGTCTCGCCGGGCAGGGGCAGGGCGGCCAGGTCGAGCTTGCCGTGCCGGTTGGTGGGCAGGTCGGGCACCCGGACGAAGGAGGCGGGCACGAGGTGTTCCGGCATCCGGCGGCGCAACGCGATCCGCGCCGCCGGCCCGTCCGGGGTGGTGTCGTCGCCGACCAGGTAGGCGACGAGCCGGGGGCCGGCCGGGGCGTGGTCGACGACGACGGCGGTACGGCGTACCCCGGGCAGGGTGGCGCAGGCCGCCTCGACCTCGCCGATCTCGATCCGGTGGCCCCGGATCTTGACCTGCTGGTCGGTGCGGCCGAGGAATTCGAGGGTGCCGTCGGCGCGGTGCCGGGCCAGGTCACCGGTGCGGTAGAGCCGCGCCCCGGGTGGGCCGTACGGGTCGGGCACGAACCGGGCGGCGGTCTCGGCGGGGTTGCCGAGGTAGCCCCGGGCGGGGGCGGTGCCGCCGACGTACACCTCGCCGCCCAGCCCGATCGGCACCGGCCGCTGGTGGGCGTCGAGGACGTGCACCCGCACGTTCGGCACCGGTCGGCCGATCGGCAACCGGGTCAGGCCGGGCAGTTCACCGGCGTCCACGGTGGCGTACGTGGTGGCGCAGACGGTCGCCTCGGTCGGCCCGTAGTGGTTGTGCAGGGTGACCCGGCCGGCGGTGAGCCCGGCCCAGCGGCGGACGGTCTCCAGGTCGACGGCCTCCCCGCCGACCATCATGGCGCGAAGCGGGCCGACGTCGACCACGCCGGTCCGGGCTGCGAGGTCACCGACCCAGCGTGCCCAGAGCGGCGCGGCGGTGTCGACCAGGGTGAGGCCGTGCTCCCGGCACAGCGCGGTCAGGCCCGCCCCGGTGATCGCGGCCGGCTGCCGGTGCACCACGAGCGTGGCCCCGCTGACCAGCGCCGGAAGGATGTCGCCGACGGAGGCGTCGAAGCTCAGCGGGGGCAGCATGAGCAGCCGGTCACCGGGGGCGATGCCGTGCAGGTCGGCGAACGCCAGCGCCAGGTTGACGGCGGTGCGGTGGCTGACCATCACCCCCTTGGGCGTGCCGGTGGAGCCGGAGGTGTGGATGACGTAGGCGAGTTGGTCCGGGTGGACCGGCCGGGGTTCCACCGGGGACGGGTCCCCGGCCCCACCGGCGTCGACCCGTTGGCCGTCGGCGTCGACGGCGAGGAGTCTGCCGGCGTACGGCCGGTCGCCGCCCTCGTCCGGCGCACCGGCCAGGGTGGCGGCGAGGTCGGAGTCGGTGAGGCAGACCGCGGTGCCCGCGGCGGCGAGCAAGGCGCGCAGCCGGGCCGGCGGGTGGGTGGGGTCCAGTGGCAGGTATCCGGCGCCGGCCTTGAGGATCGCCAGCAGGCCGGTGACGGCGGCGCGGCCGGCGGCCAGCGCGAGCCCGACCGGCTGGTCGGGGCCGACGCCGACGCGGCGCAGGTGGGCGGCGAGCCGGTCGGCGCCGGCGTCCAGTTGGCCGTAGGTCAGCACCGGCCGGGCCGGCCCCTCCGGGCTGATGTCCAGCAGCGCGGGCGCGTCCGGGTCGGCCGCCGCCCGCGCGCCGACCAGATCGTGCAGCCCCACCCCGTCCGGGTACGCCCGGTCAGTGGCGTTCCAGGCGGCCAGGTCGTGCCGCTCGGCGGGACCGGTCAGCTCCACCGTGGAAAGGCGGACGTGCGACCGGGCAGCCAGCGCCGACAGCACGGAGCGGAACCGGTCGACGAACCGGTCGATGGTCACCTGGTCGAAGAGGTCGGTGTTGTAGTCGACCAGGCCGCCGAGTCCGGCCGGGGACTCGTGCACCGCCACGGTGAGGTCCAGGCGGGAGGTCTCCCGGCGGACCGGCACCGGGCGGACGGCGAGACCGGCCCGTGGACCGGCGACGCCGGCCTGGTTCAGGACCAGCATCACCTGGAAGAGCGGGTTGCGGCTGGCGTCGCGGGGCAGCCGGACGGTCTCGACGATCCGTTCGAAGGGCAACGCGGCGTGGGCCAGGGATTCCACGCAGGTGGCCCGGACCCGGGTCAGCGCCTCGGTCAGGGTCGGGTCCCCGGAGAGGTCGGTGCGCAACGGCAGACTGTTCACCAGCAGGCCGACCATCCGCTGCTGTTCGACGTCGGCGCGCAACGTCACCGGGGAGGCCACACACACATCGTCGGTGTCGCCGAGGCGGGCCAGCAGCACCTGGAGGCCGGCAAGCAGAATCATGAAGCGGGTGCAGCCGGTCCGCCGCCCCAGGGCGTCGAGTGACGCGACCAGATCATCGCCTATGTCGAAGCCGTGGGTGCGGCCGGGGAAGGTCTGCACGGCCGGTCGCGGCCGGTCGGTCGGGAGGTCGAGCAGACCGGAGGAGCCGGCCAGTCGGTCGGCCCAGAACCTCCGCAGTTCGTCGGCGGCGGTCCCGGCCGACCGGTCCTGTTGCCACAGCACGTAGTCCGGGAACTGCGCGGCCGGAGGAGCCGGCGGCGCGGCCACCCCGGAGAGACGGCGGTGGTGACCGTCGAGAAGGCCGGTGAGCACGATGCCGACGGACTGCTCGTCGGCGACGATGTGGTGCAGGCTGACCACCAACAGGTGCTCGTCGGCGGCCAGCCGGCCCACCCGGACCCGGACCAGGGGTGCCCGGCTCAGGTCGAAGGGGGTTTCGCTCTCCCGGTGGACGGCGACGGCGACCGCCGCCTCACGGCCGGCGGGTGCCACCGCGGTCAGGTCCTCCACGGCGAGTACGCACCGGGCGGACGGGTCGGCGGCGGGCAGGACGACCTGCTCCACCTCCCCGTCGCGCTCCACGAACGTTGTGCGCAGCGCGTCGTGCGCGGCGACGACCTCGTCCAGCGCGGACTGCAACGCGGCGAGATCCAACCGGCCGGTGATCCGGACCGCCTGGTTGAGCACGTACGCCGGGTTGCCCGGCTGGAGCCGGTCGAGGAACCACATACCCTCCTGCATCGGAGAGAGCGGCACCCGGGTGCCCGGTGCCCGCCGGGGGATGCCGGCGGGCCGGGCCCCGCCGGCGAGCCCCCGGCGGGCCATCAGCTCCCGGATCAGGCGCTCCCGGTCGGCGCCGGTCACTCCTGGCCACCCAGCAGCGCCCGCAGATCCTCGTCGGAGAGGTCGGCCACCTCGTGCCGGAGGGCGGCGACGGCGTCGACCTGACCGGCGACCGGTTCGGTGGCGCGCAGCACGCCGGCCAGCGCGGCGATCGTCGGTGCCTCGAAGAGGACCCGGATCGGCACCTCCATCTCCAGCGCGGTGCCGATCCGGCTCAGCGCCTGCGCGCCGAGCAGCGAATGCCCACCGAGGCGGAAGAAGTCGTCGTGCACGCCGATCCCCTCGACCCGCAGCACCTCCGCCCAGATCCCGGCGAGCACCTTCTCCAGCGCGTCGCGGGGGGCGACCCGCTCCGCTCGCCGGTCGGTCCACCGGACGGCGGGAAGGGCACTCCGGTCGACCTTGCCGTTGCCGTTGAGGGGCAACGCGGCCAGCGGCACCAGGGCGGCGGGCAGCATGTACTCGGGCAGCCGGCCGGCGAGTCCGGGTCGGACCCGGTCGGCGAGGGACTCCGGGTCGACGCCGGGCGCGGGCACGGCGTACGCCACCAGTCGGGTGTCGCCGTCGCCACCGGCCCAGGTGCTGACCACCGCGTCCGCGACCAGGTCGTGGCTGCGCAGCAGGGCCTCGATCTCGCCCAGCTCGATCCGGAAACCCCGCACCTTGACCTGGTGATCGACGCGGCCGAGGAATTCCAGCCGGCCGTCGGTGCGTTGCCGGGCCAGGTCACCGGTGGCGTAGAGCCGGGCGCCCGGCTGGTCGGCGAACGGGTCGGGAACGAACCGGCCGGCGGTCAGGCCGGGCCGGCCGTGGTATCCCCGGACCACCCCGGAACCACCGATATGGACCTCGCCCACCACGCCCACCGGCACCGGCTGGCGGGCGTCGTCGAGCAGGTAGATGCGGGTGTTGGCGATCGGCGCGCCGAGGTCCACCGCGGCCGGGGCGGGTGGCACGACGGTGGCCGCGGACCAGACGGTGGTCTCGGTGGGCCCGTAGCAGTTCCACAGCGTCGCGCCGTCGGACAGCAGGGCGTCGGCGAGGTCCCGGGGCAGGGCCTCACCGCCGCAGAGTCGAGTCCGCAACGCCGTCGGTACGCCGCCGGAGGCCAGCAGCAGCCGCCAGGTCGCCGGGGTCGCCTGCATGGCGGTGATCCCCGCGTCGTTCAGGCGACGGCGCAGCGCCGGGCCGTCGCCCACCTCGTCGGCACCGACGACCAGCAGCGGAACGTCCAGCAGCAGCGGCACCAGCAGCTCCAGCACCGAGATGTCGAACGACAGGGTGGTGACCGCGGCGAACCGGTCCCCGGGCGTCAGGTCCAGGTCGTCGTGGAAGGAGGCGACGAGGTTGACCACGCAGCGGTGCGGGACCGCCACCCCCTTCGGCCGGCCGGTCGAGCCGGAGGTGTAGATGAGGTACGCCAACCCGTCCGGGTGCGACGGCACCGTCGGGATCGGTTCGTCGGGGGCCGGATCATCCGTGTCGTCGTCGAGGAGCACCGTCACCGAGCCGTCCAGCACCGCGCCGAGGCGCGCGTGGACCGCCCGTTGCGTGAGGACGACGCGGGTGCCGGAGTCGACGAGCATGTGGCGCAGTCGCTCCGGGGGAAGGCCGGGGTCCAGCGGCAGGTAGCCGGCCCCGGCCCGCCAGACGCCGAGCACGGCCGCGACCATGTCGACGCCGCGGTCCAGGCAGAAGCCGACCGGGGTGTCCGGGGCGACACCGGCGCCGAGCAGCCGGCGGGTGATCTGTCCTGCCCGCCGGTGCAGCCCGGCCCGGTCCACCTGCCCGTCCTCGCCGGTGACGGCTGGCCGGTCGCCGGGCTCGACGGGATCGGTGGGGAGCAGGTCCAGGACGGTGGCGACCGGCGGTGCGCCCCGGTCCGTCTGGTTCCACTCGACCACGGCACGCCACCGCTCCACCCCGCTCAGCAGCGGGATCCGGGCCAGGGCGAGATCCGGGTCGGCGACCCCCGCCTCCAGCAGAGTGCCCAGGTGCTGGGCCAGGCGGTCGATCGTGGACGCGTCGAACAGGTCGGTGTCGTACTCCAGTGCCAGCCGCAGGGTGCCGTCGGAGGCCGTCTCGGCGGCCAGGGTGAGATCGAATTTGGCGGTGCCGCTGTCGACCTCCAAGGAGGCGACGGTGCAGCCGGTGAGCCGGAAGGCGGTGTTCGGGGCGTTATGCAGGATGAGCTGGGCCTGGAAGATCGGCGCGTGGGACATGCTGCGGTCGGGTTGCAGTTCCTCGACCACCCTCTCGAAGGGCACCTCCGCGTTGCCGAGGCCGACCAGGGTGGCCTCCCGCACCCGCGCGACGAGTTGCCGCAGGGACGGGCGGCCGGCGGACGACACCCGCAGCGCGAGAGTGTTCACGAAGAACCCGGCCAGCCGCTCCAGGTCGGGGTGCTCCCGGCCGGCGACCGGAGTGCCGACCACGATGTCGTCCTGCCCGCTGTGTCGGGACAGGACGGCCTGGAAGGCGGCGAGCAGGGTCATGAACAAGGTGACCCCGTTGTCCCGGTTGAACTCCTCGACGCGCGCGGTGACCGACGCCGGGACGGTGAAGTAGTGACAGGCGCCCCAATATGAGCGGACGGGCGGGCGGGGCCGGTCGGTGGGGAGACTGAGCAGGGCCGGTGCCCCACGCAGGTGTTCCACCCAGTAGTCGAGTTGCCGGCGCAGGGCGTCGCCGGCCAGCCGGTCGCGCTGCCAGACGGCGAAGTCGGCGTACTGGGTGGGCAGGTCGGGCAGGTGGGCGGGGGTGCCGGTCGACACGGCGGCGTACGCGACCTCCAACTCCCCGAAGAGCACCCCGATCGACCAGGCATCGAAGACGATGTGGTGGACGCAGAACGCCAGGTGGTGGCGGTCCGCCCCGGTCCGGACCACCTGCACCCGCATCAGCGGGCCCCCGGCCAGGTCGAACGGCTGCCCGGACTGTTCCCAGACGAGCCGGGTGGCCTCGGCGTCGCGCCGATCCGCCGGGAGGCTGGTCAGGTCGACCTCGGTGAGGTCCACCTCGCCGGTGGGCCGGACCACCTGCACCGGTTCCCCGCCGGACTCGTCGAACGTGGTGCGCAGCGCCCCGTGCCGGTTGACGATCGTGGTCAGCGCGGTGCGCAGCGCCGCGACATCCAGCGGGCCGTGCACCCGGTAGGCGACCGGAATGTTGTAGACCGGCACCCCGCCGGTGAGCCGGTCCAGGAACCACAACCGCTGCTGGCCGAAGGAGGCCGGGTGGCTGCGGACCGCCCGGGCCCGTTCGGTGAGCAGTCTGGCCAGCAGGGCCCGCTTGCCGCCGGCGGCGGACGCGGTGGAGTCGGCGGTCGTCATCGAACCCCCTGGTTCGTGGTGTCGTGCAGAATCTGGACGTCGGTGGAGATTCCGGGTATCGGAAGGCCGTGCCGCTGGGCCGCCACCGCGACCTGCCGGCGCAGCGACGCCGGGCCGTTCTGCCCGAAGTGCCGCAGGTAGCCGGCGAGGGTCACCGGGTCATCGGCGAGGAACGGCAGGTCACTGGCGACCATGTGCCGGACCACCAGCATCGGCACCGGGCCGCGCAGCGGCCGGAACGCGGTGTTCCACAGACCGCCCTTGGCCGGCGGGCCGTCGTGGAACTCGCCGAGCATCAACCCCTGCTCGGTGTAGTCCGGCTTGAGCCGCGCCTGCGTCCGGTCCACGGCCTCCCGGGCCACGTCGGGCGGGAGGTCGGGGAGGGTGAGCAGGATCGTCTTGAACTGGGCGGGTAGACCGGCAAGCGGTTCCAGACGGCGGAACCAGTCCCGGTAGACGGCGAGCACCTCGTCCAGGCCGGCCTCGTCGACGGTGTCCCCCCGGTGCACCGCCAGATAGAACGTGTCCCGGTCCAGGGAGCCCTGGACGAAGGGACAAACCGGGCCCTTGCGGCCCAGTTCCGGGTGGGGTTCGCAGAGGTACTCGCGGGCCCAGTCGACCACCGCCCGCAACTGGTCGACGATCCCGGTCAGCAGCGGGTGCAACGGCTCAGCGTGCAGGTCGGGATCGGTGAAGAGGATCTGCTCGGGGAAGTGCGGCTGGGTCAACAACCCACTCACCGCCCGGCGGACCGACGCCGGCCCGCGCGCAGCGTGGTGGCGGCGAGAGCGGCAGCCAGGACGAGACCGGCACCGGCGCCCCGCAGGATGCGGTCCTGCCGGTCGGCCCGGGCCAACGCGTCGGCGTACGGGGCGGTGGTGTGCGCGACCATCGCGTACAGCGGCACCCACCGACCCGGCAGCAGCCGGGCGAGGGTCCGGTCGGCGGCGGCGGCGATCGTGTACCCGAGCCGGTGCACCCGGCCCCGCAGGTCCTCGAAGTTCGCCGCGGAGAGGTCGGCGAGCACGTCGGTGTGCGGCTTGCGGGCCGCCTCGAACGCGGCGAGCGCGGAGGCCCGGTCGGGGTGCTCGGCGAGGCAGCGGTCGAGGACCGCGCAGTCCTCGAAGGCCGAATTCATGCCCTGTCCGTAGAACGGGTAGACGGCGTGGGCGGCGTCACCGATCAACACCACCCGGTCGGCGTGCCGCCAGGGGGCGGTGCGGACGGTCACCAGGTGGCCGACGGGGTGGTCGGCCACCTGGCGGGCCAGGTCGGGCATCAGGTCCTCCGCGTCGGGGAAGTGCCGGCGGAAGAAGTCCACCACCGCCGTCGGGGTGTCGAGGGCGGCGAAGCTCACCGGCCCCTCGTGGGCCATGAAAAGCGAGCAGGTCAGCGAGCCGTCCCGATTGGGGTGGGCGACCATCAGCCCCTCGTGGCCGGGCCAGACGTGCAGGGCTTCCAGCCGTACCCGGGGGCGGCCGTCGTCGCCGACCGGGATCGTCAGCTCCTTGTAGCCCCAGGGGAGGAACTCCTGGGCGTAGTCGGCGCGGAGGCCGTGCTGCATCTGTTGCCGGACGGCGGAGAAGACCCCGTCCGCGCCGACGACCAGGTCGGCGCGGACCATGGCCGGCTCGCCGCCACCGGTCGGCGCGACCCGCACCGTGGCGGTCTCCCGGTCCAGGTGCACCATCCGGCTGCCGAAGTGGAACCGGACACCCGGTTCGGCCTCGGCGGCGTCCACCACCCGCGAGATCAGTTCCTCGCGGAGCACCGAGTGGAGGATCTCGTGCTCGCGTACCCCGTAGGGCTGGAAGCGGACGGTGCCGTCCGGCGAGTGCACCACCCGGCCGCGCATCGGCACGCTCTGCTTGAGCACGTCGTCGAGGAGACCCACCCCGTCCAGCGCCCGCATGCCCCGGGCGGACAGCCCCAGGTTTATCGATCGCCCACCCGGGCCGGCCAGTGCCGAGCGGGGGTCGGGACGTCGCTCGTGGACCCGCACCTCGTAGCCCCGACGGGCGAGGTGCAGGGCGGCGAGGGAACCGGCCAGACCGGCCCCGACGACGACCACACGTTCTCTGCGCTCGGTCACGCACCCTCCTCGGCGATCAGGGTGTCCAGGAGTTCGTCGACCTCGCTGTCGGATAGGTCGTCGAGCGAGGCGAGTAGGTCCTGCGGCGTCGGGCCGACCGGCCCGGTCCGATCCGGCCCGGCGGGGGTCCCCGCGGTGTTGCCGACCTCGACGGCGAGTTCGGCGACGGTGGGCGCGGCGAAGAGGCTGCGCAGCGCCAGGTCGACGCCGAAGGTGGCACGGATGCGGGCGATCAGCCGGGTCGCGGTGAGCGAGTGGCCGCCGAGGGCGAAGAAGTTGTCGTGCACGCCAACCTCGGTGCGGCCGAGCACGTCGCGCCAGAGCCCGACGAGCTGCTCCTCGGTGCGGGTGCGGGGTGCGGTCGGCCCGTTGCCGGTGGTTTCCCGCCAGGTCGGCTCGGGCAGCACCCGCCGGTCCAGTTTGCCGCTCGTAGTGCGGGGCAGCGCGCCGAGCAGGACCAGGGTCGCCGGCACCATGTAGTCGGGCAGCCGACGGGCCAGGTCGGCCCGGACCGCCGGCCAGATCGACGCCGCCTCGGCGCCGGGCGGATCGGTGACCGCGTAGGCGGCGATCCGCACGTCGGCCCCCGCGCCCCAGGTGGTCACTGCGGCCTCCCGGACGGCCGGATGGTCGCGCAGCGCCGCCTCGATCTCGCCCAGTTCGATCCGGAATCCCCGGACCTTGACCTGCTGGTCGGCGCGGCCCAGGTAGTCGAGTCGTCCGTCGGGCAGCCGGCGGGCCAGATCGCCGGTGGCGTAGAGCCGGCCGCCGGGGCGCGGGCCGAACGGGTCGGGCCGGAACCGGGCGGCGGTGGGGCCGGGGCGGCCGTGGTAGCCGCGCGCCACCCCGGCGCCGCCGATGTGGATCTCTCCGACCACGCCCTCGGGGACCGGCTCGCCCGCGGGGTCGAGCAGGTGGATCCGGGTGTTGGCGACCGGGCCGCCCAGGTCGACCGGGACGGAGTCGCCGACCGCGCCGACCGAGGAGTAGACGGTGGTCTCCGACGGACCGTATGCGTTGACCACCCGGGCGCCGTCGACGCGCAGCGCGTCGGCCAGGTCGCGGGGCAGCGCCTCGCCGCCGCTGATCCGCAGGCGAACCCCCGCCGGTACGCCGGCCGACGTGACCACCATCCGCCACGTCGCCGGCGTGGCCTGGAGCACCGTGACGCCCCGGTCGACGCAGGCGGCGCGGAGCGCGGCGGCGTCCCGCGCGGTCTCCGCATCGAGGACCTCGATCCGGGCCCCGGCCAGCAACGGCAGCACCAGCTCGACCAGCGAAATGTCGAAGGCCGGGGTGGTGATCGCCGCGACCCGGTCGGCGGAGGTGAGCCCGAACAGCCGGTGGCAGCCGAGGAGGAGGTTGACCACCGCGCGATGGCTGACCGCCACGCCCTTGGGCACTCCGGTGGAGCCGGAGGTGTAGAGCAGGTAGGCGAGCCCGTCCGGGTGGCCGGTGACCGGCGGCGGGTCGCTCGACGGGCCGGTCGGGTCGAGCTGGTCGACGCGGAGCACCACCGGGGTGGTGCCGGCCGTCGCGACGGCGTCGGCGACGAGGGCCGCCCCGGCGGCGTCGGTGAGAAGCACCGGCGGGGCCGCGTCGGCGAGCATGCCGGCGAGCCGGGCCGGCGGCAGCGTCGGGTCCAGCGGCAGGTATCCCCCGCCGGCCCGCCAGACGGCGAGAAGCGCCGCCACCAGTTCGGTGCCCCGACCCACGCAGAGCCCGACCGCCACGTCCGGGCCGACACCGTGGGCGCGCAACAGGTGGGCGAGGCGATTGGCGCGGGCGGTTAGGTCGTGGTGGCGCAGGGACCCGTCCGGGCCGGCGACCGCGACCGCGTCCGGATCGGCCGGCGGAAACCGGTCGAGCAGTTCGCCGACTCCGGCTACGTCGGGCAGCGGCAGCTCGGTGTCGTTGCCGTCGCGCAGGATCCGCTCGCGTTCGGCAGGGTCGAGCAGGGGCAACTCGCCGACGGGTGTGCCGGGCCGGTCGAGGGCGGCGGTGAGCAGGGTGAGGTACCGCTGTGCGAGGTGGCGGATCCGGATCTCGTCGTAGAGGTCGGTGCGGTAGGTGATCCGACCGCGCAGCCCGGCCGGACGGTCCTCCACGGTGAGCGTCAGGTCGAACTTGACCGTGCCGTTCTCCCAGAGGCGGGGGGCGATCCGCAGCCCGGCCGAGGTGACGTCCGGGGTTGGCTCGTCGAGGGCGAACATCACCTGCGCCACCGGGGAGTGGGCGAGACTGCGGGTGGGGGCGAGCCGATCCACGATCCGGTCGTAGGGGACGTCCTGGCGGGCCTGCGCGGCGGTGGCCGAGGCGCGGGCCCGCGCGTGGACGCCCGCGAAGGACGGTTGGTCGGCGAAACCGGCCCGCAGGGCGAGGGTGTTGGCGAAGAAGCCCACCACGTCCCGGGTCTCGGGCCGGGTCCGCCCGGACACCGGGACCGCCACCAGCAGTTCGTCGGCGCCGGTGGCCCGGTGCAGGAGGATCTGGAAGCCGGCCAGGAGTCGGGTGAAGAGGGTGCCGTCCCGGCCGGCCCGCAGCCGTCGGGTCAGCTCGTCCGGAACGTCGAAGACCACCTCGGCCCCGGCGTCGGACTGCTCGGCCGGGCGAGGCCGGTCGGCGGGCAGGTCGAGCAGGGTGGGCGCGCCGGCCAGTTCGGCGTGCCAGAAGTCCACGTCGGCGTCGAACGCGCCCCGGTCGGCCTCCTCCCGTTGCCAGACCGCGAAGTCCGCGTACTGCACCTCGGGTGCGGGCAGGGCGGGGCGGGCGCCGGCCACCGCCGCCGCGTAGCCGGTGGCCAGCTCGCGGAAGAGGATCCCGAACGACCAGCCGTCGGCGACGCCGTGGTGCACCACGACGACGAGCACGTGCGCCCCGGCGTCCCGGCGGACCAGGCCGAATCGGGCCAGCGGGCCGGTCGCCAGGTTGAACGGCTCCCGGGCGGCGACATCGACCAGATCCCGCCAGGCCCCACCGGGACCGGCGTCGACCACCGGCAGGTGGACCGGCGCGGCCGGGACGACCACCTGGGCGGGATCCCCGTCGACCGCGGTGAAGTGGGTGCGCAGGGTCTCGTGCCGCTCGACCAGCCAGCTGAGGGTGGCCTCCAGCGCGGGCACGTCGAGTTGTCCGGTCAGCTCGACCGCCCAGGCGATGTGGTAGGTCACCGCCCCCGGGGCCATCTGGTCGAGCATCCACAGTCGACGCTGGGTGAACGACGACGGCACGATATAGGTTTCGGTGTTCATACCCCCGCCTGGTTACGGTGTGGAGGGGCCGGCCGCCGGTCGGCGGCCGGGGTCTCGGGGCCGGTTGACGCGGCGTCGACGGCTCCGGGCGTACGCGTGTCGACGGCGACGAGCCGCAGTTCCGCGGTGTGGCGCTGCCCCTGGGCGTCGGTCAGCCAGGCGTGTTCCGGGCCGGGCAGCATCTCGCTGCACCGCAGCGTGGCCGCCGGGTCGTCGGCGACGGTACGACGGACCGCGCGGGCGAGGACGTCCACCGAGGCGAGGCTGGCGAGGTCGAGGTGGAACGGTTTCGCCTCCACCGGGGTCTTCACGAAGAGGTGCCGGGGCAACCCGTGCTCCTGCTGCCACCGCCGGAGCCGCCGGAACCGCTCGCCCTCGTCGGTCAGCGTGGCGAAGTCCAGTTCCGCCGCGGCGAAACGCCAGCTCTCCCGGGCCAGCACCACCCGATCGACGGTGATCCGGGGCTGGTGGTCGGCGGGGCGGCGAAGGTCGAAGCGCTGCACCAGGTGCAGCATCAGCGGCTCGGCGAGCACCTCGGCCAGCGGCAGCCGGTAGCGTCCGTCCCGGCTGCTCACGGTCAGCACGCCGTCGACCGGGCCGAGGACGCAGTCACCGATCGGCAGCGACGTGGCCGGGTCGAGGCCGCAGCTGTCATGGCCGAAGACCAGTCGGACGTCCCGGTCGGTGACGAGCGCGTCGGCCAGCCGGGACGATGCGCCACCCACCTCCCCGGTCGCGGCGAGGGCGATCCGGCCGTGCGGCAGGTCGGCGGTGATCGCCGCCCGCAGTTCCCGCGGCACGGGGTGCTGGCCGACGAAGAGCGCCGCGCGGAGCGTGTTCACCCCCGGGTGCACCTCGCCGACCACCCAGTGAAAGTCGCCGCTGGCGACCGCCTCCGGCCCGGCGGCGGCGAGAAGCACGTCCGGGCTGTGCTGGTACGCGCCGACCCAGCCCGGCCGGGGCGCGGCGAACGCGGCGGCGACCCGCTGCCGAAGCTCGTCCGAGGTGGCGGTGATCCGGTGGTCGACCGGGTCGGGCAGGATCCGCGCCCAGCGGTCCTGCAATCCCCGCACGACCGGGGCGATCAATTTCTCCGGCGGGTCGAAGAGCAGGTCGTTGGCCCAGAGCCAGAAGTCGGCGAACGGAACGGTCGCCGCGCCGGTGCGGGCGACCAGTTCCCGGTACCGCTGCGTCGCGGCCCGCCGGAACAGCGCCGCCCCGGCGGAGGTGAACCAGCGGGCACTCTCCAACAGCAGGCTCAGCGCCGGCCAGAGGGTCGCGGTGAGGTCGGTGGAGAGGGTCACGTCGGTGCCCGAGGCGCACTCCTCGTAGACCAGGGTCCGCCCGGCGTACACCATGCCGGCCCGGCGGTTGGGCGACTGACCGGTGAGGGCACTGAACCGCTCCTCCAACGCCTCGACCGCCGCGCCCAGCCGGTCGGCGTCCCCGGCGGCCACGGCGACCGCGTCCCGGGCCCGGTCCAACTCGTCGAGGGCGGCCAGCGCCGGTTCGCGTACCGCCGGGTCGGTGACGGCCGCGAGGCGGGCGCGCAGGGCGCGTTCCGGGTGCAGGTCCTCCCTCGGCACCTCCAGCGACCAGGTGATCCGGCGGGCGTCCCGAAGTTCCGCGAGCAGCCGGTGGACCTGGTCGGGGTCGGTGATCCCGCTGCTCGGATCGGCGACCAGTTCGGCGGTGATCGCTCCGGCCGGTCGGGTGCCGTCACAGGCGCGCAGAAGTCGGGCGGTCACCGGGGGGAGAGGCACCGGTGCGGTCAGCGGCACGTGCAACTCGTCGCCGACGAGGGCGAGGAAGGGCATCCGCCGGGGCACCAACCAGGGGCGCAGCCCCGGGTCGCGGGTGGTGAGCGCCTCGGCCGTCTCGACGATCGCCCAGTTCTCGAAGTGGACGGTCCGGCTGGCGAGCGCCGCGGGGCCGTGCCGGACGGTCAGCGCGGGCACGCCGTCGTCGATCCGGGCCCACCCGACCGGGCCGAAGAAGCCGATGGTGTCGTTCTTGGCGCAGTACCGCTGGAGGTAGGTGGCGACGAGCGCCTCGTGCTGCCGGTGCCGCGAGTCGGTGGCACCAGGAGCGGCGGCGCGGAGGGGGTCCACCCCGGTGCACAGCGCATGCCGGTTCTGCCAGGTCACGGCGGCCCGGAAGAGCGGATCGGTGGCGGCGGCACGCAACGCCGCGGTGCGTCGCGCGCCGGCGTCGCCGTAGACCTGCCGGTAGGCGGCGAGCGCGGCCTCCCGCGCGGAGTGGGCGACCCGCAGGGCGGTGTCGGCCTGGAGCAGCGCGCCCCCGCCGACCGTGGCGGCCTCCGGCGGCAGCGGGTCCGGCGGGCCGTCCCGGCGCACCTGCCGGACCGCCCGGTTCCACCGGGCGCGCTCGCCGGGTGGGCTGGCCATGCGGGCCCGGCGCAGCGCCTCGGCGAGGTCCCGGCGGGCCTCGGTGAGCCACTGTTCGGCGGCCAGCACCGCGTCGGCGGCCTGGACCAGTTCCAGGTCACCGAGGGCGGTCAGCGTCCGCAGCGGGAAGCCGGCCGCGCGCAGGCCTACCCAGCGCCACAGCGCCCAGGGCCCGTCGACCGGCCGGACCAGGTGCGACCGGGTGAGGTCGACGGCCGGGTCGGTGGGTGACGACCGGTAACCGGCCCGATCCCGGCGGGTCACCCCGGGGCTCGCCGGTCGCACCCCGGTGGCCCGCTTGCCGAGCAGCCCGGCCAGCCCGGCGAGGGTCGGGTGGTCGTAGACGACCCGCACCGGCAGCTCGACGCCGAACCGGTCGGCGACGACGAAGGTCAGCCGGGTGGCGAGCAGCGAGTTCCCGCCCAGCACGAAGAAGTCGTCGTCCGGGGTGGACGGGGCGGTGCCGAGCAGGTCGGCCCAGAGGGCGGCCAGGCGCACCTGGACCGGGTCGGTCAGGTCGGCGACCGGATGGGCCGCCGGCTGGTCCGGCAGGGGCAGTGCCCGCCGGTCGATCTTGCCGCTGCGGGTCAGCGGCAGGGTCGGCAGGACCAGGTGGGCGGCCGGCCGGAGGTGGACTGGAAGCCGGTCAGCCGCGTACCGGGCCAGGTCCGGCGGGGTCGGAGCCGTTACGTCGGGGCGGGAGGTCAGGTACGCCAGCAGCCGGCGCCGCTCTCCCGCCCCGTCGACCAGGACGGCGGCGTCGGAGACGGCGGGGTGGGTCCGCAGCACCGCGGCGACCTCTCCCGGCTCGACCCGGAAGCCGCGGATCTTCACCTGCTCGTCGATGCGGCCGAGGAAGTCGAGAGTGCCGTCCGGCCGCCATCGGACCCGGTCACCGGTGCGGTACATCCGGGCACCCGGACGGGGGTCGAACGGGTCGGGGACGAACGCCGCGGCCGTCGCCGCCGGATGTCCGAGGTAGCCCCGGGCGACTCCTGCGCCGCCGGTGTGGAGTTCACCGGGCACCCCGACCGGCACCGGCCGGCCCGCCGGGTCGAGGACGTACACCGTGGTGCGGGGCACCGGCCGACCGATCGGCACCGGGTCCGGCACGGCTGCCGGGTCGGTCATCGGGTGCACGCAGGTGAAGGTGGTGTTCTCGGTTGGTCCGTACCCGTTGACCAGGACCGCACCGCCACGAACCCGCAGGGCCCGGCGGACCGCCTCCGGGGCGAGCACGTCCCCGCCAGCGAGGAGTTGCCCGACGTCGGTGAGGCAGTCCGGGTCGAACTCCACCAGCTGGTGGAAGAGCCCGGCGGTCAACCAGAGCACGGTGATCTTCTCCCGGCGGAGCAACCGGGCCAGCTCGACGAGGTCCGGCGTACCGGGCGGGGCGACCACGAGCCGCGCACCGGAGGTCAGGGCACCCCAGATCTCCAGGGTGGCCGCGTCGAAGGCGGCCGGGGCGAGGTGAAGGACCGTCTCGGCCGGACCCAGTCGCAGGTAGCCGGGCCGGTGAACCAGGCGAACCACGGCGGAGTGGGTGACGGCGACACCCTTCGGGGTGCCGGTCGAACCGGAGGTGAAGCTGACGTAGGCGAGCCCGGTGGGGTGCGGTCGCCGTACCGCGACGCCCGCCGGCGTGCCGGCGTCGGGGTCGTCCAGGCGGAACAGCCGGGTCGCGCCGGGAACCTCGGCGGTGGCCAGCACCGGCGGATCCCCGGCGGCGGCGAGCAGCTGCCGGGTCCGCGCCGGCGGGTCGGTGGGGTCGAGTGGCAGGTATCCGCCACCGGCCCTGAGCACGGCGAGCAGGGTGACGACCAGCTCCACCGAGCGGGGCAGGGCCACCGCCACCGGCTCGTCCCGGCGCACACCCCAGGCGACGAGACGACGGGCGAGGGCGTCGGCCCGGCCGGCCAACTCCCGGTAAGTGAGGCTGACCCCGTCGGCGCCGACCACCGCCACCGCGTCGGGTTGCCGCCGGACCACGGCGGCGACGAGGTCCGGCACGGTCGCGTCCACCGGGTACGCCCCGGACGGCACCGGATCGCCGACGGCGCGGAAGCCGGCCAACATGGCCCGGTCGGCGGCGTCGAGCAGGGGCAGCGCGGTGACCGGCCGGTCGAGCCCGTCGGCCAGTCCGGTGAGGATCACCGCGAAGTGACGCAGCACCGCCTCCGCGCCGGCCCCGCTGAGCCGGCGTCGGTCGTGGTAGAGCAGGGCCTTCAGCACCGGTTCGCCGTAGACGCAGAGGGTGACCATCGGACCCGGGTGCCGGTGGACGCGGGCGACCCGAGAGCCCCAGCCGGGCACCGTACGGCTCAGCATGGTCTGCAGGTCGCGGCGCTCGTACATGAGGAGGGAGTCGAAGATCGGAATGCTGGCCGGCACTCCGCTCCACTGCTGGATCCGGGGCAGGGGGGCGAGCTGGTGCGGGCGGATCTCGTCGACCTGCCGGCGCACGTCGAGAAGCCAGTCCCGGACCGACCGACGCGGGTCGACGTCGGTACGCAACGGCACCGTGTTGATCAGCAGGCCGAGCATCTCCTCGGCGCCGTCCACGGTGGCTCTCCGGCAGCTGCGGGTGTGACCGAAGACGACCTCGGTGAGTCCGGTGTGGCGGTGCAGCAGCATGGACCAGGCCGCGGTGACCAGCGTGCCGACCGGGACGCCGACGGTCCGGGCCGCCTCGTGGACGGCCGCGGTGGCCTCCGGGGTGAGCGTCCGGACCCGTTCGCCGACCGTGTCCACCCCGCGGGGCAGGTCGTCCGGCGCCCGGTCCCGCGGCACCGGGGTCGGCAGGGGCACGCCGGCCAGCCGGCGGGTCCAGAAGCGCTGGTCTCCGGTGAGCGGGCGCCGCGCGACCCAGACCGCGTAGTCGCGGAACGGTCGTCGCCCCGGCGGGTCGTACGGCCGACCGGTCCGGAGCGCGTCGTGGTCGGTGAAGACCTCGCCGAGCAGCATGTGGACCGACCGTCCATCGAGGATGGCATGGTGCAGGGTGACCGCCAGGGTGTGCCGGTCCGGCCCGTGGGTGAGCAGGGCGACCCGGGCGAGTGGGGCGATCGAGGGGTCGAAGCCGGCGGCGCGGTCGTCGGCGAGGAATCGGGCGAGCCGCTCGGCGTGGCCGGTGGACGGAGCAGCGGACCAGTCGTGGTGCGCCACCGGCAGGGTAACCGCCGGGCGGACCTCCTGCGCGAGGTCGCCGTTCGGGGACCAGACGAAGGCGGTACGCAGCACCGGGTGGCGCGCGGCGGCGTGTTGCCAGGCGGTTCGCATGGCGGTCGGGTCCAGCGGCACGGGCCAGTCGACGACGACCTGGAGGATGTCGACACCCGAGCGGGGCTGGTGTTCCCGGGTGAACAGCATGCCGGGCTGCAACGTCACCGTGTCGTAGCGGCTGTCCGGATCGACGGCGGCATCGAAGGGCGTTGCCGGCACATTGACTCCTTCGTGTCCGGCACACCGGACATAAAAACCTCTGGAACAGTCGGTAAGCAGGGAGGATCGAATTCCCGGCGCCCCGTTGCCGCGATGTGCGGAATTAACTGGGCCGGGGATAGCTAACCAAAAATTACGAGAGCAATTCGGATCTGTCAACCGGTCGGAATGTCCGGTCCGACTCGCCGACGGGTAGCCCGCATCCGATGAACTAATAGGATATTTCCGAGGCAATGGTAAATCGGCTCCCGCCCCCACCGATAGCCAGATCAGTGGGCAGAAGGTTGTGTCTTCCGCCGATACCTCCACCGATCCCACAGCGACGACACCCGCCGGTCGCGCGGCTGACCAGGACACCGGCGCGCAGGAGGGCTCGTCGCCCCTCGGAGGAGACGGGCGGCGGGCGCGACGGGGCGTCCCGGCACGCGCAGGGACCGCCAGCGGCACCGTCGCCCGCCACCTGGGCAGGCAAAACGACCGCGGACGTACCGGTTCTCCCGGTGCGTCCGCGGTCGTCGGTGGTGCGGTGGCGGTCAGCCCTGCACGGCCAGCCACTCCCGCAGGCTGCGCGGGCGCAGGTCGGTCCAGATCTCGTCGATATGCGCGAGGCATCTGGCCCGATCGCCGTCGAAGCCCGCCGGACGCCATCCGGCCGGAATCTCCGAGCCGATCGGCCAAATCGAGTACTGCTCCTCATCGTTGAGCACCACGTGATAGCGGCGCCGGTCCCCAGGCTCTTCCATCGACACTCTCCAAGGCGCTGTAGCCACAAGTTAGACCGACCAATATACCCTCGGTTCGGCCGGTCGGCGTTGACCGATCGGCGTCATTGTCTTGTCCGTTTGCTCATCGACAATAGCCGGACCGCGCGCAGGGGGTACGCCAGAACCAAACCGACGGACGTTCGAGGTGAATTCTCACACCCGGGGTCATTTTTTCGGCTCTGGCACATATTTTGTGATTGATCGTGGTGGTGGCTCACGAGTTGGTCAGGACGCGTTTGCGCAGGAGGTCGAGGTTCGCCCGGCCATACATCTGCCGCTTGATCGTCTTGATGCGGTTGATCTGGCCCTCGACTGGACCTGAACTCCAAGGTTGGGTGAGGCCGGCGACGACGGCGTCGCGGTCGCCGACAAGACCGGCGGCGAAGCCGCGGATTTCGGGGTATCCGGCGTGGCGGGCGCGGTTGATCCAGGCGTCGAGGTGCTGCCCGGTGCCTTGGTGGCGGACCAGGGCGGCGAACCCGCGGGCGAGGCTGGCGACGGTGTCGAGGTCCGGGCAGAGTCTGCGGGCGTCGGCGAGATTGGCGTGGTCGTCGTCGGTGAGTTTGTGGCCGGGTCGCATGATCCAGGCGGTGATCCGCCGGGCCGACGGCACCTGGATTGCGGCGGCAGGGGCGGGTCGGGTGCGGTTGATGGTGAGCCAGTCCCGCAG
>NZ_AZWO01000035.1 GCF_000514775.1 Salinispora pacifica CNR114 | reverse complement strand
CGGGCCGCCAACATTCCGGGGCTCACGCACGGCTGGCATCCGCCATCGGCGGAACGCCGGCTCGGTCGTACGCATGGTGTAACGCCCTGACGGCGGCCGGGATTCCGCCACCACCGTGCCCCCGACCACACCCCATACGGGCATCAACCCGACCTATGTGACAGCTAACCCCGGGCCGGACTTACAGGTCAGCGACGTCCACCGGTCGGGTTCTGCTCATGACATGACGCCCGCCTTCCGACGTCTGCGAGACGACGAACCATTGCAATACGGAGATCCGTACTGGAAGCGATAGGGGTGGCCGTCGCGGCAGCGGCAGTTAACACCGACAGATCCGGAATCCTCCCCCGCGCCGCCCGTTCAGGAGATCCTGACCGACCGCGGTGAGCACCCTTGGGAAGTCTGCGGGCACCGCCAGCGACAGCCCACCTCAGCAAGATCCGCTCCCCGCGCTACGGGCAGATCCACGGGTCTGCTCACCGGCAGGTGACAGGTACGGTCCCGCGGCCTGACTGGCCGACAGGTGCATGACGGTCTTGAATTCAACGGGTCAACCGGGACAGCGACCCGCAGCAACAATGGGGTCGGCACGTGGTCAGGATTCCCACCGACATGACGATGCCCCGCCCGGAACGGACGGGGCATCTCAGATGAACCACCGGTCGCACAATGGTGCGTTCGGTGGAGCCGAGGGGACTCGAACCCCTGACCCCCACACTGCCAGTATGGCAACGATTCTGTCACGTCGTGACGTGAGGTGCCGATACATCACCTGAGCAGGGAAAACCAACCTCCACCTATGTCAGATACTGTCACGCCCTACCCCCCGATCCGGCACATTCGATCTTGAAGCGTGAGCACTCTTGTGAGCACGAAAAATGTGGGAGGAGCCGTGCCACTGGGTCCGCAACAACACATGCGACGAGTTCTGGTGAACCAGCGGCACTCGGCTGCCTCGACGCCGTTGGGCAGGAAGGCAGGGTCGCAGGCGTCAAAGCCCGCAGATGCGGACGCGAGTGGCAGGCCGAGCGCGGGTCTGTCATCAAGTTTCACAGTCCCGTGTCACTCACCGGGGAGAATGTTGTCGAAGGCCTCGTCGTACCACAGGGCCACGTTGTGCTTACGCACGGTTCCTCCGACTCGCGTCAACAGCAGCCAGTTGCCGTCCTGCACCAGTGCGGTGTCCTCGGGCCGGCCGTTGAGGACACGGGCCACGGTCGCGAGCATGTTCGGGATTCCCTTGTCGCCCATGTCGTCGGCGCGCATGCGGAAGCCGATGTTGACGTAGGTGTCTGGTTCCCACTCCCAGCGGGCGCCGTCGTCATCCTCGGCGTCGTAGTAGCCGTGGCTGCCCTCGGTGATGCTGACCGCGTACCCGCACTGCTCGTAGAGGTCGGCGCTGAGCAGCCGCGGGTGCCCTGGAGGGGTCGGCTTCTCGGTGGCTTCAGGAGCGGCGAGTTCGGCTACCTGGTCCAGCGGGATGTCCCCCGCCAACGTCAGTCGAAACTCGATAGCCATTTGCGTTGCCTCCTTCAGTCCCGGCGTACGATCTGCACGATCTCACGGCTTGGTGTCACCGCCACCAGCTCCTTCAGCCCTGGTATTGGCCAGTCGTTGAACTGCTTGCGCAGGGCTACGAGGTCTCCACGCCAGTCCTGAAGGTTCAGCACCACCCGCTGCGTCTGCTGCTCGCCGGCCTTTTGGGAGACCTCGCTCCATATGCCCCGTACTGGCTTGGACGCGGTGGGAGAGTAGCAATCGAAGACGTGGCCTTCGATCAGATAGTCAGGATTCTTGTCCGGGTCTCCGGCGTCGCGGGTGTGGGCCCGAGCGTTTGCGACCTCGTGCTTGGTGGGGTTCTGGTGAAGGCGGTAGCCCTTGTCGGCCACCGTGTCGGCGCATTCGTTCTCGAGCTGGATCGAGCGTTGCGCCACCACGGACTTCTGGTTGCGGGAGACCTTGGTCCGCGGTCCGGTCGGCGATCCGCCCAGGATGCCGGTAGGTTTCCTGCTCCAGGATTCTGCTGCGGGGTCAATATCAGCGGAGGCGGCGTCACTCGCGGCAGGAACTGTCGATGCCCCGGCACCGTCGTGGTGAGTAGGGCTGGCCGGTACGGGACCGCCAGCCCTCCTCAGTTTCCCGAGGCCCCCAACTGTCGCGCTTCGCCGATAGCCACTTCGATAGACTGCCGGACAGCGCCGGTGCGCTGGGCGACCAGCACCAGGACCTGCTTGATGCTGTCCAGGGCCTGTAGCAGCGGCCCGGGCTGCCCGCCCTGCAGGACCATGTTGACGAGCTGCTGCGCCTCACCGACCTGGGTGATGGCGCCTGTGGCCGCGTCACGGGTGCTGTCAGTCGCGCTCAGCACGGGTGTCAGCCCTGCGATCGTCTCCTGCGGGGTGGCCTCGCGGGGTACCGCCGCGGTTGCCTTCGCCGCCTCACCGATCGACCCGGCGAGGCTACCCAGGCCGCCCTGGATTCCGGTGATCGCGTTCCGCACCCGGACCATGCCCGCCGCCACAGCGGCGAAGCCCGCGCCCGCAGCCCGCAAGGTCACCTCCTGCGCTTGCCTGTCCGCAGCAGCTGCCAACCCCCGCGCGCGTTCCACGCCAGCCATCAGCGCCCGGAGTTCGCCGGCGATCTTCTCAATGTGCGACACGTAGCCGACTTCCCAATCGGAAACAGTGAAGGTCTTCAGCCGTTGAAACTACCGGGGCACCCGCGGGGCCACCAGACGCCGACGCAGGGTGGTCACCGAAGAACATCGCGTGTTCCACCCAGATCGCGGCAACATCGGTCAGCACCTGGCGGCGCTGCTGCGGGTAGGGCACCAGCCACGCAGCGAGAGGGCTGGGCTGGAGGGCGTCGGCTATCAGCGCGGCGACCGGGTACTTGTCCGCCCAACGGGCAGCACGGATACACGCAACGGTTTCCATCGGATTGATGTCCTTGTGGTCTCGGTTCACCGGTACGCCGCGGTGGTGAGGTCACCGACCGCCGCATCGATGGCGGCGGTGATGTCCCGCACCGATCGGTGATGCTGGTCAGCAATGGCCTTCAAACGCGCCGTCACGGCTGTGCCGTCGTCGTTGAGGTAGAGGTGGGTGGTCAGGCCGAGTGCGGCGACCAGGCCGGCGAGCGCGGCGGTGTGGTTGTCGGGCTGCTCCCGGCCGGCAGCGAGGTACCGCAGCCGGGCGCGGGCAACGACGGCCCACTTGCTGTCGGTGGCAAGGTAGGTGTCGGTGCGGGCGAGGCCTCCCAGGCGTCGGCGGGTGCTTTGTCGGAGGATCCCGGCGGCGACCAGGCCGGCGCGGGTGCGTTCGTAGAGGTCGTCGGCGAAGCCGCGCAGGAAGGTCTTCACCGGTGGGACGCTGCGTCCGTAGCGGATGGCCGCGATGGCGGCGTCAGCGATCAGGTCTCCGATTGGCTGGTCGGTGTGTAGACGGAGCCACCGCTCGCTGGCCGGGCGGTCGTCGTTCGGGTCGAGGACGAGACGTCCGGCTAAGAACAAGTCGATCAGGACCGCGCCGGCGAGCCCGAGCGCCAGGGCTTGCCGGTGGACATGCGGTTGTCCAGTGTCGTCATTGTGGCCGAGCAGAAACAGCTCGTCCCGCAGCGGCAGTCGAGGAAGACTCATCGCCGTCGCCCCTACCGCAGCCCGGCCACGGACTGGCGCAGCCGGCTGTGCACCCCAACATAGGCCGGGTCGGCCGAGGGAAGCAGCGCCTTGCCGATCGCGGCGAGGATGGTGTAGTTGGGGTCGCACACGTTGCCGATCGGCGACCGCCCCGCCTGCGACACCAACTGGTAGGCGTCCAGCGTCTCCAGCCCAGCCAGAGACTCGACCCAGCCGACCAAGTCGTGATAGGCGATTCGGTAGGCGTCTTCGAGAGGACGGGCGCACCCGATGGACATGATCGAGGTGTCGGTTTCCAGTCGAGGCCACATCGCCGGTACGCCCTTGATCACCTCGACGGCAAGGGTCGTGGTGGTGGCGATCTCCACGCCGACGCCGCAGGCTTCGCCCTCACCTTGGCGGGCGTGGCCGTCGCCGAGGGCCAGCATTGCCCCGTGCACGTTCACCCCCAGGTAAAGGGTGGTCCCGGCCCGGAGCTCAGGGGTGTCGAGGTTGCCGCCGTGGGTGTCGGGGACGATCGTGGAGCGGGCCTCGAACCCGCCGGGTGCGACCCCGATGGTGCCGATCATCGGGTCGAGGGGCAGGTCCACCGTGTGGTCACTTTCGGTGGCCTGGAACCGCACCGTCCCAGCCTGCCGGTCGATGCCATACACCCACACCCGCTCCTCAAGCGGCGGCTGCAGGGCAGCCGTGTGCGAGGTCGAGGTGAGGGCCCCGAAGTGCGGGAACGTCGACGACACACCCCAATCCCGCGCTGGAACGATTGAAATGAGGTGGATGGCGAGGGTGTCGCCCGGCTCGGCGTCCTCGATGAAGAAGGGCCCGGACACGGGGTTGAGGTAGGGCATGCGGCACACCTGCGACGGCAAGTCGGCCGGCCCGCGGACGAGGCCGCCAAAACAGTCCTCCGTCGCGACCTCAAGCACATCGCCGGAGCGCAGGTGCGCGACCGGCATCCGCCCGCCGAAGGTGTAGGCCCACTCGTCCCGCGCCGGACGATAGGTGATCTTCTCCATGGCCATCACACCCGCTCCACGTCACGCTGCTGCTGCGGCTCGACAGGCGCCAGGCCAGACAGGACCGGACGGCGACCCGACAGGTAAAGGCCGGCGAGGACGATCAGGCCGAGGGCCAGCCAGGCCAAGCCGAGGCGCTGGGCGGCGATGTTCGCGTTTACCACCACATACGCGAGGATTCCGAACCCGGCCGCCGGCATCACCAGGTGCGCCCACCAGTTGCGACTGCGGCTCCGGATGAGGTAATGCACGACCACGGAGACATGCAGGACCAGGAACGCGACCATCGCACCAAAGTTGATCAACGACGACAGCAGGGTGATCCCGTTAGAGCGGCCAGCCATGTACAGGCCCAGCACGAGGGACACCACACCGGTGAGCAGGGTCGCGTTGATCGGCACGTTCCGGCGGACCGACACCTTCGCCAAGAAGGCGGGCAACTGCCGGTCCCGGGCCATCGCGTACAACAACCGGGACGTCGCGACCTGGGCGACCATCGAGTTCGGCAACCCCCACGCGATCGCCGTCGCCACCGCGCACAACGTCGCCAGCCAACTCCCGCCAGCTACAGCCGCAGCATCGTAGAAGGCGGTGCCGTTCGGGTCCCCGTCGGCCAGCAGGGCGCCGGCGTCGGGGACGAGCATCGCGGCCAGCCACGTCTGCGCGATGAACAACACACCCGCTAACACAAGCACGGCGGCCATCGCCCGGCCGATCTGCCGAGCCCCGCCCTTGGCCTCCTCGGCCAGCATCGAGATGCCGTCGAACCCGAGGAACGACAGCACCGCGATCGACACCGCGCCCGCGACGATCGACCAGGTGAACGTGTCCGGGCTGTAGAACGCCTCCCAACTGAACCGACCCTTCCCGGAGGCGACGGCCCAGCCGGCGACGGCCAGGAAGATGGCCAAGACGATCAGCTCACCGACCAGCATCACCCGAGTGGCCACTGCGGTCATGCGAATCCCGACCGAGTTCACGATCGTGTTGACGGCGACGAACCCCAGCAGCCACGCCCACACCGGTACCGACGGCACGGTCGCGTGCATCGCCACCGACGCCACCAGGTAAAGCAGCCCGGGTACCAGGACGTAGTCGAGGAGGATCACCCAGCCGGCGAGAAAGCCGACAGGTGGCCGGATGCCCCGGCCGGCGTAGTTGTAGACGCTGCCTGACATCGGAAACGCCCGGACCATCTGGGCGTACGAGAACGCGGTGAACACCAGCGCCACCACACCGATGGTGTACGCCAGAGCCACCATGCCACCGGAGCCGGCGTACACGCTGCCAAAGATCGCCATCGGGGCGATCGGCACCATATACACCAGCCCGTAGGCAAGCAGGTCCCGGAACCGCAACTGCCGGCTCAACTCCTGCCGATAGCCGTAACGCTCCAGTTCGTTCTGATCGAACATCCAGGACCCTCTCTCAAGTTGATCAATGAATCGTCGATGTCTGCCCCACGAGAAGCGCCGGCTGTTACGGCTTGACCGCGACGCATCCCAGGAACGGCAAGGGGGCAACCTGCTCGTCCTCGTCATCGGGGCGCCACCGGTTTACCGATACAAGGCCGGGCGCCATCAGCTCGAAGCCCGAGAGCATGGCCTCTGTCGTCGCTGGCGACCCTAGGACCAGCGGAATACCGGCCATCTGACAGATCTCCGCAGCTTGAGCGACCCGGAGCCGATCCTTAGTGGCAACGGCGTGCGCAACCACCAAACAGGAGCCTTTGCTGAGCCGCTTGCGTAGGTCGGCACATACCTGCCGAGCGATGGGCCCGCCAGGGAGCACTGGCGCCAATCCGGCCATCACCACGGCAACCGGGTGCGCGATGTCCAGCATTTGGGCGCGCACCGCCGTGTCGAGCGCTATGACTGGCTGGTCCGGCGCCTCGGCGATCACTCCGACACCCCTGACGCCGGAAACGGCCGTATGGGTGAAAGCGAGCGCCACCGGTTCGGCGTCGACGTAGACCACGCGGAAGCCTCTCGTGGTGCGAGTGGCCATCTCGTGCACGCTGCCTACCAGTGGGAGGCTTGATCCGAGGACCAGGAATTGGCTAACTTTATCCGCGGCAAGAAGACGCACAGCCCGAAACAAAAAGGCCCGCCCCTGTATGGCGCTCGCCCTCAGGTCTGGATGTACCTGCAGTAGTTGGTGCGCCACAGTCCGGTCGACGGCGAAGTTGTGCCCGCCTCCCAGGAGGAAGTCCTCGATCCGGCAAGCCGCAGCTCGCTCCAAGCCGGTGATTTCCCCGCGAACCAGACGCTCACCATCCCGAGGAGCCACCGTGGGTGCGGGCCCTAGCGGGCTAGTCATCGTCTCGCCTCCTCGTTGGAGGGCACCGAGGCGGGCGGGATCTTCGCCACGTGAATCGGGGACCGCGCAGCGCCGCGCCCGCCTCGGGCCGTCTCGTCGAACCGGTCTGGTCCCGGTTCAGGTCACACCGGCAGCCCCGCCTGATAACCCGCAGGCAGTGCATTCAGAACAGGCGGCCGTCGATGTGCGTGTGAACATTGACGATTGCTTCCCCGCCGAGCCACAACCAGTCCCACCGTGGCCGGTCACCATGAACCCCCATGGTGACCGGCCCGGAACCCGGTTGGCCGCAAGTTCCCGCGTTTGGTCGACATGCCTCACTGCTCGTATGCGAGCCCCATGAGACCTCGCGGTATGCTCAGCCTTTCGGCGATCCGTTCGAGCACGTCATACGAGGTAACTCGTTGGCGCCCCTGGATCACCGCTCGGACCTGGTTCTCAGTTGTGCCGGTCGCTGCAGCGATCGTCGCCTGGCTCCAGCCGCGCGATTTGAGGAAGCGGAATAGGGAGCCGATGTCACGTTGACGCAGCAGGTCGGCAAGCGAGCGGCCCCCGAAGCGCCCGTCGATCCACCAGTTCGGATCAACCTGGCTGTGTGCCCACCATCCCGGGTTCCCCGCGCACTGCGACCCGAATACAGCGGTGGTGGCGGTACGGGCGTTCATGGCCATGGTGGTCAAGGCGCTCTCTCCTGAACGTGTGAGGTGATGCCAGCGCGTCAGCTTCTGCGAGTAGGCCGCTGGAATGACCAAGGTGCGCTTTCCCGGCGATCACCCTCGCCTCAACATCTGATCGCTGATCGTGGGGATGCGGCCACCCCCGCTCAGGGACTGTCGTGGACGTCTCGGTTGGGGTATAAACGCCCCTATGCGTCCCTCGTCAGGTCTCGGCCTCTGATGCCGAACGAGCGTCTGCGGGGAGCCATGTCAGCAAAGGGGCTGACCACGCAGCGGTGCGCGGAGCTGATTGGAGTCGACCCGAAGACGGTGGAGCGCTGGATCACCCGTGATCGCGTCCCGCACCGCGCTCACCGCGTCGCGGCTGCAGACCTATTGGGCGTAGACGAAACATATCTGTGGCCTTCGGTCGTGGACGATCCCAGGACGGTGTCCGCGGGGCGGGCCGAAATGGTCGAGTTCTACCCGTCCCGGTCAGCGGTGCCACTGGAACTGTGGAGGTCGCTGATCCAGCAGGCAAGGGAGTCGGTCGACATCCTCGTCTACGCCGGGCTGTTCCTGCCTGAACTCCACGACATCACCCAGCTCGGTGACCGGGCCCGCCAAGGCTGCCGGATACGGGTCCTGCTGGCCGATCCGAGCGGTGCTGCAGTACGCCGCCGCGGAGAGGAGGAGGGCTTCGGGATTGGGCTCGCCCACCGGGTGCTGCTGAGCCTGCGTTACTACGAGCCGATCTTGGCTATCCCTGGCGTGCAGGTCCGGTTGCACGACACGACGTTGTACGCGTCCATCTTCCGGGTGGACGAGGCCATGCTGGTTAACACCCATGTGTACGGATCCACTGCCGCCCACAACCCGGTGTTACATCTCCGGCGCGTACCTGGTGGACGGGTCGTCGACCACTACCTCGCCAGCTTCGATCGGGTCTGGACCCAGGCCAAACCCACCTCGGACATCAACGCGGCGATAGCCGCGTTCGACGGGAGATGACGGATGCCACGCCGCGACTTCTTCAACGACCCTGACGCCCCCGAGGCCAACAGCGTGGTGCCGTCGGTGGTCGCGGCCGTTCGTAACGAACACGGCGAGTTGTTGATGATCCACCGCACCGACAACAACCTGTGGGCTCTTCCTGGCGGTGGCCACGACATCGGTGAGTCGATCTCCGACACGGTGGTGCGCGAGGTGCGCGAGGAGACGGGCATCGAGGTGGAAGTCACGGGCCTAGTCGGCACGTACACCAACCCCCACCATGTGATGGCCTACGACGACGGTGAGGTGCGCCAGCAATTCTCGCTGTGCTTCACCGCCAGAGCCGTCGGTGGGAATCTGAGGACCTCCAGTGAGTCACGTCAGGTCCGCTGGGTAAATCCCGCCGAACTCGACCAGTTGGACATCCACCTCTCAATGCGGCTACGCATCGACCACGCCCTCGACGGTCGGACCGCGCCGTATATTGGCTGACGTCGGAGGGGCGTTTCCTGATCCAGGGACGTCCCAACCGTCTCGTCGAGCCGGTAGGGCGGCGGCCCGCTGTACGGCTACGTTCGGAGGGTGTCTGACCTAACGGCCAACGCCAAGGACCTTGCTGCTGGTCTGCTCGGCTCCCCACAGATGGCCTGGCGTTGGGCCCACGTCCAGGGTGTCGGCCAGCGGGCCACGGAACTGACGAGCACGGTGGCACCGGCCGATCGTGACCTGCTGGTGGCAGCCGCCTGGCTACACGATGTCGGTTATGCGCCTGACCTCGTGGACACTGGCCTGCACTCCCTTGACGGTGCCCGATACCTGCGACGTAGCGGCTACCCGCTGCGGCTCGTCGGACTGGTCGCCCACCACACATGCGCCCGCATCGAAGCGGCTGAGCGCGGACTGGCGGACCAACTCGCAGCCTTTCCGCTCGAAGAGGGACCCCTGATGGACGCGCTCGTCACCGCCGACCTCACGGTCGGACCGCGGGGACAACGTCTCGAGGTCGCCGAGCGCATCGAGGAAATCCTCCACCGGTATCCTCCGCAGAGCCCCGTTCATCGGGCGATCCAGCGAGCAGAGCCGCTTCTCATGGCGCACGTCCGCCGAACACTGGGCCGGCTCGACGTCAACGAGCAGCCCGCTCCATGACATTCGACGTGAGACTGGCTGGTCCAGCCCCATCATCCCTATCGCCGACGCCTGGAGCCGGAACGGCTGTTCCGGTGGCCGGCTCTGACTGTCCGACCGTCAAGCCGGTCGGGAAGGTTATAGGATGCGCCACTGGACGAGTTCCTGGTCGCCCCGCCTGAGGGCGATGATGCGGCGGAGCACCTCGGCCTCGGCATCAGTGCCGGGACGGGACTTTCGGGCGTTGGTTGCGATCATCTGTAGTTCGCGGAGTTGGCACAACTCCTCGAAGCCGCGCCACGAGGTGACATCCCAGCCGTATGCCGCGGTGAAGTCCGAGAAGGCGGCAGGGCCCGGCGGGGTAAACCGGCGACAGTGCACAGCGACGGTGGCCAAGTCCCATTCCCGCGGACCGATGGCGGTGCCGTCCCAGTCGGCAAGTACTGGCGTGCCGTCGAAGCGGCGCAGTGCGTTGCGCGATTGGGGATCGGACTGGATCAGGCTCACGCCCCGGGGAAAGCTCATCTCGCGCCAGCGGGCCGCGAGCGGTTCGAGACGCTTCAGCAGCAGGTCACGGTCCCCCGCGGTGAGGATTGTCGACCTTTGCACTGACCGCCGGATGCTGTCCACCGGCTCCAAGGTCGGCAGGCTCACCGGAGGAGCCGGCAGGGCGTGCAACTGCCGGAGCAGAGTGCCCAACTCGGCCGTGGTGACCGGAGTGTCGTTCGCCGGATCGAGCCGCTGCCAGACAGTCACGGCATGCTCGCCCACCAGCAGGGGTTGTGGTAGGCGCGGGCTGAGGCCAACAGTCGGGAACCCCTGACCAACCAGCCACCGCACGAGGGCCACCACGGCGCGCATACGCTCCACGCCGAATTCCGCCGGAGCAATCTTGACCACCACGTCGCCGACCGCGTACACCGCGTTGGTGTGATGCCGGATCAGGACAGCGTCGGCGTCGGACAACTCCAGGCGAGAACACACCTCGGCGAGCGCCGGACGTGTTCGCGCTTCGACGAACATGGGGCCCCTAGGAATCGAGCGCGGCAGTTCCGGCAGCAAGCGTACGGGCGCTCTCCCGGCAGGCTCGCACATAGTCCGTCAGCGCGGTGGTCTCGCCGCCGCGATGTCTCGCCGGAATCGCCGAGACCACGTCACTCGCCCTCGTCAGAACGATCTCCGTGCGCTGCGCCTCGGGCAGGGTGGCGACGGCGTCGAGCGCCGACGCTGCGGCCTCTGCCGCTCGCCGGTCACGCACCAGGCATATCGATCGGTCGAGCGCGAGGAGAGCGGGATCGATCGGCACCGAAGGCGACGGTCCGTAGAGGCGCAGTGCCTCGTCCTGCACCCGGTAGGCCTCGCTCGTGTCGCCCAGCCAGGTACTCGCTCCGGAGAGGTAGAACAACATGCGCTTCATCGGAAAGCGAAAGGCCGTGTCACTGTCGTCATCGCCGACCTGGTCGAACATTTGCCGGGCCTGGATGATCGCCTGCCGCGCCTGCTCGGCGGATCCGAGCCGGGCCAGCGCCCGGGCGCGTCCCGCCGCGGCAAGCGCCGCGGAGGACGACGGCGTCGCGGTGACCGCCAGCGCTGCCTCTGCCAGGACGACCGCCTGCTGCGGGTCACCGAAGTAGTAGGGCAGCATCGCCGCTTGGGCGCGGACAAGCACCCCTAGCCGGCTGTCCGAGCTGTCATCTGCCGCGTGGAGCGCTGTCCGATACCACAGGCGTGCCTCGCCCACGTTCCCGAGCCGCATGAGCGCGTCGGCACACATGGTCGCTAACAGAGCCGCCGCGCCGGAGAGCCGCGACTGAACCGCCGCTGGCTGTCTACGCCGGGACAGAGTCTGCACCTCGACACACTCAGCGGCCAGCCGCGACAGTATCACCCTAGGCGGGGCTGCCGGATAGATCCGCATGTGCTCGCCGGCCGCTTCCTCGATCAGGTCGAGTTGTCGCGGAGCGACGGTTGATGAGGCGAGCGCCTCGTCCAGCCCGGTACGAAGCCGGGCGAGCGCGGTGATCGCTTCATCGGGCCGGCCTCCTGCTGGTCGCCCGCTGGTTGGGAGGTCCGCTGAACCTTCCATCTCCCGGTCGAACGAGGGTCTCGCATCGCCCGTCGCGTCCTGGCCCAAGCCCATCCAGGCCCGGGGAACACCTAGTCCGACCGCGATGCGTTCGAGAACGTCGTACGCCGTTACCTGGCGCGCGCCTTTGGTGATCTCGGCGGCTCGATTCGGGGCCACGCCGACCAACGCGGCGATGGTGCCGTAGGAAACCCCACGGGCATGCAGGAATCGGAAGGTGGCGGCGACGTCGCGGCGCTCCAGGAACTCGCGAATCGGTCGCCCCTCCCAGACACCCGACGTCCACCAGGACGGATCGACCTGGACGCCCACGACAACCTCCCGTCGACTGAACCGGCCCTGATCGATATGTCATCACTTCATGTCGCTGGCGACAAGACGGATCGGTGCCTAATCAAAAGCGCCGGCGCCTCAAATGATCCTCGCCGCAGCGGCGGCCACTACCCCCCATCGTGGCCCCCCACCGTGGGGGTCGACAGCGAGACACGCTTTCGAGAGACTTGAGCGACTTCCGTCGATGGACAAAGGGGTGGCATGGTGAGGGGTGATGCATCAGACTGGGCCAAGGAAATTCCCGGAACCGTTAGGCTCAGTTCCGCGAGCCGCCCGGCATAACCACGCGAGAGCCCCGCCGGCGTAAGGCAGCAGTTGCCGCAACCACGCAAGCTCGTCGACCGCATCCGGCGCCCGCCCGGGATGAAACTGTCGATCCGTAGAGATCGACGCGAGCAAAGGGGTCTGGTTGTCAGGCTGGCCTCGTCGGTCACCATCAGAGGCCAGGAGAGTTTCGCCGACCACGATACATGCGGGACTTGATCCACGATTCGAAGGCAGGTTCGGATGCCTATAGCGACGCCCAACACCGAGCTGGAGATTGATGAGGTAGTCAGGCTAGCCGCTCGTTATGAGGTGCCAGTCGAAGATGCTGTGCTGATCGCGCTGAACTTATATGGAATCTCGTCGGATCACTGTCAGCACCGAGCTCGGGTGAGCGTAACAATTTCCTCGGCGTCGAAGGTGTCATGGAAGGTGATCGTGCCCCTGAACGCGGTAGGGTCGCCGTTCCGGCTTGAGGATCACGATCTGTACCTGGGTCAGCATTGCATTGGTACTGTTCAGCGGATCGATACCGACGAGGCGGTTGGAGGCTACTTCCGGGATGGCGGCAGGGCCGCGACGTTAAATCCGAACGCCCGAAGCCGCTGTGTGGGCTGTGCGTTCTGCCCGAACACGCTGGAAGCTGCCGCCGACCCACGTTTCTCGGAGGAGCGGGAGCTCACCGAACTGCTCGTGGCGATGGTTGAGCAGCACCCACGCCGGAACTTGAGCGAACTCCGCGAGGTGACTGTCTCGACCGGGTGCTTCGAGCGGGAAGACGCCGCCGTTGCTCACCTGGTAGGCCTGCGGACCGCGCTCGGTTTGCAGGGTATCGGCGCCCGGATCGGCTTCCTGACGTCGGTCATCCAGTCAGACACCGCCTTTGCCGATCTCGCTGCTCGCGTCGCGCCGTTCGTGCTGCGGTTGACCGCCGAGTGCTTCACCCGGCGTGACTTGCTTTTGAAGACGAGCAAAGCACGGCTCCGGCGGGCCGACATGCCCGACCTGCTCCGTCGGGCCCGCCAGGCGGGACTCGGCACCTCGTTCACCTACATCGTGGGCCTCGATCCGCTCACCGAACTGCGGGCCGGTGTGGCCGCACTCGGCGAACATGTGACCGAATTTCCCAACTTCCAGGTGTACCAGTCCCACAACTCGATCATGGAGGGTTTGCGGACGCCGGGCGCCGAGCAATTGGAGTTCTATCTGCAGGCCAGGGCATCGATCGAACAGATTCTGGGTGGACGTGGGCTGCGGCCGCAGGCGTGGGAGTGCTACCGGCCATTGTGGTATTTCAGCTTTGCTGGTGAACGACTGGTGAGAGTCTGAAGTGTCAGTGGATCTCGCCCATCATGCGGATGCCCTTTGGCGGGCACTCACGTACCTGTCGGTTGCGCAGCTTCACCTTCGGTCGAACGTGCTCGCTGTCGACTGCCTTGACGAGTCCGACGTTAAGCCGCGCCCGGCAGGTCATTGGGGCACGGTACCCGGCACGGCATGGGTGCTGGCGCATGCCGGCCTCGCCGCAGGCTGCGGCATCGGTGTGCAGTTAATTCCAGTTCTGGGCGCCGGCCATGCGGGTGTCGTCCAGCGTGCGTTGGCATGGATGACCGGCGACATCGCCAAGATGGATCCACGGTACGGGCGAGACGCTGATGGGCTGGCGGCACTGGCTGCGGCGTTTCCGGACGGGGACGCGCTCGGGTCGGAGGTTCATCCCGAGTTGCCGGCCGGTGCGTACATGGGCGGGTGGCTCGGCGGCGCGTTCGCCTTCGCCCAGGGAATGGCGTTGGACTCCCCAAACCGGGTCGTCGTGCCGATCATCGGTGATGGTGAATGCGAGACGCCATCTACGGCGGCGTCCTGGTTGGCCCACCGCGCGCTATCCGACAGCAGGGTACTACCGGTCGTCCATCTCAACGGTCGCCGAATGGGCGGCCCGTCGCTGCTGGGTGCCATGAGCGACGAGCAGGTGAGCGCCTACGCACGCGGTCTGGGCTGGGAGCCGGTCGTCGTCGAGGTTGGGACGGCCCCCGGGTTGGCCGAGCACGCCGAGTTCCACCGTGTCCTCGTGGCCGGCGTCGAGGCAACCGCCCGCGGAGCACACCAGGTGGTGTTCCTACGGTGCGTAAAGGGCTGGTCCGGCCCCATTGGGGCGCACAAAACCCCGCTCACAGACCTATCCGGCGATCCCTGCCAGCTAGCGGCGTTGCGTGCTTGGCTGTCGTCCTATCGGCCCAGTGAGCTGTTTGAACCCGACGCGCAGCCCGTTGGTGCGCTCGCGTCCGCGCTGGGCGCCGCTGACTTTGGCAGCGTGCTACCGGGCGCACTGCCTGCGCCTGCGTCAGTACCGGCAACGGGACGGGGTTTCGCAACGGAGGTGTCCGCGGTGCTGCGGGCGCACGCCGCTACTGGCGACCTCAAGGTTTTCAGCCCGGACGAACTGCGGTCAAACCGCCTCGGCGACCTGCAGGGCGAAGCTTGGGCACATGAGGTGCTTGCGGAGGAAGTGCTCCTCGGCTGGGTTGCCGGGTGGACGGCAACAGGCCGTCGCGGCCTGATTATTTCGTACGAGGCATTCGCTCCGCTATTGCTGACCGGATTGGTCGGACAGCTCAAGCAACGGCGGCTCGTCAAGCATGCGTTGCCGAGCATCAACTTACTGTTGACCTCGTATGGCTGGCACAACGTCTACAGCCACGGAGACCCTTCACTGATCACGGCGCTGTTAGGGACGGGCGACCCGGCCGTACGCGTTTTCACACCCGCCGACTCAGACCGGGTCGCTGCCGCGCTCGATGATGCATTGCGGTCAACGGGGCGTGTCAACGTCATCGTCGCGGGCAAGCACACCAACGTGACCCACCGCCGGGAGACGATCGATGAGGAGCGTCATCGCGGCTTGGCGGTCTGGCGCCACCTGAGCGACCCAGGCGAGCCAGACCTAACGCTGGTGTGCACCGGCGATCTGGCCGCGGCAGTGGTTACGGACGCCGTTGTGAGGATCCGCAGATGCTCTGGCTGTCGGATTCGGGTGGTCAACGTCCACGACCTGACGGCGCTTGCAGACCCGGACCTGCACCACTACTTCGGAACTCACGCCGCCGTGCTCATCGTGGCGCTCGGGCACCCGGCCGCGATCTGGGGGCTGCTCCGCGGTCGGCTGCACCGCGACGTCGACGTGATCGGCTGGGCCGAGCCGCCGTTCCCGATGCCACAGGAGAGGTTGGCGGCGCACGCCGGGTTCGATGTCACCGGCGTCACCTCGGCGGCCGAGGCACTGCTAGCCAAGCGGAAACGCTGATGGTAGCTAGGATTGGGGCTGTCCGCGTCGTCACCACCGAAGCCGGGTTGGGCGAGGACGCCACGTTCGTCGCCCTTCACGCGGCCGGGGCGATCGGCTGGTACGGGCCGGTGACGGCGGAGATTGGACGGTACGTGGAGGCTGTCCTGGCGCAGCCAGCCCTCGGCGAGCCGGTGAACGACCACCAGAGACTTCATGCGGCCCTGTGTAAGGCGATCCGGGCAGACACCAGCGTGGTGGCATCCTGGGCCGTCGGTGCAGTGGATTGCGCCGCTTGGGACCTACATAGCCAACTTGCCCAAGTCCCCGTCGCTGACCTGCTTGCAGCGACACCGCAGCGGCGGGTGTCGCTCTACGCCTCATGGCTGAGCCTCGACGTAACAAATGGCATACCCGTCGCGGCTGTCGAGCGCGTCAACCGCGACGGATGGCAATTTACGAAATGGGGCCTGCGCAAGAATCCAGCAACCGACGACCGCACGGCGGAGGCCGTCCGGCTCGCCGCGGCGGTACGCGCCATGGAGGCGGCACTCAGGCAGGAAGCTGCATTCGACGCCGTCTTCACCTGGGATCCCGAATTCGCCTGCCTGTTCCTCGATGAGCTGGACCCGGCTTCGGTGCGCTGGCTGGAGGACCCACTACCACAATGTGATCTTGACACGTATGGGGCATTGGCGATGAGCATCCCGTTGGCCCTCGGCGAACGGCTTCTCGTGCATGCCAACGCTGCGGCGATGCTCCGACTCAAGCTACAGGCGTTCACACTTGACGTGGTGGCGTGCGGCGGACTCACACGCGCCGTCGACCTGGTGACCGCGGCACAAATGCTCGGCGCGCCGGTCTACCCGCACGGCCGCTCGTTTGTTCCGGCCGTCCACCTCGCCGCTGCCTATCCGGATGCGATCGCCGCCGTCGAATACCGGTTGCAGTGGGAACCGGCTCGGCAGCAAAGGTATGCGCAGCCTTGGCTGCCCGCACACGGAGTGATCACTGTTCCCAGGTCTCCGGGCTTGGGCGCCACGCCGAGGAGCTGCTGATGCCCGAAACCATTCAGCGCCTGCCCATCACCGGGACCGTCGCAGCAGACTCGAACGGCACGTTGCTCGTGCTGTCCGAACGACTCGACGGACACGACACCTTCCTGACCGGCCAGCTCCAACTCCCCGACGCTCGGCCGGTACAGGTGCAGATCTGGAGCTTCGACGACATCACCGTCCTGCGCCTGCTCGACCCATCGCACGCACCTCCCGCCGGATCGTGGGCCGGCATCCTGCACCTACCGCACGGCTGGCGCACCCGGTCGATACCCGACGACCTGGTGACCGCAGTCCGTGCCGCGCGCCGTGACCTAACCGTCCTAGACGAGGCGGAGCGCCGCTACGCGCTCACATTCCTCGCCGAGGCAAGCACTCCGGCGGTCCGGCAGGCCAGAATCGACGCGATTGTCACTGCCCTGCCAGCAGTGGATAGTGTCTCGTGAAACGGCTACTGCTAAGCATCGATGTCGGAGGGACCCTTTGCCGATTCGAAGGACCCACAGTGGCCACGATCTTGGCGAAGGCTTCGCCGCTCAGGCCCGCCGACGCGCGCTCGGTCATCCGCCAGCAGCTGTACACCCGAGCCTCGATTGATGCCGCAGTCATTGCGGAGGTCTGCGATGCGCTCAAGATTCCCGTGAGCGCGTTCCCGACGCCCACCGAGTCGCCGCCGGCACAGCTCCTGCCAGGGGCAGGCGCGGCGCTGCGGACTATGAGTCGGCACGCCACCATCGTCACGTTGTCGAATGCGAGCTGTCTGGAGGCCGATACTGACCGTTTGCGGACCCTGCTGTCTCCGTGTGTGATCGACTACTTCCCCTCCTGTCGGACCGGCTACGCCAAACCTGATCCAGCCGCTTTCCATTGCGTGGCCACCGCGTGCCGGAGCAGCCCGGCGAATATGGTGCACATCGGCGACGACTGGGATTGCGACGTCATCGGTGCCCGAACTGCCGGGGTGTTCGTCATCTGGGTGTCGAACGGACGACCAGTGCCGGAGCCCGAACGGCTCGACGACGTTGGCCTGCTCGTCGCCGCTGATCTCACCGCCGCCAGCCAGCACATCACCGAACTCGCTACACGGAGATGATCATGAGTCTGTTTCACGGAACCGTCGGCTTTTACCGGCAGTACCGGCCCGGCATCCCGGCGACCGTAGCCGACGTGTTGGATGCGGCGGTCCCTACCGGTGTACCGCGGCGCCTACTCGACGTAGGCACCGGCACCGGCCTCGTGGTGGAGGCTCTGCTTGGTCACTTCGATGACATCATCGCCATCGACAACGATCCAGACATGCTCGCCGCTGCCGAAGACGCGCTCCGCCCGCAGCTACCCGCCGACGCTCAGCTGCGGCTGCAGGAGGTCACGGCGGAGGAGTTCACGCCACCGCCGGGATGGCAGGCTGAATTGGTGACGATCTGCCGAGCGTTCCACTGGCTCGACCAGGCCGCGATCCTGACCCGATTGGACGCACAGGTCAGCCCGGGCGGCGCGGTCGCGATCTTCGGCGACAACAGTTTCTGGACCGCTACCAGCGACTGGAAGGCCGCAATCCGCGCGGTCATCCAGGACTTCCTCGGCGAGGAGCGTCGCGCTGGCGAGCACACGTTCCAGCATCACAACCGCCCGTACAGCGAGATCATGCGAGAGTCGCCGTTCAGCCAGGTCGAGGAGCACACTGTGCCCGTCAACCGGACCTGGACCGCCGACAGCATCCTTGGGTACCTGCACTCCACCTCGTTCGCCGCGCCACAACTGTTCGGCGACCGGCTCGGCGAGTTCGACAGCGCTGTCCGTGCCGCCCTTGCCCGATACAGCGACACCGACACCTTCGCCGAGGACAACGAGTTCCTCATCCGCATCGGCCGGCGAGAACGGGCATGAACCGTTGGTACGGATCGCTCCCGGCGCCGGAGATCGCCACGCACCTAACCGAGCGATCGGTCCTGTGCCTGCCCATCGGCTCATATGAACAGCACGGCCCGCACCTGCCCCTGCACACCGACACCGTCATCGCCACGCAGTTCACCAACCGGCTCATCGACCGCTACGGCAACCAACACGACCTCTGGGCGCTCCCCGCGCTGACGTACGGCTGTCCTTGGAGTATTCGTGGGCGCTCGGCACGGTCTCCCTCAGGATCGCCGCGTTTGCCACCCTGCTCAATGCCATCGTCGGTGAGTTCGCGCGCGCCACCCCGGCCCGTCGGCTACTCATCGTCAACGGCCATGGCGGCAACCGCGGCGTCCTCGAGGTAGTTGGCTACGAACTGCAGGCCACGCATCAGGTGCGGGTCTGCGTCATCCACCCCAGCTCACTCTCGACCGCATATGCGACGTCGGCACCGCCGGAGATCCACGCTGGCATGAAAGAAACCAGCATCATGCTGACCCTCGCCCCCAACGATGTGCACCTGAACCGACTACCCGAGGCGTTCGCCGACGACCCAGCCCACCGCGACGAAATCCAGCGACTCATCCTCGACCACGGTGCCACGTGGCCGTGGAGTTCGGGCGACGACCGCATCGCCAGCCTCGGCATCATTGGCGGTGACCCACGGCTGGCCTCCGCCGAACTGGGGGAAGCCATCATCACCAGCGCCTGGACGCATCCGATCAGGTTCTACAACATCTGTAGTCCGTCAACGATGGGAAACGACCATGCCCCTCACCGCTGACGACCTGTCCACCTTCACCACTAGGGGAATGGTCGTCAAACGCAGCTTCGTTCCGACACACTTGATCGACCGTGCGGCCGCGCTGGTAACCGACTGGTACCGCACCGACTTAGATCAACGCCGGCTCGCCGAGTTCACGCAGCGGACCTTCGCCCCGCACCTTGGCGACCATCGGGACCTGCTCGCGCTGTTTGCCCAGTCCGGTGTGGCCGGGCTCGCAGGCGAACTCCTTGGCGACGTGACACCGGTCACCACTACGCAGATCCAGATCCGCGTTCCAGAACGCGACCTTGGCCAAGCGCAACCCGAAAAGGCCATGCACGTGGACGGCGTCGCCTGCCCGCACCTCGACCCCGCCGAACTGCGCACCTTCTCGCTCCTCGTGGGTGTCGTGCTTTCCGACATCAGCGACCCGGCCGGTGGCGCCCTGCGTTACGTCATCGGCGGACACCTGCGGATGGCGGAGTGGTTCCGGACCCAATGGTCGCTGGGCATCACCGCCCAAGTACCCCCGCACATCGACGCCGAGCAGGGTACCCCGCTACTTGGCAAGCCTGGTGATGTACTGCTGATGCACCACTTGGTCCCCCACGCCGTTGGGCGTAACCTGACCGCTATGCCGCGGATCATGGCCTATTTCCGCGTATCCCACGTCAACCATGCCAACCGCCGCCTGGCCGCACTTCGCGACCCATGGCTGGACTTCCCGCCACTCGCCGCACGAGTGCGATAGTCGATTCCGGCACCCATGGGTCATTTATTGGCGCATCAGGTGGCGTCAGACATTACTAGCACCATCCTGCACTCGCTTCCGGTCGCGGCTCGGAATGCCCTAGGCCAGTACGCCTTTGCCTCGACTGACCGGCGCAATGCCGTAGTTCGGCAGAACCAGATTAGTGCAGAGCAGAGCATCATGTCCACTCCGAGGCTTGAAGGGCTTATGTCGTGAAATTGATCCGTCCCGACGAACTCCCGCTCGCGATTGAAGCAATCGAAGCTGGCGAACTTGTCGTTGTCCCAACTCGGCGCTGGTACATGATTTGCGCCAACGCGCGCGACCACGACGCCTGCGCGCGCATCTACGCTGGCAAGGGCCGGCCACGATCGAAGTCGTTGGCCTACATACTGCCATCGCTCGGCGCAGCCGACGAGCGGTTCATCATGACGCCGGCCGCAATTCGACTCGCCTCGGACTTCTGGCCCGGCGACCTGGCCATGATTCTCCGTTGGCGAGACTCGGAATACGCCGAGCAGCACCTGTCCGTCGGCGTGCCTAACGCTCTCGTAACCCTGGACTCAGGCCTACTTGGTCAACTTGCCAGACGAAGCCGCGTTCCCATCGTTGCCACGACGGCCAACCTTTCCGACCCGAGTAAAGCGTTCGGGCCAGCGATCACAGCAGCCGAGGTTGAAAGGTTTGTAGCGGAGTCCGAGATCAGCATCGCGTATTGCATCGACGGCGGCATCAGTCCACTGGTCAATCACCTTACTATTGTCGACTGCACCGAAATGCAGGCGAAGATTACGAGATCGGGAGTTGTCCACGACCGCGCTGTCAATGCAGCCATCGCGGCTGCTTCTTGGAACCTGTCTCATGCCAAGAAGTGAGCAGATTCGCGCGGCTTTTGAGAAGCCACACCATTCATGCCAGAGAGAACGCATGGGACGCCACTGACCAGAACGCCATCCGGCCGACAGCAGTGTCGGTGTACGGCCCGAAGTACACAGGCAAGTACATGCCAGGTCGATGACGGTGGCCAGATACTGCCAGCCTTCCCACGTGTTGATGTAGACATCCCACGCGGGTCGGATGTCCGTCAAAGCGGGTCAGGCCACCTTCCACCTCGAACCCGATCAAGAGCGGGTTGATCGGGGATGGTCGAAGTAGCTAGCCGATGGCGAACCAGGTGGGCTCCGCGAGAACAGCCGCGGCGGCGCCTAGGTCGGCGAGCCTCGCGGCGAGCGTGGCGGTGGCGAGTCTCTCGGGCAGCGCCTTGCTGAACTTGAGGCCGGCTAGGGCCTTCTCGTCCACGTGCGGCAGGCAGATCCGTGCAGCGGCGTCTGCCGAGCCTGCCTTCCACTCGGCTGGCAGCAGGTCCTTGCGCAGACGGATGTAGTTGTCCTCGGAGTTCTGCATCGGGTCGGTTGGGCCATCCAGGGTGCTGGCGAGGGTGGCGTTGGCGCGGTACCCGGCCCAGGTCCACCAACGTACGTCGCCTGAGCCGGCCCGGCTGATGACGGTGCCGTCGATCCGGGCAAGTCCGGCGTCTTGGTTTCGGATGTCGGCCAGGCGTGCAGTTGCTCTGTGGGTGAGTCTCACCGGCGGGTTGGCGCCGATGAGGACGTCGCGCATGGCGCGGCTCAGCTCGAAGGACAGACCTGCGATGCCCATGCCGGTCCATCGCGCCCGACCCCCTCCGTCTGCGGGTTCGACGAAGCATCGACGTCGGTTCCAGTCGATGTAGGTGACTTGCCCGCTTCGTCCTCCGAGCAGGAGGCGCCGGGGTCCTTGTACCTCTTCCACCAGGACTGCTGGGTCGACTCGGCCGAGCTCGGTGCGGCCAGCGAGGACGGTGAACTCGGGGGCGGTGGTGAACACCGCGGTCAGGCCCATGAAGTGGCGTCGTCCAAACCGCAGTTCGGCTTCTGGCCCGATGAACACGGTGTCGCCGTCGCGTTCGAGGTATCCCTGGTCGATCAGGTGCCGAGCGATCACGGCCGAGGTCTGGTGCGTGAACGGTTCGAGTCCGTTCCACCATTGCGGCCAGAGGCGTTCCCCGACGCGGTGTTGCTGCAGGCACAGGGCGAGGATCTGTTGAGCGACGATGTGCCGCGGCTCGGGCGGTGGCAGCACTGGCTCGACCCAGCCCCGGCTCCAGAGCACGAGCAGAGCGGCGGCCTGGACCAGTGAGTGGAGTCGGTGGCGAGGAATAGGCAGTTGCGCTGCGAGTCGGGTCGCCGTCCGGTCCGCCCGATGCGTTGTAGGAACGAGGCTACTGTGCGGGGCGCATCGATCTGGATGACCCGGTCGAGGTCGCCGACGTCGATGCCGAGTTCGAGGGTGCTAGTGGAGACGATGACGCAGTCGCGGGCGTCGGCGAAGGCCGCCTCAGCGCGACGCCGTTCGTCGATGGACAGCGAGGCATGCGACAGGAACGTGGTGACGCCATTGGACCGTAACGCGGTGCCGAGTTCTTCGACGCGTTTGCGGGACTCGCAGAAGACCAGGCGCTTTTCTCCTCGATGCAGTGCTGCGATGACCTTAGCTGCGTTGTCGACCGAGCCGACGTAGTCCAGCTCGATGTCGGCTGCCGGTTGCGCCCTTACGGTCGGTGGGGCCACCACCCGTGCGGGTCTTTGTCCGCGTCCCGATCCTTGCAGCCACGCCAGCAGCGCCTCGGGGTTGCCGACGGTGGCGGAGAGCCCGACGCGCTGTACTGGACGGCAGATGAGGTGGCTCAGTCGTTCCAGGACGGCGAGTAGGTGCCAGCCGCGGTCGTCGCCGGCGAAGGCGTGCACCTCGTCCACGACGACAGCACGGACGTCGCGGAGGAACATGGCATGGTCAACGTTGGCGCTGACCAGCATGGCCTCCAATGATTCGGGCGTGGTCAGCAGAATGTCGGGCTGTTCACGTAGGGCTTTGCGCCGATTGCCGGCGGTGGTATCACCGTGCCAGATTGCTGCGCGGCGGCCGAGCCAGTCGGCGTAACGTTCCAGCCTGGGGAGCAGGTTGTTGAGCAGCGCCTTGAGCGGGCAGAGGTAAGGATCGAGGTGCCGGTCCAGCCCTGTTCGGCCATGCGGGACAGCAGCGGCAGCATCGCTGCTTCGGTCTTGCCGCCAGCGGTAGGTGCCACCATGACCACGTCTTCGCCCGCGAGTAGCGGTGCGACGGCGGCTTGTTGGGTGGGGCGGAGTCCGGACCAGCCCATGGTGTTCACCACATGGTGAAGCACGGATGGGTGCAGTTGCCATGCCGCGCCGCGGCCGGCGTCGGTCATGGCAGGTCCAGGCTCACGCGGTTGGCCGAGGTCGCGGCGCTTTCGTCCTCGGTGAGCTCGCCGGTGTCCAGGGTGAGCCCGTAATGCTGGCGGGGGTCGAAATCGTCAAACTCCTCGACCCGGTCGAGCACGTCGGCGACCAGTTTGCGCAGGTAGATTCTGGGAGCCACGCCGACCTTGCCCCCGAGTTGCCCGGTGATAGCCTGCGCGAGGAGGTCGAGGTAGGCGTCGTCGACTTTGGCGGTGATCCGATCGGGCACGGTCGAGCCGTCTCGGTAGAGGTCGCGGATCACCCGGCCGAGCGCACCTAGTTTTGGCAGGTCAAAGCCGGAGAGCCGGAGCTGGACGGCCCGAGGGGAATCGAAGCGCGAGTCGGTGCCGAAATCGGTGGCCAGCCGCTGCGCCAGGGGTGGCAGGCGGTGAACGCCCTGGGGCCCGTCGAAGAACGCCGGTGTGCCGGTGATCACCAGGAAGAGACCGGGGAAGCGGCCGGAATCCACCTCGTCGATCAATTGCCGCATCGCGTTGAGGCCCTTTTCCCGGACGTCGCCGCGGACACGTTGCAGCGTCTCGATCTCGTCGAGCACGACCAGCAATCCGGAGTGCCCCGAATCGCGCAGGATAGTCAGCAGCCCTTGCAGACAGCCCAAGGCGGCGAAGTGGTCAAGGTCGCCGCGTACACCGGCCGCGCGGCGGGCCGCCGCTGCGACGTTCGGCTGACCAGCGAGCCATGCGAGCAGCGCTTCTGCCGTGACGACGTCGCCCGTGGCCCGCGCGTTGCGGTAGCCGCGCAGTGCGGCGGAGAACGCGGGCGTGGTCCGGGCCACCCCAGCCAAGCGCTGCTCCATCAACGCTTCCACCGCCGCGGCGAGCGCGTCCGGGTCGTCATCGGCATGCGCTGGCTCGGCGAGCACGTCTTCTTCGAGGGTGAAAAACCAGCCGTCGATGACGTCGCGGAGCGCGCTCGGCGGGTGCGCGTCGGTGGAGAGTCGCTCGACAAGGCGTCGGTAGACGGTTTCCAGCCGGTGCAGGGGGTCTCGGTCTCGGAAATCTGGATCTCGCTGGTGGCCAGTCCGGCACGTTTGGCGCGTTCGGCCAGCCAGCGGGCGAAGAACGTCTTGCCCGAGCCGTACTCACCGATCGGCTTGACAAGCCGACCTATTCATTCCTTCAGACCCTGCCTGGTGGTGCGGTCGGCGAGGTCCGGCTTGTCTGGCACGAGCCGCTGCAGCGGATGCTCGTGCAGAAGACCATCGACCTTCTCGGGCTCGAGGACGCCGTCGCCTACCGGGAGCCGAGACTGCTCGACCGAGTCGAACACGATCACGTCGTCAAGATCCGTGACGCCCAGCCGGACCGCGACATCCAGCACGGTCTGACTCTCGTAATGGACTATCTGGCCGGCGGGAGCGTGCACAGCGCTCTGCAAGGCGGTCATCGTTTCGGGGTCCGTCGGGCGTTGATACTGGTAGGGCACATTCTCGACGCACTCGACCATTTGCACGCCAAGCACGGATTCTTGCACCGCGACGTCAAGCCAGGAAACGTACTACTTGACGAAAGCCGGGAAACCGCTTATCTCGGCGATCTCGGCTCGGCTGCACCCTTGTCGGTGGAGGTGCCAGGTGGTCTCGGCACCCCCGAACGCATCGACTGGATCGCCCGGCGGGTCGACCCGCTTCTCGCTGGTCAGCCAGCTATCCTCCGCCAGCGTGACCGCACCACCGACCCACCCAGTTGACGTACTACTCCTGCTCACCCACGCCAACCACGTCCTCCTCGCTCTCCGCGACGGCACCGGCTACGCCGACGGCCATTGGAACCTGCCCAGCGGCAAACTCGAACCCGACGAGGACGCAATCAGCGCCGTCATCCGCGAAGCCCGCGAAGAAGTCAACTTGCGGCTCTCCCCGGACGAACTACGGCTCGTCACCACGGTGCACCACCGCAACCCCTCCGGACACACCCGCGTCGGCCTCGTCTTCACCGCCACCCACAATCCTCGCCAGCAGGGCGAACCAACCAATGCAGAACCGCACAAATGCGCCAAGATCGAATGGTTCCCAACATCGCTGCTGCCCATGAACACCTACCCGTACACCACAGCCTGTGTCCAAGCTTTCAGCGACGGCCAACCCCTCGTTCTGGATGGCTGGCGGTAATCCGGACGTCGAAGGCACGACGACACCCGACAAGGGAATTCCGGGCGACCCGGTCGCGGATGCGGCCGGCGGACAGGCGTGGCTGAAGGTTCTTACCGTCGCCGGCAGGGTGCCACGAACGCCCACCGCCCAGCCGGCGACCCGCTGATATGGCCGCCGATGGCCAAGCGCCGAGGAAAGGTGATTGTGATTGCGAAGCCGACCGTCGCCGCGCTGGCGATCATTTCCACCGCTGCTGGTGAGGTGGTGTTCGTCCGGCAGCAGCGCGGCCCGTACGCGGGATGGCTACTGCTGCCCAGCGGCAAGATCGAGTTCGGAGAGTCGGCGCAGGACGCAGCCCGCCGGGAAGCGGTGGAAGAAGCCGGCTTCGAGGCCGGCGAGCTGACACTGACCGGGGTGTACGAAATTCGCGCCGAGAATGGCTCATACCACTTCCTGATGCTCGCCTTCCACGCCGGCACCGCGACCCAGGTAACGGCCGGCGGGCATCACGTGGACGGCGTGCTCCAGACAGCGGTCGATGAGGCCCAACCGCATCCGACGGTGATGCAGATCCTCAACGACGCGGGTGTCGCCCGCTACCCCGCGCGGGACATCAAGGCAGGACTGCGCCGAGACGGAATCCTGATGCGCGGGCATCTGACCGCAACTGCGGGCACCCCGACCTGACGGACTCACTGGCCGGCCGCCAACGCTTAAGAAGTGCGGCGATTCGCATCGACACGGACGGGCGATGACCCTGCTCACGACGTGCATCTTTCTGTCGGTCTTAACCTTGACAGTTCGGGACGCTTCGCGCGTTGCTACCGCTGCACACCGCTGCTCACGAAGGTCGTCGCGGCGGCCACTCCGTCGGCGACCGCGTGGGAGAGCGGGAGCTGGTGGGCGAGCCGCGCGGCGAGAGTGCCGAGGAAGGTGTCGCCCGCTCCGCTGGTGTTGATCGCGTTGACGTGGTGTGCGGGCACGAGCGCGATGTCGTGAGCGTCGCTGTAGGCGGCACCGCGTGGGCCTGCGGTCACCACGGCTGCGCTGGGGCCCAGTTCGCGGAGTTCTCGCGCGGCGGCTGTCGGGTCGTCGTGGTGGTGGCCGAGTATCGCGGCTGCCTCGGCTTCGTTCGCCACGAACAGGTCCAGTGGGGCCAACGCGGCTGGTCCGAGCGTGGGATGCGGTACCAGGTTGCCGATGAGCATCGGTGCACGGTGGTGTCGGAAGACGGCGTCGACGGCGTCGGGTGGGAGATCGAGTTGGGTCACCACGACCGAGGCGCGCAGCCCTGCGAGTCTGCTGCTTACCTGCTCGCCGGTGAGCTCGGTGTTCGGGGTCCGCGCGAGGATGATGCGGTTCTCGCCGTCCGGGTCGACTTCGATGAGCGCGATTCCGGTCGACGCCGACGGCACGAGGTGGAAGCAGGACACATCAACTGCCACGTCGGTCAGGGCCCGGTGCAGGAAGGTGCCCCAGTGGTCGTTGCCGACGTTGGCGATCAGGCTGGTGTGCGCGCCCGCCCGGCTGGCGGCCAGGGCCTGGTTGAGACTCTTACCGCCGGCAGTGGTCGTCGCTGGCGATGAGGCGAACGTCGTGCGGCCAGGAACCGGCGGCCCGGGGATCCGCACAGTGATGTCGATGTTGGCGCGGCCCACGACGGCGACACGCGGCACAGCCGACACCTGCGCCGGCTCGGGCGAGTGGCTCATCCGGCCGTGGCCAGCTGGTCAAGCAGATGTCGTACATCCCGCTGGCCGCGGAAGGGTTCGAGCTGCCGAGCCAGGGCGGCGACGTCGCGGCGGACCCGCGCCGAGCCCGTGGTGGTCGCCACCGTCAACGCTTCAGCGGCTACCGTGGCGGCGTGGCCGGGCTCCGAGGCCGCTAGGTACGCGTGCGCGGTGCGGGAGAGGTATACGCCCCGCTCGCGCCGGTAGCGCTCGGGCCACTCGTTGACGGCCGCCGTGAAACTTCCGATGGCCTTGTCGGCCTGCTGGAGACGCAGCCACCCCTCGCCTTCCTGCGCCGCCAGGTAGGGGCGGGTGCAGAACGATCCGAGAGAGTCATCGCCGCTGGTCGCTGAGGCGTCCGCGACGAGTGAGTAGGCGCTCTCGATCGCGGCCTGGAAGCCACTGACGTCTCCCTGAGCAACGCTGCCATGCGCCTGCTGGACCGCGGCGAAGGCACGCACGAGCGCAGGCGTATCAGGTAGGAGCAACGCTGCACGAGCCAGAGCGGCGACACGGTCCTCATCACTGGTGCGGACCATTCGCTGCGCCTTGCGGGCCAGGACATAGGCCCAGAACTCCTGATCATCGGCCTCCTGCGCGAGGCTTCCCGCACAGTCCAGCCACCGCTCGCCGGCCGCCCGATCTCCCAGGTCGTCGGCGAGCCAGCCCGCGAACTCGCACCACCGCGCCTGCGTGCCGACCAGCCGGTCCCGAAGCTCCCCACGCGCCTGCCTACGCAGAGCGGCGATCAACGCGATCTGCTGCTCCACCGTCGACAGGACAGTGAGGCCGCCGAGCCGGTCGTCGGCTCGCACGAGACACGCGCGCAGCTGCGCGAAATAGTCCACGATGGCGGGATCGACAACCGACGAACGAGGCACATCCACGGCAGTGACAGCCGGCAGCGTCACCACCCTGGCGGCGAGTTCCAACAGAGCCCTTCGACTCACCCGCAACGACACCACCCGCCCATCGGACACTGCTGCAAGGGTAACGACGTCCTCATCACCGACGCCGCTACCGCCAGCCGCCACGACGCCAACGAGCTGCACCGCCGCAGTCAGACCACCCCGGCCGTCAGCACCGTCCACGGCACCGACGTAGCCCAACGGTCCCTCCGCCTCAACGGCCGGGACACCACGAGTACCGGGCGAAGGAATACGGTCCTCGACCTCGCCCCACCGCGCACGCTGCGCCGCGTCGGCTCTCTCCTGATCAAGCTGCTGCTTGAGCCGACGGTAATCGTCATAGCCGGTCAGCAACTCTCCGCCAGCTCCCAGGGCCGCCTCACAACGCTGCCAGAAGACCCGATCCGGGCACTGCCGACCAGTCTCCACCCCAGCGATCGTGGTCCGGGAGACCGGCACCCGCTGCGCCAAGGCCAGCTGGGTCACCCCACGCGCGTTTCGCCACGCCGCGAGTCTCGCGCCCAGCGCCCGTCTCACTTCGTCCACCCGCTGCGGATCGATCACCAAGCCCGCCCCTCCACAACGCCACACGGGCACGACAGCCACATTGACGGAAAGCGACGTCACCCTAACCGACCACGGCAAGACCAGCCAGTAACGACGGCCCACCACCGCACTTGGACCCAGCAGGCAATCCGCACCATGATCAAAAATCCGCCATACGCGGCAACACTCGGGTCGGACGGGCGCGGACGCGAGGGGCGCTCGTCGCACGAGCACCCACCGAGCGCCCCACCCGGGCTACATCGGCACCGTCGCCACCAGGAATGACAACTCCGCGACACCCGCCGCCCAGGCGGGACGATCGACAAGGCCCACGACCGTGCCTCCACAGGACAGACCCAATTTGATCTTGAATACCCGCAGGGTGGCGACCCGCACCATGCAGACCCGGAATAACACAGCCCACTTAGAACGAATGTACGAGAAGCGGTCTTTGTCAGGCCCATGTGCAACGATCTGTCATCGACGGACCGCTAGTTGTCGATGTTGTTCGGGTCGCGGGAGGACCGCTTGGTTATGCATGGGCAGCCGCCCGATCTGTTCACGGTCAAGGACACCTCGTCGGAGCCGTCGACGATCGAGATTCGGTCGCCGGCTGCGGACGCGTCGGCGCGGGCGAGGTGGCGGGCGCTGGTTCTCACCGATCCGGTCGCTCGCCTGGTTCGCAACGCGGCCCATGCCGGTATCGACGACGAGGTCTTCGATCTGCGGCAGTTGGCCCTTGCCGCGATTGACGTGGCAGTTGCCTCGATGGGATTCGCCCGGCAAGTCACCCTGGCGCAGTTGGTGGACACCGTCGCCGGGTTGGCCCGGCTGATGGACGACCGAGACGACTCGACAGCGGCGATTGAGGCTGCGCGGTGGGTGGTCCGGGGCCTGCTCAACGATGCCGAGAATCAGAGCAAGTTTGTGTACGTCTTTCATGACGTGCGTGCGGCGCCGCGGCGACGCGAAGAGTACGCGTTCAAACTGCTGTCGTTGCAGGACAGCCCATCCGGCGCGGTCGTGCAGGCGTCGCCGCAGGCGGTGATGCTCTACCTAAACGGATTGAACCTCGATGTCGACGACGCTGAGGAGGCCCTGTCGGTAGTCTTGCGTCGCCAGTTGGATGACCGCCGTTTCGAGGCTGCCGGCCGGACCGCGGAGACAGCCGAGCGCGCGTCGGTGGCGATGGCGGCCACCCTGGCCGAGATCGTCGAGTCGACCCGCCGCGACGTTCGTTCAGCCGACTGGCTGGTGGATGTCCCGGCACGGCTAGCGCGGGCTCGCAAGCACGTGAAGGCCCGGGTCGAAGCGGACGGCGAGGTAATCGGTCATGTCATGTCCGGTATCGACGCGGAGTCCGATGCCGCAGTCCGACGCGCGTCCGGCGACCTGGTCGAGACGTTGCAGCGTATCCGCGACGTTCACCTTGATCTCGCGTCTCGTGCCGCTGGCGCACGGGAGGTGCTCCAGCAGGCGCAATTGCGCCAGGTTTTCAGCCGGCCCGTACGGTTGCGGCTCCTCAACGTCGAACGGGAGTTGTTCGAGCCGATCTTGACGATGACCACCGCCGAGGCCCAGACGGTGGGCGAGGCGTTTACCGACCGGATTCTGGGGTTCCGGCTGCCGCGGATCCTGCACCTGGGCGATCTGGTGGACACCCTGCTCGCCCCGACCCGGCAAGTCGCGCCGATCGAATACGTGCCCGAGGATCCCGGCGAAGCCGACGAGGCCGATGCCCAGGCATACCCGCCAGAAGTCATCGCGGCAGCCACCCGGATCCTGCGCCAAGCCGAACATGAGCCCGTACCACTCACCCAGCTTGTCGACGCCGCCACCGCCGTCGACCCGGAAGAGGTGGGCGGAGCAGTCGAGGATGTCATCGAACTGGTCACCCTCGCCGCGCTGTGGGCGTATGCCCCCGACGTACCCGAGCCGGGAGACTCGCCCACCGCCGGTATCGACACGTTGATCGCTGCCCTGGCAGCGGAGCGCACCGGTCAGACCATCGACCGGCCCACGGTGTGGGGCAACCAGCTGATGATCTCTTCGACTGAGGCGGCCTCATGAGTATTTCCCTGGAAGACGTCCGGCATGCCGCCGAACTGGTCAGCTTCGGGCTGCGCCACGGTGCCCGGCCGACTGATGGCAATCCCTATGGCCTGCTGCTGCACCGCTACCGCACCGAGACGGTGTTTCGTGACTTGGTTGACGTACTCGCCAGCGGATTCGGCCTCGTCGTGCTGGGGACTCCGGCGCGTACCGGCATCGTTGTGACCACGCAGCCCGGCAGCGTGTTCGCGCTCCGTACTTCCGACCTGCGCAGCACCAACATGAGCCCGGACGACAAGCTGGTGGCGGGTCTGGTCACCCTTGCGATCGCCGCGTACGCCTTCCCCCACCCACGGGACCTGGACAGCACCGACGTCAAGATCATCGAAGTCGTGGCATTGGACACGTTCATCCGCTCGGCAATTACGCGCGTAGCCGCCACGACCGGCGATGACGGCAACGACGCACAGGCGCGCCGCGCCGCCGACGTCTACGACCGGATGAGTGCATTCCTACCCAAAGCGAACCAGGCCGGCCCGGCCAAGGGCTGCACGCAATGGGCCATCGGCGAGGTCCTCGGCTGGCTTGTCGACCGCGGAGCCGCCCGCCCCGCGCCGACCATGGGTGCCACCACGTACCAGCTCACCGACCGGTTCCGGCTCTTGGTCGCCGATGTCGGCGGCGGTGAAGCCCTCGAAGCGCTGCGCACCGCCCGACGCGAATCGGAGACCACCTGATGCCCGCTCCCGCCCGGCTGTGGAAGATTCACCGGATCTACCTCGACCGCATCGGCGCCCCTGCAGCCCGCTTCCGGGACGTCTGGCTGGAGTTCGGCAGCCGCACCGGCAATCCGCTCGACACGATCCTGTGGATGCGCAACGGTGGCGGCAAATCCACGCTCATCGCGCTGATCTGCGCGTCGATCCGGCCCGCGCGCAACGACTACCTTGCCACCGCAGAAACCGGCCGCCACCTTGAAGACTGCGTGTTGGGCGCCGACACCGCCCACATTGCCATCGAATGGCAGGATCCCGACGGGCGACGCATGGTCACCGGTGCCGTCTATGAATGGGCCGACCGTATCCAGCCCGCCGACCCGAACGCCTCCTGGGAACAGCTGCAACAACGGTGGTACGCCTTCACTCCCTCGCGCCCGGCCGCCGAGATCGATTTTTTACCGTTTCATGACGTCAACCAGCGCCCGACGACCTTGAAAGCGTTCGCCGACGCGATCACGGCACTGCCACCCGAAGCGGACTCCGTGGTGGTCGAATACAAAGATCAAGGAAAGTGGACGAGCGCCCTGCAGGACCGTGGCCTGGACCCCGGTCTGTTCACCGCCATCCTGAAGATCAACGCCAGCGAAGGCGGCATCGAGAAGCAGTTCAAGTTCTCCACCACCGACGACTTCGTGCGCTACCTGCTCAGCCTGGTCGGCGACTCCGCAACGTCCCGCAAGTTGTCGACAATGCTGGGCAAACACCGCGCCAGCATCGCCCGGCACCCGCGGCTGCGTACCGAACTCGACTTCACGCAAGAAGCCGTCAAGCACCTCGAACTACTCAAGGCCGACCACCAGCGGCTCCATGAGGCCGAGAAGGTCCGCGCCACGAAACGCCGCCGTGCACGAGCGCTGGCCGCTTCCTACGCCGCGACAGCCGCCCATGCCCGCACCCAGATCGCTCGTCACAACGAAGACGCCGGCCACCAGCGCGACCGTCAGAAGCAGGCCGCCGACAACGCCGATGCCTACGAGCGTCTGCACCGCGAATACCAGTGGTGGGCAGCCCATCTGCTCGACGCGGCCGCCCGTGCGGCCAGCGCAGCGGCTGAGGGTACCGCCAAAGAGCGTCGCCGACTACGCCAGGCGTGGCAGTTGGTCCCCACCGTGGTCCGTTACACGGAGCTGTCAGCACAGCTCGAGGGCCTGCGCGAGCAGCAGGCACGCGACGAAGCCGACGCCACGCCCGTCCGTCAGCGCTACCAGCATGCTGCTGCCCAGCTGATCGCGGTACTGCACCGATCCCGACGCGAACTCGAACCGGTCATCGTCGCCAACGATGAGGCCGCCGCCGCTGCCGAACGTGAACTGCAGAAGGCCCGGGACAAGATCGGGAACGCTGATCGTGAACTCGGTGCTCTGACTGCCGAGAGCAACCAGCTCAAGCACAGCATCACCGTGTTCGAGACAGCCGTCGCCCGCGCCGTCGCCGACGAGCACCTACCAGCTGGCGCTGATCTGGCTAGCACGCACGCAGCATGCGCAGCCCAGCACACCCGGCTGCTACACCGGATGGACGTGGAACTACCGCAGGCGGCTGCCGCGCTGGCCGAGGCGCGTGCGCCCATCGACACGGAACACCAGAAGCTGGGCACGAAAATCACCGACCTTGAAGCCGCGCTGCGCGAACTGAACGGCGAACGTCAGCCGCTGCTTAACCAGATCAACCAGCTCAGCAGCCATAACCGTCTCACCCTGCTAGCCCAAGCCGACACCGTTGACCCGATCGCCGCAAATAGCACTCTCCAACAGGCGCTGACCGACGCGATCATCGCTATCGACCGCGAACGTATCGACCTCGCCGTCGATGACGCCGACGACCGGCGCGCGCTGCGATCACTGGCCCAGCAACCGGGCCTGCTCCCGGCGTCACTTGACCTGACCCGCGCTGCCGAGGTCCTGCGCGAGCACAACATTCCCGCAGCTACCGGCTGGCACTACCTTGCCGACGCGGTAGCACCCGCGTTGTGGCAGCGCGCCATCGCCGCCGCGCCGTCCCTGGTCGCTGGCCTACTGGTGTACGACGCCAGCGATCTGGACGCCGCCCGACAACACCTGGACTCAGCTGCGCTCACCCCAGGCACCACCGTGCAGGTCTCCACCACCCGCGCCTTGCAAGCTGCCATTGACGCCGGCACAAGTGCAGTGGAAGGCTTCGTCGTACCGCCAGCGGCAGCGCTCTTCGATCGCGACGCCGCCGCCACTGAGATCGAACGCCGAGAGGCGGCCAGCGCGTCCCGGGACGAGCACATGCGCCAACTTGGCCTCGCCCGCGACCGCGACAAACAGCTGATCCGCGAACTCACTCTCCTGGCCACCAGTTGCCCTCCGGGCCACCTCGAGCACCTCGCCGCCGAGCACGAGCGCATCACCGCAGGTATCGCCGCCGCGCGGAAACGTCACAGCGAGCTCAACGCGCAGCGGGTCGACTTCGATGTTCGCGCCGCGGAGCTGAGCCAGCAACGTGAGGAGGTCACCCAAGAGGAAAGGATCGTGGGTTCGCGCGTCCACATCCTCGGCGGCTTGGCCCAGCAACTGCCGACCATTACCGAGATCCGTGCCCGGCTGACGCAGATACCTGCTGCACGCGAAGACCTCGAGGCCGCGCGGGCGACCGCAGTGGCATCCGAGCAGAAGTACCGCAGGACCGCCGAGAGGGCGAAGGGCGACGCTGACCGCGACCGGCGGTCCATAGCAGAGTTCCTTCGCGAGGCCACCGAGCTCGCCGACATTGGAGGCGAGGCGACCGCCGACTCCGAGGCCGTCACGCTTGCGCAGGCGCGAAGCACGTTCGACACCGCCCGCACGGCCCATCAGATTCGCGCATCGCGCAACGTGATCGCCGCCCAGATCGAGAGCCTAGCTGGGCAGACCTCACGCCTGGCCGCCACCGTGGCCACGGCAGACCAGGACGTCCGGCACCTCGCCAACGACCTTGCCGCAACCCCCGCTGCGGCCGACCCTGTGGTGACCGCCGAGCTCGCAGCGACTGCCGAAGAGCAGTACGCCACGGCGGTAGGCGAGGCGGCCGTCAAACGCGCCGAGGCCAAGAACGCCGACGCGGCCCTGCAAAAGGCCAGCGGCGACCGCCCGACTCGGGCCGAGCTAATGCTGCCGCTCACCGAACCCGCCGACCTCGACCACGCCCTGCGCCTTCGGGCCGACACCGACGAACAGCAGAAGTATCACCGTGCACAGCAACAGACGGCAGCCAACGTTTTCGCCAGCCTGGATACGCGAATTGAACGTCTGACGAACGATGCCGACCAGTTCGACAACCTCGCCACCAGCCTCACGAGCGAAGACGAGCAAGCCACGGATGCCGCTGTGCCACCCACCGTCTACGCAGGAGCAATCACCGACGCCATGACCGAGGCCGACACGGCTCGCAAGGAACTCGCCAAAGCCGACCGAAACTTTAATACCGCCCGCAACGCCGTCACCGAACGCGGGCACGCCATCAACCGCTGGGTCGGCGAGGCTCGATTCGCTACCGTCTCCGCCGAGGTGAAAGACCGGTTCACCGGCGGTGAACACACCACCGGGCTGGCCGAGGAAGCCGACCACCTCATCGCCGAAATCGCCCTCTACCGGGCCAATCTTCAAGGACAGCTTGACGAGGTCGAGCAGGACAAGGAGATCGTCGTCTCCGCGCTCTGCGAGGAAGCACGCACCTGCCTCAAAATGCTGCAACGCGCCCAGACGCAGGCGCAACTACCTCCTGGCATCGGCGAACACCTCAAGAATCGCCGCTTTCTCGACGTCGGCCCGAAGTCCGGCGTCGACACCAGCCCAGCCGTCATGCGCAGCCGCATCAGCACCCTGGTCGACGGCCTCGTGCAGAGCGAAGCCAAAACGCAGCCCGACGGCAAAACCCTGACCTGGCAGGCTGTCTCCGCCGCCGTCGGCGGTCCCGGCAACTTCATCGCCCGCGTCCTGAAGCCCTCCACCAACCTCGCCGACGAACGCGAACCCGTCGAACGCATGGGCAAATGGTCCGGCGGGGAAAAGGTCACCATCAGCCTGCTGCTGTTCTGCATGCTCGCCCGCCTACGCGCCGCCAGCCGCGGCACCAATCATCCCGGCTTGGGCGTCCTGCCCATGGACAACCCCCTCGGCACCGTCAACTACGTCGCGTTCCTGGATCTGCAACGACGGGTCGCCGCCGCCAACGGCATTCAGCTCATCTTCCTGTCCGGCCTGGCCGATATGCGCGCCATCGGCCGCTTCCCCAACATCATCCGGATGAAGAACACCCACAACCACGATCGCACCTACGCCCAGGTCAGCGACCGCGACGTCAGCGACGACACCCTCGCGACCGCCATCACCACCGCGAGGCTCACCTTCCCCCTCCAAGAGAGCCTGCTGTGACCGGCCTCAGCCCGCTTGCCCGTCACTTGGCCGCGACGGTCACCGCCCATCGCACCGCACGGATACCACTCGGCATCCTGCGAACCGCAGCCCACGCCGCGGACCTCTCACTCGCCGGCGACCCCGACGCACGCCGTAAACTCGCCGGCGCGCTCGACGAGCTCACCGTCGCCGGCATCATCCGCAAACCAGCAGCCGCAACGCGCGCTGCCTGGGACCACACCCTCCAGCCACCACTACCCAACTGGGTCCAACGCCCCGTCGCAGAACGACCTCCAACAGCCGGCCCGGCGACGGTCACCACCACCTGGCATGCACGACTCGCCTGGGCCGCCACGTTTGTAGCCACCGAACGCCCGACCGACAACGAACTCGCCCTGCTCCACGCGGCCAACCGCTACCTCGCCGAACACCAGCCACCCGAGATCGTCCCGATGCGGGAACGCTCCTGGGAGTTACTCCGCGAAGAGAAAGCACTCGACACCCTCAGCCGGGGACGGCTCTTCGCCGCGAACCGCCTTACCCTGGCAGACCTACATTGCGAGCGCATACCCTTACCCCTCGTCCAATGGCAGATCGGCGACGGCCCCGCCGCGCTCATGGTCGAGAACCACACCACCGCCCACAGTCTCGCCCACTGGCTGCCCGCCGACGGCTCCGTCGGCACCGTCATCTGGACCGGGGGCAGCCAGCTCCCGCAGATTCTTGCCTCAATACCGGCGGACTGGACCCGTCCTCTGCACTATTACGGAGACCTCGACCTGCGCGGAATCGAGATCGCCGCCGACGGCGACCATCACTCCCAGGCCCTCGGGCTCGGTCCGCTGACCCCGGCGTCGAACCTGTACCGACTGCTGCTGGATGTCGGTACGCCGATCAAACCCAGGACCCGTGCCCGGCTCATCGCCGCCGACCACGCCATCCTCAACTGGTTCCCGCCCGATCTACGCACGCCCATCGGCGTCATCATCGCGGCCGGCCTACGCATCCCTCAGGAAGCCACCGGACGCAGCCAATTGATCAGCATCGACCCGAAAGACTTCGACCCCTGCGGCGTCCCGACGGGCTCTCCATCCTCGCCGGGAGTTGATCGCCGCAATTCGCCGGCCACGCAGCACGGCCGTGCACATTCATGAGTGCAGCCCTTCGGCGTCGGCGGCGTCGGCGAGGGCGACTAGCTCCGCCTCGGTCGCCCACCGCAGGCTGCTTCCGGTCGGTGATTTGGTGACCCGGATCAGGGATGTCACATGCTGGGCGACGGCCAGCATGTGACTGATGACGACAACCAGCCGTCCGGCGCTTGCCTGGGTGGACAGAGCGTCGAGCGCCTCAGCCAAGGCCGTCTGGTCGAGTGTCCCGAAGCCTTCGTCAAGAAAGAGCGCCTCGGCCCGGCCGCCGCTACTGCTGGCGTGTTCGACAAGCGCCAAGGCCAATGCCAAGCTGGCTTGGAATGTTTCTCCGCCGGAGAGGGTCTTCACGTCCCGCAGGCGGCAGGTGTGCTCGTCCCATACCTGGAAGTCGGTGCCGAACGCGAACTGCCCGAGGGACATGCTGCGCAGGAGGCCGGTAGCTGTTCCCAGCAGGGTTTGCTGACGCTCATGCACGACCTCGGCCACGAACTTCCCGTCGCCCAATAGCTTTACCAGAGCGTCAAGGCCGTCCACGTGTGGCTGGGCGATCTTGAGGCGGCCCACGAGATCGTCGTACTCGACCGTTTTAGCGGTCGCGTCCTGATAGGTGCTGTCTGCGATCGCCTTGCGCCCGATCGCATCGCTGAATGCCTCTTCGAGCGGTTTACCGCCGGTCGGCGCTTCCGCGGTAATCGCGGCGCTCTGCTGTACACATCGGTGTCGGACCTCGTCGAGTTGGAGGAGCTGTTGGTCGGCGACTGTCGTCGCGTCCAGCCCCTCCTCAGCGACCTGGGCGGCCCAATCGGCAAGAGCGTTGACGTCGGCTGCGACGTCGATGTCGGGTGCTTCCGGCAGCGACAGCGCCGCCGCGACCGCGACCTGCGCGGTTCGTAGCCTCAGAACGGCTTGGCTGGCGGTCCCAGCCGGCTTGGTCACGTGTTCGGCGCGGCGCACGTCGAGTTCCTGGCGCAGTGTGCCGAGCTGTTCCAGGTCGACGTCGATTCCCTCAATCATCTGCCAACGCTCGGCGAGGTCTTTCTGCTCGCGGTTGGCGGCCTTTTGCCGCACGGCCACGGCGTCCGCGGTGGCCTCGTCGGGCCGGTATCGTTGCGGCACCTGCTTGGTGAGCTCGGCGATTCCAGCCTGGAGCTTCTCCAATTCACGTCCTTCGCGGTCCACCGCGGCGGCATTGCGCTCGACCTGGTTGCCAAGGGCTTTGGCCTTGGCGGCGGCCTCCGCCTTGCTCTTGCGTAAGGTGCCGACGCCTTCAGAGAGGACGGCATGCTCTTCGACGGCCCGCTGCAAGGCGGACAGCTGGGCGGCGAGGATCACATCATCCTCGGAACTTAAGACGATCGGGCCGAGCTTCGCGGTGAGGGCGTCGATGGCGTTCTGCGCTCGAGTGTTCTGCGCCGTTAGGTCCTGGGTTGCCCGGTCAGCGAGGGCCTGTGCTTCACGGTGAGCAGCGACTGCCTCGGTGACCGCGTCACCGGCCTTCTTTGCCTTCCTCTGAATAGAGGTGAGGGTGCGTTCTGCGGCCTTGAGGTCGGGTGCGTGGGGCGGGGTGTACTGGTCGGGTAGTGGGTGTTCGCACACAGGGCATGCGTCGCCGGGTGCCAAGCCCTCACCAGCGTGGGCGGCGGCGTTGGCCCTCCGCTGGGCCTGCAGCGCCGCGTCAGCGGCGGCGACCTCCCGGCCGAGGGCGACGGCAGCTTCGCGTACCTTCTCCAGGCCCGCAGCCGTTTGGGCCGCCCTACCGTCGAGACGCTGCTTGGTCTCGGCGAACTCCCGGCGTTGCTCGGCGAGGTAGCGGGCGTTGTCGAGGGCGGCGCGAAGTTTCGCCAGATCGCCCTCAAGCCTGTTGACGACACCGGTGTGGTCGGCGAGCGCGGCTTCTGCCTCCGCGAGGAGCGGCTCGTACCGCGTGTGCTCAGTGGAGGCTGCTGAGGCGTCCGCCCGCAGGTCTTCGAGGGCCTGCACATCCGTTCGATGGCGTTCGCGGCGCTGCGCCTCGTTGATCATGCGTTCGTGAAGTTGGGACAACTGTTGAATTGCCGTCGTGAGGTCGTCCGCCTTCGATCCGCCGGGCCGGAAGTCACCCAGCTCGGCGAGAAGTCCTTCCCGTCGGGCGCGCAGCGGCTCGGCTCGGGCGGTGAGTTCGTTCTCCTGGTCGGTAATCTCACGATCGAGCCTGGCCAGCTGACACAGCCGCTGCGGCGCATCGGTCTGGGCGGCCTTCGACAGGGTCGTCCGCAGCTTTGTGAGGGCGGCATGCTGTTCGGCTGCGGTCTTCGCCTCCTCAACGAGGTCGGCTACGGCGGCCTGTGCTTGTTTGAGGTGGCCGAGCTGCTCACCAATCGCTTTCGCCTCCGCAGCGGCGGTCTTGGCGGTGATTCGAGGGTCTCCGAGTGTCGCTTTGCGGGCACGCAGGTCGGCGAGGGCGGGAGTGAGTGCGTCGCGGCGTTGGCGGGCACGGTCCGCGATCGTGTCAAGGATGTCGAGACCGAGTAGGCCTTTGAGGATGCCGGCGCGTTCACCGTTGCTAGCATGCAGCAGCTGCTCGAACTTGCCTTGGGGCAGGAGGACCGAGCGAAGGAATGTCTTGTTGTCCATGCCGATGAGCTGAGCGACGCGGGGGGTGACGAACCTACCGTGGACGACCTCGCCGCCGTCGAGCGACTCGAGCTTGTGAACCGTTCCGGTGGGCTTCCTCGACAGTTGCCGGGTCACCCGCCACGGGCGCCCACGGGCCTCGAACTCCAGGGCCACGGCCAGGGTGCCGTCGCCGCCGTCGGCGATCAATACCTTCGGGGACGGTGCGTCCCAGGTCGTGGTGCCGAAGAGCGCGAAGTTGATTGCGATCAGGACGGTTGATTTACCGGCGCCGGTATCGCCGATAATCCCGACGAGGTCGCGGCCACGGAAGTCGATGTGCTGCCGGCCGACGTAGGAGCGAAACCCGGAGAAGGTGAGCTGCAGCGGCTTCATGCGGCACCGCCGATCCGGGTGATGAGCTGTTCCTCGGCCGGGAAGTACGGGTCGCGCTCGTCCTGCGCCGCGGCAAGGAACTCGGCCATCATGCTGGTGACCGTATCGATCGGCGCGATGCCCGCCCCGTGCTCGTTCACGTACTGCTCGAACGATTCGAGCAGGCTGCGTTGCACTGGTATCTGCCCGGGCTCGACGACGTCGTTGCGGGGCTGGGCCCCGGCGACGCGCTGCTGCACGTCCAGCACCCGAGCCTTCGCCAGCAGGGTGTGGACGCGTTGCGCGAGCGCGGGTTCATACGCCGGGGTGTGCACCGTGACCAGGCACAGCGCATCGCCGATGCTGCCGGCTTGTTTCAGCAGTTCGTCCCAGGTGCCGTCGAACTTGATCAGTGCTCGGCCGCCGCGGAGCGGGACCTCCTCGCACACGGTCTGCCTGCCGGGCTCGACGGTCACGAGGGTCACGCTCTTGCGTTGCCCGGCCTCGCCGAAGTCGAGCGGGATCGGCGAGCCTGCGTAGCGTCCGACGACCCGGCCGGGCAGCGGCTGCGGCTGGTGGATGTGGCCGAAGGCGGCGTAGTCCACGGCGGGGATGGCGTCGGGGTCGACGGCGAACTCTTCGGTGGTGTGGCGGGCCCGTTCGCTGCCGGCGAGTCCAGCGCCAGTGACGTGCATGTGGGCGGTGAACAGAGTGACCTCGGACTGTGGGTCCAGCCCGTCCGACAGGCCGGCGGTGATCCGGGCCTGCAGGTCGGCGAGCTGTTCACGGTAGGTGCTCGACCACGACTGAACTCCGGGGACGGTGGTCACGCGTTGGGGATAGATGAACGGTAGGACCCCGATCCGGGCTCGGGTGCCGTCACGGCCCTGCACGATCAGATAGTCACCGTTCGCGCCGAGCGGCTGGCTGACGAAGTGCAGCTGGTGCAGGCGGCCGAGCTTGTCGAGGTAGCGGTGCAGGGCGACGTTGTCGTGGTTGCCCGCGACGACGATCGTGGGGGCGATCGTCGCCAGTTCGGCGAGCCAGCCGACGACGCGTTCGATGTCGGTGTGGCTGACCCTGGAGTGGTCGATCAGGTCCCCGGAGTGCAGGATGCCGTCGGGTCGGTGTTGCTTGGCGATGTCGATGATTTCGGCCATGGCGTCGGCGAGGTCGGACATCCGGGGCTCGTTGTAGGTGGTCCGGCCGGCGTGCCAGTCAGAGGTATGTAGAAAGAGCACGGCAATGTCGCCTTTCATCCGGCTGCGTCGCGGCGCAGCCTGAGGCATCGGGAGCGGTCAGTGCAGGGCGCTGACGCGGTGGTTGGACAGGTGGGCGAGGACGGCCTGGTTGGCCTCCCAACCGTCGGGGAACTTGATGAAGTCCTTGAGGTGCACGGGCTCGGTTCCGGGGTGGGCGTCCAGAAGCTCGGGGATACCGCGACGGCCAACCACGATGCAGGCATGACGGTGCCGGGATGCCAGCACGCACAACCGGCCGGGCGTGAGATGGAACGGTGTCGCGTCGATCCGTCCGGACAGCGGATGCAGGATCACGGTGATGTCGAATTCAGCGCCTTGCAGCCGGTTCGCGGTGTCCACCCGAATCCCGTCCGCTATCTCGCCGCGGGCCCGCAGCGCTCGGGTGATGGCGGCGACCTGGTCGCGGTGCGCAGCACCGACAGCGATCCGCGCGGCGGTTAGCCGCCGTCCGCCAGGGGCATGTTCGCAGACCGTTTCGGTCCCGCGTTGCAGGAGCCGGACGGCGACGTCTGCGGTCGCAGCGACCGTCTCGGCGTCGGTCCGCAGCGTGTTGCGGTGCGGTAGCTCGAGGAAACCCCATCCGGTGTCGGCGGCGAGGTCGATCACCTCATCGGCTACCGTCCGCCGGATACCGACGGTTGGCACATGTATCGTGCGTTCGTCGTCGTGGGTGCCGGGGGTGAACTCCGAAAAGGGGTAGAAGGCCGTCTGGACCAGGCGTGTGGCGCTGGCTGGCAGCCGCCAGGTCACCGGGAGTTCGTGCGGAACGATGTCCGGGTTGTTGCGGAGCAGCACCGCCACAGCGCTCTGCATCGGATCCCAGGGCAGACCGGACCACCGTTCCCCGTCGATCGGGGAGAACGGATCGAGCTGTCCTGGGTCACCGACGAACAGCATCTGCTTGAACAGCGGCACGATCAGCAGCAGCAGGTCCGAGCGCATCTGGTACGCCTCGTCAACGACGGCCCAGGGCCACGTCCGGGCGCTTCGCACCTGCGCCCACTTGGCGGCGGTGCCGACCACGACCCGGCAATCCGGCAGGTCATCGACGCGCGAAGCGACCTGCACGTTGGGCAGGAGTAGCGTCGGCGGCGGCAGGTAGCCGTCGCGGGACAGCCGTCCGACGATCAGACCGGGTAACCGGGTCGCGATCTTGGCGACGAGGTCGTCGACCTGCGCGTTGGTCTGGGCGACGACCACCACGGTGTCACCGGCTGTAGCGATCTCGGCCGCGATGCGCCCCACCAGAGTGGACTTTCCGGCTCCGGGCGGCGAGTCGACGACGACGCCCCGGCGACCGCCGTTGGTGAACGCGGTGAGAATCTCCGCGGTCTTGATCTCCGCTCGTTCTTGAGGCGAGGTCATGACCAATCCTCCGCCGCGTCCTCCACAACAGGCGTGGAGTCTGGTGGCGGGCCACCGTGCGTCCAAGGGGTTTCTTCCCGCGTCGGCCACGGCCGGCGCCGGACGAACGTCTCGGTCACGCTCGTGTAGGTGACCTCCTCTCCGAGTAGAGGAACCGAGCCAGGCTTTGCGGTCTGGCCGCCGCCCATCTGATTCTGCAACTCAAGTTCGATACGCCAGCCGTCCTCGGTCTCGTTGACCGACGTAATGACCGCCTGCTGCCCGTTGCGGGCCGGGTCGTACACGTGCTGATCGACGTCGAGATGGACCTGGTCGCTGGTCGCCACCGTGACCAGCGGACGCAGCACACTGCGCCGTAGCCCGGGCACGCGGCGAGTCGCATCGACATCGACGACCTGCCCGGCAAACGCCTCACCAGTGAGCCGATAGTCCGCAATCACGAGCGGGTCGTCGTAGGCGCGTTGCGCCTCGAACGCGGCCATCCGCTGTTCCAGCTCGGCGAGTCGATGGGCGCTGCGGCCTGCGCTGTCGCGTTTGGCCTGCGGATTGCCACCATTCGCGACGTACTGGTGGAACGAGGTAAACCGGTCACGTTGCTGTTCCCAGCGTTTCGGAACCCGCGGCGCCTCGGTCACCTCGAGCAGCAGATCGATCGCCGTCCACACCAGCTCCCAGGTCGGGCGCATCTGCTCTTCCAGCATCGCGGTCAGCCGCCGGTGAACGGCGCTGTGCGCCGCCGGGGTCCGCGCGCTGGCTAGGTCCCGCAGCGCGGGCTCCAAGAAGAGCCGGTCGAAGGTCGGGTCGGTAGTCGGACCCGCCGGTGGGCACAGTTGCGGGTTCTCAGCTCGGCTGACTGCCGAGGCGACGTCCATCCCTTCGGGCGGGTCGAGCCAGGCCATCTGGGCAGCGAGGTTGCCGTCTTCGAGATCGCTCTGGCCGGTCGCCCACACGGCAGCCAACGCCTGGGTCGCCGCGATCAGCGCGCCGGTGTCGGCGAACTCGGCCTGCTCCGCGAACCAGGTCAGCCAGATGCCGAGGTCGCGTACCTTCTTCGGAACCGCCCACGGTCCTTCGATTTGCCGTAGCCTCGTCATTCGACCCAGCGTGCGGACGAACTCGATTCCTGCCGGGTTCGGAACCCAGATCTGCGGGGCGTCGACTACCCGCATCCGCGCATTCGGCCCCGGACCGGTGGGCTGTGTCCGCTGCGCGGCCATTTCGATGGGGAACAGCAGCTCGCTGGCTAGCCTGCCGGCGAACTGCAGTCGCTCCGCTCGTTCGCGTGGCTGCCGGGTCACGATCAGGGTCGGCCGGGCACGGTCGGAGCCGACCATCGCCGCGAGCGGTGCGTTGGTCTCCCCGGCCAACGTGAGCGGCACGATGACGATCGGCTTCGACGAGATGTACTGGTGTCGGAAGACGGTCAGCCGCTGTGGGCCCATCGAGTACGCAGCCAGCGCCTTGGCCAAGGAGGTCAGCACGGTCACCGGACAGCTCCCAACGCTGCCTCGCGCATGCCGTAGGCCCTTCGCAGCAGATCGGACGCCTGCTGCTGGCCGGCGTCCGGCTCCCGCAGGCCGGTAGCCAGTTCGACCGCCTCCTTGATCGAGTCGATGCCGCCCAGGTCTTCGCGCACCACCCTGCCCAGCACCGGCACCATGCCGCTCGCCTCCGACCGGCACACCCCACCCAGCTCGCAGGCGCCCAGGCACTCCGGCGAATACCGGGCAGTGACCTGGAAGACCGCCGCCGCGAGCTCCTGGGGATCGCGCGTCGGCCGGCCGGCGTCGTCCAACCGCAAGTCGAACGAGAGGTCCGGCGGCACGAGCCGCAGCACGCTCTCCACACTTTCCATACGGTCCAGCTGGCGCTTCAACGTTGCCAGCTGCTTGCGGACATCGAGTAGCTCTGCAACCGGGTGATTGCTGAAGTCCTTCGGGCACACGAGCACGACTTGGTCCGACACCATGTCAGGGTCCAGCCCGGCCGTCTGCAACATCTCCCGCATCGCGAGCACGTACACTGCGGACTGCTGCGCGGCAGCCGCCACCTTGCCGGAATCCGCAGTGCCGTCCAAAATCGCGAAGGACTTGACCTCCACAATAAAGAACTGATTGCCGAGCTTGAACGCGATCAGATCCGGTTCGATCCGCACCTGCACCCCATTCACGGTGAGCTGCAGGATCGGATGATCGAACAACGTACCGGTCGGCTCATTCGACTCCGCCGATACCCGCAAGGCGTGCCGGGAACGCCGCAACCGCGACGTGATCCTGTCGTCGGTGTCGGCCGGATTAAGGTCGTGATAGTGGACCTCGGCGACAGGCAGCCCGATGTGTTCGCGCAACAAGCGCAGCAGCTCAGCACATCCGTCCGCCTTCACCTTCGCCTCGAAACCCTTTCCCCGGGCGATGGCGATGCTTGACATCTGGCCGATGGAGATGCGTACGCCCAACCCTTGCGCAATCTGCCCTTTGTCGATGCCTGCGGCATCGAGCAGCGTGCGTCGGAGGCAACCTGGGTTCGCCGCGAGCGCGGCGAGTGTGCGGGCGTTGTGCGGCTTTCGCGGTGCCGCACCCCGCAAAGCGTTCAAACGTTCGTCGACGACAGACATGTCATCCTTTGAAGGACGGGTCCGGGTCTTCGCGGGAACCGGGCCGCCGGATAAGGGAAGTGGAGTTAGCTTTTCGTGGCGGACTTGACTGCCTTGAGTTGTTCGCCACCGAACAGTTGTTCCGCGTCGGAAAGCCGCCGCGCACGCTCGGCCGCAGCCTCGCGTTGCTGACGGTCGGACTCCTCGTGAATGTTCAGCTCCGCTTGTGCTGCAGCGATAAGCCTTGATGGCTCGAACCCCTCAGTGGGTCCGCCGGCGCCTGGAATGTTGTTGGTGAACGGCCACAGGAGCCGGATCGACTGCGACCCAAGTTTCCCGGTGGTCTGGAGGTGATGAACCAGGCGTATCGCGGCGGTAAGAAAGTCGACCCTGGGCGACAGCGGACCCATGATGCGGCGATCCAGCGACCACGTGGATATCGCTAGGAGGCCACGCACGGCCACGAGCTGGTCCGCCGCCAGAGCAGCACACACGTAGTACGGTCGGGAGTACGGCGCCGCCCGGAAGGATCGCTCCTCGTCGCGCCGAAGACTGGCCAGCTTGGTCGCAGCCAATCCGCCCGCGAACAACGCCTCGTGAGTCGCGACGATCAACCGCGGCGACGCCGCGACCCCCAGCACCGTCAGGACCTGATGAACCTGTTCGCGAACGGGAAACAATGACATGCCCGCTGGCAGCGTCTCTGGCGGCACCGGCGCCAAGTCGTCGGACTCCAGTAGCGCTGCATCCCAACTCAGCTCCGCCGCCCGCAATTCCGCACGCAGGCGCGGAACTTCAGTACGCTCGCCGGCAGCGAGTGCCTGACGGATGCGACCGCGCAGCTGCGAGATCCGCTCCTCGAGCTCGTCCATCATCTCGGGCATGGCGGGACCGTATCACAACTTCCAAAGTCCTCCAAAAAGTTCCAAGATTCATTGGTGAAGTGACCGCGACGACGTCCACCTGAAGATCGGTGCGGCGGTCGGACTCGGCTCCCGTCGTCGGTGGCACATCACCTGAAGACCCACAGACCCACGACCTCATTCGGCGGGCTCCTGGCGGACCGCGAGCGGCCGACACCCCTGCTCGGCGACGACCCGTCAGCGAAGCCAGAGGCCCCGCCGCGGAACCACGCGCCTCTGCTGGGAGCCACCGCCGCCGGACGTCGTCCGCAGCTGCACGGCCACCGGGTTCCGAGCGTCCTCAACCTCATACGTCAGAGCAGACGTGACCAGAGCTACAGAGCGCCACCAACAGAACGCCCAGGGAGTTCGCCAGCGTATTCGTGGATGTCGGAACTCGATTGTTCACCCCGACATCTGTGGCCCCGCCAGCCCACAGCGTACGTTCGTCGGCCTCGCGCCGGCCCGCATCCTGTCGCCGCTCCCAAGATCGCATCGAACTCGACCTTCGTCCTGGTGTCGGGATTCGCTGTCGGACCTGCTCGACACAGGACTCATCGACTGCGCTGGAGAAAGTCTCCGGCTCTCAACGACAGGGTCGGCCGGAAGGAAGGTGGCTGGGATGGTGGCCGAACCGCCCGGCGATCAACGGTGGACGCGGACACTGCCGGACGCGGCAGTCCGAGGAGTTGATCGGCAGCCGTCGAGCCAAGTACCTGTCTGCCGTCAACTGAACGTCGTAGGCCGCCAACGGCGAACAATTGCCGCTGGCCGAAGCCCGATGGCGGTGGGCGCGGCTCAGCATCTCGGTCGCATCCTGCTGGTGGTCACCGGTGACACCGCTGACGCGCTGGAGAGTCGTAGAGGTCGTGGTGGCGACTCAACCGGGTTACGAATCATGACTATGACGAGCACCGTGGCATACGCCGTCGACGCTGGCGTGCGGATGCCGATTCCGCCTGGCGTGGTTGCGGTGCCCGGCGCGAGCCTGGCCAGCGACGGCGAGGACTTGCATGTCTGGTTCAGCGGCGTCAGCGCCGAGGGGCATCGGCGACTTCATCACGCGGTCAGCGCCGACAGCGGAGCCACGTGGTCCCCGCCCAATACCGTCGTCGGTCTGGAGCCTCTAGCTGGTCAAGGGCTCTCGCCTTCGGTGCTGCGACGGCGGGACGGCTGGTTGATGTGGTACGTCAGCCACGACAATCGAGGGCGACGTGTGTTCGTCGCCCGCTCCGTCGGCGGGCTGGTGTGGCAGCGTCTTGGGGCGGCCCTCGACCGTGGCGAACCTGGCAGCGCTGACGCCGACGGAGTCGACTGCCCAGCGGTTGTCGGCACCGCCGACGGCATCTTGGTTATGGCCTGCGGTGCAGGCAGCTCGCGCAGCGTCGCGGCGGCGGTCTCCCGCGACGGTGTCACCTGGCGCAAGCTCGGTCCGATTCACCACCGCCGGCTCACCGGTCCGGACTCCCGCTGTATCTGGTACCCGGTGTGGCTGCCCAATGGGCCGGACACGGCTGACCTGCTCTACGCAGGGCAGGACGATCGTGGCCGCTGGAGTTTTCTCACCACCGGCCGGGTCGACCTCGCGGCGCTGGCCACCCGGCCCAGCCCTCTCCCCCTGGCCACAGCGGTCGACACCGCGATCACCCACATCCGCTCTGCTGTCACCGCCGATTACCTGGCCGAGCCCGACTATCACCGGCCCGCTCTGGTCTACCGGTCGCCGGACGGCCGGGTCGAGCAGCTGCGACCCAGCACCAGTCCGGTGTTCGCCGTTCGAGACGGGCACGGGCACCCCGCAGGTGTGGTGAAACTCGGCCGGGACCGGGCGAGCGCCGAGCGGGAGTTCTCCGGCCTGCAGACCCTTGCCCGCTTCTACCCGGTCCCTGCGGCGACACTGCACTATCGGCAGGGTCGGGCCGCGCTGGTCATGGAGCACCTCGACGGGGTACCCCTTGCCGGGCTGGCCGCCGCCGATCCCAACCGGTTCGAGACGGTCCTGGGCGACATTGCCGACCACCTGGCCACCGCCGCGCAGAACAACCTCATGCCGGCCTGTGACCTCGACGGGCCGCCGGATCACACCGAGGAGACCCCGGCCGTCCTCGCGGCCTGGGCGGCCGAGCTCGTCGCCCGACTCCGTCCGTAGGCCCGGCACCGGATCACTATCGACGGTGACCCGCTCGACGCTACCCTCGCCGATCTCTTCGACCTCACCCGCCACAAGCTCAGGCAGCCGCCGCTGTGGGTCGTCCACGCCAGCGGCGACCTGCATCTCAACAACGTGCTCGTCGCTCGCGACGGGCGCCGATGGTGGCTGATCGATTACGAGTACGCCGGGCTGCACGATCTCGAATACCTCCTGGCGAAACTAATCACCTCGTGTGTCAAGCACACGGGGCTGCTCACCGCCCACGCCGCGACCACTCACGATCATCTGCATCTCACCACCCGCCTCGCGCATCCGCTCGCCCGCCGGGTGCTGAGCATGGCGTGGCTGCTGGACCGGCTCGCCGGGCTTCCGGTGGATCGGGAGCGCCTGGCCGCCCATCTGCTGCCGCTGCTGTATTTCCGGTTCACCCCCGAGAACGACGCAGACCCGCCCGCGTTCGGTTTGGCCGCCCTTGTCCTGTCCGCCGACGCGATCCTCCACCGGAGTTGACCTGACGCTGCAGCCGGACCTGGCGCGAAGGCAAGAGCAACCGGTTCCGGCACGCCAACGGCCCAACCTGGTCGGTAGCCGAAGCGGACGGCTCAGGAAACTCGCAGGTCAGGTCCTTGACGGCGGCCAGCGGCGGGGTGAGCATCAGGGGTGCGGTCCACGCATCGGACCGTGCCGGGAGCCAGCGAGGTGATGGTCCGCGCGCTGGCGGCACTCCCCGGCGGCAAGGTGGAACGCCCGACAGCGGCCGGGCCCGCCTCGACCGCGGACCTATCAATGAGACGTGTCGTCCCGAACCCCGTGCTGGGGCGGGGCGCGGCCACTTCCCCGGACGGGAAGTTCGAGGGCCTGCGGTGTACCCGCGTGCGACGTGGTCACCGCGCCGAGAAACGCCGCTCACTCGTGTCCCTGACGTGCGCGCACGCCCGTGAACCTCTGTCGGTAGCGACTGGCGTGCGCGCATGCCGGTGCTTCCCGGAGGGAGGTGCACACCATGCCGAAGGAGACCCCGATGAGCCGCGAGGCGGCCGACCGGATCCGCGAGGCGGCCGAGCGAGACCCGCACTCGCCGACTGCGCAGGACGGATTCCCCGACCGCGCCGATCGGGCCGTCGACCGCAACGAGGACCAACAGGACCCAGAGGAGGAGTAACCCATCGCGTGTGGGCCCGGCCACCAGGCCGGGCCCACACCCGATGGACGCAGCGCTTACGTACGCCGGAGCACCGTGACCGTCCGTGATCTCCGTGTCTTCTGCCCGCACACGGCGCCCGTTGCGGCGACGATGGACGCATGATGCTGTTTCCGCCTGCGGCGCTGCTGCTGGACTTCGGTGGCGTTCTCGTCGAGTCGCCCCGCCACCAGCGGACCCTTCCCCGTTACCTAATGAGTCCCGAACGGCCCGCCGTGGTCCATGGGATGCCTGCCCGTTACCTGGTCCCTTGAGACCCTTAAAAAGATCGGCGGCGTGGGCTCGGTGAGCCGTTCGTCGGTGGTCCGGCCCGTCGGGGACATGCCTGCACACCTCTGGACCGAGCCAGGTCTCGTGCAAGACCGGCGGGCCTTGGCAGGGCCGGACCACCTCGTGACCTTTGGGCAGGATGTTGATCGTGGTTGTAGCCCGCCCGCACGGCGAACACCTCGCATACCGGGAGCCGACGAGCTCTGACTGCGAAGACCGGGACCGTGCGGGTCGCTGGGATCGCGAACGGCTCATCGGAGGGTAGGCCACAGAGCCTCGTCATTAGGGCGCCGCGCGTTTCCGCCAGGGTTGCATGCCCGACGGGCAGGCGAGAAGGGAGTAGGAGTTGGCGGTGTACTGCGGCATCGACTGGTCAGAACGGCACCACGACGTTGCTCTGGTCGACGAGCACGGTCGTTTGGTCGCCAAGGGCCGTATCGGCGATGACTTGGACGGATTCACCACGCTGGTCGAGATGCTGGCCGCCGCCGGCGACAGCACCGCCGAGCCGGTCCCGGTGGCGATCGAGACCCCGCGTGGGTTGCTGGTCGCGGCGCTGCGCGCAAGCGGCCGGCGGGTGTACTCGATCAACCCGATGGCGGTGGCTCGTTACCGGCAGCGGCACTCGGTGTCGGGCAAGAAGTCCGACCACGCCGACGCGGTGGTGCTGGCCAACATCCTGCGCACCGACGCCCACGTTCACCGGTCGCTGCCACACGACAGTGAACTGGTTCAGGCAGTCGCGGTGCTGGCCCGAGCCCACCAGGACGCCACCTGGCGGCGAACCCGGGCCTCAAACGAGCTGCGGTCGCTGCTGCGGGAGTACTTTCCCACGTTCCTCGCCGCGTTCAACGGCAGGAAGGGCCATCTGACCAGCGCGGACGCCCGCGCGGTGCTGGCCGTCGCATCCACGCCCGCAGCTGCTGCAAAGCTGTCTACAACTCGGATCGCCGCCGCCCTACGCCGCGGCGGCCGCCGGCGCGGCGTCGAGGACTTGGCCGCCGAACTGCAGCAGGCGCTGCGCCGTCCGCAACTGCGTCAGCCGGCCGTCGTAGAGGAAGCCATGGGCATCCAGGCGCTGGCGCTGCTGGCGACGCTGAACGTCGAATGCGCCAGTGTCGAACAGCTTGCCGAAGCCGCCAGCGAAGCGTTCCGCCAGCACCTGGACCACGCGATCGTGACAAGCTTCCCCGGTCTGGCCGATGTGACCGGCGCCCGCGTTTTGGCCGAGATCGGCGACGACCGCGCCCGGTTCGCCGATGCCCGCGCGTTGAAGGCCTACGCCGGCGCGGCCCCGTTCACCCGCGCGTCCGGGCGCAGCNTCTCCATCACCCACCGNAAGGTGAAAAACGATCGACTTGCCGCTGCCGGTTATCTGTGGGCCTTCGTCGCCGCCACCNACGCCGAACCCGCCAAGCAGCACTACCAGCGCCGCCGAGATCACGGCGACCGCCATCCCGCCGCCCTACGCCACCTGTTCAACCGGCTGCTTGGCTGTCTCCATCACTGCTTGGCCACCGAACAGCTATACGACCCGACCAAGGCCTTCGCCCAGGTAACGCCGACAAGCCCCTGAGTCAGTCCCGTAATGCTCGGGCAACTGCATCCAACAGATCCCGGGCACCGGCACGAACATCGGGGTCAGATTCGACCAGCAAGCCCTCAACCACGGCTCGGAACCGCAAGCGATCCCCCGGCTCGGCGCAGGACAGCTCGAACAGGATGCTGCCCAAGGCAGCGTAGATGTGATCCGAGGTCTCCGGCTCCGCGACATGCCACGCCGCAGCCAGCAGTCGCAGCGCCGGTGCGTCACCACGCTGCAGCAGCGCCTCAGCAGTCGCGTCGGTCACCGCGGTGTTATCACGATCGAGAAGGAGAGCGCGCACCGCGACATCCACCGGCTCCTGCCCGACAACAACACTCAGACAGCGCCCAGCCTCCACCCGGTCCGACCACACCTGTGACCGAACCAAGCGCACAGCTTCGTCCGTATCCACTGGCAAATCATCCCCTGCCCTTGACCTCAACGGACATCGGAGGTCTTGTTGATCGTCCCCAGCCGGGGACCCTCGGTTGCCCGGCCCGGTATGACTTACTGCCCCTGTCGTACGGATGATCCGGGGGGTGTTGTCGCCGGGCCGGGTGGCGTCGGTGGACCGCTGATAGCGCCTCTGTCTGTCAAGCGGCCGTTGGGTGTGCTTGTTTCTGATCTTTGAGGATTCGTCGGTAGATGACGTTGGCGAGGCGGCGTTTCAGGGCGCGTCGGGCTTCGGCTGGTGTCTTACCTTCGCCGAGTTTGCGCTGGTAGTAGGCCCGTCCGAGGTCTGAGTGGTGGGCTTGGACGACGGCGATGATGTGCAGGGCGGAGTTGAGTTGGCGGTTGCCGCCGGTGTTGAGGCGGTGACGCTTGCGGGGTCCGCTGGAGGTGTCGATGGGTGCCGCGCCGGTGTAGCTGGCGAAGTGGTCGGCGTTGGGAAACCGGGTGACGTTGCCGACGTGGCCGAGGATCTTTGCCGCCATGATCACGCCGATGCCGGGTAGTTCGGTCAGGCTGCTTCGGGCTGCGGTGACTGCGTGGTCTAGTTCGGTTTCGTTTGCCTTGAGCTGTGCGTCGATTCGCCGGAGTGCGGCCAGGAGTTGCCGGGCGATGTCGCGTCGGCAGGCGTCGGTGGCGGTGGCCGGTCGCACGGTACGCAGGGCTGTGGCGGCTTGTCGGCGGACAGGCCGGTGGGTGCGCCGCCGGGGACCAGGTCTCGCAGGAGTCCGTGCAGACGGTTGAGGATGCGGGTGCGTTCGTGGGTGAGGTCGTCGCGGTGCTCGGTCAGCAGCCGCGCCCGGGCGGCGAGGGTAGCGGGGACATCGACGACGCCCGCGCCGGCGGCGGCCAACTGTTGAGCGATACCGCGGCCGAGTCCCTTGGCGCCTTCGACAGCGAAGCGGTGCTGCGGCCAGCGTTGGGCCCAGCTGATGAGCTGGGTGAAGGTGCCGGCGTTGACGACGAAGCGTCGGGCCGCCAGTTCATGACCAGTGTCGTCAACGGCGACGGCGGTCAGCGATGACTTGTGCGGGTCGATACCGATCACGATCACGACGGATGTCTCCACGGCAGGCGGCTGGCAGGGGCATGTGCCGTGGTGGGCATCCTGACTTGAAGATCGATCGCATGCCTCTGTCGAGCCACGCCACGGCCGGGCACCGGCCGACGTGGCACGCTATCAGTGATAGCCAACCACACGGGCGGCAAGGAACACGCGGACCTGAGCCGACCGGCGCCCTGAACGCTATGGGCTGCAGACCCTCGCGTCTGCCCCCGATCCAACAAGTCAGGGACACGGCCACCCGTGTTGGGGTAGGTCTCTTCGTAACGTGGCTGCCGGCAGTCCGACGCCCTGACTGCGGCCGAGGCCACGATCCGATACGTGGAGGCGGGTGCGGTGAACGACGGATACGGCGTCTACCTGGGCTTGGACGTCGGTAAGGGTGATCATCACGCGGTCGGGTTGGCACCGGACGGCAGACGGCTGCATGACGCGGCGTTGCCGAACACCGAGGCCCGGCTGCGGCAACTGTTCGACAAGCTGGCCCGCCACGGTCGGGTGCTGGTCGTGGCGGGCCAGCCCGCCTCGATCGGCGCCCTACCGGTCGCGGTCGCCCGGGCGTGCGGTCATCAGGTGGCCTACCTGCCCGGCCTGGCCATGCGACGCATCGCTGACCTGCACCCCGGTAGCGCGAAGACCGACGCCCGCGACGCCTACGTCATCGCCGACGCCGCCCGCACCCTGCCCCACACCCTGCGACGGGTCGACACCGGCGACGAGGCCCTCGCCGAGTTGGAAGTCCTGGTCGGCTTCGACGACGACCTCGCTGGCGAGGCCACCCGGGTGTCCAACCGGATCCGGGGTCTGCTGACACAGATTCACCCCACGCTGGAACGGGTCCTCGGCCCGAAAGTGCACCACAAGGCCGTGTTGGAGCTGCTGTCGCGCTGCGGTGGACCGGCCGGTCTACGCAAGGCCGGCCGCCGCAAACTGCTGTCCATCGCC